>CALLMD010000011.1 GCA_938007935.1 uncultured Hellea sp.
TCAGCAGGGTCAGCAGGGTCAGCAGGGTCAGCAGGGTCAGCAGGGTCAGCAGGGTCAGCAGGGTCAGCAGGGTCAGCAGGGTCAGCAGGGTCAGCAGGGTCAGCAAAACAATGCCTCAGACCAAGGTCAACAACAAAATCAATCGCAATCTCAGTCAGATGCGCAGGCGGCAGCTAATGCTCAAGCTCAAGCTCAGGCCCAAGCCCAAGCTCAAGCCAGAGACGCGGCACACGCACAATCACATGCGCAAGACCATAGCCAGTCTCAACAATCCACGCGTACGCCAGAAGCGATTAGCCCTCTCGACCGCCTAAAACAGGCCCGTCAAAATCAAAGCAGCAGCAGCGGCTCACGCTCAAGCGCCTCGGATTTCTTGAAAAAGAAAGATTAAGCGAAGACAAATATTGATAAGTGCGAGCGGCTTAGTTTGGGCGATTTTAAGACACTCAGTTTCGGCTTCTATGGTCGAATACAAAGCCGTTCCGACCAAGGTCATAATTTTACAGATTTCAACATCCGCCTATTGGTGAAATTCTTTAATTAAGTCTTCGAGTTCACTTTTATCATAACTTTGATTCAGACCAAAAGGATCATAGGAAGACTCGAAGCGGTTGTTGCGATAAACGCAATATGGGCCAAATAAAGTCTCAATGTCGTAGCCATGAACTTTCTCCCGGTACTGTTTCACATAGCTAGAGGTGAAAAATAAGCATTCCCTGCCGTGATCATCTAAACCGAACTTTGCGTTTTTGGATAAGGCAATGAAATCTTTCACAGTACCTTCCAATGAGAACGCCCTTTTCCCGCCCTCAGCTACGTTATATTTAAGACTCTGAAGTTTCTCAGCACGTGTCTGATCCAAACCCCAGCTCGTCATGTCAATCGCGAGATTGTCCCTCAAAGTATTTCTGACATCCTCTTTTTGCTCTTCATTCTCCCCCATGACATCCGTGTTATGAAAAACATTAAAGTAATCTAATTGACTACGTAGGTATGCGAAGGCGTCTGCGCGTCCCATATCCTCTAGCTGTTTTATGAGCTCTGCTGAGCTTTCCTGTGAGGATTTAACTATCGCATCTACTTTTTCCGACATAGGTTTCATGTCAACTTTTGCCACCCATAACGCTATTTTCATTTCATCCGATATTTCGCCATATTCCGAGGTGTCAAAATCGTTAAAACTTAACGGCGTGTCAGGCTCTTTCCCTGTGTCAGTGATAGCTGGCTTAATGTCGGGAACAGGAAACGTATCATTATCAGTCTCAAATGTGCTTTCGGGCGAACGTGTGTGAAAACCCGCCAGAGCAAGCAATATAGCCGTCAGGCCGACAGCTAAAAAAACCCCTTTCCGTTTCATAAACCTACCTTCTGCAGCTTTGTCACACGCTAACTGCCCTTTTCCCGATAAGATGCTAGTCTAGTAGCATGAAAACCGCAATCTATTCCCACCTACCGTTCGTTTACCAAACATTACCAGCAGCCGTTGTTGGGCGTTTATGGACGCTTAGAGATTAATCCTCACTTATCAAAATATATTCCCCTGTTTTTTCAAGAGCTTATAAAATAATCGGTCATTTCAATCCTCGCCTCTCAATCCTGATGTAATCTGACATCATTGAAGTTCAGAGACAGGCTCTGTTCATAACAAGAGGAGAGCAAGAATTTGGCTTTGATATTGAGGTAGTTTAGATGAATAAGGCTCCGCCTTATACTTCAAACTATTTTGCGGACGGTCATTTGATTCACTGGATCAAATGATTTGCCCGCCCTCAAAATAGTTCCCCGCATCACAGGACAGGTAAGACGTTGCTTACTGGATTTGGGGACGATGAGATTGAGCACTGTGTAACTGTATTGGTTGCGATTATTGTGAGATGCAATGAACGCAGCAAATACATATAACGCGCACAGTTGTGCCGGATCTTTGTGAGGTGATAGGCCCAAGCTGTGCCGTCAGGTGACGACAGTCATCGTACCGCGGTAACTCAGCGATTAAGAGGCCCTCATTCAAAAATCATCGCCGCGTGGTGGGTAACTGCGTAAAACAAACTAAACATTTCGGTATCCGTCGCGGATACCTGCCACGCGGACAGTCCTTTTAATGATTGTCATCAATTCCTGCTGCCACGCGATGGGCAGCTAGCGGTGACGCATGGCTTTTTCACAATCACATTTCCAACTTAAGAAAGACATATATGCCCCGTGACCCAAAAATATCACCTGCCCCCCTATCCGTCCAAGACGAACTCACCGCAACGAAGCTTGCCATAGAGAAAGCGCGGCTGGCCAAGCTGGAAGGCGAGCAACCGCAAAGCAAGCCGCAATATACGCGCTATGAAGATATGCCCCCGCCCTCACCCGAAGAGCGCGCAAGAATGGAAGCCGAAATACTCGCCATATTTGACCGCATCAAAGCCGAAGAAGAAGCCGCGAAGAAAGCGTGGTATTTATCGATGGTTGATTTTGCGCCGTGAGTTTTGGGTCAGTTTCACGCCATTAGGCGTATTGGCGGTGTAAGCTGTGATCATGGCTGGTTTATCGACTTATCTTTGAGAGCCGCCTCTCTATAGGAGTTTACTGTCTCTAAAACTCTAGACCGCTTTGCGAAAAAATGAAGAGGTACTAAATATGTTTCGTTACAATATTGACCAAATGCAATAAAATGAATGTTCGTAAATTTTGGCCAACCCGGCATATTTGAAATTTTCAAATCGCCTTTTACTTCGGACCATTTGTAAAACCGTGTTCGCGGAAACATCTTCACTTTAACCCCATCAGCACTCAAGGTCGACATTGGCGGGTTAAATACCATAGCCAGAAAAAAGAGACCCACAGGTACAATGATAAAATGAAGTAAGATTATACATATCAAGGCCACTAAACTTCTACCGTTTTCAACATAGCCTTGAATTAATGCATAGGAGAGAAGCCACATGACAATAACACCCAGTATTGATGCGATTGGCGAAAATGGATCCCTAAACTTTATAACGTCAGTATACATAGCTTCTAATCAATCGGCTCCCTCACCTCGCCTTTGGCATTCAAATAAATCTGTCCGCCCATATCTTTGAACTTCTCGCTCATTTCATCCATGCCAGCTTGCGCGTCGGCGGGATAGAGCGCGGCTTTTTCGTTATCCGTCAGCCCGTCTGCATAATCGCGGACGTCCTGGGTGATTTTCATGGAACAGAATTTTGGCCCGCACATCGAACAGAAATGCGCGACCTTATGTGCGTCTTTGGGCAAGGTTTGGTCGTGGAAATTTTTCGCCGTTTCAGGGTCGAGGGAGAGGTTGAATTGATCCTCCCAGCGGAACTCAAAACGCGCGCGGGACAGCGCATCATCACGCAGCTGCGCGGCGGGGTGGCCTTTGGCCAAATCGGCGGCATGGGCGGCGAGCTTATAGGTAATCACGCCGACTTTAACGTCATCACGGTCGGGCAGGCCTAGATGCTCTTTGGGTGTGACATAGCAGAGCATGGAGGTACCAAACCAGCCAATCATCGCCGCGCCAATGCCGCTTGTGATATGGTCATAGCCGGGCGCGATATCTGTGGTCAGTGGCCCAAGCGTATAGAAGGGCGCTTCGTGGCATTCCTTAAGCTGCTTATCCATATTGATTTTGATCTTGTGCATCGGCACATGGCCGGGGCCTTCGATCATAACCTGACAGCCTTTGGCCCAAGCAATTTTAGTCAACTCGCCCAAAGTTTCAAGTTCAGCAAATTGCGCGCGGTCATTGGCATCAGCCACAGAGCCAGGACGCAAGCCATCGCCGAGGCTGAAGGTCACGTCATAGGCGCGCATGATGTCGCAAATATCCTCAAAATGAGTGTAGAGGAAACTTTCCTTATGATGGGAGAGGCACCATTTCGCCATGATAGAGCCGCCGCGCGAGACAATGCCCGTGACGCGGTTTGCGGTCAGGTGAATATAGGCGAGGCGCACGCCCGCATGGATGGTGAAATAATCAACCCCCTGCTCGCATTGCTCGATCAGGGTGTCGCGGTAAACCTCCCAAGTCAGGTCTTCGGCGACGCCGTTGACCTTCTCAAGGGCTTGGTAAATCGGCACAGTCCCGATGGGCACGGGCGAGTTACGAATAATCCATTCGCGGGTATTGTGAATGTTACGGCCGGTGGAGAGGTCCATGACATTATCCGCGCCCCAGCGCGTGGCCCAGACCATCTTATCGACTTCTTCTTCCACCGAAGACGCGACAGCGGAGTTGCCGATATTGGCATTGATTTTTACAAGGAAATTACGGCCAATGATTTGCGGCTCCAGCTCTGGGTGATTGATATTGGCAGGCACAACAGCGCGGCCTCTCGCGATTTCATCGCGAACAAATTCGGGCGTGACAAAGGCGGGAATTTCCGCGCCGAAGCTCTCCCCTGCCTCAACGCGGGCCTGCGCCCCGTCCACCATTTGCTTACGGCCCAGATTTTCACGCTCGGCGATATAGATCATCTCTTTGGTGATGATACCCGCTTTAGCGAATTCATATTGCGTGACCATTTCGCCCGGTTTACCGCGCAGAGGTTTATTCTTGATCGGGAATTCCCGCGCGAGATATTTCCCGCTCGCCCCGCCATTATCTTCGGGTTTTACATCGCGCCCTTCATATTCTTCAACGCCGCCGCGCTCCAGCACCCACGCCGTGCGCGGACGGGCCAAACCCTTTTCGACATCAATCGTAATATCAGGATCGGAATAAGGGCCAGAGGTGTCATAGACAGGCACATCAGGCTCCCCTGCGCTTTCATGCAAATGCACCAAACGATGCGGCACGCGCAAAGTCGGGTCCGCCTCAGGCGCGGTATAGACTTTGGAGGAAGATGGCAGCGCGCCCGAGGTCACTTCGGGGGTCTGAAACTCAGATTGGTCGATGGGTTTATTCATGGGAGGTGTCCTTATCAGCTTTTAATACTGGTGGTATTCCAAAATCGAGTCCAAACCGTTTTGTCGAAGATTCAATCATAGAATTTGGTAGAGTTGTATTTGTTAAAAGTTCTGTATTGTCATTACTCACATGTCTAGCCATTAATCTAGCGTCTCTAATGTGATTATCTTTTCGAGTATTTGTTCGTGTCTTATTTGCGTTAGTAATAAACGCCTCAAATAGGTAAACTTTTGATCGTGCTACTTTTGAAATCTCTAATAAGAACAAGCCTGCACCCCATGCCAATCCAGCGCCTGCATTCCTATACCATTCATAATTTACTGGTTCAAAGTTGCGCCGAATAGGGTTTCCCATTTTGAATGAAAAAGAAAGTGGAGCTTCAAGCATAATGTTTAACGGTCGATTTCTTTCGGAGGCTAAAAGTAGTACTTTCCCACATGCATCTGACCATGTAGTTGTAACTTCTTCGCCAGATGGCAAAATAAGACCTGAGGATTTGCTTTTCGAAAAACTCATATCCCAAAAAACCCACTCCGATAAATTACGAGAAAAGTCCTTTGGGTGTCCCGCTTCAATAATTCCCTGCACATCTACTTTTTTCATGTCTCATCTCCATAAGGCAGACGAATGGCGAGAATTACGCCGAGGATTGAGATTAAAAAGAAGACGCCCAAAAAGGCGGTTAGGAAGGTGGGATTAAGATTGCCTGAATTAATAGGGTCTTCAGCTAGAAGCTTAGAAAAGAAGCTCCCATAAATGCCCCCCGCAGCTGCGCCCCAAGATGCGGCAAAAAAGGCCCGCCTTGGAGGTGTATCTTTTGTAAACCAGAGCGCCGAAAAAATGAGGGCCAAACCAAGGAAAGTATCATCAAGCACGAACATGATATGTCGCCCATCGCCCACAGAGCGATAAACCTCACCCAACATATTGAGCAGGCCTAAGGCTATGGTAAAATATCGAAAGGCTTTCATCACTCCCCAAGCTCCCGCGTTTCGCCGCTCTCGGAAAAATAATCTTGCCCGCTATTTTTCAAATCATCTGGTATTTCAAGCGGAACGTGAATGCCAATGGACTTTGCGACATTCATCTCGTTTTCAAGGATGTAACGCCCCGCCGCAGATGTCAGGAACCAGTATGGCGGAAAGGCTGTGTCTGTGCGTTTGGCTTCCCAATGTGTTTTATGGGGGATGAAGTGTTGGCGGCGCGGATCGGCATCGCCCATATGGATGACGGTTACGCCGTCATCAAGCGTGACACGGTAAACCATATTCTGGACCGCGGCGCGCTTGGGCGCTGGCCAACCTGCATGGGGAATACGAACAGCGCTCGCTTTGATATCTCCGATTGTAATGTCTTTAGCCGCGTCGCCCGCTTCCATATCAATTATGGTCATACGGCTTTGCAGCGTTTCATCCCAGCTCTTGTCTGCTTGCATCATCTCAAGCGCTTGTTTTGGCGCAACAAGGCGCACATCTGGATTGCTTGTCAAATAGGCAATCATCTTGGCCGATGAAAAATGGTCGCGGTGGGCGTGACTGATAAACACAGCATCAACGCCTGCATACTCGCCCTGCCCTGACATCATCTTGGCCGTATCCGCAAATGATGGTTCGGGATAAACCCCAAAGCCAGAGAGCGGCAAGGGGTCAAACATAATTTTGGAATCGCCATGGGTAATCAGCACAGCTTCATTGGCGATATATTGCGCGTGCGACTGAGTTTGACCTTTGGGTTTCACAACGCCAATAATCGGACCCATTTGCGCGCCAAAATCATTACGCCCCAGCTCAGCCGAATAGACCCGCGAGATAACGCCGTCCAGATAAAGCGCGTTAGGCGTTTTAAGCTGATCTTTAAACAAGCTTGCAAAGTCATAAAAATTTACGGGCGTGTCGGATTTCACAAAAACGATCTCGCCGGTCTTAGTCTGGCCCACGCCGTTTCGGATTTTCTTCGACGCTGAACCTTTATTAAATTTTGGATGCAGCTTGCCATTAATGACCAACATCGGACCCGATTGTGTCGCATTATCTGGAAAGACGCTTTTTTGCGTAAAGGCTTTGGTTTCGCTAACGCCGAACTGACCTTGATGATTGTAAAAAACGCCATTAGGTAAAAGTCCAAAATTACCTGAGCTGGCTTTGGTCTGAATTTTGGCAATGGTTTCACCATCTTGACGGTACAGACCAACCGGCGCGCGGTCTTTGTGATACATACCGCCATTCATGGCGAAGATCAGCTGTTCTCCTGATTTAGCGAGCTGAGCGTTTACGGCTTCAAAGCTGCCTAAGATGTCGCCGTCTTCATCGCGTAAAAACTGGCGTATATCATCATGACTGGGATCAAATTTACAGATCGTATAATCTGTCTCAACATAACGCGATGTCTGACAAGATGGGGCGTCATGCGCGAGTGCCGCGCTTGCAAAGCCCGTTATGGTAGCCCCAATAATGACAGCCTTTAATTTCATGTCCGTCCTTTGCGCCGGTATTAACCGGATCAAGTTCAAAGGGTGCGTCTCAATCTTTGATTTGATATAACAAATTAAAGATGCCCCTCGGCAGATGGGTTATGGGCCATAGCAACAAGACGGGCAAGTCTAAGCCGTAAAATTTTACAGCATCATTTTTATCAAAATTTACGAAACATTAGCCTCGTCGTTTAGCCTTATTTTAAATATCTCTGCGTAGGGATACAGATATTGTGGGACTTAAGATTATTAAAACTGGGCTCCACAATGGTTTCACAAATGATATTTTCAGGCTTCCGTAAAAAAGAAAATGCTGAAATCGATGTTTCTGACGCTAGGCTTGCCTGCGAAACTTGTGCATCGCATGGTTTAACCGGTGTTTCTCTCTTTAATGAAGGTGTTTTTCTAACGATATTGGAAGGCACAAAAGAAGAAACCAAAGCAATTTTTGAAGCCTATAAAAAAGATACGCGCGTTACGGGCGTGCATCTTATTATCGAAAACGCAAAAGATGAACGCGAATTTTCTGATTTCCGCATTGGGTTTAGCCACGTAGATTTCTCTGAAACTGTCCCCAAGGCGTTTAAACTGAATGGTGAAAGTTACAAAAAGGCCTTACCTAAAAACCCGTCTAGTGAATTAGAAATTATGACAAAAACCTTTGCACGGGTTAACGCGCTTTAGGGACGTAAGGACTGTATCTTATACATAAAAAGCTGACGAAGTTTCCTTCGCCAGCCTTTCATACTCCACCTAATTGGGGGAAGGTTTGGAGTTATTTCGCCTAGGCGGCATTTTCAAATTGATTCATTGTGTTGTGCTCACCGCCCGCTTTAAGCGCGCGTTCGCCGCCTGTCATCTCTTTAAAGTCATCGCCGAGATTTGACCCAACTTCGTGCTGGTGTTTCACCGCAGAGACATTCGTGCGAATTTCTTCGCGTTGAATGTTTTTGACGTAAGCTAGCATTTTCTGATCTCCGAAATAGCCTTCAGACAAATCATTCATAACCTTGGCGGTGCCGTGGAAAGTTGGTAGCGTAATCAAGTTGTGGAACACGCCAGCTTCGCGGGCAATATCGGTTTGGAAAGCTTGAAGACGCGCATCCGCTTCGAGGCCAAGTTTGTCTTCATCATATGCCGCTGACATAAGCTGCGTATTATCAGGATAATCACCCGCAGAAATTTTACCGCTTTCAATCCAGTCTTCGCGTACTTGCTTACGCAGGTTAAGCGTCCAGTTAAAGCTGGGGCTGTTATTATAAGTCAGCTTGGCGTGCGGCGCTTTCTCACGCACACGGGCCACCATGGAAGCGATTTGAGCCACATTCGGCGTGGCTGTTTCAATCCAGAGGAGGTCAGCACCGCCATCATTTAAGGACGAAATACAATCTTCAACAACGCGGTCTTCGCCTGTGCCGTCTTTGAATTTATAAAGACCGTTTGGGAGGCGCACAGGCTTGCGAAGCTCGCCGTCAATATAAAGCGCAACATCACCTTCGGTTAGCGGATTCATGTCCGAGACAGCTTCGGTTTCGAGCCATTTGGTATATTCATAAGCCGCATCGCCGACTTCTTTGGAAACTGGGATTTTCTGCGTCAGGCCCGCACCGAGGGAATCGGTACGCGCGACGATAACGCCGTCATCAACACCAAGCTCTTCAAAGGCCATGCGGCAAGCGCGGAGCTTTTCAACGAAATCTTCGCGCGGCACCGTCACCTTACCATCTTGGTGACCACATTGCTTGGCGTCCGAGACTTGGTTTTCAATTTGCAGACAACAGGCCCCCGCCTTGATCATTTCTTTGGCGAGCAAATACGTCGCGTGAACATTACCAAAGCCAGCATCAATATCCGCGATAATCGGACGGACATATGTTTCATGGGCGTCGATTTTCGCGATAATAGCATCTTTGTCTTTTTGATTAGTCGCTGCTTTTAGCTCAGCGAACAGATCATTAAGTTCGACTTCATCGGCTTGGCGCAGAGATGTGTAAATCTCTTGGATGAGATCAACTACAGAGGTCTTTTCATGCATAGACTGATCAGGTAGATGGCCAAAACGGTTGCGAAGGCCCGCAACCATCCAGCCTGAGAGATAGACATAAGAGCCATCCAGCGTACCTTTTTGACGCTTGATCGCGCGCATCATTTGCATGGCATGGAAACCAGACCAACAGCCGAGTGACTGTGTGAACTTGCTGCTATCATTATCATAGCGGGCCATATCGGCGCGCATGACAGTGGCCATAGCTTTGGCAATATCAAGATGGGTCTCGAATGTGTTTTGCGTTTTTAATTGCGCAAGATCTTCGAGATTAATCCCTGCGGGCGCCCCGTTCGGGTATCTTTTTTCAAGTGCTTTGAGTGTTTGTGAATAAGTCATTTAATCCTCCAGGATTGAGTACGCAGGAATAGTTAGGAATTCAGGCAGGACTTGCGCCGTCGCTGTCTGGGTGAAAATATCGGCCGCTTCGGGGAAACGTCCCGCGATATAGCCAGCTTCGCCGAGCTCTGATTTAAGCTTGGTAATTTCTTCGTTGAAAATGCGTTCAAATAGGCGCGTTGAGAGGGTTTCTTTAAACCCGCCTTCCATCTCAACATTGGCCCCGTGCGCCAACCATTGCCATATCTGGCTACGGGAAATCTCAGCCGTGGCCGCATCTTCCATCAGATTATGGATGGGCACGGCCCCGCGCCCGCAAAGCCACGCCGCAATATAGCGAATGCCAACCTCGATATTCGTGCGTACCCCAGCTTCTGTTACGCTTCCGCTATGGGGTGAGAGCATGGCTTCATCCGTGATGCGCGGAAATTGACGCTTTTTGTGGATTTGGTGCTTAGACGGCATTTCAGCGTCACAGACCTCCATCGCCACAGGCACCAAGTCAGGATGGGCAACCCATGTACCGTCATGGCCAAGCTTGGCTTCACGCTCTTTATCGCTGCGCACTTTGCCAAAGGCGGCTTTATTCGCCTCTTCATCATTTTTAACCGGAATTTGCGCCGCCATGCCGCCCATCGCATGGGCACGGCGTTTATGACAGGTCTCGACGAGACGCGAGGCATAGGCCGAAAGGAAATCACGGTCCATGCCGACCTGGGCACGGTCAGGCAGAAGGAACTGCTTATGATTGCGCAGGGTTTTGATGTAGCTAAAGATATAATCCCAGCGACCGCAATTCAGACCCGTAATATGACGGCGTAAGACATAGAGAATTTCATCCATCTGAAAGGCGGCAGGCAAGGTCTCGATAAGCACTGTCGCTTTGATCGTACCATTGGGAACATCGCGAACGGCCTGAACAAAATTGAAAACATCATTCCACAAACGCGCTTCTTGATAGCTCTCGATTTTTGGTAGGTAATAAAATGGCCCGCGCCCGCTATCGGCTAATAACTTCCCATTATGGAAAAAGTGAAGACCGAAATCGACAAGGCTGGCCGACATGGGCTTACCGTCAACTGTGATACCGGCTTCCTCCAAATGCCAGCCGCGCGGACGCACTAACATCGTCGCGGTTTGCTCATTTAGCGCATAGGATTTCTTCTCTGTTGTTAAGGACAAATCCCCCCGCGCATAATCAAACATGTTGATTTGACCCTCAATCATATTGGCAAAGGTCGGGCTGGAGGCATCTTCAAAGTCCGCCATAAACATTTTTGCGCCGCAATTCAGTGCATTGATCATCATCTTACGGTCAACAGGCCCCGTAATTTCTACGCGGCGGTCTTGAAGCGCAGGCGGACACGGATCGACTTCCCACATGCTATTGCGAATATGTGCTGTCTCTGGCGGCTGTGTCGGGAACTCCCCGTCATCAAAGCGCTCTTGCTGCAAACGGCGGTTTTCTAACAAAATCCGGCGCTGCGGCCCGAAACGGCGTTCAAGGTCTGCCAAAAACAGCAAGGCATCTGGTGTAAGCACCTCATCATAGCGCGCCGCAGTCTTCCCCACGACCTTGGCAAGCACGCGGTGACGCGGGATAGGTTGGTCTGTATTGGCGGCGGCAATATTCATGGCTAACTCCATTATTGAAACTAGGCATACTATATTTACAAATATATTTATTAGGCTATAAGTAATTGTAAATTATAGGTATTTTTGTCAAAAATGTAATACGTTTTATGTAGTTTTTGTAAATGTTGTAAATTTCATGAGTAAAATTTTATGAGCAAAAAAGAAGAGAAATTATTGATTGGCCCGCGCCTGCGCCGCTTTCGCCAAACGCTGGGTCTCACACAGGCGCGCATGTCAGAAGACCTAGGCATTTCAACATCTTACCTAAACCTGATGGAACGCAATCAACGGGCGCTCTCCGCCAAAGTTTTGCTAAAAATGGCGGAAATCTATGATTTTGACATTAGCGAGTTTACGGGCGCAGGCGACGCGCATCTTGTCGCCGAAATCTACGAAGTCCTGCGCGATCCTTTATTCAAAGGCACATCCATTTCCAAAAACGAAGCAGAAGACCTCGTCAATATAAGCCCCAATGCCGCAAAGGCGATGCTTAAACTCTATGGCAAGCACCGGGATTTATCGCGCCGCAACACCGATATGGCCGTCGATAGGGATAAGGTCGAGCTGCTTGAACAATCCGCTGAAGCCGTCGAAACCGTGCGCCGCTTTATTCATGAGCAGAAAAACTTCTTCCCGCGCCTCGATGCTGCTTCCGAAAGTCTTTCCGACGAATTGGGCCTAACCAAGCGTGAACCCCATGCTGCCCTGACTGAGCGCCTCAAAGACAAACATGATCTAAGCGTACGCATCGTGCCTATTGATATTATGCCCCAAATGCTGCGCTATTATGATCGCCACTCAAAACGCATCAACCTCTCCGAGCTCCTGCGCCAATCAGGGCGGCGCTTTCAGCTCGCTTTTCAGATCGGCATGCTTGAACAGCGCGAGCTTATCGACGAAATTGTCAAAACCGCCGCCCTTCCCGGGCGCGAAGCCGAAGGCTTGATGCGCACCTCCCTTGCCAATTACTTCGCCGCCGCAACCCTTATGCCCTATTCGCGCTTTCTCAAAGAAGCTGAAAGCATCAAATATGATGTCGATCTTTTGGGCCATCGTTTCGGGACAAGCTTTGAACAAACCGCGCACCGCCTCACCACGCTGCAAAAACCAGAGGCGCGCGGCATCCCGTTCTTTTTTGTCCGCATTGATGTGGCGGGCAATGTCTCTAAACGCTTTAGCGCAGGCCGGTTTCACTTCTCGCAATTTGGCGGGGCCTGTCCGCTTTGGAATATTCACGCATGTTTCCAAACGCCCGGCACCACGATTAGCCAGATGATACAGCTGCCAGACGAAACAACCTATTTCTCGATTGCCAAAATGGTTAGCCGCTCGGACGGGACATTTAACGCCCCAGCCCAAAAGCTCGCCATTGGCCTAGGCTGCGACATCGCCTATGCGCCCCGCCTCACCTATGCCCAAAATTATAATTTAGAGACCCCTAATCCCACACCCATCGGCGTCAATTGTTACCTGTGCGAGCGCCCCCATTGCCGCCAACGCGCCCACGCCCCCCTCAACAAATCCCTAAGCTTTGACGAGCGCGCCAGAGGCATGTCTATTTTCAGTTTTCGGGAGGAGTAGAGGGTAGATATATTCTGCTATGGGGGGCTGAGGGACGCAAGGTCAGAGGCTTAAGTCGCCCAAAGAAGGCCGCTCAACCCGCTGCGCCCCAATAATTATAGCTGAATACTTTCGGCCCAGGAATATACTTTTCATTGAGCGCATCAATTTTCAAATCTGCTTGGCGGAATAGTTCCAGTATATCGCGGCCCGTATGACACCCTCCTGCGATTTTCTTCCAGATTGGATCAACTCGGCTTTGCCATTTCGCGACATCTACATCGGGCGCCATGCCATGTTCGGAAAACAAAACCTTACCACCTGGCTTTAGGATACGCCGCATTTCTAAAAGCGCTTTTACTGGATCGGGAATCGAGCAGAGCGTATAGGTGCAGACCACTGTATCAACGCTACTATTACCTAGTGGAATATCTTCACCTGATAAGCCAATCCGGACAATATCGATCGGACTGGCAGCTCGCCGCTTTGCGCTGCGCTTCCAGATATACTCATTTGGATCGACGCCGATGATTTTTGAGACTTTGTTCGGATTATAGTGCGGCAGGTTTTGCCCTGACCCAATCCCGATTTCCACAACCACCCCATTGGCCAAAGGCACAACTTTCTGACGTAGCTTTGTGACGGCTTTAGCACCGCAAGACATATCAATACAGCACGGCAGGATATAGCGATTATAAAGCCCCATAAGTCACATCATTTCTTTCTTACGCATCCGAAGCCAACGTCTAGCCGCGATGACCGTCCACACTCCCTCAGCGACGAAGAATGGATAAGATCCAATAAAATACGCGTAAGTAGCTGCCATGAAACAGCCCACCGCAAAGACACCGATCCAGTGAGAATGGCGACTTTCCATGGCATAGGCCCCAACCATGATAGTGATGGCAATGATGCCAAACAACTCAGTGCCCAGCATTACGACCCCCAAGTTTACGGGACAGGCCAATTTTGACGCAATCGATTAAGGTGGCGCACTGACAGGAAAGAAGTTCAGACAGAATGGTGTCAACCTGCTGTAGGGCTTGTATCTTTGATTGGACATCCGCCTGCTTTTGTGCCGCTATTTCCCGCCAAGCGCCGCTCTCGCTATTATCAAAGGCATAAGATTCAAGAAGAGATTTCGTTTCTGCTATGGTGAACCCAGCAGTTTGCGATAAGCGAACAAACTCCAGCGCAAAGATAGCTTTCTCGTCGAATTCGCGCCGCCCTGAAATGCGAAGCGGAGGATCGATCAATCCGGCCTTTTCATAATAACGGATGGTTGAAGCGGGAATTCCTAGCTTTGTGGATACGTCTCCAATTTTCATGACTAATCTCCGTTATGAATAGTTGATTGCGTTTGCGCGACGCGGTGCCATTTTTGAGTCATGCAGATTGGGCCGAAACACCCTTTAACCTTAAGCGTTTCAGGATTTTCAAGACGCAAGCGTGAGCCGAGTGTGTCTCCGCATGACCAATCATAAACACGCCCGCCTTTCCAGCCCTTTTTAGTTTGCTGAAATCCCCATAAGACAGGAATACCGACGAGAGGACGAGACCGCTTTGTAGGGTCCGGATTAAAACGATCCGACGTTTCTTCATCATTCACGGCATCAATCCATGTTATGTGCCCACAGGGCGTTCCGTCGCCACAATCGGTAATCTCGACACGGCGGTCTCCATCAGAATGCTCCCAATGACCTATAATACTTGATGTTTGTCCCCAAGCCGGCGGAGCAAATGCCAATATGAAAACAATGAGAGTCTTTCTCATACTGCGTGCTTGCGTCTTAGAACGACTTTACTAGCGAACAGAACAATCAGGCAAAGAGCGCCTAGCATGGCCGTAATGATCGCAATCGTTTCCACGACCTGTGGAGGCTTTAGTGCCATAGCGCCAGCACTAAGACCTCCTAGCCCCAACGCCGCCAGTAGAATAGGTAATTCACAAGCCAAAATAGCTAAGCCGCCCATGATGACGCCAGACCAACCAGTACGTTTTATGCGGTCAAGCCACCGTTTTACGGTGAAATTGTCTGATGATAATATATCTCCAATTCCTGTGCATCCACAGTCACTATCGGCGTCATTGCAGCTTCCCGCAGACGTTTGAGAAGTCGCGGGTTCAACCGCTTGTGCAAACATCTCTATTGTCTGCGCTGCTTCTGGTGGCCCTTCGATTTTGAGTCCGGCCGTGTTTAAGGGATCATTTTCGTCGGTAATTATAGTGAAGGTTAGAAATCCACAGCATTGTCGTTCAAGTTCGACAAACGTATTCACGTCATCCACAAAGTTTGCATCAACCTTAAAGCTGAAGATTAGCCCGTTTTTAATCCGTTCGAGCTTTGTGACCTTCGGGATTAACCGTTGACGGGCATATAATCTGCGCTCACGAAAATCACCGTCATTTAGTGAGCAGGCAATAGGCGCATCAGAATCTAAGTGTTCCATAGAAAAGTCCTCATTATTCAAATAGGACGCACACACTGCCACTTAAAGCGCACTTTAAGTCAAGCGCTAATTTTACTGATATTTGTCTCTGCAAGAAATATTGGCGAGCGTCTTAAAATCGCCTAAACTAAGCCTCTGAGGTGAAGTCTTCTTTCGAGGCTTTATTGTCTCAAAAAAGTCTTACCGACGCGGCTCTGTAAGAGACGCCCGGTATCCATATCTCGGGCTACACTCAGTGTGTACGTTCCTAGATATGGGCACCGAGCAAGTCTATGACTTGCAGCGGTGTGACTTTAAAAGTTAATCCTCGTATATGAGGATTTATTCTTATGATGTTTCAACCGCTTATCAAAAAAACAAAGAGATTAATCCTCACTGACGGGAATGATCCTATATTTCTTGTGTCATCGGGAAACTATCCTCGATGATGTAAGTTTTCATCTGAACGGACAGGTAAGAGTACGTTACTTACTGTTGGATGAGACGGTGAGACTGAGCAGCTTGCGTGAATTTGCTTAGTTCATTTGCGAGATGCAAGTGAACTTGCAAAAGCACATTACGACCAAGCCTGTGCCGGGTCTTTGTAGCGGGGCCTGACCACTACGTTTAGCGATATTTGGTATTGTATCGTGTACGGGCGTAACTGTGGGATTTTCCAAAGAGGCCGCTACACAAAAATCACCGCCGCAAGGTTAGTGCCTTGTAAAACATCTTAGACTAAACTTGGTATCCATCAGGGTATCTGACTCTGCGGACTGTCCACTTCTATGTGGCGCGCCGCCGCCGACCAACCCGTCGCGCGGATTTTAGCGGATTTTTTAAAAAATCCGACTCTGGGTGCAGCACAGAACCGTCTTGTATTCTGCGCCTTAAAAACTTTATCCTCGACACGCATAAATGTTCTTATTATGTTCTTAAGTCAGAACTCAGGATCATGTGTGCAAAATCATTTCCCCACCGCTAGTCTCTATATCGATTTTGATGCGTTTTTTGCTAATGTTGAAAAACAGCTCGATCCAAGCATTAGAGCTCGTCCTGTTGGCGTGACGGCTTTGGATTCTGAGCATTCTGCGTTGATTACGCGCTGTTATATAGCCAAAGGCGCGGGCATTAAGCGGGGGATGCGCGTCTCCGAAGCGCGGGCCATGCGGCGCGATATTGTTATCCGCGTGGCGCGCCCCGATATTTATGTCGATATTCACAACCGCATTGTTGCCGAAGTCAATCGCCATGTCCCTGTAAAAAAAGTCTGGTCGATTGATGAAGTTGAATGCGCCTTGATTGGTGATGAGCAGCAAAGAGCCGCCGACATAGGCCGCGCCATTGAAGCGGGCTTAAAACGCAATATCGGCCCCTATATCACGCCCTCTATCGGCCTTGCCCCGAACCAGTTTTTGGCGAAAGTTGCCGCGGAAATGGATAAGCCCAATGGATTCGTCACATTGCGCGCAAAAGACCTGCCCGGCCCATTATTTGATTTAAAATTATCTGACTTACCGGGTATTTCGTCGGGCATGGAAACACGCCTTCACAAGGCGGGCATTATGAGCGTGGAAGATTTTTGGCATATTTCGGCTAAACATGCGCGGGCCATTTGGGGCAATGTCGAGGGTGAACGCCTTTGGGCGCAATTGCGCGGGCATCCGATTGAAAAAGCGCCAACGCAAAGACGGATGTTCGGTCATAGCCGCGTTCTATCGGGCGAGTTTAAAGACCCCAAACGCGCCGTTGATTGTCTGCGGCTTTTAACCGTTAAAGCGGCAAATCGTCTGCGCCGTGAAAACTATACGGCGGCGGCGATGTCCGTATCCTTTAAAACCCAAAATAAAATCAGATGGTCAGGCGAAACGCAATTTTCAGCCTGCCGCGATGATCATAGCCTCTTGGGTCACATGCACAGGCTTTATGAGCGCGGCATGTCGGAAACACGCCCCAAGCGCCTGCAAAGCGCTTCGGTTATGTTGCATAAAATTGCCCTGCCAACACAGCGCGGGCGCGACTTATTCGAAGATCAAAACAGCCGAAATTGGGAAAAGCTCACCGATGTCATGGATGGTTTAAACCGCAATGCCAAAAGAGCCGTTATTCATTTAGGACCGCGCCCCAAAATCCCGGGCGGATATGCGGGGGCTAAAATTGCCTTTGGCCGCGTTCCCGATGCGGAGGATTTTTATTAATCAGGCCAAAATGATTTAAAGAAAAGACTGTGATATGGCCCAATATTGCGCTTGAAGTTTGTGAGCTTATCCGCTACATGCGCCTCAGATCAGCGGTCCAATTCATTTCGGGCCGCTTTATTATTATTAGATGGAGGCCCCGATGGCTGTTCCTAAGAGTAAAATTTCAAATTCACGCCGCGGCATGCGCCGCGCGCATGACCGCCTATCCGCTGTCAACTATGTTGAAGATAAGGATAGCGGCGAATTACGTCGTCAGCACCACATTGACCTGAAAACAGGCATGTATCGTGGACGTCAGGTTCTCACACCCAAAGATTAGATAAAGCGCTAAGCAAAGGAGCCCCCAATGGTAGAAATTGAAGAGATTTTCGCCAGGGAAATCCTAGATAGCCGCGGTAATCCAACCCTTGAGGTTGACATCAGCCTGTCTGATGGCGGCTTTGGCCGCGCAGCTGTGCCCTCTGGGGCGTCAACAGGCGCGCATGAAGCCGTTGAACTGCGTGATGGTGACAAAACCCGTTATCTTGGCAAAGGCGTGCGCAACGCTGTTATCAATGTAAATACAGAGATTGCAGACGCGCTTTACGGCCTTGACGCTGAAAATCAGCGGGCCATTGACCAGCTTCTTATTGATCTTGACGGTACCGAAAATAAAGGCCGTCTTGGCGCGAATGCGATGCTTGGTGTCTCTTTGGCCCTAGCCAAAGCTGTTGCCAATTCTTTGCAGACACCGCTTTACCGTTATGTTGGCGGGGCAAATGCGCGGGTTTTACCTGTGCCGATGATGAACATCATTAATGGCGGCGAACATGCCGATAACCCCATCGACGTTCAAGAATTTATGGTTATGCCCGTTGGCGCAGAAACCTTTTCCGAAGCGTTGCGGTGCGGCGCGGAAATCTTCCACGCGCTGAAAGCTAAACTTAAAGCCGATGGCCATAACACAAATGTCGGTGATGAAGGCGGTTTTGCGCCCAATCTTGATGGCTCCAAACACGCCCTTGATTATATTATGAGCGCGATTGAAGCTGCGGGTTATAAGCCCGGCAAAGACGTGTTCCTTGCGATGGACGTCGCCGCGACTGAATTTTACGATGGTAAAAAATATAATCTCAAGGGCGAAGGCAAGTCGCTCACCTCTGCGCAAATGGTTGATTATCTAGCTGATTTGGCCGCGAATTATCCGATTATCTCTATCGAAGACGGTATGGATGAAGATGATTGGGACGGCTGGGTGGCCCTAAATGCCAAAATCGGCGAAACATGTCAGCTTGTTGGCGATGATCTCTTTGTGACCAACCCCAAGCGGCTGAAAACGGGCATTGAAAAAGAAGCAGCGAATTCAATTCTTGTCAAGGTCAACCAAATTGGGACTTTGTCCGAAACACTGGACGCCGTAGATATGGCCCACCGCGCAGGCTTTACCGCCGTGATGAGCCACCGCAGCGGCGAAACAGCCGATACAACAATCGCAGATCTAGCCGTCGCAACCAATTGCGGACAAATCAAGACTGGCTCCCTCGCCCGTTCTGACCGTCTCGCAAAATATAATCAGCTTCTGCGCATTGAAGAACAGCTTGGCTCCACAGCGCATTACGCTGGACGCGCCGTTTTGCCCAAAGGCCGATAAAACCTCACAACGGGCGGATGCAATGAACACAACAAGCCCAAAAGTTAGCTTTAAACACAAAACATTTGTCAATATTCTAAAGCTTATTGGCGGGCGGAGAATTCTCGCCAAACAATTTGAGGCCGGCAGAGGCTCAACGGCAACTCCGACTAAGGGGCTGCGCAAGAAATACAGCATTGAGGGCTCAGAGTTTCGCGGACAGCCTATTTGGACATATCCGGGAAACGACACGCTCATATATTATATTCATGGCGGCGGGTTTGTTGCGGGGTTTTCCTATTTCTATTTTCCGATGATGGGCGAAATATCGCGTAAATCTGGCGCTAGCCTTATAGCTCCAGATTACCCGCTCTATCCTGATATTGACGCAGCGGGCACCCATGAATGGATACGCGAGCATTACGATGAGACCATAAAGCAGATTAAACCTTCCAAAATTGTCCTTATGGGCGATTCTGCAGGTGCCAATGCCGCGATGGTTCTGGCACAAGACCTCGCTAGATCAACATCACCCGCGGATAAACTTATTCTCCTCTGCCCTTGGATTGATTTACGCATGACCAATCCTGACATGGTACAGCACGATGAGGAACAGTTGTTAGATGGCGATAAAATCTTACTTGCGGCGAAGCGCCATGCAGGAGAATTAAGCCTTGATGACCCGCTTATAAGTCCTATTTTTGGGGAGCTCACATCTTTGCCGTCAACATGGGTTTTCACGGCCAATAAAGATCTTCTTCATGCAGATATCATGAGCAGCGTCGATAAAATGCACGACGCAGGGTTTACGCCTACACTCGACCTTGTTGAGGGTTTAGCCCATGTTTACATGCTCATGCCAACCCCAGAGGGCAAAGCATGCCTCACGCGAATTGCGCAGGCCGTAAAGAAACCCTAGAGTCTTAACACAATGCTAACCATAACCGTTTCAATAAAGCGATATGGAACGCCTTAGATATATCCGGACGAAATGGCCCGTATTTGCGCTTATTACACTATATATCTACCTCGCCTTCCATGCATTTTCAGGCTCTCAAGGCCTAATGCGCTGGGTGGATTATGAGGGTGATATACGCCGCAATGAAGTTAAACTCGCCGCTATTACTAAAAAGAGAATAGCTCTAGAAAATCAAGCAAATGCCCTAAAAGCTGAAGGGCTAGATCTTGATCAGCTCGACATAAAGGCGCGTGAAACGCTATTTGTTTCGCTAACGAAAGAAAAGACGATTTGGCTTGACCAAGCACCCTAAATAACAGCATAAGCTGCTCAGATTATTGATCCGCATGTTCAAATTTAATTTGTATGCGAAACATGTAAATGAGATTAATTATGGCGGCTAAAAAATCCTCTTCCAAAATTTTAAAAACGGATAAAGACGAACTCCTCGGTTATTACAAAGACATGTTGCTCATTCGGCGTTTCGAAGAAAAAGCAGGACAACTCTACGGCATGGGCCAAATTGCAGGCTTTTGTCACCTTTATATCGGGCAGGAAGCCGTCGTTGTAGGCGCACGTGCAGGCATGATCGAGGGAGATCAAATGATTACGGGTTACCGCGATCACGGCCATATGCTGGCTTGCGGCATGTCAGCCCGGGGCGTGATGGCGGAACTCACGGGCCGCTCAGGCGGTTACTCTCGCGGCAAAGGCGGCTCTATGCACATGTTTAGCACTGAAAAACACTTTTATGGCGGTCACGGCATTGTCGGCGCGCAAGTCCCGATAGGCGCAGGTCTAGCACTGGCTAATAAATATACAAATAATGGCAATGTAAGCCTCGCCTTTTTCGGTGATGGCGCGTCCAATCAAGGCCAAGTCTATGAAGCCTTTAACATGGCGAAGCTTTGGGACTTGCCGGTCGTTTTTGTCATTGAGAACAACCAATATGCGATGGGCACAGCTGTTCACCGCTCTTCAGCCGAAACAGAGCTCTATAAACGCGGCTCCAGTTTCGAAATAAAAGGTGTACAGGTTGACGGCATGAATGTCCTCGAAGCGCGTGATGCCTCACGTAAAGCCATTAAACATGCCCGCGACGGAAAAGGGCCAATGATACTCGAGATGAAAACCTATCGATATCGCGGCCATTCAATGTCTGACCCAGCGAAATACCGCACGCGCGAGGAAGTCACAAAAACCCGAAGTGAACGCGACCCCATTGAAATGGCCAAAGCGCGCCTCTTAGACGAGAAATGGATTGACGAAGATGGCCTCAAAGCTATCGACAAAGATATCAAAGTTGTTGTCGCCGATTCCGCCGAATTTGCGCAAACATCACCCGAACCAGACCCGTCAGAACTTTATACCGATGTGTTATTAGAAGCCTAATGTGCAGCTCGCTCAGCTTAATATCGGTATAGGTCGCCATCAAATGGATGACCCAAGAATGCAAGGTTTTGTAGGGCGTATTGATATTATAAATGCTCTTGCTGATCGTTCTGATGGGTTTATTTGGCGTTTAGTCGATGCTGACGAAGCGATAGATGGCGCGCTAGATTTAAGGCTACCAGGCAGTGAAAGCACCTTAGTTAATATGAGCGTTTGGCGCGACATTCAAAGCCTCTTTCATTTTATCTATAAAACAGCCCATGCAAAAGTTATGGTCGATCGCGATGATTATTTCATTCCATTGACCGAGCGTTTTATCGTTCTGTGGTGGGTTCAAGACGGACACATACCTAGTCTGGATGAAGCCAAAACCAAGCTCGACGCTATTCGCGCCCATGGCCCCACGCCAGAGGCTTTTGATTTCCAAACGCCATTTTCGGCTACTGGCAAACCGATCAAAACCAATTTTCCAAAGAAGGACTGCGCATAATGACTCCTGAACTTAGTTACCTCGTGGCCTCAGCCGCCCTGTTTTTTGTTATGATTAGCGTGCAAGCCGTCCTCTCGGATAAGGAGCATGGCATTAAACATGGTGCTGGCGCGCGCGATAATACCGTTGATAAATCGGTGATGGTGCAGCGCGCAAAACGTGCCAACGCCAATATGATTGAAAGCCTCATCATCTTTATTCCGCTTATCCTTGTCGCTGTTATGACAGAGCGCACAAACACCATGACAGCTTTGGGCGCGGCTATGTTTTTCTGGGGGCGTGTTGCCTATGCACCGCTTTATTGGTTTGGCGTGCCTTGGCTTCGCTCAGGTGCCTGGTTCGTTGGCATCATCGGCCTTATCCTTATTTTCTTACAAGTTTTGCCTTTCACAGGAGCCACATAAATGGCGATTGATATTCAAATGCCCGCCCTCTCCCCGACCATGGAGGAAGGCACATTGTCTAAATGGCTGGTCAAAGAAGGCGACAAAATCGCCTCGGGTGACATCCTTGCCGAGATTGAAACGGACAAAGCAACAATGGAAGTCGAGTCCATTGATGAAGGCATTGTCGGTAAAATCGTCATCGCGGAAGGAACTGAAAATGTAAGAGTCGGCGCTGTTATTTTGCAGCTCCTAGAAGATGGCGAAACCGCCGCTGATTTATCTGCCCCTTCCTCTGCCGCTGCTCCGCAAGCAGCGCCCCAAACCGCGCCAGCAAAAGCACCTGTTGCAAGCCCCGCTCCCGCGCCCAAGGCTGCATCAAACGACCCAGCCATTCCGACCAATATCAAGATGGTTGAGACCACCGTACGTGACGCCTTGCGCGACGCTATGGCCGAGGAAATGCGCCGCGATGAAACCGTCTTCGTCATGGGCGAAGAAGTCGCTGAATATCAAGGCGCTTACAAAGTCACACGTGAACTGCTCCAAGAATTTGGCGCAAAGCGCGTCATAGATACGCCCATTACCGAATATGGTTTTGCCGGTATTGGCGTGGGCGCAGCCATGGGCGGATTGCGCCCTATTGTCGAGTTCATGACATTCAACTTTGCCATGCAAGCCATTGATCATATTATAAATTCTGCCGCCAAGACGCTTTATATGTCGGGCGGTCAAATGCGCTGTCCTATCGTGTTTCGCGGCCCTAACGGCGCGGCCTCCCGCGTCGGCGCGCAGCACAGCCATGACTATTCCAGCTGGTATGCCAATGTCCCTGGCCTGAAGGTCGTCGCCCCTTATGACGCCGCCGATGCCAAGGGCCTCTTAAAAGCCGCTATTCGCGACCCCAACCCGATTGTCTTTTTGGAGCATGAGCTGCTTTACGGCGAAACTTTTGACGTACCCGACATGGATGACTTCCTTATCCCGATAGGCAAAGCCAAGGTGCGCCGCGAAGGCACAGACGTCACCCTCGTCGCCCATAGCCGCATGGTCGGGCGCTGCCTCGAAGCCGCCGAAATCTTGGCCGCTGACGGCATTTCAGCCGAAGTCATTGACCTGCGCACCATCCGTCCTCTGGACAGCGACACTGTGATTGAGAGCGTGAAGAAAACCAACCGCATTGTCTGCGCCGAAGAAGGCTGGGGCCAAAGCGGCATCGGCTCTGAAATCGCCGCCCGTGTTGTAGCCGAAGCTTTTGATTATCTCGACGCGCCGCCAGAACGCGTCTTCCAAGTTGACGTGCCGCTCCCCTATGCCGCGAACCTCGAAGCCCTCAGCTTACCGGGAACCGATGATGTTGTGCAAGCTGCCAAGAAAGTTTGTTATGTCTAAAATTACTCGAGACACTATAAAAACTTGGACTGAACACGCGTTAAAAAATTTGGGCGGAACTTCTCATTATAAATCTGTCGCCAAGGAACTTTGGAAACTTTATGGAATAAAGCTCAAAGGTGACGAGAGATTTTATACTTGGCAATATGATATGCGCTGGGCAGCACAAGAACTCCGAGATGAAGGTAAATTAAATAATTCTCATACAGCTGACATTCCTAAAGGCTATTGGTCTTTGACGGAGAAAGAATAATGCCCATTGAAATCCTCATGCCTGCCCTCTCCCCGACGATGGAAGAAGGCACTTTGTCTAAATGGCTCATAGCCGAGGGCGATGTTGTTCGATCTGGCGATATTATGGCCGAGATTGAAACCGATAAGGCGACGATGGAAATCGAAGCCGTGGAAGAAGGCACAGTCGCTAAAATCCTTATCCCTGAAGGCTCCGAAGGTGTGAAGGTCAATGCGCCGATTGCGATTTTGCTCGAAGACGATGAAGATGCGAGCGCGCTTGAGGGTTATGCTGCAGGCGCAAGCTCTGCGCCCCAACCCTCTCCTGTGTCCCCCGCGGAGGCGGGGGTCTCCTCCAATAGGAGTGCGGAGCCTGACGCGGGAGATCCCCGCTCTAACGGCGGGGAACACAAGAATATGGGAGATGGCACCCGTATCAAAGCCTCCCCTCTCGCCAAACGTCTGGCCGCAGAAGCAGGCCTTGACCTTGGCGCTATTGCTGGCTCGGGCCCCAATGGCCGTATCGTCAAATCCGATATAGACGCGGCCAAAGCGGGCGGCACGGCCAAAGCAGCAACCGCGCAACAGCACACGGAGCCGCAAACAGCCGCGCCAGTGTCTTCGACCGAAATCGGTATGCCCCTTGGCGGCGGCGCAGACTATCTTAGCCGCATGGGCGTGACAGCTGGCACTTATGATCTTATTCCGCTTAACGGCATTCAGAAGGTCGTCGCAAAACGCCTGACCGAATCTCACATTAATGTACCGGACTTCCCGCTCTCTATTGACTGCGAAATCGACGAGCTTCTTAAGATGCGCAAAGAGCTCAACGGCCAAGCGCCAGAAGGCGTAAAAATCAGCGTCAATGATATGCTCATTCGCGCTTGCGCCCTCGCGCTTAAACATGTCCCCGAAGCCAATGCGAGCTATACGCCAGACGGCATTGCGATGCATAAACACGCCGATGTCGCCGTGGCTGTCGCTATTGATGGCGGGCTGATTACGCCGATTGTCCGCGGGGCCGAGAATAAAGGCCTGTCGACAATTTCCAGCGAGATGAAAGATTTGGCGAGCCGCGCGCGCGATCGCAAATTAAAGCCGCAAGAATATCAAGGCGGCACATTTAGCATTTCTAATCTTGGCATGATGGGCATTAAATCCTTTGGCTCTATCATCAATGAACCCCACGGCATGATCCTCTCTGTCGGCGCAGGCGGCCCGCGCCCCGTTGTCAAAGACGGCGCAATCGCTGTCGCCACAGTCATGAGCGTCACCCTCACCTGCGATCACCGCGTCGTGGACGGCGCGCTCGGCGCCAAATGGCTCCAGCACTTTAAGCGCTATGTCGAAACGCCAATCACGATGATGCTTTAGGGGCAAATTACTTCGCTTATATGATAGCCTAGATTTGTCATGAAAAGTCCTAGGGACAAGCCCTAGGATGACATTTTGATTTTCACGACTACGTCAACCTTGGCCCTGTGCCAAGGGCCTTTATTGCTGACATGTTAAAAGACACACCTACCCTGTCATCAGACTCGGATTAAAAAAAAATCCGCGAAAAAGAATACCTCGGTTGATCTTTTCCTTCGGAAAATTCAACGAGGACAGTCCGCAGAGTCAGATACCCTGATGGATACCAAATTTTTTCTAAAATGTTTTACAAGGCGCTGACCCTGCGGCGATGATTTTTGTGTAGCGGCCTCTTTGGAAAATCCCACAGTTACGCCCGTACACGTGCCAATTCCAAGACACGCTAAACGCAGTGGTCAGGCCCCGCTACAAAGACCCGGCACAGGCTTGGTCGTAATGTGCTTTTGAGAGTTCACTTGCATCTCGCAAATGAACTCAGCAAAGACACGCAAGCTGCTCAGTCTCACCGTCTAACTACCAACAAACCTACGCGATTGTCTGTCCATGCAGTCAAAACTTACATCATCGAGGATAGTTTCCCAACAATAGATGAAATATAGCTTGGTTTAAGCTTATAAGGATTGATCTTTTTATCTCCCTGAAATCACTCACTTTATGATGGTTTTGACCGAGGATTGAGGTCTAGCCTCTGCCGTTAAAAGCCAACTGTAAAAACTTCTCGCTTTTGAGGGGAGAAAGATTGCCCCTTTTTAGCCTTAATCTTATACTTAATGAACCGTTAAATATTTTGAGGTCGGGAAATGTTGGGAAAATCATTAGTCGCAGGCACTGTTCTGACACTTTTGGCAGGCGGAGCTGTCTATTATGGCACAGATGCGCAGGGCAATATCTCGGCCAAAGCCGGCATGGACAAGCTTGAAAGCTTAGTTAGCAAGAAAAATGCCGCCTCAGACACGCGCAAAACGGCTACAGACGAAGCGACTGCCGCTTATAAGGTTGAGCACCCCCATGAAGGGCATAAAGATGAAGGCCATGAAGATGGTGGGCATGAAGATAATAGCGAGAAAAGCTCAGCCGATATTCCCTCTATCAATAGCGATCCTATTGATCCCAAATCTGCCGCTATGTCGGGCACACTTAAAGAAGCGTCTTTAGAAAATGAGGCAGAAGACAGCATAGAACTTACCGACAATAGCGCGCCAGAGGCTGCCCTAGAAGACGCAGATGAAAGCTCAGAAACGCCAACGCGGAAATGGATTGATCAATATTTAAAGTCAGAGTCCAAAACAGCCGATAATCAAGCCGAGGCCGAGGCCGCGGCAGAGATTATAGAAGAAGACCCAGATACTGATACGGACCAAATCTCAAAAGATGCCGAGATGGAAGCCCAGATGGAAAGAGAGATGGAAGCCCAAATGGAAGCCGAGATTGCGGCCGTTCTCGCCCAAGAAGAAGCTCTTGAAAAAGAGCTCGCCCAGATGATGGCAGAAATGGAAGCGCATGAAACGCTGGAACAGGTCGATGTTGAGGTCGAGATTGCCCCAGAGGGTGAAAGCCCAGAAGATGAAAGCCATGAAAAGACAGAGGCCGAGACAACAGAAATAGAACTGTTTACCGATGAGGAAATTCTCGAGGCCGAAGCCAAAGGCTTTGAGAGCCGCGCCAAAGAGATTGAAAACATCTGGATTAGCAAGGACGAAGAAAAGCTATCAGACGCAGAAGTCAAAACGCTACATGACGTTCTTAAAGATAAAAGCGAGATAACGACCACCGAAACAGAGACAATTGATCTGGGTGATGGCAAGGTCATGAAAATCGTCAAAGTCACACGCGCCCATGACGATGATGAGGCGCATGCCGAGAAAAAAATTAAGATCAAAATTATGAGAGATGACGATCTTAAAGATGTGACCGAAAGCGAGCTAAAGCATGAAGTCATTGATACGGATGGTGGTAAAAAAATTAAAATCCGCAAAAATAAAAAAGCGCATATTACGGCAAAGCACACGCAAGCCGACCATGATAAGAATTGCGACAAAGACGAAAAAATGAGCACGAAAGCTGACGTCTCTAGTACAGCGAAAATCGTTATGGCGCAGGCGGAAAAAATTAGCATGTCAGAACTGCGTGACCGTGCCTATCTGGATCTTGTGTCCTATGCGCTAGATAATGGGAATAAGGCCGTGGCCAATAAGGCCATGTCAAAAATCGAGCAAGTTGAGCTGCGTGATACGGCCCGCAATAGAATGGCCGTATCCTATGCCAAAGCTGGCGACGCCGAGAAAGCCTTTGCAATTCTTGAAGACATTGAAGTTGAAGCCCTGCGTGATGTCATGCGCCTGCAAGTTATCGAAGCTTTAATCGTACCAGAGGCCCCTGCCCCAGCGATGCAAGACACACCGTAAGATATGCATTAGCGCAAACCATCTTATCTATAATAAAGGTTCAAAATTGACGTGAAAGCTGTATAGAAGCAGTGAAATTATCCGCTTCTAGAAAACAGGTACTTCATGTCCGAAACATCTTTCGACGTTATCATTATTGGCTCTGGCCCCGGCGGCTATGTGACCGCTATTCGAGCGGCGCAGCTCGGCTTTAAAACGGCTATCATCGAGAAAGAAGATTTGGGCGGTGTATGCCTAAACTGGGGCTGTATCCCGACCAAAGCCTTGCTGCGCTCCGCCGAGGTTTACCACAATATGCAGCATGCAGCGGATTACGGCCTCTCCGCCTCCCCTCAATTTGATCTTAAAGCCATTGTGGCCCGCTCACGCAAAATCGCGGGACAGCTCTCTGGCGGCATCAAGCATTTAATGAAGAAGAACAAAGTCACCGTGATTGCGGGGTTTGCGACTCTAAAGGCTGGCACCGACGCCCCTACCGTCATGGTCGACGGCACAGCCTATAACGCCAAGCATGTTATCCTGGCCACAGGCGCAAGAGCGCGCACCATCCCGCAGGCAGGTCTTGCCCCTGACGGTAAATATATCTGGACGGCCAGAGAAGCTATGGTGCCCGATACCATGCCCGGCAAACTCCTTGTCATTGGCTCCGGCGCTATTGGGATGGAATTTGCGAGTTTCTATGATGCCTTTGGCGCAGATGTGACCGTGGTTGAAATGGTTGACCGTATCCTGCCCGCTGAAGACGCAGAGATTTCAAAAATGGCGCGCAAAGCCTTTGAGAAACGCGGCCTGACCATCAAAACGGAAACACAAGCCAGCTTAAAGCCAAATTCCAATGGCGTCATCGCAACACTAACCTCGAACGGTAAATCAGAAACGGCTGAATTTGACCGCGTTATCCTCGCTGTTGGCATTGTCGGCAATGTCGAAGATATGGGCCTTGAAGCGCTCGGCGTGAAAATTGACCGCAGCCATATTACTGTGGATGAGTATAGTTTTACCGGCGTGAAAGGCCTCTACGCGATTGGCGATGTCACCACCCCGCCATGGCTGGCCCATAAAGCCTCGCATGAAGGTATTATCTGCATCGAGAAAATCGCTGGAGGTAATCCTCATCCGCTTAACGCGAACGCTATACCGGGCTGTACCTATTGCCATCCACAAGTGGCCAGCGTGGGCTATACAGAGGCTGAGGCCAAAGAGGCAGGCTATGAGATTAAAGTCGGGCGTTTCCCCTTTATCGGTAACGGCAAAGCCATTGCGCTGGGTGAACCAGAGGGGCTGATTAAAACTGTCTTTGATGCCAAGACGGGCGAACTTTTAGGCGCGCATATGATCGGCGCAGAAGTGACAGAGCTTATACAAGGCTATACAATCGCGCAGAAACTGGAAACGACAGAGCATGAGCTGATGGAAACAGTCTTCCCGCATCCTACGCTTTCAGAGATGATGCATGAAGCCGTGCTTGATGCCTATGATCGCACAATTCACTTTTAGACTAAAACACTAGTCTAAAAGCATCGCGCTTGCATCATAATGTCTTGGGGCTTTGCGGCCAAAGCGTAGGAAGCTGGAAAAACTCTTTTTCTTGGTCAGCATGGGCTTCTCTACGAAGTGCCATGACAGCGTCGCCAAAGCATAAGTTATTGGCAAGGTAATTGCGAAGAGCGCCAATACTGATAGGTTAGGAAACCACATAAAGACCATCTGCAATACTAACCAATGATAGATGTAAACACCGTAAGATACGTCGCTTAAATTTTTCAAGAAATCGAGTTTCGGGGCCTTCACATAGGCCGCCCACATGACGAAATAGGCAAGCGCCATATTCGTTGTGACCTCGAAAATTTGTATTTTGGATGTCACTACAGCCAAGAGGAACATGGCTGGAATACCCAAAGCATGAAAAGAAAGACGGTCACGATAAGCAAAAATGGCTGCGCCTAATCCATAGGCAATCCCGAAACGCAGAAGCGCTTGCAATGTTGCGGGAATATGATCGTAAAAGCCAAGAGCATGTGCCGCGACCCAAGCCATAGAGGGCAGAATAAACTGCGCGAGAACCATCCATTTTTTCTTCATAAGGCCCAATGAAAAGATTATCGCTGTACCAATATATGCTAAAAATTCATAACGTAGGGTCCAAAGCGGGCCGCCGGCCATTTGTTCAGCATTAGATTCAAAAATACCTGGCAGGAACATATCCGTGTCGATAAAGCTGAGCACGGCAAGAGGTTGCTTAAGAAAGTCAATATGCGTGAAATATTCTTTTAACGGCAAAGACGTTGATAAAGGTCCAACGATAAACATCGCAAAAAGCGTCAAAACAATAAGCGCCGGATAGATACGTAAGATTCTGGCCGAGCCATACTCACTGACATCCCCACGATAAAGCATTGATTTTGTTACCAAAAATCCTGATGCGATAAAAAAGAGATTCACCGCAAGATAGCTGAAATTATAATGGAAAAACACATGAGGCTCGGCCTGTGGATCCCTCAGACCAATGATAGATGTATGCCCGATAACAACGAGAATCGCAAAAAGTAAGCGTAGAGGCGTGAAGAAATTATCATGCCCATCTCTGATTTTTACTGCATTTAGCATATTGGTCCCACCAAATTTTTTCGTGAGACATAACCCAAAGATATTAAAATATACAAAATACGCCCGAATTTAGGTCAGTATATTCAAGCTTTTTATCATTCTTGCACGCGCATCAGGCAAAGTCTTGTTAACCCCCCACTGCACGCGGGTCTCTAAGAAGTATCCCGTCAGGGCCAATCCTTTAGTCACATCTTCTAGCGGCGCATAGGGTTGGCCGAGCAAGAATGCAGGCAAAGCAAGCAGCTTATCTTTATAGGGTTCTGCTGCACTTGCTGAAACAGCGCGGCCTGAGCGCGGCGATACATGGGTCAAATTATCATTGACCCCAGTCGCGGCGCAGCTCTTAAGGTCAAGCCCATATCCCATCGCTGTCAATAACCCCGCTTCCCATTTCACATAAAGCGCAGGCCATATATCGGGATTATGTAAATTATCTATTAGAACTTCCAGAGCGCTATAGACATCATTATGGGGCTCCCGTTCGGGCAGGCATTCCCTAGCTACAGCACAAATTGAATTCAGCCCCGCGAGAGAAAGCCTATCATCCATAAGCGCCGCGGCTCGGGCCGAAAGGGCCTCTACAGTAAAAGCGCCTAAATGTTCTGATAAGCGCCCGCGCCATGCTACTTTGACTTTATTACCAGGTTGTAAAATGGGGCGGATACGGCGGCTAACCCCGCCTCTTACAAGACCTAGATGGCGACCTCGGTCAGGTGTGAAGACATCAATAATAGCCGATGTTTCACCGTGTTTTTTGACAGATAAAACATAGCCTTCTGATTCCCAATCCATATCTACCCATTATCAGACGTCAAATTCGAGACCACTCTCGACATAACGCGCTTTATCATTTTGCCAATTATCGCGCACCTTCACAAAGAGAAAAAGATGGACTTTAACCCCTAACCAATCTTGCATATCACGGCGCGCGGCCGCGCCAATATCCTTGATGGTTTTACCGCCTTTACCCAACACAATAGGTTTTTGGCTATCGCGGCGCACATAGATAATTTGATCAATGCGGATGTCGCCATTTTTCTGGTTCGTCCATTTTTCAGTCTCGACGGTTGAGGCGTAGGGCAGCTCATCATGCAAACGTAAAAACAGCTTTTCACGTGTGATCTCTGCCGCCATTAAACGCGAGGGTATATCTGCGGCTTGGTCGGGTGGATATAGAAACGGCCCTTGCGGCATGGCGGCCGCTAACGTCTTAGACAAGGTTTCAACGCCGTCTAAATTTAAGGCCGAAATAAGAAATATCTCTTCATAAACGCCCAGCTTCCCAAACTCAGCGATTTGTTCGAGCAATAAATCATGCGCCATTTCATCAATTTTATTGAGCGCTAGATATACTTTCTTTTGCTTACGTAGTTTTAGACCCGCAACAACGCGCTTTGTATCTTCGACAGAGAGACGGTCCTGCGCGCTCCCCTCACCGTGCTTATGACGATGATGAGCTGGCGCATCGACAACATGCACAATAGCCTCTGAATCGCCCACACCTGTCCAAGCCGCATGTACCATAGATTTAGCAAGCCGATCAGTGTCCTTAGGCGCAAAAATACCAGGCGTATCAACGAGCACAACTTGCGCTTCTTCATCATCCGCCGTTTTAAGCATAGCAATGCCGCGCACCTGAAACCGTGTTGTTTGAACCTTATGTGTGACGATAGAAACTTTTTCGCCAACTAAGGCATTTGTCAGTGTGGACTTACCCGCATTGGGCGCGCCAATAATGGCGACAAAGCCTGCCCGACTCGTAATAGGGTTATTCATGTTGGCCAATTTTCAAGTAAGTGTAGGGCGGCATAACGCTCGGCATCCTTCTTTGATTTTCCAGAGCCTTTAGCGGATCCGATATTTTCAACATTAACTTCTACGACAAAAAGAGGACGATGATCAGGCCCTGACCTCTCTATAACGGCATAAACAGGTTGTGCGCCCGCAGCCATCACGGCTTTTTCTTGTAAGCTTGTTTTAGGATCTTTCATTGATCCTTTTGTCACAGCATCAATTTCATCGACCCAATGAGCTTCAAAGAAAAGCTTAGCCGCCTCAAAACCGCCATCCAAATATATGGCGGCCAATAAAGCTTCGCAGGCATCCCCTAATATGGAGACTTTTTCGCGCCCGCCTTGCTTTTCTTCACTTGGTGAAATTTGCAGTGCGTCTCCAAGACCAAGCTTTCTCGCAATACGCGCACATGTTTCTTTTCTAACAAGCGCATTAAGCCTCCGCGCCATCGCGCCTTCATCGCTCGGACTCAGTATGAATAACTTTTCTGCGGTTAAAAGACCAAGAACGCGGTCACCTAAAAATTCAAGCCGTTCATTATTTTCAATAGCCCGGCGGCCATCGCCAAATGAGCTATGGGTTAAAGCCCGTTGGCCCAGCGCTTTATCTTGAAACTTATAACCCATGCGGGTTTCAAGCACCTCTAATCTTCGATATTCAACACTCATTAATTGATGGCTTTAAAAAAACGGTCGCCGCGCATATTAAGCCACGTCCAAGGCTTTAGAAGCTCAAAATCATTATTGGCCGATAAGAGGACGAATTCAGCCTTACCCATAAGATTTTCAGTGGGCACATAACCTGCCCCGCCGCTGGTTACTGATATACGGCTATCTCCAGAACGATCACGGTTATCGCCCATCATGAAATAATGTCCTGCTGGAACGGTATAGACAGAGGTATTATCGCTAGGGCTGTTTTCATCGACATTGTAGATTACATGTGACTTTCCGTTATCGAAAGTTTCTGACCATGCCACCGCTAAAATATCCCTGCCATTTTGATTAGTGTATCTCTCTTCATTTAGTTTTTTGACCTCTGCTGGCGCGCCATTAACAAAAAGACGCCCATCCTGCATCTGAATTTGATCTCCAGGTAGCCCAACGAGTCTTTTGATGAAATTTTTGCTCTGTCCTTCGGGTCTAAAAACTAAAACATCTCCGCGCTCAGGCGCGCGTTCAAAAAGCCTTCCTTTTTTAATTGGGAAAGGCAGAGGCGTTGCGGCATGTTTTCCATAGCCCAAGGAGTATTTTGTGGTGATAATATAATCACCTTTCATCAATCCAGGCAGCATAGACCCTGAGGGAATATGAAAGGGTTGAAAAAGAAACGTGCGCAGTACAAGGGCAATGCCTAAAGCCCAGATGATGGTTGAAAACATTTCAAGAATGGGATTACCCGTTTCTTTGTTTGCGCTTTCAGATTTATTTTCTTTCTTAGCCATATGCCGTCAATTAGCTCTGTGCGCTTCGATTAAAGCATAAGCTGTTGCATATGGATAATCATCCGAAAGACTCAAAAAAACGCGCGCTTCATGCCCATCAGGTGTTTTAGCTTTTAACCGCTCTAGCGCACCGCCATGCAGTATAGCGCGAGGACGCCCCGAGGGATCGTTTTTTACCTCGACATCTGTCCAAGATAAAGCCCCCGAATTTGTTGTCGCGAGGGCCTTAGCAACGGCCTCTTTGGCAGCGAAGCGCTTCGCATAGGAAGAGGCTTTTGCCGATTTTGGTTCGCAGTAACTTTGCTCATGGGTGGTGAAGGTCTTATCAATAAAACGCTGGCCGAATTTCTCGATCATTTTTTCAATGCGGGAAATATCACAAATATCTGTGCCAATACCTAAAATCATGTCGCCCTTGCCTCTGTCGCGATAAGCCGCATTTCTGTAATAGCCGCTTCTAGCCCGACGAAAATGGCTTCGCCAATGATAAAATGACCTATATTCAGCTCCATACCTTCTGGAATAGCCGCAATCGGCGCAACATTATCAAATGTCAGCCCATGCCCAAAATGCACCTCTAAACCCAATGAATGGGCAAGCTTGGCCCCATCTTTTAGGGCCGTTAAAATAGCGCCTGCCTCTTTCTGATCTTCCCTATCTAGCGCATGGGCATAAGACCCCGTATGAAATTCAACTACTTTTGCATCTGTACGTGCTGCCGCCTCAATTTGGTGGGTAACGGCCTCGATGAATAAAGACACGCGCGACCCGGCTGCATTAAGAGCCGTAATAATCGGAACAAGTCTATTATGTTGACCTGCGACATCCAGCCCGCCCTCTGTGGTGCGTTCCTCGCGCCGTTCAGGCACAATACAAACCGCATGAGGTTTAAGGTTTAAGGCAATATCGCGCATTTCCTCAGTCGCAGCCATTTCCATATTTAAGGGGATATTCTCATTGCTACAAAGCGCCTGTAAGCGCTCAAGATCATCATCCCGAATATGCCGCCTATCTTCGCGCAAATGCGCTGTTATTCCATCCGCCCCAGCCTGAATGGCGGCCCATGCGCCCGCAACAGGATCAGGATGCTCTCCGCCGCGCGCATTTCGCACCGTCGCAATGTGGTCAATATTAATTCCTAGACGTGGAAGTGCCTTGATACGTCCTTTGGCTATGGCCGAAACCTTAGCGGAAGGAGACATTACTTTAGGCCCCGACTTCCGGGCTTAATCGCAGGTATGTTTTCAAGCGCGGCAGGTAGATCATCTGGGTCATAATCAGGGAATTTACGCGCTGCCAAACTCACAAGCGGCACGCCAATATCAGCGGCGCCATTTGAGCGGTCAAAAAGACACGCCCCCGCTATAACTTTGGCCCCTGTTTTATTCATGGAGGCAATACATTCCCGTGAAGACAGCCCTGTCGTGACGATGTCTTCGACCATCAGAACCTTTTGTCCTGGTTCTAGAGTAAAGCCGCGGCGCAGGGTAAACTCACCTTCTTCCCGTTCAACAAATATCGATTCAAGGCCCATATGACGCGCCGTTTCATATCCGGGGATGACCCCGCCCATGGCCGGCGCGACAATGATGTCGGGCTGGACGTCCAATGTGGCTTTGACCTTATCTGCTAAGGCTTTGCAGAGTTTGGAGGTTAGAACGGGGTTCTTGAAAATCAGAGCCTTTTGCAAAAACACAGAGCTTCTTCGGCCCGAGGACAAAATGAAATGTCCTTCCAGCAAAGCACCCGCTTCGCGAAAGACGTCTAAGACATCATCTGTATTCATTAGCTTATCCAGTTTTCATTCGGGGCCTCAGCGCGGGTCCGTTTCGCAGAGACGACATAGGCGCTTGCCCGCAGCGCCGCAACAATTTGTATCAAATGGCGATTATCAGTCACTTCGACATCCAAAACCATGTCAAAGAAGCTTGGGCTACGCACGAGGGTCTTAATATTAGTAATATTGCCCAGCGCTTCTCCAACAATTTTCGTCACATCGGCTAAAGCTCCCGGGACATGCTCGACCGTTGCTGAAATCTTGCCCGTTGAGGCTGTTTGCGCCGCGGCCCTGCGCCAACCCAAATCAAGCCATCGGTCTTGATGCTCTTCCAGACCTGCTAATATTTCACAATCAATCGTATGAATATCAACACCGCGGCCTATAGATTGGTAGCCCACAATCCTGTCCCCCGGGATGGGTGAGCAGCAATCCGCCAAATGCATAGAGACACCTGCGCGTAGCCCCTCGCCCTTGACATAAAGACGGGCCGTATTGTCGTCGATAATTTCGCGCTTGGCATATTCATCAATCGCTTTGGTATTTTCACGGCCAGGAAAGACGGCATTCATAAATTTTCTTATCGAGAGGTCACCGCGGCCTAACCCCTCATAAAGCTCATCCGCTTCTTCATAGTTCAAGCGTTTTAAGGCGTCGGTCAGCGCGCTTTCACTAAAGTCTTTACCTTCGCGGGCAAAAGCATGATCGGCCAGCATAGTGCCAATACGGCGAAATTCATCTGACTCCCCCTCTCGGGTCAAGCGGCGCAGAGCCGAACGGGCTTTTCCCGTAACAACAATATTTTCCCAGCCTTGCTGGGCCTCAGGCTGACCGCCGCGAATGATTTTTACCACGTCGCCATTACACAGTTGATGCCGTAACTGCACTTCACGGCCATTAACAACTGCACCAATACATGTATCGCCAACTTTTGTGTGCACAGCATAGGCAAAATCAATCGGCGTTGCACCGCGCGGCAAAGCAATGAGGTCGCCTTTTGGCGTAAAAGTGAAAACCTGATCGGTAAACATTTCAAGCTTGGCATGCTCAAGGAACTCATCCGCGTCTCCGCTTTGTTCCATCATTTCAACTAAGGGCCGAATACGGCGCAGCGGGTCACCACCGCTCGCCTTGGCCATTTCAGGATCATAGGCATAACTATTATCTTTATAGGCCCAATGGGCGGCGACGCCGCGCTCGGCGACATCTTCCATACGCTCGGTGCGAATTTGCAGCTCAACCCGGCGGTTATCTCCGGTTAAAATCGTTGTTTGCAGTGAGCGGTAACCATTGGGTTTAGGGACAGAAATAAAATCCCGAAAGCGCCCCGGCACGCAGCGAAAGGCCTCATGCATTTCACCCAAAACGCGGTAACAATCGTCTTTTGTCTCAACGATAAGACGAAAAGCAAAAATATCCGCGACGTCATCAAATGAAATACCTTGGCGCTGTAATTTTCGCCAAATCGCATAGGCGCGTTTTTCGCGGCCATAAATACGCGCCTTTATGCCCGCCTCTTCTACGAGGTCACGCAAAGCAATGGACATCTCAGAGATCGCAACTTTTTGATCCGAACGCCACGCCTCTAGCCGTTTCGTAATACTTTCAAAAGCCGACGGATTAAGATGTTGAAAGGACAAATCCTCAAGTTCTGAGCATATTTTATCCACGCCGACCCGTCGTGCAAGCGGAGCATAAATCTCAAGCGTTTCGCGCGCGATACGTTCTCGAGATTCAGGCTTGGGATGAAAATGTAGCGTGCGCATATTATGGAGGCGGTCACACATTTTCACGAGTAAAACCCGCACATCCTCACTCATGGCGAGTACAAATTTCTGGAAATTCTCCGCCTGCGCGGTTTCACGGGTCGCATTGGGCGAAAGCTCAAGATTGCCGAGCTTGGTCACCCCCTTTACAAGCTTGGCGATTTCTGGGGTGAATTCTCTGGATAGGTCCTCAAATGTCGTATCCGTGTCTTCTAAAACATCATGCAGAAGCGCCGTACAAATACTGGCCGAGTCCAAATGTAAGCCGGCTAATATGCCTGCCACTTCAATCGGATGAGCGTAATAAGGGTCACCAGAATGGCGCATTTGCTCACCATGAGCTTTCACCGAAAATATATAGGCCTTATTGAGCAAGGCCTCATCGACGGACGGGTCGTATGCGCGCACCAAATCCACCAATTCAAATTGGCGCAGATAGCTCTGCCCCTTACTCGGCAGCGCCGTCTTGATATCAGCTGCTTTATTCATAGCCCAGATATAGGCTGATTATCTGGATTGAAACAGCCCTTATATGAGTTAATTTGGGCGCATAAAAAAACCGCCCCAGAGGACGGCTTTGAAATCATTTTATGTAATAAAGCTAGAAACGGCTGGAATTATCATTATCGCGGTCGCTTTGAAGCGCGCGAAGAAGATCTTGCTCTGACATTTCGGCTGGCGCTTGAGCCTCGCCATGTTCAATACCGAGTAGCGGCGCCTCTTCGACTTCATCTGGCATATCATCATCTGTGATAACGCGCTGGAGACCAACAACGAGGCTCTCACGCAACTCGTCCATATCAAGCGTTTCTTCGGCTAGCTCACGTAAAGAGACAACGGGCGTCTTATCATTGTCGCGATCGACTGTCAGCGCAGACCCCGCCGCAATATTTCGTGAACGGTGAGAGGCGAGTAGAACCAAGTCAAAACGGTTTTCAACTTTTTCGATACAATCTTCAACGGTAACGCGGGCCATAAGGCACTCCAATAGAAAAAGAGCCCCATTAAGAGGCCAGTAGAATTCGAAAGAGGTCTATAAGGGTGTTTAGGGCCCTATGCAAGTCCAGTTATAGAGCAAAATGAAAAGCCCAGCACTCCACCAGTGCCGGACTTTTAACGTCTGGAACGGGGCGCAGTGTTCCGTCTGTTGGCATCTATTCACAGATTTTGACCTAGATTAATATGCGCATGATTACCTAGGTAAATATACGTAGCTTATCGAAAGAGATTTGCTTTTAAACTGACTGTAATGAGCTCAGCGACGGATTCGACGTCCATTTTAGTCATGATACTGGCACGATGATGATGAACTGTACGGTGACTTATATTCAGCTCTCTCCCGATTTCTTTGCTTGAAAGGCTTTTTGAATTTCCTGCAATCAATTTTAAAATTTGGGTCTCACGCGGCGTTAGTGTTTTAAACCGCGCTCGAACTTTCTCATTAAACTGTTTTTCTTCTAACGAGAACGAAACCTGGTCTCGGCCACGTGCATCTAAACCCACAGTCTTAACCAAAGCCCGCGTTAGCTCTAATTGCCGTGTAACGCTATTGGCGTTAACCGACAGTACGCGTTTTTGGAGCGGGCTTAAACGCCTCGGTTTATAATCCAAAACACATAATGTTCCCAGAGGCCATCCATCCAGAGTACGCAATATGGCGCCTGCATAAAACCGAATAGGCTTGTCTCCTTGGCATAATGTGTTTTCCAGCGTGCGCGGATCAGCCTGTGTATCATTTATTTCCAGATAATCGTTTTGTTCAACAGCATGCGCACAAATTGACTGCTCAATTTTTGTTTCTTCCAACCCTATCCCAACCTCTGATTTGAACCATTGCCGGTCTTCTTCGACCAAACTGATTAAGCAAATCGGAGCATCGCAAATTTCTGCTGTTAAGGATGTGATGTCCCCATAGACTTTCTCTGTTCCGCTATCGAGGACATCTAGACCATGTAACTTCGCAAGACGGGATACATTGCTGACATTGGTTTTTTCCGACATGGATTACATAAGCCTCAAATGAACTTACTAAAATAATAATGTAATTTTTGAACACAGCAAAAAACTATATTAGTCAAATTAATCGAAAAACTAAATATAAAAGCACTGATTTCATTTCTGAAACCAGTGCAATCACTGCGACCCCGCAAAAGAATTATTTTGCAAGTTAAAAATATATAGGCAACATTACCTATATATTTTAATAAATGTCAAGGGAATTTCAATACTTGCGCATATCGAGAAACCCATAACGAAAAGGCTCGATAAGGCTGCCAACTTCTTATTGCCGTAGTTTCATCCATCCACAGATGAAAACCTCATCATTACTGCGAGCAGTTGCGAATCTTACGGCCTCTTCCTATGTAGGACGTCAATTAACAAGGGAACCATGCAGGAACCGTAAGGAAAAAAATGTCGGATATAATTCATCATAAAGTTATGATCATCGGTTCAGGTCCCGCGGGTTATACCGCAGCCGTTTATGCGGCCCGAGCCATGTTAGAACCAGGTATGGTGGCTGGTTTGCAGCCAGGCGGACAATTAACGATTACCACAGAAGTAGAAAACTATCCTGGCTTTCCCGAAATTCAAGGACCGGAACTGATGGATAAATTTAAAGAACACGCCATTAAATTTGGTACAAGCTTTTACGAAGATACAATCCTCGATGTTGATTTCAAGGCACGCCCCTTTGTGATGAAAGGCGATAGCGGCAAGACCTACACATCCGATGCAGTTATCATCGCGACGGGCGCGCAGGCCAAATGGATAGGCCTGCCGTCTGAGGATAAGTTCCAAGGCTTTGGCGTCTCAGCCTGCGCCACATGTGACGGTTTCTTTTACCGCAATAAAGAGGTTGTTGTGGTCGGCGGCGGCAATACTGCTGTTGAGGAAGCTTTGTTTCTAACAAAATTTGCCTCTCGTGTCACACTTGTCCATCGCCGTGATACGTTACGCGCCGAAAAGATTTTACAAAACCGTTTGTTCAACAATGAGAAAGTAGAAATCCTTTGGGACACAACGCTTGAAGAAATTCTTGGTGATGAGGACCCGCTCGGCGTAACTGGCGTTCGCCTGACGAATAAAAAAACCGGCGAATCTTATGTGCGTGACACACATGGCGTTTTCATTGCGATAGGACATAAACCTGCGACCGAAATTTTCAAAGGTCACGTCGAAATGAATGAAGGTGGCTACATAACGACAGCTCCCGACAGTACAGCAACGAATATACAGGGTGTTTTTGCAGCGGGTGATGTGTCAGATGAAACTTATCGTCAGGCCGTGACCGCGGCAGGGCTTGGCTGTATGGGCGCGCTTGAAGCAGAACGTTTTCTTGCCGAGCATAACAGCTAGCCACATAAGTACAAAACGTATAGACCCTACCTATGGATACGCTGGATTGGGATAAACTGAAAACCTTCCATGCGGCAGCAGAGAGTGGATCTTTAACAGCTGCTGCGGAAATGCTCCGTATTTCTCAATCAGCTGTTTCACGTCAAATCACAGCGCTGGAGGAAAGCCTCGATACGCCGCTATTTCATCGCCATGCCCGCGGACTAACTTTAACAGAGCAAGGCCGAATTCTTTTCCATACAGCCCATGATATGGCTCACAAAGTTGCCCTTGCGCAGGCCACGGTAATTGACAGCAGAAGTAAACCCCAAGGGACTTTGCGGGTCTCAACGCCGATTTCATTAGGCTCTAATTGGCTCACCTCTGTCTTGCCTGAATTCATTGATGCCTATCCGGAAATTGATATCCAGCTTATCTTAGAGGACGGTGAACATGATCTCTCTACATTTGATGTCGATTGCGCGCTTCGTCCCTGGCCCTCAACACAAGGCGATGTGATTGAGCGAAAATTGGGCTCAATATCTCAAAGTCTTTATGCCTCACACGCTTATTTGGCAAAACACGGCGCGCCGACATCAGTAGAAGACCTAGATAATCATAATATCATTGCCTTTGGAGATTTGATTCCTAAAAATCTTCACAGCACCAATTGGGTACTTACCGTAGGTCATGACGGCCCCCCGCGAAAGCCCGTAATGTGCGCCAATAATCTTCATGGCATTATGCGGGCAGCCGAAGCTGGCATTGGACTTGTCGGCATACCGGATTATATGACAGCCATGTCACGGCGGCTTGTACGCGTGCTGCCGCAGGTCAGGGGCGAACCTTTCGATGTATTTTTCGTCTACCCAACTGAACTCAGAGGATCGGTAAAAGCTAAGGTTTTTCGGGAATTTCTTATGCGAGTGACAAAAAACTGGCATTCAGAAGATTAGACTCCTCCTCAACTATGCATTAATGCATAGCAAATCTGCGTAACTCGCTCTTCTACCTTTCATAAAAACACCTATTTTAGGCTCATAAACATGTGGTGACGTCCTCCCCTTCAGAGCCAATGTTTTTTTAATACCGCAACTAATTCCTCCCCGAATATTTTGCGAAGACTTTAACTGGGCCCGGTCTAACCGCGAGCCCAGTTTTTTTTGATTTTATTAACCTTGTCTCTTCATAAACCGACTGTGTGGGATAATAATAAAATTAGGGGGACCACGTGTCTAAAATTTCCTCAACCACCTATGATAAAAAGATAGAGCCTGGTCAGGATCAAGCATTGTTACGTATGCTATGTGATACCCTAGAAATTGGCACCAGCATTCTCGACGAAAATTTAAACTACCGCTTTATTAGCGATCTCGTTTACAAACAATTGGACATTACGGTCGATGACCTTCAAGTCGGAGACTCGCTGTCTAAATGCCATGATTTAATGCTCGCCAATGGGTTGATGACGCCCGAAATAATGGAAAAAAATGAACTTTCGGCTGAGAAACAACATGAAAGAAATGCCAGCAATACCGATACAGCTACAGCATTAGTCCAGTTAGGTGATGGTTCGACTCACAGATTCACCCGCAAAACGCTCGATAATAATTATACAGTTTCCATGGCGACAAATGTTACTGAGCTTGTCGAAAAGGATAAGTTGCTTAATCAGGCTCTATTACTCGGAAATGCTGGATATTGGATTTATGACTTTAGCACCAAACAATATGACTTGAGTAAAACTTTAAAATCGTTTTTCAGTGAAAGTGATCTTCAAAGAATTAAAGCCCACGGAATCGTTTCGTCTGTTCACCCTGATGACCGGCACATATTGAAAGACGCGCTAAAAACAATTAATTCCGAAAATTCTCACTTTGACGTCATTGTTAGGGTCGTGAATTCAAAAAACAACAATATCTGGGTTCAAACGACTGGAAAAATAATCAAGGATTCAAATAATAAACCTATAAAAATGCAAGCATTCGTCAAAAATGTAACTGAGCAACGTCAACATGCCGCAGCCCTAATGCAAGCCAAAGACGAAGCAATCGCAGCGTCTCAAGCAAAGTCTGAGTTTTTGGCAAATATGAGCCATGAGATCCGTACACCGATGAATGGTATTTTGGGCATGGCAGAATTACTTTCCAACTCAAATATTACTGAGCGTCAACGTGACTTTCTAAATGTTATAAATAATTCAACATCCGCTCTCTTGACGATAATTAACGACATCTTGGACTTTTCAAAAATTGAAGCTGGAGCCTTTGAATTAGACCCTATCCCATTTGATTTGAAGTCTTCAATCAATGATGTAGCGGCTATTCTTAGCCCTAAAGCCCATGAAAAGGACCTAGAGCTTATTATAAATTACCCGCCTTCTATGTATCGTGGGTTCATCGGAGATGCGGGCCGGTTACGTCAGATTTTGACGAACCTAATTGGAAATGCAATTAAGTTCACGGATAAAGGCTATATAACTATTGATGTTGAAACTGCTGAGCCTCGAAATAGCATGTCCATTGTAAATGTAAGTGTAAAAGACACTGGGATCGGAATTGCCGCGCATAAAGTACACGGCATTTTCAACAAATTTACACAGGCCGATGGAAGCACAACCCGCATGTATGGCGGTACGGGCTTAGGATTGTCCATATCCAAAGCGATTGTTGAAATGATGGGCGGACGTATTACCGTTAAATCAGTCTACGGCGAAGGATCACAGTTCAGCTTCAAAATTCCTTTCCCCATTGATAAAAATGCCGTAGAGCAAAATTATGATACGACCAGCTTATCCGGTAAGCGCGCTTTAATCATCGATGACATAGCCACAAATCAACACGTTTTGACAGAGCAATTACGCAACTGGAACATTCAAGCCGATTGCGTTAACGATGGCGTAGAAGCCTTAAGAAACTTAAAACTGAATTACGAGAACAATACCCCTTATGACATCATCTTACTTGATTATCTCATGCCTGGCATGAATGGGCAGGAACTCGCCACGATGATAAATCGCAGTGATACACTGAGCGGCACACCGATAATTATGTTGTCATCTTGCGATCAACCAATTTCAAATGACGAAATGTCTGAAATCGGAATCAGGGCTTATTTGATGAAACCCGTCAGAGAAAAGAGGTTGTATAAGACAATCCTAGAAACATTAATTTTCAAACCTGAAACCAAGTCTCTCAGAATCTCTGAACAGATCTCTCAGCCACAAAAAGAACAAATAACCCAAGAGGATCATATCGAAATTTTGGTTGCAGAAGATTTTCCGTTAAATCAGGACGTTGTGCGGTTAATGCTTGAAGATAGTATTTATAAGCCCGTAATTACAAATAACGGCCAAGAAGCCGTAGATCTTTACAAGGAAAATCCGGGCCGTTTCCCAGCTATCTTAATGGATGTTTCAATGCCCATCATGGATGGCTATGAAGCGACACAGGCGATCTGTGAATTTGAAATGTCACAAAATTTGCCTCATGTCCCTATAATTGCCTTAACTGGCCATGCGCTTAAGAATGACCGCGAAGAATGCTTAAAAGCCGGAATGGATGATTACCTCACCAAACCTGTGAAACAAGCTGAGTTGCTCGATAAGCTTGAATTTTGGACAGGCCGAGTGGTGCAGGTCAGCGCTCTAGCATCTTGATTACCTAGCTCAGCTCGGCGCAAAATTGGCGAATACGCGCACCCGCTTCATTTAACTGTTTCATTGATGTGGCATAGGAAATTCTAAAATTGGGCGCGCCATGAAAGGCGGTTCCTGGCACAACCGCGACATGGGCTTCACGAAGTAGCGCGGTGGCAAATTCAGTATCAGTCGAAATTTTATGACCCTTCTTTGATGTCTTACCAATGACGCCAGAACAATCAGGGTAAACATAAAACGCCCCATCAGGAACGGCGCAGCTTATGCCTTCGGCCTCATTCAGACTGGCGACAATTGCATTACGCCGCTGTGTAAAGGCCACATTGCGGGTCGTTATAAAGTCATGAGAGCCATTTAAGGCCGTAACGCCGGCCCATTGCGAAATGGACGTGGGGTTAGACGTAGACTGACTCATAACCTTGGCCATGGCCTTAATAAGCCAGTCGGGACCGCCGGCATAGCCAATGCGCCATCCCGTCATGGCATAGGCCTTTGATAGACCGTTCATGGTCAGTGTGCGCTCATAAAGCTGCGGCTCGACTTCGGCTATGGTGGCAAAGGTAAAATCGTCATAGACAAGATGTTCATACATATCGTCGGTTAAAATCATGATCTGAGGATGACCCAGCAAAACCTCAGACAGCGCTTTTAAATCGGCTGAGCTATAAGCTGCCCCTGTTGGATTAGAGGGCGAGTTTAAAATCAACCAGCGCGTTTTAGGCGTTATCGCCGCCTCAAGCTGTTCGGCCGTTATTTTAAAGCCGCTATCCATATTACAGGGCACAATGACGGGCGTCCCGCCGCATAATTTGACCATCTCCGGATATGACACCCAAGCGGGCGCAGGTATAATCACCTCATCACCTGCGTTTAGCGTTGCCATAAAGGCATTGAAAATGACGGGCTTACCTCCCGGAGAGACATTAATTTGAGATATGTCGTAAGTCAGGTTGTTATCGCGTTTGAATTTCGCGACGATAGCTGACTTCAACTCAGGGATTCCATCAACATTGGTATAATTCGTCTCGCCATTACGGATTGCTTCTATGGCGGCCTCTTTAATGTGCTCTGGCGTATCAAAATCAGGCTCCCCAGCCCCAAGCCCAATGACGTCAACACCGCTAGCTTTAAGCTCGCGCGCGGTTTGAGTAACCGCCATAGTGGCAGACGGGGCAACCCGCATTAAATTTTCGGAGAGTTGATGTAAATTTGTCATAGAATTACTTTCATAATCCCGTCATAGCCAGAGCTATGGAAACACACAATGTCGATTAAAGAATTCGCTGTTCTTTTTATGGTGTGCCTCATCTGGGGACTGCATTTTATTGTCATGAAAATGACGGTTGGCGGCACCGCTGAACCGTTATTTTATGCCGCTATCAGAATGAGTATCGTCGCTATATTGCTTCTACCAAAGCTCAAATGGCATAAGGGTTTGATGCTTCCTATTTTAGGGGCTGGGCTTGGCTATGGCGCTTTGAATTACGCTTTTATGTTCCCGGCGCTTGGCATGACGACAGCCTCGGCAGCCGCCATTACAATCGAGCTTTTCGTGCCCTTCTCTATTATTCTGTCCATGATTGTCTTCAAAGAAAAGATCGGCATTTATAAGGCCACAGGTATAACCCTTGCCTTTATAGGCGTTATGATTTTAGCCAGCGCGGGCCCCGATGAAACAGCAGGGCCGCTTTTCTTATTAGGTATATTACTTATGGTCGGCGCCGCCATGAGCGAAGCCGTAGGCGCAGTCTTAGTCAAACTCGTAAAAGGGGTTGGCCCTGTACAGCTACTGGCTTGGTTTTCTATTGTCGGCTCGGCAGTCTTATGGCCTTTAAGCTTTGTTCTTGAAGACAATCAACTCGCCGCATTTTCGCCTGAGCACAGAATTAATTTTGGCCTCGCTTTGCTGTATTCTGCCTTGCTTGTCTCTATCGTCGCCCATTCAAGCTATTATTGGCTTTTGCAGCGGCTCCCCATTTACGTGGTATCCACCACAGGCCTGATGACAACTGTTATCGCAGTAACGGCCAGCGTGCTTATTTTAAACGAAGCGCTGACGCCGCAATTACTCATTGGCGGCCTCACAACCTTATTTGGCATCGGCTTGATTTTAATGAGAAATAAAGGCCCGAAAAACGCGCCCCTAAACTAATTTGTACGCGGCATATATCGCACGGGCAGGACACCAATACGTCCATTACGGTCAACTGAAATATTCCATTCCGTGTCTTCGTCAGCAGTAAGTAAAAGCGAATCTAGCTGACGCGTTGACGTAATTTCATCACCGTTAATATCAACGATGAAATCACCTGGGCGCAGGCGGTTATAGTTAGCCGCGCTTCCGCGCTCAACTTTCAAAACCATAACGCCGCGCACATAAGGGTCAAAGCCAAGCTCTTCACCCAGTGCTGGGCTCATATTTACGGCAACAGCACCGTCAATAGGATGGTAGCCTTCAAGCTTACGCTCATCCCTCGCGGGAATTTCTTGGGGCGTATCCGCGCGCACATTATAGACGCGCTCACGCCCATCTCGCCAAATCGAAACCTTAGAGTTTTGCCCTCTACGCAATGTCGCGAGTTTAAAGCGCAATCCGCTATTATCATTCACGGCCGTGCCATCGACTGATAAAATAACATCGCCTTTTTCAAGGCCCGCTTTATCGGCAGGACCATTGGGATAAATATCATTAATCACCGCGCCTTTAGAACGGTCAAGCCCCAAGGCAGAGGCCATTGTCGCGTCAACAGCATCCGTACGCGCGCCTATCCAAGGCCGCACGATACGGCCTTCTGAAATCGCGCTATCGACGGCTCTGGCCACGAGCTCGGCTGGAATGGCAAAGCCAATACCGTTAGACCCGCCCGAGCGTGAGAATATAGCGGTATTCACGCCTATAAGCTCGCCAGAAAGATTAACCAGCGCGCCGCCAGAATTGCCCGGATTGACCGCTGCATCGGTCTGAATAAAGCTTGAGACATTAGTCACATTGGTACGGCCAAGCGCAGAGACAATCCCGCTTGTCACTGTCTGCCCAACACCAAAGGGGTTACCAATCGCCAACACAATATCACCGATCTCAAGGTCACCATCGCTTTGAATAGAGAGGCTCGGCAGGCGTTCGCCATTGGTATCAATTTTTAAAACGGCAACATCAATTTCTTCATCTTGCGCAATCACCTCAGCTTCAAATTCACGGCGATCATTAAGAACAATTTTCAGCTCATCAGCGCCCTTCACCACATGAGCGTTGGTGACAATAATACCGCTTTCGCGCACAATTACGCCCGAACCTAATGAACTTTGGGTACGCTCTTGCGGCGCGCGGCCAAAGCCAAACATCTCGTCAAAGAAGGAACTGCGAGAGCGCGCACGCACTGTGCGCGAGGTAAACACATTCACGACAGCCGGCGCTGTGGCCTTGACAACAGGCGAGTATGATAGCTGAACCTGAGATTGGGATGTCGGAACAACGCGGTTGGAACTCGGGAATGATAGCAGTTGATCTTTGGCATGGGCGGCAGGCGGCGTGACCTGTCCTGTCCCGCCTAAGAGCAGTAATCCGCCGAGTAATGACAATATTGATTTCTTCATGACTCTATATTTAGGGACGCATAACCCGATTACCAAGCCAAATGGGCAGAAAATGAGGGTTTTTTCATGTTTACTAACGCGTAGCTTTTGTCATAAAAAAACCCGCTCAAAGGAGCGGGCTTAATAGACAGGCAACAAGCCTAATATTTTAGGGACGCCGCATGGGGCATGCCTTCAAAAATTGGGTCAAGATAACGGGCGCGATTTCCGCCTTCCCAATTTTGAACATTCTTTATACAAAATCTGACGATCTCAGGAGCTTTGCCAGAACGCTTGGCTCTTGCTTCTGCACGCTCAAAAGCTTGAATATCTCTTAAGCTGGTAGCGGGGCCATTAGCGCAGGCCGAAACCACATCACGCGGAGTTGTGTCGCTTACCTGTTTAAATTCTGTTCGGTTATAGGCTTTGTAATTTACGCTCACCCGGTTACCGGATAAAAATTTCACAAAGACCATGCGCCGATATTCAGGGTTATCTGACGGTCCAGATTCCAAAAGCAAAACCGGTGATAAATCCCCAAATTGGGCCTGAGCGGCTGGGGCCGTAGCCAACATGCCTGCTGCCAGACCTAAAATTGTTAAAGTTCGTGTCCACATAACACCCTCCATTTTTTTCACCCGCCTCATTTACAGCAAGATTTGCGCCGCCGCATTAGGGAATTACAGCTTAAATGCAAGAAAGGCTAAAATAAGGCCTGAAATATTCTTGCGAGGAGAACATCTCAAAGCCAATGCGCGTGAGAAAATAATTCTTTCTCAGGAATTGATTCTTTTTAGACAATGATATAGTATAACAAGTATGAAATTACTAAATTTCGCTCTCATTACCGCCTCAATCACACTGCTCTCAAATTGTAACGTAGATCAAACACAGGCAAAAACGATCAACCCGTGTGTTTTATTAAGCGCAGACACCCTAAAACTTTCGGGATCAATTTCGTCCGATATGCAAGACTGCGCGCTGAAACTTATCTCGCCAGATATCAAAAAAATTATAGTCAATTCAAAAGGGGGTGATGTCGATGCCGGCCGCATTATTGGCTACCGTATCGGTGAGATGCCGCGAACAATTGCTGTTGAAAGATATTGCCTGTCATCTTGCGGAAATTACTTCATACCTCCAGCTAATGCCGTCGAGCTTGAAACTGGCGCTATTATCGGGCTTCATGGCTCACCAGACCCGCATATGCTTTCAAGTGAAAACCTTGCGGCCCATCTGGCAGAATTAGAACAAAATGAGAGCGTCACGACCCCAAGCGTAAAACGTCAACTCAAACGCAAACAAGACCAAAGAGACTATCAATTAGCTGAAGAAGAGAAATTTGCCCAAGCCTTTAAAGTTCCCAAAGGGTGGCGACATTACCGCGATATAAATGACGAGGAAGATGGATGGCGACGTCATTTCGAAGCTGGCTCCGATAGCGGCGTTGAGCCAAATCGTTTCATGATTGTAGAAAAGGCAATGATAAGCTCATGCCTACCTCATATCTCCGTTACGGCCTTTCAGGCTGGACTTGAGGACAACGTCTTCAAACCCAAAATGTGGGCAAAGCTTAAAGAAGATATTGGGGCCTATCGTAGTTACGGCCTAAAATGCAAATCCTAACTCGCGGCGCCAAAATCCATATTCTTAATCGGTAGATTTCGAATACGCTTACCTGTTGCCTTGAAGATAGCATTGGTCACAGCCGGAGATATTGGCGGTGTTCCTGGCTCTCCTGCCCCGCCAATGCGGGCATCGGATGTAATAATCTCGATATCAATCGCGGGCGCATTATCCATGCGCACCATTTCATAATCATGGAAATTGCTTTGTTCGACAGCCCCGTCTGAAATCGAAATTTCACCGTAAAGCGCCGCCGTCAGACCATAAATAATACCGCTTTCCATTTGCGCCTTAAATCCATCGGGATTAACAGCCATGCCCGCATCAGCCGCGCAGGCCACATGGGTCACGCGCGGCTCACCGCTCGACATATCAACTGTTACGACCTCGGCGACAATCGTCATAAAGCTGTCTGTGATTGAGATACCTTGGGCCTGACCCGCAGGTAGCTCTTTGCCCCAACCTGCCATTTTAGCGGCGGTGTCTAAAACTTTTAGATGACGTGGTTTGTTTTGCAAAAGTTTCCGGCGGAATTGATAGCCGTCCATATTGGCATTCACTGCAAGCTCATCAATGAAGCTCTCGGTAAAGAAACCATGCTGTGTGTGATCGACGGAGCGCCAAGGGCCAAGCCGTACATGGGTAGGGCTCTCCGCATATTGTATGGACTGATTTGGGATATCGTAAAAAATATGACTCGCCTCTGGTGGATCCATTTTGTGGACGAAATTACTCTCCCAGCTCAGCGGCATACCCTCTTCATCCAAAGCCGCCTTGAAGCGCCCCAATACAGAGGGACGGTAATGATCTTGCTGCATGCTTTCTTCACGGGACCAAATTAGTTTAATTGGCATGCCCGCCTTAGCAGAGATAAGCGCGGCTTGATCCGTGTAATCCGGCGTTGCGCGGCGGCCAAAGCCCCCGCCCATAAAGTGATTATGGACCGTTACATTATCTGCATCGATTCCGAGCGCCGCCGCCGTTGTCATTTTTGTTCCCAGCGGGTTTTGCGTACCCGTCCACGTATCACATTTTCTGTCTCTGACCCAAGCTGTCGCGTTAATTGGCTCCATACAGGCGTGAGCTAGATAAGGCACTTGATATTCTGCCTCATAAACAGAAGCTGCGGAAGCTTCAGCTTTGGACACATTCCCAGCCTTATGCATGGCCTTCTTTTTTCCCGTATCCAAGGCCTTGGCATATTGCGCAAATATTGAGGCTTGATCAACTTTATCTGTTTCAGCTTCCGTCCACATCACGTCAATCATCGCCAAGGCTTGTTTGGCTTGCCAATATCCATCGGCAATCACGGCGACATAATCTTTCATATTATAGACATCAATGACGCCCGGCATTGTCTTCGCATCCGCCGCGTCGAGTGTAGCAACTGACTGTCCGTGAACAGGGGCGGCCATAACGGTCGCATATTTCATGCCCTCAACCTGCGCATCGATTCCAAAAACTGCGCTCCCGTCAACTTTTGCCGGAATATCTACGCGAGGCAGGCTCTGCCCGATTAACTTATACTCATTGCGGTTTTTAAGCGCTGGACGCAGGTTAGGCTTGATCGTTGCGGCCGTTTCAGCAAATTCCGCAAAGGGTGCCGACTGGTTGGACTTATCATGATAAATATAGCTTTTCTCGGCTCGCAGTTCAGAGAGCGGAACATCCCATTGCTGTGCTGCGGCCTTAAGTAATATTTCCTTTGCCGCCGCGCCCGCTGTTAGCATCGCGCCAACGCCCGTAAACCTAACAGAGGTTGATCCGCCTGTAATTTGTAAGTTCATAGATTTTGCTGCGGCGAGCATCGCGCCGTTCACAGTATCGAATAAGATATTGGGAATATTGGCTTCGCCGAGCATAAATTCGCGGCCGAGTTCAAAATTAGCAAAGTCTTTTTCGGCTGGGGCCTCCATAATTTCCATTTTATCCCAGTCGGCTTCCATCTCTTCGGCCAGCATCGCCGAAAGAGCCGTATGAACACCCTGCCCCATTTCACTATGAGGTATAATCGCTGTAACTGTATTATCAGGCGCGACTTTCACCCATGTCGTTAAGAGCTGTTCATTACCGTCAGTCACCATGCCTGCAAGTGCGTCGGTGCGATCACCCGGGCGAATGGCTATGCCAAGAACCAAGGCACCACTTGCGGCTAATCCTGCAACCGCGCCAGCGCCCATAAAGCTGCGCCGTGTCCATTTGCGCCCGCGGCTCTCATTGGCGCGTTTTGCTTTTTTAGCGGCCTTTTTTTCGGTCTTTGAAAGCGTGCTCATTTACACCTCCTTCGCAGCGGTTTTAATGGCCGCTTTGATGCGTGTATACATACCGCAACGGCAAACATTCCCGGCCATGGCCGTATCAATATCCGCATCTGTTGGGTTAGGCGTCTCTTTAAGGAGCGCTACGGCGGACATTATCTGACCAGACTGGCAATACCCGCATTGCGGCACTTGATGCTTGATCCAGGCTTGCTGAACCGCATGCAAAGTCCCGTCAGGGTTTTTAATGCCTTCAATGGTGGTTATCTCTTTGCCTTCAGCCTCAGATAAAGGGGTCACACAAGACCTTATAGCTTCACCGTCCAAATGAACCGTGCAAGCCCCGCAGAGAGAAGCCCCGCAGCCAAATTTAGTTCCAACCAAGCCAAGCTGCTCACGCACAGCCCAAAGAACTGGCGTTTCAGGGTCGATATCTATGTTTCGAGATGTTCCATTGACTTTAAGCTGAACCATAAATGACCTCCGACATCATATGCAATTAGTTGTATATAGCTTAATTTGGCGCACTTGGATAGGTTCAGCTTTGCTAAGAGGGCATGCATATCTGTTCTTTTATGGCGTAAAATATGCCTTAATGCCCAAATGAGACTATTTTAACTATTCTATAATATGATTATCGCCATTCGCAGTGGGTGGCGTGAATTGATGTATAGGCTGATTATAATATTTATTTGGGTTTTTACGGTTGCATTAGGGCAGTCAGCTCTTGCTGCTGAGAAAACGACATCTGAAATTTCCAAATATGCGCTCATCATGGCCGGCGAAAAACGTTTTGATGACGCCCTTAAAATCATTGATGCCCAATCAGATAGTGACAAAAACACCTATGAGCTAAGTTTTACAAAAGCGAGAATTTTGACCTGGTCTGGAGACTATCAAAATGCGCGGAATTTATTTGATGGTTTGATGCGAGAATATCCAAATAATGCTGATGTCCTTGTCTCCCTCGCCTATATGGAGTTTTTTAGCGGCAATCTGGATATCGCCGAGCGTTATTTTAATCGGGTTATCATGCATAACCCGCTATATCTGGACGCCCATCAAGGCTTGGAACGCGTCGTTAAAACCCGTCAGAACGCAGCTCTTGTCCAAAATAATTCAAGCCGGGAAATAATTAAGTGTCCATCAGGATATAAATTACGCGTTAATGGTTATTGTCACAAAGAGACATGAGTAGAGATTGAAACAAAAAAACCGCCTCAGAGGGCGGCTTTTTTTATATAATTTTGACTTAAAGAAAAACTACGCGTCTTCAGTTTCTTTCTTGGCGTGATCAACAGCGCCTTTTGCGGACTCATCACGGTCAACAAATTCTATCACGGCCATTGGGGCGTTATCACCATAGCGAAAGCCTGCTTTCATAATGCGGATATAACCACCTTGACGGTCTTTATAGCGAGGCCCAAGAACATCGAACAGCTTCTTCGCCATTTCTTTGTTGCGTGTGCGGGCAATAGCCAAACGGCGTGAGTTCAAGTCACCACGTTTTGCAAGCGTGACAAGCTTCTCAACGATTGGACGTAACTCTTTTGCCTTTGGCAAAGTCGTGACGATCTGCTCATGCTCGATAAGGCTAGATGCCATATTGGCAAACATAGCTTTACGGTGAGATGCCGTTCTATTTAATTTACGATGGGCCATTTTATGACGCATGGCTTTATCCTCTTATAACTTCAATCGACCTAAATGTGGTCGTCGTATTTCTTTGCAAGTTCTTCAATATTCTCTGGTGGCCAGTTTGGCGCGTCCATGCCGAGATGCAGACCCATAGCGGCCAAGACTTCTTTAATCTCATTAAGAGACTTACGGCCAAAGTTAGGTGTACGGAGCATTTCTGCTTCTGATTTCTGGATCAAGTCACCAATGTAAACGATATTGTCGTTTTTCAGGCAATTAGCTGAACGTACAGAGAGCTCAAGCTCATCAACCTTACGCAGAAGCGCTGGGTTAAAGTCAAGTTCTGGCTTCTCTTCGCCGCGGCCAATATCTTCTGGATCATCAAAGTTCACAAAGACTTGGAATTGATCTTGAAGAATACGCGCTGCAACAGCAACCGCATCTTCTGGCGTGACCGCCGCATTCGTCTCAATATCGATGATGAGTTTATCATAATCAAGAACTTGGCCTTCACGTGTATCTTCCACGCGGTAAGCCACGCGTTTGACCGGTGAATAAAGCGCGTCGATAGAAATCAGGCCAATGGGCGCATCTTCCGGGCGGCTCGCCGCAGCAGGTACATACCCTTTACCCGTTGTCACAGTCAGCTCCATACGGATATCTGCGCCTTCATCGGCGGTACAGATAACGTGATCTTTATTGAGAATTTCAACATCAGCTGTTTCTTCGATGTCAGCACCTGTCACAGGACCAGCGCCTGTCTTGCGAAGAAGAAGCTTCTTCGGGCCTTCAGCATGCATACGCACAGCCAGACCTTTAAGGTTAAGCACGATGTTGGTGACATCTTCACGAACACCTGGAATAGATGTGAATTCGTGAACGATACCGTCAATCTGAACAGCAGAGACAGCCGCCCCTTGAAGGGAAGACAATAAAACGCGGCGAAGCGCGTTTCCAAGTGTCATCCCAAAGCCGCGCTCTAAAGGCTCGGCCGTGACAACAGCTTTACGCTCTGGATCACGTCCAGGTTCAATCTCAGGATTGATCGGACGAATTAATTCTTGCCAATTTTTTTCAATCACAGTGTGACCTCTTTAAGTTTTGCGGCGCGACTTGCGAAGCGCCTGATAAATCCCTTAGAAACGGGGAAAATTCTAGGACCGATTAAACGCGGCGACGTTTGGGCGGACGACAGCCATTATGCGGAATAGGCGTGACGTCACGAATTGTCGTGATGGTGTAACCCGCAGCTTGGAGAGCGCGCACAGCGGACTCACGGCCTGAGCCTGGTCCGTTCACATTTACTTCTAATGTGTTCATGCCATGCTCTTGCGCTTTACGTGCGGCGTCTTCTGCGGCGACCTGCGCAGCATAAGGCGTTGACTTACGAGAGCCTTTAAAGCCCATTGTGCCTGCTGATGACCACGCCACAGTGTTGCCCTGGGCATCCGTGATGGTAATCATTGTATTGTTAAATGTAGAGTTCACATGGGCGACGCCAGAAGTGATATTCTTCCGGTCGGCGCGGCGAACGCGGCCTGGTTCTTTTGCCATCTTATATCCTACTTCTTCTTACCGGCGATTGCCTTGGCTGGACCCTTGCGAGTCCGCGCATTTGTGTGTGTACGTTGTCCACGAACAGGAAGACCACGTCTGTGACGTAGGCCGCGATAATTACCCATATCCATCAGACGCTTAACGTTCTGACCATTCTCACGGCGAAGATCGCCTTCGACTTGGTGATTGGCGTCAATCGTTTCGCGAATTTGAAGGATCTCTTGATCTGTCAAATCCTGTACGCGGCGCTCAGAGGCGATATTTACAGCCTCGCAAATACTCTTCGCCTTGGCAGGGCCAATTCCGTGAATGTATGTCAACGCGATTTGAACGCGCTTATTTGTGGGGATATTTATCCCTGCAATACGAGCCACACTGGCCTCCTTAAATTCCAACTTCGCTTCGTTTTGGCTAAGTCCATAGCTTGCCCCATAGCAAAAGGGGCGGAGTAGACTCATCCATCCGCGAAAGCGGGTTACTTAGTCCTAAGCCTAGCCGCCGTCAAGCGCCGTAAGCCTGAGATTCTAACTTATTTTTACCGCCCGAATAGGCGCGCAAAAAATCCTTTTTTAACAACAGGCGCCGTAACGTCCGCGCCATTACCATTTTTATTCAATACTTTCGCCACAGCCGCAGACACAGCATCGATATTTGCCATGCCATCGACCTCGGTCAATTTACCTTGTGAAGAGTAATAAGGCAGCAATTGAGCCGTTTGGGCATTATAATTCCCAAGACGGACTTTGAAGCTTTCAGGGTTATCATCCTTACGTCCCTCTTCTTCGAATCGTTTCGTCACGCGGGCCAATAAAGCCTCATCATCGACGCAAAGACGAATCACAGAATTCACTTTGGTATTGTGTTTTGAAAGCAAGAGATCCAGAGCCTCAGCTTGAGCGACTGTGCGAGGAAAGCCGTCAAAGATAAACCCTTTTGCATTTGGGTTGTTTTCAATCTGCTCTTCGATCAAGGCGATAACGATATCATCTGAGACAAGATCTCCGCGGTCCATAATGCCCGCAACTTTTTTTCCAAGCTCTGTTCCTGAGGCGCGCGCCGCGCGCAGCATATCACCGGTAGAAAGCTGAATAAGACCGCGCTCTGCAACAAGCTTCTTGGCTTGTGTGCCTTTACCCGCTGCGGGCGGTCCGAAAAGAATAATATTCATCTTGTCCCCCAGCCTATTTCTTACGCCGGCGCATACGGGACTTCTTGATGAGCCCTTCATATTGATGGGCAATCAAGTGTGACTGAATTTGAGCCACGGTATCAAGTGTCACAGAAACGATAATCAAGAGGCTCATACCGCCAATCAACATAGCAACTGATGGCGGAATACCTTTGTTTTGCGCTATGATATATTCTGGCAAGACACAGACAAAGGCTACATATATCGCGCCAATAAAGGTCAGGCGCGAAAGCACATAAGAGAGATATTCTGCGGTGCGTTGTCCGGGCCTAATACCAGGAAGGAAGCCGCCATTCTTGCGAAGGTTATCAGCCACATCATCAGGCTTAAAGACATAAGGCACATAGAAGTAGCAGAAGAAGATAATCAAAACGCCATAGAGCGTTAAGTAAACAGGTGACCCATAGCCGATATAAGCCAGTAGATTCGTCATGAAGCCAGATCCGCCGCCTTCGCCATTAATCGCTAATTGTCCAAATGTTGCAGGTAGCAATAAAAGCGAGCTTGCGAAAATCGGCGGGATAACACCCGCTGTGTTGAGCTTTAACGGCATGAATGAGGCTTCACCGCCAAATGTCTTACCGCCTGCCATTTGTCGTTTAGGGTATTGCACCAGCAATCGCCTTTGCGCGCGCTCCACATATACAATCAACATCGAGAGCGCGATAAACATCACAATCAGGAAGATCAGCAGCAATTCACTAATTGTACCCTGCTGGTTCAAGCTAAAGGACTGGAATAAGGCTTTGGGTAATTCAGCGACAATACCCGCAAAGATAATTAAGGATACACCATTACCTACGCCGCGCGCTGTGACCTGCTCACCCATCCACATCAGGAACATTGTACCGCCAACAAGGGTGATAACAGTCGAGGCTTCAAAGAACATACCCGGGTTAATAACAGCTCCCTCGGTCGCTTGTAGCGCTCTAGCAATGCCGTAAGCTTGGAATGCAGCCAAAAAGACCGTCAAATAGCGCGTATATTGGTTGATTTGCTTACGCCCTTGCTCACCATCTTTATCAAGCTCTTTGAGAGATGGTAGTGACCCCTTCATCAAGGTCATAATGATAGAGGCCGAGATATAAGGCATCACGTTGAGGGCAAAAATCGCCATACGTTCAACGGCGCCGCCAGCAAACATATTCAAACGCGTCAAAAGTCCGCCGCCCCCGCTTTGGAAAGCGGACTGAAATGCAGCCATATCCATACCTGGAACGGGCACGAACGTCCCGATGCGGTAAATAACGAGAATGAAAAGAGTGAAAAGTAGGCGTTGCTGTAGCTCTTTCGCCTTGGCAAAGACACCAAAGTTCATATTCGATGCGAGCTGTTCAGACGCTGACGCCATGGTGTCCCTTTATTCTTAACTTCAGATTTCACCCTAGATAGGTATCCTCTGAAGTAAATGTAAGGTGCCTTTTACGGCGCAGGCTTATTAATTACTCAACAAGCCCAGCTGCACCTCATTCAACCTAGCCCTTTGCAAGCTCTTTAGCTTGTTTAACCCATTCATCACGCTCAATACGTCCTGGGAATGAGTCAATAATACCGTCGACCATCTCGATGTCTTTGGCTTTCCACGCTGCGATTTGACGGAAGTAATAAACCCCCTTCGCATTGAGATCACCTTCGAATTTTGGCCCGATACCTTTAATCTTCTTCAAATCATCTGGATCGCCATCTGTCGGTCCGTCTGTATAGAGAACTTTTGGCTTTGGCGCTGCTTTTGGTTTTGCGGCAGGCTTTTCAGCTTTAGGCGCCGGAGCAGGTTTGGCTTCAGCTTTTGGCTTAGGGGCTGGCTTCGGCTTGGGCGCTGCTTTTGGCTTTGGTGCTGGCTTTTCAGCTTTGACCTTTGGCTTGCCTTTTTTGTCGGCTTTAGAAACCTTACCAGATTTGTCCGCTTTTTCGCCTTTGGCACGATAAGCAACTGTGAGGTCTAAAACATTGACAGTGCCTTTGGCATCTTCAACGGCTTTTTGTGCCGCTGGCGTTGCGCCTGCGACTGTGAGTTTGACAGCTTTGACAACTTTACCATTACCAATCAGGCGAACACCGTCGCGCGCCCGGCGAAGAACGCCAGCTTCGACAAGCGCCGCAGCATCATAATCTGTTTTGCTATCTAGCTTACCCGACTCAATCGCGCGGTTCAGGTTCTTAATAGATAATTCCATCCAACGCTTGCGGTTAGGCACGTTAAAGCCGCGCTTTGGAAGACGCATATGAATTGGCATTTGACCGCCTTCAAAGCCTTTAATGGCTACGCCTGAGCGAGATTTTTGACCTTTGACACCACGGCCAGCCGTTTTGCCTTTACCAGAACCAACGCCGCGGCCAACGCGTAAGCGGGCCTTTGTTGCTCCGGGGTTATCACTGAGTTCATTTAAACGCATTTTTTTCTCCAAGGAGGTTTCTGGCGGTGCCAGACTACTCTTCGACTATTTCGACCATGTGAGAGATCTTATTGATCATCCCGCGCACGGAGGGTGTATCTTCTAATTCACGACCGCGGCCAATTTTACCGAGTCCCAGTCCAACCAAAGTGGCCCTTTGATCCGGCTTACGGCGGATCGGACTACCTGTTTGGCGAACTTTTAATGTTGCTTTCTTAGCCATCGCTTTATTCCTTACGCTTCAATCGCGTCTGGCGCTGATGCACCATCATTACGGCGAGAAACAATGTCACCGACTTTCTTACCGCGCTTGGAAGCAATCATGCGCGGGCTTTCCATACGCTTTAGCGCGTCAAATGTTGCGCGAACCATGTTATAAGGATTGGATGTACCAACTGACTTACCAACAACGTCCTGAACGCCAAGACATTCTAAAACAGCCCGCATTGGACCACCGGCAATAACACCTGTTCCGGGAGGCGCTGAACGCATAACAATTTTGCCTGCGCCGTGACGTCCGCGAACATCATGATGCAAAGTACGGCCTTCACGTAGCGGCACGCGGATCATTGTCTTTTTAGCTTCTTCAGTGGCCTTGCGAATGGCTTCTGGCACTTCGCGGGCTTTACCCTTACCAAAACCAACCCGGCCCTTTTCGTCACCGACGATAACAAGCGCAGCAAAACTCATATTACGGCCACCTTTTACGGTTTTTGCAACACGGTTAATGTGCACGAGACGGTCAATGAACTCGTTATCTTCTTGCTCTTCGCGCTTTCCGCGACGGTTATCTTCTCTACCTGCCATAAGTTCAGCTTTCCTAGAATTTCAAACCGGCCGCGCGGGCCGCTTCAGCCAAGGCTTTCACCCGGCCATGATATAAATAAGGACCACGATCGAAGACGATGTTATCAATCTTGGCTTTCTTGGCACGTTCAGCAATCAATTTACCGATGCGTTCCGCAGCAGCAACATCAGAGCCTTTTGTTTTTTTATCTTCAAGCGTTGACGCAGAGGCCAATGTTGTTCCTGTTGTATCGTCTATGATTTGAACAGAAATATTCTTGGAAGACCGGAAAACAGACAAGCGCGGTGTGCCACCTGAGTGTTTTTTGAGGCGACGACGAACCCGTTGGGCGCGGCGTTGCATTAATTCGCGAGCAGATTTCATGACTACTTCTTCTTACCTTCTTTCATACGGACATATTCACCGACATAACGCACACCCTTGCCCTTATAAGGCTCTGGTTTGCGATAGGAGCGAATTTCCGCGGCGACTTGGCCAACTTGCTGCTTATTGATACCGGAGACGATAATAGATGTCGGCTTCGGAGCTTCAATTTTGACGCCTTCTGGCGGCGTGTAATCAACATCATGTGAGAAACCAAGCTGCATCGTGAGCGAGTTGCCCTTCATTTGAGCCCGGTAACCAACACCTTTAAGCTCTAGCTCTTTCTTATAGCCGTTAACAACGCCTTCAATCATGTTCGCAATCATTGTACGGGACATGCCCCACATACCCAATGATGTTTTTGATTGATCGACGGGAGCGACTGTAAATGTTTCACCGTCGAGCTTACCTGTAACATTACGTGGCATAGTAAAAGACAATTCGCCTTTTGCGCCTTTAACCGTAACAGCTTGGCCATTTTGCGTCAGCGTAACGCCTGACGGGATAGCGACCGGTTGTTTACCAATACGAGACATCTTAGGACACCTGACACAGAACTTCGCCGCCGACATTATGCTCGCGCGCGGCTGCGTCGCTCATAACACCTTTAGGCGTGGAGAGGATAGCAATACCCAATCCATTACGTATTTGCGGAAGTGTTTTCACAGACGAATAAACACGGCGTCCAGGTTTAGACACGCGTTTAATATCGCGAATAACGGCTTCGCCTTCAAAATATTTCAGCTCAATGTCAAAAGCACGGAAGCCATCGACTTGCGTTTCAGAATAACCGCGGATGAAACCTTCATCAGCAAGCACATCAAGAACACGTCCACGAAGATTTGATGCAGGCGTTGTAACAGATGTACGGCTACGCATGATTGCATTACGAATACGGGTGAGCATATCACCAAGAGGATCAGAAAAAGACATTGCTAACCTCCTACCAGCTTGATTTCACGAGACCCGGTAGCAAACCTTGTGAGCCAAGCTCACGCAGCGCAATACGGGACATTTTCATTTTACGATAATAACCGCGCGGACGGCCAGTGACCTGACACCGGTTACGCACGCGATTTTCGGCTGAATTACGTGGAAGCGCAGCGAGTTTTAGCTGGGCTGCAAAACGCTCTTCAACAGGTAATTCTTTATTGCGCGCAATATCTTTTAGAAGCGCGCGCTTGCCGGCATATTTTGCCACAAGACGCTGACGCTTCAAATTGCGTTCAACTGAACTTACTTTAGCCATTTATATTCTCCTATTTGCTTACTGCAAATCTAATGATTTACAGCGGGCTTCGCTTACTGCGTAAATTCTAGTTCCTAAAAGGGAACGAGAATTCGGCCAGTAATGCTTTGGCTTCTTCATCTGTGTTTGCTGTGGTTTGCACCACAATATCCATACCGCGCACTTGATCGACTTTATCATAGTCAATTTCAGGGAACACGATGTGCTCTTTAAGGCCCATGGCGTAATTACCATTGCCGTCAAAACTTTTTCCGTTCAAACCCCGAAAGTCACGTGTACGCGGAAGCGCAATATTCACAAGACGATCAATGAATTCGTACATTTTATCACGGCGCAAGGTCACTTTTGCGCCAATAACCATGCCATCACGCAGCTTAAACGTCGCGATAGATTTTTTCGACTTCGTTGGTAGCGGCTTTTGACCTGCGATCAACTCAAGCTCTGCAATTGCGGCTTCGACTTTTTTCTTGTCAGAAACGCCCTCACCTAAGCCCATATTCAATACGACTTTTTCAATGCGAGGAATTTGCATTTCATTTTTATAGCCAAATTGCTCTTTCATCTTTCCGCGAATTTCTTCACGATAAATAGCAGATAGGCGCGGCTCATAAGGTTTAGCCATCGATGACCTCCCCAGATTTCTTGGTGACACGGACTTTTTTGCCGTCTTTTAATGTTTTAAATCCAACACGTGTCGGCTTGCCCTCTTTCGGGTCAATATGCGCTACATTTGAAATATGAATAGGGGCTTCAAATTGCTTGATGCCGCCTTCAGGGTCAGCCTGGCTTGGGCGCACATGACGCTTGACCATTTTGATGCCCTTCACGACGATGCGTGACTCCTTTGGAAATACCTTCAGAACTTCGCCTTTTTGGCCTTTGTCCTTACCAGCGATGACTACAACGTAGTCACCTTTTTTAATCTTGGCTGCCATGGCTTATAGAACCTCTGGTGCGAGCGAGACAATTTTCATGTGATTTTTAGCACGCAGTTCACGTGGAACTGGGCCAAAAATACGTGTACCAATCGGCTCACCATTATTGTTGATAATCACTGCGGCGTTTCCGTCAAAACGAATGACTGAGCCGTCGCGGCGCTGAATGTCTTTGCGGACACGAACAACGATGGCTTTACGCACATCGCCTTTTTTAACTTTACCGCGCGGGATAGCTTCTTTGACGGATACAACAATCGTATCGCCAACATGGGCGTAACGACGTTTGGATCCACCCAGCACTTTAATGCACTGGACGCGGCGGGCACCGGAATTATCGGCGACATCTAGATTTGATTGCATTTGAATCATGCGATCGTCTCCTTAGTTGAGGGGTGAGTTACGCGAGAGTAGGAAAATCCTATTCTGCGAAAACTTCCCACCGCTTGAGTTTGCTTTTAGGCGGACATTCACGAATGCGAACAACGTCACCCACTTTATGCGCATTGTTTTCGTCATGCGCATGATACTTTTTTGTCCGGCGAATAGTCTTTTTAAACAAAGGATGAAGGAAAGACCGTTCGATTTTAACAACAACGGTTTTTGCACCTTTATCTGACACCACTATGCCCTGGAGTATGCGTTTTGGCATCTCGACCTACCTATGCTTTCGCGGCTGATTTTTTCTCAGCCTGAATGGTTTTAATACGCGCAATATCGCGGCGCACCTGACGCACGCGAGCTGTTTTTTCCAGCTGGCCTGTTGCATCTTGAAACCGCAGATTAAACTGCTCTTTTTTTAGCTTTAGCAACTCGTCACCAAGTTGATCCGCTGTCATTGCTCTGACGTCAGTCGCTTTCATCGCCTAACTCCTATTCACCCGGACGTGTAACAACTTTACACTTCACAGGTAGCTTAGCAGCACCGAGACGTAACGCTTCACGCGCTACAGCATCAGTTACGCCATCAATTTCAAACATAATCCGGCCAGGCTTAACTTTGCAGGCCCAGAATTCGACAGAACCTTTACCTTTACCCATACGGACTTCGGTTGGTTTTTTCGTCACCGGAACATCTGGGAAAATACGAATCCAGACACGGCCAGATCTTTTCATGTGACGCGTAATCGCCCGGCGCGTGGCCTCGATTTGGCGCGCTGTCACACGCTCAGCTTCCATGGATTTAAGTCCATAGGACCCGAAAGTCAAAGACGTGCCGCCTTTGGCAAGACCTTTAATCCGGCCCTTATGGGCTTTACGGAATTTTGTACGTTTTGGCTGTAACATTGTCTCTTAGCCTCTAATTAATTCGCGCGCGCAGGACGACGGTCGCGGCCACCACGGTCATTACCGCGTGAACGTGTGTCGCCTTGGTCATTCATGCGCTTGTCATGTGCATAAGGATCATGCTCAAGGATTTCGCCTTTATTGATCCAGACTTTAATTCCGATAATGCCCATGGCTGTCATTGCGCGGGCTACACCGTAATCGATGTCAGCGCGCATTGTATGCAGCGGAACAGAACCTTCTTGATACTGCTCAACACGCGCGATTTCCGCGCCGCCAAGACGGCCACCAAGTTTAATCTTACAGCCCTTAGCGCCCATACGCATAGCGCTTTGAAGCGAGCGCTTCATAGCGCGTCGGAATGAGACGCGGCGCTCAAGTTGCTGGGCAATACCGTCAGCAACTAGGTTGGCGTCAACTTCTGGCTTACGCACTTCAACAAGATTGATGAAGACTTCACCGTCAACCATAGACGCAACGCGCTTACGCAGGACTTCGATGTCAGCGCCTTTTTTACCGATAACAACACCCGGACGCGCCGTGTAAATTGTGACGCGGCAAGTCTTATGCGGACGCTCAATAATGATGCGCGCAACAGAGGCTGCCTTTAGCTCAGAGGCCAAGAAGTTGCGGATAGCAAGATCTTGATGCAGCAAATCGCCATACTCAGCCGTATTGGCGTACCAGCGTGATTCCCATGTCCGGTTAATACCGAGGCGTAAGCCAATTGGATTTATCTTCTGACCCATTACGCGGCCTCACTTTTAGCTTCGGCAGGAACCTCTTCCTGCTCACGAACAATAATTGTCAGCTCTGAAAACGGCTTCAAGATACGTGCGCCGCGGCCACGTGCACGGGCACGAAAACGCTTCATCACAAGGTTCTTACCGACATAGGCCTCAGAAACGATCAGGCTATCAATATCAAGACCATGATTATTCTCAGCATTGGCAATCGCGCTCTCTAGGCATTTTTTCACATCATGCGAAATACGCTTATGTGAGAACTCAAGATCAGCCAGAGCTGTTTCAACTTTTTTACCGCGAATTAGCTGCGCAACGAGATTAAGCTTTTGCGGGCTTGTGCGGATCATGCGCAGCTTTGCCCGAGCTTCGTTATCTGCAACGCGGCGTGGATTTTTCGTTTTAGCCATAACTAGCCCCGCTTCGCTTTCTTATCAGCGCCGTGACCATAGTAAGTCCGTGTTGGTGAAAATTCACCAAGCTTGTGACCCACCATGTCTTCGTCAACGAGGACAGGCACAAATTTACGACCATTATGAACCTGAAATGTCAGGCCCACAAAACTTGGCATGATCGTCGAACGACGTGACCATGTTTTAATTGGCTTATGACGACCTTCCGCGCGAGCGGCTTCGGCCTTCTTGAGTAGATATCCGTCAACAAACGGACCTTTCCAGACTGAACGAGGCATATTCCGCGCTCCCTATCGTTTCTTCTTCGCGTGACGCGAACGAATGATGAATTTGTCAGTAGATTTATTAGACCGCGTACGCGCGCCTTTTGTCGGCTTACCCCAAGGTGTCACAGGGTGACGACCACCAGAGGTACGACCTTCACCACCACCATGCGGGTGATCTACCGGGTTCATGGCAACACCGCGAACAGATGGGCGCTTACCGAGCCAGCGTTTACGGCCAGCTTTACCAAGATTGATGTTCATGTGATCAGGGTTGGATACCGCGCCGACTGTCGCGACACAATTCTGATGCACCATGCGCATTTCGCCAGACTTGAGGCGGATTTGAGCATAACCTTCTGAACGGCCCACAAGCTGCGCGTAAGTTCCGGCTGAACGGGCGATTTGACCGCCTTTGCCTGGCTTAAGCTCGATATTGTGAATGATTGTTCCAACAGGCAT
>CALLMD010000012.1 GCA_938007935.1 uncultured Hellea sp.
ACAATTGGCGCTAATGAAATTCTGCGCTTTCATAGTGATGATCATCACCTAAACTTCACGCTAAGAGATGCAGCAGGAAATACTCTCGTTAATGACATTTACTCGCCTAGCGGCTCAGAATTAATTGCGGATAACCTCAGCGCGGGACAATACTTCCTCGCCGTAGAAGGAGGCTATTCCTTTCAAACAGGCGATGCCTATACCGTTACGACCTCACTTGTGGATGATGACTTTACAGGCGATATAACGACGAGTGGGGCTCTGGCGGTTGGTAGTAGCACGACTGGCATTATAGAGTATTCGGGTGATCAAGATTGGTTTGCAATCACAATTGGCGCTAATGAAGTTCTGCGCTTTCATAGTGATGATCAACACCTAAACTTCACGCTAAGAGATGCAGCAGGAAATACTGTCGTTAATGACATTTACTCACCTAGCGGCTCAGAATTAATTGCGGATAACCTCAGCGCGGGACAATACTTCCTCGCCGTTGAGGGTAGTTATTACTTTCAATCAGGCGATGCCTATACCGTTACGACCTCACTTGTGGATGATGACTTTACAGGCGATATAACGACGAGTGGGGCTCTGGCGGTTGGCAGCAGCACGACTGGCATTATAGACTATTCGGGTGATAAAGATTGGTTCAGTCTTACCATAGACGAAACTGTGGCCGTTTTTCTTAGTGTTGACGGCTTTCGCAATTCTTATAACCATGACGCCGTGCTTTATGATAGCCAAGGCAATCAACAAGCATTTTTCTCAAATAGCGCCCCAGTCACACTCACTGCTGGCACCTATTTTGTTTCAATTGAAAGTAATTCTTTCTATTTTTATCAAGAAGAGAACTATTCATTGACTCTTACCGAAGATATACGAGCTGACTATGCATCAGTTTTAGATGTTAACAATGTTCAAGATTTCATTTTTGATGACGCTAGGGGTTTGCTTTATATCTCTACGACAGATGGCGATATACTTCGCTATGACATGGCAAGTGAAAGTTATCTGAGCGCTATAAATATTGGCGGGACTGCCGGTGAACTCAGCTTATCACAAGACGGTAATATGCTTTTTGTTACACAGGAAGATTATGTCAGTGGTTCACCAAATAATACGGCAAGTTTTCATAGGGTTAATTTAACGACGCTGACTGTTGATGATTATCACTATCAAACGGATGGCACATTTGAAATTGGCGCGACGGATATCGCGCTTGACGCCAATGGGAACCTAATTGTTAGTGGCACTGTTGCAGGCTCGGGCTGGGTTCCTCTGCGGTCTTTTTCTGATTTTGATACCATGCTGGAATCAACAATAGTTGGACAGGTTAGGCAAAATTCATCCTTCGACCAGACGTCAGATGGACAGTTTATCTTAATTGTAGAAAGTAATATTTCCAACGGCCCTGTCAGTCTCTATTCCGCTGCAACAGGAACCATAATCGCAAATAACTATTCAAATGGATTTAATGACGGTAATAATGCCATTTCTGGAGAAGCAGGCCTGGCCGCAGTTGTTAATTATAACAACATGTACATATACGATTTTAATCTGAATGTTGTTGCCAACCTGACGGATGAATTTGGTTCTTCAACGCGTAAACTTGTGGAATTTTCTCCCGATGGAGAACATCTTTTTGTATGGACTTCCGAAACAAACCGCATTTCTGTGCTTGAAACAAACAATTTCCAGATTGTCGGAGATATTTATTTATCAGATCAAACACCTGCAGGAACATTTGATCGAAATATATTTATTAGTGAGGACGGTACAACACTATTTTCTAGTGTAAATGGAAATATTGAAATTATAGACCTAACGATAGCTGCCCCTTATTTAACTTCATTGATTTCAGGTACGGTTGGTGATGATAATCTTCTTGGTACAGCCAATGATGATACGATTCTCGGCCTTGCAGGCAATGACAACCTTCACGGATTGGCTGGAGATGATTTGCTCGGCGGTGGCGGCGATAACGATATTCTGGATGGCGGTAATGGTGAAGACAGCATCGATGGCGGCCTAGGTGATGATACCATACGCGGCGGCGGCGGTAATGATTCTATTGCGGGTGATTTGGGATCAGACAACATCTCAGCAGGTATTGGCGATGATATAGTGTATGGTGGCGGTCATAATGATACCATCCTAGGCCAAGGCGGCGCTGATATACTCTATGGTGATGGCGGAGCCGATACGCTGCGCGGCGGGTCAGGCAATGATACGCTTTATGGCGGAGACGCAGCTGACCAGCTCTTTGGCCAAGGCAATAATGATATACTCTATGGTGAAGGCGGCAATGATACGCTTATCGGCGCGGCAGGCTCAGACCAGCTCTTTGGCGGAGATGGTAATGATATCTTAAACGGCTCTGTTGGCGCTGACCGGTTAGATGGCGGCGCGGGGAATGATGTCCTGAACGGGGGCGGAGCTGACGGCGCGCGTGATACCTTTGTCTTTGCCGTTGGTTATGATGAGGACCGAATCAATAGCTTTGATCAAGCGGGCAATGACCGCTTAGAGCTTGATGACGCGCTTTGGGCAGACACAGGTTCCCTCACCGCGCAAGAAGTCGTTGATATGTTTGGCAGCCTTAACGCTACTGGTACAATCCTCACGCTAGACTTTGGTAATGGAGATATCCTGGAAATCCAAAACGGCGCTGGCATAGATATTGATACCTTCGGTGCGGACATAATAATTATTTAGTGGATTTGCACCCGGGCAAACAGCCTACCCAATAGTACAATTTAAACCTCACTCAAAAACGGGTTTCGAGGTAAAGCTGCGCCCTGTTCCCATCGCCTGAGTAAAAGTAGACTTAGGATTAGACAGGTTCGCGCCAAAGGCAATATAGATACAGCTCATATTTTGACTATTTTTTACTTATTTAATTCCAAGGAGCCCGCATGGCTTTCTATCCTGATGAACGCATAGCGATCTTTATTGACGGGTCAAACCTCTATTCCACCGTTAAGCAACTCGACTTTGATATTGATTATAAAAAAATGCTGGACTTATTTCGCGGTAAAGGCCGTCTTATCCGCGCAAATTATTATACGGCGCTGGTCGAAGAAGCCGATTATTCCCCCATCCGTCCGCTGGTCGATTGGCTGGATTATAATGGCTATCACTGCATCACAAAGCCCGCCAAATCTCAAATTGACCGCGATGGTCGCCGTCACACCAAAGGCAATATGGACGCCGAAATGATTGTCGATATGTTAGAACTCGCCCCCCATATCGACCACATGATCCTCTATACAGGCGATGGGGATTTTAAAGCCCCCGTAGAAGCCGTTCAGAAAAAAGGCGTCCGCGTGACTGTGGTCTCATCAAGGCGCTCTAAACCGCCTATGCTCGCCGATGAGCTACGCCGCCAATGTGATGACTTTATTGAAATCGCGGATATGGATAAAATCTTCGGGCGGCCCAAAGACAGTCAGCCAAATAATGAGGATGAACACTAATGGCCTTCGAGGAACCGCATCGCGATTGCGATCTCTGCCCGCGCTTGCGCAATTTCCTGCTCGAAAAACGCAAAGAACTGCCCACATATTTTAACGCCCCCGTCCCGAGCTTTGGCGATCCTAAACCCAAGCTGCTTATAGTCGGCCTTGCCCCCGGCATGCACGGCGCCAATCAAACGGGGCGGCCCTTTACGGGGGATTGGGCGGGGGATTTGCTCTACGCGGCTATAGACAAATACGGATTTTCCAGAGGGACGTATCGCGGCACGGCAGATGACGGGCTGACCCTGACCGGCGCGATGATTACCAATGCCGTGCGCTGCGTGCCGCCGCAAAACAAACCTATCGGCGCAGAATGCGCGGCCTGCCGCCCATTTCTGACCGCGCAAATCGAGGACCTGACCTCAGTCAAAGCCATTCTCTGCCTCGGAAAAATAAGCCATGACAATACTGTGCGCGCTATGGGCCTGAGGTTAAAAGACTATCCCTTCGGACATCACAAAATTCATGAGCTGAGCGGCGGGCGGCGGCTCTATTCCAGCTATCATTGCTCGCGCTACAACACGAACACTAAACGCCTCACGCAGGAAATGTTCTATAACGTCTTCGCCGATATTCGCGGCTTTGTTGATGCGGGATAATATTGTCTTGAACGCGTATGAGAGCGTTATCTTTAAACACGCATTAACCATGAATTGAGTTTACGAAACATTAGCCTTAATTTGTAGGACTTCATTCCATTCCAATATGTTAGATAAGACGTGGCGCGACCGAGCTAAACTTTTGATGTGGGATCAAGATGATAGCTGGTTTGTGAAGAGCTAATACTGTGGAAAATGATATAGAAAGATGGCTTAACTTTGCGGTTAAAGTCGAAAACAAGCTGCAAACGATTAATAATGATCGTTATTCGGAAAATTATATTACGGGAATCTCCGATTTACTAAACGAATTACGTAGCGAAGCCGCCAATCTTACCAACACAAGCCTGATGGATAATCAAGACCGCTATTTCAAAGTTAACAAGCTTGCACAAAAACTTAGAAACACAGCCTATTTCGCACATCATGCGTAACTAACAGCGTTAGCTGCGATTTTCGTTTCGATGTCTTGCTGCGAGATTGAATGATCTAAACCGCCCAAAACGGCCGCTCGCGTCACTTCCGCTATGCTTAGGAGGCATTAGAAGCTCCCTTCGGGCAATAGAAATTTTCCTGTCTTCTATATTATTTGGTGATAATGATGAGAATGTAACAGGCTTACCTTATAATACGGGTTGAACGGAGAGAGCTTTGCCACAAACAGAAAAAACGATTGTCGCTGGTGTTGGTATGATAAAATTCGGCAAACCTGGTGCGTCTGAAAGTTACGACGTAATGGGGGAGCAGGCTATTCGTCAGGCACTACATGATTGCGGCCTAGATTACAGCCATGTTCAGCAGGCTTATGCCGGCTATGTTTACGGCGACTCGACTTGCGGACAGAAAGTCATCTACCGCATCGGTATGACGGGCGTCCCCGTTATTAACGTCAATAATAATTGCTCAACCGGATCAACGGCGCTGTACCTCGCCCGTCAAGCCATAGAACACGGCGTTGCAGACTGTGTGCTAGCTGTCGGATTTGAGCAGATGAGCCGCGGCGCGCTTGGCAACATGTATAAGGACCGTCCAAGTCCGTTTGACGATTTCGATGCGGAATGCGCTGACCTTTTTGAATTTGAAGCGCCTTTGGCCCTCCGTTATTTCGGAGGTGCGGGTAAAAGCCATATGGATAAATACGGCACGGAGTTGGCCGACTTTGCGAAAATTCGCGCCAAAGCCTCACGCCATGCAGTAAACAATCCGCTCGCCTTATTCCGCTCAGAATTATCTGAGGGCGACGTTATGCAATCGCCCGTCATGATACCGGGTGTCATGACGCGTCTTATGGCATGCCCGCCAACATGCGGTGCGGCGGCGGCCGTTTTAGTTTCCGAAAACTTTGCTAAGAAACATGGCCTCAGCACAGGCGTTCAAATCATCGCCCAAAATATGACTACGGATTACTGCTCTACTTTTGAAGCCCATGATATGATTCAGTTGGTCGGATATGATATGACAAGCGCCTCAGCGAACTCTGTCTACGAACAAGCCGGCATTGGCGCAGACGATATCGATGTTGTCGAGCTGCATGACTGTTTTGCTCAAAACGAACTGATTACTTACGAAGGTCTGGGTCTATGCCCTGAAGGGGGCGCACAAAAATTCATTGCCGACGGTGACAATACCTATGGCGGCAAGGTCGTAACTAATCCATCGGGCGGTCTACTCTCTAAAGGTCATCCACTCGGCGCGACAGGTCTGGCGCAGTGTTACGAGCTGACGCATCAGCTTCGCGGCACAGCAGATGCCCGCCAAGTGGCCGGCGCGAAAACAGCACTACAGCACAATCTCGGGCTCGGCGGGGCTTGCGTCGTCACCCTCTATCAGGCGGCTTAGCTTATGATGGGATTAACCGAACCGCTTCATAGGGCGGCCTATTCTACGCCCCACAAGCCTGCGACCATTTTCGGAGAGCGGACGCGAAGCTGGGCAGAGTTTAAAGACCGCGCGGCTCGTTTGGCTGCTGGGCTTAAGTCTAATGGCGTCAACGCTGGAGATCCTATTGCTATTCTTGGCCTGAATTCTGATCGATATCTTGAATATTACTACGCTGTGTGGTGGCTAGGCGCGGTTGTCGTGCCCATGAATATTCGCTGGTCAGTCGCAGAGAACGCCTATTCTCTCAATGACTCGGGCGCGAAAGTCATGTTCATAGACGCCCAATTTTCACCGCTTATCCCGCAAATAAAAGCTGAAGCGAAAGGCCTGACTACCCTTATTTACTTAGATGATGAAAAGTGCCCAGAAGGCCTGTTGGATTTTGAGGCCTTGATTGCGAACAACGCCCCCATGGAGGATGCCCGCAAAAGCGGCGAGGATTTGGCCGGCATTTTCTATACAGGCGGCACGACAGGCTTCCCCAAAGGTGTGCTCATTCCGCACCGCGCATTATGGTTTAACGGCTTATCCCTCGCGAAACTTATCGAGACATCGGAGGAGACGAAATATCTCCATGCTGCGCCGATGTTTCACTTGGCAGATGGCGCAGCATCTCTGGCTACAACGGCGGTCGGCGGCACCCATGTTATCATCCCAATGTTTACGCCAGACGGTGTTTTAACGGCGATTGGCGCGAATAAAATTACGCATAGCCTTTTGGTGCCAACGATGATTGGCATGCTTGTGCAAAGCCAGTCTTATACGCCAGACCACTTATCTTCATTGACACATTTAATTTATGGCGGCTCGCCAATCCCAGAAGGCATTTTACGCCAACTAATTAGAGAGCTTCCTTGGGTCGGCCTCATCAATGCCTATGGTCAAACAGAGATGGCACCAGTCATCAGCGCGCTCGCCCCAAAACATCACGTTCTCGATGGCCCCCATGCGGACCGATTTAAATCGGTCGGGCAAGTCGCGCCGGGCGTTGAAATTCGTATTGTCGATGAAAATGGCAAGGACGTGCCGCGCGGTGAGGTCGGCGAGATCGTTGCGCGGAGCCCTGGCTCCATGCAGGGCTATCATAATAAACCCGAGCAAACCAAAAAGACCCTTGACAATGGCTGGATCAAAACAGGTGACGGCGCTCGTATGGATGAAGACGGGTTTTTGTTTATCGTCGACCGCGTCAAAGACATGGTGATTACTGGCGGCGAAAATGTATTTTCCGCCGAAGTCGAAAACGCAGTTTCAACATTCCCCGGTGTCATGCAAGTCGCCGTCATTGGCATACCTGACGAGCAGTGGGGCGAAGCTGTTCATGCCATTATCGTCACCCAAGGTGGGGTAACACTAGATAGTGAGGCTATAACAGCGCATTGCCGAAACCAACTTGCCAATTATAAACTTCCAAGATCATTCGAATTCAAGGCTGAGCCTTTGCCACTTTCTGGAGCGGGTAAAGTTTTAAAACGTGAACTTCGAAAGCCTCATTGGGGCGGGCATGAGAAAGGCGTAAGCTAACGCCTCCTATTGGGAGGGATTAATTAAGCTTCGCATATCAATCCTCGCTACCACCATTAAATTCTCATTTCTTTTCAAGCCCTTATCAAAAAAGCAAAGAGATTAATCCTCACGCCTGCGAAGTGGACTTATATTTCTTGTGTCATCGGGAAACTATCCTCGGTGATGTAAGTTTCAGTTGAAGCGCATTTTCTTTTCAAGAAATTGCACGGGATAGGCTAACGCGTAGGTTTGTTGTCAACTGGACGGTGAGACTGAGCAGCTTGCGTGTATTTGCTGTGTTCATTTGCGAGATGCAAGTGAACTGGCAAAAGCACATTACGACCAAGCCTGTGCCGGGTCTTTGTAGCGGGGCCTGACCACTGCGTTTAGCGATATTTGGTATTGTATCGTGTACGGACGTGACTGTGGGATTTTCCAAAGAGGCCGCTACACAAAAATCATCGCCGCAGGGTCAGTGCCTTGTAAAACATCTTAGAATAAATTTGGTATCCATCAGGGTATCTGACTCTGCGGACTGTCCTCGTTGAATTTTTCCGAAGGAAAAAATCAACCAAAGAGAACGCTTTTTGTGGATTTTTTAAAATCCGAGTCTAAGGACAGGGTAAATCCGTCTTGTTTAATGCGCGCCGTCTGCCGCGTCTTTACTCAGTTTAAAAACGATACCGCAATATTTACAGGTGACCTGTGTATCCACGCCCATATCCAGATAGGTTTTGGGGTGGCCAAGTGCGCCTCCGCCGCCATCACAGGCGACACGGCGTTTGGTCACAATCACGGGATCTTTGGCGTTAATTTTGGAGGCTGACATAAATCCACTCAAATCAGTTTCGTTACACCTGACCTAAGCGAGCGCTCCTTATCGGTCAACTCGCTTCATGCCATTTTATGCATTAGTCGTATTTAATACGGCCCTTTTCACCATGTGTCTGTTGCAACACGGTCGTCGCCATGGGGCCAAAGCCTGTCCACATATCCGCATTGACTTGCTCAGCAGGGATAACAACATCAGCATAATCATTAGGCGCTCGCCACCCAGGATGAGGCTGTATTTTAACATATTGTCCGCCAACCGGATGAAGAGCCAGGCGCTTATCGAGGATTTTTTGAAGGCGTTCGACTTGGTCTGGATGTGCCGTAGAAATATCGTCAGCTTCGTTTGGGTCGGTCCAGACGTTGAACAGCTCTGTCCTTACTTCGGTCGTGCGGCGTTCGTGATTGACATATTGTATCAGCTTCCACGGCCCGTCGAGCACGCCATATTTGAACTCATTATAGATCGGGACATTGGAGGTAAAAATAAGCGGCTCGCCGCGGTCTTTCTCGCCTTTGCCCGTAACAGCGTTCCAGCGGTCTATGCCGTCAATTTTCTTCTGATATTGCGGTTTAATACCCGTCGCTGTCATCAGGCTTGGATAGACATCCATAACCGAAATAACATTTTCATTCACTGTATTGGCCGGCAGCACATCAGGCCACCGCATAACAGAAGTGACGCGCACGCCGCCCTCATAGGCTTCGAGCTTACCGCCGCGCAGAGGTGTATTCACGCCGCCAAAATTATAGAAGCCGCCATTATCAGAGAAGAAGAGCACAATGGTATTATCTGCGATGCCCTGTTTATCAAGACTGTCTAAGATAGAGCCTATCGCTTGATCCATACTATCGACCATTGCAGCGTAGGTTTTGGCAGGAAAACGCGGCGTATCGATACGCGCGGGATATTTCGCCTTGTCTTCATCCTTGGCTTCCATCGGAGAATGGGGCGCAAGGAAGGGTACATAAAGAAAGAACGGTTTATCGGGATCGCGCATCTCTTCGATGAAACGGGACGCCTGATTACCATGAATATTTGTGGCGTATTCGCCTCTATGATTTACGGGCACGCCGTTTTCTTGGAAATCATGACCGCCCGCCATCGTATGATCGAAATAGAGAACGTCAGTATTAAAATGCCCATAGAAATGATCAAAGCCACGCGCGTTGGGTGTATGCTGTTCAATCGTATGGCCGAGGTGCCATTTCCCGATCATGGCTGTATCATAACCTGCGGCCTTAAAGTCCTCAGACATAAAGCGTTCCGTCGGCGAGACGCCCCCATTATCCCATGCCATCAAAACTGCATGCGCAACGCCGAGTTTAATCGGGTCGCGCGCAGTCATCAAAGCCGCGCGCGTTGGCGTACAAAAAGGCGTGGCGTAAAAACGCTCAAGCCGCATGCCCTCTTTGGCGAGACGGTCAATATTTGGGGTTTTAATATCGCTACCGTGGTAACCGACATCTGCCCAACCAAGGTCATCCGCGAGAAGAATGACAACATTTGGCGGCGGCGCATCTGCGGGACGTGTTTTGACTAATTCAGAGATATTCGCCGTTTGCTCGCTCGGGAAATCAAAATCTGAGGAGGCGACTTTTTTGAATTTGACTTTGGCAAAAATGAACCCTGCAATCAAAAGAATAACGAGAATGGCGAGTATCTTCTTAAACATGAGGGTCCCCTTATATGCCGTATTTTAAGCAGGCGTTCCAGAGACGCCTGAGCTGCCAAACATACCGAGCTTAACTGTGCCGTCGAGATTACCCCCCTCTTCCCCGACATCGAACTCAAGTGTGATGGGCATGGGTTGCGTGAGGTCGGCTTTCCATTTGGCGCGCCCGTCTTCGACTTTGCCGTCTTGAACATCAAGCGAATTTCCATCCGCGACCATGGTCCCCGTAAGCGCGTCTCCCTCTTGGGCTAAAGTCAGCACGGCCTCTCGGTCACCCATTGGGGTTTTCATCACAATATTCCAACTTCCATTAAACGACATATCAGTCTCCTTTAAGTATTCGCGCCCATAATATGTTTCGCCGCGACATAGCCAAATGTCATAGCAGGCCCAAGTGTCGAGCCTGCGCCTGGATAGCTATGCCCCATAACAGATGACGCTGTATTGCCCGTTGCATAAAGCCCCGCGATGGGCGTGCCCTTGCTATCAAGCGCTTGGGCATTAACGTCGACATCAATGCCGCCTTTGGTTCCAATATCGCCCGGGCGCACAGGGAAAGCGTAAAATGGCGCCTTGGCCAAGGGGGCGAGGCACGGATTAGGCGTGATAGAGGGATCGCCATAATAGCGGTCATAGGCATTACCGCCCGATCCGAAATCTTCATCTACCCCCGTTTGCGAATATTTAGCGACCTTATCGACAGTCGCTTGCAGGCCTGCGCTATCGACGTCCATGAGAGCGGCAAGCTCTGCGATTGTGTCGGCTTTTTTGACGACGGCCTTAATCGCGTCATTCCATTTACTATCGGGATGCACGGCCGTTGGATAAAGCGGGCCTATCCCGTATTTCTCCCGCGCGCGGCGATCAAAGATAACCCAGCTGGTCATGGGGTAAGCTTGAAGGCTACGGCCAACTTCATCATATGAGCCAGCTTCATTTAAGAAACGCTCACCTTTTTCATTGACGATATAAATGCCCGGTAACGCCCGCTCAGCAAATAGAATACGCGAGCGGTCACGGCCTGGCAAACGCACGGACGGCCCCCACCATGCCGCGTCCATCAACGTCAGCGCAGCGCCAGCTTCCTCTGCCGCTTTATGGGCATCGCCTGTATTATGTCCGGGTGTTGCAGACCACTCTGTATCAGTTGGCCCCGGTAAATGTTTAGAGCGCATCTCCGCATTATGCTCAAACCCGCCCGCAGCCATAATGACGCCGCGCCGCGTATTTACGAGCATGTCCTTGCCTTCTTTAGAAATAATGGCGCCTGTCACCGCGCCGTTTTTAGTGACTAGGGATGTCATAGGGCTACTTCGCCAAATCGGAATCCCGCGCGAAAAGATTGATGTTAGGCAACGTCCAACCAAGGCATTTCCTAGACAGAGCCGTCTATGGCGTTTGGACTTCATGCGCATGGGAATATCCAAACGATAAGAAATCATAAGCTTCGCCATGATCCACTTCCAACCTTTGGAGCGCGTAATAATCGTTTTGGCTTCATTCACCGTAATCGTAAACCCGCCAAAGATTGTTTGCGGATGGGGCGGACGCATATTTAAAAATTCTTTGCCGAGCTTTGTCGCGCTCATCGGCACAGGATCCAAGGTGCGCCATCCATCTTTACTTCCCGGCAAGTCAGAGAGGTAATCTGCATAGGGTGTGGAGACAAATTTCACATCGGATTTATCTTCCATATATTTAAGCATTTCGGGGGCCTTCTCAACATAAGCCGCAAGCCGTTCTTCGGAGACATCATCCCCGACACAGGCTTTTAGATATGTGAGCGCCGCATCAGCCGTATCCGTCTGACCATGTTCTTTCATAAGATGGTTGCAAGGGATCCAAATTCCGCCGCCCGAGGTCGCGGAAGTTCCGCCATACATGTCAGATTTTTCGACAACAAGAACGTCACCACCTTGATCATGAGCCGTGATGGCCGCAGTTAGCGCGCCTGCGCCAGACCCCACAACCAAAACATCTACATCAATGCTATCCATTCCATTCCCCAAGCTTTAATTATGTGTATCTATTGACTTTTCGAACGTCAATCGGAAAGTCCTTAAGACTATGTCTGTGTTATATTTGTTGGTCCCCAATAAGCGTTCATTTCAACGACTTTTCCATCTGCGTTAAATTCGAATGTATCAATAATATCGATGGTCATTGCCCCTTTGGGCAGTTCAACCTCTACCGCTATATCAGCATCCACATGGGTCATGCCTCCAACGGTGCATCTAAATGGAAAAGCCGCACAATTCCCTGCAATTCGGACAGGGCCAGTCAGTTTTAATTTCGCGCCATTTTTAACGGCCATCTGATAAAAGCTAAGAATAGCGTCTTTGCCTTCTTTCGGCGGTACGCCCACCGGGTCTATAACTTTCGCATCATCGGCGTAAAGGTCGGCTATACCCTGCGCGTCTTGCGCATTAAAAAGGTTAATATAAGCTTCAACAGCTTCTTGCATATGTTGTGTCATGGAAGCTCTCCTTAAGGGTAATAACGGCTGATTGTATCAACAACGCAGGCGGGTTTTTCTTCGCCCTCAATTTCGATGGTAACACGCAGAGTAGATTGATATCCGCCTGGCACTTCCTTAATTTCAAGGAATTCACCATGGCCACGCACTTTAGAGCCAGACTTCACAGGATTAAGAAAGCGAACTTTATCTGTTCCGTAATTAATGCCCATCTTCATGCCTTTAATTTCTAATATTTCGGGCATAAGTTTAGCGGCGAGAGAAAGCGTCAAATAACCATGCGCAATCGTTTTACCGAAAGGCCCGTCCTTAGCCTTCTCTTCATCCACGTGAATCCATTGATGATCGCCTGTAGCATCCGCAAATGTATTTATCCGCTCTTGGCTAATTTCCATCCAATCACTTGGTCCAATTTTGAGGCCCTCTTTACCAAGCAAATCTCCCGGCGCGTCTATTACTGTCAGTGTCATATTATGTGCCTTTCTAAGCTCTTTGTGATGATGTGGAAATGACTTCGCCTGTCATGTAACTTGAATAATCTGAAGCGAGAAAAACCATGACATTGGCTTGTTCCCAGACTTCACTTCCACGTCCATATGCTTCCTTGGCCTCAAGTTCAGCGAGAAGCTCCTTACTTGTGACTTTGTGTAGGAATGGATGCAAAGCGAGGCTTGGCGCTACAGCATTGACGCGAATACCAAATTCTGCGCCTTCCACACCTGCGCATCGCGTCAAGGCCATAACGCCAGCCTTGGCGGCCGCATAATGAGCTTGTCCTTTTTGAGCACGCCATCCAAGAACAGAGGCATTATTGACAATAACGCCATGGCCTTGGGTTTTCATATATAGCATAGCCGCGCGGTTAATGCGAAAGCAGCCGTTAAGCGTCACGTCCATGACGACCATCCATTGCTCATCCGTCATATCCACAAGGTTGGCTGTCCCGCCTAATCCCGCATTATTGATAACAACATCAATACCGCCAAGTGATTTAAAAGCCGCCTCTATTAGTGCATCAACATCCGCCTGATCTGTGACGTTACAAATTGAATAGTCTGGCCGTTGCCCTGTTTCGGCTTCAAGAGTGTCTTGAGCCTTTTGTAGCCGGCCTTCGTGAATGTCCGAGATAAAAACTCTTGCACCCTCTTCAATACATTTCTTAGCCGCGGCAAAGCCAATGCCCGTTCCCGCCGCGGCCGTGATGACGACGCGCTTACCTTTAAGCAGGCCATGCCCTGGCACATAATCAGGTATGTTTTTTAAATCTGTCATCCTTAGCCCTTTATAACCGTTCCGCCGCCGCGCGGTTCCTTAGGCATACCCAAAGCGCGCTCTGCGATGATGTTGCGCTGAATCTGGTTCGTGCCCCCATAAATCGTATCTGAGCGAGAGAAGAGAAATAGCTTTTGCATTTTATTATACTCGCCCTCTTCGAGAATTTCCGCAGAGGCACCCATAACATCCATGGCAAGCTCACCCAAATCACGATGCCAGCTCGCCCAATAGATTTTGGACATATAACCCTCTTTCGTCAGCTCACCAGTCTCGGCGGCCTCTAACGTTCTGAGTGCCGTAAAGCGCATTATCTTTAGACCGGCATAAGATTTAGCTATTCGTTGCCTAATAAGCGGGTCTTGTGAGGCTCCGTTCTTTTTTGCAAGCTCAACAATCTGGCGAAACTCATCGGCGAATGTCATTTGCTGGCCTAGCGTTGAAGCCCCTCTCTCAAAGCCAAGAAGCGCCATAGCGATTTTCCAGCCATCGCCCACATCGCCAATGATATCGTCTTCGCTGCAAATCGCGCCGTCAAAAAAGACTTCATTAAACTCAGCTGTGCCGCTCATCTGTTTGATGGGGTGAATATCAATCCCCGGCTGATCAAGTTTAACGAGGAGGAACACAAGACCATGCCGCCCTACAGAGCCTTCTTCGGCGCGCGCGACGACAAAGATGTAATCAGAGTCCATCGCAAGTGACGTCCAGATTTTTTGACCGTCAATAATCCAGTTGCCATTTTCCAGCCGCGCTTTGGTTTTGATATTGGACAGGTCAGAGCCTGCATTGGGCTCGCTATAGCCTTGGCACCAAAATTCTGTGCCAGCTTTTATGCCGGGCAGATATTTGGCTTTTTGCGCATCTGTTCCGAAAGCAATAATCGTCGGGGCCAAAAGTGTCTCGCCAATATGTCCTGCCCGCCCTGGCCCGCCATGGGCAGCATATTCTTCATTAAATCCCACAATTTCATCAAGGCTTGCCCCGCGCCCGCCATAGGCCTTAGGCCAGCCTACGCCAATCCAGCCCGCCGCGCCCATTTCGCGCTCCCATTTTAATCGCATGCCCGGAAAGGCGTCTTCATCCCCTGGCGTCGCGCGGCCGCGCAAGCATTCATACTCACCGCAAAAATTATCGCTCATCCACTGGGAAAATTCTTCACGAAGCGCGCTCATGCTGCGTCTCCAAAGATGTAATCAGCCAGACGATCATAATCCCCAGCGGAATTTCCAAACATAGATCTATTGGCTCGCGCTCGTTTAAAGAAAAAATGCAGCGGATATTCCCACGTAAAGCCTATGCCGCCATGTAATTGTATGGCGTCACTCGCGACTTTAAAAAATGCATCGCTCGCATAGGCTTTGGCAATAAGGGCTGCTTCAATCTTTTCCTCAGGCGGCGCAATCGCTGCCGCATAAGTCGCCGAACGCACGGCCTCTATAAGGATAAACATATCTGCACAGCGATGTTTTACCGCTTGGAAACTCGCTATAGGACGGTCAAATTGAACGCGCTGTCCTGCATATTCTAATGTCATATCTAGGCATTTTTGCGCCCCGCCTACACATTCTGCGGCTAAAGCGATAAATGATTGCGTAATAATTTTTGCGTGCCGTTCTTCACTTCCATAGCCAATGATTTGTATATCGCTATCAGCAACTTCACTCCAATCAACCTTGGCAAAACTGCGTGTGGGATCCATCGTCTTTTCAGGCGTGATAACAAGTCCTGCCGCATCTGAATTAATCGCAAGATAATCTATACCGTCAGCCACGCGCCGTGAAAGAATAATCATATCGGTGTGGCCGGAATAAACGCTGTGAGTGACAACTTTTTTTGTAGCATCATGTCCATCGGAATAAGATGCCGTTAGCTCACCAGATGCTATTTTGGGTAAAAGCTCAGCTTTGGCGGAATCCTCGCCAGCTATTTTAATAATGTCAGCCACGATGCCGCAAGTGGTCAAGAATGGAATAGCACATAATGATGCCCCGAGTTCTTCCATAACCACAACGCGCCCAAGATCACCAAGGCCTGCGCCGCCATAGTCTTCGTCAATGGCAATACCGGCCATACCTTGTTCAGCCGCGAAGCTCTTCCACGCTTGGGCGTCGAACGCCTGTCCTGATTGATAGATTTTCTCTATTCCTTTCCCACCGTCAAACCAGTCTTGGAGAAAGCCGCGTGCAGCCTCTCTAATCATCTCATGGTCTTCTGTGAACGGAAACGCCATTAGCTACCATAAACCTTTTGTGCGGGCGGTGTTATTTTCTCTAGCTCGGCGATAACCTGTCCAATTTCTTTAACGTCATATCTCTCGCCTTTGTCTTTAACAGGACCTGTTTTCCATCCCTGAGCAATAGAAAGTTTGCCGCCAAAGCTCTCAAAACAATGCCCGTTCACATGAGACGACTTTTCACTAACAAGATAACAAATAAGCGGCGAGACATTGGCGGGGTCGAATTTATCGAAACTCCCATCTTCAGGCACTTTCATCATATCGGCAAAAACCTCCTCGGTCATACCTGTACGGCCTTGCGGCGCAACGGCATTTGCCGTGATACCGTAACGGCCAAGTTCAGCAGATTGATTAAGAGTCAGCGTTAAAATACCACCCTTGGCCGCAGAATAATTCGTTTGCCCCACTGACCCCTGTAGGCCCGCCCCGGAACTTGTATTGATAATCCGTGCATTAACGTTTTTGCCTTCTTTGCTCTGCTGCCGCCAATATTTCGCCGCGTGAGAACTAATGCAAAAATGTCCTTTTAGATGAACCTTGATGACAAGGTCCCAATCTTCTTCAGAGAGCGAGGTAAACATACGATCACGATTATTCCCCGCATTATTGACCACAGCATGCAGGTCACCGAATTCATCAATCGCAGATTCCACAATATCAAAGGCGCTATCATAATCAGTAATATCCCCCAAATTGACGATGGCATTTCCGCCTGCCTCTTTAATCACCTTTACAGTTTCAGAGGCCGTATTTTTATTGATGTCATTAACAACGACATTCGCGCCCTCAGCGCCGAGTGCTAAAGCGTAGGCCCGTCCAAGGCCGCCGCCTGCGCCCGTAATGATGACTGTTCTGTCTTTGCAGAATTCGCCCATAATTAGAGCCTTTCGATGATGGTCACATTGGCAACGCCGCCGCCTTCGCACATCGTTTGAAGCCCATAACGGCCTTCGCGGCGTTCAAGCTCATGCAGCAATGTCGTCATCAGCTTTGTCCCCGTTGACCCAAGCGGGTGGCCCAGCGCAATCGCGCCGCCATTCACATTGGTTTGCTCATGGGTGAAGCCAGTCTCTTTCATCCACGCCATCGGCACGGGGGCAAAGGCTTCGTTACATTCCGCAATATCAATATCTTGTGGCGTCATACCTGAGCGCTTTAGGGCTCGTTTGGTGGCTGCGATTGGCCCCGTCAGCATCATGATGGGATCATCCCCCATCACATCCAGATGATGGATACGCGCGCGAGGTTTAAGATTATAACGCTTCACAGCCTCCTCAGAGGCAATCAACATAGCGGAAGACCCATCGCAGGTTTGGCTCGCAACGCCTGCCGTAATGAGGCCATGTTCATCAAAGGCTTCAAGTTCTGCCATACGCTCCATAGTAGTATTGGCGCGAATAGTTTCATCCTGCTCAAGCCCTTTAATCGGCGTAATCTCGCGGTCAAACCAACCTTCGCTGCGCGCTTTATCCGCACGTTGATGTGAGGCGAGAGAATAGGCTTCCAGGTCTTCGCGCGACATACCCCATTTTTTCGCGATTTCGGACGCGCCGTAAAATTGATTGACGGGAGCTGTCCCAAAGCGCTCGACCCAGCCAGGTGAGGTATGAAAAGGATGATCGAAACCTAAATCACGCGCAGCCATCATAGAAGCCCCAATTGGAATTTTACTCATGGTCTGTACGCCGCCAGCAATAACGACATCCTGTGTTCCGCTCATCACGGCCTGCGCCGCGAAATGAACGGCTTGTTGAGAGGAGCCGCATTGACGGTCAATGGTTACGCCCGGAACAATCAGATCATAGCCCGCGACAAGCCATGCGCTTCGCGCAATATTTCCGGCCAGAGGGCCCACCGTATCAAGACAACCAAATATAACGTCATCATATTCCGTTTCGGGAATGTCATTGCGCTCGACAATTTCTTTAATCACATGCGCGCCTAAATCCGCGCCGTGAATATCCTGTAGACTGCCGCGCCGTTTTCCTGTGGGGGTACGTGTTGCGTCTATAATATAAGCTTCTGCCATTTTGGCCTCCTAATTAATCTTACTATTCAAATGTTTGTCCGGGACCGAGTTTGGCGTCCCCGTTCAAAACATAATCTTCTAATTTCGTCATATGATAATTACGGTCGCCCCATTCCCCGCAAAGCGCCCAAGCGCGTTTCATAAAGAGATGTAAATCCACCTCATAGGTATAACCCATGCCGCCATGAACTTGAATAGCGGTTTCCGCCGCGAGCATCGCCGTATCAATCGCAGCAACCTTGGCATTATGAACCGCCGCGCCGCCTTTTATAGCCGCCAAATGAATGATGGGACGGGTAAATTCGATTTGCGTATAAACATTAGCCAGCTGATGTTTCACCGCTTGGAAAGACCCAATAGCTTTACCAAATTGATGGCGGTCTTTGGCATATTCCACCGACATATCGACCATGCGTTTCGAGAGGCCTATGAGCTGTGCGGCCGCTAAGACAGCGCCGTGAAAGTTGACGCTCTCTATGTTTTCACCATGACTGCCCTGAGCTTTGACCAGATTTCGCAAAGGATCAATAGAGCTTACAGATTCACCCGTATCTGTGAGTGATCCGTCCTCATAGGGACGCAAATCACTATGTATCGCACGGCGTATTTGTCCCTTAAACTCATCCTCCTTAGAATGAGGCACCGTAATTCCCGCCAGCTCAACATAGGGTTCTGACAATCCTGCATAGCCTGCCGCTTCGGCAATTCCTGCCATCACGACCAAAGGCTGTTCTAGGCCTCCCGCATTTTCTGGAACCATAATACCAAGCAAACCCAGCTGCGCGAATTGCGGCCAGAGGTCATCCACCTCCTCCCCCGCTACCATTTTGCGCATACGCTCAACCGTATTTTCACCAACAAAAAAAGCTTTGGCCGCGTCAATTAAATCTTGCTGATCTTCTGTGAAACGAAAATCCATAGCTATTTCCGTGGCAGACCAAGAACGCGCTCCGCAAGGATATTGCGCTGAATTTCATTTGTACCCGCATAGATAGGGCCTGCAAGAGAGAACATATAGCCGTCAAGCCAGCGGCCATTATCGATGGCGTCTAGCCCCTCTTCGAGTTCCGCCTGCGCGCCCATAATTGTCATGGCCGTACGGTGCAGGTGCCTGTCCATTTCTGACCAAAAGAGTTTGTTGGCGCTGCTCTCGGAACTAATCGACGCCCCCGCCTGCACGCGCGACACCAATTGATAGGTCGCGGCGCAAAAGCGTTCCGTATTCATCCAAGCCTGAATGACCTGTTCGCCTACGCCCGAAGATAGTCGGTCTTTATGCTCTTTATAGAGTTTGACCAATCTCGCCGCCGCCTCTTGGAACCTTGCAGGGGAACGTAGCAATAATCCTCGTTCAAACCCCGCCGTTGCCATGGCTACACCCCATCCGCCATGCTCTGGACCAAGGAGATATTCGACGGGCACACGCACCTCATCAAAGAAGAGCTCAGCAAACCCCGGGTCACCATCAAGCTGCGCAATGGGTCTCCGCGTTAATCCGGGGCTATCGAGAGGAATAAGAATTTTGGACAGGCCTTTATGGCGTTCGCTGCCCTCCTGAGTTCTCACCAAGGCAAAACACCAATCTGCAAAGACCGCGCGGGATGACCACGTCTTTTGGCCGCTAATGACGTAATGGTCTCCGTCTCGTACAGCCTTGGTACGTATCGCCGCCATATCAGAGCCAGCCCCGGGTTCAGACCATGCCTGTGCCCAAATCTCATCACCGCTGGCCATAGGCGGAAGGAAACGCGCCTTTTGCGCGTCTGTTCCATATTCCATAATTGTGGGCGCGAGGAGGAAGATACCGTTTTGGCTGACCCGCAAAGGCGCATCGGCGCGGTAATATTCTTCCTCGAACATCAACCATGAGACGAGGTCTAGGCCGCGCCCGCCATATTCTTCAGGCCAATTGACATTGCCCCATTTATCTTTGGCAAGTGTGCGTTCCCACTCACGGTGAAGCTCAAACCCTTCTGCCGTATCAAAACTAGGCAGGCGCTCTTTGGGCACATGCATAGAGAGCCATTCGCGAATGTTTTCGCGAAATTGTTTCTGCGCGGATGTGTACTCAATATCCATCAGCTCTTTTTGAAATCCGCAGCCTTGCCTGTTTCTACAAAGGCATCACGGGATTTTTGGCTATCTTCATGCATATACATTTCAAAGGTAAAGCCCTGCTCCCAACGGTAGCTCGCATCGACGTCAAAGGGTTCAATGCCGTTTAAAGCTTGTTTTGCAATCCGTAGCGCATCACGAGATTTTTCCGCTAGGGTTTTGGCATAACCCATAGCTTCATTAATCAGCTCATCTCTTGGGACAACTTTCTCAATGCCTCCCAAACGCCACGCCTCTTCCGCGCTGATTTTTCCGCCCGTTAGGAAAGCCGCGCGCACTTTCGCGACTCCTAACATGCGCTGTAAATGCGCGGCCCCGCCCATAGCCCCGCGATCAATTTCAGGAAGAGAGAAATAAGCATCATCAGAAGCAATCACAATATCAGCCGCCCCGCACATAATCACCCCGCCGCCAATGATAAATTTATGCGCCGCAACAATCACAGGGACTTCGCAATGATGTATAGCCTCGCCTGTAAGGTAGTTCCCCTTATTCACGCCAACTATAGCTGAGCCGTCGTGGGCGAGTTCTTTAATATCTACGCCCGCGCAAAAGCCTTTCCCTTCAGAACGTATCAAGATGACTTTGACATCTATGCGTTTACCCAGCGTATCAATCACATTCGGGATTTCATTCCACGTCTCGCCATTAAAGGCATTGACGGGCGGGAAGTCGAAAACGACTTCGGCGATATTGTTTTCAACCTTTGTATGGATTGGCATATTAGGCCCCTACTCTTTTGAGATTGGCTTCTGCGCCAGAAACAATGCCCGAAACGATCTCGGCGCAACTCGGCAAATCATCTATCAATCCCGCGATCTGACCGCTCGGCAGCACCCCCTCATCGGGCTTACCCTCGACCATGGCCTTTTGAATAATCATCGGCGCGTTCCCCGCCATCATCGTCTGCCCGAGTGTCATATCAGTTTTGCTCGCCATGGCCCAAGCAGTCTTGATAGTTTGTGCCATAGACATCCCTGTTTGGGTTTTATATTTCATGCCATTTTGCATCGCGCGAATGAGCATGCCTAGCTTAGATGATTTTTCAAGATCCGCTAAAGTGTCGTTCAAGACCATGCGCTGCGGCAGGCCATCAAGCTTTGTTGAAACAGGAATTTTTAATACATCGGATTTCAAGTATTCACCCTTTGTCGCATCAGGTGTGGGGCTATCACTGCTCATCATGAAGCGCGTTCCCATCGCGATTCCGTCTGCGCCAAATGTCAGAGCCGCTGCCAGACCTCTTCCGTCTTTAAAACCTCCACAAGCGACCACAGGTACGCCAAGATTTTGATCTATGACCTGCGCAAGTAAAAGCCATGTCGGGGTTGCGCCCGTATGACCACCCCCTTCTTGACCTTGGCAGACGAGAATATCGGCCCCGATTTTAACAGCCTTACTCGCATGTTTAGACGCGCCAATTGTAGGCACGCATTTCAGGCCCGCTGCTTTGACCTTCTCGACAATTTTGGGAGATGGCCCGCGTCCATAAGATAAAGCTGCAACATCATAGTCAATGCACATATCAATTATCTTATCGATACCTTGCTGAAAGGCATGGATATTTACGCCAAAGGGTTTATCCGTTTTTGATTTAATGATTTTGATTTCGTCTTCGCACTCTTCTGGCGACATTACCGCCGCCGCTAGAAATCCAAACGCGCCCGCCTCAATACTCGCCGTGACCAGTTGTGACGTGGACACCCATCCCATCGCCGTTTGGATAATGGGATAGTCACAACCGAGAGCCTCGGTTAAAGGGGTATTGAGCGCTTTGTGCAATCAACTCTCTTTTTTCTTATTCGCTTTTGCCATTTTCTTGCCGTCAAAGCCTGCGATATAATCACCTTTAACCAGGGTGTTATTGGCATGGGCGAAGTGATGATAGCCATAGACCGCATCCATAGTGTTGCGCTTACCCATCATATCTTCGGCTTGGTTACAGGCTTGTTTCGTTAGGGCCATGGCAAGACGTGGTTGGCTTACAAGTTTTTCAGCCCAAGCCTGTACCGCGCTTTCAAGCTCACCACGCGGAACAACCTTATTTATCATGCCAGCGGCTAAAACACGTTCAGCGGACCAACGCTCCCCGAGAAGTAAAAACTCTTTGGCTTGGCGCACATTCAGCTCAAAAGGATGGGCAAAATATTCAACGCCCGGGAAACCCATTTGCACAACAGGGTCTTGGAAGAACGCATCATCCGACGCCACGATGAGGTCGCATACCCAAGCCAGCATCAGCCCGCCCGCGATACATCCCTTATGGACCTGCGCAATTGTGGGCTTGGGCACAGCACGCCAACGGCGACAAAATTCCAGATAGACTTCTTGTTCGCGCACATAGGCTTTTTCAGCGCCCGGCTTATTATCATGATTATAATTCATAGAGCGGCGATCATCGCGCCCTTGATGGAAATCTCGGCCCGGCGTTCCTATATCATGCCCTGCCGAGAAATGTTTCCCATTGGCGCGCAGGACAATGACTTTCACATCATCATCGCCCGTTGCTTTAAAGAAAGCATCATCCAGCGCATAGAGCATTTGGGAGTTTTGACTGTTATGATATTTCACGCGGTTAAGCGTCAGATAAGCTATACCGTCTTTGGCCTCATAAAGAACAGGGTACTCTTCTTCATAGACAATATCAGCATCGACTTTTGGAACTGTTTCATTGCTCATGACGCTCTAACTCCAGGCGGGTTATCTTTAAAGATATAGCTACGCAGGTTTTTAGGATCCCATTTCGCAATAATATCAAGTTGCTGTCGGGTTGGAGCCGCTGTGGTTGGAATATCATCAGGCCTTACAAGGTCAAACCCCGTATTGTCTTGGACTTCTTCAAAGCTCACACCAGGATGGAGCGAGCGCACACGAATAGCGTTGTTCGGCCCTTCAAAATCAAGTACGCATAGATTTGTGACAATTTGGCGATGATCTAATCCGCGCGGATATTTACCCTTTGGATAACGCGCAGGATTATATCCCGCTCCGCTCACCATATCGACTTCGCCTTCAACGAGGGCGCGCTTATTGTGATTGGCAAAAAACATAGAGGTTCGGTTATTGACCGTATTTCCAGGTAATCCGCGCACGCCGAGCATAGTCACTTTGGGCGTCGCGTAATCGCCAATACAAGACAAGTTCATCTGTCCATATTTATCAACTTGAACAGGGCCAACAAAAGCGTGGCGATTGCCCTTAGCGATAAGTGTAAAGACGCGCTCATAGCCAATACGGCCTTCTTTTTTAATCGGGTAATCTCCGCGCGGACCTACGGGTACAGGCTCAGCGGCCAAATAGTAAATCCCGTCACTCATCATCATACCGGGCAGAAAGGTTTCTTTCGCCACATAGCCGGCCAGTTTTGGCAGTGTCCCAATGAGCGTCGCGAAAACTTCCGGCGTTTCGTCGCGGAAAATTTCAGAGGCGGCGACAATGGCGAGTTCAGCAAGGGTGTAATCAGTGCTCATCATACCCTCCTAAAATGCTGGCAATGGAAGGCTGCGAATATGGTCTTCACCGCCCACAGATTTCACATAATCATCGGCCTGAATGAACTCAGAGACATACCCCTCCCAGCCCTCTTTCGCCGTTGCCGAATAAGCCTTTAAATGCGCGACATCGAAACCATAATCAGGGCCGCAAGATGTTGGATGCGCGCCGAACGGTACTTCTGCAACACCTGCCACAAGGTTACGTTCAATCGGCATGCGCAGGATTTTATGATCATCATTAAAGGCGCTTGTTTCGACAATGCGTTCACATGTCAGAAAGGCTTTATCCGCCGCGCGGCAAAACCATTCATCAAAAAACATATCCGGCCCGCCTATCCAGCTATTCCCGCGTTGATCAGCCTCGGTTACATGGCACAGCGCAACATCCAATTTAATAGCTGGCATCGCCACATAATGGTCTTCACTATAGGGACTCTTAATCGTCTTGATATCTGCATTATACGTCATGACATCCGTGCCAAGTCCAGCGATACAGGGCAAAAAGTCGAGGTTTTGCGCCGCAGCTTTCAGACCGAGTTGGAACATCCCTTCATCAACTTCCATGACCTCAAATTCACCCGCAGATCGCGCGCGGCGGAAATGGGCTTCAAGCGGTATAGCATCAAGCGAAACGAAACTGAAAACGAGTTTCTTAATCTTACGGGCGCTAGCGAGCATACCCACATCACAGCCGCCATAAGAGACGATGGTGAGGTCTTTCAAATCAGATTTCACAATCTCGCGGATAAGCGCCATTGGCTTTTGGCGCGCTCCCCAGCCGCCAATACCGATGGTCATGCCATCATTGAGCTGACCGACAATATCGGTGAGCTCCATGCGCTTATCTAAGACAGATGAGTTCATAAATTATCCAACAACAGGAAAGTCATATTCGTGACCCCAGAGATCACCAATCTTGGACTTGGTCGGCTTATATTTTGACCAGTCTTTAATCTGCTTGCCTTCATAACCCACTTCGAAACCAATCCCGCCCGGCGCAAAAAAATAGAAGCTAATCATTTCATCATTAGCATGACGGCCAAGAGACGCAAAAATATGTAGTCCCGCTTCTTTCACGCGGTCCATACACATGCCAACTTCGTCAATCGTATTCATTTCCGCCATGAGATGGATAACCCCTGTCGGGTTCGGGAAATTATATAGACCCAGCGTATGATGACGCGGATTATCCGCATGCATGAAATAAACGCGCTGTTTTGGCATGCCGGGCGCAAAGGCTGGAAGGGTCAAATCATCGGACACCCCAAAGCCCATCACTTTACGGTAAAAATCTATCGTTTTCTTATTCTCGGGCGCGGGCAGCACCATATGGCCCAATCCCATAGACCCAGTTTTAAAACCTTTTATACCGTGACCCGCCTTAAAGGGCGCGCCTTTATTTCGGCCATAAAATATTTCGACAACATTTCCAGATGGGTCTGTGACCGAAGCAAAACCTTTAACAGCTCGGTGCTTCGCGCCTTTTTCATCGCCCATACAAACTTCAACTTTGGCTTTTTCAAAAGCTTTGATTTGCGCGTCAAAAGCTTTTTTTGATGACATTTGATAGCCGCCAGCAACGAAACGGTCTGTCTCCCCTTTTCGGATCATGTAACGGAAAGGGGCATTATCCATCCGCAAATATTTCGTACCTTTTTCTCCAAAAGATTTAGCAACAGTGAACCCTAAAACATTCTTGGAAAACTTCGCCCAAGCCGCGGGGTCCTGCATTTCCAAAATCACATAGCCTAAATTTGCGACACCCATATTACTCTCCCTTAGCTTTTTTTAAATCTAGCGCGACATCTACGATCATGTCTTCTTGTCCGCCCACCATGCGGCGGCGGCCCAATTCAACAAGTATTTCTCGCGTATCCATCTGATAATCCTTTGCCGCTTTTTCTGCATGGCGCAGGAAGCTGGAATAAACGCCAGCATATCCTAATGACAATGTTTCACGGTCAACGCGCACGGGCCGGTCTTGCAGCGGACGCACTAATTCTTCGGCGGCGTCCATAAGCTTGAAAACATCACATCCATGCTTCCAGCCCTTTTTATCTATGGCCGCAATAAAGACTTCAAGGGGCGCATTTCCCGCGCCCGCGCCCATAGCAGCCAAAGACGCATCTACACGCCGCGCGCCGTTCTGAACTGCGACAATCGAATTCGCCACGCCTAAAGAGAGGTTATGATGCGCATGAACGCCCCGCTCTGTCTCTGGCTTAAGCACATCATCATAGGCTTGCATCCGCGCAGCATAGCCATCCATATCAAGAGCGCCCCCAGAATCGGTCACATAAATACAGGTCGCACCATAATCTTCCATCAGCTTAGCTTGCACAGCCAATGCTTTGGGCTCGCTCATATGGCTCATCATTAAAAAACCAATCGTATCCATACCAAGCTCACGCGCCATTTCGATATGCTGACGAGACACATCAGCCTCTGTGCAATGCGTGGCAACACGCACTGAGCGCACACCCAAATCATAGGCGCGTTTTAATTCATCTATCGTCGCAATCCCCGGCAGGATGAGCGTCGTTACAACGGCGTTTTCAACCACATCACATACCGCTTCAATCCATTCCCAATCTGTATGGGCGCCAAAGCCATAATTGAACGCGCCGCCATTGAGGCCATCGCCATGGGCTATTTCAATCGCGTCAACGCCTGCTTCATCAAGCGCCTTAGCAATCGCGCGGACATGATCGACGGAATATTGGTGCCGGATAGCATGCATACCATCCCTTAAGGTCACGTCCTGAATGTATAGACGATCTTGGGTCGGGTCTATCACCTTACCACTCACGCAGCTGCTCCAAATTTTTTGCGCGCAATAGCTTCCGCAGTTCCCATGCCCGCAGAGGTCATAATGTCGAGATTACCTGCATATTTCGGTAAGTAATGCCCCGCCCCTTCAACTTCGAGAAAGATTGTGACTTTAGTGCCTTCATAGGTACCTAGCCCCGGAATATGAAGCGCGTTATTTCCCGTAAAGCGTTCAAACTGAACGTCCTGCTTAAGACGGTAACCGGGGACATAGGCCTGAACATCGGCGACCATTTCTCTGACAGACTTTCGAATCTCGTCTTCATTCCCGCCAATAGAGAGCGCGTAAACTGTGTCCCTCATAATCATGGGCGGCTTAGCTGGGTTGAGCACAATAATCGCCTTACCCTTATGCGCGCCCCCAACTGTTTCAATGCCTTTCGCCGTTGTGCGCGTGAACTCATCAATATTAGCCCGCGTACCCGGCCCCGCAGAGCGCGAAGAAACCGAGGCAACGATTTCAGCATAAGGGACAGAATCTGAAACACGGCTGACCGCATAGACCATTGGAATAGTCGCTTGTCCGCCACAGGTCACCATATTGACATTAGGTGCATCTAAATGCGCGTCCATATTTACAACGGGCACGCAATAGGGGCCAATTGCAGCTGGTGTTAAATCAACCATTTGCTTTCCTTGTGCTGCGCATATCTCAGCATGTTTGGCATGCGCATAGGCAGAGGTCGCATCGAATACAATTTGAACATCTTTCCAAACCTCAAGGTTTTCCGCGCCTTCAATACCAGAATGAGAAGTCGCAAAACCGCGTTCGCGCGCCATGGCAAGTCCCTCCGAGGCTTCATCAATACCAATGACGCAGCCGACATCTAAGACTTCTGACGTCTCGGCGATTTTAATCATCAAATCTGTGCCAATATTGCCAGACCCGATAATAGCTGTCTTTATTTTACCCACTAGACAAACTCCACATCACAAGAGCCAAAGCCCGATATGACCATAGACATTTTATCGCTCTTTGTCACAGGCTCTAGGGGAACAAGAGAGCCCGATAAAATAATCTCTCCCGCTTCAAATGGAATATCATAGGCCCCAAGCGTATTTGCCAGCCATGCGACAGCATTTTCTGGCGCGCCTTGTACGGCAGAGCCTAAACCCCGGCTAATTTCTCCGCCGTTTTTCTCCACGACAACCTCCAGCGCAGCCATGTCCAAACCCTTGGGGTCAATTTTATTTTCTCCCAGAACAAAAACACCACAAGAGGCATTATCTGCCACAGTATCTTGAATTTTGACTTTCCAATCTGTGACGCGGCTATCCACAATTTCGAAACAAGGTTGAACATATTCCGTCGCCTCAATAACGTCTTTTGCGGTTACGCCGGGCCCTTTGAGTCCTTGCTTTAATTTGAAAGCAATCTCGGCTTCTGCGCGGGCCGCAATATGACAATCCAAATGCACCTTTCCATCAGATACCAGCATAGCATCAGTCAAAAAGCCAAAATCTGGTTGATGAACACCGAGCATATCCTGAACCGCCTTTGACGTCAGGCCAATTTTTTTGCCGATAATGACTTCGTTATTTTTGGCTTGCCGTATCTTGAGAAAAGCGAGCGATACCGCATAGGCCTCATCTATGCTCATCTCAGGATAACTATCCGTCAGAGGCGCGATCGCTTTGCCATTCGCAAGAGCGTCAAACAAATTTTGACCTAACGCTTCTATCGGCAGGCTCATTATCCGTGCCTCAAAAAGTCAATCGACGTCGCGTTAAACATGCGTGCATGTTCAATCATGACCCAATGTCCGCAGGCATTGACCTCTATGAAACGAGAGGTCTCATTGGCTTCAATACATTTGGCTTTACCTTGCGGCGGCATGAATTCATCTTGCCGGCCCCAAAAAGTCAGAATAGGACACGTAAGTTCGGACATCCGAGAGCCCAATTCTGGCGTATTCATTGTGGTCAGAACCTCTTTGGGTTGTCCCTGCGCCACAGCCCAGCGCATATCGATGAGCTCCTCAGTGACATGTTTGGGATCATAAGTGAAAAGCCGCATGACCTGCCCTTGCGTCTCTTTACTCATACTCGCTTTATTCGCTTCCATCATCTTTGCAATGCCGGGCATGCCCCAATAGGCGCCTTGTTCCTCAAGACAGCCCGGCCCCATAAGAACAAGTTTTTCAACAAAATTAGGATTATCCAGCGCTATCTGTATCGCAACGCCCCCGCCAAGAGAATTTCCAACAAAGCTACAACGCTTTACACCCAAAGCTCGTAAGCCAGCCATAAGCGTATCGCAAAAAAGCTTTAGCGTATAATCGCCAAGATCGAGAGGCTTGTCACTATACCCAAACCCAATCATATCAGGCATCAAAACCCGAAATCCCGCCGCTACAAAGTCATCTTTATTGAACTGAAAATTCGCCCAAGCACTATTGCCTGGCCCTGACCCATGCAGAAAGACGACCGGGTGGCCGTCTTTATCTCCAAATTCAAGGTAATGCATACGGATGGGTCCCGCCTGCACATATTGACCCTCTGGCGGGCCGTTTTTAGGAATACCCATTACACGAACACGTCCGTACTATCTGCGCCAAGATGGACTGCGCCTAAATTCCTTGCAAAGCCGATCGGGTTATTGGCGACATGGGCCCGCGCAATATGTATATCGTGCCAAATTTGCTGAATAGGCGAGTCGTTATAAACACTACGCCCGCCCGCAATATCAAATACCAAATCCACAGCCTGCATCATGCGCTCAATAACAAGGCTAGCCTGATAACGATATTTCACGCGATCAGTCATAGGAATTTCATTCCCAGAATTTACGGCCGCCATCATCTCATCGAAATTGCGGTACATAATCGCTTCGGTCTCGTCGATGAGGTTAGCAGCCTCTGCAACGCGGCGCGTCACATCAGGGTCTCCGGCCAAACGTGTTGGATCTGTGGAGCTTTCCGTTGCATTTTCTATAAAGAGTTTAAGCGCGTGTTTGGCCGCGCCAATGGCGGGCGTACAGACAACCCTAACGAACATTTGCGCCCATGGAATAGAATACATTTCATTGTCTTGATAATGCTTACAATTAAACCCATCCATTTGGTGGTGTGTGCGATATTCAGGCACAAACATCGGCTCTTTAATAACAATATCATTCGACCCTGTCGCCTGTAGCCCCATGGCATGCCAGGTGTCTTCAATTTCATAGTCTGAGCGCGGGAGCAAAAATGTTCTGTAATGGATATTTTCTGGACCTTGATCAAAAATCAAACCGCCCAGCAACACCCAAGAACAATGCCCAGAGCCAGATGACCACCCCCATTGACCCGAGAGTTTAAAGCCGCCCTCAACCGTCTCAACTTTCGCCCCCGCTGGGTTATAAGATGAGCTTATGAGTGTGTCTGGACCTGTATCATAAACGTCTTTGGCCGCTTGAGGATCCATCAGAGAAAGCTGATAGGCATGAACGGCAATGATACCGCTGGCCCATGCCGTTCCCATATCACGCTCGGCAATATCAACGGAGGCTTTAAAAAATTCTTGAGGCGGTCTTTCAAGACCCCCATATTGTTTTGGTAGAAAGGATCTAAAATACCCCGTTTCACGAATAGCTTCTATCGCCTTCTTGGGAATTTCACGATTTGCGCGCCCCTCAGCGGCACATGCCGTAACCACATCCAGCGCCGAAGACACATCCAGAGCTGCCTCAGATTTTAAAGATTTCAAGGCGGCTTGCCCCATGATACTCTCCTATTTCTTAACGGTAGAATATCAAGCACTGCGCATTTTTCAATGGCAATAAATACGCATTTTGACACATTCACTGTATTTATTCCCCATTTTGCGTAAGAAAGTAGAAAAATACTACGTTTTTAGAATAAACTTCTGAACCTTACCCGATGCATTTCGAGGCAAAACTTTGTGAAAGGACACATGGCGAGGAACTTTATAATTTGCCATATGCTCGCGCGACCAATCAACAATGTCTTGTCGCGTTAAATCCGTGCTTGTTACAATATGGGCATGGGTCACTTCGCCAAGGCGTTCATCAGGCTCGCCTGTAATGGCAACATCCGAAATATCGGGATGCTGCAGTAAAGTCTTTTCAACTTCGGCAGGATAGACATTGAAACCGCCGACAATAACCATATCCTTTTTACGGTCCGTAATTTTTATATAACCCTGAGCATTCTGAATACCGATATCCCCTGTTTTAAGCCAACCCTCATCCGTGATGGCCTCTTGCGTTGCCGCCTCATCATCCAGATAGCCCTTCATCACATGAAAACCGCGCACCCAAATTTCACCCTCTGCCCCGGCGGGAACATCCGCGCCCACCTCATCGACAATGCGCAGTTCAGTCCCGGGCAAAGGTCGGCCACATGTGCTCGCAATGGTCGTGAAGTCGTCTCCCTTCTTGCAAAGGCTGACAACACCGGTGGACTCTGTCAGGCCATAGGCTGAAAAGACATCATCAATGCCGAGGTCTTCATGCATCTGGCGAATAAGATCGACGGGAATTGTGGTCGCCCCCGTCGTTGCAACGCGCAGACTGGAAATATCATGTTTTGCTAAATCAGGATGAGCGAGCAAAGTTTGAAAAATCGTCGGCGCGCCTGGCATGACAGAAATTTTATCGCGCTCAATACGCATAAGAACATCTTTCGGGTCAAAAACAGCGAGGGGAAAAATAGCCGCGCCTTTGATAATACATGACAGCCATCCCGCCTTATAGCCAAAGCTATGAAAGAACGGATTGACCACGAGATATCTATCATTCGCGTTCATGCCGATGGCTGTGGTGAAACTTTCAAACACCTTAATATTTTGACCATGTGTTGTCATGGCGCCTTTAGGCGCGCCCGTTGTGCCAGAGGTAAAAATGATATCGGAAATATCATCCACACGCGCTTCTGTTTTTTTAAGCGGGTCACCCTCACGCTTTAGAAACGCGTCAAAGGCGGACGCTTCTTTGGCATCCCTGATAACCACAACCTCATTGAGGTCTGGCAAGTCATGCCCCTTTAGCATGGACGGATAATCCATTCCCAAAAATCCTTGCACCGTGAATAGGAATTTAGCTTTAGAGCGCCGCAATATATCAGCCGCCTCAGATCCTTTATAGCGCGTATTTAGCGTCACCATAATCGCGCCCAAGGCTTGCCCCGCAAGACACGTAATAATCCATTCCGCACAATTTGGTGCCCAAATGGCAAAACGTTCGCCATGCTTAAGGCCCATATTTTTTAAAATGCCGGCTGTTGTCTTAACCGCACTTGCTAGCTCTTCATAGCTCAGCTTCCAATGCCCGTCCTCAATCGCTAAGGCCTGAGGTGATTTGACGGCTTGACTGAAAAGAACATCCGGGATTGTTGTCATTTTTTGCTCAAAATATTACGCATTTAAAGAGAACGACTATACATTAGCTTAGTTTTGCGCAACATATGAGCTATAAAATTACGCACTCACGAATTCAGAAAATCTATGAGCTTTGAAAACCAAACAATAATTGTGACAGGCGGTAGCCGCGGTATTGGCCGCGGCATCGCCGAAAGCTTTAGCGCCCAAGGCGCAAATATTATTATTTGCGGCCGCCGAGAGCCTGACACTTTACCAAATAATGCTCATTTCATAAGTCTTGATATTCGTGAACCGAGCGCGGCTAAAACCCTCATAAACTTCGCCATTGAAAAAACAGGCCGTATTGACTGCCTGATTAATAATGCAGGCGGAGGCCCGCCCGTCGCCAGCAAAGACGCCAGCCCGAACCTAACGCATAAAGTCGTGGCGCTAAACCTGCTTGCCCCTATCAATTTATCGCAAGCCGCCTATCCCGCGCTTAAAGAAACAGGTGGCTCAATTATAAATATCTCAAGTGTATCTGCGACCCGCTCGTCGCCTGGCTCTGTCGCCTATGGGGCGGCGAAAGCTGGGCTTCTTAATGTCACCACATCTCTTGCCATGGAATGGGCCCCCGAGATACGCGTCAATGCCATCATCGTCGGCCTCGTTAAAACGGAAGCCAGCGCAGACCATTATGGCGGCGAAAAAGGCATGGCGCATCTGGCCAGTAATCTTCCCATGAAGCGCATGGGCGAGCCTGCAGATATTGCGAGAGCCTGTCTATTCCTCGCAAACCCTGAAAACAGCTATGTCTCAGGGGCCTGCCTCGAAGTCTTTGGCGGCGGCGAACCCCCCAGCTTTTTAAAAATCGCAGAAGAAGCGCATAAACTCGGATGAATAATACACGCCTAGACAAAGTCGAAGCGGAACTGGCAATCCGTAATGTCATTGCCCGCTACGGCATGGCGGCTGATTGCGGAGATATTGATACCGCGCTGGACTGTCATACCGAAACAGCCACATATATCGTAAGCAACCCCCGCGCAGGACGCGGGGGCGAAGCCAGTGATTTAGAACTCAAAGGGCATCAAGCTATTGCGGATATGTTGCGCTCTGAAATGCACCAATCCCTCCTCCCCGATTGCGCCCATACGGTTGGGCCTCTGCTTGTAGAGGTCAATGGCAATGCCGCCAAAGTGCTGGGTTATTCGCGCGTCTATTACAAACAAAAACTGATGCGTTTGGCCATTAATCAATGGGAGATGCGATACCAAGATGGCTGGAAAATTGATAAAAGAGAAAGCCGTCTTATTGGCGAGCCAGCTGCGCAAAACTTGCTAAAAAATGGGCTCCAACTGGGAGTTGAAGCATGACAGATTTTCGGGGATGGCATGTTCTGGGCGCGAGTTTTATCACTGCCATGTTAATGGCAGGCGCAACCTTTTATTCCTTTCAACATTTCGTCACGCCGATTGAAGCCGAGTTCGGTCTTGCGCGTGATCAAGTTAATCTGGGTATGATGGTCTTCCTTTTAAGCTCCGCTATTTGGGCAGCCATTGTCGGAAAATCTATAACGCGCGTGAATCCAAGAAAACTTGCCCTCGCAGGCATTGCTGCATTTGCGGCGGGGTTTATGGCTCTTTCTTTTTCACAAAGCCCGAAGCAGATGGTTTTGCTAATCGCGCTTCCTATCGGATTTGGCTTCACGGCTTGCGGGCCCTTTATCGCTAATGTTTTGACGACGAATTGGTTCTATAAAAAACGCGGGCGCGCGCTCGGCATTGCGGCGGTCGCCACATCAGCTGGCGGGTTTATCGTGCAGCCTATATTTAGCTATATGATCCACGCTTATGGCTGGCGCTCGGCCCTGCTTTATATGGGCCTTGCCATAGCCGTCATCGCAACGCTTTTAATATTTCGCTATTTCATTTCCAAACCAGAGGACATAGGCCAATTCCCTGATGGCGAAGCGCAAAGCATCCAACAAACCATTACCGCCGCTAATCCCTCGCTCATCCTTAAAAACAGAGATTTTTGGGTTATTGCTCTGGCCTGCGGCCTATTGCTCGCCAGTGACCAAGCGCTGCTTGTGTCTCTTAAACCCTTTGGCGAAAGCCTTGGCTTTACCAATACCCAAGCCACCCTCATCCCAACTGTGGTCGCCGGGTCAGCTATCGCAGGGAAACTCCTTATTGGCTGGATGATTGAACGCTTTGATAAACGTGCCGTCTTTGCCTTGGTGTGTTTATCAAATGTGTTGTTTTTATTGGCCGCAATTTTTGTTACAAATTTTGCCGCCCTCGTCACAGTTGCCGCCTTTGTCGGCATGGCCATTGGCGGCATCTATCCTGTTTGGACAGGCATAACAGCCGATACATTTGGACGGGACTATTTCGCGCCAGCCATTGGTATGATGAATATATTCACAGTGCTGCTCGCCGTGGTCGCGATTGGGTTTGTCGGCGCGTCATTCGCCGCCAACCAAAGCTATGATCAAGCCTTTACCATCTTTATTCCTGTGGCCATTTTGGCGGCCATCGTTATGGGCTTTGTGCGCGTAAAAAAGGAAACCTAATGCCAACTTCACTCCTCACAGAGACATCCGATAAAATCCTGACGATAACGCTTAATCGGCCCGAAAAATTAAATGCGCTCACTCCGACATTACTCGCGGAATTAAAAGCCAAGCTCGATAGCGCTGCTGCGAATGAAGATATATCCGTGGTTATCATTCGCTCCGCAGGCCGCGCCTTTTGTGTCGGTTATGATTTGAATGAAGACAACTGGATTACCTCACAATACCCAGCCAATCATCCCAACGGAGTCGAGATAGAACAAGATAAAAAGGACATTATGGCTTTGCTGGATTACTGGCTCGATATGTGGCGTTTTCCTAAACCCATTATTTGCCAAGTCCAAGGCGCATGTCTTTCAGGCGCGGGTGAGTTATTAGCAGTTTCCGATCTCGTTATCGCCTCTGAGCAGGCCTTTTTTGGTCACCCTGCGGGTCGCGATCTCGGCATTCCGCCAACCGTTTTTTTCTGGCCGTTCACCATCGGAATGCGCAAAACCAAAGAAATGCTCTACACTGCCCGCAATATGAGCGCGTCAGAGGCCGAGCAATCTGGCCTGATTAACAAAGTCGTTCCTGCGGATAGACTGGAAGCTGAAACCCGGGCGCTTGCAGAAGACATTGCCAAAACGCCCGTCAATCATTTAATGATTTTAAAACAGGCCGCCAATAATTTTTATGATAATATGAACCTCGAGAAAAGCACGCGTCAGGCCTCCGACCTCGACGCCGAATTTCATCAAAGCCCGACCTTTTTAGCCTTTTTCAAACTCGTCAAAGACAAAGGCATGAAAGCCGCGCTTGAGGAGCGGAAGCGGCTGTTTGGGCCTTAAATTACAAACCAAATTTTCGTTTCATAAATTCCAGCTGAATAGCTTTGCTCTTTTTATCTGTCCCCGGATCGCTCCCGACTAGGTAGCCTTGCCCGACGCATTTACCAGCTAACTTACCTAATCCCGCGCGAACCATAGCGCGCTGTGGTCTGTTCATCTCTGGCAGGGGCTGGAAACCCGCCTGACCGTCAACTAAAAAGGCCCCAGTCTCAGAATCGAAAGTAAAGTTACATCCCCTAACATAGCTACCCTCTTCAAAGACTTTACGCGGCGAGGCGTTCTCCCAGGCATGGCCCGCTCCTGGCATAAGATGCGATTCAACCTGCGTGCCTGCTGCCGCCATAACTTTGTAAACGTCCTGACACAGCTTGGGATCGACGCTATTATCATTATCGCCATGTATGGCGAGATAAGGCGCGCCTGTTGTGCCCTCATGCCCAAGCGTTTGGTGGCAGGGACCATAAATGTCCATATGCAAAGCAAATGGCGGCACATTTGGAGCCATGATGTCTTTCAAGCGGTCATCTAAAACATAGCGCGTTGCCATGCCGCCATAGCTATAGCCCGTCACCCCAATACGGGCGGCATCGATAGCAGGATGAGTTCCGAGAATTTTAAGGGCTGAATAGGCATCTGACATGACGTCAACTTCGGTCGCAATCATCGTTTTCATTTGATAGGGCGTATCGACCTTGACACCGCGCGGCTCGTAATAATCAACGACAAAACTGGCGATACCATTTTTGGCAAACAGCTTGGCATAGCGCATTTCGCGTCCCTCTTTGATACCGCCAGATCCATGCAGAATAACCATAGCTGGAACGGGCTTATCTGGGCTTGCGCCTTCAGGCATAACCAGTACCCCCTTCCCCGTATGGGCGGCGAGCGCGTCATAGCCATGCAAAACTCTAGAGAAGTCATACGGGCTTTTTATCGGGTAATAAATGACGCCAGAATCGTCTGCTCCCAAGACCGTTTTAGCGTCGGGATAATCGGCAAAACCGGGTAAAGGGAGGGCGGGGTGAGCTTTCGCATCTATGCTCGCAGTTTTCGTCTTTTCAACGGCATTAGGTTTCACGGCGCCTTGTTCAGCGGCTTGGCAAGCCGCAAAAAGAAAGAGCGAACTGAGTAATAATTTGCGTTTCATAAACGGCCTCATTTAAACCCTCTAAATGTCACCACCTCATCAAGTGAGGCGCGCTGCGTGCGGTAATTATTAATCGGATGGTCAGGGTCTGGATATCCTAATGCTAATCCGCAATAGACATCCATCTCCTGCGGGATTTCAAAATGCTCGCGCACGGTTTGATGACGCAGCATCCAGGCCTCTTGCGGGCAGGTTCCAAGACCGCGCTCCACCGCGGCTAGCATTAAGGACTGTATATACATCCCCATATGTGACCATTGCGGACGCCCCATGGTTTTATCTATCGCGAAAAATATCCCAATAGGCGCGCCGAAAAACTCGAAGTTCTTCATAACCTGCTTGATACCCGCCATCTTATCGTCTTTGGGAATTCCCAGCGCCGAATACATATCATAGCCGCATTGCGCGCGGCGGGCTTTGTAAGGTTCTTTGAGCTTGGGCGGATAAATATCGGGACTATCAGGTTCGCCCATCGGCGCCGCCTTGATAGAGGCCTGTACCTTTTCTAAAAACGCCGCCCTATCCGCGCCCGCTGTGACATAGACATGCCAGGGCTGTAAGTTCCCCCCGCTCGGTGATTGCTGCGCCATTTTAAGAATATCTTCTAACAGGCTTTTGGGTACAGGCTTATCCAGAAATGCCCGCACAGAAAAACGGTCTTTAATGGCTGACATCTAGCTCTCCAATTCTGGGGCTTTGATCTTCCCAGACAATAAAATATATAAAGTGGGAAGTAATGAACACACTGCCACGAGGCCATATAGCGACATGGCGCTTGCGCTCTCTAATAAATGCCCAGCTATTTTCCCGCCTAAGATCATGGAAATGCCAAAGGCCATAGGGACTAATACAACCAATTTATTTGAAGGGTCATGCCTCACAATGGCTGCGGTTTGATAGAGGCATCCTAGCGTAAAGCCAAATTCCCATATCCAGCTAGACACCATAAATACTTCAAAATTGGGCGCGAGGCCTAAGCCGATAACGCCAAATATAAGTATACCCAGCGCCACAAAATGCGGTATTTTCACCCCAGCTTTTGCGCCAATAATGGCTCCAACCGCCCCAGCGGCACCGCCAAGCCATTTCAAGACGCCAAACATCAAACCGTTTTGCGCCGCCGATGGTTCAAACTTTTGGGCAATGACATAAAGAAAGAAAAACAAGCCGACATTGGCTAAAAGATAAAGGCTAAAAATACCAAGCATAGACCAAGAGGGGCTGGCTTGCGCCCAGCCTGGAAAGCCTTTGGTTTTAGCGGCCAGTTCAGACGATGAGCGCGTGGGAAAAAAGAAAGCGCCTAAGCCTAATAAAGCAGCAAAACAGGCTAATCCAACCATTGCCCCCGAAAATCCAGATTTAGCGATGAAGAGGATTGGCAATAAAATTAAAAAGACGCCAATTGAAACGAGCTCTACAGAGAGCCGTGTTCCATAAGCCCGTTCAGGGTCTGGCATATCTGCCAAGACCCGCATCGCGAGCGCAATAGCCAAGGCGCAGAAAAAGGCAAATATCGCAAAGCCCGCAAAAACGGCCTGACCGCTTAACTGTGTTGCAAAGAGAAAGGACGCGATGACAGCGGCAAGAATGGCAAAGGCAGCTATGCGCCAATTCACCCTCTCTACCCATAATGGCCCTGTTAGGGTTCCCGCTAGATAGCCAATACCCGCGGTCAGAGATAAGCTGCCGAGTTTACTTGGACTAAAGCCAAAGGCATCACCGGCCGTTCCCAATAAAAGAGGCATTGTATTAAAAACCACTCCGCCTATGGCCGAGACCATTGAAACGGCAAGGATAACCGTAAAATTTCCTTTTGCGGCGCTTACGCCCTGCCTAATAGACACGTGCAGGATTCAATTCATTAGGAGACCCGAGCATTTCTCTATAGCTTGGCGGTTGTTTGTCCCCGCGATCTTTTAACCCGTAACGGTCCTTAGCGACTTCAGCGCCGATTAAGGTCATACCGCTAAGTTCTTGCGCCTTTGGGTCGCTCGCAATGGCATGAAGAATATGACCCGTAAATTGGGGGCTTTCTGCAACGGCCATAAAATCTTTATATTGCTCAGGATGAACCTCCGCCGCGATAAGCGCGCGTTCTGTAAGCAAAGGCCCCATCCATATGGACACCGCTTGCACATTCACAGCTTCAAGATCGACAGCCATATCATGAGCCAATTTATCAAGACCAGCTTTTTGCGCGCCATATGCAGCGCCGTGCATATAGCAACTCGCCCCAAAGGAAGAGCCAAAGGCGATTAAGCCGCTTTTCTTGACTGCCATCATTTTCGCCGCATGCCAACTTGCGACATAGGCCGAGCGCAATCCCACATCGAGAATATATTGCGCGTCTAGCTCTTTTTCCCAAAAGGGTTTTTGTTCAATCAATTGGTGATGAATATAAGCCGCATTATTGACCAGAATATCAAGCTGTCCTTGTTCGTCTTGAATCTGTTCAAAGACTTTTGCGACGGCGCTATCATCGGCGCTATCACAAATAATGCCTATACCTGTGCCGCCAACTTTGGAACATTCGGCGGCCGTATCGGCAACAGTTCCTGGCAGCGGCGTACCGTCCCAACCTTTGGCTTTGCCGGGCGATTTCGTACGCCCCGTCACATAAACAGTCATCCCTTTTTCAGCGAGACCAAGCGCTATTCCTTTTCCCGCTCCGCGGCTTGCGCCGGTCACCAAGGCAACTTTGGGCTTAGACATTTTATTCCTCCGGCAAATTTTATTTATTCTATCAAAATAAGTCTTATGCGCAATATTTGCATGGATTTTCTACGCTTTCTATGCTTTTTTGGCGGTATAACCCTTATAATGCGTATTTTTACGCGTATTTTTTACGAATGAGACGATAGTGACACCTGACGACAGAAACTGGCATTCCGAAATTGAAGCGCCTCGCATCATCTCCCATGATGACGATATTGAGTGGGATATCAGTCAAGATGTCGTTGTCATAGGTCTTGGCGGCGCGGGCGTGGCTTGCGCCCTACAAGCTATAGAACTTGGCCAAAAAGTTATCGCCATTGACCGCTTTGCGGGCGGGGGCGCGACAGCCGCAAGCGGGGGCGTGATTTATGCGGGCGGCGGTACAGCCTTACAAAAAGAAGCTAATATAGAAGACAGCCCCGAAAACATGTTCAATTATCTGAAAATGGAGGTTGGTAATATTGTGTCCGATGCCTGCCTGAAAGATTTTTGCGAACGTAGCGCCCCGACGATTGACTGGATGCAAAGTCACGGCGTTGATTTACGTTCAACCGTATGGCCCAAAAAAACATCATATCCTGCGCCTGAATATTTCCTCTATCATTCGGATAATTCGCTCGTGCCTCATTATGCGGCAAATGCCGCTCCGGCTGCGCGCGGTCACCGTGGATATGTACCGATTGAGCAAGGCCGCAAAGCCACAAATTTAGGCGGCTCACTCTTCGAGCCCTTGCGCGCATCAGCTGAGAAAAAGGGATTAAAGGTTTTGGCCTATACCGAAGCCCGCCAATTAATCACCAATAATGATGGCCGCGTAATTGGCGTCAAAGTGCTTCAATTTGAAAATAAAGACACGCAACAACAATATTTATCGTTACGGGAAAAAGCTCAAAAACTTTTTGCCATGTTCCCACCGATTTTGCCGGGCTCTAAATTTTTTATGAAACGCGCTTTAAAACATTTAGAAGCCGCCAAAGCGCTTGAAGATGGCCGTAAAGAAATTTTCATCCGCGCGAGAAACGGTGTTCTTTTATCTGCGGGCGGGTTTGTATTTAACTCCAAAATGGTTGCCCATTACGCGCCTAAATATAAATCCAGCTATCCGCTGGGTACTGACGGCGATAATGGCGCAGGCATTCGTTTAGGCCAAAGCGTCGGCGGACAAGCCTCTAATATGGACCGCATCACCGCTTGGCGCTTTATTAATCCCCCACTCTCATTTGCGCGCGGGATGATTGTCAATATGAAAGGCGAGCGCTTCATTAATGAGATGGTGTACGGCGCAACGCTAGGGGTGGAAATGACAGAAAACCACAATGGTGAAGCCTATATGATTTTGGATAAGGCGCTTATTAAACAAGCTCTCTTCGAAGTGAGCGGTAAGAAGGCCCTTGGTTTCCAAAAAGCTTTGGCTCAGCTTAATGCGCGTTTTGGCGCAAAAAAAGCCAAGTCAATTTCAGAATTAGCGGATAAGATTGGCATCGACGCCAACGCCCTTAAAAATCAAGTTGAGGCATATAATCGGATTGCGTCCGGAAAAGACACGGATCCTTTTCACAAGACCCAAGATGACACGGGCATGATTATTACAGCGCCCTTTTACGCCATAAATATCGGGCTTAAAGCCAAGCTCTTTCCCTGCCCCTCTCTGACGCTTGGCGGCTTGGTTGTGAATGAAAAAACAGGCCAAGTCTTAGACGAGTCAAAAAAGCCCATTGCAGGGCTTTATGCGGCGGGGCGAAACGCCATTGGGGTGGCGTCTTGGAATTATGTCAGCGGCTTATCCATAGCAGATGGTATCTATTCGGGGCGGCGCGCGGCAAAAGCCATCGCCAATAAATCCTAAACTATTCGCTTAAGATTATATCCGCGCCTTTTTCAGCAATCGCCTTTGTCGCGGCATTGGTATTGCCTGAAATCAGTCTTGGCATGACGGAGGCATCTATCACCCGTAAGCCTTGAACACCTTTCACCTTAAGGTCGGGCGAGACCACAGCTTTGTCATCGCTCCCCATACGGCAAGACCCAACGGGATGATACATCGTCGTGCCAAGCTGCTTTTGAAAATCAAGCATTTCGTCATCACTTGCCGCCTCAAGACCCGGCAGCGTTTCCATTTTAATGACGGGTTTCAGACTTGGCATTTTAACAACGTCCCTTGCGATATGCATGGCTTTAAGGGTTAGGCTACGGTCAATTTCCGCGCTTAGATAATTATGAACGATACGAGGCGGGGATAAAGGGTCGCTTGACCCCGCTTTTACCCATCCGCGGCTTTCAGGGCGCAATTGCGCGCCGCCAATAGTTAGCCCCGGATAATCTGTCAGCTTACTATTCTCGCCGCGGCTTGCCGTTTCAAGATCACCTGAAACCGCCAGACAATGAAATTGTAAATCACAGCGGTCCAGTACAGGATCGCTTTTCATAAAGGCCCCGACCGAGGCCGCCGGAATGGTCATAGGCCCTTTTTTAAAGGCATAATATTTCAAGACATTCTTAAGAAGCGCCAGCCCCGAAAGCTGATTATTATAGGTGTAATAACCAGGATTAATTTCCCATGCCATGGGCGACATATAATGATCTTGCAAATTTTCGCCGACAGATGGCAAATCGTGAACAACATCAATCCCAATCGATTTTAAATGGGCCCCATCACCTATCCCAGACAAATGCAGCAAATGCGGACTTTGATAAGCCCCAGCACTTAATATGACCTCTTTATTGGCTATAAGCGTTTGCGTCTCGCCATTTTTTTGCAGCGATATACCAACCGCTCTTTTACCCTCGAACTTTATTTTCGTTGTCAGAGCGTTCGTCAAAATGGTCAAATTCTTACGTTTGCGCGCTGGCTTCAGATATGCCTCAGCTGATGAGCAGCGTTTGCCCTTCTTAATGGTCACATCGTAATAGCCAGCGCCGTCTTGATGAGCGCCATTAAAATTATCTGTTCGCTTTAGCCCATATTCTTCAAAGGCGCGCAACATATGCTCATTGGTTTCATTGTGATGTAGCAAGCGTGAAACTGTCAGCGGGCCGTCATCACCATGCAATCCCGCCTCTCCGCCTTCGTAATTTTCAAGCTTTTTAAAATAGGGCAGGATATCATCCCAGCCCCAACCCGTGCATCCCAAATTCGCCCAGCTATTATAATCCTCGGCTTGGCCGCGAATATATATCATCCCGTTTAAAGACGATGAGCCGCCAAGCGTTTTACCGCGCGGCAGCGGGAGCCGACGACCCCCAAGATGCGGGTCAGGCTGCGTAAAAAAATTCCATGATAATTTTGGATTATGCAAACTTTTTCCATAACCCAATGGCATATGTATCGTCGGGTCTTTATCCGGACCGCCTGCCTCGACAAGACAAACAGAGATGGCTGGATTTACCGAGAGACGATTCGCCAGAACACACCCCGCAGAACCCGCGCCCACAATTATATAGTCAAAAGTCTTCACTTACGAAGCACCGCCAAAAATACGCATTCCCTGTAATTCTAAGGTGAAATCTATCGAATTGCGTAGAGATTAATAGGAAAATTTGCGCATTTCGATATTTACGGGTAATCTTGCGTTCTGATATTTCCGCGTTATAGACATCATATGAGCGGAACAAATTTCGAATTTAGCGACTTAGATAATCAGATCATCGGCATCCTGAAAAAAGATGGCCGCATGAGCAACCAAAAAATCGCAGACCTACTGGGTGTGACGACCTCAATGATTGCAACGCGCATTCGCCGCATGGAACAAGCCAAAGCCATGAAAGTGGTGGCGGTCTCAGACTTTTCAGCTTTTGACTATAATGTTTTACTCCCTATTGGAGTCGATGTGAAAGGACGGCGCGCGAATGATGTGGCCGCCGATCTTGCGAAACTCGATGAAGTGTCAGTCATCCATCTTGTTTCAGGAAAACATGACATAGAGATTCTGGTCACACTTCCAAGTATGGAAAATATGTCACAATTTTTATTGGAAAAACTTTCTTGTATCAGAGGCATCCGCAATCTTAATCCAAGCTTTGCAGTAGACATCATTAAATATGAATTTGATGTGGCCCCGATTTAAGAGTCTATGATGCGCAATTATAAAATCGACGAATTAGATCAGAAAATTATAGCGCTTCTATCGGATGACGCGCGTCTGTCGAATCGTAAAATTGCCGCTGATCTTGGCTTCACCGAAGGTACAATACGCTCTCGTGTCAAACGACTTGAAGATGAAAATTATATTCGGTTCACGGCGGTCACAAGCATGGCGCATATGAATACGCCGCAGCTCGGACAAATTGGTATTCATGCGGAGCAAGATAAAATACGCGATGTCGCCGAAGCCGTCGCTCAAATTGCTGAAATTAATGCTGTTATTATCCTACTTGGCCGTTTTGATATCTTAGCCATTGGCCTTTTCGAAGGTCTTCAAGATGTGCATCAGGTCGCCAGCAATAGAATTCTCGACATTAAAGGCGTTCGCTTAGTTGAAACATCTTTAGTCGTTGATACCGTAAAATACGACAACCGTATTGCTAAAATCATGTCGGCTAATTCATAACACTAATCAATGTCACAAACGCGGCTAGTAATATTACTCTTTATTTTAGCTCTCTCAGCCTGTCAGGCCAATGAAACGCCAGCCCCCTCAATACAGATAGAGCCCGCGAAATGGGTTAGCCTCAAGGGTGGTTGTTTCAAGATGGGCGAGACGCGTGTTTACCGCGAAGAAGGCCCTGTAACTGAAATCTGTTTGGACCCTTTTGAAATTTGGTCCCATGAAGTCACCACAGCGGAATTTGCAAAATTTGTAAAAGAGACCAATTACAAAACGCGGGCAGAGCGCGGGTGGCGCGCAGAGGAACCCGAGGGCCCTGGCATAGACATGTCTCCGAGCTCTGCAGTTTTCGTTCCCCCAAAAGCACAGCCACGGTCAATGAATTGGTGGCAATTGGTCGACGGCGCAAATTGGAAACGGCCTTTTGGACCAGAGAAAACATCTTCAAAAGAGACTGAACCTGTTATCCATGTTACGCGCGCCGATGCAGCGGCCTATGCGAAATGGGCTGGCGGACGATTGCCAACTGAAGCGGAGTGGGAATATGCTGCGCGCGGCGGTATAGATGGACAGTTATTGAGTTGGGAGAAGGCCGAAGATAAGGCGCTCGAAGATCAAGCCAATACGTGGCAGGGCGTCTTTCCCGTCATAAACGCGGCAGAAGACGGGTATGTTGGTCTCTCGCCTACGGGGGCCTTCCCGCCAAATGGATTTGGCCTTTATGATATGATTGGAAATGCATGGGAGTGGACATCTTCTAGCTTTTATTCCAGCCATGAGCCGGGCGAGACTAAAACTTTAAAACCTGATGGATATGACCCTGCCCAAGGCGATATAGCCGTGGGCGTCATTAAAGGGGGGTCTTTTCTTTGTAACAAGTCCTATTGTTACCGCTACCGCCCCGCAGCGCGCCAAGCCCAAGACCTAATTTTTGGAACCTCCCATATCAGCTTTAGGATTGTTCGGAATAAAGCCGAGGGTATTTAGGCGTGAAATTGGGCTGCTCTTGGCCTTTAATTAGGTAAACGAAGAAGCGCCTAATATCTGCGCCAATGCCGTAAAGCGCAGGCACAAAAAACAAGGTCACAAATAAAGCAAATAGAACGCCAAAAGCGAGGCTTATGCCTATCGGGATAAGCCATTGCGCTTGTAATGAGCGCTCTGTCAATAATGGCAATAGCCCAATAAAAGTGGTTAGAGATGTGAGTAATATTGGCCTAAAACGCCGTGTCCCCGCTTCTATCAGTGCTTCGGCGCCGCTAAGGCCTTGATCTCGCAAGCGGTGAACATAATCGAGCAGGACAAGATTATCATTCACAGCGACTCCCGCAGCGGCAAACATGCCTAATAAAGATAATAAGGACATTGTATGCCCCATGGTGAGATGGCCGATAATCATTCCACAATAACAAAAAGGGATAGCGGCCAAAAGAATAAGAATTGGTTCAGCATAAGATTTAAACGATACGGCGACTAAGAAATAAGCCACACCGATTGCGATCAAAAAGAAGGTTAGGAGTTCTTGCTGAAACTCGGCTTCCCCTTGTGCCCGTCCAATATTACCCCGTGTGACATTGGGATGCGCGCGGTCAAATTCATCAAAAAAATTATCATTAAGGTCTTTGCGAATTTCTTCAATGCGTTCTGACACAACTTCGGCGCTGATAATGATGGCGCGTTGACGTTCCCGCCTCAAAATTTGATTGGTACCTTTTTCAAATCTAAGATCTGCAACGGTTTCAAGCGGCAATTCCCGCCCATCATTAGTCCGAATACGAATGCTATTCAAAAAGTCGAGAGATTCGCGATCCGTTTTGGGATAGCGCACATAGACACGTACATCTTCACCATCACGCGGTAGGCGCTGAACCTCTTCACCAAAAAAGCCCTGCCGAACCTGTCTTGCAATATCGGCAGATGTTATACCTAGGCTTTCTGCCCCTGGTCTCAATTCAAATTGAATTTCCTCTGATGCACTTTCCATATCATTGACGACATTAAAAACGCCTTCAAAGCTACGCAGCCGGTTCATTAAATCATCACCCGCGGCTTCGAGGTCGTCAAATTCCTTAGCGTTTAAAACATATTGAATAGGCGGCCCATCATTGCCGTCCTGATAATCCACAGAGACTTCCTCTGCATCAGGCACCTCTCCGAGTAGTTCCCTTAGACGTTCTGCTGTTTCCTTCGCCGTCAAGAGCCGCGTTTCTGGGGGCACAAGCTTCACAAGCGCCAAGACCTGATTGTCGCGTGAACGCGTGTACCAGTTTTCAATCAAGTCGCCATTCTTGGCAGTTATCTCTTCCTGTAACTCATGCTCAGCGTCTTGCAATTGCTTGAGAACCTCAAGTGTTCGGCTGTAAGGTGTCCCTTCTGGGAGTTCGACAGAAATAGCAATTTGGTCAGATTCGCTTTCGGGGAAAAAGCTGGATTTAACCAACCCATTGGTGACTAACCCAATGGTCATTATCATAAAGCCGATAAATATTGATGCCGTCAAATAGCGGCGCTTAAGAGCCGCCGTAATCGCAGGTTTGTACAATGTGTTCGCCGTCCATGTCAGGCTCCTGGAAACCTTATTCTGGAACCGCATAATACGGCTTTTTGGATTTACAGGTTTTAAATGCGCCAAATGTGCTGGCAATATTAGGAGCGACTCCACTAGTGAGAAAAATAACGCCAATATGACAACAAGTGATATGGCCCGCGTAAATTCGCTCATACCGCCCGACAGATACATCATAGGCGCAAAGAAAATCATTGTTGTTAACACGGCAAAAATAACCGGTTTCATCACCATTTTGGTTCCGTTAACCGCTGCATCGAGCCCAACTTCACCCTCTTCTGTTTTGAAATGAATGGCCTCTCCGACAATAATGGCATCATCAACAATGACCCCAATCACCAAAAGAAAAGCGAAGGTTGAAATCATATTAAAAGAGACATCAAACAAAGGTAATAAAGCAAGGCCTCCAGCAAAGGCCGTCGCAATGCCTATGGATACCCATATGGCAATTTTGGGTCTTAAAAAAAGCATCAAGGTCAAACATACCAAGATAAGGCCCGTAAAAAAGTTTTTGGTAATGGTCGTCATACGGCCTGAATATTGTTCTTCGGCATCTTCCCAGACGGTAATGGATATACCCTCAGGCAAATCGTCTTTGACCTTATCAAGGTAGTTTTCAACGTTTTTGGACATTTTGATAACATCCATATTTGGGCCGCTCATAATCTGTACCAAGACGGTTCGCTGACCATTGACCGTCGCTAGAAGATTGACTTGCTCAAACCCGTCAATGACCGTTGCAATATCTTTGACTCTGATTGTCGCCCCGCCCGCATCCTGACTCACGACAATGTTTTCAAACTCGGCTTGGCTATCTGCTTGATTGCGGGTGCGGAGCTGCATGTTCCCGACTTCGGTGCGCACCTGCCCCGACGAAGCATTTACGGATGTGCCTCTGACCGCCTGCGCCACATCATTGAAAGTTAATCCATATTGACGAAGCGCATCCTCGGACACCTCAATAGAGACTTCCTCATCTCGAACACCAAAAAGTTCGACAGCAGGAATATAGCCTAAAAGAGCAATTTCACGCCGCGTTTTTTCTGAGAAGCGTTTAAGCACTCTCTCTGATACGGTGTCGTCGCCAGACACGGCAAGGCGGATCATTTCATCTTGGTTTCTAAAGAGCCTTATCTGCGGCTCCTCTGCCGCTGGCGGAAAAGAATTTATGGAATCAATCGCGCGTTTGACGTCCGCCATTAACTTCGCCTCATCGACATTATTCTTGCCAATAACGGTGACAGAGCCCCCGCCCTCATTGGCTTGCGCCCACATGCGGTTTATGCCGGAAACGTCTGAGAGCGCTTCTTCCATCCGAACAATAATCTGTTCTTCAACATCCTGCGGAGACGCGCCTGGCCAAGCGATATATGTATTTGCCCCAGGAAATTCGACATAAGGGTCAAGTTCGCGCTCGATTTGGATATAGCTGACTAATCCCCCTATCAAACAAATTAGCATGAGCAGGTTCGCCGCAACTGGATTGCCCGCCCACCATTCGACTATACGGTTCATGGCGCATCTCCGCTGTCTTTACGCGCGACGACATCTATTCGCATACCTTCTGCGACGCCGCGTATAGGCGATGTGATGACAAGATCTCCGGGATTAACGCCGCCATTTAATATGGCATTTTCCCTATTCGAAGACACAACATTGACGGTGCTAATCGAAAGACTGTTCCCATCTTTGACAAGATAAGCTTGGTTTTCACCTCGTAAGGCCGCCCTCGGAATAAAGATTACGTCCGTAAGTTTTTGCCCCTCAATCGCGGCTTCAACGAAAAGCCCGGGCGCGAGCGGCGTCCCATCATCAGACCCCGCCCCAAATGGATCTTTGATCTCAGCATAGGCATAAAGCACACGTGTTTGGCTATCAAAGCGGCTATCGGTACGCACAATATGACCGGTCCATTGACTGAAACGCCCGCCGACATCTGCCGATAAAGTGACAGGAATGCCTTTATTTCCGCGCGCCTCATATCCCATAACGAGACCTGCTTGCTCTAAGTCTTTATTACTGAGCGGGAGGCGCACATCCATAACATCCGTCGCATAAACTTGACCCAGCCGTGTACCAGCAGAGACAAATTCGCCTTGATCAATATTGCGAAGTGTCACGCGGCCATCAAACGGGGCCAAAAGCGTTGTACGGCCTAGCATTAATTCGGCTTCTGCTAATCTTGCACGGGCAGATTCGAGTTGCGCTGCCGCTTCTGCCATTTGAGGCTGCCTGAGCGTAAGAGCGGACGCTGAATTTCCGCTCCCGATTTCTTCCCAGTCCTGCTTGGCGATTAAAGCTTCGGATTTTTCGCGGGTTAACACAGTTTCCGCTTGAGCGACATTTGCTCTCGCCTGAATGACCCTGAGCTTAAACTCGGCAGGATCCATCCGAACTAGAACGTCACCTTTGCGAAACTTACCCCCCTCGATAAATTTAGGGGACATATAGGTAATAAGTCCGCTAATCTGAGGCACAATATTAATCTCAGTACGCGGCTGAACCTCACCTTGGGCTTTGACCTTTAGCGTTATATCCCCTTGATAGGCCTTCGCCGTTAAGACGGGGACTGCTTTGATGGCATCCTCTTTTTCCTCAGGTTTAGGTTTGAAGGCGCTCATACCCATCGTCAAACCAACAGCTAAGCCGATTATGAGGACAGGTAAGATAAATGTGATAAATCGCAACAGACCTAACTTACGGCGTGCGCGTTTCGAATTTCCAGCTATGTCATTATTTAATGACGGATTCAGGCTGTGATTACCCTCCGGCATAATAGTCTCCCTTTTCGGCTGGCACACCGATTATGAGAGCTTGCTAACATGATTATTATTGTTTTTCAATAAATATTTATTGATAATCATATTTCACATGAATAATTGAGGCTGACGAAGCAGACAGCCTCAAATGGTCCATTTAGCTTTTTGCTTGGGACACACCCGTTTTGTAATCCACACAGGCCTGTAAATCAGCAGCGCCTTTATCCTGACAAAGCTTAAGCGCATCTTCAAAGCTATAAATTTTGTTCTGAGCTTTAGCTGTTGTCACGCCCTCTTGCGTAGATGATAAAACGCGCGTTTGCGGCGTGACTAGTACTGCTGCTTCTGTTTTCATCGCAGCCTTCTTTTTATGATCACAGTTTTTGCCCTCATCTGCAAAGGCAGTGCCCGCCGTAAAGGCCAAAGCCAGAAGAGAGAGGCTTGTGATTTTAAGTGATGTCTTGTGCATTTTCGTCTCCTTTGAAATTCACACAAACATCATAACACGACAAATGTCGTAATGAAAGATATATAACGACACATGTCGTTATGGTAAGAAACTGGTTAGGTTTATGCAGAAGGTTAGGCGCGCGCGACCATCATGCGCTTTACATCTGCAATCGCCTTGGCAGGATTTAAGCCTTTGGGGCAAACATTTGCGCAATTCATAATAGTATGACAGCGGTAAAGCTTGAACGGGTCGTCAAGCTTTTCAAGACGCTCTTCTGTCGCCTCATCTCGGCTATCAACAAGCCAACGGTAAGCTTGGAGTAAGGCGGCAGGCCCAAGGTAGCGATCACCATTCCACCAATAGCTGGGGCATGACGTTGAACAAGACGCGCATAAAATACACTCATAATACCCATCAAGCTTATCGCGGTCTTCGACCGTCTGCGTATATTCCTCTGTCGGTAAGGCTGTCGACGTGTGAAGCCAAGGCTCGATAGAGGCATATTGCTTATAAAAATTAGACAGGTCCGGAACAAGGTCACGAACAACGGGCAAATGCGGGAGTGGTGATATTGTAATATCTTTACCCGCCACATCATCAATAGCTTTGGTACAAGCCAGCGTATTACGCCCGCCAATATTCATCGCGCAAGAGCCGCAAACACCCTCCCGGCATGAGCGGCGGAAGGAAAGCGTCGGATCAATTTCATTTTTAATTTTAAACAGCGCGTCAAGCACCATGGGCCCGCATTCATCGAGATCAAGCTCATAAGTGTCCCAATAGGGATTTTTACCATCCGTCGGGTCATAGCGGTATATTTTGAACGTTTTGATGCGCTTTGCTGATCCCTCTTTTGAGGGCAAGGCAGGCCAAGTTTTTCCCGCAGAAATTTTAGAATTTTTCGGTAGGCTAAGCTGTACCATAGTTAAGAACCTTGTATGAAAACGTTTATCCAACGCCGACGTCTTACGGTTTTATAGAGCCAACGCATCCATATTATAAGAGAAAACACGCTGTGAATTCGAGATAATTTGCCGCGTATTAGGTAGTATTGCACTAAATACGCATAAATTTCCAACTTGATTAAGCCTATTTTTACGCTGGCATTCTATATGCATAGATAGTTCCATGATTAATCCAAATGATAGCGCCCTACTTTCCCCAAAGGCCCAATATGGCTATATTCCAGGCCTAGACGGGATAAGGGCTATTTCAGTCTTGATTGTCCTGCTAGCGCATATGGGGATGGAACACATAATTCCAGGCGGTTTTGGTGTCACAGTCTTTTTCTTTATATCTGGTTTTCTCATTACGCGGCTTTTAATTGCCGAAAACGAGACAAAGGGACGTATTGCGCTGAAACAGTTTTATATGCGCAGATTTATCCGGCTTTATCCCGCCTTACTTTTTATGATAGCAGGGACTACATTTGCTTATATTATGCTGGGATGGGGGGGGCCCAAACCTCTGGAAATGTTTTCCGCTCTATTTTACGGCACAAACCTGTATCAGGTGGGCATCCGTATGGGCGGCGACCTCCCCTTTATGCCTTGGACCCATCTTTGGTCTTTGGCTGTGGAGGAGCATTTTTACCTCATTTTTCCGGCATTTCTCGTTATGCTGAGCGGAAATTGGGGACGTATTCTAAAAGGCCTTATCGTTATTTTGGCAGCGGTACTGTTTTGGAGAACTTATATTTACTCACAAACAGGGCTCATTACAGATTATAGCTATATGATGACCGATACGCGTATTGATAGCCTCGTTTGGGGATGCGTCTTATCCGTCATGCTACATGTCCATGGCAGCACAAAAAAATTATCATGGCTAATTGGTCTTTGGCCTGTCGTGATCACTTTCGTTGTAATTCTTGCGAGCTTCTTGATTAAAGACGAGGCCTTCAGATATACAAGCCGCTTTTCGCTACAGGGATTGGCCTTATTCACATTATTCTTAAACTTATTCTTTTGGGATAAAGTTCGCTGGGTGGTGTCTATCCTAGAATGGAAACCTCTGGCATGGGTGGGAACAATATCTTACGCACTGTATTTATGGCATGTGCCTATCATCGATATGTGTATTCGCTTTATCGGAGACAGTCCAAAAGCTTATCTCATGGCTTTTCCGCTCAGTATTTATTTAGCCGCCTTTTCCTACTATTTCGTCGAAAAGCGTTTCCTCGATTTACGTAAAGCCTATGGCTCACACGGCATCGAGAAAACGCCTGTTAAGCCAAATACTAACGCCGCTATTGCGCGCGTTTTAGAGGCGCATCCGTAAGCCCGTACCAATTCATATTACGGGTTAAATACATTGTGCCTGCAATGGCTATAAAACTGGCAAGCGCGCCGATCATCAATGCAAAATCTTGCATACGCATTAAACTGTAAAGCAGAGCATAAACCACGCTGAAGACGAGCCCTGCGCGCAAGATATATTTACGGTTCCCAAAGACTGCCCCTGCATAACCCGCCGTTGCGCTGACTGTCAGACCTGCCGCAATGAAAAAGGCCGCTGTAAAACCAATACGTTCGGCAAAAGCCAGAAGCAATAGATAGAAAATACTCTGCGCTAATCCGATCAAAATATATTGCGCAGGATGAACCCTAACGCCAACAATAACTTCAAAGAGGAAGTAAGAAATAAAGACCAGACCAATAAACATGACGGCATATTTTAAAGCCCGGTTGACTGTCTGATAGGGATTATCTGTGCTGACCAATTGCACGGTCATGATTTTTTCAGGCCCTGTTAAAGCGGAAAGTAAATGCGCTTTGCCCTGCGCGCGAATTCCCCTGCGCAAATAAGGCACGGACCAATTTGCGGTAAATCCGCCTTTACTGACCTGGCGACTATCCGGTGGGAACCCGCCCTCAAAGCCGGGGTCTGCCCAATCGACGCTCATATTTACTGTTGTCGACTGTGCATAGGGTGTAACGCCCAGACGTTTTGCGCCGCCTAGGTTCAAGGCCACGCTGACATTGAACGCATCCCCTTTCTTTGCGATATCACCAATAGGCACGGATAAATAGGTTTGGGAAAGTGATTGATTGAGCCAGCCATAAGCTCGGAAGCCCTTGGTTAAATGCCGATTGGAGGCATGGAGTTCAGGCGCTTCTATAATAGCGCGCTTAGCATCATGCGCGGCAACTTTGGCTACGCCATGATGGATCGTGTTATCAAAGCCTGCAGGCTCAAATTTACGCACGCTTCCATTTGGCAATGTCAGTTCAACATCGCTTTTAAGCCCTCTTACATCAGACAAGGCCATGACGATCTTTGCGCCGCCCCAATCCACCTTTAGGCCGGGCAATCCTTCAAAGGATGGAATCTTTGGAAAGTCACCAGTCAAGACCCCCTGACCTTGATAGGTTGGCACTTTGAATAATGAGCGTTTACGTATCTCGGTTTGGATATTTGAAAAATCCGCATGGCCATTATTTGCAAAAATAACGTAATTCCCGCTCTCGGAAATATTGCCTTGGTTATCAGTTTGAATATAGGGCGCTGTTAAAATTGGCCCGCTTATATATTGCTCTCCTCCATAACGGGCCGAGACTTCTCGCATCACCTCATCCGCGCGGCCAGAACGTTCATAGCTAATATAGGATATGAACATGGCCGGAATGCCCATCAAGACGACAAGCGCGCAGACAATGATAAGTTTAAGGCCAAGCGAACCACGATAGGCCGATGAAAATTTATTTAATTGATCAGACATAAATCCCTCCTAGAAAGAGGGCATTCAATCTAATGGCTTTAAGGCCGTTATTGGCCGCGCTTTGGGCCAGATAAAGGTAAAATTACGGTGTTATTCCGCAGCTTCGAGATAAAACTCGCTATTTTGCAAGCGATAGTCAGGTAAATCTAGCTTATAAATCTGAGTTTCATTTTTATTTGAGCTTGCTTGGAATAGAAAAGCTAAATCTTCCACGCGGCAATTTAGCATTGCGCTCACATCTCTTAAAATATCCGCGCGTGTGGAAGATTTAGAGTGCTTTGCAGCATGTAGCGCGGCTTGTATAAAATCAGATTCTATACAGTCTTTCGGAGTCGCAAAGTCGATGGATTCAGAATTGTTTATAACGAGCTTGAGCGGCAACTATATTCCCCAATATTAATGCGCCCCACATTTTGTAAATGTCTAAATCATACTTAAAAAGAAATTGGAACAACAATTTACATTAATCCGAAATCATAAACTAGAAAGTTGATCCGAATACGCGTCTTAAAATTTCACTTGTCCGTTTAGCAGGGTTTTCACGTATCGCCTTTTCTTCTTCGCCAATATAGTAAAACACGCCTTTAAGCCCATAATTTACACCATGTGAAATAAGGTCATTTCGCGCATCTGCTCCTAACGTCGGAGCAAATGGAACGCCATTCAAATTCCCAGCAACTTGGTCGACAAGCCGTAGCGCCCCTGTCTGATTTAAGGCATTTTCCATAGTGGGTGAGAATAGCGTCGCGAGTTTAGCATTTGTTTTATCTGATAGATATTGTGTTGCCGCATTATCAGGGCCTTTTACGATATTTATCGCATCCGTAATCGACAAGTCTCGAATAGCGCCCAAGAAAATATCTTTGGCAACAGGCGCGGCTTTCTCTGCGCCGCGGTTTAATTGCTGCTGCAATTCCACTAATAGCCCATCTGCGCCTAAAGGTTTGAGATAGCTTTGCACGTCTTGCAAGACACTAGGTAACGGAATGCGAACCAAGCTATTGCCTAAAAATCCATCCAAAATACCAACTTTGGTAATCGCATTGCCAACGCCATTATCAAGCGCGGCGCGAATACCGAGTGCCGCGTCAGCTTGTGTTAAGCCGCCATAGCCCCCAAGCACACCGTCTATAATTGCGGGATCAAGGGTTTCACAAGCGGTGAGGGCCGTTCCGGAAAGGCCAAGTAAAATAAATCGTCTATTTAAAGCGGTCATAACACTATCCTGAATTCCTATCCCTATCTTCGAGCTTGGGCGCTCAATTTTCAAGACAGGATTGCACACGCTTTATGGCAGTTTTTAGACTCGATTTTCACTTAGCATTGGCGCTGCTTGATAGGGTGTCCTATATCCTATCTAAATCAAGGACAAGTTATGACAAAAATTAGAGCCTATGCAGCCATGCAAGCCGGAGAAGAGCTTCAACCTCTTAGCTATGACCCAGGTCCAATAAAACATGCAGAGGTCGAGATCGCCGTTACGGCATGCGGGCTTTGTCATTCCGATTTATCTATGATTAATAATGATTGGCGCGTCAGCCGCTATCCTTTGATTGCGGGGCATGAGGCCATTGGAACTATCACGGATATTGGTACTGGTGTAACCCATCTAAAAGTTGGGCAAATTGTTGGCGTGGGTTGGAACTCGCAAAGCTGTATGCACTGCTCTCCATGTCTATCTGGGAGTCAGCAGCGTTGCCGTGACCTTGTGACAACTATTGCGGGTCATGGCGGCTTTGCTGACCGCATTCGAGTTCAAGATATATGGGCCGTCCCCTTACCTGACGGGATGGACGCAGCCTCAGCAGGCCCGCTCTTTTGCGGGGGCATAACAGTATTTGCCCCTTTCCTAGATTTTGACATTAAACCAACTGATCGCGTGGGCATTATTGGCATTGGTGGATTAGGACATTTGGCCGTTCAATTTGCGCGGGCTTGGGGGTGTGACGTCACTGCGTTTACAACATCAATGGATAAAGAAGTTGAACTTAAAAGTCTCGGCGCACATAATGTCGTAAACACCAAAGATGCTGATGCTTTAAAAGCGCTTCGCGGTTCCTTTGATTGCATCCTATCAACGGTCAATGTCAGCTTACCGTGGTATAAATATATGGCATCTCTGGCCCCAAAGGGGCGCTTAATAACAGTCGGGGCCGTAGGCGAACCCATGGCTATCCCCGCCTTCTCTATGATTACGGGGCAAAAGTCCGTTGCGGGCTCAGATACAGGATCACCTGATGTCGTCGCAAAAATGTTAGAGTTTTGCGTTCGTCATGACATTAAGCCTATGGTGGAGTATTTCCCGATGGCAGACATAAATGATGCAATTAAGCATTTGAAAAGCGGAAAAGCCCGCTACCGCGTCGTGTTAACAAATTAAGTTTAGTCTTTTCTATCCGCAAAGTTAGGCGCGCGCTTCTCAAGAAATGATTTAACACCCTCGGCGCAATCATCGCTAACAAAGGCTTTCTGTAGCATTGCGCTTTCCATAATATGCAAATCATAAGGCGCATCTTGAAGTGTTCCATGGGCGAGCATAGAGGCGCGCAAAAGCCGCTTATTATTTGACGTACTTGTCGGAGAACAGTTCACCGCTATGTCACGCGCAACCTCTAAGGAGCGCGGCAAGACATCTTCAGGTTCACAAGTTTCAGACAGCAATCCTGCTTCACGCAGTTCTTCTGCTGTTAAAATGCTGCCTTTTAATATCCACTCATTTGCTTTTGCAAACCCAACCAATCTTGGCAAGAACCAACTGGCCGCGCCGTCAAACACAATCCCGCGGCGGGCAAAAGGAAATGCAAATTTAGATTTCTTGGACGCAATACGTAAATCCATAGCAAGTGTCATGGTCGCGCCAATGCCGACGGCCGCGCCGTTAATCGCAGCGATGATAGGCGTGTCACATTCAAATATCGCAAGATTTAAAATACCGCCTGCATCACGATTAACGCCGTCAACCGCGTCTACCCCCATACCGCTATCAAGGTCAGCGCCGCCAAAGCCGCCTGAAATATCTGCGCCAGCACAAAAGGCGCGGCCCGCCCCTGTGACAACAATAACGCGAATGGATGGATCTTTATCTGCGGCCTGAATCGCGTCAAGCAAGGCCGTATGAAGTTCCATATTATAGGAATTCATCGACTCAGCCTTGTTCATCGTCAGCAAAGCAACAGATGGCACGTCTTTATCGCGCGTCGTTAAAACCAAGCTCATTTTGACCTCATAAATAATTGATTGGCTTTCATCCTTATAGGCTCTTAAAGCCCCTCACAAGGTATAGAGAAAGACTATATGACTCCTGCGGCATCTAATCTCAAAATATTTGGCCTCACGGCTTTAGCGATGCTAGCCTTTGCCACAAATTCGGTCTTAGCCCGCCTCGCCCTTACGGACGTCGCAATAGGACCTTGGGAATTTACAGCGATCCGCCTTATTTCAGGCGCGTTGATTTTGGCGCTTATTGTTAAGCCTGCCACTGCTTTAAAATCTGGCAACTGGGCATCTGCTTTGTCGCTCTTTTTATACGCTGCCTGCTTTTCATATGCCTATCTGCAGCTTGAAGCTGGCACAGGCGCGCTTATCCTCTTTGCCGCCGTGCAAATCACGATGATTGGCGGTGGGTTGATTGCAGGTGAACGGCTTAGCCTTTTACAATGGGCTGGCACAGCCATGGCCATCGCGGGACTTGTTTACCTACTGGCGCCCAGTATTTCGGCGCCGCCGCTCATCGCCGCGACTATGATGATGATCGCAGGTATAGGATGGGGACTTTATTCCCTCAAAGGTCGTGGGGCTGGAAAACCTACCGCCCAGACAGCCGGAAATTTCATGCGCGCAGGGATTATATGTCTGATGCTAAGCCTGCCCATTTTTCTATTGCTTCCAGAACCCACCTTAACATCTAAAGGGGTCATATGGGCTCTAACCTCTGGCATGCTCACATCAGGATTAGGTTATGTCATCTGGTATATGGCGCTAATAGGTTTGACCGCGACCCGCGCGGGCATAGCCCAGCTCACTGTCCCTGTTATTGCCGCCATAGGCGGCATGGTCTTTATCGCAGAACCTTTAACATGGCGCTTTATGATACTCGCACTCATTATCTTGGCGGGTGTCGGGATAGCAACTATGACGCGGCCAAAAATATAAAAACTCATATATTCTTCACATGCGGGGACTTATAAGAAGATATGTTTAAACGCGTTTCGACATTTATGCGGATGCTGCGCACGGGCTGGGTGCTCGCCCGTCATGACGCGCTCGTGCCCAAAGAATATGTCGGCGCAGTGCCGCTGCCTGTGCGCTTACTGGGCGGCGTCTCGCGCTTATTTGCCATACGCGGACGCGCTGAAAATCCGGGCGAGCGCTTTGCCAATGCCCTCGAAAAGCTGGGGCCAGCCTATATCAAATTTGGGCAAATCCTCTCGACGCGGGGCGATATGCTTGACCCTGTTTTTGTCAAAGGCCTGTCTAGGCTAAAAGACAAAGTCCCCTCTTTTCCTATGGCCAAAGCCGAAGAGATGCTCAAAACCGCATGGGGCGGGCCGTGGCAAGACAAACTCACCTCATTATCCGAGCCCATAGCCGCAGCCTCGGTCGCCCAAGTGCATAAGGGCGTATTGACATCAGGCGAGACTGTCGCCGTTAAAATCCTGCGCCCCAATATCCAGAAACGCATGCGCAATGATATGGATGTGCTGCATATGGTGTCTGCGCTTGCGGAGTTTTTTGTCCCGGATAGTAAACGCCTTGGCCCCAAGAAATTTGTCGAAACAGCTGACCGTGCCGTTATGCTTGAGCTCGATCTTCGTTTAGAGGCTGCGGCTTGTTCCGAGCTTTCAGAACCCGCGCTAGATACGGGCCTCTATAAAGTGCCCAACATATATTGGGAGCTTGGCGGTAAAAACGTCTTGGTCACCCAGTGGATAGACGGCACCCCGCTCTCGGATGACTCTATCCTGAGCCGCCCCCAAACCGAGCGCACAGAAATCGCGCGCAAAGTTATGCAGAGCTTCTTGGCCTGCTCTTTTGATTATGGCGTCTTTCATGCCGATATGCATGAAGGCAATATGATTGTTGCTGATGACGGTACGCTCTGGCTCATCGACTTTGGCATTTTGGGCCGCCTCGCCCCCAAAGAGCAGCGCTTTCATGCCGAAATACTCTATGGATTTCTCATGCGGGATTATCAGCGCATCGCAGAAGTCCATTTTGAGGCCGGCTATGTCCCGGCCCATCACACCATTGAAGATTTCGCCAGCGCGCTACGCTCTGTTGGCGAGCCCATATTTGGCCAAACTGCTGAGAATGTCGCCATGACCAAAGTGCTCGTGCAGCTTTTTGAAATCACCGAAATTTTCGACATGGAAATGCAGCCACAGCTCATTATGTTACAAAAAACCATGATGCAAACAGAGGGGGTCTGCCGCCGACTTGATCCCAATTTTGACATGTGGGAGATTAGCCGCCCCATCGTCGAGGCCTCCATGCGCCGCGAGCTTGGCGTCGAAGGCCGCGTCAATGATTTGCTCACGGGCCTAGATAAAGCCCGCCGCACTTTAGAGTGCCTGCCTGATGCCACAGAAAATATCGCCGCCCTTGCCAAAGCTTGGGCTGATGGGGATGTGGACCTCTCAAAAGGCCCAACAAGCGTCCAAGCCCCCCCTAAGAAAACCGTGTGGAAACCCATTGCCTATCTAGGCACAGGCGCGGTAATAGCCTTAGGCGGCGTTTGGGCCGCGGCGCAGTTTTAAGGCTCGTTTTGGACAAACGTATTTTACTCATTATTGGCGGCGGGATTGCGGCTTATAAATCGCTTTTCCTTATTCGCGTACTGGCGAAACGCGGGATTGCCTCGCGGGTTATCCTGACCAAAGGCGGGACGGAATTTGTCACCCCGCTTTCCGCTGGCGCGCTCTCTGGCGATAAAGTTTATTCCGATCTCTGGGACCTCACTGATGAAGCCGAGATGGGCCATATTGAATTGTCACGCTCTGCCGACCTTATGGTAGTCGCCCCTGCCACGGCGGATATCATGGCCAAGGCCGCACATGGCATTGCCAATGACCTGGCCACAACAACTTTGCTCGCCACAGATAAGCGCGTGCTTTACGCCCCCGCCATGAATGTACGCATGTGGGAGGCAGAAGCGACCCAGCGCAATGCCGCCCAACTTAAAAAAGACGGCGCGTTATTTATCGGCCCCGATGCGGGCGCTATGGCTTGCGGCGAATTTGGCGAAGGCCGGATGAGCGAACCCGAAACCATTGCTGACGCGATTGAAGCCGCGCTTGCGGGCGATACAACGCTGGACGGATTAAACGGCTCCAAACCGCTAAGAGGCAAAAAGGCGCTGATTACCGCAGGCCCCACAAGAGAGCCAATTGACCCTGTGCGCTATCTGTCCAATCATAGTTCAGGCAAGCAAGGCTACGCCATTGCCAGCGCTATTGCCTCTTTGGGCGCGGATGTCACCCTTGTCTCTGGCCCTGTCTCAATAATGCCGCCCGCAAATGTAACACTTGTCAAAGTCGAAACCGCCTGCGAGATGTTGAAAGCGTGCCAAGCCGCCCTACCTTCAGATATTTTTGTTTCCGTTGCCGCCGTCGCAGATTGGCGGCCTTCAAGTAGCGCCAATAAAAAAATCAAGAAAGACGGTAAAAAAGTCCCCCCGCTCGCTCTCGAAGAAAATCCAGACATTTTAAAAACGCTCTGCGACTCCAAGAAACGACCCAAACTTGTTATAGGATTTGCGGCCGAAACCAATGACGTGATTAAACATGCTAGCGCTAAACGCCTGCGAAAGGGGTGTGACTGGATTGTCGCCAATGACGTCTCTGGTAAGGGTCCGGGGGGCGATGTTATGGGCGGAGACCATAATAGCATGATAGTTGTGACAGATACTGAAACCGAGAGCTGGCCGCGCCTCACCAAATCAGACGCCGCGCGAAAACTTGCGCTTAAAATTTCTGACTATTTTACATAAGAGACATTTATGCCCCTCACTGTCGAGATTAAAAAATTAGATCATTTTGGCGAGCTGGAGCTTCCAAAATATGAAACCGTCCTTGCGGCGGGGGCAGACCTTCGCGCCGCTGTACCGTCAGACTCTCCTATGGTTTTAGAGCCGGGCGCACGCGCCCTCGTCCCAACGGGCATGGCGATGGCGCTGCCCGCGGGATATGAAGCTCAGATAAGGCCGCGCTCAGGCCTTGCTTATAAGCACGGCATTACCTGCCTTAACACGCCCGGCACAATCGACGCGGATTATCGCGGCGAAGTCAAAGTGCTTTTAATCAATCACGGAAGCGAGGCTTTTACCATTAGCCGCGGGGAACGCATTGCTCAAATGGTTATTGCGCCCATTACACAGCCTGAATTTGAGATCGTCACAGCGCTTTCAGACACAGCCCGTGGTAGCGGTGGCTTTGGGAGTACAGGCGTTAAATAACTACTTCCTTAACGCGTTAACCTTTTGGTGAAATTCATTCATTTTCAGTTCAACTTGAAAATATAGGGTCTTTGTCCAAATGGAATTCTACCTAAACCCCCCGTTTCGGTAGGATGAGAACCCGGTAGCGCTTCACCCGTGGAGCGCTACCGGGTTTGATCATTTAAAGGGCCTAGCCTTCATCTTCAGGCACGGGGGCGTCTTCATTTTGAAGGCCATCTTCTTCGGTTATATCAACCATATCTGGCCGCTTAATCTCCTCTAAAGACAAAACGCCATCTGCATTATAATCAAGCGTGTTAAACTGGTTATCGTAATCCCCCGAAACAACTAAAGCTCTGTAATGCTCATCCCCCTTTTGCGCTTTGGTGGCCGCAAAGGCGACAAATTCCTCGCGGTCTAGACTGCCATCTTTATTTATATCCGTGTCCATAAAGATATAATTGGCCTCAAGACCACTATCTACGTCGTCTGACATCGCGTCTTGGGCATAAAGAGGCGTCGCCCCTATTGCGGTCAGGAATAAAATTGACAAAGTTGTGAGGCAGGTTTTTTGCGAATTGGGCATGATAATCTCTCCTTTTCATGCAATGCCCCAAAGCCGAGCTGACTTTCGCGCGGCTCCGCCCAAAGGGCAAGTGACAGGAAATTTAGAGAATAGTCAGAAAAAACCAGCCTTAGTTTTGCCAAATTATAGGATAGGCCACGCAATTATATGGCTTTTAAACCATCTTAATTTCGCCCGCTTTTGGTAAGCTTACCGTAAGGCTACATTAAATTATGCATCATCAAGTTCAGGTTTATAAAGACAGTTTAGATACAGGCTGGCTAAAAATAAGCACAACATAATTCCTGCTACCTCAAAATTTATCGCGACCAAAAAATCTGCAGGTAAGCCTTCAAAACTTTGCGTCGTAAAACGACAATAGATTGCGGATATCAATGCGGCCGCAAAGCCTAATATGGCATAAATTTTAAGCCCCTTTAGCGAAGTCAGTAATAAAGCTGCACCGCCTAGATAGAACAAGCATAGGCCAGAAATTAGATAAGATATGGCCAAAAGTTCCTCAGACGCACCAATACGCGTACTATGCAAAATTCCATAAAAACACATCATAACTATCAATAATGCGCCGCCTCCACGAGCAATGTAACTCAACCCTTTTCGGCTGCGCGCGGCATAAAATAGGGCTGTTTGAAAACACCCAAAAGCAAATTTCTGACGCATGGCAGAGTCAGATATAGCAAAGAGTTCCGCCTCCATTGCGTCAAGCCAGTCCTTATTGGCATCAGGCATGATACGGCGCGCCATAGAGACCCATATTAGTGCTGATAATATCATGATGTCATGCCCCCTAGATTTGATTGTATATTTACCTGCAAACCATCATCTTCACTCAGAACTTCATTGGCATGAGCGCGGCCCTTAGGCGTAAGCTTATATAGCTGACGCGGCGGCCTGCCCGGATTTTGCGTTGCTTCCCAAGATGAGGTGAGAACCCCTCTCTCTTTTAACCGCATCAAGATTGGATAAAGCGTTCCAGATTTAAGACCTGTGATCTTAATTAAGGCGTACCCATAATAAGGCTGCATTCTTAGATGAGACAGTACAAGAGAGGTCGATTTTGAAGGTGCACGTTTTCGAGTCATGTAATAATTCTACATATATAGACTTATAAGTCAAGACGTCATGTATCAATTCTCTCACATTAAGCTACTAAGCATGATTACTTCTGATAACTTTTTGGAGACCACCGTGTACATTCAGCGGCAAAGAAATTTGTAAGTTGTTGCTCTATTGATGTAATCTGATTACGGAGATCAGGGTTAAGTTCATAATATGCATCAGTAGACAGAGCATTAGTAAAATAATGCGAACCAATTGGATGTTCATCTCTACTTGGATAGCTATGGTTGCTATGATTAATTAAAGAAGATCGCAGCAAACTATCAACTTTAGTATAAGCATTTTGTGCAGAAGCAGAATAAGACCACCACCTACCAGATTCTGTTTCAACAAATCTCTTACATTCGAATTCTCGATATTGCTTGCGGCGCATTTCTAGAGCGTTAAACATAGTTTAATCTCCTCAATTAAATGCAATTACAATTTTTTCACGCAAAAAACCTGTAATGTGTCTGCGGGGTCGAATTTTGCAAGGATGTCGTAAGGGCGCATATAATCCAGAGATTTTGTGCCATAAATTCCATCAGGAATAGTTGTTTCGAATGTATCAGCATTTATTTTTAGAAATGTTTGGTCCTCGATTTCTCCGAATATGGCACGCCCTCTATCAAACCTCGGTAGATCGCTAAATTTACTCACCATCTTAAAAAAACGATTTGGGTAATACATATTTTCCAAAAAGAAGGACGAAACTTTAAAATCATTCACATCAGAAATATCAATTTCGTTGGCTTCGACAGTGGAAATAGGAAGATCAACGATGATGATATGTGAACCCTGTCCTCCCAATTTTTGAGTGTAGCCGATATTATCAATAAGGATGAATTCGCGATCACCATCATTGTCAAAATCAAAGGGGGTCGGGTAATACTGCTTGGGAACGCCGTGCCCCATTCGCCGTAGCCTCTTACTCACATTATAGTCTAAAAGGGCTGTTTCAAAGGGTTCAAACTTTTCCCACACACTATCGCAGCCATATTCTACCTCATCCGCTGCCTTAATCACGGTCTTGGTCTCTGCCTGTGCACATCCCAAGATCAAAACGCCGAGGCTTAAAAGCCCCGCACCGAACACACCTTTAATGTTGTCTATCCCCACCATTATATCAGAATCCCACATTCTATAGACTTTAAGATTTTGTTATAGACAAAACAATCCATACGACAATCAACCCTAAAGGAAAAATTAAAAAACTCACCTCACCCTCTAGTTATAAAAACAGCTGATTATTCCCTAACATAGTCCATAATGCTAGCCGCGCATCGCAATCTATACGGCGACTGTTGCTTCCCTGTTGCGTTCGCTGCGCCTGTTGAGTTTGCTGCGCAAGCCACAACGGGCCACAACTGTCGCGTTTCACTTCGTGAAGCCACGACTAATCAATCCTTAATAACCTCAATTATTTCTCATTTCTTTTCAATCGCTTATTAAAAAATCACAGAGATCAATCCTCATTGACGGGAACGGGTCTATATTTTCTCTATTGTCGGGAAACCATCCCCGATAATGAAAAGTTTTGACTCGCACGGACAGTTAAGTGATCGTTGGCTTGGCGGCGGGTTAGACGGTGAGACTGAGCAGCTTGGGTGTATTTGCTGCGTTCATTTGCGAGATGCAAGTGAACGCGCAAAAGCACATAACGACCAAGCCTGTGCCGGGTCTTTGTGGCCGGGGCCTGACCGCTGCATTTAGCAACTTTCAAATTGGGTTGTGTACGGGTGTAACTGCGGGAGCACGAAAGAGGCCGCCACTAAACAATCATCGCCGCAGGGTCAGTGCCTTGTAAAACATCTTAGAAAAAACTTGGTATCCATCAGGGTATCTGACTCTGCGGACTGTCCATTTTTGTTGGCGGTTCTGTTGATTTTATCTTCGATAAATTCAACTGCCCAACCTGCGTTGGAGAGTGGCCAATTTTCACGGATTTTTTAAAATCCGAGTCAGGTGGCAGGGTAAATCCGTCTTCTAATAATTAGTGATCATATCCCGGATTGGTTCTGTCGAGTTTACGCATGAGACCCGGCCAGACGAGGTTATCGCCCATGCCTGGGACAAAGGCCGCCGCGCCCTGCCCGTAAACTTTGTGACCCATTTCTTCGGGCTCTTCATGCAGATGCGCTTCGCCGCCCACCGCTTGGGCCAAGATTTGAGTCTTGCAGGCATTTTCGAGAAAATACATGCGCAGAAAGGCGGTGCCGCAGCTTTTACCCAGCGTCAAAGTGCCGTGATTACGCAATATCATAATGCTTTTATCGCCAATATCTTCGACAAGCCGCTCACGCTCATCCAGCTCCAAAGCGATGCCTTCATAATCATGATAGGCAATATCGTCATGGACTTGCATCGAGAATTGCGAGTAACGGCGCAGGCCTTTTTTCTGGATCGAGACCGCAATACCATAAGGCGTATGAACATGAATGACGCAGGACGCATCTTCGCGCGCCGCATGTATCGCGCTATGAATGGTAAAGCCTGCGGGATTGATGAAATAATCTGTGTCTTGGCAAATCTTGCCGTCCAGATCAATTTTGACCAGTGAGGACGCCGTCATTTCATCAAACATGACCCCGTAAGGATTAATCAAAAAACGCTCATGCCCATCTTCATCGGGCAGACGGACAGAAATATGGGTAAAGACCAAATCAGACCAACCATGCATAGCACAAAGACGGTAAGTGGCTGCTAGGTCACGGCGCAGCACCCACTCCTCCGCGGAGACTTTCCCGCGCAGGCTCTCGATTTTTGTCGGGTCAGGAATGTTAAATCCAGACATTTGGTTTATTGCTGCGCTTTGATCATTCATAGAAGCCTCCGAATTTGGGCATTTATGCGGTGTCTTTGCAAATGATGCAAGAGGGCGTAAAATTCAATCGGGGTTTAGATCAGGTTTGAGCAAAGCCAAGGCCGCATGTTCCTCATTACTAAGCTGGCTTGCTGGAACAAAAAAAGTATGAATAGCAAAGACAACGGCCAATGTGTCTGGCAGGCGGCGAAAGGTTTGCCGCTCGACGCGCACATAACGCGGGGCCTTGGGGTCGATAGGTTTAGCGATATTCTCCGCGCGGGGTTGGTGTAATTCGGGGTCTGTATAGATAAGAAAATTAGCGCGCCCCAAAGGCTGGTCCACTCTTATGGCTGATAACATACGCTCCACCGTTTTAGAAACCGCTGCAAACTCCTGGACGGGGCTATGAATGCTATCAATAGAGCGCCCGAGTTTTTCACGAAAATCCCAGCTCGAAGGAAAACACATCACTGCGGCGGTTAATTTATGGCTATCGCCCTGCTTTTGCAAAATGCAGAGGTCTTCTTGAATATGACTAGCCGCCTCTATCAAAGGATGCGTATTTTGCGATGCTTGGAAACCGCCTTCATGGCTAATAATATTTAAGAGTTCTTTGCAAGCTGGCAAGGACGCTTCATTTGCGCCAAATACGGCGTCTCGTTTGGTCTTTAGCAAAGATCGCCGATATGCCATTTGCGGCTCATATGCATCAGATTGAAAAAGCCAATCCTTGATGGCGACAGGCCGCACACCGGGCAGACGCGCAGTCTGCGGATCAAGCCACGCTTTAACAGGGAGATGGGTGTTTAAAATCATCTCCGCTTTATTGCTGGCGAAAGACTTAGAGACAAGAGACTTAGAGGCAAGAGACTTAGAGGCAAGAGGCCGCGTCGACACTCTCGATACCGAGAGCCTCGCCCACAGCGGCATAGGTGAGCTTACCTTCACAGACATTAAGGCCATTGAGCAAATGCGGGTCGGCTTTCAGCGCTGTCTTCCAACCAAGCGATGCAATGCGTTTGGCATGACTAAGTGTCGCCGCGTTAAGCGCATAGGTCGATGTCCGCGCAACGGCGCCAGGCATATTCGCGACGCAATAATGGACAACACCGTCAATGATATATGTAGGGTCTGCATGGGTTGTGGCTTTGGAGGTTTCAAAACACCCGCCCTGGTCAATGGCAACGTCGACGAGAACTGAGCCGTCCATCATCGTTGAGAGCATATCCCGCGTAACAAGTTTAGGGGCCGCTGCGCCAGGTATAAGCACCGCGCCGACAACCATATACGCGGTTTTAACCAACTCGGCTAAAACGGCAGGGGTCGAGCGAATGACTTTGGCCTTTGACCCAAAATGATAATTTAACCGTTCCATGACTTCATTACTCCGGTCAAGGATTGTAACATCGGCCTGCATCCCCACAGCCATTTGCGCTGCGTTAAATCCAACGTCACCACCGCCAATAATAACGACTTTAGCAGGCGCCACACCCGGAACACCGCCCAATAGAACGCCTCGGCCGCCGCCATCTTTTTGCAAAGCGGTTGCGCCAACTTGAATAGCAAGACGGCCCGCAACTTGGCTCATCGGTTTAAGCAAAGGCAAATCACCACTCTCATCAGTCACGGTTTCATAGGCAATGCAAACTGCGCCCGATTTAATGAGATCATGCGTTTGCTCGGGGTCAGGTGCTAGATGCAGATAAGTATAGAGAATTTGACCAGGTCGAAGCATCGCTCGCTCGGCAGCTTGCGGTTCTTTGACTTTTATAATCATTTCAGCACGCTCAAAAATATCAGCCGCGCTTGATACGATCTCTGCACCAGCTTCTGTATAAACTCTATCAGATGCTCCAATGCCCGCGCCCGCGCCAGCTTCTACAATGACGGATTGACCGGCATGTATAAGCTCGGCAACACTTTCAGGGGTCAAACCAACGCGGTATTCGTGGTTCTTGATTTCTTTAGGTACACCAATAAGCATAAATTTCTCCCAATCTTCCGACTTGATAGACTAAAAAGCCCCATCATTTTTTCGAAATTGACTTGAAGATATGCTATATTTTTGAATATTATTCTAAGATAAGCACTAAAAAACGGATTTAATTCGATGATTGATGATATCGACAGAAATATACTTCATTGGATTCAAAAAAACAGCCGACTCTCCATTTCAGATATTGGGGACAAAGTTGGGTTGTCTGTTTCAGCCTGTCATAGACGCATAGGCATTCTCGAAGATAAGGGTGTTATTGAATATTACTCTGCACAATTAAATGGAGAAAAACTCGGATATAATATGACATTCTATGTCGAGGTTTCCTTAGAAAGTCAGAATGACGATGTCTTAAACGCCTTTGAAAAAGCGGCTCTCGCGCGGCCCGAAGTCTTGGAATGCTACCTGACTACCGGCGCGGCTGACTATTTGATAAAAGTCGCAGCACCTGACACAAAAAGCTATGAGCGAATCTACAAAAGGACAATTGCAGCACTGCCGCACGTCAGCCGAATTCAGTCATCCCTTGTCATGAAAACCGTCAAGGCGTGGACGGGTTATCCCACTCGGTTGTCATAAACAAAGATTTAAGTAATTCTGACCGTTTTTTCATGAGCATAATCGCCTAAAATCAGCCTTTACCATAGACGTCATGCCTTCCATTAGCTATGTCCAACTAAACGCTCACCGCGAAACACTTTAAGGTAGGATCTTGACGATATCTGTTTTCAAACAGGCTTTGATTCAATCAACAATGCCTTTAACATTTACACTTGCGATCCTTACGAGTGGTCTTCCCGCGCATGCACAGATAACGCAAAGCACAAATTCAAATCAGACCGGTAATCTTGCGGCGGATAGTCCATTTCGAGATCCAGATATTATTTATCTCGAAGCGGATGAACTCATCAATAATGACACGCAAGGTATCTTAACCGCATTAGGTGAAGTTGAAGGCCGTTACCAAAACCGTACATTGCGCGCCGACCGCGTCGTTTATAACCTTCAGACTGGAGCCGTTGTCGCAACAGGCAATGTCGTTTTAGTCGATTCAACAGGTGCTTCCCAATATGCAGACAAATTAGAGCTCTCAGATGAATTAGAAGCCGGAACAGCAGCAAACTTCACTGCAAGAACCGCCGATGGCGGTATTACCGCCGCCGCCTTTGCAACACGCACTGCAGATGAGGAAATCGAGCTTTATAACGCTTATTATACGGCCTGTGAACCTTGTAAAGAAAATGGAAAAACTCGCAAACCGTCATGGCGAATTAAAGCCCGAAAGGTTCGTCAGGATAAAGATTCCAGAACAGTTCGTTATAATGACGCTGTTTTCGAGTTTTTAGGAGTCCCGCTTTTTTATACGCCATATCTAGCACATCCCGACCCCAGTGCGGGACGCGCAAGTGGATTCCTGACACCTTTTGCAGGTGCATCATCAAATAAAGGATTTAACCTTACGATACCCTATTTTTGGGCAATTGATGACTACACTGAAGCCACATTTACGCCGCATATTTACCAAAAGGTAAATCCATTAATGGGTTATCAATTTATACGCAAATTTAATACAGGCCGTGTTGATGTTGATGGTAGCTTTACCTATTCAAGTTTCTTTGATCGCAATGGCAAACAATTCGACCCCTTGGAATTTAGAAACCCAGATGACATTCCTACTGGAAAAAAACTCCGCTCTCACATTTACGCCAAAGGGTTATTCAATCCGAATGAAACCTGGAGCTATGGCTTTGGCATCCAACTCACGACAGATGACACTTATTTGAATCGTTATAACCAAAACGAGACACCGGATCCCTTTGGACTATACGAATCTGAAAGTCGACGAAATATCTCCCAAGCCTTTATTGTTGGACAAGATGATAACTTTCGATTCTCAACCTCAACATTTGGTTTTCAGGACCTCAGAACCTCATTTATCCGTTCAGCAACGACAAACTTAATCAGTGTGTTCTCTCCAAATGATAGAGAATTACCAATAGTTGCTCCAAAGATTGAAGTTGAAAAATACATCAATGACCCTTTATTAGGCGGACGCTTGAAAACCTTTGGTGATGCAACGATTTTGTCACGGGATATCGGCACCAATTACGCCCGACTTACGGGCGGGCTAGATTATAGCAAGACAGTCATCGCGCCAGGCGGGTTAGAGATCAAGCCTTTCGCAAACGCGAGATATGATTATTTTAATATCAAACCAGAAGACGCTATAACCAATGCTGACACCGATTTACGTTATGACAAAGTAAATTTTAGCCGAGCCCTAGGACAGGTTGGCGTTGATGTGCGCTATCCATTTATCAAGAGTGGGAATAATGTAGACTTCATTATTGAACCACGCGCTCAGATTACACAAAGTTTTGGAGATGGAAAGCTTGATCAACTTTCTATAACGAATACCCAAGGCAATGCACTCTCTCTTTTTCAAGATGGCGTAAACGTGGATTTCGACCAAGCCTTACTTTGGCAATCAAATAAAGCCACAGGATATGATTTCTGGCAAAAGGGATTGAGAGGCGATATTGGGGCCTCTTTCATTGCAGACTGGAAGACAAGTCGCGCTCATTTTTTTCTCGGAAAAAGTTTTGCAAGTGACATCGACGACAGCTTCTCAATTGGGTCGGGACTTGAGGGAAAAACGTCTGATTATGTCGGGCAATTTGAGTTAGATTTAAACCGTAAGTTTAAATGGACTACGCGAGTACGTTATGATGACAATGACAATAAGTTTCGCCGTATTGATACTGGTTTCAGCTATAATAGTAAATGGCTAAGCACTGACTGGCGATACTATAAACTCGACTCGGCTGCACGGCAACTTATCGACAATCCAAACGCGCCGCCGGAGGCAATCAATGGGGGTTTACGTCTTCGCCTATCAGATAGATGGAGTGTATCATATCAGGCATCACGAGATTTAGGTGCCAAAGTTACGCAATTCCAGTCACTTGGATTAGCCTTCCAAGACGACTGCACCCTAGTGGAACTTCTCTATACAAAAAATGATTTTACTAGTGATGTTATTCGCGGCTCAGACGGAATTGGTATTCGTGTCTCCCTGCTCACACTGGGTGAGTTTGGTGACTAATATTATCCCACGAAAGATTTTTCGACGACAAATTCTGCAGGTTGGGAATTAGACCCTTCCGTCAGTCCAAATGTCTCGACCAAAGCCTTGGTGTCGTTAATCATATCCATCGAGCCGCAAATCATCACGCGATCTTCGGCGGGGTTAAGAGGCGGTGTGCCCGCATTTTTGAACAAATCACCAGACTTTATCAAAGCCGTAATACGGCCTTTCAAGGGATATTCTTCCCGTGTCAGAGAAGCGACATGTAAGAGCTTGTCGCCCACCATCTCGCCCACTAATGGATCATCTCTAATTTCCTTGACCAATCTTAAGCCATAAGACAGTTCAGCCTTTTGACGACAGGTATGCGTTAAAATCACTTGGTCATAACGTTCATAGGTTTCAGGATCGCGTATCAAAGAGGCAAAGGGTGCAATCCCTGTTCCCGTTGAAAACATGTAAAGCCGCTTACCCGGTAAAAGCGCGTCCAAAACCAATGTCCCCACAGGCTTTTTTCCAAGAAGGACAGTATCCCCTTCTTGTATTTTCTGTAGCCGCGATGTCAGCGGACCATCCGGAACCTTAATTGAGTAAAATTCGAGCTTTTCATCCCAAGCTGGGCTCGCGATAGAATAAGCCCGTAAAAGCGGCTTGCGCTGTTCTTCGGTCTTAGGCAGGCCAATCATAACAAACTCGCCGGAACGAAAGCGAAAACTCGCAGGACGGCTTATCTCGAACCGAAATAATCTGTCCGTAAAATGCTCGACGGAGAGGACTTTTTCTTCTGTAGGGGCGTTGGACATTGTGTTCCTAAAATAGTTTTACATGGGCGAGATAGGGATTATCGCACCAAAATACAATATACTATATATAAAACAATCGTTCTTTATATAGGATTTTCATTATATCTCACATATGTGATATAAGCGCATTTGACTCATGATAAGTTGAACTTGGGGCTGTATAGATTACACTGCGCTTATGTCTGATTTAAAACTCACCCAAAACTTCCCCGAAACCAGCCATGAGGATTGGCAAGCCCTTGTTGAAAAGGGACTTCGCAGGGTCGAATTTGAGACCCTTTTAAAGCCCACAGATGACGGGATGATACGCGGGCCTTTATCGAGCGCAGCTGAGCTCCCCAAGGATATAGCGCCCCTGCCCCGCGCCGGCGCGCCTTTGCTTGAGGGACGGCCCTGGCACATTACAGTCTCAGTCAGCGATCCCGATATTGCCCATGCCAATAAGCAAGCCCTTGAAGACCTGACGGGAGGGGCAAGCGCGCTGCGTTTGTCCCTTTGTGAGCGCGGCATCCAGATCAAAAATAAGAACGAGATGAAACGACTTCTCGACCAAGTTTATACCAACCTCGTCCCGATCATTATCGGCCCAAATTCAAGCACAGCCAATGCAGCCCTCTTTGAGGATTTCACAAACGCCCATATTTACCTCGGCCTTGACCCTGCGGCTGAGGGCCTAGCCGAGCTCGCAAAGACAATGCCCCCAACATGGCGGCTTATCACCATCAACGCGGCCGCCATTCACGACCAAGGCGGCACCGAGGCGCAAGAACTCGCCGCTTTTGCGGCGGGCGCGGCGCAAGCCTTCCGCGTTCTTGGTGCTGAGGCCGCTAAGCATATCAGCGTTGAGATAACCACCAATCAAGACGGGCACCTCTCTATCGCCAAGCTCCGCGCGGCGCGGCGTATCTATGCCCGCATCGCGGAGAGCTTCGGCGTAGATGACGCGCCGCTAAGCCTGCATGCCGTAACCTCGACCCGTATGATGCAAAGTATTGACCCTTGGACCAATATGCTCCGCGTCATGAGCGCAGGCTTTGGCGCAGTCATAGGCGGAGCGGATTTCATCACCACCCGCGCATTTACCCATACGCTCGGCACGCCAACAGAATTTGGCAATCGCATTGCCCGCAATATGCAGCTCATGATGATGGAAGAAAGCCATCTCGGCCAAGTCCAAGACGCCGCCTATGGCAGCTATTTCCATGAGCGCATGACGGATGAGCTCGCAAAAGCGGCATGGGCTGAGTTCCAGAAAATCGAAGCCGAAGGCGGCCTGACCGATAACGCGGCCTTTACCGCCCGTATCAAAGCCGCCGCCAAAGCCCGAGAGGCCAAAGCCGAGCCTATACTCGGCGTTACGCTTCACCCCGCGGAGAATAACCGAGAGGCCAAGGTTAGGAGGGCCTACAAATGAATCCCGACTTTACCAAAATCGACCTTGGCCCGCCCAAAAGCGCTGACCGCCAAGGCGAAGCGTGGCCGTCCCCCGAGGGCATAGACATCAAAGCCGCTTACGGCCCCGCTGATACTGAGGGCCTTGAAAACCTAGACACATATCCCGGCCTTGCGCCCTTTATTCGCGGCCCCTACCCGACTATGTATGCCCAGCGCCCCTGGACGGTGCGCCAATATGCAGGCTTCTCTACGGCAGAAGACTCCAACGCCTTTTACCGCCGCAATCTGGCGGCAGGCCAAAAAGGCCTCTCCGTCGCTTTCGACCTCGCCACCCATCGCGGCTATGATAGCGACCATCCACGCGTGCCGGGGGATGTCGGCATGGCGGGCGTTGCCATTGATAGCATTTACGACATGCGGGTTTTATTCGACAAAATCCCGCTGGATAAAATGTCCGTCTCCATGACGATGAACGGCGCGGTGCTGCCCATCCTTGCGCTCTATATCGCCGCCGCCCAGGAGCAAGGCGTCAAACAAGAACAGCTGGCGGGGACAATCCAGAACGATATCCTCAAAGAGTTCATGGTGCGTAACACCTATATCTATCCGCCCAAACCGAGCATGCGCATCATTAGCGACATCTTCGCCCATACATCGGCCCATATGCCCAAATTCAACTCCATCTCGATCTCTGGCTATCACATGCAAGAGGCGGGGGCCTCGGCCGATATCGAGCTAGGCTACACCATCGCAGACGGACTTGAATATGTGCGCACAGGCATCGCGGCGGGTATGGATATAGACAGCTTCGCCCCGCGCCTGTCATTCTTTTGGGCGATTGGCATGAACTACTTCATGGAAGTCGCCAAGATGCGCGCCGCGCGCCTATTATGGGCACAGCTGCTGACGCCCTTTGGGCCCAAGAACCCGAAATCGACCATGCTGCGCACCCATTGCCAAACCTCTGGCTGGTCCCTCACCGCGCAGGATGTGTTTAACAATGTCGGGCGCACCCATATCGAAGCCATGGCCGCCGTGGATGGTCATACGCAATCGCTGCATACCAACTCCCTCGATGAAGCCCTTGCCTTGCCGACAGATTTCTCCGCGCGCATTGCCCGTAACACGCAAATCTTCCTGCAGACCGAAGGCAAGCATTGTGACCAAATCGACCCCTGGGGCGGCAGCTTCTATGTCGAGCGCCTCACCCATGATCTGGCCGCTAAAGCCCTTGGCCATATCCAAGAGGTCGAAGCCCTTGGCGGGATGGCCGCCGCGATTGAAGCGGGTATTCCCAAACTCCGTATTGAGGAGAGCGCCGCCCGCACCCAAGCCCGCATCGATAGCGGCGCACAAACCGTGGTCGGGGTGAATAAATACCTCTCGGATGAAAAAGATGACATTCCAATCCTGAAAATCGATAATGACAAGGTCCGCGCGGGCCAAATCGCGCGCATCCATCAGCTCAAAGCCGACCGCGATACGCAGGCCACAATGGCCGCGCTCGACGCGCTCACCAAAGCCGCCGACACGAAAGACGGCAACCTGCTCGCCCTTGCCGTGGACGCGGCGCGTAAAATGGCGACAGTGGGCGAGATTTCTTCCGCGCTAGAGAAAGTCTATGGCCGCTTTGAAGCCAAACCCACAGGGGTGAGCGGCGTTTATTCCTCCGCCTTTGACGAACGCAATCCCAGCTACGCCGAGGCCGTGCGCCGCATCAAAGCCTTTGCCGAACTGGAAGGCCGCGCGCCCAAAGTCATGATCGCCAAAATGGGTCAAGACGGGCATGACCGCGGCCAGAAAGTCGTCGCCACCGCCTTTAAAGATATTGGCTTTGATGTTGTCATCGGCCCCCTCTTCCAAACGCCCGAGGAGAGCGCGTCTATGGGCATCGACAATGATGTTGACGTTATCGCCGCCTCCTCACTCGCGGCGGGCCACCTCACCCTCGTCCCTGAACTGCGCAAAGCCCTCAAAGATCAAGGCCGCAATGACATTATGATAATCGTCGGCGGCGTCGTCCCGCCTGAAGATGTCGCAACCCTGAAAGAGATGGGCGCAAAAGCCGTCTTCCCCCCCGGAACAAATATCCCCGAAGCGGTGCTAGAAGTGCTTGATGTTGTGAATATGCGGTTATCGCAGGGAGCTTAGGATTCGTATTACCTAGCAGCATCAATTATTGTAGCATCGACTATAGCTCCGCGTATCATTTTAACTCTTATTCTAGCCTTTATAGGAGTTTTATCAAAAGTTGCACCTTCAATGGCCGCCCTAGTCGCATTAGATATTAATAAGTCTTCAAGCCCTGCTGTGAATGTTTCTCGTGATTCGACATCAGTTACCCTTACTCTAAATCCTTTTGTGGAGGTCGTATCAACCCTCGCAATCGCATAAGTACCTTGCAAGACCCTTTCTACAGAGGCTTCTCTAGGCATTCTATTTATATCAGTGGCTAAATCTGGAGTCAGGGTCATACCCGCAAATTCAGATTGATGGCCTGAGAGACTCTTGATTACGTTTTTAGCCGTATCATCTTTTAAGCTATCTATTTTGGAAATTAGTACAGAACTAGTTGATGCCTCGTTCACTGCTCTCATTACATTTATATCATGTTCTCGCTGATCTCGGAGAAATTCAAATAATTCTTGTCTTTCCTGACTATCAGCTTGAAGCTGCTGAGCCTCAATCTGGTGGTTAGCATAAGTTCGATAAGATGAAGAACCCCCAAGAGTAAGTATTAATGTTATAGCTGATGCAGTAAGCTGCTTACCTGTCATATTGCCCATAGCTGTTGCCAATCCATCTGTTAGTTTGCCAGCAGCAGCCTGTAGTATAGTGCTGCCCTCGACTACATGAAAGTCTAATTCTAATAATTCCTTTTCAAAAATTGATAGGTTATTGATGTTAGGTTTGCCGTCAGTAATTAATGCGGCCCCTCTATAAAACGCCTCTTGAGCAGCTAATGCTCCACGCATTGCAGACGTAGGTATTACAAAACTTTCGCCTTTAAGCTTAATCTCGAAGTCAGCCCATTCACCAAAAACAAGCTGACCTACTCTGGGAGCAGGGGCATCATCAATTATAATCCGCCTAACAAATTCAGCGGCCTTTATTTCTGTTTCTAACTCTTCCATTTAGAATCCCTCCCCAGTTATTCCACTTTAATACAGCTTATAGGAGATGGTCAAATTTAATGCGCGTCAAAAGCGAATTGGTATGTCTCATAATATGTGTTTATCTTTGGCCATAAGGTAAGACAATTTCCATTCCTTAAGTGAAGTAATATTTTGTCACGACGATAAAAATGGAAAATCTTCTAAAACGGATTAAGCGTATAGCCCTCTTGTTGGAGCAGGGCATGGGCTGTCATGGCGGAGAGAGCCATTTCGACGCCGGGGAGTAAATCTTCATTTTCTATGCCATGATAGGCGGCGCTTTGACCGCAGAGAATAACCCGCACGCCTTTATCCGTAAGCGCCTTTATCAGCCCCGCATTGGCATTTTTCGCGCCGTCATATTTAGCGCAGTAAAGCCCATTTTTGGTCAGATCAAATGAGCCCGTGCCGTGAAAGACAACAGCCAGTTTCATATGCTTTGCGGGGACGCCCGCTGCCGCATGCATATTTAAAAATCGGGCGGCGCTACCCAGCGTACGGTTCTCGGCCCCAGCTTCGCCCGCCTTGGCCGTATCAAATAGGATTTTAAACTTGGCCCGCTTCGGGATAGGCATTGTTGTCTTAACGCTCGCGATTTTTCCATATTCAGGGATGAAACTGCCATTATGAAAATCCGCGGGCCCCGCAAAGGCAGGCGATATCCAAGCCCCGCCCATAAGGCCAAAGGAGAGAGCCAAGGCGGCAAGGCCTTTAAATAATGTGTGGGTCATGATGAATTCCTGCGCATGAGTTATGGCCGCGTAAGGGGTAAGTCGGCGCGTTTCCAGCCATCGAGGCCGCCATCCATATGGGTAATATTGGTAAAGCCCATCGTCTCGAGTATAGAGAGCGCCTTTGTGCTGCGCCCGCCGCCTTTACAGTGAATGATATAGGGCGCGCTCTTATCCAGCTGCGAGACATTCTCTCTGAAATTCCCGCCCAAGAAATCGGCAAAGACGGCCCCTTGAATATGGCCGTCCTCAATTTCCTTGGGGGTTCTGACATCCAGCACAACAGCATCAGGATTAGCCAGTAACAAAGCCTGCGCGCCTTGGGCGTCTACATGTTTGACCTGCAAGCGTTGCGCGGCCTCTGCGGAATTAGTCTTGGCCTCTGTTTGGGCGGCCGAACAGGCAGAAAGCATAAGACACGTGCCCGCCAAGGCCGCGATCACAACCGCCTTTGGATGTACGTTTAAGAAAAATGTCATATCAAACTCCCACATTCATTTCGTTATCGCGATAGGATTAGCGCTAAAATCAAGACAAAGCTAGCCTGCCAACTGACTCGCCTTAAAGGTCGTCACTAATTTGCAAGTCAGAGATATGGATACCGGGCGTCTCCTTTGGAGCCGCGGCGGTATGACAGTTAAAGGAACGAGCGCTATTGTGTAGCCTGTTGCGTTTCACTTCGTGAAGCCACGACGGGCCGGGATGACAGCAGGGATTGATTGATAAGTCACACCGCCGCAAGTCACAGACTTGCCCGGTGTCTAAGCCTTAAAGGTCGACACTCGTTTAAAAGTCCGAGACATGGGTACCGGGCGTCTCCTTCGGAGCCGCGTCGGTATGACAGTGTTGTGGATTCAATCCTTACAAAAAACCGCCTTAAACCCCATGCCCACAACAATTTTAAGAGATTAATCCACGCTATCGAAAACGGGGCTATATTTTCTCTATTGTCGGGAAACTATCCTCGATGATGTAAGTTTTGATTCACGGGTGTGTATTTTCTTTTCAAGAAATTACACGGGGACAGGTAAGAGTACGTTACTTGCTGGTGGGTTAGACGGTGAGACTGAGCAGCTTGCGTGTATTTGCTGAGTTCATTTGCGAGATGCAAGTGAACTGGCAAACGCACATTACGACCAAGCCTGTGCCGGGTCTTTGTGGGGTGTTTGGCCCAACCGCCTCGATTAGGTATCGACAGATATTGTACGGTCGTGACTGCGGGATTAAGAGTGCCCTCACACAAAAATCATCGCCGCAGGGTTAGTGCCTTGTAAAACATTTTAGAAAAAAATTGGTATCCATCAGGGTATCTGACTCTGCGGACTGTCCTAGTTGAATTTTTCCGAAGGAAAAAATCAACCGAGGCGTTACGTTTTACGAATTTTTTTAAAATCCGACTCTGGGGACAGCGTAGCTTTGTCTTGGTCTGGCGCGAAGCCAGGATGACAATCGTTTAAAGTTAAGAGAGCCATATGACAGAATTGAAATTTTATGTCACACCGACGTAAGCAACGCTTACCCGGTGCCCATGCCTTGATGGTTCGGTACTTTTAAATTCACCGAGATATGGATAATGGTAAGACGTTTATGAAGTTTATGACGTCTAAAACCAAAGCCATGAGTTAAAGCAATGAGTTAGACGTCATATTAAGAGCGGCCTTACCAATTCTGCCTATGATCATGCTTGTGTTGGTGTTTATGCTTGTGTTTATGCTGATGTTTTCTCAGGCCTTTGCCTTTACCGCGTCCGGGATGCTCGGCGAAAACGGGATGGGCTTTCTTACGGCCATCGCGATAGAAATAGGGATCGCGGTCTCCAATACGGATCGACACAAAGCCATATTGGTCATCACGGTGACGACGATAGGGCTCGCCGCCATAGGTAATATACTCGCCCGATCTGCCTTCATACCGGCGGCGCAAATCGTTATCTTTCTCAAGCGCTCCGCCAATAACATAACCCAGAGTGCCGCCGACGAGACCGCCAATGACATGGCCTTCGGTTCTTGATCCCCGTTTATCAAATTCACCGCCAATGATAGCGCCCAGTGTGCCGCCAATGGCCGAGCCTACGACTTCTTCGGTGCTTTGAGCATAGGCCGTGCTGGCGCTAAAGCTAAAGGCGCTTGTCACTGCGATTGCGATAAGGGTTTTTGTCAACGTCAAATGGGTCATTTTATTACCTCCAATTATCGTCTTGAACGACGAATTTGTGGTAAAGATAAGGCAAGCCATCTGAATTAAGGCTGAACGCCAAAATTATCTGACGTTCATATACGCTAATGGCTCAAACAAAAAACGCGCCATTATTGGAGGCGCGCTTCTTAATGAGGCTATAAGCAGAGCGGCTATGATTTTTTCTTAGCTGTTGTCTTCTTACTTGTTCTCTTTTTTGCTGTAGACTTTTTCGTGCTTTTCTTTGTCGTCTTGGCCTTGCTTGATGTGCGTGACGTTTTAGACGTCTTAGGCTTTTTTGAGGTTTTAGATGTCTTGGACGTTTTTGATCTCTTTGTGGTCGGTTCTTTATCCATTAAAGAGACTTTTTTGCTGCTTGTCTTTTTACGCGTCACGCGTTCGGATAGGGATTTGCTTTTACCTGGTTTGGCGCGGCAAAAGGCTTTCACTTTTGCGCCGTCTTTACGCTTATGCGCTTTGACATAAGAGCAAGAATTACTGGCCTGACAGACGGGCTTGGACTTGCCTTTACAGCTCGATGCCGCATGAGCTGGTATCGCGGTCGATAACGCTAGAATAGCTGTCAGAGACGCAAGCTTAATAGCGCCGCCAAGAGAGAATAATTGAGACATAAATATCTTTCACTTCAAGGGGAAAATTAATGTCCCTGAATTAGCGCTTATTGAATGAACGCTAGCTGAATCATGGGCTTAGCGGCTGCTATTGATAACAGGCGGCGAGTAAGGCCTGCATCGCGCGAAGGCCCAATTTATCGGTGTGGTCTATATTGCGTTTGGGGATATTTTCTGGGTGGGCATAGGTTTTCAGCGCCGCCTCAAGGCTGGCTTCGCGCAAAACGTGGAGCATTGGATAAGGCGAGCGATTTGTGTAATTGCTGGGTGCATTTGGCGGCGCCCCGTCAAAACGATAATCAGGGTGAAAGCTGGCGAGTTGATAGATGCCTTCATAGCCGTTGTCATTGAGCAAGACCGTGGCTGTTTCGAGTAGGTCTAAAAAGTCTTCAAAGTCCTTTAGGGCGGAAGGGAAAATTAACAGGCTGGTTTCAATTTCTGGGTTGCTATCAAGGACAGCGCATTGACGCAGAAGCTGCTCTAGCTGGCTTTCTGTATCCGCTGTTTCGATCACCTTATAATGGATGCGGCCCGTCTCAAATTCACGTTTAGCGAAGGGGCATAAATTATGCGCAATCACGACGCTTGAGAGCCATTTTTGGGTATGGGATATGGCGGCGTGTTGTTCTGTCATGCGCTAGCTAGCACTCAACGACATTCACCGCGAGGCCGCCTTGGCTGGTTTCTTTATATTTGGATGACATATCAAGGCCTGTTTGGCGCATAGTTTCTATCACTTGATCGAGACTAACTTTCATTGCCCCATCAGCATGGAGTGAAAGCCTCGCCGCATTGACCGCTTTGACCGCCCCAATGGCGTTGCGCTCGATACAGGGAATTTGGACAAGCCCGCCTACTGGGTCACAGGTCAGGCCCAGATTATGCTCCATCCCGATTTCGGCGGCTTGGGCGACTTGCTCGGGGTTCGCGCCCCAGACCGCTGCTAAGCCTCCTGCCGCCATAGAGCAGGCCACGCCGACCTCGCCTTGGCAGCCCATTTCTGCGCCCGAGATTGAGGCGCGTTGTTTGTAGAGCAAGCCTATGCCGCCTGCGGTGAGCAGGAATTTACGGATATTTTGCGCAAGGCAATTCTCGCCCGCGCAATAATGTTTGAGCACAGAGGGTATAATCCCCGCAGCGCCATTTGTCGGGGCCGTCACGACTTGCCCGCCGCTGGCATTTTCTTCATTCACCGCCATGGCGTAAACATTAAGCCAGTCAAAAAGCTGCTCACGCTCATTGGACATGGGCGCGCTATGGAGTTTTTGCCAGAGCTGGGGCGCGCGGCGCGTGACCTCAAGCCCGCCCGGCAAAGTGCCTTCGGTCTCAAGCCCCCTTGCAATACAGGCCATCATGACATCGGCAATACGGTCAAGCGCGGCATCGGTGTCGGCGCGGGGCCGCATGGCGTCTTCATTGGCATAGATAATATCGCAAATGGCTTTTTTCTCTGATTTGCATAGCTCAAGGAGTTCTGCCGCAGAGCCAAAGGGATAAGGCACAATCGGGCCAACGTCGATGAGATCATCCTTAAGAGGCAATTTCATTTGCCGCTGCGAGGCGATAAAACCGCCCCCCGTAGAGTAATAGGTCTGGGTCCGCAGAAGCTTTCCTTTAGCGTTAAAGGCTGAGAGGTTCATCCCATTGGGGTGGAGTTCAGCCGGAGTTTCATAATCAAAAATTAGGTCTATCTCCGGATCAAAACTGATTAGCTGCTCGCCCAGCAAAGACAGGGTTTTATCCGTATAGACCTTGGCCACATCTGCGTCGGCTGTGTTAGGGTCTAGCGTTTCAGGCTCTAATCCCAGCAAGCCAAGAATGACCGCCTTGGGCGTGGCATGGCCTTTGCCTGTCAGCGCGAGTGAGCCTTGAAGCTCGACTGTGATCCGCGCGGTTTTTGGCAAGCGGTTTTTACGGCGCAGGCTTTCCCCAAAACGTTTGGCAATACGGATAGGCCCGACCGTGTGAGAAGATGAGGGGCCAATCCCGATACGAAATATGTCGAGCACAGATAGCATATTTCGCCTTTAACAGAGTTATAAGGGTAATCTATGCTAAATTCGGTACATTACGCAGATTACAAAGACCCATTAATGAGCTTCATAATACCCGAAAAGTCGAGTCCATCTTTTTGGGCTGCTTCCATCAGAGAATAAAGCGCTTCGGATTGCGTTCCCAGCGGGGTTGCGGCGCGCGCCGATGTGGCCGCGTCTTGAGCCAAGCGTAAGTCTTTGAGCATCATAGCCGCGGAGAAACCCGCCTGATAATCGCGGTTGGACGGCGCGCTCTCAACAGGGCCTGGCGCGGGGCAATAGCTTGTCATAGACCAGTTCTGGCCACTAGCTGTACTGGAAATATCGTAAAATGTCTGTGCGTCGAGGCCGAGCTTTTCTGCCAGATTAAACGCTTCACAGGTGCCAATCATGTGAATACCCAAAAGCATATTATTGCAAATCTTAGCGACCTGCCCGTTCCCTGCATCACCTGCATGAAAGACATTCTTGCCCATAACATCAAGTATAGGCTTAGCTCGATTATAAGCGTCTTCGGTGCCGCCGCACATAAAGGTGAGCGTTCCTGCCGCTGCGCCGCCAACACCGCCAGATACAGGTGCATCAATCATATCAAAGCCCTTATGCGTTGCTGATCCGATGACTTCGCGCGCAGAAGCGACATCAATGGTTGAACAATCAATCATCAATGTACCTTTTTGGGCATATTCAAAAACGCCATCTTCGCCGCCATAAACCATTTTCACATGCGCCCCAGCGGGTAGCATGGTGACAACAACATCTGCTCTCTCAACGGCATCTTTGGCATTCGCCGCGCCAACACATCCCGCTTCAACGGCACGCCCAACAGCCTCTTTGGAAATATCCAGCGCGCGCACCTCATGACCCGCCTTGGCAAGGTTTGTGGCCATGCCAATGCCCATTTTCCCTAATCCGATAAATGCGATTACGCTCATACTTAAACCCTAGTCTAAAAATTGTTGCGGCGGTTTCGCCGTTTTGCGAAAGACGCGTTGCACCTGCAGCTCTGTGACAGCATTTACATCCGCATGCGACCATTTCGGATTACGGTCCTTGTCAATTAATTGCGCGCGAATACCCTCGTAAAAATCTTGTGTCTTTAGGAAGCCCAAGGACAAATCCAGCTCTTGCGTCATGACCTCTTTGAAATTTTTCTTAGCCCCGCGGCGAATGGCTTCAAAGGTTACGCACATGGCGAGCGGGGATTTACGGCGAATATTTTTAGCCTGCTTGGCCGCCCATTCACTACCGTCTTTATCAAGCTCGCGTAATATTGCGGGAACAGTCTTTGCGTCGAATGCTTTCACGGCTTCTGGGATAGGCTCGCTCGCAGGCGGGGTTTTGACAAAGCCCATCAACACATTTGCAACGGAGCTATCTGAGCCGTCGAGTTTGGCTTTGCCTAAGGCTTTGATAAGAGCGCCATGCTGATCGCTGGGCACATAAGCATTGGCGACGCCGACTGCACATGTCTGACCTGCATCAAGGCGCGCGCCTGTGAGGCCAAGCCACTGACCGACATCCATACCAAGTCTAGGTAAGAAGAAAGTTCCGCCAACATCTGGAAAATATCCAATGCCTGTTTCAGGCATGGCAAAGACGGTATCGTCACCCGCAATACGCAAGCGCCCATGGACCGATAGACCAACACCGCCGCCCATCACAAAACCATCAATCAAGGTGATATAAGGCTTGGAATAGCGGTGAATAAGCTCGTTAAGCGCATATTCAATGCGCCAGAAATTCTCGGCGCGTTTATCCCCGGCCTTACCGCTATCATGAAGCAGGATAACATCACCGCCCGCGCAAAAGGCCCGATCCCCCGCGCCGTCCATAATGACAGCGCCTATCTTTGGGTCTTGTTTCCAAGCGACGAGGAGCCGCGTAATTTCTTCGCACATCGCATAAGTCAGCGCGTTGAGAGCTTTCGGACGGTTAAGCGTGATATGGCCAAGATTACCAATGACGCGGGATATAATTTCAGTGGTCATGTTTCGCTCTATTTTCGTTTCGCCATTTGTCTCTATTGGCAAAGTAACCTGTATATTTTTCAACTTCTGGATATTTTCGTTTAAACTTTTTTATGTCCTCTTCTGAGGCGGAATTATACCAATTAGAGAATTGAACATTATAATCTTCGCCTGAGCCCATTCTAAATCCCATTGATCCCATCTCGTAATCCGGAAAGGCTAACCATGGCGGTTCGAATGGAGGGCCATATTGAGGGCATTTAGATATAGGAAATGATTCAAAAAACTTCTTTGCTGCTATTGAACGTTGCTCCTCGCTCATACCATCAAAATACATCCCTTTTTTCCAAACTCTAGTTTGAAGAAACTGATTTAAGCGGAATGGAACGCATCTCAGAATTAGTTTTTGAAATATGGTCCAATCTTCCATATTTATTGCCTTAGGAGGGAGCGTGAGACTATCATACGCATAATTTGGTTCGTGCCTTCTAGGATTTGATGCACCCGCAAATCACGTACAATCTGTTCAATTTCATATTCCGAGAGATAGCCATAACCACCATGGAGCTGTAACGCGTCATTGGCGATTTTAGAGCACATATCCGTGGTAAAGCGCTTCGCCATAGCGCAGGCCGCGCCCGCATTGGGCAGTTTTTTATCAAGCATATCGGCGGCGCGGTAAATCATCATGCGCGAAGCTTCCAGCTCAGTTGCCATATCCGCGAGCATGAATTGCGTATTTTGGAAATCTGAAATGCTTTTGCCAAATTGGCTGCGTTCTTTGGTATATTGCAGGGATGCGTCAAGCGCCTTTTGCGCCCCGCCAAGGGAGCACGCCCCGATATTGATACGCCCGCCATCAAGCCCGCTCATGGCAAATTTAAATCCGTCTCCTTCGGCCCCAACACGGTTCTCGGCGGGGATGCGGCAATCTTCGAAAATGACCTGCGCGGTTGGCTGTGCGTTCCAACCCATCTTCTTTTCATTGGCTCCGAAAGATAATCCAGCCGTACCTTTCTCAATGACAAAACACGACACCCCGCGCGCGCCATCATCGCTCGTGCGAGCCATGGTGACATAAACATCTGACCAGCCTGCGCCCGAGATAAAGGTCTTGGTCCCATTGAGAATATAATCATCGCCATCTCTTACGGCCTTGGTTGAAAGTGAGGCCGCATCCGACCCTGCCCCCGGCTCTGTGAGGCAATAGCTGGCGATAAGCTCACCCGCCGTCAGGCGCGGCACAAATTTAGCCCGCACAGCATCTTCGCCGTATCGGTCCACCATCCACGTCGCCATATTGTGAATCGTCATCATCGCCGTATGAGACACATCCCCCACAGCGAGCTGTTCAAAGACAATGGCCGAGTCGAGGCGCGAGAGCGCCGTCCCGCCATGCTCTTCCCCGCTATACATCCCCATAAACCCTAGCTCTGCGGCTTTGGCGAAAACAGCGCGGTCTAGAAATTTTTCTTCATCCCATTTGGCACTATGGGGCGCAAGTTCAGTTGACGCGAAGTTTTTCGCCATATCCTGAATGAGGGTCTGTTCTTCTGTGAGCAGAAAATCCATTTATTTTTTTTCCGCTTTCTGTCTCATCTCAAACTGCCGCATCGGCATAGCGTCTATAGTCGCGAAAAGGTCTTCGGTCCAAACCACACCAGACCATACCTTTTTTATGCCCCCATCTTTACCCATAAGATTGAAATCAATGCCGCGGGGACACTTGTTTCTCTGATGAATCTGAGTGAGCGTATTTGAGGACGGGAAATCACGCGTCCCATCACTATTCAAAATTTCTACGCCTCTAGGCCCCTTTATAACGATAACTATATCTCTTTCGAGGAAACCTTGCCAATCCATTTTCGGAAACACCCGCTCAAGAGGGTCGTCGATGCCACTGTTGCAAACAATGAGTATTCGCTTTTCACCAAAGACATCGTTGTCTAACCAATGCTCAGGCGTCCGCTCAGAATTGGCTATACTAGACGTGAACACCAAAGTTCCCATAAAACCTATTAACGCGAAAACCCTCTTCATATATTCGCTCCCTAAAACGTCGGAATAATAAAGGCCGAGTCTTCTGTCTCGCCTTCAGGCCATCTTTGCGTGACGGTTTTTACTTTCGTATAGAACCGCAAGCCTTCCATGCCATATTGGTTCGCGTCACCAAAGGCTGAGCGTTTCCAACCGCCAAAGCTGTGATAGGCGACGGGGACAGGGATAGGCACATTGATGCCGACCATGCCGACTTCGACGCGGTCTGCAAATTCGCGGGCGGCGCGTCCATTTTGCGTAAATATCGCAACGCCATTTCCGTATTGATGCTCAGACGGAAGCTTTAGCGCCTCCTCAAAAGTCTTAGCTCGGACAATCTGGAGCACCGGTCCAAAGATTTCGTCTTGATAAGTTTCCATATCAGGCGTCACATTATCGAGCAGGCTTGGCCCGATAAAGAAGCCATCCTCAAAGCCCTGGAGGCTAAAGTCGCGACCATCGACAAGCAGTGTTGCGCCTTCATCGACAGCCTTGGTCACTTGGGCTTTAATACTATCGCGGTGAACGCCTGTGACGACAGGGCCATAATCCGCCTCGGGGTCTTCGGAAATGCCTACCTTCATCGCTTCAATCGCTGGCAACATTTTCTCTAAGAACCGTTCTGCAGTACCTTCACCGACTGGTACCACAACAGGCAGCGCCATACAGCGTTCGCCCGCCGAGCCATAGGCTGCGCCAAGAATATCTTTCACGGCTTGGTCCATATTGGCATCAGGCATGATAATGCCGTGGTTCTTCGCCCCGCCCATACATTGCGCGCGCTTCCCGTTTGCCGTCGCGCGTCCGTAAACATATTGCGCAATATCGGAGGAGCCTACAAAGCTAACCGCTTTAATCGTGGGGTGATCACAAATCGCATCGACGATTTCTTTATCGCCATTGATACATTGCAAGAGGCCAACAGGCCCGCCCGCTTCGACGAAGAGTTCGGCCAGTTTCATCGGAACGCTCGGATCTTTTTCTGATGGCTTTAAGATGCAAGCATTCCCTGTCGCGATGGCCATGCCGAACATCCACATCGGGATCATGGCGGGGAAGTTAAAGGGCGTAATCCCTGCGACGACGCCCAATGGCTTTCGCATAGAATAGACATCAATTTCTGGCCCTGCGCCATAAGTATGCTCACCCTTTTGCCCGTGGGGAATACCGCAAGCAAATTCGATAACATCAATGCCGCGAATAACGTCCCCGCGGCTATCAGCGATGACTTTACCATGCTCAGATGACAGCATTGCCGCCAGCTCGTCCATATGCGCTTCGACCAATTGCTTATAGGCAAACATCACGCGGGAGCGCTTTTGTGGATTGGTATTCATCCAGACAATTTGCGCTTTCGCAGCCGAAGACACGGCCGCATCAAGCTCGGCGGGCGTCGCCATATTGACCTGCGCCTGAACTTCGCCTGTGTTCGGATTATAAATATCTTTGGCCCGACCTGATGTACCCGAAACCAATTTACCGTCAATGAAATGACCTATCTGTCTCATAATATGTCCCTATATTTTAGGGCTTTATAGAGCAGCCTTACGGAAATTTCTGCCTAAAAACGCCCCATACGCGAATTAATCATGTAGATGATAAATTTATTTTGAAGACCCAAACCAGCGGCGCATAAATTTCTTTAGGCCTGATTGTGTGTCTTCCAGCTCATCCCCGATTTTATCGGCGTGACCTTTGACGGTTTCGCTGACCTCTTCCAGTTCTTTGCCGATTTTGTCCGTGACAGGATCAACATTCTTTTTCTTCCAACGGCGTATGGTGCGCCAGATCGAAAAGAAAATCACGACCAGAACCGTGAGGAAAAAGATATTAAACCACGGGATTAAGAATGTGTTGGGGCCATCCACCTTTTTAATCTTGGTGGCATTGGGAAAAATGGAAAATAGCCGAATGCGCCAGCCATAATGCGAGACCGCGACCCAGGTTTCTTCTTTCTCATCGGACATGGCTTCGGCTTTGGCCGACAAATCGCTACTGTCAAATTTTAGGTAAAAGGGAAATGACCAGCCCGTATCTTCATTGCGGTAGACCATGGTTTTACCATTGGCTTTTATCGTAGAAATAAAGCGTACATCACGTGAGGTGCGTTCTTCCGTGCCTGCATCTTGGCGATCCCAAAAGGGCGAGCCTTTGCCAATATCCATGCGTTTGACATCAGTGCCGACGACTTTAACAATATCGCGTTGCGGCAAATAATAATGCACCAAGACACAGGTCGTTAAGAGAAGCAGAGCGACAAATATGCGTTTAATCCATTTCATGCTCTAATCTCCTTTTAGGTGTATTGCGCCAGATAGATGAGTATGCTGATGATGATAATAGGAATGATAAAAACAAATAGAAATAATTTTGGCCGCATAGAGCGGTCATATTTTATCATGCCCTTGGCGAGAAAATCGTCTTTATCCGTAATCGTGGCATCTGCGGCTTCATATTGGGAGAGCAAACGTTTTTTCTGCTTTCTACGGCCCGAGGCCGATAGCAGCACATAAATCGCGCTTAGGATAAGCACGATAAAAATTATATTTCTGACCCAAATTATCATCTTCGGCCTCTCCCGCGGTCACTATCTTTGCGGCCGCGCTTTTTGTAATCCCGTTTATCCCAATCCAGTTCTTTTCTTAGCCCCCGTCTTCTGGGGCGTTTTTCAACCTTATCATCTCTGTCTCTGCCGCGCCAATCCCGGCTTTTGCCCCAATCACGGCCAGCGCCCCAATCGCGGCCTTCGTCCTCTGATTTTGATGTCTGGCTTGAGGTTACCCGAACAGAACCATCCTTTTCAACCGCAACGCCCCACGGGCTTTTGGGTTTCGCTTTGCCCGTTTCGGAATAATCTTCCGCGTCATAAAGCGTGACGGGGTCATCCATTCTAGGTTCATTGCCAAAGAGTGCCTCTCGCGCGCCGACCTTATCCATCGTATATTCCGCTGCGAGGAATTTGACGACATAGTCTTTCTTGGCTTCGGGCCAACCACGGTAAGCTTCATAAAAAAGCGGCTTATGGCAAATAAATAGCTGTCTGAAATCCATACGCGAGAGGTCAGAGAGCAGCATATTTACGAGGTCACGGTCTTGATGCTGGCTAGAGCGCAGCGCGTAAAAGAACGCAGGATGGGCATGGGTCATTTTTGGGACAGACCCGCCCATGCTCGCCCAGCGCCAGACATCCATGAGGCCGTAAAACTCATCTGGCATCTCATTGGCAAAGCGCCGCTCCAGCGTGCGAATATTACGCCGCGTAATGCCTTTCAGGTCGTGCCCTAAATTGGCCGCCGTTGTGATGGTGATAAAGTCAATCTTCTGTTTGATAATCGCCGCGTTACTATCATTGGGGCGCTGGGCTATAAGCTCGGACAGCCCTTCATTGCGCAAGAAGCTCGCAATCTCATCGCGATTGTCAAATGTTAGGATATTTTCAATCGGCAAATCATTTAAGCCTTCAATCATTTGCCGCGCGATGATGGTCGGCTTTTTCGTATCGCGAAAAACATAGACCCCGCCAAAATGATTGGTGTAATAATTACCCTGCGTATAGCTTTGCGTGTTGAGCGAAACGGGATTGCGCTGAATATTGCCTGTGCGTTTGGCCAGCTCAATCATATCCGAGATCAGCACATCATCCCACCACGCATCATCTTCGGTCATGAAGCGCTCAATATGACCTTCGAGCAGATTGGCCTCGGCAACTTGTTCTTGGATGGTATCGGCTTCGATATCGATTTGATTTATGTGCAGCAGATCTGCGGGCGTCTCCATAGAGAACACCGAATTCATCAGCTCCCCTGCCACCGCTTCACGCGCCGTTAAGGCAAATAGCTCATTCTCATTTTGTTCAATATAATGGCGCAAAATAGAACGTGAGGTCGAGAACTGCGAATTAAGCAAGGGCGCAGTTTTCTGATCCGTGGAGAGCAGAATAAACATGCGGTTACAGCCCTTGGGGTTAAGGTATAAATCATCGCCCAGCTCATGGCCTATCTCTGGTGAATAACCTGAAATATCGAGATGAAATTCCGTCAGCGCCGTGGTCTTGCCAATAAGCTGCTCTAGCGCGCGGTTATAACGCTCCACGAGTGCGATGGATTTTATCTCGACAAGATTGCCAAACATCAGCCCATTTTTAACGAGGCGCATCATGAGGCAAACTCTAACGCAATATATAGGCGGAGTAGGTTCACTTCTTACCCTTCAAATACCGTTTCTTGGCTTCTTCCTGACGGCCAAAGTCACGCACCATATTATCGATTGCAATTTCGTCTGATTTATCAGCGTAGCGAAATTCTGAGTCCGCATATCTATTGATTTCTTGAAGGACCATATCCACCGTGATGGGCACGGATAAATCGGCGATCATGTTTTTCTTCGTCTCGTAATCCTTAAACAAAAAGAGATCCGGCTTTTCCATCCATTCATCAGGGAGTTCAAAGTCCATGGCGCGGACTTTTATCGCGTCTGTGATGTTTTTAATCGCGCGGCCCGTAAAGCGCTCATCGACATTTTGGATATTATCCAGATAGGTCCCGATCTTGGCGAGTGTATCTAGCTTGCCCAGTTTTTTCGTCGTCTGCTCATAGATTTTTATAAGCGCCTCTTCTTGCGGCTTGCTATGGGCTTCGAAACTCCGCGCGACAGCTTTTTTAATTTGCTGCGTTTCAAACAGCTTATGTTTGCCGACAGGGATATTGTGGTTCTTGCCCATCAAAATGTGTAGAATGTCAATATAGTCTTCGCGCGATTGCGGCCCGTCCACCAAGAAGCGCGCGCCCGCGCGTTGGCGCAACGCGTCGTCAACATTTTCGGGATAATTAGAGAACATGCCAAAGGTACAATTGCCGCGCACCACCGTATTGGCCCCCGCAAAACTTTCCATCAAGACGGCCGTGATTTCGAGCTGACCCGCACTGGATTGTCTATCCCCGCGTTTCCCCGCGAGCTGATCAATATCGTCAATGGTGCCAAAGCCAATGACGTTTGGGTCAATGACATTGTTGAAAAAGGCCTTGGCATTTTGCGCCGATTTTCCCTGATAGCTATCAATGCTCTCCGTGGAGAGGTTCTGGTAGCGAAAGGGGTAACCCGCATTTTGGCAATAATCATTAATCAAGCCCGCCATCATCTGGATAAGGATTGTCTTACCCGTGCCCGGTTTACCGTCCCCCATAAAAGTGAAGATAAACCCGCCAAGCTCCACAAAGGGGTTGAGCTTACGGTCAAAATCATAAGCCATAATCATTTTCGAGAGCTTCATCGCTTGATATTTGGCGATATGATTGCCGACAATTTCATTGGGCTTTTTAAAGCTCATGGCCAGCTTGGAGGATTTACCGCGGGCAAATGGGGTAAAGCCGCTGACCGTAAAATCATCCTCTTCAACGCGGTAATTCACCGAGGTAAATGCCTCTAGCTTTGGCAGGTTAGAGGCGCGAAGCGCAACCTTTTCCATAAGCTGTTCACAAAAGGCGGTCACTGTCGGGATTAATTTATCTTCGGAGCCTGCAAAAATAGCGAGGTCTTGATCAAGCTCCCATAGCGCGCCGGTCAGGGCCAGATGCGAGTTATCGGTGAGCACTTCTTCCACTTCGCCAATTTCCACATTGACATCCGAGGCATCAGCATGGGCATTGGCGAGCAAGAAACTGGTCATATTAGCAAAGACATGCAGGCTAATCACCGATGAGGCCGCGAGCAGTTCCGTAAATTCAGATTGGCGCGAGGCCGCAAGCCCGCCGCCCAGATTATCTTTGAGGAGTTGGCTCAGTCCCGTATGGTCAGAATATTGATCGACAACCACCATCGCCGTCGCCAGCGCGCGGCGCAGCGCATAAAGAACATTGGCTTGTATCGGACTGGTCAGATTATCGCCGTCATCCGCCCCCTCAACACGGTCAATAATATGCACGCCCTCGGCGCGGGCGGTGGATTTTGTCACCAAGCCCGGCGTGGTGGAGCGAAAGCGGCGGCGCGTGCCAATACCCGATGATTTCTCCGCGCGCGGCGTACCTTTGGCTTTGGCTAAACGCGGCGTATGATCAAACCCATCAAGCAAGCTCTCTGCCGCGCTATATTTTTCGCGAATGAGCTCTTCTTTTAATTCCATCAAGTCCGATGTGTTTGACATGCGTTTCCTATTTATAACTCAGTATTTTGGCGTTTTGCCCGACGACATATTTGCGCACACCGTCAAACTCTTCTTTGCTTTTTTCTTCTAGCACTTGGTAAGCACGGTGCGGCAAAATAAGCGAGCGCCGAATATCACTCGCCCCGCTATCCGCCATTTTGAAATCCATTTTGTCAAGCGCGTAGATTTGGCGCTCGGCGGATTTGAATATTCCGACTTTTTCCTTTTTAACATTATCCGAAACCAGACTTTCCACTGTCCAAGCCAAGGCCCAATCCAGCCCCGGTTCACCACTGGCTTCTGCCAGCACATCGCGTAAGGGGCCGCGTTGTTCCGTAAAAGTGTGACTATACATCGGCCCGATATGAAAGCGCCGCAGCATTTTGGGATGCAGGCTGTCAAAATCCTTATCAAAGCCCTGCGCAATGGTCAGCAACTTTAAACCAGAAACCGCCTGCGCCATAAGGTGACTTTGCGCGCGTGGCCAGCGGCGCTCATCATGGGGCAAAGCGCGGCTGGAGGTATCTTCCAGCTCCATCAAATAAATCGCAGGTAAATTGGTTTGGCTATCATAGCTAGCCCAATGCACCAGATAGGTCCGCCGCCCCGCTTTCATATCCTTACCCACCCAGATAATTTGCGGATGGTTTTGTGAAAGAAACAGGTTTTTATTTTGGAGATATTCGTAATAAATCCGCTGGCTCATCGCATATTGCAGCTGCGTTGGCGAAGATTGTTCGGTCAGAATATGATTAATCATATCCTTTTTCAGACGCTCTTGGGACGGCAAAGATTTCAAATGCTTTTTGGCCTGCGTGGCGTCAGAGGCCATTTGCATAATTTCGCGGCCAATCGGGAATCCGCTTTCGCTTTTATCAATACTAAATTCCAAATTGGATAGCTCGCCCACACGGTCGGCCATCAGGAATTTATAGGAGAGCGCCGTAAAGGTATTAGAGAGCGCGTCAAGATAGCCTTTAAGCATGTCGACCTCGGCCGATGTGATAAGCTTCTCTTTTTTAGATAGCTCCGCCACCGCGCTGAGGTGACCCATAATGCGTTCGAATTTAGCAAAATAGCGCCGCGTGGCCTTGGCGCTATCTAGAACTTTGTGGTCGAAGGTGAGGTCCACCTAAGCGGCCTTAAACTTTGCCTTGGCCGTAAGCATTCTTGTCATGCATTTCGACAATCTTTTCGAAACGCCGCGCAAAACGCTCATCGGCTTTGACCTTTTCTTCAAGCACTTTACGGGCAAAGACGATATGGTCGGGATGGCCTTCCATCATATCTGCCATACGGTTATTTGTCGCCGCGCCAATTGCTGCCATCGCGACCTGCGCTTGCTTATCCGTCTCCACACCAATCTCGTTAATCTGATGGGCAACATCTTGCTGCTGGGCTGTCTTTAAAGATTTCGAGAGCGCATCATAAAGGATAACGCGGTTTTTGGTGTCTATCTGAAGCTTATTAATCAACACCATTTGTGTTGCCGCTTGGTTTTGCAAACTATCAAGCCACGTCTTCCCTTTTTCAATATAGCGCTCTAGCGTCTGGCTCTCTGCCAAGGACACTTGCTCCGCTTGCGCGAGCTCATTGTAATTTGAGTTCACGGCGGCCAGCTGGCTTTCGAGTAAAGAGCGCGCTTTGGGATTTGTTTCCGCGGCAAGCTTGCCTTCAAGCTCAATGATTTTTGGGTCAAGCGCCAGAAGTTCGGCTTTGACGGTCTCTAATTTATTTAAGGCCGCCTCACGTTCGGTCAGAGTTGTCGCCAAATTAGATTGCACTTGTTCCTTATGGCGCTCTAATTCATTTAGCTGATTAGTGAGCATGGCCGAAATGACATCTGATTTTCCAATCAGGTCTTGCAATTTGTCTTCTATCGAGGCCATGCGAATACGCTCTTGGCGCATCATCTTGGCGCGGTCTTTGGAGAAAATTTTGATAAATTTCTCCCACCCCGTATGGGCCTGCATCTTATCGAAATCTTTAGAGAAGCCCGCTGTGACATCATCGAGACCTAAAATAAGCTCGGCAATATTGGCGTTCATGATATCTGCATGCTCATGTACATCATCAAGAGACGCATTTTCAATATCGAGCGTGATGTCTGTACCTTGCGCCATTTTCGTGCGGGCGGTTTCGATTTTGGTCGATAGCTCTGATATTTTGGATTGTCCGGCAGCAATTTCCTGTCTGGATTTCTCTATTTGAGCTTCAAAACTGGACATGTCTTCTCCCCCTTTATGTAACTGGCTGTATAATTTTCTTATACATTCTACATAGGAACTTTTGCGAGTGTTTCAATTCCCAATGGTAAATATTTCGCTCTGAAAGCCCCGTCTTACTGCAGAAAACGCTCCCTCCATGGCTTTGAGCATAAATCTCTTTCAGTCGCCAAAGCCTTTCTATAAAAGGGCCAAATGGCAACTGAACACGAGATTATCGGAGAAGAATGGGCGGAGCGCGCTTCAGAGCTGGCCGATTGGGCGATGGAACGTCTGGTGAACCGCAAGGATGTCTGGGGTCAATATTCAGTGCTCACCCCCGCAGAGCGCCGCCGCGAAGGTAAATCCTATAAAGCCATGACGCTGCCGAAAAAGGAGATGCGCGGCGAGGATATGGTGACCATCGACAAGCTTACCCGCCATTTTAGCTCTCGCCATCACCGCAAGCCGCAAATTATTGGCCTGCATACCAAATCTAAAGACACGACGTCCCGCTGGTTTGGCATCGATATTGATTTGCATGATGAACATAAACTCCACGCCGAAGACCATCAAAGGCGTAATCTAAACTGCGCGCTGAAATGGTGGAGAGAACTTCAGGCCGCAGGCTATGACCCCATGCTCTTTGATACCAACACTCAGGGCGGATATCACCTCTGGGTTTTATTCGAAGACCCCGCCCCGACCATTGACGTTTACGCCATGGTCAAAGGCATCGCCGAAACATGGGAAGAAAATGGTCTGGATGAAGAGCCAGAGACATTTCCTAAAAAAGTCAAACACGACTCGCTTGGGTCTTGGTTTCGCCTCCCGGGTCTGCATCATACGCGCTATCATTACTCCTCGCTTTGGAGCGGGGATGAGTGGCTGGATAATCCGTGGCTCACTGGTCATAGCGCGATTGACGTGATGCTTGAGGCGCGCGGCGGGCCGCCCCCGCCCCGCGTCGATAAAGATGACCGCGATATGGCTGAGCTTCTCACCCGTGGCCGCATGAGCAAAATTTCCATCGCGGCCAATGAGCGAAAGTTTAAACGCACGGGCCGCGCCAAAGTCTGTATCGACCTTGACGGCGTGCTAGCCCTGCGCGTGAAGTCTGGCAAGAAAACGGATATTGGCCCGCCCATAGACGGGGCTGTCGAATTTACCCGCGAGATTAATGATTACGCCGACATCATTGTGCTGACCTCGCGCATGGCAGGGCTAGACGGCAAAGAGCGTGATGAAATGCGCGCCAAAATCGAAACATGGCTTGATAAACATAGTCTGGCTTACACCTCTGTACATGACGGTCTCGGCAAACCGCCCGCCCATGCCTATATTGACGATAAAGGTGTCTCATGCCGGCCAGAATATGACGGCCCCAAAGCTTTTGAGCTTGCCGCAGCGATGACAGCTAAACTCTGTGATTAACTGAACGTCATCTGCGCTTATCATTTCCTCTGGAGACGCCACGGTGATAGGTTAGATGATTCAGGCTGTCGAAACTTTCATCATTTGAGAAGGATTTATCAGCCAAATACGTTATAGATATCGACACATTATGCGGAACATCTGAAATGACATTGGAAGGCGCAATAGCTGTGACAAGGTTTGGCCTGGGCGCTCGCCCGGGCGAAATTACGCTTGCCAGTAAAGATCCAAAAAAATGGCTGAAAGATCAACTTCGCGATCCGTCTGAATTTCCGATCAAAAATCTGCTAACGTCTCAAGGTTATATTTTAGAAAAAGCAGCGTTATTAGCCGCAAGAAAAGCAGAGACTGACGATGCCGCTAAACTCGCTGTCACAGAACCTTTTAATAAGCGTTACAGAGCTTGGGCAGAAGCAGAGCATGCTGAAAGATTTCGCTTTGCTACTAACAGCTCAATTCCTTTTCACGAACGCCTGACCCATTTTTGGTCGAACCATTTTACTGTTTCTGGAAGAACACGTGATATATTAACCGCCGCAGCGCATGAAAGAGAAGCTGTTCGCCCTTTTATTTTGGGCAAATTTAGCGCCCTAGCTGAGAGTGCGATCCTTCACCCGTCTATGTTAATTTATCTGGATAACGTCAAATCAATAGGTCCTAATTCACTATTTGGACTGATTGGACGGATTCGGAAAAAGGGATTAAATGAAAATTTGGCACGTGAAGTTATGGAGCTTCATACAGTCACGCCTAGTGCAGCATATACCCAAAGTGATGTCACAGAATTTGCCCGTGCTTTAACCGGTTGGACGATTGCCTCCAAAAGAGAAAATAAGGACTTTAGAGGTAAAGCTTATTTCAACCCGCAAAGACATGAGCCCGGCTCCCGAACGGTCATGGGAAAAACTTACTTCCCGCTCGGACCTTCTCAAGCAAAAACAATAATTCGTAATCTTTGTGAGCACCCCTCTACGGCCCAAAATATCGCCTTTAAGCTCGCGCGCCATTTTACATCTGATACGCCGCCCTTAAAATTAGTTGAACGCTTACGTATAGCCTTCATAAAAAGCGGCGGCGATCTAACCACGCTCTATACTGTATTGATAGACTCATCAGAACTCTGGAACGCCGAAGTCCAAAAAATCAAAACTCCATATGAAATGCTGATATCAGCTGCTCGCTATATGGGCATTGCTGAAGTCTTTCCAACTTGGCCTTCAGATGTTTATGAAGGCTTTGGTCAAACAGCTTTTAGAGCGCCAACACCCGAAGGTTGGCCCGACATAAACAGAGCTTGGTCAGGGCCAGACGCCATAATGAAACGAATTGAATGGGCCAATAAAGTCGCACAACGCAATTCAAACTTAGATGCACATGAGTTCTTAAAAGGTGCTGTCGGGCTACAGTTAACCACAAAAACGGCAGAGGCCATAGAGCAAGCCGAGAGCAATCAACAAGCCTTAACGATGGTACTTATGTGCCCAGAATTTCAACGACGGTAACATGAAGCAAGCGCCCCTCAAATTCACAAGACGCACCGCACTAGGCCTGTTGGCTGCGGCGGGTTTTAATCAACCTTCTTTTGCCAAGGGGGTTAAGAATAAGAACTTTATTTTCGTTTTACTCCGCGGCGGAATGGACGGGCTTTCTGCAGTTATTCCAAAGGATAAAGAATTATCCTCACTAAGAAAAACACTGACTTTTGAACGTCCCAAGAACCTTGCTTTAAATTCTGAATTTGAACTACACCCCGCTTTTACATCACTTAAGGCGTTTTTTGACCAAGGTAATGCAAGTTTCATTCATGCCTGCAGCACAACATACAGAGAAAGGTCTCATTTCGACGCTCAAGACTTTTTAGAAACTCTTGGCAATAACCAAGTTCATGACGGATGGTTAAACCGAACTTTGAAATCATTTGGCGGAAATGGATTAGCATTGGCAAGATCAGTACCCTTAGCCCTTTTGGGCGAGGCGGATGTCGCAAACTGGTCACCTCCTATTTTTGATGAGGTAACGCCCGACCTACTGGACCGCATTTCCACGCTATTTGAAAACGACATAGAACTTACACAATCCCTCGAAAGAGCTCGGACTAACGCTATCCAAGACATGCCTGTTAACCGGCGCGATAGCCGAAGGTTTAACTTACATTATGAAATTGCGCTGGAAGCAATTGGCCGTATCATGTCAGCAAAAGATGGTCCCGGCATCGCTATGGCCGCCCTTAACGGATGGGACACACATGTAAATCAGGCAGTCCAGCTTGAACGAAAATTCAAACGACTTGATGATGGCTTCCTTGCGCTCAAGACCCAACTTGGCCCTAAATGGGATCAGACCTGTATTGTCGTTTGTTCTGAATTTGGACGCACTGCGGCTATTAATGGTACGCGCGGCACTGATCACGGAACGGGCGGCCTTGTCATGTTACTGGGCGGGGCTGTTGCGGGCGGAAAAGTTCATGGCGACTGGCCGGGACTTAAGAAAAAAAATCTGTACCAAGGGCGCGACCTCTTTCCAGCAAATGATGTAACCGCCGTTTTAAAAGGTGTCTTAAGAGATCATTTGGGTATTGACCGCAATACCCTAGACAGAACTATTTTTCCGGGCTCCGCTAGAGCCCTTGATGGCCTCATTCAATCCTAAGCTCAAACTGCACTCCAGTCTTACGTATTTTGCGTCTTTATGATAGTATCATTTTAAGGGAGGAGTACGGTGATGCATATACAAAAATGGATTTTGAGTTTTGGTGTGCTTATCTCGGCCATACTCTTCAGCATAGTTATTGGAACGCCTTCCGTTGAGGCTCAAATCCTTAGCTGTGCGAATGTGCGCTGTGCAGGCAGCTGTGTAGACACACCCGGCGGACCTGTTTGCGAGCCCCAGCGCCTGACTTGCGCCAGCACCTTATGCGAGCAAGGCAATCAATGCATAGAAACCCAAAGCGGGCCGCAATGCGTGCCCCTATCTCGGCCTCATTACGATTATCAGCCAAATCATTATCAACCTAGCTATCATTACAATCCCCAACCATATTATAACCCACAGCCATGGCGCAGATATTGGCGTCAAAATTGGCAACCACCTGCTTTGAGGACTTGGACGCCTTGGCATAGGAGCTCCAATCCTGACTATTACAGACCCCCAACTTACCATTGGTCAAATTTTCCTATCCAAAGGACGCCTAATTTCCCTGGAACAAATATCAACGCATGCACTTTAGAATACGACCCTGTCTGCGCGCAAAAAACCGTGCAATGTTTTCGCGCGCCTTGCCCGCCTCTTCAAAAGACCTTCGGCAATGCCTGCTCTGCCCGCGTGGAAGGCTATAGCGTTATCTCAAAAGGCGTCTGCCCTTAAGCCATCAAACCGCGAAAACCGCTTTCCGTCACCGCGTGCACTTGATAAGGTGATTGACATTAGGGGGAAAAATGGCACGTAAACTAGAGTTTGAATTTGAGGGCGCGCCTTTTACCGTGGCCATCCACAAGGTTGACCGCTCCAAACTTTATGGACGGGTCAAAACCGAAACCTTTGATGCCAATGACAAGGCTTGCACCTTGGCCACGCTGGCCCGTGATGGGCGCACCATCATCCCTATGGGCGGCACTGCGAGCGGCTATATCAATACTGAAGGGCTTTGGGTGACGCGAGATGAGCTGATCCCGATTGACCGCGACGGTAAGGAAATCCCCGAAGTTGCCTCCAGCTTTTCAGCGCCCACACCCCTCACCCAAGAAGTTGATATCGACACCTTTCTCGACCACCCTATTCGCCTCGCCTATCAACTGGGCGCAGAAACAAAGATTAGCGATGCCCTTCTCGCTAGACTTAAAGCCGGCGCGATTTATCAATTCCCCTTTTCCTATCGCGGCGGGATTTATTTTGACCCGGCCTTCCTGATGCAAGGCGAAGGTGATACGCTCTGGATGCTCATAGGCCAAAAAAGCGACATCGAATTTGTCGGCTTTGAACAAGCGGCAATTTGCGCGGCCCGCGCCGAAGAGCTTGGCGAAGATGATAGCGGCGAAACCGACGCCTTCGACTTTGATATGTTGTAGGCTCAGAGATGCCCCTTAGCGCCAAATCCATCCACCGCTTTACTGCAATAGTCTTATTGCTCTTCATTATCAGCCATCTCACAGTGCATCTTTTTGCATTGGCGGGTCCAGAGGCACATCAATCCGCGCTCAAATCTGTACAATGGATTTACCGCAACCCCATTGGCGAAATTATACTGGTTCTTGCCATATTAACCCAGATTTTGACCGGCGCGCGCCGTTTGCGATTTAAGCGATTACGCGGCTGGGCAAAGGCACAAATGTATAGTGGTTGCTATTTATTGTTTTTCCTTTTTATTCATAGCTCCGCTGCAATTTACACCCATAATATTTATGGTCTTGAAACCGATTTTTATTGGGCCGCTGGCACACTCAATATTTCGCCTATAAAATATGGATTTCTTCTTTATTATTTTGCGGGCGTATTAGCGTTTTTTGTTCATATAGCCGCGGCCCTCAGAATGGGTTGGCCGCAAACCTCACCAAAGCTCCTAACGGCAATTCCAATAATAGGGGCTGTCACAGCTTTCCTGATTTTAGCGGCCCTTTCAGGGGCCTTTTACACCATAGAAATTCCGGCTGATGCGATGGCGTATTTTGAAAAGAATTTCGGCTTTCTGGATTTAAAATAATGCCTAATGTAAACCTCTCAGATGCCCGTATGCGCGACGCCGTTGTTAAGGCTGAATCCACGCGCAGGCGGCGGACGATATTTTATCAGGGTCCCAAAAAACTCCCCGCCTATACGCGCAAAGTTCTTAAAGGCGCGGTCCATCAAGACTATGAGTCCATGCTGGAAAAATATAAAACCCCCGAAGCGCTCGGCGCAGCTTTGGCCGAAGGTGATCCAGAGATTGATTTTGAACGCGACGGGATGTTCCTCTGGGATTTATCGCGGGTTTATATCAACCCCAAAGAGGAACTGGTTTACCGAATCCGCCAAGATGAGGTCGTCTATAATCCCGATGGCACCATACGCGAGCGCCGCGAACAAAGACGACTAGAAGCTAATATCGATACAGAAGTCCCTTTGACATGGACGGGAAAGATGATCCCCAAGGCCGAAGCCATTCGTAAATTCGTCTTCGCCACCAAGCTCCAAATCGTACACATCAACGGCCTGACCTATGACTTCCTTTATGAGATGGCCAAGGAACTGCATGAGGCGAAATCGCTGATGATTTTAGGCGCAGGTCCCAAAGGGCGCGACCCACTCATTTTCCGCTCTCGTTCTATCCCCTATCGCGGGTTTTTAGAAGGCCGTATCAAGGACGATAAATATATCCTCCTGCTGCATCTCTCCAATATGGAGCTTAAGGCATTGGAGGACGACGATGCCTAAGCTTTATAACGAAGATAATATGCGGGCGCTTATTGGCGGTTACCGCATTGGCACCGTTGATGATTTAAACGTTGAGGGTTATTTGCGCATTGTACGTACACGCCGCCGCCAGCTTGGCCAAATGACCATGGCACTGGATACCGAAACGGCCAAGCGCCGTATCCCTGATAGCACTTATCAAATCAGCCAGAAAATCGATGGTGAATTTTCGATGCTGATATTCGAGCATGGCGAGGTGTGTACGCTTAACCCCGGCAAAACATTGCGCGCAGGCGCGCCGTTCATGGCCGAGGCCGCCGAGCTTCTGACCAAGGCGGGCATCAAAAAAGCCCTTATCGGCGGTGAGTTTTACGTTCAGCGCACAGAAGAGCTACGTAAGAAAGACGGCAAAGCCACGCGCGTGCACGATATCGTCCGCATTGGCCGCAAGCCCACCGATCAAGCCGAGCTCGACCAACTCGCCTTTGCTTGTTTCAATATTTATGATCTCGACGGGGCAGACCTGTCGATGAATTATGATGAAACGATCACCAAGCTAGATGAGATATTTGGCGGTGGAACGCGCATTCATCCCGTCAAAACCGTCATTGGCGAAAATGCGGCCGCGGTCCTTAAGCAATATGAAGAATGGGTTCTCGGCAAAGGCCATGAAGGTGTTGTCGCGCGCTCCCATACGGCGGGTGTGTTCAAAGTCAAACCGCGTCATTCACTTGATCTCGCCGTTATCGGCTTTACCGAAAGCACGGATGACCGCACGGGGATGCTGCATGATATGCTGCTCGCCATTGTGCGCCAAGATGGCAGCTTTCAAATCGTCTCACGTGTGGGCGGCGGCTTCTCCGATGAGCAGCGCATCACCATCCTTAAAAAGCTTGAGCCCCTTGTCGCTGAGAGTGAATTTCACGAGGTCAACTCTTCCCGCGTCGCCTATCAAATGATAGAGCCAGGATTGGTCGTTGAAATTGAATGTTTGGATCTTGTCGCCATGACGTCACGCGGCAACCCGATTGATAAAATGGTGCTGGAATGGAACGCAGAGGATAAACGCTGGGAAGGGCTACGCCGCCTTCCGCTTTGCTCTATCATTTCTCCGCAATTCATTCGCTTCCGTGATGATAAAACAGCCAATAAAGATGATGCCCGCCTAACCCAGCTCACCGATATTGTTGACATTCCAGATGTTGACCGCGTGGCCGAAGAAATCATTTTGCCAGAGTCCAAAATTATTAAACGCGCCGTCGCGCTCAAAACCCTGCGCGGGGCCGTCATGGTGCGTAAAATCGTGCTTTGGAAAACGAATAAGGACGAAGCCTCCAAAGACTTCCCGGCCTATGTCATGCAGCTCACCGATTTCTCACCCAACCGCAAAGACCCGCTACAATATGATATGCGCGTGAGTAGTTCCAAGCGGCAACTCCTAGGCTATTTCGCGGAGTGGGAGAAGAAATATTTTGTTGGGGGGTGGAAACGTGAAGGCGAATAGAAAACGATCCAGTGAATTATTTTCAGCCGTAACGGAGAACCCCCGGAAGGTTCAAACCTAAGTGAAAATCTTATCCTGGAACATCCTACAAGGCGGCGGGCGGCGCGCAGGTGATATTGTCAAAACTATCGCAGCCCACGCCCCTGACATTGTAACCCTCCAAGAGTTCAGGCGCGGCTCGGGCGAGGCAGAAATCACGGCAGGCCTTAAAAAGGCGGGCCTAAAATTCATCCACATTCCTTACACAGACGGCAAAGAAAATACTATCCTTGTCGCCTCCAAATATGGGTTTGATGCGGGGCCGTTTCTGTCAGAGCCGCATAACCCGCTACATATGCTCGAAGCCTATTTTAGCGAAGAGGCACTTGGCTTTGAACTCTCCCTCATTGCCGTTCATTTCCCGCAGAAAAAAGCGCAGGTCCCGCTCTTTGAAGCGCTCAAAACCGATAGCCCCTCTTTGCTAAAAATGAACGCGCTGATTATCGGGGATATGAATTGCGGCATCCCCCTCATCGATAGTGATAGCAAGTCATTCTATGCCACCCATTATTATCAAGACCTGTTACAGGTTGGCTGGATTGATAGCTGGCGCTCTCGCCACGTCGATGCGCGAGAATTTACATGGACAAGTAACCGCACCGATAACCGGTTTCGATATGATCAAATCCTCGCCAGCCCCGATATGGACGCCCGTTTCAAGACTGTTTCCTATGATCACACGCCGCGGATTGAAAAATATTCGGACCACAGCCTGATAATCGCTGACATTTAAAGCGCTTAACGAATATTTCAGCCCTGCGTGTTATAGACATTTACCGCAAAAAGGCGCTTGCAATCCGAATGGGTTTGCGCTTTAACGCGTCCTCGCCTTAAAGGCGATACTCTGCGCACCGGTAGCTCAGCTGGATAGAGTACTTGACTACGAATCAAGGGGTCGGGGGTTCGAATCCTCCCCGGTGCGCCATTTATCTCATTCTTAAGACCGTTAAGCCGTTGGAAAGACTACGTTTTTTCCCACGTTTTCTCGCAACCCCCCAATTTCCCCCAATTTGGGGTCCAAATTGGGGTCCAGACTGGGGTACAATGGATTATGACCATTCGCCAAAATCACTACTTAGAACAACGTGGCCATACTTGGTATTATGTGCGCCGCGTTCCATCCCGTTATCAAAGCATCGATAAACGCCGCAGGGTGAAGAAGGCCTTGCACACAGACTCCCTCACAATCGCCCGTGAAATGCGG
>CALLMD010000013.1 GCA_938007935.1 uncultured Hellea sp.
GGTCGGATGAAGGGTTCCAGACGGAAATGGGGTTCTGTAAACTTCGGCATGGAACCCCTCACCCCCCGCTTCGCGGTACCCTCTCCCTATGGGAGAGGGAGTATCAAAATCACTGCTCATCATCTCAAAACCTCCGCAAGAGCCTCACCAAAGCCATGCATATCTTCATCGCTTACGATTTCTGTTGTGCAGACGAGGAGTAAATCCTCATGCGCACCGCCAGAAATCCTTGAGAACGGAACGCCGCCGAGAATATCTTTATCCGCGAGGGCCTGAACGACCTCTACGGCAAGTTTGTTGAGCTTGACCGTGAACTCATTAAAGAACGTGTCGTTCAACACTTCTGCGCCCTCTATGCCGTCAATAATATCGGCCATATGGCAGGCATTTTCATGGTTCAGCGTGGCCATACGTTTCAATCCCGCATCACCGAGTAAGCTCATATGAATAGTAAAAGCGAGGCAGCAGAGACCTGAATTGGTACAGATATTCGAGGTCGCTTTTTCGCGGCGAATATGTTGCTCGCGCGTTGATAGCGTCAGCACATAACCGCGATTACCATTAGCATCGACCGTCTCGCCGCACACACGGCCCGGCATTTGGCGCACGAGTTTTTGGCGGCAAGCAAAGAGCCCCACATGCGGCCCGCCGAAATTAAGGCCTACGCCAAGACCTTGACCCTCGCCAACAACAATATCCGCGCCCTGCTCTCCCGGTGATTTGATCAGGCCCAGCGCAACAGGTTCGGTAAAAACCGCAATCAGCAGGGCCTTATGCGCATGGGCTTTTTCCGCAATCGGGGCGAGGTCGACAATCTCGCCAAAGACGTTGGGGGATTGCACGACCACACAAGCGGTTTCGTCTGTAATCATATCAATAACCGTGGAGTCAGCCCCGATTTCAGGGACGACTTCATTGATTTGAATATCGAGCGTTGAGGCCAAAGTCTGCGTAGCCGCCGCGTAATGTGGATGCAGCCCCGGTGCGAGAATGGCTTTCGTCTTGCGGGTCACGCGTTTGGCCATCACCACTGCTTCGGCGCAAGCAGTTGAGCCGTCATACATAGAAGCATTGGCGACATCCATTCCTGTCAAGAGGGCGACTTGGCTTTGGAATTCAAATAGTGCTTGGAGCGTACCTTGGCTGATTTCGGGCTGATATGGCGTGTAAGCCGTCAGAAATTCAGAGCGCTGTATCAGGTGATCTACCGTCGCAGGAATATGGTGCTTATACGCCCCTGCCCCGCAGAAAAATGGTACAGACGACGCGCTAACAGACTTATTAGACAATCGCGTCATATGGCGTTCAACCGCCGCTTCGGATTGATGCAGCGGAAGGTCAACGAGTTTATCCAAGCGCGCCGCCTTAGGCACATCTTCAAACAAAGCATCAATATTATCGACGCCAATCACATCGAGCATCGCGGTGCGGTCATTCGCATTTAAAGGGAGGTAACGCATTTAATTAATCCTCAATAGAAGCACCGCAAGAATAGTGGCGATGACTAAGCCTATGCCGTCGACATAGGCGATTTTAGCGAGCGGGCCAGACAGCTGTCCGCGCGCAATAGCAATTATAAGAAATGATACCATGCTGATAGTTGTGCCAATCAGCACGTGCCAACGGGCCGTTGAAACATGCGCAGCGTAGATACAAGCCGCAGCAACGAGGACAAAAAACACGGCACGATGCTGCAAAAGCGTCATGAGGACATTATCATCGGCAGAAATACCATAAAGCTTTGCCATTTTTTGCGGAGCGAAAACCGATAGAGCCGGAACGCCATGAATAGCTAAAGCCAAAGCATAAAACAGAAATGGAATGAGCTTATGTGTCATAGAAATCTAGAGTCCGTCGCAATAGGTCTTATAGGCTGCTTCGTCCATCAAGCTCTCAAGCTCACTCGCATCGGCAATCTTCATCTTTAGAAACCATCCTTCATCATCTGCGGATGCATTTACGGTCTCTGGTGCATCTTCGAGTTTTTCATTCACCTCAATCACTTCACCACCAACGGGCGCATAAACTTCGGAGGCAGCTTTGACGGATTCTACGACGGCGGCTTCATCGCCCTTACCGACTTCACGGCCAATTTCAGGCAGTTCGACATAAACAACATCACCAAGCTGTTTTGCGGCATAGGGCGAAATTCCGACTATGCCTGTGTCGCCATCGACTTTAATCCATTCATGATCTTCTGTGAAATAAACTGACATGATGTTCTCCTATCCTCGGTAATATCTATGTGGCGCGAAGGGCATCTTCACGACTTTAGCCGCGCGGGGTTTGCCGCGCACAATGAGCTGTATCGGCGTTCCCGCCTTGGTAAATTTGCGGGCAACAAAACCCATCGCGACAGGACCGCCAGCTGTAGGGCCAAAGCCGCCGCTTGTAATTTCGCCTATGGTATTGCCGTCCAGATCTTGAATTTCGGTATGCTCACGCGCAGGGGCGCGGCCTTCGGGCTGAATGCCCACAAGACGTTTGGTGGTTTTGTCGGCAATATCCGACGCCACACGTGCCGCGCCCTTGTAGCCGGCATCCGCGCTGCGGCGATGCTTTTGAATGGACCAGAACAGTCCCGCCTCGATTGGCGACACGCTCGTATCTATGTCATGGCCATATAAGCAAAGCCCGGCCTCGAGGCGAAGGCTGTCACGCGCGCCAAGACCTATCATCTCAACATCATCATGCGCCAAGAGCATATTCGTCAACTCCGCGACATCCTCATGCTTGACCGAAATTTCATAACCGTCTTCGCCCGTATAGCCCGAGCGGGAGACATGGCACCACATGGTGGGCGTTAGCGGAATATCCAGCGATGTCATAAAGACCATGTCTTTGACGGCCGGATTAAATTGCGAGAGTAAATCGACAGCCTTTGGCCCCTGCAGAGCGATGAGCGAAAGCGTGTCATCAGCTACATCAATCGTAATGCCAGGCGGCATATAAGTCGCAAGATGCATAAAATCATCCGCCTTACAGCCCGCATTAACGACCAAGTATAGCTTATGCGTATGCCCCTCAAACCCCAATCGCGTTATCATAAGGTCGTCTAAAATGCCGCCCTCATCATTGAGGAATTGAGAATATCGTATTTGTCCGGGTTTTAGGCTTTGAATATCGGCAGGTACCAGTTTTTCGAGCGCTTTAGCCGCCGTTTCAAATGTCCCGTCATCGGCAAAAATAAAGCACTGGCCCATATGAGAGACATCAAACAAACCTGCTTTCTCGCGCGTGTGTAGATGCTCTTTCATAACGCCCATTGGATATTGAACGGGCATATCATAGCCCGCAAAAGGAACCATTTTCGCGCCGAGGGCGGCATGTTTAGCGTGGAGTTTTGTCTTTAATAGTTCAGACATAGGCGCACTTTCCGCTTTCGCGTTCTGTGCCACCCGCTGTCCTCTTAGGCCTGAGAGATTCACAAATAGGACTTATGGCCAGCCTACTTACTTACTCCGTCGGCGGGGCGTTTTCACTATACTCGCCCGCTTTCCAGCGTTTTGTCTGCCAAGCGGTCCTTGGGGCCTGAGAGTTTCCGGTGGCGGTTGCTCCTTCGGCGTCTCCGTGATTGCGAGCAATCACAAAATACTCTCCCGCTTGGAAGAGTCATTGCGATATGGAGGATTCTGTCTAACGAGTCAATTCGAGCAAGCCATGTTACGCACACATTTTCTTAATCAGAACATGTTACGTATTAAAAAAACACAGGTGTAATCATGTCAGAAAATAATGAAGCAGGTAGTTTTGCTACAGCAGGGTCAGGTAAATCCGAAGCCGAGGTCGCATTTGACCTCTTGAGCAAGCTGAAAGGTCAAGGCGTATGGGGTGAGCGCAATATTGGCGCCATCTTAGACATGTATGCTGAATGTCTTGATGCTGCGAAAGGCTTACGCACTTATGAAGGCCAGAGCCGCGTTGATGTTCCCGTTCAATCACCTAGCGTCGTTGTAAAGAAACCATCCGTTCAAAATGCGCCTGTACAAGCACAAGCTGCTCAAGCTCAGCCCCAGGTCGCACAAGCTCACGTTCAACCCAGTCAGGCTCAACCCGTACACGCGCAACAACAAATATTGCAGCAAGCCTTTAAGGGTTAGAGATTTACATACGTTCCGGCGCTTCAATACCCAGAATATCAAGGCCTAGCTCTAATTGGCGCAAGGTCGTCTGCGCGAGTGCCAATCTTGAGGCTTTTATCGCATCTGGGGTTTCGCCTGCTAAGATTGGGCAATCTGTATAAAAGCGCGAAAAGGCTTGAGCCAATCTAAAAACATGATCACAGAGTAAATGCGGCGCAAATTTTTCAGTGGCCGATTTTAAGGCGCGGTCAAAACTATCAAGGGCAAGTACAAGTCCAGCCTCAGAAGGCTCGGTCACCGTAATTTTTCCGGCGGCAACACCTTGATCTTTGGCTTTACGTAAAATGGACTTAATCCGCACGGCCGCATAAAGCAGATACGGGCCTGTTTTACCTTCAAAAGCTGTAAAACGTTCTGGATCGAATATGTAATTCGTAATTCGTTGATTTTGCAAATCAGCAAATTTTAAAGCTGCGACCCCAACTTTATTCGCAATGTCAGCGCGTTCTTCTTCAGGAAAATCTGCGCCTATACCGGCCTCGCTTAGGCGTTTATCTGCGGCCGCGCGCATCATAGACATAAGATCCTCAAGTCGCAGGACGCCGCCTTCGCGCGTTTTAAAAGGCTTCCCATCTTTTCCGTTCATCGTCCCAAAACCCAGATGATTTAACTGCTCACGTTTATACCATCCTGCTTTGACCGCAGCTCTGAAAACTTGCTCAAAATGCAGGGCTTGACGCTGATCGACGACATATAAAATCAAATCGGGGTTTATTTCAGCTTTGCGGTCAATAAGCGTGGCAAGATCCGTCGTATGATATAAAACGGCTCCGCTGGACGCAAGAAGCATCACAGGCGGCGTATCTTTTTTCTCATCCTCTGTTGCAACCCGAATAATGAGCGCGCCGTCATCCTCTTCAGTTATACCCTGCGCCTTTAGCTCCTCAATCATGCCAGGAATAAGTGGATCAACGGCGGCCTCGCCTTTCCATAAATCAAACTCCACACCTAGTGCGCCATAGCCCTCTTTTAGTGCGGCAATAGAAACTGCTATAAAGTGATCGAGCAAAGCCCTGTAACCGGGGCGGCCAGCTTGTAGCTCTGCAGTCGCAAGACGAGAGCGTTCCATACGCTCAGGGTCGGATTTCGCTTTATGACTTGCCGCAGGATAGAGCCTTGCTAGGTCATCCATGTTAACGGGTGATATATCTGGAAAATCCTCTAATTTGGATTCATCAAAAAAGGTAAGATCAGGCTGCTCATCCTTTAATTCGGTAATCAGATGCCCCATTTGAAGTCCCCAATCGCCAAGATGAACATCCCCAATCACATTGTGACCTTGGAATCTGAGAAGCCGTTTGAGACATTCACCAATAACTGCTGAACGCAAATGACCAACATGCATGGGCTTAGCAACATTCGCGCCGCCATAATCAATCACAATTGTTTGCGCTTTAACCTGACTTGCGCCAACCTTTTTATCATTTTGTAACTCTATAGCGCGCGCCGTAAGCGTTTCGTCAGTGGGCCGTATATTTATAAAGCCAGGTCCCGCAATTTCCATTTCCGCAATTGCCGGATGCCCATCTAATTTATCAACAATCTTCTGCGCTATTTCTCGGGGATTAGATTTTTCACCCTGTTTTTTTAAAATGCCTGCAGCTGCCATGGCGCCATTGCACTGAAAAGGCGCGAGATCAGGACGATCTGACTCACGTGTTTGGCCTATTTTTTCAGGAAAGCCCATATCCGCTAAAGCGGCAGAGCTTGCTGCATTCAAAGTTTCAAGAATTGACGGCATCGTTTATCTTTGACCAGCTGATACTCGAAAACGTTTTCCATCTGCATTGAAAGCGCGCTGTTCTGGAGTCAATTCAAAGCCGACAATGATTTCAAAATTCTCACCAGATGTTCCCTCTGCTGCGCGGGGTATAACGATACTTTCTACGCGCTCGGTGACGCTTACGCGGTCAGCGCCAGCAGGGAATGTGACTTGAACCGGAAAAGTCTTTTTATTTATCACGTCGATATTTTTGCGGGTCACCGCAACAAAATACTCATAAACTGCGGTGCTTTGCTCGGCGGCGGCGGGACCACGCCCAAAATTAATATCCAGTTCAAGATCGCCCTCGATAGGTTGTGCACCGTAATAACGGCACAGGCTACGCACTTTCGCAATTTCTCCAGTAAAGCCCACATTTGCGAAACTTTGCCTCTCTCCGCGAAATTCAACAATGCGTGATGCGTCATAAAGTGAAAAAGCCCGTGGGCAAGGCCCTGGATTAACTTCCCCTGCTTGACCGACCTGTAAAATCTCTGCGGTACTCTTACAACCGCCAATAAAGGTCATTGCGGCTAAAGCCGTTACAAATAATAATTTAGATGTTTGCATCATTCGTTCCGAATTTCGTCATAATTTGTCACCACCTAGCTATAGCTTGGCAGGAACGGTTCTGCTAGGTCTTAGACAGATATGAACGCTGCCGCAACGCTCAAGATGTGCGGAATCAGGCGTATGAGGAGAATTTAATGTCTAGCTTTCCTGCAAATGATGGACGCCTTGAAAAAACGGTCTTGCTTGCTGCTCCGCGAGGCTTTTGTGCAGGTGTAGACCGCGCAATTCAAATCGTCGAAAAATCAATCGAAAAATATGGAAAGCCCGTCTATGTCCGCCATGAAATCGTTCATAATCGCCATGTTGTAAATCGCTTGAAGAGTCTTGGCGCTATATTCGTTGAAGAACTTGAAGAGTGCCCAGATGATAGACCCGTCGTTTTTTCAGCTCATGGCGTCCCTAAATCTGTTCCCGCCGCTGCCCTTGCCCGTGACCTAACGTTCTTGGACGCAACCTGCCCACTTGTCTCAAAAGTACATGTCGAGGCCGAAAAACATGCCAGCGCAGGACATCATATTCTGCTGATTGGCCATGAAGGCCACCCCGAAGTTATAGGCACAATGGGTCAACTCCCTGAAGGGCAAATCAGCCTTATAGAAACTGAAGATGACGCCCTTAATTTTACGCCTGTTGACCCTACCAATCTTGCCCTTGTCACCCAGACAACATTATCAGTCGATGATACGGCAAATATGATAGCAATTTTAAAAGATCGATTCCCGAATATTGCTCTGCCCTATAAAGAGGATATTTGCTACGCGACGACCAATCGTCAGGCGGCGGTCAAAGCAATTGCCGAGCGGTGCGATCTCCTTTTAGTTATCGGCTCAGTGACTTCATCAAATTCTAAACGCTTGGTCGAGGTCGGTGATAAGGCAGGCGCAGAAAATGCCATGCTTATATCCAGTGCAGAAAGCATTGATTGGGACAAAGTAGAGCAAGCCAAAACAATCGGCTTATCAGCTGGTGCGAGCGCTCCTGAATATTTAACTGATGGCGTCATCGCCGCGCTAAAATCTAGATATGATATCGATATGCAAGAAGTCGAAGTGATTAAAGAAAAGGTCATTTTCAGATTGCCGCGGCAACTTTTAAGCGCCTAACCCTATGCCAAGGGCGAGACCAAAAGGTGACCTTGTTATCTATACAGACGGGGCCTGCTCTGGCAATCCTGGCCCTGGCGGATGGGGCGTGTTGATGCAATTTGGCAATAAGGAAAAAACACTCAATGGCGGCGAGCCAGAGACAACAAATAATCGTATGGAACTCATGGCGGCGATTAAAGCCCTGGAAGCTGTAAAACCTGAATTTAGAGGCACGATTACCTTATGGACAGATAGCACTTATGTGCTCAAAGGCATAACGGAATGGATTCATGGCTGGAAAAAACGCGGCTGGAAAAAATCTGACAAGAAACCTGTTATCAATAAAGACCTCTGGCAAAGACTGGACGTCTTAAATGCCGAAAAAGATATTAACTGGAAATGGGTCAAAGGTCATGCAGGCGTTGAAGGCAATGAACGCGCCGATGAACTCGCGCGGCAAGGCATTCCTGAATTATAAGCCTTCTTATTCGTTACAGGGTATTCATTTAAATGGTTAATATGCTTCTTTCTGGCGAAGCTCCCTAAATGCATGCCCCTATGGGGTGCAAACTGTGTAATCTTTTTCGAATCTCGTTCAATTTCAACCCATATGAGTAAACGCCTTCGCATAATAACGGCCAATGACAATGCGCCGACGCCAAAGCCCGAAGGGGCTGTTCAGAATAGGCATATCTTGAAATTTAGCGATGAGGGGTCTGATTTATATGCAGAAGCTCAAACTGACACGAAAGTGACCTCAAATGCATCACATAAAAATCGCAGTCTGAAACTCTCTGTTTTTTTATGGTTGGCGTCAATCGCTATTGGGGCAACAAATCTGCTCACACAAACAAGTATAGAGGTAAAATCCTTATCTGCCCTAGCTGTACTTTGGGTCGGCCTATGGACCAGCTATGTCGCCGCCGATCACGGACGCTGGAGACTTAGCGAGCTGGCTATTGTCAGCGCGCTTGGCGGACTTATGAGCGCCATCACCATAGCAGCTAATTATTTCGGGTTAAATCTTACTCTGATTGACGGCATTATTCTCATGAGCGTCTTATCTCTCGCTATGGGATATGGCCTAAAATCCCGCATAGCTATTCTTGCCTCCATCTGCGCAACGCTTTTATGGACAGTCATGAGCGCCATTGGCGTAACACCGCTCAATAATATGGCCATTCTTTTTCCGGTTCTAACCCTTCTCCAAATTCATGCCGCTACACGTATTAGGTCAAGACTACCGATTATGCTGGCCACTCTCACAGGTTATTTTGGCTTAGTAGGGCTTTTAGCGACGCTATGGGTTGAGAACATGATTCCGATAGCCTTTGCAGCTTCGCTGGTTTTCATTATCGGTGTGGCGCATCATAGAGTTGGGAAAGCCTGTGGAGACTCAAAATTAACCGGTAGTAATACGCATATTTTTGCTGGATGGATTATAGCGATAATAAGCGCCGTCATTTTCCAAGGTTTATGGCTAAGTTCAGACGCAGCCCTCGCAAATGAAGCTATACTGAGCGATACGGGATTAACCTTATGGAAATGTGCCGTTGGCCTATCTATTTTAGCCATTTTCATAAGCGGTATCATCCGCTTCAAACATACGCAAATCACTCTCGCTGGCATTTTCCTGCTTACAATTTGCTCTGCCTTTATTCCCCTGATGATGTGGATGCCAGCTTGGCCAGAAACACTGGCTTCTGCCATTCCTGGCATAAGTGCAATTCCTGCATACGGTATAATCATTGGTGCAGGTATAGTCGCAGCGGGCATCGGCTTTGCTATAAATGGGGTGAGACGAGGGTCACGCCTTATGCTGCTCCTAGGATTGTCGGCTTTAGGTATTGAAACCTTTATACTCATGGACCCTGCTTTAATGACCGTAGACAATATCATTATCTTTATGGCGTCGTTTGTAACCGCACTCGCCATAGGCGGGGCCATCGCAGGTAATAGCCTTGCCTTTCAAGCCCCAGCTCCACTGCTTAAACACGCTTAGATACGAAAATTAAGTTAGACCCAACTTCGTTGAGCTTGGTTTTACCAGTAATGGCGCTAAGATCATGCCACCGATATAACCGCCAATATGCGCGGCCCAAGCAAGGCTGACTCCTAAAATCGGCTCCGCAAAAACCATAATGATGTTGATAATAATCCAACCGAATCCAAATTGGAGCATTTTATCTCGTCCGCCAATGGCCCAACCCGTTGTCGCAAAAAGCGCGGATGCGCCGCCCGATGCACCTATAGCGGCTGATGTAATATCACCACTGGCAGACCACCAACCCCATTGAAAAATTCCGCCAACAATGACGCCCGCAAAAAATACCATCAAGAATGATAGGTTAGGGTTAGCAGATAATCCTGTCCGAGATTTTTTAAATTTTATACCCCGTATTGTAGCAATGCCGAAGATTATGATCATGCCAGAGTTCATCAAGACATGCGACCAACTTCCATGCAGGAATCCATGCCCAAATAAGCTGAGCGCGTTTGACAATACACTCGTTCCCGCAGCGCCTAAAGGCCGCAATATCCCAAAATAGGCGATAAATGATTCTATGCCTCTAGGAATAAAGTTTATCGCAACATGAATGGCGATAAAGATACCTGCCAAATAGGCGGGTACCTTTTCGCCAAAATTAAACATCGGTTCGTGATTTTTGGGTTTGAGAGCCATGGGCGTGCCTTAGCCTGTTTCCTGTAACGGCAAAAGATAAAATACAGCCTTCCGCTTTTTACAGAATCGCAGACATATAACCGCCAGAAAGGCGTAGATGATGCAGTCAGTTCCGGATACACGGCCAGTTGAAGGCCCAGACACATGGTATGTGCAAGTCAATGGACAGGCTTACGGCCCTTATAATTCTATGCAAATGCAAGGGTTCTGCGCGGAAGGTAGAGTTAATGCTCACTCCATAATCTCGCAATCTGCATCACAAGGTTACGCTCTGGCCACACAATTTCAAAGCTTTCTTCAATGGGCGGGGAGATTGCAACAAGCTACGCCGATGCAGGGATTACAACCGGTTCAAAATCCGCAACCTTCTATTTCGGCTCAAGTTTTACGGCCAATTTCAACGCCTCAAACAAACGTATTAGCACGGCAACAAGCTCCTATGGGCTACGCCCCGCAAGCGATTGTGCCAAATCCAGCACCAATAGAGCAGCCCCAGCCGCAAGCTGAACCCCAAACAGATGCAAAGACTGTCTTCATTGTCATGGCTGAAATTAGGTCCGAAAACGGCATGGCCTTTCTGCAAGCCCTACAAGGCTATGGTACTGCCCAGCGCATTGGTGACTCTGTTTGGCTCCTAAAAAGCGGGTCTAGTGTTGAGCAGCTTCGTAATAGCCTAAGCCAAACATTGACAGGAGATGATCGTCTATTCTTACTGGATAGTTTTGCAAATAAAACCGCATGGTTTAATATTGGCACAAATATGGATGCTAAAATCCGTGAGCTCTGGGATATGACTAGCTAGGCTGTCTTAATTTCCTTCAGTCCAGCCTTAAAACGTTTCGCATTGGCAACATAAACCTCTGCATTGAGTTTTAGCATTGATATTTGCTGCTCATTGAGCGTGCGAATTATTTTACCAGGCGCCCCAACCACCATAGAACCATCAGGAATTTCTTTACCTTCAGTAATTAAAGCATGCGCGCCGATAAGACAGTTATTACCAATTTTAGCGCCGTTAAGAACCGTTGCGCCAATGCCGATGAGCGTATTATTTCCAATGGTACAGCCATGAAGCATGACTTGGTGGCCCACAATAACGCCCTCTCCTAATGTCAACGGCATGCCGGGATCTGTGTGCAGAACGGAATTATCTTGCACATTGGAACGCGGGCCAATTTTAATAAGATCATTATCTCCGCGCAAAACAGCGCCAAACCAGACCGAGCTAGCGGCACCCATTTCGACATTGCCCATGACTTGGGCGTTAGGCGCGATATAGACGTCATCGGCGAGTTTAGGCGCAACGCCATCAAGCTCATATACAGCCATTCTTAAGCGTCGTCCAAGTCTACTTGAAGAATTGAGATATTCAAATCATATGAGATATCTTCAGGATCTTCATCATCAATATAAAGCAGTCCTAGAATTTCATCATTTAGATAAACTTCAACACTATCGGCAACTTTACGCGGCTTAATCGTAATCCCTTCATTACCAAGACGTTTGCACAGGTAATTTCGGACCGAGATAATTTGTTCAGGGCTCATTTGGCCTCTCCTAATGTTTGAACCATTGATTTGGCTGGGTTATCACAGCATGGACCGCCGACGGGCTTAGCAGGTACGCCCGCAACTGTGCAATTAGCAGGCACGGCTTTTAAAACGACAGAGCCCGCAGCAATTTTCGACCCATTACCAATTCTGATATTCCCCAAGACACAAGCTCCAGCTCCAATAAGAACGCGGTCACCAATTTTAGGATGACGGTCTTCATCGGCTTTGCCAGTTCCGCCAAGGGTAACACCTTGCAGAATAGAACATTCATTGCCAATTACAGCCGTTTCGCCCATGACAAATCCAGTGGCATGATCAAGCATAATACCATGTCCAATACGCGCAGCGGGATTGATATCAACCCCAAATAATTCGGAACATCTATTTTGCAAATGAAAGGCAAGCAAATCACGGCCAGATTTCATCAGCGCATGTGAGCAACGGTAAATCTGTATCGCCATAAACCCTTTGAAATAAAGAAAGGCTTGAAGGAAGGATGTACAAGCGGGGTCACGGTCTTTAACCGCCAGTAAATCTTTGGCCGCATATTCAACGATGCGCGGGTCAGACTCCATGGCTTCCGCTAAAACTTTACGAAGTTTCAAAGTCGAAAAATCTGGCGTCGCTAATTTTTCAGATAAATGGTTGACCATCGCTGAACCTAAATTTTCTTGGTCCAATATCGTCGCGTGCAATAAAGACGATAGCGCGACTTCCTTTGTCGCATAGGCTGCTGCTTCTTTTTTAAGGCTGGACCACACGCATATATCAGGCGAGTTATCAGTGGCTAGGTTAACATTCGGCACAGTGCATCCTCTCTTGGATTTATTCGTAGATAGGGAGCCATGCGCCAAAAGCCAATAAAAATATCATAGAAAATTGGAGCCTAAGATAATCCAATGTGCGTAAAGGTGCTTAATTAGAGGTATTATCTCGATGTTTGTAGAAGAGGTCTTTCCACATAGAGGCTTTAAACCTAAAGTGAGGAAACGGAGAGCCATTAATGCCAAATTCCCAATTTATGTCTGATACTGAAGTTGTAGACCGCGTCCTTGGACATATTGAGGCTGGAACAACTGATCGCGGTACGCAGATTTGGCACGAACCTGTCAAAAATTACCGAAGCGATGACCGGCTGGCGCAAGAAATTGCCTTATTTAAATCCTTACCAACAGCCTTTTGCCCATCCGCGGCACTGTCAAAGCCTGGTGATTATATTGCCCGTAACGCAGCTGGCACGCCCCTAATCGTCGTGCGCGGTAACGACAAAAAAGTACGCGCTTTTAAAAATGCTTGCCGCCATCGTGGCTCAGAATTAGCCGCTGGCAAGGGGTGCGCAGGCGCGTTCGTTTGTCCTTATCATGGCTGGAGCTACGGACTGGACGGGGCGCTTTTAGGTATTCCGCATGAAAACGGCTTTCCCGAAATTGATAAGTTAAGTCACGGCTTGGTCGAAGTTGCCGTGATAGAGACGAAAGGCATCATATTTATTTGCCAGAAAGAAACTGAGATAGAGTTAAGCGCGCTTGACCTCGTTCAAGACGTGCCGGATGTGCTTGCGCCCGACCACATAATATTTGCTGAAAATGAAATTATCGTCGAAGCGAATTGGAAACTCCATCTTGAGAGCTTTCTGGAAGGTTATCATATCAAACCCACACATAAAGAAACATTCTTCCCCTTTGGGTATGATAACTTGAATGTCATCGAATTTTGCGGCGCTCATGCCCGTGTGACCTTCCCATTTCAACGCATCACGCAACTAAAAAATGTCCCGCCTTCAGAGCGCGATGTCTCTGATAAGCTAACCTACCTTAATCATCTCTTTCCCAATGTTGTTTTAGCAGAACTGTCACACCATCGCACCTTGGGTATTCTTGAACCCCTCGGGACGGACCGCACAAAAATCACAACTTATCATCTGACAAAGTCCAGCTCAAACCCAGATAAAGAAGCCGTAATTGAGAGAGCAAAGCGCGATCTTGCTTTTGTAAATGAAACAGGACAATCTGAAGATATTGCTATGGTTAGCGGTATCCAGCGAAGCCTCAAATCTGATGCCAATCAGGTGTTTACCTTCGGGAATTTCGAACCCGCAATTGTACATTTTCATCAACAAATGGCAGCATTGATTAAGTGAGCGCAAGGAAAAGAATACCTACTTCCTTAGTGGTTCCCGCCCCTGCTTCCTGACCGTATGGTCATAAGGGTTTTCATCAGCCCTGACAAAAAGCCTTATGGGAATACCCATGAGGTCAAAGTCCTCACGCAGACCATTAATCAGATAACGTTTATAGCTTTCAGGCAGCTTCGTTGCACGTGAGCATTTGAGCACAAATGTCGGCGGTCGTGTTTTTGTCTGGCTGATATATTTGGGCTTAATGCGGCGACCATTTACAGCAGGCGGCGCATGACGACGTACTTTTTCCATCAACCAATCATTGAGCTCAGATGTTTTAACCTTAGCACTCCAATCAACTTGAACACGTTCAATTGCAGGTAAGAGGCGGTCTACACTTTTCCCTGTTAAGCCTGAAAACATAATGACAGGACAACCGCGAATTTGCGGTAAAAGACGCTCGGCTGTTTCTCTGAGCGCCTTTGACATTTCTGATTTATTTTTTACGAGGTCCCATTTGGTCACGCCAATAACCAAAGCCCGCCCTTCGCGCTCACATAAATCCGCAATTTGCAAATCTTGCTTATCAAAGGGCGATGTTGCGTCCATCAGCAACACAACAACCTGCGCAAATTTTATTGCGCGTAGACTGTCCTGAACAGAGAGCTTCTCAAGAGTTTCATTGACCTTAGCTTTTTTGCGCATGCCTGCTGTATCATGGAACTGAACGCGGCGGCCCTGCCACATATAGTCGATTGTAATACTGTCGCGCGTGACGCCAGCTTCTGGCCCCGTCAGCAGCCTATCTTGACCAATCAAAGTATTGATGAGTGTTGACTTGCCCGCATTTGGCCGTCCGACAATCGCTATACGCACCGGCGCTTCTTCACGGTCTATCTCATCGACGACAACGTCAAGACTGATACCTCTGAGCGCGAGTTCGACGGCATCATCAAGATCAACAAAACCGATATTATGTTCTGCCGCGACTTCTACAGGGTCGCCCATGCCGAGGGAATATCCTTCAGTCACGCCAACATCACTTGCGCTACTTTCGCATTTATTCGCGACCAGAATTGTTGGTTTACCTGTCTTGCGCACATATTCTGCGAAAATACGATCAAGCGGCAATACGCCTTCTCTTGCGTCATAAACAAATAGGCAAATATCAGCATCTCTAACTGCTGCTTCCGTACGAGCTCTCATTCGAGCTTCGAGCTTTTCACCTGTCGCGTTTTCAAATCCTGCCGTATCCATCAAGATCATGTCATGGCCACGTAACTTTGAGCGCGTTTCGCGTACATCACGCGTCACGCCAGGTGTATCATTCACAATGGCAAGTTTTTTACCCGCGAGACGGTTAAAGATAGTGGATTTTCCAACATTGGGTCTGCCGATAATAGCAATCTTTGCAGGACGTTGTTCCGCCTCTTTTATGTCAACGATATCCTCGGTCATGACTAACCATTTTCCCCGATCCAGCTATCTAAGCGCAATTAATTTTGCAGAATCAGTTAAGACGTAGATCGTCTCATTAGCGATGACTGGTGGGACGAAGACATCCCCCCCAACTTTAAAATCATTTATAACAGAACCATCATAGGGGTTAATGACAACAGCTTGGCCATGGGATGACATCACAATCAGACGGTCGCCCGCAAGTACAGGGCCGGACCATGCAATTTTCTTTTTGCGTTTCTTTTCGTTTTTGTAGGCCTGTAATTGTTGAATCCAAACCACTTTTCCATCGAGCTTTGAAAAACAGACAACTTGTCCTTCCGTTGTCGCTGTATAAACGAAATCACCCGCAATTAAAGGGAAGCCAATCGAGCCCGAAGGCTGCGTCCAGATACGCTGCCCTGTACGAAGATCAAAGGCGCTAATAACGCCGCTTTGCGCCGTCGCAATGACATAGCCATCGGCAATTACTGGACCAGAGGCAATATCGTTAAGAGAGGCCAATGGGGTCAGCTGACCCGCAGAAGACAACGCATCCTGCCAGAGGACACCGCCATTTTGTACGCGCAGCGCAACAAGTTCGCCAGACGCAAAAGGCGCAATAACTGTTTCGTCAATCACGGCGGGGCTTGGCGCTGTTAACATACGCGCACTCTCGACAATTCCCTGATAGGTCCATAAAACTTCACCACTATTTGCATTAAAAGCAAATAGCTCATTATCATCTGAAACGGCAAAGACACGACCACCTTTTGATGTTGGCGCCGAATGCATAGGAACGCGTGTTTCGCGTTTCCATATCTCTTCACCAGAAAGGGGGTCCAGCGCAGCTACAACACCGAGTCCTGAAGTTACAAAAAGCTTGCCGTCAGCATATGCAACACCACCCCCAACAGATTCTTTGTCACGGCCGCCCTTATCTGCAAAAGAGAGCGGATCACGAATACGGTCAACAATACCCGTTTTACCCTGACGCGTGCGTTCTCTTTGCTGAACTTTAACTTTATATTCCCAAATGCGATCTCCGTTTTGTTCAGAGAAACTTGTAATACGGTTATTACCGTCCATAGTGAAAATTTGGCCATTGGCGATAACTGGCGGCGCAACAACACGTCCCTTACGCGCAGAGCCTTTTCCCACATCCTTCGACCAGATTTTGTCTAGGTTCCCGCTTGCGGCTGTATGCTGGACAACGTGAGACGGATTTCCCCCAACTTGCGGCCAATCCGTATTGACGTATGCAGGTGGGAGCTGAACTTGATCTGGTGTTATTTCACCTGTGACTTGTAAGGTTTCATCAAGTTCTAGAATAGAAATACGATCTGTGTCTCCATCCTCGTTAATTTCACTCGCTTCGGATTTACTAAATGGATTTATGCTGCCAATCGCATCACCAACACCGCCCAATGTCGAACACCCACCCAACATTAAAGCCGCTAGGAGTGAGAACGTAACTTTAGAAAAATTATTCATCATTATTTGTCTCGGTTGTCGTTGGCGCAGCGTCATTCTTAGGCGTGGGTTCGGGATCAATGGCGGGAGGCTGCATAGCAGCAGATGTCCGCATTAAGCTCAGAGCCTGTTTCGCGCGTTCTTTAATTGTTGGGGGTACACCTGGAATAGATTCTAAATACCCATATTGCTCGCGCGCCTTAGCGTTATCGCCTGATTGTAACGCCGCGAAACCAGATAATTCACGGGCAAGAAATTCATAAGGCGCATCTTTTGCTGTCAAAGCTCCTGTCCGGCTTAGGACGTCATTATACGCGCCCTCACCTGCCAAAATATAAGCCGCTTTTATCTGCGCAAGTTGACTATGGCGCGGAGTCTCAAAGGTCGTTGCAGCTTGATCTAAAAGCCTAACCGCTTCTACGCGATCACCTGCTTCTAATTTCAGCGTCGCAGCCCGAACCAATGATAGGCCTGCGTAACCTGCTGGAGCTTTATTCGCGATTTCCAAAAATTCGTTTAGCGCGACATCAACCTCACCTTCATTGGCCTTATCAGAGGCTGCAACATAACTCGCGGATGTTGCGCGCGCGGCTTTATCCTTGGCAAACTTACGGTATTCCAAGAACCCCGTGCCAGCAACGATGGCTACGATTGCCGCCACAATATAGGGTCCGTAACGCTTTAGCAGACGATTATACTCGTCCTTTCGAAGTTCTTCTTCGACTTCATTGATAAAATCGACCACCGGGGCACCTTTGAATCAGTTTGGCCTTAGGCCTTAATTTGGCGGAACCTATCTCTATGCTTAGGTAATCGCAACACTTAACGGCATGAACAGTCCGTAAGAATTCAACTTATTACTAAGCCCCTTTAGGCTATTTTTTTGTGAATTTATAGGTATTTGCATCACTCGGAAAGCTGCGCGCCTTGACTTCTTTCGCGTAATCTTCAACAGCGCCTTCAACGAGGCCTTTCAAATTTGCGTATTTTTTTACAAATTTCGGTACGCGGTCAAATAATCCCAGCATATCTGGCGTCACTAAAATCTGTCCATCGCATCCCGCAGAAGCCCCGATACCTATGGTTGGAATAGAAACGGCCTTAGTGACTTTCTCTGCAATCTCTTCGGACACGCCTTCCACAACCACTGCAAATGAGCCCGCCTTATCGGCGGCGATTGCATTTTCTATTATTTCGTCAGCCACCTCTTTTTTACGGCCGCGCGCACGAAAACCGCCCAATACATTCATGCTCTGAGGCCGCAGACCTACATGGCTCATGACAGGTATACCGCGTTCAACTAGATAGCTAATGGTCTCTGCCGCGTAAGAGCCGCTTTCAATCTTGATCGCCTGACATCCCGTTTCCATCATAACACGTGAAGCGTTTTTAAAGGCCGTAAGCGGACTATCTTCATAGGAACCAAAAGGTAGATCGACCACAACAAGCGCCTTTTGAGAGCCCCGCATGACGGCTTTACCGTGCATAATCATCATATCTAATGTCACCCCGACCGTCGTCGTCAGACCATGAACAACCATACCCACACTGTCTCCGACAAGAATCAGATCACAATGCTCGTCCAAAATCGCCGCGGTTGGCGCGTCATATGCCGTTAGGCAAACCACGGGGTCACCGCCTTTACGGGCTGTAATGGCCGGCGCAGTTATTCTTGAAATATGATTTTGTGCAGACATTGTGCAGCTCCAGCTATAGTCAGTGTTATATAAAGGCTAAATTGAGAAAAACGAGAAATAAATGAAACGAGCCGCCAATACTCGCGCCGAAAAAATGATTAAGGTTGACCATGCAGGTGAGAACGGCGCCGTGAACATTTACCGCGCTCAGCACCTTCTTGCCAATCTGCGGTGCCCAGACTTGAAACCTCAGCTTAAAGAATTCCAACTACACGAAAAAGAGCATCGTGAAATTTTCGCAGCATATCTAGATAAAATTGGGGTCAGGAGATGTGTGAGTTATCACCTAAATGGTGCAGGTGGATTTACCTTAGGGTTGATCACCGGCATCATCGGTCCTTCCGCAATTGCTGCCACGACCTATGCAGTTGAAAATGTGGTGTTATCTCACCTTGAACACCAATTGAAATTTTTGAAAGATGACGAACCCGAAGCCTTTGCAGCCGTAAGTGCAATCTATGAGGATGAAAAATCGCATCATGACGTCGCAAAATCTCAAATGCAAACCGGCAAACTAATGTCTCGCATATTAGTAAGGATTATACGCACTGCCACAGAAGCAGTTATTTGGTTTGGTATGCGTTAGACTTTACAGGTCTGCAAGCTGATCCATCGGAAAATCAAATACCGCTTTTGCCCCGCTCCGTAAAAACTCTAGGTGTGCGTCAGCGCGCGGCATAACGGAAAGTGCATGATAACGCACGAGGCTTGCCATATTTTCGGTATGTGGGTCCCCAGCAATCGCGCCATTTGCCACAGCTTTAATCAAGAAAGCCCCTGATATCACATCAGCAACGAGATTTAGGTAAGGCGTTGCCCCTGATAAAGCGTCGTCCTCATCCGCATTGAGCATCATATCCGTCGCAGTTTTTACCGTCGTAATACCAGTTTTTAACGCCTTCAAACACACACTCATATCCAACGCCTTCACCGTGCCAGCTAATTCCAAAATATTATCAAGATCGGAAACAAGCGCATGCATTCCCTCCCCGCCATCGCGGCGCAGTTTACGGCCCACAAGATCCATAGCTTGAATACCGTTTGTGCCTTCATAGATAGGCGCAATACGGCTATCTCTATAATGTTGCGCGGCTCCTGTTTCTTCAACATAGCCCATACCGCCATGGATTTGCACGCCGATTGAGCTCACATCAACCCCCGTATCTGAACCATAAGATTTAGCCAGTGGCGTCAATAACGCTTCGCGGATATGCGAAGCTTTGCGTATGTCTTCATCCTCGGCATGCACAGCCAAATCACCTGCCGCCGCAGTAGCCATGCATATTGCGCGCGCGCCCGCAAGACGGGCTTTCATATCAATCAAATTACGGCGCACATCAGGATGGGCGATAATCGGCGCACCAGCTTCAGCATTAATCGCGCGGCCCTGTACGCGCTCATGCGCATAGCCTAGCGCAGCCTGATAGGCCCGCTCGCCAATTGCCACACCCTGAACACCCACAAAAAGCCGCGCTTCATTCATCATTGTAAACATGCAGGAAAGTCCGCGGTTAGGTTCCCCCACGAGCCAACCTATTGCATTGTCGAACTCCATCACACAGGTGGGCGAGCCATGAATACCCAATTTATGCTCAAGCCCAATCGGTTTGAAACTATTGCGCTCACCTAGATTACCTTGATCATCGACAAAAACTTTAGGGCATAGGAAAAGAGAAATACCTTTCGATCCCGCAGGGGCGTCAGGAAGACGGGCTAACACGAGATGGATGATATTATCAGCAACGTCGTGATCGCCCCAAGTAATGTAGATTTTTTGACCGGAAATAGCATAGGTGCCGTCGCCATTATCTATCGCTTTAGTACGAACGGGACCAAGGTCAGAGCCCGCTTGCGGCTCTGTCAGACACATCGCGCCCGTCCATTCACCGTTCACCATTTTAGGAAGATATTTTTCTTTTAAAGGCGCGCTGGCATGGGCATGTATCGCTTTCGCCGCGCTAGAGGTCAGCATCGGACAAAGCCCTAAGGCCATATTTGCGGCATAGAACATCTCATCTGTGCCAACCTTCACGACTTGGGGCAAGCCCATACCGCCAATTTCAGGCGCGGTCGCCAGACTTAGCCATGAAGCCTCTACAAATTCATTATAGGCCTCTTTAAATCCTGGGGAAGACTTCACATCTTCGCCGACTAACGTCGCTGGATTTTGATCGCCCTCCCAATTAGTCGGTGCCCAAACATTTTCTGCAAAATCCGCAGCGCCCGCCAAAATGTCACTGATAAGGTCCTTATTCGTATCCGCGAAAGCTGGTACTGCCAGCACATCATCTAGGTCAACCGAATGATTGAGTAGAAATTCAATCGTGTTTTTTGGAGCTGTAAAGGTCATATTTTCCTCAATTATTATGCACCTAATTGCATATGTTAGCAGTGCAGATAAAGGTCTAAATTGACGCGATTAGACTTGCTATTGATCAATCATCTGTCATTCTGCCTGCCGTCGAGCATGACATAATTGAAGCATACTGATTAACCGGTTCCTTGAACATCTTTGGTTCCATAAATTTAGAACTGCCCTCCTAACGAAATTGCCCGATAGGCCCGCGGATGGTCCGCGCGCAAATTTTGAAAGGATCTATTATGGCTACTGGAGTTGTAAAATTTTTCAATCAATCCAAAGGCTTTGGATTTATCTCACCTGAAGATGGCGGCGCGGATGTGTTTGTACATATCTCTGCCGTTGAGGCGTCTGGCTGCCCACCACTTAACGATGGCATGAAGGTTAGCTTTGACACGGAAGCTGACACACGCGGTAAAGGCCCGAAAGCGGTTAACTTGGCCCCTATTGCCGAGGCATAATTAAAGACAAAACAATAAAAAAGCCCGCTCATAGGAGCGGGCTTTTCTTTATCTATCTAAGATTTAAGGCCTAGCCTTTATTGCCCATAATTTTTCCGAGGATGAAGGTCAAAATTGAGCCGCCCACACCGCCAGACACAACTCCTCCGAGAAGTGAACTCACATTCAGACCTGCACCAGCAGCTGGACTTGCGAACAATCCGCCGAGACCAGGAATCATAGGCGCCAATGCCGCAAGCCCTGTTCCGCCAACAATACCTGTTAAGGCACGGCCAGCTGTACCCATGCTTGAATTCATCATTTTACCCGCAAGAAGGCCGCCGCCGCCGCCGCTGAGTAAACCCAAAGCTAAACTTACAATATCCATATATTCCCCATTTCTTTGACGATTAAACGCCAATTAGTTTAAGTTTTCGAGATACCTCATATATCTCTTGGAATAAGTCTGCCGCTAACTTATGTGTTTATCAAGCCTAAAATTAACATCTAAACCCTATAAAAGCCACCTCCATGAACGTTAAATATCTGATTTTACTAACTATTCCACTGGTCTCCTGCGGGGGAAGTGACACTAAAATAACCGCTTCAAATACGGTAAAACCGACTGAAATTGTACAAGTTGCAGCTAATTCGGCTGAAATTTCTCCTATGGAACGCGGCGCTAAACTCTATAAACGCTGCAAAGCTTGCCATACATTAGAGGATGGTGGCCGTCATAAAGTCGGCCCAAACTTATGGGACGTTTACGGAAAAAAGGCCGGATCAAAAGACGGATTTGCTTATTCAAAAGTCATGGCGGCCTCTGAGGTTATATGGGATGACTCAACAATGGACGGTTATATCGCGAAACCATCCGAATTTATGAAAGGCAACCGTATGAGCTTTGTTGGCATCAAGAAGCAAGAAGACCGCGATGCCCTGCAACTCTATTTGAAAACTCAAACGACTCCCAATTAATATCGCACCCATGTTCCTACCGACAGGCCTTTCTCACGCACAATATTGCGCCCAGCAATAGTTTCTTGATACCCGATTTGAACGAGTCTATTCGGCTTATACTCATACACCATTGAGGCTTTTGCTTTTGTGCGGCGCTGCGTCGGGACGATAAAACCATCACGGCCAAAGGGGTTTCGATTAGCATGAAAAACTTGCGCAAGGAGCATATATTTTTCATCTTTTTTGTGACCAAGTTTTTTATAGCCGAAGGTTAAGTCAGAATGCCATTCATCCAGCTTATTTAAATTTTTCGCACGAATTGCGAGTTGAGCATCGAAGAAAAGTACAAATTTTTCAAACTCTTTGCTTTGCCCCCATAAGCCTCGCAGTTCAAAACTATCCTCTGGACCATTTAAGTCCAAGATCGAACTTGGCGGGCCGCCGCCCAAAATATAGCTGCCTTGTACGGACACGGCGAAACCTTCTTTCCGAGCAATTTGGTAACGAAACCCCAATTCAATATCGGTGAAATCAGAGAAATTTATCTGGCTTTGTAATCCAGAAAACTGAACGGTTTGATGCGCCCCATTGCCAACGAATGTCAGATGTTTGGTGAGTCCATGCTCATAAAAAATACGGCCTTCATTTTTGGAAAATACTAATTCTGTTTCCTCAAATTCTATATCACTAAAAGCTGACTTTGCTTTGCTATAATCATATGTTGAGATGATCTGCCCATCCCCTGGTTCTAAATTCCATGCTCCTGCAAAAGCAGAGGATGTAGATAAACTCCAAAACATCCAGCTAATAACACTTAGCAAAGCTATAAAATGGTAAAGTCTCAAATTCCAACCCCTGATATAGTGTTTAATCTTTGCGCTGGGCCTAAGTCAAATGCTATAGCCAAAGCCAATTTGGAGTAAATGTTGGCTAAGTCACCTAAAACAATAAAAAAAATCGCCTTTGCAGCAAGCAATAAACCTGCCGCAAAAGACGCTCTCAAGACGCTCATCAGCCAATATGGAGACCACAATCCTGCCGATGCAGATGCCATCGTGGCCTTAGGCGGAGACGGTTTCATGCTCCATACCTTACGCAACCATATGCCGCTTATTCGCAAGGGCCTGCCTGTCTATGGCATGAATAAAGGCACCATCGGGTTTTTGATGAATGAATATAGTGAAGTTGATTTGATTGACCGCGTTTCCAAAGCCGAAACTACGACGGTGCGTCCGTTAAAAATGACGGCCAAAGGTAAAAACGGTACTTATGAAGAACTCGCCTTTAATGAAGTTTCCCTTTACCGCCAAACACAACAAGCCGCGCATATCAAAATTAATGTCGATGGCAAGACGCGCCTAGAGCACTTAATCGCCGATGGCGTACTTATTGCGACCCCCGCAGGATCAACGGCTTATAATTTGTCAGCGCATGGCCCTGTCGTCCCTTTAGGCGCCCATATTCTTGCCCTCACCCCCATTAGTGCCTTTCGTCCACGACGCTGGCGCGGCGCGTTACTCAATGCTGATGCAAAAGTAGAATTTGAGATATTAGATAGCCAAAAACGTCCCGTCGCTGCTTCCGCGGATAATCAAGAAATTCGCAATATTGAAAAAGTAACGGTTGAGCAGGACAATGAAACTTCACTGACGCTTTTATTTGATCCAGACCATGGCCTTGGCGAAAAAATTCTCCGTGAACAGTTTGCGCCTTAACAGTTTGCCACTTAGTTATGACGCGAGCTCTATATCTGAAAAACCGTCTAGCATTTCCAAGAACCACAGCTGTTCTGACTCTGGTAGTTCAAATGGTAGCGTTAAAACGCGTTCTATCATAAGCTCTTGAAAGTGACGGCGGTCATAAGTTAGGCCAGAAAGTTCTAAATCTTTGAAAATGACGCAAGCAGCAAGAATAATTTGAATTGAATTATCATCAAGCTTTGCGCGGCGGCAAAGGGCCTTTAGACCAAATGGTCCGCCATCATGCACCATTAAAACCGCTTTTCGAATCCCAACCCCAGATAGCTGTGCAAGGGCGTATTCAACAAATCGCATTTGCCCGCTTCCTGCCGCTCGAATAATCAGAGAAGATGTCAGGCGACCTTGTTGATCAATCGCTTTAACCAAGGCGGCTAAGTCTTTGGCGACCCATGATTGATCGAGAAAATCTAAAACAGCCCGTTCACGCGTGCGGCTGGCAAGATCTATAGCGATATCAACAGGAACTGAATGCTGTTTAACAAGCTCAACGGCAACATCTTCACTGACAAGGGCAATCATTTTTTCGACAATTCGGGGCGGCAAATCTCGGCGCGCTATCATTCCCTGTGCAATAATATTTTGCCCTATCAAATCATCATTTTTATAAATTTCTAGCATCTCAGATGCTGTTTCTTCTGATATTAAAGCACCGTCATTAGCAGCAACCTCCGCCACGGCATGGCTATCCCCAAAACGAATAATAGCCCGCGCAACATGATCACTCACGCTGACGCGTTTAGCCACTGCGATAACCTTCGCGGCCGCTTTGGACTTTAAAATATCGATTAAATCCTGATCAGAAAATACAGGAGAGTGTGTCAAAACAGGCACGGCAATCGTCTCAATATCCTTAGCGAGTTTCACTGCGATTTCACGTGGCAATTTGGGTGAATTTTTTAATGTCACAGCTAAAGCCCGGCGCACCATCTCTGCGCTATCTTCGGCGATGTGGTCTAAAAGCTGTTTCGCAAATTCGCGTTCTTGTTTGGACAGCGCGTTATCTCTCATATTCCGGCAGATTCGCTGCGCCGCCAATGCACGTATTGTTTCATCGGGATGACGCACAGCTAAACGAATGTCTTCAACATCAAAATGTTTAAGGGCAGATTTTTCTATCATAGCTCATATAAATACGCCTTTATGGTAAACGAGGCGTTAGTAAATGAGGCCTTAGGCGATTAAGTTGTCGTCCAGACGGCGAGTTCATTGCCTGAGGGGTCGCTGAAATGAAAACGTCTGCCACCAGGAAAATCAAATATCGGGATTGTGATTTCGCCGCCTGCATTTATCACAGCTTCTTCAGTCGCTTCTAAATCTTCAGAATAAAGTACGACCAACGCGCCTTGGTTAGAGGGTTTGCGCGCGCCAGCATCGGCGTCAAAACCACCGTCGACACCCGCGCCGGTGATAGCGGCATATTTAGGGCCATAATCAACATAGCTCCAACCGAAAACGGCCGTGTAAAAGGCCTTCATAGGCGCAATGTCCGTGGCCGGAAGTTCTATATAGTTAAAATGATGGTGAGAGCTCACAATGATATGGCTGCTTTAATGGCGGCCAGCGCGTCATCTGCTCCCGCAACATTGGTGCCGCCAGCTTGGGCCATACCTGGTTTTCCGCCGCCGCGTCCGCCTACTTTTTCCGCGCCAACGTTCACAAGTGTTGCCGCCGAGTAGGTTTTGGTTAAATCATCTGTCACAGCCACAGCGACAGCTACTTTTTCACCGTCCTTCGCAACAAAGGCAACAATACCCGAGCCGATTGCAGAGAGTTGATCATTAAGCATCGCGCGAAGGTCTTTGCCAGACACACCATCCAAGACGCCGCCGATAAATTTAATCCCATTAATGTCTTCAGCTTTTGCCGCCCCGCCAGAGCCGCCCAAAGCGAGAGCTTTCTTAGCGTCTGATAACTCTTTTTCGAGTTTCTTACGCTCTGCAATCAAGGCTTGAATGCGGTTTGGTACATCTTCGGGTTTTGATTTCAGCGTATCAGCTGCGGCGCGCGTATAACCCGCAAAAGTCTCTAAATATTGACGTGCGGCCTCACCTGTCACGGCTTCTACGCGGCGAATACCCGCCGCAACAGCGCCTTCGGACACGATTTTAAACAAGGCAATATCCCCTGTCCGCTCGACATGCGTTCCGCCGCAAAGTTCTACAGAATAAGCTTTCGGATCATCATCAATCGGCTCTCCCAGCGAGAGCACGCGAACTTCATCGCCATATTTCTCGCCAAACAAGGCCATAGCGCCAGCCTTCATAGCGGCTTCTGGATTCATCAGTTTCGTGTCTGCAGGCGCGTTTTGTAATATGACTTGATTAACTTGATCTTCGACTGTTGAGAGCTCTTCTCGGCTTATTGCTGAACCATGCGAGATATCAAAACGAATACGCTCGCCATCCACCATTTGTCCCTTTTGTGTGACATGCTCGCCGAGTACGCGGCGTAGGGCTTCATGCATAATATGGGTCGCAGAATGGTTGGCCATCGTACGTTTACGGTTATCTGGATCTACAGTTAGCGTTACGTCATCACCTTTGCATATTTCACCTTTTAATGTCCCAATATGAACATGAAGATCGCCCGCTTTTTTCTGAACATCAGAGATTATCACTTCACCCTTTGGGAATATAGCGCGGCCCTTATCACCAGCTTGGCCACCGCTCTCTGCGTAGAAAGGCGTTGTTTTCGTTACAAACATGACGTCACAATCAGCCGCTTTTTCCACAAGGTTGCCATTAGCAAATACTGTATGAGCGGAGGCCTTTTGAGATAAATCTTCATAGCCTGTAAATTCCGTCGGACCATTGACCTCTTTAGCTGCGAGCCAAATATCATCTGTGCCAGTATCGCCCGACTTAAATCCTGCCGCGCGGGACTCTTCTTTTTGTCGGGCCATGGCGGCGTCAAAACCGTCTGTATCGACAGCGATACCTTTGGATTTAAGCGCGTCTTGCGTCAAATCAAGGGGAAAACCAAATGTGTCGTAAAGTTTGAAAGCTGTTTCACCGTCAAGTGTATCGCCCTCTTTAAGAGATGCCGTGGCTTCATCTAGAAGCGCGGTCCCTCTACCTAATGTACGGCGAAAGCGCTCCTCTTCTTGTTCAAAAGTCGCTTGTAGGGACGCCTTAGCCCGTCCCAGTTCGGGGTATGCATCGCCCATTTCACTTATCAAACTTGGGACGAGACGGTGCATAAGCGGGTCTTTTGCACCCAATATATGCGCGTGTCGCATGGCGCGGCGCATGATGCGGCGCAGCACATAACCGCGTCCTTCATTTGACGGCGAGACGCCATCGGCCATAAGAAAAGAACAAGAGCGTAAGTGATCCGCGATAACGCGGTGTGAAAACATCGCCTCGCCCTCAGCCTTCACGCCAGTTAAGTCAACGGATGCGCTAATCAGATTTTGAAACAAATCAATATCGTAATTATCGTGCTTACCCTGCAAAATAGCGGCGGTGCGCTCTAGCCCCATCCCGGTGTCAATTGAGGGTTTGGGTAGCGGCACTTGGCTACCATCAGCATGTTTTTCAAATTGCATGAAAACCAAATTCCAAATTTCGATAAAACGATCACCATCTTCATCAGGCGAACCCGGAGGGCCGCCCGCAATGTCAGCGCCGTGATCGTAGAAAATTTCTGAACAGGGACCGCATGGTCCTGTATCACCCATGGCCCAAAAATTATCTGAAGTCGCGATACGGATTATCCGGTCATCCGAAAGTCCTGCGACTTTCTTCCATAGATTAAACGCCTCATCATCTGTGTGATAGACCGTGACAAGCAGTTTATCCTTATCAAAACCAAAGTCTTTGGTGACAAGGTTCCATGCATGCTCAATCGCTACATCTTTGAAATAATCTCCAAAACTAAAATTACCCAGCATTTCAAAAAATGTGTGATGGCGCGCCGTATAGCCAACATTGTCAAGATCGTTATGCTTACCCCCTGCTCTCACGCATTTTTGCGACGTCACAGCCCGCGGATGAGGCGGGGTTGTAGCGCCAGTAAAATAGTCTTTGAACTGGACCATACCCGCATTGGTAAAAAGCAGTGTTGGGTCATTATCGGGCACTAAAGGGCTCGAAGCCGCCACTGTGTGCTCTGCGCCTTCAAAGAAGCTCAAAAATTGTTTACGGATGTCTCTCAGACTGGTCATCGTGTGTTTTTCTCATTAATCAGACCCCTCATATAGAAAGAGCGCTCGGCAGTGCCAAGCGCTCTTTTGATTTCGGTCAGGAAAAAATCAGGGGAAGGAACGTCTCCTGACCTATAAAGACAGAAAAAGGGGAAGGGTCTGTCTTTAAATTTAGATAATTGAAAGTCTAGGCGCCAAGAGCGGCAATAGTGTCATCCTTGCCATCATCTTCAACTTGCTCTTCGGTTGGCATGAGAAGTTCATCTTCGATAAGGCCTTCATTGACACGAATTTGCTGTTCAAGACGTTCAGCCATTTCTTTATTTTCCAAAAGGAACTTTCTGACATTTTCACGGCCTTGTCCGATTCGAACATCACCATAAGAGAACCATGAGCCAGATTTTTCGACAACACCCGCTTTTACGCCAAGGTCAATAAGTTCGCCTGTTTTTGAAATACCCTGCCCATACATAATATCAAATTCGACTTGACGGAAAGGCGGCGCAACTTTGTTTTTGACGACTTTTACCCGTGTTTGGTTGCCGATAACTTCATCACGATATTTAATCGCGCCAATACGGCGAATATCAAGACGGACAGAGCTGTAGAATTTTAGCGCATTACCGCCTGTTGTTGTTTCAGGCGAGCCATACATCACGCCAATTTTCATCCGAATTTGGTTGATAAAAATAACCATACAGCCCGACTTGGAAATTGACCCCGTCAATTTACGCAGGGCTTGACTCATCAGGCGCGCTTGAAGCCCGGGAAGACTATCCCCCATATCGCCTTCAAGTTCAGCGCGCGGCGTAAGTGCTGCTACAGAATCGACAACAAGAATATCAACAGCGCCTGAGCGGACTAATGTATCTGCAATTTCTAAGGCCTGTTCACCCGTATCTGGCTGCGCAATTAAAAGCTCATTCACGTCAACACCAAGCTTAGCAGCATAAACAGGGTCGAGCGCATGTTCCGCATCAATAAAAGCCGCAACGCCGCCTGCTTTTTGCATTTCAGCAATGACATGAAGCGTAAGCGTTGTTTTACCTGAACTTTCAGGTCCATAAACTTCAATGACACGGCCTTTTGGAAGGCCGCCTATGCCGAGCGCAATATCCAGACCTAGTGAGCCTGTTGATATCGCTTCAACATCCATGGTTGTTTTTGAACCCAATTTCATAACCGAGCCCTTACCAAAGGCACGATCTATTTGAGACAATGCAGCATCCAGAGCAGCGGATTTATTTTTGTCGTCGACTTTACCCACGACGGTCAATGGGGTTGAATTTCTGGCCATAAGATAACTCCAGTATAAATGACCGGAGCCCTTCGGTCATTGTCTTGAAATTTCGGCTGGTATTGGACTGCCGTGCCATGTTTGTTCCACAAATGTTCTTAAGGCGCAAGCAAAAAGAACAAAAATGGAACAATTTTATCCACAATGTCATTTAAACATCACTTTCCCCAATTTCAGCTTTCACTTTTTCGGCTAATTGAGCCAATGTGAAGGGCTTGGGTAGGAAAGTAACATCAGGTTCTTCTGATAAAAGCTCGGAAAACTCTTCCTCGGCATAGCCAGAGATAAAGACGATTCGCGCATCGCCCAAGATTTTACGTCCCTTTTTAAGGAGGGTCGGTCCGTCCATACCTGGCATAACGACGTCAGATATCATCATGTCGAATTCATGCTCTTCATCTTCTAATATCTCAAGGGCCTCTTCACCATCCTCGGCTTCAATCACCTTATAACCCCGCTTGCGTAATGTCTTAGCCGCGATAAGGCGAACTGAGGCTTCATCTTCGACAAAAAGAATTGTGCCCTGCCCGGCTAGATTCACGGGTTTGCGTGTCTCAGCGGGGACCTTTATTACGGGCTCGCTCAAAGCTTCGGAGGGATCAGCCGCAGGCAGATACATGCGGAAGGTGGTCCCCTTCCCTAATATGCTATCCACCATAAGATGACCGCCAGATTGCTGGACAATCCCGTAAACTGTCGCCAGTCCAAGACCTGTACCTTTGCCCTGTTCTTTGGTCGTGAAGAAAGGTTCAAAGATTTTTAACTTCACCTCGTCAGTCATGCCTGTGCCTGTGTCAGAGACATCAATCACGATGAAGCTGGCCGCTTTAATATCTTTAAGGGCTAGAATTATACTTTGATCGTCAAGATCGCTGCGTGCAATTTCTGAACTTTTAATCGTAATAACTCCGCCGCCCTGCTCTTCCATCGCGTCGCGGGCATTAACACATAGGTTCATCAGCACAGTATCGATTTGGCTTTTATCAGCCCTGATGGGCGATAGTCCCCGACCATGAACCATATTGAGCTTGGCGCGCTCGCCCAATGTTTGCTTTAGCGTTACAGCCATATCCGAAAGCGTATCGGTTACACTCAGAAGTTCCGTACGGCGGGTTTGCTTTCTAGAGAAGGCCAGCAATTTTTTAACTAGCGCGGCCGCCCTTATACCTGTCGTATTTATGCTTTGTAGCTCAGGATAAGACGGATCGCCCACAGGATGGCGTTGTAAAAGCTCATCCGTATTTAAGCGAATGGCCGTCAACAGGTTATTAAAATCATGAGCGACTCCAGCCGCCAATTGACCAATGGCCTGCATCTTCTGTGATTGCACGAGTTGATCTTCGAGTGACTTACGTGCTGAAACATCGACCATATAGGCCCAGCTTACTTTAGCATCCTCAGGATCAGCGACGATATAAACAGAGACGGGTAATGATTTATCACCTGAGAGGGTAGCATTAAACGGATCGCCTGAGTCGCATTCGCGAGCTCTCATGCCTAAAAAGCGGTGTTCATTATCTTTGGGTGCAAATATTTTCTTGAATTGAAGTCCCTCCCAAGACAGACCTTCGCTCATACTCTCAAAAGCAGGGTTTGCACTTTGAATAACAGCGTCTCCCAACTCATCCCCGCTCAAATGAAGAACCGCGACAGGGGCAGAGGTAATACCAGCCGACATATAATTGTCGCCAGCAGGACGGGACGATGTTTCAAGCGTTGCTGCCTTATTCGCCCTAAAACTGGAATGGCCATAAAGAGCAACGCTAGCGACATCTTCTCCATTATTAAGCTTATGCCATGTCCCAACCATAAGGCTGGGCGTTACAACCCCTTTTCGCGTTATAAGCCGCGTATCGACGCGAATGATTCTGCCCGTTGTCGCCGGACTTTCGAGAAGGGCCCCTGCATCTTCAATAAAGTCTTTGATACTATCTGGCCGAATATTATCTTCGCCGCCAAGCCATCGATCTAAAACTGAATTCGTCGCAATGATATCCCCATCCCGCGTGACAGAAAATAAACCCACAGGCGCGTCAACAAGAAGACTCTCTTCTTGAGAATTGGTCTTTGTATCGTCTTTAATTAGCCATAGCTGTTCAGTTCCCAAAGACCGTACCATAATATTATAGCGGCGAAGATTACTCTCGCTATCGAGCATATCAATATACTCTTCGGCCTCAGTTTTATTTGTACTCATATGATAGAGCCTAAATATTGCTGAGGCGGTATCTTTACCAGCGCCGCTAAATAATCGGTCCACAGAAGGCGGGGATTGGCTTTCGCCCATCGCGCCTATGTCTTTTGCCAAGGCTAAATAAGCTTGGTTAGCATGTAAGGGTTTTCCATCTTTAACAATAAGGCTGGCTAGCGGGTTTTTAAAAAACGCCTCTGAATATGGGTTTTCTCGGCTTGCAAAGCGGCGCTCATTAGCTTCGGGTTTTGCGCGCGCCATTGAGAAAAAAGACAAAAGCCCCATTCCGCCAACTAACGCTGTCCCGCAAAGTAATAGAAAAGCTGGCCAGCCCAGCTTTGAGGCATTTAGCCCTGCGATCACCAGGCTCGACAAGATTAAAGCCATAAGTACTACGGTAAATATCCAAAGCCCCAAACTCTTCTTTGGGGATACGTCGATATCTACATTATCTCGAATCACTCGCTCCATTTGGGAAGCATAGGTAGGAACGTTCGACAATTACACCATTTTCCGACCAAAAATTCCAATTCTGCTCAAAAAACAACCTTGGTCTTTTATCTACAATGACTAGAGTAATTTAAAAATTTAAGGGATTTTAATGCGGCATTTCACTTTACTCTTAACCTCTGCCTTATCGGCTGGACTTCTTTTATCTGGCTGTCAGGCTAAAAGTCAGAAAACTCCAAATAAAAATGAGATTATTGAAACGCAAAGCAAAGCCTTAAATGATTGGTTTGAGGCCCGCTTCCAAGATGAATTGGCGCGCTCGCCCATGAGCCAAACCTATCTCGGGAAAAAGACAAATCGAGACAAGCTTGATGACGCGTCACAATTAGCTCTAAATGAAGAAGCCGCCTTGCAAGAAGCCTGGCTTATAGAAATGCGTAAGAATTTTGATATTGATCGCCTAGATCCTCAAACGGCACTATCCTATCGATTATACGAATTTGCGGCTGAGGATGCCCTAGCCTCACATAAATTCGCTAATAATGAATATGTCTTTCAACATATGAGCGGGCCTCATGCGCAGCTTCCCGCCTTTATGATAAATTATCAAACGGTAGAGACCGTAGAGGATGCGCAGAATTACATTGCGCGGCTAAACGCCATTAAAACCTATATGGGACAACATGCAGAACGCGCAGAGACTCAATTTGAAGCCGGCGTCATCTTACCCAAATTCGTTTACCCCAAAATCTCAAATGCCTGCCGCAATGTCATAACAGGTATGCCTTTTACCAAAGGCGAAGACAGTCCACTTTATGCCGATATAAAAGCCAAATTTTCTAAACTCGATATCGAAGATGATAAGAAAAGCGCTTTAATCGATGAGGCTAAAGCCGCGCTTCTAGGCTCCGTTCAGCCTGCTTATTTAAATCTCATAAATATGTTCGCCCGTCACCAAGAGGCGGCCACGCAGGACGATGGCATTTGGAAACTGCCAAATGCAGAGGATTATTATGCAGCTAGACTCAAGCATTATACCACAACAGATTTAAGCGCGGATGAAATTCACGACATCGGACTAAAAGAAGTTGCCCGCATTCAAGACGAAATGCGCGAAATCATGAAGCAGGTAAAATTCGAAGGCAGTCTCAAAGAGTTTTTCAATTTTCTTCGCACAGACCCACAATTCACTCTGCCCAATACGGATAAAGGGCGCGAGAGCTATATGAAAGAAGCGACGGCAATTATTGATGAGATGAAAAGTCAGCTTGATGGGTTATTCATTACCAAACCCAAGGCAGACATGGTCGTTAAACGCGTTGAGCCCTTTAGAGAAGATACGGCCTTTGGGGCATTTTATAACCGGCCAGCCGCAGACGGATCTCGTCCTGGAACCTATTATGTCAACCTACGTGACGTTAAAGAACAACCAATCTATCTGATGCAAGCTCTCGCCTATCACGAAGGCATCCCTGGTCATCATATGCAAATCGCGATTGGGATGGAACTTGAAGGACTGCCTAAATTTAGAACGCTGGGCGGGCATACCAGCTATATTGAAGGCTGGGCGCTTTATTCTGAATCTGTTCCAAAGGAACTTGGTCTATACACCGACCCTTATAAAGATTTTGGGCGGCTCTCTATGGAAATTTTCCGCGCCGCGCGCCTCGTTGTAGATACAGGCATTCACGCTAAAAAATGGACGCGTGAGCAAGCCGTGCAATATTACCTTGATAATATTCCCAACCCCGAGGGCGACGTCCGGGCTGAAATTGATCGTTACATCGTCTGGCCCGGGCAAGCCACGGCTTATAAAATCGGGATGATAAAAATTCAGGAGCTTCGCAAAAGTGCAGAACAGCGCCTTGGCGAAAAATTTGACATTCGCGAATTTCACGATGTTGTGCTAGCGAATGGCTCTGTACCACTAAAAGTTCTAGAAGAACTGGTGGATAATTGGGTAAAATCTAAATCTAAATCAAAATAGATGAAAAAGGATATAATATGCGCGCATTTCTCTTAACTGGACTTTCTGCTCTCACACTGACTATTGCACTCACAGCGTGTCAGCCCGCTCAAAATAGCACGGCTGTCTCTGAAACAGTAAAAACGGCTCAAGACATAGCAAGTAAAACCGTCGATAAAGACGTCAATGCAGAGCTTGATGCTTGGTTTGAAACCAAATTCATGGAGGGAGTGCGCCGTTACCCGCAATTTCTAGCACAGCTTGGCATCAAGGAACGCATGGATGAATGGAATAATCCAAGCCGTGAATTTGCTCTGGAACAACTTGATCAAACGAGGCAAGATTTGGCAGAGCTAAAAGCAAAGTTTAATCCAGAAGACTTGGACCCATCGCATGCGCTTTCTTACCGCCTCTATGTTGAGCAATCAGAAGATGAGCTAAAGGGCGCTAAATGGTGGTATCATCGTTATCCTTTTAACCAAATGTTTGGTACCCATGCCTCTATCCCTACATTTTTGATAAACAATCACCGTATTGACACTGTTGAAGACGCAAAAAACTATGTGAAACGTCTAAACGGCATTGATGACTATCTTGGCGAGGTCATCAAAAATGCCAAGGCGAGTGCAGAAAAAGGCATACAGCCCCCGAAATTCGTTTTTGATCACGTTATTCGCACCTCTAAGAATATCGTCACCGGCGCGCCTTTTGAAGACAGTGATGATCTGAACCTTGTTCTTGCTGATTTTAAAAAGAAGGTTGAGAAACTTGACCTCCCTGACGATGAGAAAGAAAGCCTATATACATCCGCTATCGACGCACTTCAAAGCTCTATGAAGCCTGCTTATGACGCCCTTATCACAGAAATGCAGCGCCAAGAGGCGGAAGCTACAGAAGATGACGGCGTATGGAAACTCCCAGATGGCGGGGAGTTTTATGCCCACCGCTTAAAAGCGATGACCACTACCGACATGAGTGCATCAGAAATCCATGAGCTTGGTCTATCAGAAGTCGCCCGTATCCATAGGGAAATGCGCGCTATTATGAAAAAGGTTGGTTTTGAAGGCAATCTTCAAGACTTTTTCAAGTATTTGAAGGATGAGCCCCGCTTTACCTATGAAGATAGTGACGCGGGACGCGAAGCTTATTTGACCGAAGCCACGCGTATAATTGATGTCATGAAAGGGAGATTGGATGAGGTTTTTTTAAGCAAACCAAAAGCAGATCTTGAAGTTCGCCGCGTTGAAGCTTTCCGTGAGAAAGCGGCGGGCAAAGCCTTCTATAACCGCCCAGCACCCGACGGGTCACGTCCAGGTTATTACTATGCGAACCTTTATAAAATTACGGATATGCCAAAATACCAAATGGAAGCCTTAGCCTATCATGAAGGTATTCCAGGTCATCATATGCAAATCGCCATGGCGCAAGAGCTAGAAGGCATACCCAAATTTCGTAAATTTGGGGGATATACGGCCTATATAGAAGGCTGGGGGCTTTACTCAGAATTCTTACCCAAGGAGATGGGCTTTTACGAAGACCCCTATTCCGACTTTGGACGTCTAGCGATGGAGATATGGCGCGCGGCGCGCCTCGTTGTTGATACGGGTCTTCATGATAAAAAGTGGACACGGCAACAAGCTATTGACTATCTAACGACGAACACACCCAATCCTGAAAATGACTGTATTAAAGCCATAGAGCGTTACATTGTGATGCCTGGGCAAGCGACAGCATATAAAATTGGCATGATAAAAATTCAGGAGTTACGTGCGGAGGCCATAGCCAAACTTGGTGATAAGTTTGATATCCGTGAATATCATTCTGTCGTTTTAGATGCAGGCCCGGTGCCTCTAAACATCCTCGAAGAACGTGTAAATGATTGGGTAGCCAGTAAAAGCTAGCCTTAACCTCTAACCTGCACGGGTGCGTTCACCGCGCTCGTGCATTTCTTGGGCTTCCAATGACAATTTAGCGGTGGGCCTAACTTCAAGGCGCTTTAACCTGATGGGATCACCCGTTTCTTGGCAATAACCATATGTGCCTTCATCGATACGGCGTAGTGCCTTCTCGATTTGATTGATTAGTTTTCTTAGGCGGTCACGTGTACGCAGTTCTAACTGACGATCCGCATTTGCCGCCGCGGTATCTGCAGGATCAGGATAAGTCACATTTTCTTGCTGTAAGTAAGCGACCGTATCTTTGTTTTGCTCAAATATCTCAGCTTTCCAAGCCAATAGTTTTTGACGAAAATATTCTTGCTGTTTGGCATTCATGAATTTTTCGTCTTCAGATGGCACATAGCCTTTCGGTAATTTAACTGGTTTTTTCGCTTTCTTATTAGCAGCCATGATGCACTCCCACCCCAATAAATATCCCTGATAACGACTCGTTTTAATGCCGCTTATCGCCGCGATATATCGCGGGAATGAGAAGTGTACAATATGGTAAAACACAAAATACGACAGCGACAGTTTTTCTCTTGAAAGACACAGCCTGAGCTATAAAACAACGACACAATCAAGGATAAACAAGATGAAGTTTGAAGGCACAAAAAATTACGTTGCGACACAGGACCTGAAAATGGCTGTAAATGCCGCGATTACCCTAGAACGCCCCCTTCTGATAAAGGGTGAACCCGGAACCGGGAAAACTGTATTGGCCCATGAAATTGCTAAAGGTCTTAAAACGCCGCTCTTGGAATGGAATATCAAATCCACAACCAAGGCCCAACAAGGCCTTTATGAATATGATGCCGTAGCACGCCTGCGTGATTCTCAGCTCGGAGAAGACCGTGTTCACGATATTGCGAACTACATCAAAAAAGGAAAACTTTGGGAAGCTTTTGAATCCAAAGAACGCTGTATTTTGCTCATCGACGAAATTGATAAAGCCGATATCGAATTTCCAAATGATCTCTTACATGAACTCGATAAGATGAGCTTTCATGTCTATGAAACAGGCGAGACTGTTACAGCTAAAAACCGCCCTATTATCATAATTACCTCAAATAATGAGAAAGACTTACCGGATGCGTTTTTGCGCCGCTGCTTCTTTCATTATATCCAATTCCCAGATGCAGAGACTATGGCGAAAATTGTCGAAGTTCACTATCCGGACATTAAACCGAGGCTTTTATCGGCGGCGATGAAGCGCTTTTTTGATGTAAGGGCCATGCCAGGACTTAAAAAGAAACCCAGCACGAGTGAATTGCTAGACTGGCTAAAGCTTTTATTGGTCGAAGATATCGACCCTGAGACCCTTAAAGAAGCAGACCCTAAAAAGCTTATTCCACCGCTACATGGCGCGCTACTTAAGAATGAGCAAGACGTTCATTTATTTGAGCGCCTCGCCTTTTTAAATCGGCGCGAACATTAGCGCGATCTAGCCCCGCCCGCGATAGGACGGTACGCCTTGGTCTGGAATCCAAAGCCCGTCTGGCGCTTTACCATATTGATAAAATACATCGATTGGAATCCCGCCGCGCGGATACCAATAGCCGCCAATGCGCAGCCATTTGGGACTAATCTCTTTGACAAGGCGCTGGGCAATTCCTGTAGTGCAGGCCTCATGAAAATCACCATGATTACGATAGCTCCCAAGAAATAGTTTAAAAGCTTTGCTTTCAACAATCCATTTATCGGGACAGTAATCAACGACAAGGTGCGCAAAATCAGGTTGGCCTGTGACAGGACAAATCGAGGTGAATTCTGGCGCAACAAGGCGAACCATATAGGGCTCTTTGCACGGGTTCTTAACCCGCTCTAATACGGCCTCATCTGGCGAGGCTGGCAAGGCCTGCTGTTGGCCCAGTTGATCAAGTTTATCGTAACGATCTTTAGTCATGAGGGGGCGATAAAACTAAATAGGGGGTTTCGCAAGGCCGTAGTCAAATTCACTAAGCTGTCTTTACCGCCACGTTCTTATTTTTATTCCAATTGCGGATAAACCGCCCGCCAGGAATTTCAATAAAATGATAGGTCAAGTGGGAGCAAAAAATGACAACGCTAAGATAGATTACCAAAAGGGCATCTCCGCCCCAACCCGATATATTCCAATTGGGAATGGCGCGCCCAATGAGATGCTCGGCCGCAATTCCAAAGGCAATCGCGATGATCACATGGACCATGTAAACTGAATAGGAAATTTTGGCGAGATAAGCGAATATCTTATGTTTCATGAACCGCGATATAACGCCTCCGTCAAAGGCGAAAATAACGACAAATAGAAGGATAAAGGGCGCGACAAAAAACTGACCTTTACCGCCGCAATAAATGACGAATAGAGTTGAGGCCAGTAATATAGCAAACTCAGCAAGGCTGAAGCCTAGTGTCCTGCCTGTTTCCTTCAATGCCGAAACTTTTGGTTTTAAGCGGGTGTATATTTCGGCCGCTATGACACCTGTAAAAAAGCCGCCAATGCACCGGAAGAAAGCCAGATCATATGTAATATCCATGCTCGGCTTTAACTGGGATAAAATCGCATATATTTCAACGATGGCGATAGCCATTAGTACAAAGTGCAGATTTTTCTTTGGCCGCGCCCAAAGCATCATGGCCACAAAAACGAAATAGGTAAAAAATTCAGCACTGATTGTCCAGCTTGGCGGGTTAAAGGTTAGTGCATCATTCACCCCCATCGCATGGGTCAGTGTTAAATGTGAGAACAAACTCCTCCAACCATCGCCCGAACCAGCCATGAAAGGCAAAATCTCACCCACTTCATGCTCAGCAAAGCCAAATTTATGTGCCAGCAACCGCAAAAGCGCAAAAGCAAAGAACACGGCTAACATAAATAGATGCAGCGGATATAGGCGCGCAAAACGGCGCAACATAAAGGTTTTGGCTTGCGCCCCATTACCTATCTTATTTTGATACAACCGAAACATGAGAAAGCCGGAAAAGGCAAAAAATAGATCAATAATAACGGCGCCATTATTAAAGAAGGTCCAGCTATTGATATGTGAGAGCCAAATTGTGTGGTAAATTGCAACACATAAAGCCAAAATACCCCGAAACCCATCAAGCGCAGCGAAATATTCGCCATGGCCATAAGGCGATGTTTTTACTGTATTTTTTGACGCTGCAGACATCTTTTCTCTAATACTAACTATCGGAAACCCGATAGAGGCGAATTTTGAATTAACACCTTGCAAGAACGGTGCTAGTCATAGGTAGAAAACAATCACAACACTGTGAGGGGAAACATCATGAAATCACGCGCCGCTGTCGCTTTTGAAGCTGGAAAAGATTTAGAGATCGTAGACGTTGATGTAGAAGGCCCCAAAGCGGGCGAAGTTCTCGTGGAAATTAAAGCCACTGGCATATGCCATACGGATGCTTTCACACTCTCGGGCGATGACCCCGAAGGTGCCTTCCCTGCTATACTCGGTCATGAAGGCGCTGGGATTGTGCGTGAAGTCGGCGCAGGCGTCACATCACTGTCCGTGGGTGATCATGTTATTCCGCTATATACCGCCGAGTGCCGCGAGTGCGATTTCTGTCTGCATCCCAAAACCAATCTTTGCCAATCTGTGCGCGCCACACAGGGCCAAGGCTTGATGCCGGATGGCACATCGCGCTTTAGCTATAGAGGCAAGAAAATCTTACATTATATGGGTTGCTCGACATTTTCTAACTACACGGTTCTGCCAGAAGTCAGCCTTGCGAAAATCCGTAAAGACGCGCCATTTGATATGGCCTGCTATATTGGTTGCGGCGTGACGACAGGCGTCGGCGCAGTTATCTATTCCGCCAAAGCCGAACCCAATTGCCGCGCAGTTGTCTTCGGGCTTGGGGGAATTGGGCTTAATGTTATTCAAGGGCTAAAAATGATTGGGGCCAAGCAGATTGTCGGCGTTGATATCAACCCCGAACGCGAAGCGATTGGCCGTTCTTTTGGCATGACTGATTTCGTCAATCCGACAAAAATCAAAGGCGACCTGACGGGGCACATCGTTGATATCACAGGCGGCGGCGCGGATTATACTTTTGAATGTATCGGCAATGTCGATGTGATGCGCGTGGCGCTAGAAAGCTGCCATAAAGGTTGGGGCGAGAGCTATATCATTGGCGTGGCGGGCGCGGGCAAAGAAATCTCCACGCGTCCTTTCCAGCTTGTCACTGGCCGCTCATGGAAAGGCGTCGCTTTTGGCGGGGCCAGAGGCCGCACAGATGTACCAAGCATCGTCGATATGTATATGGACGGACGCATCCAAATCGACCCTCTAATTACGCATAAAATGCCATTAGAGAAAATCAACGACGCGCTACACTTAATGCATGAAGGAAAAAGCATTCGAAGTGTGGTGGAGTTTTAATGATGGCGTATGACAAATTGACAGACGCCTATTTTAAAGACCCCAAATTAATTTGGCAGCATACGATTTCTGGAGAGAAAAAATTTGACTCATGTGACTTTTTGGGCGCTTTAAAAGATCTCTCTTCACTTCCTGATTGGAGAGATGCCTTTATTGGCCTTGAAGACTCTGACCTTTTCTTCGATAGGGTTGCAACCTTCTTCGGACATAACGGAGATTTATCACCAGATGAAAATGGCCGGCAGTCGCTATACTTCTCTCCAAAAGCTGTTGAGAGTTCACCTGATGAACTTGTAAAGCTCGCCAAACAATATTTGAAAGAAAGCGCGAAAGTTTCTGCCTTTTCCAATCAAAGTCCATGGAATGACGAGGAAGACTGGCCAGAACGTTTGTCCAAATTACCCGTTGAATGGATTTCATCGGACCGCGAAATTAAAGTAGACGATTATAATGATTTCGCCACCTACCTTTATGAGATTTGGAGTGAAGTCTATAGTGATAACTCAAAACCTTGGTCTCATATACATTATTGCCTTTCCGAAGGCTGTTATGGCTTAGCTGCGGATTATGGCCTTCAACGATATCTGATGGAGGACTTCTACAAGTTGGATTTCAATTTATCTTACCTTTACGCATTAGAATGGGTGCATTGTGGTAAGATTTTTTTCTCCGAAACCAAATGCTACGTCACAACTAAGAAATCCAACTAGAAGAAGACAGTGTATGACCCCTATTTCAGAAAACAAAATCTATGGCGGCATTCAGTCCGTTTACGAGCACCGCTCTGATGCCTGTGCCTGTGATATGCGGGTTGCTGTCTTTATGCCGCCGCAAGCCCTAGATAAGGCCAAAGACAAACCCTGCCCTGTCCTTATTTGGCTCTCTGGGCTGACCTGCACGGAACAAAACTTTATCACCAAAGCAGGCGCGCAACGTATGGCAGCAGAGCTTGGCATTATTATCGTCGCGCCTGACACATCCCCGCGCGGAGACCATGTGCCCGATACAGAAGACCGTTATGATTTTGGCAAAGGCGCAGGGTTTTATCTAGACGCCACCGTGATGCCATGGATGGAAAATTACGCGATGGAAACCTATATTCGCGACGAACTTCCCTTCTGGATTAAAGCCAGCCTACCTATGGCCGATACGCGGCGTATGGGTATTACAGGCCATTCCATGGGCGGGCACGGCGCGCTTACGCTCCATTTAAAAAACCCGACATTATTTAAGACCTGCTCGGCCTTTTCGCCTATCGTTGCCCCCTCTCAAGTCCCTTGGGGGCAAAAAGCCTTTGAAGGATATCTTGGCGATAACGCAAGCACATGGGCCCGTTATGACTCAACTGAGCTTGTCATGAAACAACCCTCAGAAGCGCATATCCTCATCGACCAAGGCACAGATGATGAGTTTCTCAAAGAACATCTACGCCCCGACCTCTTTGACGTGGCCTGCCAAAAAATGGGTCAAAGCCTCACTTTGCGTATGCAGGAAGGCTATGATCACAGCTATTACTTCATCGCGAGTTTTATAGAAGATCATCTAAGGTGGCACGCCAAAGAATTGGGTTAGCCAGAATTTAGTGCCTTAGCCAATATGCATGGCGCAAATTTTATTACCTGCTGGATCGCGTAGATAAGCAAGATATAGCTTCATGCCGTTGCCTTCGCGCCATCCGGGTGGATCTTCGATGGCTGTCCCGCCATGGGCAAGTCCGGCTTTGTGAAACGCATCAGCAGCTTCTGGCGATTCCGCCGCAAAGCCAACCGTGCTACCATTAGCATTTGTCGCAGGCTGTCCATCAATGGGTTTAGAGAGCATAAAGATACCTCCATTTTGCATATACATGGCGCGGCCTTTGGGATCGACCATTGCTGGCCGCGCGCCCAACGCGCCAAGAGCGGCATCATAAAATGTCTTTGAGCTATCGATATCATCGGCTCCGAGCATGACATGGCTAAACATAAATATCTCCGTTCTTGGTTTTAGTGTTCATAATGTAGTCTTTTAATAAAGTGTCTGTAGCGCCTTACCATCATAATCTTTCAGTTCATCCATGCGGCCCTCTTTGACTTTCAAAACCCATTCAGGGTCTTGCAGAAGTGCACGGCCAACAGCAATGAGATCAAAATCACCGCGGTCCATCATCTCAAACAGCTTATCTAGAGAAGCTGCTTCGGAGCTTTGCCCTGCAAATGCACCAAAGAAATCACCATTAAGCCCGACAGACCCCACTGAAATCGTTGCGAGGCCCGTTAGTTTCTTGGCCCAACCCGCAAGGTTAAGCTCAGAGCCTTCAAATTCAGGCTCCCAAAAACGGCGCTGCGAGCAATGGAGCATATCCACGCCTGCATCGACAAAGACCTTGAGGAAGGCTTCCATCTCTTGCGGCGTTTCGGCAAGGCGGGCTGCGTAATCTTGCTGCTTCCATTGCGACCAACGCAGGATGATCGGCATGTCCTCGCCGACAGCTTTGCGGCATTCACGGATAACATCGCCTGCAAATTCTGCGCGGTCCAAAAGGTCACCGCCATATTTGCCTTCGCGCTTATTCATCACGTCCCAGAAAAATTGATCGATAAGATAGCCATGCGCGCCGTGAATTTCGATGGCGTCAAAACCAAGCTCTTTAGCCGACTTAGCCGAGCGGGCATAGGAGCTGATCATATCCGCGACCTCCTCATCAGACGGGCTGTCCATCACAGCTTTGCCCGTATGGGTAATACCAGAAGGGCTATCACTTTGCGCATCAGGATTATGACCCGTGCCGGGTTTACGCACCATGCCGACATGCCAGAGCTGCGGCGCGATTTTCCCGCCCTTACCATGAACTTTTTCGACAACATTTTTCCAACCCGCAAGCGCAGCGTCGCCATGAAAGAGCGGATAGTTCGGGTCATTGGCGGAACCGGGACGGTCTGTAACAGTTCCTTCTGTCAGGATAAGCCCAACATCCGCCGCCGCGCGGCGCTCATAATATGCGGCTACATTCTCTCCGGGTACACCATCAGGCGAAAAACTCCGCGTCATAGGCGCCATCACAAAACGGTTGGGCAACGTTAAGCCGCGACAAGAAAAGGGCTGAAACAGAGAAGATGACATGAAAAGACCTTATGCAATTTGTTGCATATGTAAGCCCTACAGCACCTAAATCAAGTCCTATATGTATCTATGCGCCCAAGCGGCCAAGACATGTGCCACATATTCTGCATCGGCAGGGTTTTTCAGCATAAGATGATCTGCCCCGTCCAAGCTCACAAAGCTCTTGGGATGTTTGGCCTTCATGTAAATATGAGAGGCGTTATCAATGCTCACGACTCTGTCTTGAGGGGAATGGAATATCATGAGGGCCATATCCAAATCGGCGATTTCTTTGGCGATGTCTTGATTGCCAATATCTTCGAGAAATTGTTCTTTGATAACAAAGGGGCGACCAGCGAGGAGAACTTTGGCTTCGCCCTCCTCCTCAATCTCTTCGATTTTATCGGCAAATTGATGAATGATATGGGTGGTATCGCAAGGTGAGCCAATTGTCGCCACGGCCTTACATTCGGGGATTTCATCCGCGACCTTGAGCGTCGCCGTACCGCCAAAACTATGCCCAATCATAACGCAAGGCGCTTTATGATGCTCCCGCAGATAATTTGCAGCTTGGCGAATATCTTCGCAATTAGAACTAAAATTCGTATCGGAGAAATTACCGCCGCTTTCACCCAGACCCGTAAAGTCAAAGCGCATCATGCCGTAGCCATCTTTGACCAGGGTTTTCGAGATTGTCCGCACAGGTTTCAAATCTTTACCGATAGAAAACCCATGCGCAAATAGCACCCAGCTGCGCACTTCCCCGCTATCCGGCCAGTCCAGCTTTCCAGAGAGCGTATGACCAAAGGCGCCTTTAAATTCTACTTTTTCACTTGGCATAAAGCCTCCTTGAGCCATGTTTGGCTCACGAAGTATAGGGCTTTAAAACGTTGCCCGAAAGGCTTCAATGAATCGATTTAAATCACTTTCTTGCAAGTGATTAATGCCCGCTGCGGCGCTACGGCCTCCGCCCGTTTCAAATTGCAGCGCCAGTTTATCGGCGCCTTCGCGCTTAGATAATGGCGCGCGGATACTAACGAGGAATCCGCCAGCCTGCTGGGTGAGAATAGCGTGAGCCCGATTTGGATTATCTTGTGCCAACTGATTACCATAAACGCCAGAAATACGGCGCGACCCAGCGGCGTCCGCAAGGGTAATGACATGACCTTTTTCAGTTTGGTCAATGACCTTTGCCTGCTTGGCATTGGCAAGATCAGTTTCATAACCGGCCTCTAGCTTATTAAATACAGTTTTATTTTCAGCCAAAAACGTCATTGGAGTCTCAAAAGGCGCAAGCGCGCGGTAAAGGTCAGCGGGATGATAAAGCAGGTCCTCAACTGAGCCGCCATAACCATTATAATTAACAAGCATGCCGAGCCTATTGAGCTGTTCTAGGGGAAAATCATGCCCCGCCGCTTTGCGCGTAGCAAGCGCTGGAAAGTTATCGCCAAATGCAGCCGTCACGGCCCAAGCCAAATATTCACCGTCAAGGGCTTCATTGATTAACATGGCGGTGCACATTTCTGGCGAGGTATCGATAACCGAAATCAGATTTGGATGGTCGGGAATATCACCCGCATTATGGTGATCCACATAAAAGACTGACGCGTTGGCATCTAAAATCCGCCGTAAATCATCAGCGTTACTGCGCATGGAAATATCAAGCACAGTCACATAATCACCGCCCTTGGCATCAACGCGGCTAAGCAATTTGATGTCGCGCTTGCGCCCCGTGACTAAAACGGCTTCACGCGGTTCAGCAAGGCGAAGCTGGACGAGAGATAATATTCCGTCTGCATCACCATTAAAAACATCAAAGCACTTCATGCTAGCTATCATAGCCCGCAAGGAAGCCATTGTCCTCGAGATATTTAACAATGATCTCAGCAGCTTCATCCGCGCTCATATCAACCGTATTAATTCTGATTTGCGGATTTTCAGGGGCCTGATATTCACTATCAATACCTGTGAAGTTTTTAATCTCACCTGCGCGGGCGCGCGCATAGAGGCCTTTAACATCGCGTTTTTCAGCAACTTCGAGCGGCGTATCGACAAAGATTTCAATGAACTCGCCCTCTTCCAAAAGATCACGCGCCATTTGACGCTCTGCCCGGTATGGCGAAATAAACGACGCCATTGTAATAAGGCCCGCATCGACCATGAGCCGAGCGACTTCACCAATGCGGCGAATATTTTCAACACGGTCTTCTTTGGTAAATCCAAGATCACGGTTCAGACCGTGACGCACATTATCACCATCCAATGTGTAAGAATGGCGGCCCAAATCAAGAAGACGTTTATCGACAAGGTTCGCAATGGTAGATTTGCCTGATCCTGAAAGACCCGTGAACCACAATAGAGCTGGCTTCTGGTTTTTCTGTTCAGAGCGCGCGGTTTTACCCACGTCCAAATCTTGCCAATGCACGTTGCTTGCACGGCGAAGGGCATAATCAAGCATCCCAACACCAACGGTTTCATTACTTTGGCGATCAATCAGGATAAAGTTACCTGTTGCGCGGTTATCTTTATAGGCATCAAACCCGATAGGCGCAGAAAGAGAGAGCGTTGTAACGCCAATTTCATTTAGGCCCAAAGTTTTGGCGGCAACTTCCGAGAAGTCATTAATATCAACACGGTGCTTGAGGTTAGACACACTCGCGGGCACGGTTTTATTTGTAGTTTTCAAAAGATATTGACGCCCTGGATAGAGCTCTTTTTCACTCATCCAAAGAACATGCGCTTGGAATTGATCGGCTTGCTCGGCGGGCGCATCAATTTTACAAATGATGTCACCGCGCGAGATATCAATCTCATCATTTAGCGTCAGCGTCACCGCCATATCTTCCCGGGCAATATCTCGGTTGCCATTAAAGGTGACAATCTCTTTAACTGTTGAGCGTTTGCCAGATGGCGTTACGATGATTTCATCCCCGACTTCGACAGTGCCAGAGGCAATCGTGCCCGAAAATCCACGAAAATCAAGATTAGGACGGTTAACCCACTGAACGGGCAGACGAAACGGCGAGTCTAGCGTCGCGCTATCAACATCAACGCTTTCAAGATATTCCAAAAGGCTAGGCCCTTTGAACCATTTTGTGTTCTCGGATGATGTTGTGACATTATCCCCATCAAGCGCGGACATTGGAATACACATGATTTCTTCAAAGCCTAGATCTTTGGCAAAGTTACGAAAATCCACTTCAATGTCGTTAAACACAGCTTGGTCAAAGCCGTTAAGGTCCATCTTGTTAATTGCAACAACGACGTGTTTTACGCCCAAAAGCGAGACGATATAGGCATGGCGTCTTGTTTGTTCTTGCACGCCATAACGCGCGTCAATGAGCAAAACAGCCACATCCGCAGTAGACGCACCCGTGGCCATATTACGTGTATATTGCACATGACCTGGCGTATCTGCGACGATGAACTTACGCTTATCTGTCGAGAAAAAGCGGTAAGCCACATCAATCGTGATGCCCTGCTCTCTCTCCGCCGCAAGGCCGTCCACGAGAAGCGCGAGATCGATTTTATCACCTTGCGTGCCTGATTTTTTACTGTCGCGCTCAATGCTGGCTAATTGATCTTCATAGATTAACTTTGAATCATAAAGTAGGCGGCCAATTAACGTTGACTTACCGTCATCCACCGACCCGCAAGTTATAAAACGCAAAAATGATTTGTTTTCCTGCGCGGAAAGATAGCCGAGAATATCGGTGCTAATGAGATCATCAAGATGGGCCATTAGAAATACCCCTCTTCTTTTTTCTGCTCCATTGAAGCGCCCGCATCCGAATCAATGACCCGCCCTTGTCGCTCCGATGATGTTGTTAAAAGCATTTCCTGAATAACATCAGGCAGTGTATCAGCTTCACTTTCGACCGCCCCTGTTAAAGGGTAACAACCTAGTGTTCTAAACCGTACCATTTTTTCTTCGATCTTTTCATCGGGTCCAATTGGCATCCTATCATCGTCCACCAGAATCAAGACGCCGTCTTTTTCAACAACAGGACGTTTCTTGGAGAGATAAAGCGACGGAATTTGAATGTTTTCCTTGTAAATATATTGCCAGATATCCAGCTCAGTCCAATTCGAGATAGGAAAGACGCGCATGCTCTCACCCTTATGAACGCGTGTATTATAGATGTTCCAAAGCTCAGGGCGTTGGTTCTTTGCATCCCAACGGTGATTTTCAGACCGGAAACTAAAGATACGCTCTTTGGCGCGAGATTTTTCTTCATCGCGGCGCGCCCCGCCAAAAGCTGCGTCAAATTTATACTTATCTAAAGCCTGCTTTAAGCCCTGTGTTTTCATGATGTCCGTATGAACCGCTGACCCATGGGTGAACGGTCCAACCTTATCAGCTTTGCCTTCGGGGTTGATGTGAACGATTAAGTCCATGCCAACTTCTTTGGCGCGGCGATCACGAAATTCGATCATTTCTTTGAACTTCCACATCGTATCAACATGCATGAGCGGAAATGGCGGTTTGGATGGATAGAAAGCTTTTTCAGCTAAGTGCAACATAACCGAGCTATCTTTCCCCACGGAATAAAGCATGACGGGGTTTTCGCATTGTGCGGCCACTTCGCGCATAATATGAATGCTCTCGGCTTCAAGCCTGTCCAAATGCGTCATACGCAATTTAGACTCGCCAGAAAGCTCCATCTCAAGCGCATCGAGCTTGACCAAAGCCTCTTCCAAAGTCTTGAGCGTACATTGTCCGCCCTCTTTGAGACGGGCAATGCCCTTCCCATCATTGAGGATCTTTCGCGAAACCGTCGAAAGGGATTGGCCATTCGCTGCGGCAAAGGCTTCAACTCGGGCTACAAAATCAGTTATCAGTGTCATATTTACCAATCGTGGGATATATCCCACGTCCTATTTAGGCGCTCCTATAATGAGAAATTCAGAAAATAAAAGAGTTTTTTTCATCTAAGCGAAAAAGGGCTTGCCCGAACAGCCAAGCCCGCTTAATCAGCGCGCAGACCAATCTCTTTGTCTTTGCGGGCGTGGTGGAATTGGTAGACACGCAAGACTTAAAATCTTGTTCCTGTATAGGAGTGCCGGTTCAATTCCGGCCGCCCGCACCATTTGTTATCAACGCGCTCGCACTATTCTAGCAATACACGCTTGGGGTGCTTGCCCTCTACCATGCCCATAAAGGGTGGGTGGATCGAGTAGCCCAATAAACGCTGTATCGTTTCAGAAAAAGTTTTCACGCGCTCTTTGGGTATGGAGAGGGAAAAGTTTTCCTGTGTCCGGCAAAATGGCGCGCAATATTGCGCAGTCAAACACATGCGAGAGGCCTGACTTTCATTCGCCCCGCCCCCATGCCAGAGCGTTCCGAGAAAAAAGAGGACTGAGCCTTTGGGCATAACAGCTTTGATAAGTTTGGCTTTATCTTCATCGCTGGGCATATGATCGCCCCAATTATGCGACTGGGGGATTAGCACCGTCGCCCCATTATCTTCGGTAAAATCATCAACTGCGATAATTGTGGCTGCCCCCAAAGCCCGTCTTGGACGCGGCCATGGATAGAACCCATCATCATAATGTAGGGGCTGCGCGGCCTCATTGGGGTGAATATTTATGACCTGAAGCTGAGAGAGCAAATAATTAGGTTCAAAAATTTGATCAAGCAAACCCATAATCAGCGGGTGCTCCACCATAGGGTTAGCAATATCCGTTTCCGCCATCATGGAATAAAGACGCTGCGTGGCCAAACCTTCAAAATTATTGCGCCCAGCCTTATGCTTAAACCGCGTAAGCGCATCAGCCTTAAGAGCATCCATATCCTCTGGCGCAAAAAGATTTTCGAGAATTATGTAACCGTCGCGGTTAATCTGCTCCATGACCTCGGCGATTAGGGCCTTATCAACACCCTCTTGTGTGCCAGCCGTAGATTTATACCGCCCCGCAAGGTCGGCAGTTGTTATGGTCTCAGATGTTATAATTGAATCAGTCATGAGAATTAAATTCCTATACGGTCAACAAGCTGATGTAATTCAGCTTCAACAACATCCAATACCGCCTCGTCCCGGCCCCGCACTACAAAATTCACGCCATGTAAGTCTGCGTTGAAAAAAGGATAGCTGCCAATATTAACACCGTCGAATTTCTTTTCAATTTCCGCAAGGGGTTGAGCCGCATCGCCCTCCCCGATACCCGCCGCCTCAACGGTTCGAGAATATACTTTAGCCCCGCCTTTAATGCGGTGCTCAATATCAGCAAGCATACCTTTCATAATCGCAGGCACACCAGCCATCGTGAAAACATTTTTCGTTTGAAAACCAGGAGCTTTGCTGACAGGGTTTTTAATCAGGCTAGCCCCATCCGGAATTCGGGCCATGCGGCGGCGAGCGGCGTTAAGCTCTTCTTCTTTGTAGCGCGTGCGTAAAACGTCCATCGCATCCGCGCGTTCTGATATGCTCAAATTAAAAGCTGCGGCGATACAATCTGCTGTAATATCATCATGGGTTGGGCCGATGCCGCCCGTTGTAAAGACATAATCAAACCGATCAGAAAACTCTCTCACCGTTTGGCGAATGATATCAGCATTATCTGCAATAATTCTGGCCTCGCCAACCTGAACGCCGAGCGGCTCTAGCCATTTCGCGATTGTGCTTAGATTTGTATCTTTGGTTCGGCCAGAGAGAAGCTCGTCACCTATTAAAAGGATGCCCGCTGTTACATCTGTCATTCTCTAGCCTTATTTGTGTCTCGACCTCATAGGGGCAGAGCCGTACCATTTTTATAGGCCCTTGAAAAACGCACTTTCGCTATAGCCAAGAAGTCCTGTAATCTGCACTTGGGTGTGCATAGCCTGTTCTTACAAAAGTTCATAGCAGTCTCGGCGAACATTTTCTAATTTCTCTCGAAACGATGTACCTTTTTCTTTCTAACCCAACCGGGCAAGGAGTTGCAATCCACTGGGGCGTAACCATTTTTTTGGCCCAGTTGGGAGGCTGCACTTATGTGCGGCCTCTTAATCATAATATTCTCATTAACATACCTCTTTACCTTGCAGCATGCATTATCATGTGAAATGTGTCTTTCATTATTGAAAGATGCATATGCCAAAGACTTTGAAGACGAATTATTTGATTATTGGTAGCGGCGCCATGGGAATGGCTTTTGCGGATACATTGCTGAGTGAAACAAACGCCAATATAATTATTGTTGACCGTTTTGCAAAACCGGGCGGACATTGGAATTCGGCTTATCCTTTTGTTACGCTTCACCAACCCTCTGCATTTTACGGCGTAGCCTCAAAAGAGCTTAGCCAAGGCCGCATTGATGAACTCGGCTGGAATAAAGGCCTTGCAGATTTGGCGACAGGGCCAGAAATAATGGCCTATTTTGAAGATGTGATGCGTCAACGGTTTTTACCCTCGGGCCGCGTACAATATTTTCCTTTATGTGATTATAAGGGCGAAGGAACTTTCGAGCATAAATTAAGCGGGGCCTCCTATGACGTTGCTTATGATAAACTCGTCAACTGCACCTATCTTAACACGACTGTGCCTTTAACACATACACCAAATTTTGATGTCGCGGATAATGTGCGCTTCATGCCGTTAAATGCGCTTCCAAATATCACAAATACGCCTGATGCTTATGTTATAATTGGCGGCGGGAAAACAGGGATAGATGCCTGTCTCTGGCTGCTTGAAAATGGTATTGACCCAGATTTAATAAGCTGGGTCATATCACGAGATGCATGGATGCTCGACCGCAAAAACACACAAATTGGCGAAGCATTTTTCTTCGATACAATGGGCGCGCAAGCTGGACAATTTGAGGCTATCGCTAAGGCCGACTCACCCGAAGATATGTTTGATCGGTTGGAAGCCTGTGGTTATTTCGTAAGACTTGACCCCAATGTCAGGCCGCAAATGTTTCACGGCGCCACGATTAGCCAGCCAGAACTCGCGCAATTACGGCGGATTAAAAACATCATCCGCATGGGGCATGTCACGAAAATAAGCACAGAAAAAATGACGCTACAACAAGGCGAAGTGCCAGCTACGGCCGATACAGTATTTATAGATTGCTCGGCCAGCGCGATCAAAGATTATAGCGGCGATATTCCTGTATTTGATGGCGATACAATAACGCCGCAAACTGTGCGCTCTTATCAACCCGTCTTTTCTGCCTCATTCATCGCCCATATCGAAGCCAGTGACAAAACTGAGGATGAGAAAAACGAATATTGCAAAGTTGTGCCTCTGCCTGACACGCTGCATGATTATATGCGCCTCACCCTTGCCTTTATGATGAACCAGCAAAAATGGGGTCAAGACCCGGACATTCGCAAATGGCTTCAAGAGAACCGTCTTGATGGGTTTTCGAAACTTGTGGCCAATATTGATAAAGACGATAGCGAAAAAATGGCGGTCATGAATAAGCTTCGTGAAAATGCAATGCCTGCAGCGATGAAATTAATGCAATTCATTGCCGCTGCTGAAACTAATCATGAGCCTAATAATTGATAAACTAGAGCTAGCGAAAATCTAACCGCCCTGTTATAGCGCTCGCCATGAATTATATTGATGCCAAAGATGCCCCTATTTTGCGAGATGGCGCTATAAAGATACATAGCCAAGCAGATTTTGCGGGCATGCGTAAAGCGGGCCGTTTAGCAGCTGAATGCCTTGATTTGTTAGTGCCTCTGGTCAAACCTGGCGTGACCACCGCGGCTTTGGACAAAGCCGCTTTTGAATTTGTGACCGATAATGGCGCGGTACCCGCCTGCCTTGGTTATCGCGGGTATCAGCATACGGTGTGTACATCTATCAACCATGTTGTCTGTCACGGTATCCCGAATGACAAACCTATGAAAAATGGTGATATCGTCAATATTGACGTCACAGTTATCGTTGATGGCTGGCATGGCGATACATCACGCATGTATCCGGTCGGCGAGATTAATCGCCGCGCAGAGCGCCTTATCAAAATTACCTATGATAGTCTGATGCTTGGCCTTGGGGCTATTAAGCCCGGAAATACAACAGGGGATATCGGTCACGCTATTCAAACATTCGCCGAAGGTGAACGCTGCTCAATCGTTCAAGATTTTTGTGGTCATGGCCTTGGCCGTCTTTTCCATGATGCGCCCAATATATTGCATTTTGGGCGTCCGGGCGAAGGCGAAGTTCTACGTGAAGGCATGTTCTTTACGGTTGAACCCATGATAAACCTCGGAAAGCCAGATACAAAAATTCTCAGCGATGGCTGGACAGCCGTCACACGCGACAAGAAACTTACCGCTCAATTTGAGCATTCCATTGGCGTGACCAAAGACGGCCTCGAAATTTTTACAACGTCCCCCAAAGGGCTGCACTGCCCGCCTTACGTCTAAGCGTATAAACTTGGCGGAGAAGGTAAAAGCAAAAGCGGCAAAGCCACACTATCATGGTCATAGAGATCGCCTACGCGCGCGCTTTGCCGAAGGCGGCATTGACGCCCTCGCCGATTATGAGCTTTTGGAGCTTTATCTCTTTCGCTCTATCCTGCGCCGCGATGTTAAACCTATCGCCAAAGCCCTTATTGCCAAATTTGGAAGTTTTGCCGAAGTTATCGCTGCGCCGATAGACCAGCTCTCTGAAGTGAAAGGCGTGAGCGAAAAAATCGCGCTTGATTTAAAAATTCTGCGCGCCGCCGCGACAAAATTGGGACAAGAGTCTATTTTGGGACGCCCTGTGCTCTCATCATGGACAGCTCTACTCGATTATTGTCGTTCCGCGATGCAATTTGAAACGACTGAGCAGTTCAGAGTATTGTTCCTCGACAAGAAGAACCGCCTCATCGCCGATGAAATTTTAGGGCAAGGCACGGTTGACCGCGCACCTGTTTATCCGCGCGAGATTTTAAAGCGCGCCCTTGCTCATGAAAGCACGGCGATTATCCTTGCCCATAATCATCCCAGCGGGGATCCAACCCCAAGTCAATCAGACATCGACATGACCAAAGAAATCGTGCAAGCATGTAAACCAATTGGCGTGGCCGTTCACGATCATCTCATCATAGGGCGGGAAAACATCGCCTCATTTAAAACATTGGGACTGATGTAAGGGTAGAAAATTCATGAATGAAGATAAAGACCAAAAAGGGTTCTCTCCCCAGTACCGCACAATTGCATTATTGCTTTTAACGTTAGTCTACGGATTCAACTTTATCGATCGGCAAATCGTCGGAATTTTAGCGCCTTGGATACAGGCTGATTTAGGTCTGACAAACACGCAACTTGGTCTTTTAGTTGGATTGGCTTTTGCGGCCTTCTATACAATTATGGGCATCCCTCTCGCTTTTCTTGCTGACCGCATGAATCGTGTAACCTTGCTTTCACTCGCTTTAGCGGTTTGGAGTGGATTTACGGCGCTCACTGGCTTGGCGCAGAACTTCCTACATATTGCCCTCGCTCGTGTAGGCGTTGGAATTGGCGAGGCTGGAGGCAGCCCACCTTCACATTCAATGATCTCAGATTTCTATAGCAAAGAAGAACGAGCGGGCGCGCTGGGCATTTACTCTCTAGGCATTCCGTTAGGCATCATGTCAGCCTATTTCCTAACAGCAGCTCTACTCGGCGCGGATGCCGAGAGCGTCAATTGGCGAAGAATATTCATTATTTTGGGCGTTATTGGTATTGCCCTTGCCGTAATTATTAAAGTCGTAATTCGAGAGCCCGAACGCGGCGCAATGGAGACAGGCGTTAAAGCTCCATCTGGTTATATTCCGCTAGGCCAGTCATTCGCCCAATCAAACCTCTTACCACGTATAGGAATATTCGGGGGTTTACTGATCTTACTACTTGGCGCTTGGATGCTCGGACATATGTCCATGGTTTTTGTTATTCCGTTCATGATTTTCATCATCACAATGTTTTTGCTCAGCCTACAGCCAGGGGTTATGACCATCCTGTCCATCAAATCCTGGTGGTGGATGGCCCTTGGGATTGCCTTCGCAAGTTTTGCGAGCTACGCGATTTCTGGTTTTCAAACAAAGTTCCTGCGCTTGCTTGAACCTGATTTTAGTCCGCGTACATTCATTATATGGATCGGGATTATAAACGGCACATTTTATGTCGCTGGAACTTACTTTGGTGCAAAATTAGTGGATTGGAAGGCCAAGAAGGATATTCGCGCCTATGGCACAATTCCAGCAATTTCCGTTCTCCTAGCTCTACCGCTTGCTCTAGCTGCTTTCTGGGCTCCATCTATTGCACTTCACCTTGCCATTGGGGCCGCTTTGCAACTCTGCCTTGGTGTATATCTTGGACCAAGCTTTGCAATCGCGCAGACACTCGCGCCCATAAAATTACGGGCGATGTCGACGGCATTATTCTTCTTCGTGCTCAACATGATTGCTCTAGGCGGAGGACCGACTTTCGCTGGTATTATGATAGATGTATTTCTTGGAAAGGGTGAAACTGAACTCAACGCCACGCGCCTTGCCATGTATGTCACATTTGGTGCCTATATACTCTCTTTCATCTTCTATATGCTGGTTAGGATTACACTTCCCAAAGACTGGGCCGCAGCTGAGGCGCGCAATGAAGGTTAGCTAGGCCTTGACCTTTAGCTTCTCCTTTTGTCTAAGGCGCATAAATAAAGGTGAGTCCCTATGATTGAACGTTATGCCCGCAAAGAGATGACCGAGATTTGGTCGGCGGCAACGAAATATAGAATTTGGTTTGAAATCGAGGCCCATGGCTGCGACGCGCTTGCCGAGCTTGGTGTTATCCCAAAAGAGGCCGCTAAGAATATCTGGGAGCGCGGCGGCGCGGCTAAATTTGACGTGGCGAAAATTGACGAGATTGAACGCGTTGTCAAACATGATGTCATCGCCTTTTTAACTCATCTCGCTGAATTCATTGGCGAAGACGCGCGTTTTGTCCATCAAGGCTTTACCAGCTCTGACATTTTAGACACGACACTTTCAGTTCAACTCGCCCGCGCAACAGACCTTCTCCTTGTCGGGATGGACCGCGTCCTCGCCGCGCTGAAAAAGCGCGCTGAAGAGCATAAATATACGATTACTATTGGCCGAAGCCATGCCATCCATGCCGAACCGACAACTTTTGGCGTTAAGCTCGCGCGGTTTCATGCCGAATTTGCTCGGGGCCGTGAACGCTTACTCGCGGCGCGCAAGGAAATCGCTGTCTGCGCGATTTCAGGCGCAATTGGAACATTTGCTAATATTGACCCACATGTGGAAGAACATGTCGCCAAGAAAATGGACCTCGCGATTGAACCTGTTTCCTCACAAATCATTCCGCGTGATCGTCATGCGGCCTATTTTGCGGCCCTCGGCGTGATTGCCTCATCTATTGAAAACATCGCTGTCGAAATTCGCCACCTGCAACGCACAGAGGTCCTCGAAGCCGAAGAATTTTTCTCTAAAGGCCAAAAGGGCTCCTCAGCTATGCCGCATAAGCGCAACCCCGTTTTGACAGAAAACCTGACAGGCCTTGCACGGCTCGTCCGTATGAGCGTCATGCCGGCCCTAGAAAATGTCGCGCTGTGGCATGAACGCGATATCTCCCATAGTTCAGTTGAGCGCGGCATTGGGCCCGATACGACGGTACATCTTGATTTTGCGCTCCACCGCCTTGCTGGCGTAATTGAAAACCTTGTTGTCTATCCCGACAAAATGAAAGCCAATATGGACCGACTTGGCGGGCTGCATAATAGTCAACGTTTCCTCCTCGCCCTCACCCAAGCCGGCGAGCAGCGCGAGAGCGCCTATAGATTAGTCCAGCGCAACGCCATGAAAGTTTGGGAGATGTTCCGCACGAAAGGCGATGCGGGTGAAGGCGCGTTTTTAAATCTGATTTTAGCCGATAAAGACGTCATGGCGCTTCTTTCCGAAGACCAAGTCCGTGACATGTTTGATGATGAATATCACACGAAGCATGTCGATACGATTTTTAAGCGGGTTTTTGCTTAAGCTAATTGCGTTCACAATTGACCGAGATTGGCCTGAACATTACGGCAGTGTAAGCCTACCGTCAGAAACATGGTTAATAGCCCATTAAATTAGCCCGCTCAGCGCAGGTTTTTTAAGTCCATTTTAACTAAATCTTGTGCCATGCATTTTTTTTGCATTTTTTTATTGCAATTATTTCAATAGCTTAAGTGCATAATTAACTATTCTGGAAACTATTGTAAACACACTCCTAACGCTCAATTTGCCGAAAATTTACCAATGAGCGTTACATCCCCCTCATAAGAATATTCCGTGCGAAAAACGCATGAAACCAACATTACTTCTAGAGAATAGGATGATAACCATGAAGAAACTAACTGCCCTCGTGAGCGCTTTCGCTCTAACTTCTGCCTTCGGCGCGACAGCTTTTGCTAGCAATGTTGACGTCTATGTGGTGAACTTTCGCAACGCCCAAGACGTGAAAAGCCAGCAACTCGACGGTCAATTATCGTCTGCTCTCGCCATTTCAGGCGTAAATGCTGAGGAAGTGGTTATTGACACTTCTACAGCGGCTAAATGGGAAAAAGGCGCACATGAAGCTTTTGACCGCGATATCGTACCTGTATTTAACAAGTGGGTTGGCCTTCCAGGCTTCGCCGCTATTGTTGACGCCAAATCAAAGCGCGTTATTGGCTGTGTAAATTCTACATTTGACTCGAATGAAATGGCCCGTGAAATCCGCAAAATGGCGTCACGCGCACAAGGTTCAGCCTATTTGTCAAATGCGTCTACTTCGTCAAAGACTACACGCTGCCCAGCTGCTCATAATGTTGATCACGGCGGCTAGTCCTTGAGACAATCAAATTCTAGCCCGCAAATTTCGATTTGCGGGCTTTTTTTATGATGAAACTAAAATTGCCCTAACGCGTCAGTAACGAAACTGTGTGTGTCAAAACTGTATTTTTCAGGTGCAGTTCAGGTAAAAAATGCAAATAATAAAGGGTGAATGGAGAAATGGTGATGAAAAAATTACTGAAGACGGCCATAGCCGCGACAGTTTTAAGCATGGGGCTTGGCTCCGTAGGTCACACGATGCAGCCTACGCCTGACCTATATGTTGTCATGTTCAGAGCTGATTGGTGCGCGCCATGTAAAATTGTTGAGCCGCGTCTTAATCAGGCTTTGATGAATCTTCGCGACCCTGGAATAGAATATGTCAATATTGATATTTCACGCGGGAAGGGCGATTTAAACGCACATACGGTCTTTGATCGTGGAATCGTATCCCAGTATAATTCATGGATGGGTGTCACAGGCTTTGCCGCAATTATTGACGGGGATACGAAACGCACACTGGGCTGCGTCAATATGAATTATGACGCCAAAAGCATGGCGATGCATATCAAAAACTTGAAATCAGTTGCCGCAACAAATCAACCAAGTTTTGATTTGACCTGCCCTGAACCCAATAATCCAATCTAATTTACTTAGACAACAAACGAAAAATCCGAGATGGCTTACGATGTGGTGTTATACACCTCATCTCTAGCTGCCTCTAAACATTCCGCCATTTTATCTCTGATGGCTTGGTCGGAGACATCAATATTACCATCTGTGAGGTCTTTGCGAAGCTTGCGGAAAACATCATCATCCCCCGCCTCTTCCATATCTGCCATAATGACGGATAAAGCGTATTTTTCGACCTCATCGCCCTCAATATCAAGCAAAGCCGCCGCCCAATAGCCTAAAGCTTTATTACGCTTGGCTTCGACTTTAAATTCTTTTGCCGCGTCCAAAACATATTTCGTTTCCTGCGCGTTACCGCGTTCATCCATTCCTGACATAAGAGACCTTTTCTGTGTCGTTTTCTTGCTCAGTATGTATGGTTTCGCGCCCTGCAAAACAAGAGACTTAATCCTCATTTTCCTGCATTGTTTAGATTGCCGCTGGGCCTCGCTTGGGTTATGTGGTGTTTTTAAGCGCCCCAGTGAGTCGCGATAACGCGAAAGCTTTGGCCGAACTCGGAAAGAGCCATTTTATGAGCCGCCGCAAACAAATCTATGAAGGCAAAGCCAAAATCCTCTATGAGGGCCCTGAACCAGGGACATTGGTGCAATATTTTAAAGACGACGCGACAGCTTTTAACGCGCAAAAGAAAGCCACGCTGGACGGTAAAGGCGTTTTAAATAATCGTATTTCTGAATTCATTATGTTGCGCTTAGGCGAAATTGGCATTCCTACCCATTTTATCAAACGTCTCAATATGCGCGAGCAATTGATCAAGAAAGTAGAGATCATCCCGCTTGAAGTCATTTGCCGCAATGTCGCTGCGGGAACGATGTCAAAACGGCTGGGTATTGAAGAAGGTGAAAAACTTCCCCGCTCTATTGTTGAGTTTTGTCTTAAACGTGACGACCTTGGCGATCCTCTTATTGCCGAAGAACATATTCTTGCCTTTGGCTGGGCGACCCAAGATGAGCTGGATGAAATGATAGCGATGACATTACGCATCAATGATTATCTTTTAGGCATGTTTGGCGGCATTGGTATTAAACTTATTGATTTCAAAATCGAATTTGGACGGCTGTCTTCACCTGATGGTCATCAAGTCATCCTCGCCGATGAAATCAGCCCAGATAGCTGTCGTCTGTGGGACCGTGAAACGAATAAAAAGCTCGATAAAGATCGGTTTAGGCGTGATCTCGGTGATGTCACTGCGGCCTATACCGAAGTGGCCACACGCTTAGGCATTTTAAAAGAATCTCAGAACAGCTCAGCCCCGAACCTCTCGGTGGTGAGCAATGACGAATAGGAATTGTCATGAAAGCAATTATTCATGTTGGGCTAAAGCCCGGTGTTTTAGACCCGCAAGGCCGCGCTATAGCGCGTTCATTAAGTGATCTGGGCTTCAACGAAGTGCAACAAGCACGCCAAGGTAAAGTTATTGAGCTTGACCTCTCTGGGGAAGATATCGCGCTCGCCGAGAGCCGCGTGAAAGAAATGTGCGAGAAGTTATTGGCCAATACGGTTATTGAAAGCTACTTAATTGAGATTGAAGACTGATGAAAACGGCCGTCATTGTCTTTCCCGCTTCTAATTGCGACCGCGACGCCGCTGTCGCCCTTGAGAAAATTACAGGGCATAAAGCAGAAATGGTCTGGCACCGCGAGACGAGCCTGCCAGCTGGTATTGATTTCGTCGTTATTCCTGGCGGCTTCTCTTATGGTGACTATCTCAGATCTGGCGCGATGGCCGCACGTTCGCCGATTGTGAAAGATATTGTTGCCAAAGCCAAACTTGGCTTGCCTGTAGCAGGATTTTGTAATGGATTTCAGATTTTAACTGAAACTGGTCTGCTTCCCGGCGCGCTCATGCGGAACAAGAATTTAAAATTCGTGTGTCGTCCTGAAAAATTAAAAATCACAAATGGTAATACCCGCTATACCTCTAAATACGGCAATAAAATTGATGTTACCTTCCCAGTTGCCCATCATGACGGTAATTATTTCGCGGATGATGAGACCCTCAACAAATTAGAAAAAAGCGGACGTGTGGTCTTTCGCTACGTCGATAATCCAAACGGCTCCGCGCGAGACATTGCAGGTATTTGTAATGAAGCCGGAAATGTTTTTGGCATGATGCCACATCCAGAACGCGCCATTGACCCGCTACATGGCGGCACTGATGGTCTTGATCTGTTTAAATCCATAATTGAGTCTATCTAATGGCCCGCAATTCAAAAAAGAAATCGGATATTACACCGGAAATCGTTGCTGAACATGGCCTTACAAAAGGTGAGTACGAGATCATTTTAGACCGCCTTGGACGCGAGCCTAACATCAATGAGCTGGGTATTTTTTCCGTTATGTGGTCAGAGCATTGCTCTTATAAATCTTCCCGCAGGCACTTAGCTAAATTCCTCACGAAAGGTGATAAAGTCATTCAAGGGCCTGGTGAAAATGCTGGCGTTATCGATATTGGTGATGGCGACGCCATTATTTTCAAAATGGAATCCCATAACCACCCCTCCTATATCGAGCCCTATCAAGGCGCGGCTACAGGTGTTGGCGGTATTATGCGCGATGTCTTCACAATGGGCGCGCGCCCTATTGCTTTGATGAATGCCTTACGCTTTGGCGAACCTGACCACCCCAAGACGAAATCACTTGTTGACGGTGTTGTCGCCGGCATTGGTGGCTACGGCAATTGCGTCGGTGTGCCGACAGTTGGCGGTGAAACCAATTTCCATAAAGGCTATAACGGCAACATCCTCGTCAACGCGATGTGTGTTGGCCTCGCGCGCGCAGATAACGTCTTTTATTCCGCAGCCAAAGGCGTTGGAAATCCAATTTTTTATGTAGGGTCCAAAACTGGGCGCGACGGTATTCACGGCGCGACCATGGCTTCTGCCGAATTCGATGATGATAGCGAAGAAAAGCGTCCTACTGTTCAAGTTGGAGACCCCTTTACAGAAAAACTCCTTATTGAAGCCTGCCTCGAATTAATGGCGACGGACGCCATCATCGCTATTCAAGATATGGGCGCGGCGGGACTGACATCTTCATCGATTGAGATGGCAGATAAAGGCGGTGTGGGGATTGAGCTTAACCTTGATAAAGTCCCCCAGCGTGAAGAAAATATGACGCCCTATGAGATGATGCTCTCAGAATCCCAAGAGCGCATGCTTATGGTTATCAAGCCCGGCAAAGAGCAGCTTGCCTTCGATGTCTTTGAAAAGTGGGAACTTGATGTTGCCCAAATTGGTAAAACAACAGATACGGGGCGCCTTGTCCTAAAACATCAGCGCAAAAAGGTGTGCGATATACCAATTGCGCCGCTCGCTGATGACGCCCCCAATTTGGACCGCCCTTATGTCATTCCAGAATCTGATCCGATATTAGACATAAATGAAATCCATGAAACGCAGGATTATGATGACGCAATCGTGCGCATTATCTCATGCCCTGATATTGCTTCAAAACGCTGGATTTGGGAGCAATATGACCGGCATGTGATGACCGATACGGTAGATAGTAGCCAAAGCGGCGGTGACGCAGCGATTGTGCGCATTCATGGGTCTAACAAGGCGGTCGCAATCACAACAGATGTTACGCCGCGATATGTCCAAGCCGACCCTTATGAAGGCGGCAAGCAGTGCGTAGCTGAAACCTGGCGTAACCTAACATGTGTGGGTGCTGACCCCATTGCGATAACGGATTGCCTGAATTTCGGTAATCCCGAACGCCCCGAAATCATGGGACAATTTGTCGGCGCAATTGACGGGATGAATGAAGCCTGCCGTGCATTCGATTACCCTGTCGTCTCGGGCAATGTCTCACTTTATAACGAGACAAATGGCCAAGCCATTCCCCCTACACCGGCTGTCGGCGGTGTTGGATTAATCCCTGACTTAGAACATTTTGCAACGCTGAGAGGGGCAAAAGAAGGTGACACCTTAATTCTCTTGGGAGATACAAAGGGCTGGCTTGGCGCTTCAATTTATTTACGCGAAATACTGCGCCGTGAAGAAGGCGCGCCGCCGCCCGTAGATCTAGACGCTGAAAAACGTAATGGCGATTACGTCAGAAAGCTCATCCGTATGCGCCGCGTACATGCGGTTCATGATTTATCAGATGGCGGCCTTGCTATTGCTGCCTGCGAGATGGCATTTTCTGGAAACATCGGCATGAGCCTATCCGGCGCCGTCGGTGTTCCGACACATGGCTGGCTCTTTGGCGAGGACCAAGGCCGGTATTTATTAGCCGTGGACGAATATAGCGTAAACCCCGTTATCTCTACAGCAAAAGATAAAGGCATTACAGCCCAAGTTGTCGGCAAAGTCGGCGGTGATCGTATTACCGCGGCGGGGGCTTTTGATGTCTCCCTAGCGGGTCTTCGTGAGAAGCATGAAGGCTGGATGCCGGAGTTTATGTCTTAATGGCTATGACAGGAGAAGATATCACGGCCATGATTAAAGCCGCCCTGCCCGATGCCATCATCGAGCTGACGGATTTAGCTGGTGATAATGACCACTGGAAGGCTGTGGTGACCTCTCAGGCTTTTGAAGGCAAAACCAGAGTGCAACAACATCAAATGGTCTATGCGGCCCTCAAAGGCAATATGGGCGGTGTATTACATGCCTTGGCTCTTGAAACCCGCACGCCATAACCTATTTAAGACTTAAAGGAATAACTGGAAGGTCTGCATATGTCAGCTCATGACGAGATTACAAAAACTGTCACTGAAAATGACGTCGTTCTTTATATGAAGGGAACGCCTGTCTTCCCCCAATGCGGGTTCTCCTCAACGGTGGTTCAAATTCTTGATTATATTGGCGCAGATTATGCCAGCGTAAATGTGCTCGATAACCCGGAAATTCGCCAAGGGATTAAAGATTTCAACAACTGGCCGACCATCCCTCAAATCTTTGTCAAAGGTGAATTTATTGGCGGCTGTGATATCGTCAAAGAGATGTTTGAAACGGGCGAGCTACGCAAGCTATTTGAAGATAAAGGTGTTCAAACCACCGCCTAAACACCGTTAACGTCAATTTAACTCATATTTTAATTTTCATACATACATTTCTGTTATCTACTATAGCTATTCTGCTCGGGGGCGCAGCGGAGGATGAGTTATGGCTAGATTTGGCCTAAAATTAAAACGGCGTTATAAAAAGAAATCAGGTAGTTATCATACCGATTATCAAGATTTACGTTCCAATCCTAAAAAAAAGAAAATGGGTATTGGAAGAACTCTAGGGTCGGCGGGCTCACTGATTTTGGGTGCTTTTTCTTTTTATGTCGCTCTACATTACATTCCGGCATATTTGGGGCTGCAAAAAATCATAGCCTTCTCCGAACTCGATAATTCGGCGGCGCGGCTTGCAAAAGATGACGAGTTTTCTATTTTGTCAGCCTATATAGATCCTTTTCGAATTAAACGCACTTACCTTCGAGCGGGACAAAGCATGCAGATGCAATATGCACTTCCAGAAGGTTCAAAATTAGAAATTGAAATAAATCGTTGCCGCGCCGCATTCATTGTTGAAATTTTCAAATGTGAAGTCGTCAGTCAAAAAAAATTAGTCGTGAAAAACGACAAAATAGGCACACAGCGCTTCACTTTTGATCAGGAAGGTTTCTATTTATTTGACGAAACCGTTATACAAAGAACAGCAAAACAAGAAAAATTTAGAGTGGTCTGGAGCCGCATATAAAAAAAACCCGCAGAGGAACTCTGCGGGCCATAATTTTTATCTGAAAACTTTCTCTAACGTGAGTAAAATTCCACAACAAGATTAGGTTCCATAACAACTGGATATGGAACTTCATCAAAACTTGGAATACGGGTTAGTGTCGCTTTCATCGCTTTCGGATCAACACTGATATAGTCAGGAAGCTCACGCTCTGGGCTTTCCAAAGCCTCAAGTACCAAAGCCATAGTACGTGACTTTTCACGAACCTCAACAACGTCACCTTCTTTACAACGATAAGACGGGATATTCACTCTTTTGCCGTTCACAAGCACATGGCCGTGATTGACGAATTGGCGCGCAGCAAAAACTGTCGGTACAAATTTTGCGCGGTACACAACAGCATCTAGGCGGCGCTCTAAAAGACCAATCAGATTTTCTGAGGCATCACCTTTTTGGCGCGTTGCTTCATCATAGGTACGGCGGAACTGTTTTTCCGTAATGTTACCATAATAGCCTTTGAGCTTTTGTTTCGCGCGTAACTGCGTACCGAAATCAGATAGTTTACTCCGGCGGTTTTGACCGTGCTGGCCTGGCCCATAAGGACGCTTATTTACTGGAGACTTCGGACGACCCCAGATATTTTCGCCCATACGGCGATCAATTTTATATTTTGTGGAATGACGCTTAGACATGCGTGTTTACTCTTCTTCTTAGCGTGGGCCGGCTGACTGGACTATTCCAATCGCGATTACAACGGCGGCACCACACCCACCCGTATAAACAGCGCTATCTACAAGCTTGGGCCATCAAGTCAAGCCAATTTTGGTTCAATAAGATGCGAATTTGATTGCAGCCTCACCGCCTCTATGACAAGCGCAATTATGAGCCCCGTTTTAAACGATAAAAAAAATTCCGACGATAAAGCTGGCATCATCGCTGGAATTATCGCCTATACAATTTGGGGCGCGTTTCCGATCTATTTCGTTTTAACCCGCATGGTACCTGCAACGGAAATGGTTGCCCATCGTGTGTTATGGTCCGTTCCCTTCGGACTGCTTATTATCTTACTCAGACGGCAAATTCCTGATGTATGGGCAGCTTTAAAAAAACCTAAAACAGTCGCCTTATTGGCGCTTGCGGCGATCTCACTCGCCATAAATTGGGGCATTTACATCTGGGCCATCCAACAAGACCAAATTTTTCAAGGTAGCCTCGGATATTATATCAACCCTCTCATTTATGTCTTGGTCGGCGTTGTATTTTTCAAAGATAAACTATCCCGCCTTCAAGGACTTTCTATTCTAATGGCCCTTATAGGGGTTTTAATTTTAACGGCGTATGGCGGAGTTTTTCCGATAATTTCATTTCTCCTTGCCATCAGCTTTACCTGTTACGGTGTTATCAGAAAACAAGTTGACATTGGCGCGATGCCGGGCCTCTTCATTGAGACAATCTTATTGATAATTCCAGCTCTCGCTTTCATGATATGGCTATCGAAAACAGGGCAATTACAATTTGGCCAACTTGGCACCCAAACTGACATCCTGTTAATGCTGGCAGGGCCGATAACCGTTCTACCGCTCCTCGCCTTTGCCTTCGCCGCGCGGCGCATGACCCTCTCGACCCTAGGCATTCTTCAATATATCGGGCCAACGCTTCAATTTGGCTGTGGTCTCTATTTCGGTGAAAGCTTCACTTTAGCGCATGCTTTGTGCTTTAGTTTCATATGGGTAGGTATTTTTATTTATAGCTATGATGCCTTACGCAAACATCGGGATTCAAAACTATCAATGAGTAAATTGTAGTTTATCCAAAATCTGTCTTATTGGCCATGAACCACCCTAGTATATATAGTGTAAACATAATGAGCAGCTGTAAAATCAGCAAAAAAGCGCCATCTAGGATCATATTTTGATCAGGGGCATGCACCTGTGTTTTTAGCGCGCGGCGGCGCTGAGAGGCGAAAATTATAGTTCCTAAAACAGCTGAAACCGCAACAACGCCGATATGAATGGCGTTATATCCTGCCAAAAAGCAGGCGAAAATCAGGAGATACCCAAGATATTTCATAGTTATATAGCCTTCTACTCTTATTTTAGGGCTTTTGCCCGCGTCCGCGCCCTTTGGCGAGGGCTTTGATAATGCCGCGCATGGTTTTGACTTCTTGAGCGGTTAATTTGGCCCGCGTAAAGGGGGCGCGGATATTTTGCGACATTAAGGCCCGCTTTTCATGCGGAAAAAAGAAGCCCGCAATGGTGAGTTCATCCTCAAGATGTTCAAACATTCTGATTAAATCTTCTCTTTGCGCGATAGTTCCTATGTCTTTTGGGAATATTTCTGGCGGAGGCGCGCCTTCTGCACTGGCCCAGATATAAGCAAAGACATTGACAGCTTGTGCCAAATTCAAGGACTGAAAGGCAGGGTTTATAGGATAGGTCAAAATCGCATCTGCCAAAACAACATCGGCATTGGTCAGACCAGCCTTTTCCGGCCCAAATAGAATGCCTGTCGCCGTATTCTCTCTAGCATAAGCCCGTAAAGCAGGGCCAACATCATCCGTCCCGATCACTGGGATTTCCATTTCCCTACGCCGCGCCGTTGCAGCCAGAACATATTTAAGGTCAGCCACGGCCTCAGCCGTCGTCTCATACACTTTCGCTTGCTGAAGGACGGGTAGCGCGCCTGCCGCCATCGCGTCCGCTGCCGGATTCGGCCAGCCATCGCGCGGGGCGACCAAGCGAAGTTCCGTCAGGCCAAAATTCAACATAGCCCGGCAAGCCGCGCCAATATTCTCGCCTAATTGCGTTTTGACGAGGATAACGGCGGGGGGCCTCCCCTCATCTTTAGAATTTACAATACGGCCAAGCTGATCTTTGACTGTTTTTCCCATCTTCACTCTTTTAAAATATGCCTACGGGTGTTAGACCGCGCCAAATCAAGAAATCTGACCGCTTACAGAGGTAATTATGGCTAAAATCAAGGTAAATAATCCAGTCGTCGACATGAATGGCGATGAGATGACACGTATCATCTGGGATATGATTAAAGAACGGCTTATTCTGCCTTATCTAGATATCGAGCTTTTGGACTATGATTTGTCAATCCAAAGCCGTGACGCCACAAATGACCAAATCACGATTGATGCCGCCAACGCCATCAAAAAGCACAATGTCGGCATTAAATGCGCGACCATTACGCCTGATGAGCAGCGCGTCGAAGAATTTGACCTCAAGAAGATGTGGCGTAGCCCAAATGGCACCATCCGAAACATTCTTGGCGGCGTTGTTTTCCGTGAGCCGATTATCTGCTCAAATGTGCCGCGCCTTGTACCGGGCTGGACTCAGCCTATCGTTATTGGCCGTCATGCCTTTGGGGATCAATATAAAGCCACTGACTTCCTTGTGCCGGGCAAAGGCAAGCTAACTATGAAATGGGAAGGCGAGAACGGCGAGAAAATCGAAGAAGAAGTCTTTGATTTCCCGGAAGCTGGTGTCGCCATGGGTATGTATAACCTTGACCAATCTATACGTGATTTCGCGCGCGCTTCATTTAATTACGGCATTACGCGCAAATGGCCTGTTTACCTGTCTACCAAAAACACCATCTTGAAGAAATATGATGGGCGCTTCAAAGATCTCTTCCAAGAAGTCTATGATAATGAGTTCGCGGATAAGTTCGCAGAATTTGGCGGAGAATATCAGCACCGTCTTATTGACGATATGGTCGCAGCAGCGATGAAATGGTCTGGTGGATATATCTGGGCCTGTAAGAATTATGACGGCGACGTTCAGTCCGATACGGTTGCGCAGGGCTTTGGCTCTTTGGGCCTCATGACATCTTTCTTGCTCACACCTGATGGCAAAACAATGGAAGCTGAAGCGGCGCATGGCACGGTGACACGTCATTACCGCAACCACCAAAAAGGCGAGAGCACATCGACGAACTCAACGGCCTCTATTTTTGCATGGACACGCGGCCTCGCCCACCGCGCCAAAGTTGACGATAATGAAGCGCTTATGAAATTTTCTACAGGCCTCGAAAAAACCGTTATCGATACCATCGAAGGCGGTCAAATGACCAAAGACCTGGCACTTCTTGTGGGCGACCAACAAGGTTGGCTCACAACAACAGGTTACCTCGAAGCCATTGCTGAAAACTTCGAACGCAAAATGACATAAGCTACCGAAAAAACCATTTCAAAGCCCGCCCTTACGGCGGGCTTTTTTATGCTAAGAAGCCCTATGAAAAGCTTTCTTCTCACCTCTCTTATCGGCTCGTTTATCTTGACCCTCGCCCTTAACTTACTACCCGCATTATTTCCAAATGCAGCGGCCAAGGCAGAGCGCAAAATTGTTGATAAAATGCAGGAGTCGCATGAGAATAGAGTTGACCCAAGCACACCTAAAGTCCGTGTCTTCTTTCCTTGGAAAGCCATGCTATTGATATCAATAGGTCTAACTATTGCTGTAAATCTGGTCGGGTTTATTTCACGATTATAATTGACTGCTTTATGACTGGATTAATTACCCAAAGCCCTTAAAGTTTGCGTGTGGACATTTTACAAAATATCTTACCGGATTTAACCCAAACCCAATGGCTGGGCCACGGGTTTATTTTCTTTTTAAATATCACCCTGTTCCTTTTGGCGCGACCGCTGTTAAATTTGATAGCGCCAGATCAGAATAATGAGTCTAAGATAAAAATTTTCAGAGCCCTGAATATCTTTGTCTTATTGCTTCATATTCTTGACTTGGTCCTATCAGGGACAAGCAGTAATTATCGTCATTATTTTATCAATCTCGGTTATAGCCTGATGGTTATTTATGCGGGTATGATTGCCTTTAGTTTCTTGGGTACATTATCCAAGAAAAGATTTGGCCGTGAACGCATGGTCGATCAAAAGAAAATTTATAGCGAAACTTATAGTACGCGCCTCGTCAACCTTATCCTTCTTGTCATTATTGTTGTAACAACAATTTATGCGCTGATTATGATTTGGGGCGCAAATAGTCTTTTGGAAACAACAGGAATATTTGGACTACTTATGGCCTTTCTTGCCTTTACCAGTAGCGTCTGGGCCCCTGACATTATTAGCGGTCTCATTATACTCAATAGTGAAAGCATAGAAGATGGAGATGTAGTCGTCATTGATGGACACGCAAATGAATATGTCATTAGCCGCGTCACATTAATCTATGTCATTCTTTATGACATTCGTAATAATCACCGCACCCTTATGCGCAATAGCTTATTTACCAGCCACCGTGTTGATAACCTTAGCCGCGTGGCCAGCACCAAGGGTGTAAGACAGGCACTAACTTATAAAATCGGATATCCTAAATTTACAGGCAGCAAAGATGATCGCGCATCCCAACTCGCCGAATTTAAAGAGACAATCGATAAACTTTTCTTGGGCGCGGAAGAGAGCTGCAAAGAAAATGACAATGTCAAAATCAATGAAAACGCACCCTTTGAATGGGCTCTGACAAATGCGGGGGATTACGCCCTAGAATACACGCTTTGGATATATTTGGAACGCATTCCCAGTACAAAAATCACAACAACCCTGCGCAAGCATTTGATGGGAACAATTAATAAGGTCAATGAAGCTGTTTATACATCTTCCATATTAGAAAATGTTGATCTTTCAACCCCAGATGTCCTGCAAGCTAATATTGAAATGCATCAGCCCCAACCAGGCCCAAAGCCGTCTAAACGCACGACGTTGAAACCTTCCCATGAAACCGCCTCCATCTCATAATTCTGAGATCAATAGGCTTGTCATAAAGCCTAACCTTTCTATTCCTCTCTCTGAGATCGAGATGAGCGCGATACGCGCTCAGGGACCGGGCGGGCAAAATGTCAATAAAGTTTCTTCCGCCATCCATTTGCGTTTTGATATTCAAGCCTCTTCGCTTTTAGAAGGTCATAAGGCGCGTCTCATGAATTTCCGTGACAAGCGCATTAGTGATAACGGCATTATCGTTATCAAAGCCCAAAACCACCGTACACAAGAGCGAAATAAAGCCGAAGCCTTAGACAGGCTCCAAGATATTCTCAAAAAAGCTTTGCATGTTCCCAAATATCGCCGCCCCACAAAGCCAAGCTACGGGGCAGTCAAACGCCGCCTTAAGAAAAAGGCCGAACGCAGCGCCATAAAATCATCTCGGGGGAAAATACGCGACTTTGATTAAACGCTTTTCTTCGTGGCGAAATAGCGCACATCCTTTATCTTTGCCCTCGCGTATTAGCCTATGAAACAGCGCTCTTCTGGTTTACAAATGGCGCGACTTAAGGATTTCGACTATGCTTATTCTCTGGATATTGACGGCGCTTGCTTTTCTCTTTGTATTACTCAGCCTTATCATGGGCGCAAAGAATATGGGCGGGAAAACCGAAGCCGCGCGTGAGCTCTCTAATACATGGATGCGCCGCCGCGTCGTTGGTCAAGCCGCCGCTGTTCTCCTTTTACTCTTAACTGTCTATATCCAAGCCAAGCAACGGGGCCAATAATTGGTAAAACTCAATAAAATCTACACCCGTACAGGGGATGACGGCACAACAGGATTAGTTGACGGCTCACGCCTGTCTAAAAACGATATTCGCGTGCGGGCCTATGGTGATGTTGATGAGACAAATAGTGTTATAGGCCTCGTGCGTCTAAACTTGGAAAGCCGCCGCCTCGATGATATGTTGGCGCGAATTCAAAATGATCTTTTTGATCTTGGCGCAGACCTCGCAACCCCATTGCCCGCCGACGGTGAAATCGATAGCGAATACGCCCTGCGTATGGTGGACGAACAATCTACGCGGCTTGAAACAGAACTTGATGCCTTAAATGCTGACCTTGAACCGCTGACAAGCTTTGTTCTTCCCGGCGGCTCCCCGCCCGCAGCCTATTTACATCAAGCCCGCACAGTCTGCCGGCGCGCTGAACGTGTCTGTGTGGCACTGGCTTCCGAGCAACCCGTCAACCCTGCCGCGCTAACATATTTAAACAGATTATCTGATTTTCTTTTCGTTGCGGCGCGTTGGTGCAATGACCAAGGCCAAAGCGATGTGAAATGGATACCTGGAGCTAATAGGTAAATTAAGCTCCCGTCTTAAGATACTGTTTGATACGTGATGAAATGTCCAAAACCGAAGAGCGTCCTGTAAAAATATCCAGAAACGTTCCCGTATCGTCCATAAAATAAATAATATCTGAATGGTCAACGGTATAATCAGCGGCGCTGTCTGGTGTTTTCACCTTCTGAGAATAAACTTTAAAGGCTGCCTTGGCCGCATCAATTTGCGCCTGCGTGCCCGTCAACCCTGTTAGATTCTCAGGGAAACCATTGGCCGTGACATAAAGCTTGAGGCTTTCTGGTGTATCACGTTCAGGGTCCACACTAATGAAAATGTAATTTAGCTTGTCTGCTTTACGGTCCAGCTGGGCCTGTACAGCGCCCATTTTTTGCAAAGCGGTCGGACATATATCAGGGCAATATGAAAACCCAAAATAAATCAATTGCGGCTTACCCTCAAAAGTAGCCTGAGTTTGGATAATGCCGTCTTGATTAACGAGCATATAGTCGCCGCCAATATCGGCCTCACCTGAAACCACTGTTTTACCCACCCGCGCTGTGGGTTCAGTGCAACTCGCTAGCCCTAAAATAAACAAGGCGGACATCATTAAATTTATCATGGCTTTCATATGGCTTATCTCGTCTCTATAATGGCGTTATGACATCGCTAGAAATATCAACTACACCAGACTTGGATATAGAGGCCGCTCCCGTCAAGTTACCATCTGACGCACCTTTCAAACTTCGCGCAAACACTTCGGGACAGTTGCGGCGTAGTACCTTGGTTCAACTCAGATGGGCGGCAATTTTTGGACAAACAACGGCGCTTTTAATAGTCTCACAAGTATTAGAATACCAATATCCCGTATGGCCGTGTATTGCGATTATTGCGTTAAGCGTTCTCGTAAACATCGTGACAACATCAGCTTATGAGCTTGATCGCCGCGTCGGCGACCGCGAGGCGGGCATGCAGCTTGGGTTTGATTTATTACAGCTCGCGGCGCTGCTTTGGATGACTGGCGGCATGAGCAATCCATTTGTGCTTCTTATTTTGGCCCCCGTTGTAACAAGCGCGACGACTTTGAACAAAAAGGTTCTTTTCACGCTTGGCTTCTTGGCCACGGGATTATCTTATGCGCTTCTTTTTACCTTCCAACCTCTGCCATGGGACCCCGTAGGTAGTTTCACTCTGCCTTTTACTTTCCGGGTCGGTGTCTGGATAGCGATTTTAGTCGGCAGCGCTTTTACCTCACTCTATGCATGGCGCGTGACCCGTGAAAGCAGGAATATGTCAGACGCTTTGGCGGCAACAGAGGCTGTCCTTGCCCATGAGCAAAAACTTTCAGCCCTTGGCGGCATGGCCGCCGCCGCAGCACATGAGCTTGGCACCCCTTTGGCCACCATCCAAGTCACCGCAAAAGAAATGTCGCGCGAACTCGACCCCAAGACACCTTTGGGTGAAGACGCGGCGCTTATGCTTACCCAAGCAAAACGATGCCGCGATATTCTTGAGCAGCTTTCTATGCGCGGCGATGAAGGTGACGCTATACATGACAGTCTCTCCCTTGAAGATTTGCTCGAAGAAGCTGCTGAGCCCTACATCACATTTGGCAAAGATATTTCTATTAATCTAAGAGGCGAAGGCGCGGCTCCAACCCTGCGGCGGCAAGCAGAACTTTTATATGGGCTTAAAAACTTCATCGAAAATGCAGTCGATTTTGCCAAAGACACCGTTGAACTTAACGGGAGCTGGGACGAACAAAAATTGACCGTCAATATTGATGACAATGGAGCGGGTTTTGACCCGACAATTAAAGGCCGTCTGGGCCAACCTTATGTCAGCAAACGCAGCCGACCCAAACAGGTCGATGAGCTTGCAGGGGGGCTTGGTCTTGGCGTTTTTATCGCAACAACATTGATTGAACGCACAGGCGGCAAGGTCAATTTCGGCCATAGTCCGCTTGGAGGGGCGCAAATCCGCATAGTCTGGCCACGCAAAAATACAGAGCTATTTCTCTAGAAATAAAGCCTGATTGCCTTTATATACGTATGAGAGTAGAGGAATAATCATGACCGACTACAACATCCCCGAAGACAATACCCTAATGATATTAGATGATGACGGACCTTTTCGTAATCGTCTTGGACGCGCGCTGGAACATCGCGGCTTTACGGTACAGCTTGTTGAAACCGTGGCAGAAGCCAAAGCGGTCGCCCAATCTAATCCGCCTGCTTTCGCCGTATTGGATATGCGCCTTGAAGATGGCAATGGGCTGGATGTCATTGATAAAATTCACGAAACACGCCCTGACTGTAAGATGGTCATGCTAACGGGCTATGGTAATTTAGCGACGGCCGTTTCCGCGGTAAAACGCGGCGCAGTTGATTATCTGGCTAAGCCCGCTGATGCAGATGATGTTTGCAAAGCACTGCTCGCCACACAAGGCGCAGCACCAGAGCCGCCTGAAAACCCGATGTCGGCCGACCGTGTGCGCTGGGAACATATTCAGCGTGTTTATGAGCTTTGTGGTAAGAATGTGTCTGAGACAGCAAGGCGGCTTAATATGCACCGCCGTACATTACAGAGAATTCTCGCAAAACGCGCGCCGCGCTAGTTTTGCTGCGGGAAGAGGCCAAATAAACGATCGCCAAAACTCTCGCCAATGGCTGCAACTTCATTTCCGGCTTCGGTCATACTCATAACGCCTATGCGCTCACTTAGAGTTTCTAGCATACCCATTGGGATGTTTTCATAAGCCATTGACCAATCATCAAAGCTTCTTTCTGAAATCTTTCCGCGGTGTAAAAGTTCTATATCTTTATGCCGCTTATCATGCTCAATAGCCCCATAAAGCGCATCTATGACAGCCTCCTCAGCTTCTAAAAGCTGAATGAACATCTTTCCGTCAAAACAAAGCATACCGGTAATGTCTAATTTCGCATTTTTACGGCGAGCAACTTCAAGAATGGCCTTAACATCGACCGTTTCAGTTGCGGGCACACTTGTATAAATAAGTTCAACCAGCATTATATGTTTTCTCTATTTCGAGCCATCATGCTTTGACATTGTATCTAATCAGTGCGAATTTGAAACAAAATTAAAGGGGAAATTTGATGAAAACAGCACTTAATAGCCTAAAGGCCTGCCTGATATTTAGCACAAGCCTTGTCGCGCTTGGAATTGCGTCTTGTACCCCATCTGAAAAAATGACGGATAAGGTGAGCGATACGGCAAAAGAAATGGTCGATAACGCCCTCACAGACGGGACTAAAACGGCAGGATATGACGCCAATAAAAACGTATATTTCGGGGACCTTCATATCCATACGAAAAATAGTTTTGATGCTTATATCTTTAATGTGCGTAGCACGCCTGATGATGTCTATCGTTTTGCCAAGGGCGAGAGCGTACGTCACCCCTCGGGCTTTGATATTAAAATCGGCGGTGACCCACTTGATTTTGTCGCCGCGACCGATCACGGGGCCTATATGGGTATCCTGCCCCAGCTCAATAATCCCGATAGCCCCCTCTCCAAGCTCGAAATTGCGCAAGGCATGTTTGGGACAGATCCTGCCGCTATTACAGCTGCCTTTGGTAAAATTGGCGGCTCTGTGCGTAGCGGCGTGCCTTATGAAGAAATCTATGATCGCGAAATAATTGACAGCACATGGCAAAACGCGGTTGCGACCGCCGACAAACATTATACGCCGGGCAAGCTGACGACCTTTGCGGCCTATGAATATACAGCGGTCTCCACGCAGGGGCGCGGCGATAATAGCTTTATTGGCGGTAACCTGCATAGGAACGTTGTCTTCAAAGACGCCGCGCCGAAGCGTTTATTCTCCACGCTGGACTCAATCAATCCAGAAGATCTTTGGACATGGATGGATGGTCAGCGCGCCGAAGGGCGTGAGGTCATGGCCATCCCGCATAACTCCAATGTGTCTGACGGTGAAATGTTCGCTGCGAAAAAATATTACGGAGAGGAGTTTGACACAGCCTATACCGCGCAGCGTATCAAGAACGAACCTATTGTTGAGATGACCCAAGTTAAAGGCACATCGGAAACACATCCAGCGCTAAGCCCAAATGATGAGTGGGCTAATTTTGAGATCTATGAGCTGCTGCTCAGCTCAGAAGTCGTCTCTAAAATCAAAGGCAGCTATATCCGTGAAGCCCTTGCCAATGGTCTGGCCTTTGAAAAAACAACAGGCACAAACCCTTACAAATTTGGTCTTATCGGCGCGTCTGACTCCCATGTTGTGGGTGGGGCTTTTGATGAAAAAGATTACTGGTCCAAGGTCGGTATTCTCGACGGCACCGCAGAAGGCCGCGGTTCTGTCCCGCCAGGCGGGGCGAAAAGCTGGGAAGGCGTCAAGCGCGACCCCAATGCAGAAAACTGGTTTAGCAAATGGGGGGCCTCTGGTCTTGCCGCTGTCTGGGCTGAAGAAAACACGCGCGAAGCCATTTATGACGGCATGGCGCGCAAAGAAACCTATGCCACATCTGGCCCGCGCATGAAGGTGCGCATGTTTGGCGGATATAATTATGACGCCAGCCTTCTAGATGACACCGATATGGTCGCCAAAGCCTATGCGGGCGGCGTACCGATGGGCGGCGACTTGGCTGCATCTGACACCGCGCCAAGCTTCCTCGTTTGGGCGATGCGCGATCCGCGTAATGCGCCCTTGCAGCGCTTGCAAATGGTCAAAGTCTGGCATGATGGTACCTCCGCCAAAGAAATGCTTTATGACATCGCCTGTTCTGATGGCGGCGCTGTTGACCCAAGCACCCATCGCTGTCCCGATAATGGCGCAAGCGTTGATCTGAGCGATTGCTCTATCTCGGCGGATAAAGGCGCGCCTGAGCTTAAAACCCTGTGGCAAGATCCAGATTTTGATCCCAAAATGGCGGCTAGCTATTATGTGCGCGTTTTAGAGAACCCCACATGCCGCTGGAGCACATGGGACGCGTTAAAAGCAGGTGTTGAGCGCCATCCTGATTTGCAGCCCACATTGCAAGAACGGGCCTACACCTCTCCTATCTGGTATAATCCCAGCAACTAACTAGGCGAATAATGAAACATCTTTTTCGTGAACCTCTCGTTCATTTTATAATTCTCGGTGGTCTGCTCTTCGCAGGCCATTCTCTTTGGCAGCGCCATGTCTCAAAGGCGGATTACACAATCACGGTCAGCCCCGATGAGATGGAGCGCCAAGCGACAATATTTGCGGGCGAGAACCGCCGCCAGCCGACAGATGAAGACCTGCAAGCCCTGCTCTTTGCCTATGTCGAGGAACAGGCCTTGATGCGCGAGGCGAGCCGTATGGGCCTTGGTGATGATGATACGATTATCCGCCGTCGCCTCGCCCAGAAAATGCGCTTCATGATCGAAGATGTTGACCCGCCCAAACAGCCCGATGAGGCCACGCTAGAGACGTGGTTTAACGCCAATGTCAATAAATTCGTCAAACCCGAAACGCGCAGTTTCTCTCACATCTATTTTAGTCCCGAAAAGCACGGTAAAAACTTAAATGTAAATCTTGAAAAGGTCAGAGGCATTGTCGATGAGGCTGATTGGGAAAGCCTTGGCGACCCCTTCATGCTCAAGCGCGAATTCACCCGCCTGTCGACAATTGATGTCAGCCGCCTCTTTGGCGCAGACTTCGCGGCGGGCGTGTTCAACGCCGAAACCACGGGCTGGCAAGGCCCAATTGACTCGGCCTTTGGACGGCATTTGGTCCGCATAGATGCCACCACGCCCAAAATCGTGCCTAAGCTCGAAGATGTGCGCGCCGCCGTTATTCGCGAATGGCAAGATGAAAGCCAGCGCGCGGCCAATACACAGCGCCTGAAAGATTTAATCCAGAAATATAAAGTTGTCGTCGAAGACGTCGAGACGCAAGACGACGAAGCGCAAGAGAGCAAAGTGAAAGACGCCGAATAATGCGCCTTCTCCTCGCCTCGATATTGCTGTGGTGCCTGGCGTCTCTGACCGCCTTTGCTCATGAAGTGCGCCCTGCTTTCCTCAGCCTAACCGAAACCGCCCCCGGGCAGTTTAACATGGTCTGGAAACAGCCCGTGCTGGAAGGCAAGCGCCTTAAAATCACGCCGACATTTGATGAGGCCTGCACGGTGGGGCATAGCACGCTCACGCGCCAAGGCGGCACAGTAATAGAGCAGCGCGGCGTCTTTTGCTCCCTGACCGAGGGCGTGATAAGCCTACCCGGATTAGAGCGCACGCTGACCGATGTGTTCGCGCAAATTACCTATCTGTCGGGCGAAAGCCGCTCCGCCCTGATTAAACCCGAAGCCCCGCGCTTTGAACTGGGCGAAAAAACAGGCAGCGCGGCGGGGCAATATTTATGGATTGGCGTTGAACATATTATTTATGGCTGGGATCATTTGCTCTTTGTCTTGGGCCTGATTTTACTGGTCACGCGGCGGCAAATTATCGGCGTGGCCACCGCCTTCACCCTCGCCCATTCCATTACGCTGGGTCTAGCCGCCTTTGGATGGCTGACCATTCCTATTCGCCCCGTCGAAATCTTGATAGCTGCCAGTATTGTCTTGCTGGGGGTTGAGATTATGCGCAAACAACGCGGCCAGAGGAGCCTTGCGACGCAGCGCCCTTATCTGATTAGCTTTCTCATCGGCCTTATCCATGGCTGCGGCTTTGCCAGCGCGCTCTCGGAAATCGGCCTGCCCAAAGGCACAGAACTTCTTGCGCTTCTGCTATTTAATCTTGGTGTAGAGCTCGGCCAATTCGCGATTATCGCTATCGGCATTATCATCCTCGCCCTTATCGCCAGAGCGAGTAAGGACCTACTGAGGACATCAGAAACGCTCTTGGCCTATGGCCTCTCAACCATCGCCATGTTCTGGGTCATTCAGCGCATGAGTGAGTATTGGGTTTAGAAGGATTAGTAAAAATGGCGACATGAGCATATTTCGTGTATGCTTTTAAAATGACACAACGTCCAAAAATACGCTTATCCCGCTTAAGGGATATTGGTTGGTCAACTTGGGACCCGATTGGGTTATTAGAAAGCAACCAAACTTGGGAAGAAACTCCCTATGCAGATGAATATGATAGCTACATGTTAAAAGCAGCTGGTATGCTTAAACGCGAAGTACCTAAAAAGACTGTTGTTGACTACCTTGTAAACATTGAGACCGATCACATGGGTTTATCTTTTAGTGATGACACGGTGAAGCGTGCCGAAGAAGTCGTTAGGAGAATTGAAGCTGATAACCAATTATGGAATTACGAGAGTTGATATCCCATAACTTGATGAGTTTCATGACTCACGCTTCTACCCCAAACTCTGAGCCAATTTATCTGCCTCGGCGGCGGCGCAGAAGAGATGATAAAAGGTACTGGTCGGCATGACCTTGGAAATGATGTGGCCGTCGGGGTCGAGTTGATCAGCCCAGCCGCCTTTGACGGGCACATCCAGATAATATGTCATCAGCGCTCTAATCGCTTTGGTCGCATCCTCAAAATACTTAGTCTGCCCCGCAGCCGCTTGCGCGACTGAGGCTTTGATAAGTTCTGTTTGCGGCCAACTGCGCAGGGTCGGTTTTGACGGGCGACCATCTAGCTCCACCGCGTCACATAAAAGTCCGAGTTTCGGGTTCAGGCCGTAATCCATCCCGCCCTCAAAAAGCGCATTGGCATATGCGTCCATATTCTTGCCAGAGAGACGCTCATAGACCCGTAAGAGCCAGCACCATTCCATCATATGCCCGGGTTCCGTTGGCCCGCCATCACCATTTTCGGGCGACCAATCAGGATTAAAAAACTCAAGCAAAGCTTTGCGCTCTGCGTCAAAGAAATAGGCTTCAAAAAGCACGAACATTTCATCCGCGCGGGCCAGATATGTCGCCTGCCCTGTCAGCTCATAAAGCGCCAGAAAGGATTCAAATAAATGCATATGCGGATTTTGGCGGCGCTGTTTTGAAACAGGCGCGGGCAGAGCTTCATACCAACCGCCATTATCCGCCTTCACATGGCTATCAAGATATTTGAGCGTATCTTCCGCCACCTTTAAGGCCGCTTGATCGTCAAAGGCCTTATAACGCCACGCCCCCGCCAGCAGGACAAAGGCTTGGGCATAAGTATCGCGCATATCATCATGCATAGCGCCTGTGCCTGTCACCAAATGGGCGCAGCCTTTTGGCCCATTTCCAATAAAATCACCGCCCGCAAATCCCGGCCCCGTTAAAAATCTCCAGACATGATCACAGGTGTCTTGACCGTCATACCATCCAAGGTCAGCGGCATGGGCATAGACATAAACAAAGCGCGCCTGCACCCGCACACGCCGCAAATGATCCGCATCAGGCGAACCGTCCATAAAGAGATGCTCATAAGCCCCGCCGCGCGGGTCACAGCCATGTTCGGCCCAATAGGCCAAAGCCGTCTTACACCACGCGGTAAAATCTGCACTCGCCGAAAGAAATTCTGTTTCAAAAGACATAGGGCCTTTAAGCATAAAACGATAAATATAAACCTAAAGCCCTTTAGCAAAATTATAAGCAAACGTACCACCTATCCCTCATTACCGCACTTGATGCGGTAATCGATAAGAATTGCTGTCCTCGTCACTGTCATACCGACGCGGCTCGTGAGAGACGCCCGGTATCCATATCTCAGGCTTTATAATAAGTGTTGGCTTTCAAGGTATGGGCACCGGGTAAGTCTGCGACTTACAGCGGTGTGACTAAAATACGGTGTGACTAAAATATTGTCATCCCGGCCTCGCGCCGGGACCTAACGACAAATACCGTGTTTATGGATGGGTCCCGGCTCATGGCCGGGATGACAATTAAAAAAATGAACTCTGTTGCGTTTGCTTCGCAAGCCACAACTAATCCTCATAAATTTCAAATTATTTCTATGCCAATTCAATCACTTATCAAAAAAACAAAGAGATTAATCCACGCTATCAAAAGCGGGTCTATATTTTGTTCATTGTCGGGAAACCATCCCCGATAATATTAAGTTTCGATTGTGTGGACAGACTAACGCGTAGGTTTGTTATCAATTGGACGGTGAGACTGAGCGATTGGGGGTTACGACCCAATAAGTGCCGGGTCATTGTAACGTGGAAGCCAGACCGGCTGGGTCAGGTGGCGACAGCCATCGTACCGCTCAGACTTCGGGATTACCTAGTGCCGTTATTCTAAAATCATCGCCGCAGGGTCAGTGCCTTGTAAAACATTAAAAAATCTTTGGTATCCATCAGGGTACCTGACTCTGCGGACTGTCCTATTTGAATTTTTCCAAATGAAAAAATCAACCAAGGCGTTCTTTTAGCGGATTTTTTTAAAATCCGAGTCTGTTTGCAGCACAGAACCGTCTATGCTGCGTTAAAGGTCATCCCCTGATCAGCTTAGAGCGTAACTATTATATGACACTTAAATCCGATACATCCCGTCAATTCCTAAATCTCTTGGCCGCGCCGCTCATGTGGGTCCTCTCTACCCTGCCCCAGATCATAGATGTAGGCCGCACCGCCAAAGAGTTTTCTGATATCAATGATAGCTTGCTCGTTCCCTTTGGCGCCGCCTTTGCGATATGGTTTCCTATCTTTGTTGGCTGTTTGGGTTACGCCTATATCCAAGCCAAAGCGGTCAATAAAACGCGGGCGGTTTTTCGAGAGTGCGGGTGGTGGACGGGCATAGGCTTTTCCGCTGTGTGCGGCTGGGCGTTAATATCCACCTTTGCGCCGCCCGGTTTATTGCTTTGGGGGACCGCTTTGATATTTATTCCGGCGGTTTATTGTCTCGTCAAAGCCATGTTAATTTTAACGGCGCGAAAAGATGAGCTGAGCCGCGCCGAGAGATTTTGGGCCTTAGGCCCGATAAGCCTAATTGCGGGCTGGACCTCTATCGCGATATTTTTAAATTGGACACCGATTATTGCGGGAAGTTTTGGTAGCTCTGTGCCCATTATTATGCCCAATATTATAGGCCTCATTGCGGCCTTGATATTTGCGGTTATCATCATACCTAAGAGCGGCGGAAACCTAGCCTATGCTTTCCCGATTTTATGGGGCCTTGCATGGCTCGCTTATGAGCAACTTATCAATACGGCAGAGGCGCCCATGATTGGATATGGGGCCATTATTGGCTTCGTCCTTTTAGGCGTGGCCGTTATACTTTCGCGAAAGGGTGCAAAGGCTTAGCTCTCGCCGCCGCCAAATCTCTGGCTCCACTCGGCGATATCTGTGTCTTCTATCTTTGTGAAGAGAACCTCTGGCGCAGAAATTTCTAGGCCAATCGGGAGCGCGTCAACTAAACTGGCTATGCCGTCTGCGTCGCCAAAATTCCATGTGCGGTTCAACTCTGGGATATTCATCGCACCAAGTATTTTCTCGGCCGCATCAGGGATAATAGGCTGGGCCAGAATGCCGAAAAGCGTCACGAGATTAAGGCCGTAGCGCACGCCAATCGCGGCTTGGTCAACATCGGTTTTATAATGCGTCCATGGCGCGGCTTGGGTCAGATATTCATTTCCCGCCGCCCAAATGGCGCGGGTCTCAGCCATAGCTTTGCGAAATTCGCGCGCTTCGTAAAAGCTTATGAGCTGTGGGATGCGGGTTTGAAGCTCAGTGATAAGCCACGCTTCGGCCTCGCCCGCCTGCCCGCCATCCGGGACTTTGCCGTCAAATTTACCAACGCAATATTTCGTAATGCGGTTGACGAAATTGCCCAGCACATTGGCCAAATCAGAATTGACGCTAGCTTGGAACTCTTCCCATGTGAAGGCCGCGTCATTGCCCTCTGGCGCATTGGCAATTAAGTGCCAGCGCCAATAATCAGAGGGGGCAATATCCAGCGCTTGGTCCATAAAGACGCCGCGCTTTTCAGAGGTCGAGAACTTGCCGCCATACCAGGTCACCCAGTTAAAGGCCTTGATTTGGTCAACTAATTTCCAAGGTTCTCCTGACCCAATAATTGTGGTCGGGAAAGACAGGGCATGAAAAGCGACATTATCCTTACCCATGAACTGCACATATTGAACATCGTCCGCCCCTTTATCAGTGCGCCACCAGCTCTCCCAGTCCCCTCCTGTTTCAGAGGCCCAATCCTGCGTCGCGGCGATATATTCAATGGGGGCATCAAACCAGACATAGAAGACTTTACCGTCAAAGCCATCGCGCGGACTTCCGTCTTTATTCGTAACGGGGATGCCCCATTTCAAATCCCGCGTAATCGCGCGGTCCCGCAGGCCTTCATCAAGCCATTTCAGCGCGATAGAAGTCGCAAGAGGCGGCCAGCCTTGTGCTGCGTTCACCCATTTGCGTAGATCATCAGCCATCGCGGATTGTTTAAGGTAAAGATGGTTGGTATCGCGTACCTCAACATCTTTGCTGCCAGAAACCGCCGAATAAGGATAGATAAGATCAATCGGGTCCAAAAGCTTTCCGCAATTATCGCATTGATCGCCGCGTGCTTTCTCAAAGTCACAATTGGGGCATGTCCCCTCAACATAACGATCCGGGAGAAACCGCCCATCGGCTTTAGAGTAAACTTGCTGCGAGACGCGTTCTTCGATCAAACCATTTTCTTCGAGGATATGGGCAAAATGCTGCGTGAGCGCATGATTGCTGGGCGCGGAGGAACGGCCAAAATAATCAAAGGTGAGCTTGAACTGCGCGCCCGCTTGCTTTTGCGCGTCATGCATTTGAGCGCAATATTTCGCGACGTCCATATCCACCGCCTGCGCCGCGAGCTCTGCGGGCGTGCCGTGCTCATCCGTTGCGCAGATATAAAGGACCTCATGCCCCATCAAGCGCATAGCCCGCGCATAGACATCAGCCGGCAACATAGAGCCCGCAAGGTTGCCCAGATGTTTAACGCCGTTAATATAAGGCAGAGCAGAGGTAATTAGAATTTTTGACATGAGCGCGTTCTAGCGCGCATGCCGCGTTGTGCAAGTCCAGATTTTCTAGGCAGTTCGCAGCTTAGTTGCCCAAAAAGCAAAAATATGCTAAAAAATCTTAAGAGCCAAAACGGCCAAATATACAGGGGAGAAGGTTATGCCTAAAATTTTCGGAAGTTCACTACTCGCTATCGTCTTAGCGACAATCTTATTTTACATGGTCGGATTTGTGATTTACGGCCTATTATTTAGCGAGCAGTGGTTAACTTATGCTGGTCTAACAGCAGAGCAAGCCACGGCGCGCAGCGATGCCCTCGGTCCTATGATGTTTGTTTGGGGTCTTCTCCTGACACTCGCGCAAGTTTTAGGTATCGCCCTCTTTCTTAAAAAAGCGAATGTGCGCTCCGCTGGAAAAGGGCTTATAAAAGGGGCGATACTTGCAACATTATTTGCCCTGCCTGTCATGGCTTATAATTGGCTTTATCAAGGCTCATCCGGGAATTTGCTTGGGCTTGATTATGCACATCTGCTCATAGGCTATAGCTTAGCCGGGGCCGCACTTGGGTTCTTTCGCGCAAAAGATTAGATCGAAGCTCACAGGTTTCGTTAGACAGCTATCTAGGGCGAAGACGCCACTGTAACTTTTTTAAAATTCTGGCAAGTTCACGCTTGCCAGAACCGTTTCGCAAGGCTAAACCCCGCTCGCTGAAAAGCATTACCAGTGCCCCTATAGCTCAGCTGGTAGAGCACCTGATTTGTAATCAGGGGGTCCGCGGTTCAAGTCCGTGTGGGGGCACCACTAACTCACTGAAATCATTATGCTTTTTGTGATTTTTGCCTCACGCCGAAAGTGGCAAATTTAGCTCTAGGCACCCTATAGGCACCAGATGCGAGCGTGTTTTGAAGGGATGCGGTGAATTTCTGTTAGATTACGGTTTCGTAAGGCGGAGTAAACACAGTTTGTATAATGCGAATCAAGCTTAACTCAACGTAAGCCCCATTCCGATTAACACCCAGCGCGATGTCGCATCACTTAAAGGCGTTTTTGCGCCTTTGATTCCTCGTCTATCTCCAGCAATCCATATGTTAGCTTTGTCATATATCTTTCTATCAAGCCCATCAAAATAATCTAATGTATCCAAAATAGCTTGTGCTCGCTTGCCCGTCTCAGGACTCTTTCCATGCAAAATGCGATCTCGCACCGCCTCCGCACTTTCAATCTTTTTAATGAGGGCCTTAGGGATATCAAATCCATAAACTTTAGAGAACTTTTCCTTAAAGTCTTTCCGGGTGAGATCATGTAAATCTATAGCTTTAAAGGCTAGTTTCGTGGAAACATCATGCCGCACGACAATACCATAATAGAGGATTTCCCTATGAGCGTTCTCCAATCTGGAGAACATATAACTTACGACAACATCATAATCATACTCATCTTCTAGGAGTGTGAGGCACGGATCGAAGTACTTTATGACTTCTTCGCGGTGTTGTTTAAAATGCTTGATGACTGTTCTGCGCTGAATGGCCATAATTATCTCCCCCTAATCCTACCCGCAGCTAAACAAACGGTTGCAATTCCTGCAAGTGTTTTGTCTATTGCGCTTTCGGGAGAATGGTATGGTTACTGGGGATTTTAAGGCGCAGGTTGATAGCCTTTGGCAGGCTTTCTGGAGCGGAGGTGTATCGAACCCGCTCTCTGTTATCGAACAGATTACCTATTTGCTCTTTATTCGCCGTCTTGATCAAATCCAAAAACGCGAGGAAGAAAAAGCGCAAATGCTAGGCACTGAGCTTTCCCGCGTAATTTATCCTGAAGGTAATTACGTCGAAGATGTGCCTGACCCTACCGACCCGCAAAAGAAAATCACGGTATCCTATCAGGAATTACGTTGGAGTTACTTGAGCGATATGGCTGCCGAAGAGCGGTTCAAAATCATGGACAATTTCGTCTTTCAGTTCCTGCAAAAAATGGCCTCCGAAGGCAGTAGCCACAACAAACACATGAAGGATGCCCGCTTTGGGATTCCAACGCCGCAGCTTTTGACCAAGGCCATGGATATTATCGACCAATTGCCGCTTGATACAAAGCAAGATCAAAAGGGCGATATTTACGAATATATGCTCGGTAAAATCGCGAGTGCGGGACAGAATGGTCAGTTCCGAACCCCGCGCCATATCATTGAGCTTATGGTTGCCCTGACGGCGCCTACACCCCAAGACGTTATTGTTGACCCTGCCTCAGGCACGTGTGGATTTCTGGTCGCGGCGAGTGAATATGTAACCAATAACCATCCTGATGTTTTGCTGGATGACACGCTGCGGGAGCATTTCAACTCAACCATGTTTAACGGTTTTGATTTTGATAATACCATGCTGCGTATTGGCTCTATGAATATGGTTTTGCACGGGGTGGAGAACGCCAATATCGCTTACCGTGATAGCCTTGCCGAAGAGACGGATAAGGACGAAGGCAAATACTCCCTTATACTCGCCAACCCGCCCTTTGCGGGCAGCCTTGATTATGAGAGCTGCTCCAAAGACCTACAGCGCGTGGTGAAAACTAAAAAGACAGAGCTCTTATTTATCGCGCTCTTTTTGCGCTTGCTAAGAGTTGGCGGACGCGCGGCGGTGATTGTGCCTGATGGGGTGATGTTTGGCTCTTCCAAGGCGCATAAGGAACTGCGCAAATTAATCGTGGAGTCTCATAAGCTAGACGCCGTGATTAAAATGCCTTCTGGCGTGTTTAAACCCTATGCAGGCGTCTCCACCGCGATCCTGCTCTTTACCCGCACAGACACACAAGAGGGCGAGCCTTGCGCGACGGATTACGTCTGGTTCTATGACATGCAGGCCGATGGCTTCTCTCTGGATGATAAACGGCAGCTTTTGGTGTCCGCAGAGCAGCAAGGCGTCATGCCAGAGGAGCCGTTAAGCGCGGATGAGCATAGCAAAAATAACCTGCCTGATATCCTTAGGCGTTGGGGGCAAAGAGCCACAACAGAGCGTGAGCGCGCCCGCACAGAGCAAAGCTTTTGCGTCTCCAAAGACGATATCGTCGCGGCGGGATATGACCTCTCGCTCAATCGTTATAAAGAAATTGTCTATGAGGAAATCGACTACCCCGCCCCAAAAGAAATTATCGCAGAGCTGCGCGAGATAGAAAAAGATATCGCCAAAGGCCTGACGACGCTAGAGGAGATGTTGGGGTGAGGACAGTTGCACTAGGTGACATTGCTGAAATAAAAGGCGGTGGCACACCTGATAAAAAGAATCCTAAATATTGGGATGATGGTGATATTAGTTGGGCTACGGTCAAAGACTTTAAGTCTTCAAAGATAAACTCAACAGTTGATAAGATAACGATGGCAGGCGTTGAGAACTCTGCAACACGCATCGTGCCTGCGGGAACAATACTTGTTCCGACTCGAATGGCTGTTGGCAAGGTCGCCATAAGTGGAATTGATTTAGCAATAAACCAAGACCTCAAAGCTATTTTCCCAAACATTGAAGTTTGTCAAAAATATTTGTTTCATGCTTTATGGGCAAATGGACACGTACTTGAACGTCAGGCTGGTGGAGCTACTGTAAAAGGTATTACACTTCCAGTATTAAAAGCACTGAAAATTCCACTCCCACCGCTCCCAGAGCAAAAGCGGATTGCGGCGATTTTAGATCAAGCGGATGCGCTCCGTCGCCAAAGGCAACGTGCCCTCGACCAGCTAAGTCAACTCGGTCAATCCATTTTTCATGAAATGTTTGGTAGTCCTGTAGCAGCGCTGAATAAACTTCCCAACGTCGGCTTTTCGGAGGCATTAAATGATGTAACCAGAACAGTCAGTAAAGTGCCTAAAGAGGAATATGAAACGGCTGGAAAGCTCCCCATCATAGATCAAGGAAAAAATTATATCGCGGGCTGGTGTAACTTAACGGTAGATATGAAAGTTTCTCCCGCTGGACGTATCATTTTTGGAGATCATACTAGGAAAGTGGATTTTATTTCACAAAGGTTTGTTGCCGGTGCCGATGGAGTAAAAGTACTTGATAGTAGAGAGGGTTTTGAAAAACGTTTTTTAGCGGACTTACTTCGTTTCATGCCTATCGATGACTTGGGTTACTCACGACATATGAAAGTTCTAAAGTCTGCTCGATACATCAAGCCCGATAAAAATAAGCAAGTCGAGTATGTTGAAAAGATAAATAATATCGAACAAGCAAATGAACCTATCATACACCATTTGCACCTAGTGGATTCATTGTTTTCATCCCTCCAGCAACGCGCCTTTCGCGGAGAGTTGTAATGCGTGGCGAACTTATTGAGGTCTGGGGAGAAACTTGGCGAGAAATTTGGTCTCCGTTACTGGAAAATGAGGACTACGATGATGACTTACTCATGGATTTCTATCGCAAGTTAGTTCCTATGCCTCCGGTCCCAGAAGAACCTGATGCAAGGGAATTACAATATAATGCAGATGGAGAAATGACGGCTAAAAGTCGTTCTATTATAGAGCAATACGATATTGAGCGTGCTGAATTTAATAGATTAAGGGCTGAGCATGAAGAGTTTGCTACAGGCACTCGAGACCTTAGGGTTGAAATACGCAACTTTATAAAGTCGGAAATTAAAACCGAAAAAGCTGCTTGTGAAGTTTTGCGAGCTGTCTCAAAAATTGTAATAAACATAGGTGACGAAAGTTACACTAACCGCTATTTTACATTGGTTGAAAAGTTCCTAAAGAAGTTTAGCCTTCGCTATGATCTTCGTCGACCCTTTCACCTCTGTCCGACTTTGCCGGGAATGTTTTCAACCTTAATAAAAGAGCTAAGGCGGATTGCAGATAATAATGACCATTTGCGAGAAATGATGAATGAATTTGAAGATGCTATTCGAGATTTAAATATAGGGCCAACGCCTACGCGCATAAAATCAGTCATTTCAAAACAAATGAATTTAATTGAGGCTATCGGTGGGAAGCATCCAAACGCCAACCAGAGACCGAGGCGCAACACTCTCGGAGCAATTGCAGAAGATGTAGAGACATGGCCTCATGAGCAACTCATGACTAGTTTAAAGGAACTATACGGTTTTACCTGTGACTATCCAGGCATTCGACATGGCGGGACGCCTGCTAATCGTATTCGGGACGTTGAGATAAAGGATGTAGTGGCAGCGTGTGTCTTAATCACAGGGTTTGTGCCATACCTGACAGATCAAATTGACTCCTCTCACGTATTTACGGCGCAATAATGTCTCAATTTGAATTCATAAAAGCCGAATGGCCTCATATTTACGCGCAGGCCGTGAAGGCGGAGACTTATGCGCGTAGCGATGCGCGGGCGGCCTGTGTTATGGCGCGGCTCTCGCTCGAGATGATGGTCACATGGATTTATGATCATGATGGGAAGCTTCGGCGGCCCTATGACACGACGCTCTCTGCCCTCATCGGGGAGCCCTCTTTTAAACGGCTTGCAGGGAACATCTCCCAAAAAGCTTATCTGATTAAGGCCCATGGTAACAAAGCGGCCCATGGGACGGGGCGAATTACCGAAGATAAGGCCGTTGCCTCTGTGCGCGAGCTGCATCATTTCGCTTATTGGATGGTGCGCAATTATGCTCGCAGCGGTCCACCCGCCAATGTCCAGTTCTCTGCGCAAGACTTGCCGCGTCTTACATCTGTTACGCCGCAAAAGCTTGCTGTATTGCAAAGCGCAGCCGGGAAATGGGAAGAGAGTTATAAGGCCAAGATAGAGGCCGAGAAGCGCGCCATTCAAAGCGAAGCCGACGCCAAGGCCAAAGACGCAGAAATTGCGAAACTTCACGCACAAATCGCAGCGATTAAAGCGGCCAATACAAAAACCCCAGACGAACATGATTTTGAAGAATCTAAAACCCGTACAGACTTAATTGATCCCTTGTTGGAAGAGGCAGGGTGGGACTTAACGGATGCCCGCGACCGTGAATATGAAGTGGCGGGTATGCCGTCCGACTCCGGTGTTGGCTTTGTGGACTACGTGCTGTGGGGACAAGACGGAAAGCCGCTCGCTCTTGTTGAAGCGAAACGCACCAAGGTCAATCCGCAGACAGGCAAACAGCAAGCCAAGCTTTATGCCGATTGCCTTGAGGCCCAGTTTGGGCGGCGGCCTCTGATATTTTATACCAATGGATTTGAGCATTATTTTTGGGATGATGTGAATTATCCTGCTCGGCAGATCTCTGGTTTTCTCAAGCATGATGAGCTGCAAACCATTATTCAACGTAGGCAGACCCAGAAGCCGCTGGGCGGTATTGAGATTAATACGGCTATATCAGACCGTTATTATGCAGAACGGGCGATAAGGCGCGTCTGCGAGAGCTTTGAGATGGATAAGCAGCGCAAGGCATTACTTGTTATGGCGACGGGGTCAGGCAAGACGCGTATGGCGATTGCGCTCTCCGATGTCCTCATGCGCGGCGGATGGGTGAAACGCGTTCTGTTTCTGGCGGACAGAACTTCGCTCGTGAAGCAAGCGACTGATGCGTTTAAGGAGCATTTGCCCGGGTCGTCCCCTGTGAACCTGTTGAAGAACAATGATGGCGTCGGACGAGTCTATCTCTCGACCTATCAAACGATGATGGGGCTGATTAATGATGCCAAGGCAGATGACGGCAAAGCCAAGATGTTTGGCGCAGGTCATTTTGATCTGATCATTGTCGATGAGGCCCATCGCTCGCTTTATAAAAAGTTTGGCGCGATATTTGATTATTTTGACAGCCTGCTCCTCGGCCTCACCGCGACGCCAAAAGAAGAAATTGATAAAGATACTTACCGCGTCTTTGAACTCGAAAAGGGCGTTCCAACCGATGCCTATGATTTGGAGACTGCGGTTTTGGACGGTCACCTAGTCCCGCCAAAGGCGATTTCCATTCCGCTTGGCTTTCCAACGCAAGGCGTGCGCTATGATGATTTGTCGGATGAAGAAAAGGCAGAGTGGGACGAAAAAGAATGGGGTGATGAAGGCCCGCCGCCCGACGAGATCAGTGCGTCCGATGTAAATAAGTGGCTCTTTAATATTGATACGGTCGATAAGGCGCTCAAGCATCTCATGACGAACGGTATTCGCGTCAATGACAATGAGGATATTGGTAAAACGATTATCTTTGCCAAAAACAGTGCTCATGCCAATTTCATCAAAGAGCGTTACGATTTTCATTATCCGCATAAACATGCCGAAGCCGAAGTTATCGAACATAAGGTCAAATATGCGCAATCGCTCATAGATGATTTAAAGGTTCCGTCGAAAAACCCACGTATAGCTATATCGGTGGACATGCTCGATACGGGCATTGATGTGCCTGACGTCGTCAACCTCGTCTTCTTTAAGGTCGTGCGCTCCAAGACCAAGTTCTGGCAGATGATAGGACGCGGGACACGCAAGCGCCCTGACCTGTTTGGCCCGGGTAAAGATAAGCAATATTTCCTTGTGTTTGATCATTGCCAAAACTTCGAATATTTTAATGAGAATCCTGAGACGATTGATAGTTCGCCAACACGCTCGCTGAGCCAATCCCTGTTTCTAGCACGTTTGGGCGTTGTCGCCCATTTTGACAATAATCAGGAGATGGGTTTTGGAGAAGCTGGACAAGAGCCCTTTGAAGGAGCGGACGGCTCTAGTGATGACAGGGTCAATTTGAAATCTGATTTAACTGATAGGCTTTATACTGATGTCACAGAAATGCCGCTTGATAACTTCATTGTTCGGCCTCATCGCGAGCATATCGAGAAGTTCTCTAAACGCGCTTCGTGGAAACGCCTGACATTGGATGATCAACATATTTTACGTGAGAGGCTCTCTAACTTACCGACGAAGCATAGCGACGGGGATATCGACGCAAAGCGTTTTGATCTCTTAATCCTGCGCGCGCAACTCGCCCTGCTCAAAGACAGCGTAGCTATCGAAAGCTATCGGCACAAAATTACGAATATCGTTTCAGCGCTTGAAGGCGTTGATGTTCCTATGGTCAAGCGGGAGTTGGAGCTTATTCTTGAAATGCAAACTGACCCCTATTGGGAAGACATAACGCCAGAGATATTAGAAACCGCGCGGCGCAGAATACGTGCCCTCGCTAGGCTCGTTGATAAGACCGCTCGCAAAAAAGTTTATTCTGATTTTGAAGACGTCATGGGCGAAGCCGCAGAGATTGAAATTCTTCAAACTGAGTTGGGCTTTGACAAAGAGCGTTTCACGGCCAAGGCGCGGCATTTCCTGTTGGCACATAAAGACCATATCGCGATCAATAAAATTCACACGCAAGCAGCCCTTACACCGACGGATATAGAACAGCTCGAAAGTCTATTGATTTCACAAAAGTTATATGACCCTGACGCGGCAAATGTGATTGACGAAGCTGGCGGCCTCGAAACCTTTGTAAGAAGTCTTATTGGACTCGACCGTAGCGCCATCAGAAAAGCTTTTGCGGGTTTCATTCGAGAAGCAAATTTCAATGCCAATC
>CALLMD010000014.1 GCA_938007935.1 uncultured Hellea sp.
TCAGCGATAGGAACCCACTCCCCCTTGCTGGCGCGGCCTGACTGTTGAATAAAAACGATAGCCTCAAGAATATCATTGTAAAAGTTAGAAAACTCATGAGCCTTTAAGTCAGCTCCACCTTTCAGCATATGCTCTGACAGCGCCTTTATATCATCGGCGGTTGCCTTTAGTCTTTCAAGCAAGGGAGCCGCCTCATCTTCTGCTTGAACCTTTTTCCTGACGTCAGGAATATGGTCTGCTTTTGCTTTATCGGTCATGATCGGGTTCCTTTGGTTGAGGGTTATTTCGCATACGAGCGCTGTCCATATATTTCTGAAAATCTGCTTTTGCTTTATCGGTCACGTATTTTCCTTATCCCAACCCTCTTGCAACAAGCGTTGCAGCTCAGGACTTGCGCCCTTCTGAGAATTGTCTTTTTCAAACTGACCATGAAGCTTGCCTTTAATCTCAACAGCTTTGATAGCCGCGCTGGCCTGCCCCTCTTGACGCGCCAGCGCCCTATCCTCATCAAGCTCACGAGTAAGGCTTTCAATCGTAACAGCAGCCCTTTCGCGGGCAATAGAGCGAGCTTCCTCAATCCTTTGTAGAACCAAAGGATTTGACATGAGTTTTGAGGCCTCAGTCCATATAGAGGTATTTTTATAGTTTTCAGTGCTATACGCCGCCCTATACGCATCAGAATAGCTTTCACCAGACGCCACAGCGTCAGCAAACGTAATCATCTTTGGTGTGAGCCTTTTACCCTTACCCATGAGCCTCTAACCCAATGCAGCTTGAATAACGCCCATAAGAGCGCATATCGCTAAAAACCCTACTATCAGTGCTATGGCTACCATGATCTATTACCTCTCTTGCTGATTTACCCTCTATTACAGCATAAAACGCATAATACAACACAAAACGATACAAATAGTGCTAATTTGTTTTGATTAAAGAAAAAAGCGAGCCGAAGAGCCCGCCTTAATTGATATATGGTTAAATTTGGCGGGTTCGTATGGGCAGCCGAAGCTTGAACTCTTTATTCCCGCCTATCCCCTACTTCGCCTCATTGCCAAACGTACACTTTGAGGCTTTTCACATTTAACACAACGAAGCCCGTATATCGGCGCGCTGAAAGGAGTAAAAGAGCCCCTACCATTCTAATTCGTTGTTAGTGGAAGGTTGACGACGCCAAAGCGATCCAACGCCGCCAACCAGACCCACACCCAAACGCCCGTCAGGGATTTGGACCAGTGTTGAAAACACAACTAATCAACACTAAACAAAACATAACTTTCAAAAATTGTATCAAAATGCAAGCTTTATTTTTGCTCTATTACCTCAGTTAATCCTTCAAACGGTGATTTACTCATCATAGCCTTGGCTTGCGTTGCCGATCCTCGCCAGGCGTCGTGACGGTTCTGCGTAAGCTTCTCGCCTCCCATATGCAGGAAGGCTGACCCATGCTTGAGATTAAGCGCCTTGCCCCTTGGGATATAATTAACAATCTTTGTGGTACGGTTTTGAGGATTGCCGACAATGCGGCGCTGGATAAATTGCGCCCGGGGAAAACGCCGCCCTAATACCTCTTTTGCGTATTTCTTTAGCGTAAACTCAGAAAACCCCAATTCTTTAACCGCATCAGCCGCGCTCATGCCTGCATCGAGACAGCGGCGCAGACCGTCTATGTCCTTAAACTTATTCGCTGGCCCGCCGCTTGGAATGCTACCCGCCCCGCGCCTCATAGCCGCCAGCTTGGGTAAATTGTTGTTCTTAACAAAATCCCTCACTTGCCTTTTAGAGAGGTTTTCAGCCTCAGAGACTTGCGCCGCGTTCAGGCCATCAGCGGCGTATTTTTTAAACCGACCTCTTTTCTTTTCAATTTCAGCAGCCTTCATTTTCAGCCTCGTATTTTTTATCTTCCAACAATTCTTCGTAACGCCTTATTCCGTAGATAACTTGCTTATGCTCAGTACGCTTAAGAACCCGCACAATCATACCCAAGGATAGGCCGCACTCACGGCTCAGGCGGTACATCGCCATCCAGCGCGGGCGGCATACTCGCTTTTCACGACTTGGCCCCAAAAGCTCATCAAGCGTGACGTGAGTTTCATTGATAACCCCGTTAAGAACATCAGTGACTTTTTGAGAGTGGATAATTTTACCAAACCCCTTCCCGATATGCCTAAGGCTTTCAAACTCGATTTTTTGAAACAAATCATCAAACTCACCTGCCTTGGCCTTAGTCGTCAAATCCTTCACGATAATCGGAGCCAGTTGCGGTAATATCTCGACCAACGCCTCGCCTATGATCCTGCGCATCATATCCCTATGTTCCATTACGTGCCTTGAGCATCTTTTATCAAATTCAAAACGCTTTCAGCGTTAGTAACTATAACCTTGCGCCGCACCCATTCAGCCTTGACGCTTTCCATAAGAACACCAGCAGAACGCGGGGCATAGTTTTGATTTGATTGCCGCCAATTATTACAAGCGGCGTCAAGTAAGTCGGCAGGATATTTAGAAAGGTCTTCAATCCATTCGCGGTCTAATTGTTTTTGAACCTCTGGAATTGTTTCCTTCTCAAAGTATCTACTTTCAAGAACTTCAATACGGCCAAGAATATGGCTTGGTTTAGCAGGCCGTAATTGTTTGAGATAATACCCCATCGCCTTCTCTATTTTCGACTTCATACGCCTAGCGATAGCTGCGTCTTGTGCACACTCAAACCGTCTTGGCCACCCTGTCAGCTTCAAACTCTGCAAGAACTTCGCCCCTGATATGACGTCGGGCGTCGCCAATTCCTTTGATGCGGGATGATGAATTACTTGATTTTCCATATCGTATTTCCTCCGGTTTTGGGTTTCCAGCCAAGCGCTCATCTCTGGCGCGCATGACTGCCTTTGTGTAATAATTCCAAGTTGTGAGCGGTTCAGAGCCGCCTCGCTTGAGCGAGATAGAGCGAACAGTGGGGATGATATCTAAATCTAGGTCGCAGGGATTTTCACCCGATACCCATCTAAGCGGAGTAACAGCAATAACGATATCAGGAGACCTTGCATCAACAGCACCGCCAGCCGCATCAATCAATCGGTTAATAATCTCGCGCCCGCCTACTACACTACTACTTATATCTTTATCTCTATCTCTATGTGTCACGTCCGTGTTACTTAAGTCTTTGATTTTGTTAGGTTTAGACCTATTTTTTGAGGCCTGTTTTGATTTGCTTTTCCTAAAGTTTTGCTCAAGTTTTGCCGAAGTTTGCACAATCTTTTCATCAATGATTGAAATTTTACCAAGATCAACAAGCTGCTTTTTGGCGGCAGTCCATCGGTTTTTCGTGCAACCGAGCATCCCTGCGATATAGCCAGCATCATCTGGCAAATCGTCTTCACGCAGCATGATTATGTCAATTAGGACAGAATACAGCCCCTTTAATTTCCAATCCCAACCAACAGTCGCGTCTAAAAATTTCTTAGGGCGGCGTCGGTAATAGCGTTCATCATCCATTATATAGCCTCGCTAAATAAGTCAGGCTCCGGCAATATCCCGCCCCATAGCTCAAAATCATCGAGAGCCATATTTTCAGTTGAGAGAGGGCTTAAGGCTTCATAAACATACCCCTTCTCTGATTTAAAACTCCATTTAAAGCCTGCGTCAGAGGGAATAATCGAGCAGATACCCGCCTCTAATATACCGCCACCAAACATTAATTGAGCATCTTTAGTCACAGCGCCCTCGCAGTCAGAGCTACGCCATGAGAGCGCAATATAGCCTCGACCTCACAAATAGACGTAGCGAGGTAATAATAGCCACCAGCGCCAGTGACAGCGGCTTGGTTCTCTTTTTGGATAGGTTGTTGCTTGCCCGCCCTTTGTCTTATGTGAGGCACGGCAGGCCGCTTTAATTCGATACCTAAATATTTGCCATCCTCGACAATGAATTGCAGATCAGCCCATCCTGGATTAACGCCCTTCGCCCTTTGGCGAGCGCCGTCACGAGAACCGCGGCCAGAGCTTTCAAGCGCGGTCCACGGCACATCATCAGGCATGGCGCTATGAAGATATGTTGCGACGTTCTTTTGAAGCGCGTCTTCTGAGTAAGCGTTACCCATTTTGCACCTCAATCCCAAGGCGCACCGCATCAGTCAGAGCGTCATCAGCGCTATTAAACGCGCAACGGACAGAAACACCCTTTTCAGGATGCACGCCGCCTATGTCGTATGAGAACCGCCATAGAAATTGATTTAAGACCTCAGTTTCAGGCTTAATTTCCAGCGTGCCAGCTATCATGCGATTGCCCCGCATACATTCGGCTGGGTATTTACGGGCGGGCATCTTACCGCCCCACCATCTTAGGCGCGGCCTCACGTTGGCGCATTTTACCTAGCTCAGTAAAAAAATGATAAAGCCGCGTATCGTCTTTGTGATTATAGGCCGCGAGATATGGCCCTAGAGGGTGATTAAGGTTCCAGCGTTCAGTCACGCCGCCGCTTTTGCGTTCCCACATATCAGGATAGTTTATGGACGGTTTTCTAACCTCGACGCCCTTTGACAGCTCATAAGCCGCCCAAGCGACACCAGCGACGACAAGCCCGCCGAGACACGCCGTAAAACCATATGACGGTAAATTTATAGAATTCATTTTGTATCGCTCCGTGTCGTTGTGTTTTGGGCGGCTCAATAATCGGACACCGCCGCCCTAAGTGCTTTCCTACCCCCACAAACCAGAGGCCGATTATTAAACCTATGCTTCCTCTTTTTGACGCCTTGCCGACTGGATCAACTCATCAGCCGTTAATTCGATTTCATTTTCTTGTGCTAATTCAAGGATTTCAGCCATATAGCTTGACGGAATACGGTAAGGCTTGCGCCGCCCCCAATTCGCCGCAACTTGCTCTTTCAGTCCCAATTTACGGGACAGCCAAGAATATGACGGAAACTTGGCAAGGATTTTGAGTGTTTCGTTTTGTGTCAACATGATTTGTCTCGTAATGCAACAAAACGATACAGTCAACACCTAAAGCGTTACAAAATAGGACAAAATGAAACATTAGACACAACAGCAGGAGCGATTTTCTAATGGAAGCGCACGAAATACTTAGAATATCACGGCAGCAAGCGGGCTATGGCAGCGCGGCAGACGCGGCTAACAGGCTTGGCATGAATGAGGGAACATATAGAAGCCATGAAAACGGCAGCAGGCGAATACCAGCCGACGCGGCCAAGAAATATGCCAAGCTCTTTAAGATAGACGTTAAAACCCTCTTATTCCCCGAAGCTGGATTGACCCGCGAAAAAATCATCAACTCAAAGCCGAGCAATACCGCTGTTATAGATATCCCTGTTTTTGCTTTCAGGGCAGGCATGGGCGGGGGCGGCATCATTATAGATGAAAACCCGACTGGATATTTGCCCGTTAAACGCTCCTACCTCAGACAGAACCGACTTGAGGACGCAGACCTTATGGCGATTGACGTTGAGGGTGACAGCATGAGCCCTACCCTTGAGAGCGGCGACCAGGTGCTAATCAACCGCTCAGACAAGAACCCGGCACGCGGCGGCATCTTTGCCATATTCGACAGCGAAACTCTTGTCGTGAAGCGAATTGAGCGCATTCCCGCCAGTGAGCCCGCCATGATCCGCTTGATATCAGACAATAAGCACCACTCGACTTATGACGTTATAGCAGACGATACCAACATCATTGGCCGCGTTGTCTGGTACTCACGGCGCATCTAATGGCAGATAAGCCCTACTCTATATTAAAGTCACCGCCCTTTTTATTGAGCGCGGCCCTTATCATTGCAAAATTATTGGGATGGCTGGCTATATCATGGCCCGCCGCCCTACTCCCTTTGCTCTATTATCCCGTCATTATAGGTATCGCTTTATTGACAGATTGGCCCTAATTTGAACTAAAATGCTCTATTTGGGCTAAAATTGTATCGTTTTGTGTTGACACGTGCTGTTTTGTTTCGTAACAAAGCATCACACAGCAACACGGAGCGATACAGTGACAATTCAAACAGATATCATCTCAGAAACATTCGCCGCACAAAAAGCGGCCTTCGAAAAATCTACCTATATCGTCGCAGTCATGAAAAGCGGCGGGTATTGGGATGGCGATAAATGCGCCTATATCAAGACCGAGACGCCGATTGCATACGTTGAGCAATCAGAGCGCGGTTATGCCATCACTGACGATATGAGCCGCGCAATTCGCGTCAAAGAAAAGCCAGTCAGCTATGGCGATAATGCCTCAGAGCTTGGGTGCTGGATGAATTTAAGCGAGAGGCATGACCCGTATTTTGAGGGCAAATCCTTCGGCCTTGTTTCTCTTTCAGATGAGCCGCATGGCGCTACCTGCATGTGTAACGACTGCATCAGGAAGGGAGCGGCATAATGAGTGCGGCAGCAAAATTAGCCGCCATGAAGGCCGCTAAGTCTATGGGCAGTCCAATGTCTCAGATTATTGAAGATATGAAAGACGAGCCTCAAAAAACAGACACATTCAGGCACGGCGTTAAAACTCAAATTGTCAGAATGATAGAAAACACCCTCGACAATGAGCCGAATAAAACGGCTTGGGATATGGCCGATGACGCCATGAAGATAATTTTTGAAGCCTATATGGTGGATAAAACACATGACTTTTTACATGATGCTTGCGAGCTTTTGGCTGACTATGTGGACGCAGATCATAACGGGATAAGCTTTGTTCCAAATGACGCTATGACGCTCACAATCACCGCAGAGACGATTTTACGTCACATTAAATGCCCGCATATGGCCAAACTTAGAGGCGCATCATGAAACACGCCCTAACCTACGACCAATTAATGGCCCTTCCCGCATATCAGCGCGAAATGGAGCGCGGCGCGGCACTGTGGCGCTCATCACCGAAACAGGCGCGGCGCTGTTACGCCAACGCAAACGCAATTTACCGAGCAAATAAACAAGGATTAGGAGTAGCATAATGGAACTTAAAGAGCTTAAAATCGCCAGAGAAAACGAATGGTCAACAGATAAAGGCCCGCTTGTTTGTGTCGTTACCTTAAGAGGTCAAACGCAAGAAACGGCTTTAGTTGTCAGCGAGGAAATTAGCAAAAAGATTGTCTCGCTTTGCGCCGCTGAAATCCAAAAAGCGGCCAAGGCTGTTGCAGAGGAAATGACCTCAGAGCTTTTGGAGGCAACCGAAGCCCCAAAGATTGAGGCAACGCCATGAACGCCATAACAAAAACCGAAGCCGCCGCCCCCGCACACAAATTCAAAGAGCCGGGAATTTACCTCGATATGCCAGAGGATGATTACTTTGCTTGCGGGGAGCTTGGCGGCACGTCGGTTAAAGAGTGCATTCATGAGGCGTCGGAATGGTGGTGGAAAAGCGAGTTTAACCCGCTTAAGCCTGAATTGACGCCAGAGAAGCGTGAGAAGATATCCAACGGTAAGAAATTTGGGCGAGCCTTGCACAAGGGCATTCTCGAAGGCTTAGAGGCCTATGAGCGCGAATACGCCAGAGACTTTGACCCGTCGCAATTTCCTAACGCCATTGATAAGACCGACCAGCTTACCGAATTGCTTGAGGAGTACAACGCCGAGCATTATGACGAAACGGCGCTTCACACCGCCGCTGAAATTAAAGCCGAGCTTAAGGCGCTAGGATTGAAAACCTCAGGCAATAAAGACGACATTACAGCCCGATTGCTTGAGGCAATACCAGACGCCAACATCGCCACCTTTAAGCCATACAGCACATCAGGCACAAAAGACGAGATTATTGAGCGCATCAATGACGCTGGAATAAATGTGGAGCTTATGCAGACGCACCGAGACAGCCACGCAAAGACCATAGGTGAGCGCATATTGCTTAAACCAGAATGGGACGCGGCGATTAGGATCATGGCGCAAATAGCCCACCAAGACCCGCAAGTCTCAGCAATTCTCAAAGAGGGCATACCAGAGGTATCGGTTTTTTGGAATGATGGCGGCGTACCGTGCAGGGCTAGATTTGACTGGCTTAGAGTGCGTGGAACATATGATTTGAAGTCATTTGCAGGACAGCAAAACAAATCAGTCAAGCAGGCAATTACGCGAGCGATTGAAAATTATTTTTATCATCTGCAAGAGGCTCACTACAGAGAGGCACGTCTAGCTATGAAAAACCTTCCTATTTTTGGAGGGACAGAGGAGCAAAGAGAATACATCAAAAAGTGCCAAGAAAACGATGAGCCTGATTTCACTTTCATCTTTTTCAAATCTCTTGGCGCGCCAATTCTTGAAGTCGTTACCTTACCGCAAAGCACACTTGATATTGCACGACAGGAAAGAGCTAAAGCTTTTGAAAATTGGTTGGAGTATTTCAATCATTACGGACTTGATAAGCTTTGGCTCAGGCAGTCAAAAACTACAAATCTTGACGGCTCAGACTTCTCTCCATGGTTCGGAATTTATTAAAATAAGGATATAACATGAACGAATTAGTTGAAATAACACACGGCGATATAGCGCCAGCAAGACAGAGCGCGGCAACAAAAGTCTTAATGCCGAAATCATTTGAGGACGTGGCGAGACTGGCTAAAATGATGAGCCTCGCAACAACAATGGTTGGCGCGGTTTGCCGCAATAATGAGGGTAATTGCTACGGCGTCATAATGCAGGCAGCAAGATGGGGGTTAGACCCTTTTGCTATTAGTCATGAATGCTTCATAGTAAATGGTAATTTGGGATATGGGGCAAAGCTCATAGCCTCAGTCATTGCCGCTAACGCGCCGATTGAGGGGCGGTTATCGTATGAGTACACAGGCTCAATAAGCGATAGAACCCGAGCAGTCAGGGTTTACGCAACGTTCATTGGCGATAAAGAGCCTAAAGAAATTCAGACGCCACAGCTTAATCAAATCAAGATACAAAATTCGCCATTGTGGAAAAATGACCCCGATCAACAGCTCGCTTATTACGGCGCAAGGTCATGGGCTAGGCGTCATGCGCCTGATATTATCATGGGCGTAGTTACCAGCGATGAGATCAAAGACAATCCAAGCTTGAATAGAATGCGGGACGTTAGCTCTAGTGACGAAGCAGAGCCAAAACAGAAATTCTTGAACGTCACGCCGCTTTCGACCAAGAAGGAGCCTGAGGGCGTACCAGAGGCCGAGAATGAGCCCGAAACCGAAGCCAAAGAGCCAGCGCCGAAACAAGCGCCAGAGCCAAAGGCAGAGGGTACGCTTGAAAATCCGTCCATCAAAGACCTTGAAAGCGACTGGATGGCGACCGTCACAGAGGCCAAAAATCCCGCCGATATTGTGGAAGGCTGGACGACGCTACAGCAAGACCCCGAATTTCAGGAATTGAGCGAGGCGAAACAGATGGTTTTGAGTAAGTTTACGATGGCCCGCGTTGATGAATTGGAAGTGGAGATAGGGGCGTGAGTGAGACAATCAAAGAATATGGCGACATAACACTAACAGGAGGCTTAACCGCAGACCCGATTTACGCCGTCTATTATGCCTCTGAAACAACCATGACAGACGAATTTCCTTTATTCAAAACATATAAAGAGGCAAACAAAAAGGCATTTGAGCTTTTAGATGATGGCTTTGTTGACATTGAAATTTACAAACTCGACTGGAAAATGGTTCAGGCGATATGACCGCCATATTTTACCGCCGCGCAGGCAAGACGCTGAAACGCGGAAAAAAGCTATCAGTCAATAAAGACGGGACTATTCGCATCAGGCCGAACGGATGGACTAAGGGCGGCGTTAATGTCCTGCCTCGCAACGTCTTTACGCCAGACCAGATTGAGGACGTTGGCGGTAAGGCGCGGCATATTTGGCGCGTTAAAGAAGACTAACCTCACCCCTAATATGAATGGAGAATGAGATATGTTATGTTTTTGCGGAACAGATTTATCAACAAAGCCAAAGAAGGGGCACACGATAAGCGTTTCTGGCAAGATAGTTAAGCTTCACTGTAAAGTTGATTATTGCCCCTATAATAATTCGGATCTTAAGAAGGTTATGGAGCCTGTGGCTGCGTATTATTCGTCGTGAATATTGACGGGATAAAATCACTTCAAGTTTATCATATTGGCCAGCGAACAATATGGCAAAAAATTACAGGTAAAAGGTTTGTCTGGTCGGTGATTTGGGTTCCGAAGAGGCCTTCTGCGATATGTAATCGCGCTCAGAAATATTCAGGCTCAGTCAAAACCGTTGACGAAGCACGAGCTATATTTCGTAATGATGAATATTCTTGGCGAGATAATTATGAAACTGTTTCTATACCTATAAAATACCAAGTCTTGTTGTCGGAGAAAACCCCATGACCAAACTAACCGCCGACGACATTGACGAAGCTATGTCAGTGCCACAAGTCGCGAAAAAGCTAAACGTGAGCAAAAGCACGATTTACAGCCTGATTAATGACGGGAAAATTTCTTACTTGATGGTTGAGAAACAAAAACGCATAAGGCCCGAACACTTAGCAGAATATATAGAGCGATGCACAGTTACCGCAGGCGTCGGTTAACTTTGGGGGCAAATCCCAACATAGGCCGTAAGGCGTTAACCAAAACGATGTGCAAGCGCGTTATTGGAGCCGTTCAGGATATGGGCATAAAAGACTTTGATATCGTCGTTGAAGGTAGTGCCATAAGAATTGTTATACGCGATGAGCCGTTAAACATTGATGAGGATATGGGCAACCTCATAGATGGCATGGCGTGACCAAAGATATTCCATATTTTAAAATAAGGCGAAACGGGCGCTGTTACTTTGAGTTAGGTAAGAACCGGGCAAACGTTGTTGGGATGAAATCTAGTTACCCGCTTGGATCAGATTTGATTGAAGCCAAAAAATCAGCCTTAGACCTTTACAACACTTGGCTCACTAAAAGCGGTAAGCCTGCCATAATACCCCAAGCGCCAACATATACACGCGGTACAGTTTCGCACCTCTTTGCAGTGTTTCAAACGACAGAAACTTGGGACAGAAAGAAGCCTGCAACTATGACTGAGTGGCACTTTTACTGGCCTTATATCGAAAAGATTTTAGGAGATGTGAGGCTCGATAAAGTTACGCCGACTATGTTTGAAAATTTCTATATGACGATAGAGAGGGAGCATGGTTCGAATGTTAGATGGCGCGTCGTTAAGATAGCTCGCGCCCTGTTTAATGACGCGGTTAAGCGTCAGCTCATAACGTCTTCACCTTGCATGATATTACCAAACACAAAACCAAAGCCGCGCAATCAGATATGGTTATCAAGTGAGGTCTTAAGCCTTATCAGGGTAGCAGAGGATAACAGCTATGAGCCTATGGCGCTTGCCCTGCGTATTGCATGGGAAACGCTGCTATCACCCGTAGATATCAGAACATTGCCGCTCAAAGCCTTGAGGCAGTCTAATGACGGTTTTTATATCGAGACAGAGCGAACCAAGACAGGTAAGCAGGTAATTGGCGCATTATCCGATGAGCTTGGCGAAGATTTAACAAAGTATATTGAGCGCCTTGGGTTTGAGCTTTTGCCAGATGAGCCGATTATAAGAACACGGCGCGACCGCGCCAGATATACAAAGGCCCGCTTTGGTTCTGACTTCGCCGCTGTTAGAAGGTTGACATTTGGCCCGAATGAAAAACGGTTCTTTATGGATATACGTCGTTCAGGCAACGTTGAAGCTGATTTAGGCGGCGCAACCGCAGATGATAGAGCTGAGATATTGGCGAATGCGCTCCATAAAGACGCTTACCTTGAGCAAACATATACGCCGCCAACGGTCGCTAAGGCGCGTAAAATCGCCAAGCAAAGGCAGTTAGGGCGAGAGCTGTTAGCTCAGGAAAGTCGGAACGCAGCCCGCCACAGTGGGAACAAAGGTAAAAATAACAGTAATTAATCTAATAAAATCAATACCCCGTTCCTACTGGAACGTGGCGCGAGTGACGGGACTCGAACCCGCGGCCTCCGGCGTGACAGGCCGGCGCTCTAACCAACTGAGCTACACCCGCTAAGATGTGAGCGGGGTTTAGCCATATCGCCTCTGCCCGTCAATCGCAAATACGGTCTAAATCAGTCTTTATTTGCGAAAAATATGGTGGGCGGTAACGGGTTCGAACCGCTGACCCTCTCGGTGTAAACGAGATGCTCTACCAGCTGAGCTAACCGCCCTGATTAGGAGCGCGCTTAATGCGCAGATTTCCCGCCAAGGTCAACACCTTCATTCATAATAATTCCGGCAAGTGCGGCTTCATCTGTAGCCGTCCAATTGATTTTCTTGGGCTTACGCGTCAAGGCATGCTTTAAAACCTCATCCACAGTGCTTACAGGGATGATTTTAAGCGCATTTTTGACGTTATCGGGAATATCAGCAAGATCTTTGGCATTGTCCTGCGGAATAAGAACTGTCTCAACGCCGCCGCGTAATGCCGCAAGCAATTTTTCTTTAAGTCCGCCAATCGGCAATACGCGTCCGCGTAGTGTGACTTCGCCGGTCATTGCAATTTCTTTGCGAACTGGGATCCCTGTTAAAACAGACACAATTGCGGTTACCATGCCCACACCTGCGCTTGGACCGTCCTTTGGCACGGCGCCCTCAGGCATGTGCACATGAATATCTGTGCTTCTAAATTGACGCGGACTAATACCTAGATCTGGCGCGCGCGATTGAACATAGCTATTAGCGGCTGAAATAGATTCTTTCATGACGTCTTTGAGGTTACCCGTAACCGTCATCTTGCCTTTGCCCGGCATGGAAACAGATTCGATGGTCAAGATATCGCCGCCGACTGATGTCCAAGCGAGACCTGTTACGATGCCCACTTGATCTTCGGTATCAGTTTGGCCGAACCTAAATTTCTTCACGCCCAAGAACGTTTCAATATTCTTTGACGTCACAGTGACTTTCTTAGCCTCATTGGACACAATTTGCTTCAAGGCTTTTCTCGCAAGTTGCGCGATTTCACGCTTTAAACTGCGTACGCCAGCTTCACGCGTGTAATAACGGATAATGTCACGGATTGCCTCTTCCTTGACGCTGAACTCGGCTTTTTTCAAACCATGCTCAATCATTGTATCAGGCAATAAATGACGTGTTGCGATTTCTATCTTTTCATCTTCGGTATACCCTGGAATACGTATAATTTCCATACGGTCCAAAAGAGGCTGCTGCATGTTCAGTGAGTTTGCAGTTGTGATAAACATGACATCGGACAAATCATAATCCACATCCAAATAGTGATCGCTAAATGTATCATTCTGTTCAGGATCTAAGACCTCAAGCAACGCTGAAGACGGATCTCCACGATGATCTGAACCCATCTTATCTATCTCATCAAATAGGAATAACGGGTTGTTATATTTCGCTTTTTTCATAGACTGAATGATACGCCCAGGCATGGAACCGATATAAGTCCGGCGATGCCCTCTTATCTCAGACTCGTCTCTGACGCCGCCTAAGGAAACGCGTACAAATTCACGCCCTGTGGCGCGAGCGACTGATTTACCCAAGGACGTTTTACCCACGCCCGGAGGACCTACAAGGCACAGAATAGGCCCTTTGACTTTCTTTGTTCGCGTCTGAACAGCTAAATGTTCGATGATGCGCTCTTTGACTTTCTCAAGTCCATAATGATCCGCGTCTAGGATTTCTTGTGCCTTTTTGAGGTCACGCTGTACACGCTTTTTCTTCCCCCACGGGACTGAGAGCATCCAATCAAGATAATTACGCGAGACATTCGCCTCAGCAGACATCGGGCTCATTTGTTTGAGTTTCTTGATCTCTGCATCGACTTTTTCTCTGGCCTCTTTAGGGAATTTGGTCTCTTCAATTTTGCTTTTAAGTTCTGCAAATTCATCAGGCGCATCACCATTACCAAGCTCGGTTTGAATGGCCTTCATTTGCTCATTCAGGTAATATTCTCGCTGCGTTTTTTCCATTTGACGCTTAACGCGGCCGCGAATTTTCTTTTCGACCTTTAAAACACTTGTTTCACCGTCAATTAAATCGAGGATTTTCTTAAGCCGCACTGACACTTCTTCTTCGGCAAGGAGAGCTTGTTTCTGCTCAATCTTGGCATTTAGGTGAACAGAAATGACATCGCTCTGCTTTGATGGTTCAGTCGTCTCGGTAACAGAGGTGACAACCTCTTCGGCAATTTTCTTGTTCAGCTTTCCATAGGTCTCAAATGTATTTGTAACCTGTTTAGCCAATGTCTTGATAAGCGCAGGATCGCTAAACTTGGATGGGGTAGTTTCAGCGTAGGCCTCTATAAAATCAGCTCTATCCGTAAAAGCCTCAACAACAGCGCGGTCTTGCCCCTCGACTAAAACACGAACAGTTCCATCAGGTAATTTCAAAAGCTGCAAGATTTTTGCAATGCAACCTCGGTGATAAATATCCTCTTGTGTCGGCTCATCAGATTCGGGGTCTTTTTGAGTGAGAAGCAGAATGCGCTTATCCTGCGCCATCACATCTTCCAGCGCCTTGATGGATTTTTCACGCCCAACAAATAGCGGCACGACCATAAAGGGAAAAACCACAATATCGCGCAATGGCAAAACTGGGAATAACTGTGTTTCAGACATAAATCATCTCATTCAATCGAAGACGTATAATCTATACGCCGTTCACTACTAGGTGGGATGAGAGAGGTCTGGTTTCAAGACATTACATCCGACAAAACCACCAATTACCTGTATAAATTTACCCCTTAAGAGGCTTTTTCTTTTGTTTGCTTTTTATCAGCATAAATCAGGAGTGGTTTTGCTTGGCCGCTCACAACTTCGCCGTTAATCACAACTTCTTCGACCCCATCATAAGCGGGTAAATCATACATACTATCAAGCAAGATGTTTTCCATAATAGAACGCAATCCACGCGCGCCCGTCTTACGGTCTAATGCGCGCTTGGCTATGGCCTTCAAAGCATCATCAGAGAAGGACAAACGTACATCTTCCATTTCAAATAACGCTTGATATTGTTTGACCAATGCATTTTTTGGCTCGGTTAGGATCGTAATTAAGGCCTCTTCATCCAAGTCGGTCAGCGTCGCAATAACGGGTAGTCGACCGACAAATTCGGGAATAAGACCAAAACGGGTAAGGTCTTCCGGCTCAACGCCTTGTAGGATGTCGCCAACGCGGCGCTCATCAAGTTCTTTTACCTTGCCGCCAAAGCCGATAGAGGCGCCCTCGCCTCTGTTAGAAATAACCTTATCAAGGCCCGCAAATGCGCCGCCCACAACGAAAAGGATATTTGTTGTATCTACTTGCAAAAACTCTTGCTGAGGGTGCTTACGACCACCTTGCGGCGGTACAGATGCAATTGTGCCTTCCATAATCTTAAGCAAAGCCTGCTGCACACCTTCACCGGAAACATCACGCGTTATAGATGGATTATCTGATTTGCGGCTAATTTTGTCGACTTCATCAATATAGACGATACCGCGCTGAGCACGCTCCACGTTATAATCCGCGCTTTGCAGTAATTTCAAAATGATGTTTTCAACATCTTCGCCGACATAACCTGCTTCGGTCAATGTCGTGGCGTCCGCCATTGTGAAAGGCACGTCAAGAATACGCGCTAATGTCTGAGCAAGAAGCGTTTTACCGCAACCTGTCGGGCCTACAAGAAGGATATTAGACTTGGCGAGTTCGACATCGGGATTTGAAGTCGCATGGTTAAGGCGTTTGTAATGATTATGTACCGCAACGGAGAGAACCTTTTTGGCGTATTTCTGGCCTATGACGTAATCATCAAGCGTATCACAAATTTCCTGAGGCGTTGGCACCCCCTCTTGGGACTTAGCGATTGAGCCCTTGCCCTCTTCCTTGATGATATCCATGCATAGCTCAACGCATTCGTCACAGATAAACACTGTCGGTCCAGCGATTAGCTTTCTAACTTCGTGTTGGCTTTTCCCGCAAAATGAGCAGTAAAGTGTGTTTTTGCTATCACCAGTCGTTTTGCTCATCATGTCTTCCGTTTTACACCCTATAAGCAAACTTCTTTGCAAAGGTAATGCCGAGTTTTTCGGCTTATTTTGACCTGTAATACAACAGTTTTATTAAAACCGCCTTACTCTTTCCCGCATAGGAACACTTTTCTTATTAAACTGGCAAGTTAAAACACATCTTCTGCTTAACAAAGTAAGTTAAATTTAAGCGTCGTCACCACGTTTTTCATAAACGTGATCGACAATACCAAAGTCTTTAGCCTCTTGCGCTGTCATGAAATGATCGCGATCAAGCGTCTTCTCAATAGTGGCGTATTTTTTACCCGTATGATGGACGTAGATTTCATTCAAACGCTTCTTCATCGCTAGAATATCATTAGCATGGCGTTGAATGTCTGACGCCTGACCACGGAAACCACCGGAGGGTTGATGAACCATAACGCGCGCATTTGGTAGCGCGATACGCTGCCCAGCTTCACCCGCAGCTAAAAGAAGCGAGCCCATAGAACAAGCCTGTCCCATACAAACTGTTGAAACAGGTGACTTGATATATTGCATTGTATCATAAATCGCCATACCCGCTGTTACTACGCCGCCTGGTGAGTTGATATACATGGAAATTTCTTTCTTGGGGTTTTCAGACTCAAGAAACAATAGTTGTGCGGTAATTGACGCTGCCATCCCATCTTCAACAACACCAGAGAGAAAGATAATACGATCTCTCAACAAACGTGAGTAAATATCGAAAGCGCGCTCACCACGGCTAGATTGCTCGACAACTGTCGGAATGAGGTAATTAGTTAAAAGCTCTTGAGGGTCGTGGATCATTTTTTTATCCTTGTGTCGCGGCAAATCGAGTTCAATAATGATTCTTGTATCACTGAAAAGTATTACAGATATATTGATATCATCTAGGAAACATACAAGGGGTGGATACACATCGCCATAAAAAAAGCCCGCAATCACCTGCGGGCTTTCAAAAATTACGTCTCGCTAGCGAAACTAAATCATTTCATCTTCTTCAAATAGCGTATCTTTATCGACTTTTTTGTCAGTCACTTTGGCTTTTTCAATGATAAGATCGACAACCTTTTCTTCATAGATCGGCGCGCGAAGCTGGGCAATCGCTTGCGGGTTCTTTTGGTAGAACTCAATAACCTGCTGCTCTTGACCTGGATATTGACGGGCTTCGGCGATCATCGCTTGCTGAATTTCTTCATTAGAAATTTGGATTTCCTGTTTTTGACCCATTTCGGCCAGAACAAGCCCCAGACGCACGCGGCGCTGCGCTATCTTGCGATAATCTTTCTCAAGCTGCTTTTCTGTCTTCTTGGCGTCATCTTCATCAAGTTGACCGGCTTCTTTTTCAGCCTGAACCTGTGACCAGATATTGCCAAATTCAGCCTCAACCATATTGGGCGGAAGTTCAAACTTATGCTTCTTATCAAGCTCATCAAGAATAGCGCGCTTAAGCTTCATGCGTGATTGCATTTCCAGCTGACCTTCATATTGGGTCTTCACAGCGGCTTTAAGCGCTTCGAGATCTGCAACCCCGAATTTTTGAGCAAACTCATCATCGATTACGGCATCAATTTCACCCTGAACCTCGATTACTTTTGTCGCGAAAACAGCATCTTTACCAGCAAGGTCAGCAGCTTGGTAAGGGTCCGGGAATGTGACTTTAACGTCTTTCTCATCCCCTGCTTTAACGCCAATAAGCGCATCCTCAAATCCTGGGATGAAAGAGCCTGATCCCAGAACGAGTTGATGGCCTTCCATCGCGCCGCCATCAAATGCAACGCCGTCAACAGTTCCAACAAAGTCAATTAAAACTGCATCACCTTTTTTGGCCTTGGCCGTTTTAGCCTTCTTTTTGTAAGACTTTTGCCCCTCAGCTAATTTAGCAACCTCTGCGTCGAGCTCTTTATCATCAGCTTCGTGCTTAAGGCGCGTAAATTTCAAGGTCGCGGGGTCAACAGGCTCAAACTCTGGAATGCTTTCTACGGTTAACTGATATTCTAGGTCAGCTTCACCTTTTGTAACGTCCTCGCCATTTGCACGTAAGTCAATTTTAGGCTGCCCTGCAGGACGGATCTTATTGTCATTGATAGCTTGCTGGGAGGTTTCATTCACAACCTCTTCAACAAGGTCTTTCATGATAGACTGTCCAAACATCTTACGGATATGGCCAACGGGCACTTTACCTGGGCGAAACCCCTTAAGTGTCACTTGAGGCTGCATCTCTTTAATTTTAGCCTCTAGCTTGCTAGAAAGGTCTTCTTTAGAAACTGTCACCGCATATGTGTGGCTCAAGCCTTCTTTTTTTAATTCTTTTATCTGCATGACGTTGGTCCATCGTCTTAAACAGCAAGGGCGCAGAAGCGTCACGCTTAGCACCCAAAAACCGTCAGTGAAATTTCGCGCCTTATGTCATGCTCATTATTCCTTGGCAACGCCTGTTAAAGGCGAAATTTTATAAAACTTCACTGATTACTTGCCAATCCACGCCCAAAGGGCGAGTTAAGGCACAATATGTACCAATTATTGGGAATTAAGACCGAGCTTCAATGGAGTTTTTAACAGATTCGACTTTTTTGACCTATTTGGGCGTATTTTTTGGACCTTTCATCCAAGAAGACGCCGCTGTACTCGCAGCAGCAAGCTTATCCGCTAATAACCCGTCTTATTATCCGCAAATGTTTTTCGTTATCCTTGTAGGGCTATTTCTGTCCGATATTTGGAAATATTGGATAGGCTGGGCTGCACTTAGCAATTCCAAAGCCCGTGCTTTTGCAGAAAAAAAACACGTCGTAAGTTTAGAAGAGAAGATTCAGCGATATACCCTAGCTACTTTATTCGCAGCGCGTTTTTTACCACTAGCAAGGATCCCTGCTTATGTTGCCTGTGGGTTTTTTAAAGTACCTTATTGGAAATTTTGCTTAATCATCGGCTTGACAGCGACAATATATACGGCGGTCATATTTGCGGTTTGTCACTGGATCGGAGAAGCTATGGGTGAACGTTATGAATGGCTCCTGCCCATCATCGCTGTAAGTTTAGCTTTACTCTTTATTGGCGTCTTACTTCTAAAACGCAGGAACTCGAACAAGCGCAATTACTTTTAACTTCGCTGCCTAGGCTGCTCTAACCACTCAGCTATTTCTTCAAGAGCTTGCTGATTAGCATTGTCCATCGCGTCAACAATTGAGGAAACCCGGACCTCTTTAGCTCTTATTGCCTTGCGGATATCAAATGAGCCCAGAAGATTTCGGTTAGAAGCATTTGAAAGCGTGACACTATAATGTACCACCGCTAAGGGCGCAGAAGTACTCCCTTGATCAAATTGAGCCTCAAAGTTTTTTACGGTCAAATGCACACGTGTGTCAGTCCGCGCGCCAGAAGAAGGAATCACACCAACAAGGTTTGGATATTGACCCAACACATCAACAAAACTATTTTGTATCATAACTGGAATAAGTTCCGCCCACTCTGCCCCGCCTGCCGAGGCCAACCGGCGGCCATCAGGTGAGACAATAATATCTGTTGTTTCAAAGACATTAGATACGCTTGGTCTATCAACTCTGACAACGAATGGATTGGCGGTTTGCTGGACGCTTTGTTTAGCTGTGCTTAAGCGATAAACGGTACCAGAAGGAGCTGGCTCAGGTAAAAGCGATACGCATCCAGATAAAAACACAAAACATGCTGAGGCCAAACTTAACTTTAAGAATTTCATTGGGGTATCTCCACAACCTCTTTCTCAGCACCCGCTATAAATTGCCGTGGGCTTTTCTCTAAGCCATCAGCAACCCGCCCCAAAGTAACGACTAAGCGTCTAATCGCATCCACTGTCTCCTCAAGGTCTGTCAGACCAGAATTTGAAAGTCGATTTATAGCATCCCTTGAATCAGTTATCAGAACGCCAGTACCGTCAGCGGCGGTTCCAATTGAAATGAGTGCCTTATCAAGTTCATCCATAGAAATTTCAGCTCGGGCAAGTGCCGAAGCCACATCTTTGGTAATGAGCTCATCTAAATCTTTAGCAGAAACGTCAACTGATTGAGCGGCAATAGAGACATCATTTGCGGCCTTTTCAATGGCGATAAGCGTTTTATTGACAATATCGGTATCAATATCAGTATCTTTTAAATTTTCACTAATCTGGTTTATATTTGCTAAAATACTTTGAAAGTCTGCAATAGCCTCATTGGACATCACAACATTCACACGATTGAGCGCCATTTGAACAGACTCTATAACGGACCCACCATCATCTAGGAAAGTATCAATTTGGCTCATTTGCCCTTGAATCCGGCGCGGTCCCTTACCTGGCAAATCTCTGATTAAGGGAAAATCTTCACCACCAGCAAAGACTTGAATATAATTAAGGCCCGTAAGACCGAGAGGCTCTAGTCGTGCAAAGCTTTTTGTATCAACAGGCGTATCGGTTCCCACCTGTATATCGACGAGAACAGAATTACTATTTTGCGGATCTAACCTTAATCGGGAAACTTCCCCGACATTTAACCCGTTAAAGCGCACTTCACTGCCTTGGCTAAGCCCTCTGACGGCTCCATTAAATGTGACTTCATATTCGTCAAATTGCTTATCAAATTGTGAATTAGACAGCCACGCGACAAAGGCAATGATAGCAAATAAAGCTAACAATACGAATGTTCCGATCAAAGCATAATGTGCTTTGTTTTCCATGCTCTAGCCCTGCACTTTTGTTCCGGCGCTCATAGCTGCCCGAGATCTAGGTCCGCCAAAATATTCCTTCACCCAAGGGTGATCATATTCCAACACTTTAGGTAGCGTGTCGGCAATGGCAATATGTTTGTCAACTAACACTGCAACTCGGTCACATATTGCGTAAAGACTATCAAGATCATGTGTGACCATCAAAACTGTAAAATTCATGGCTTCACGCAAGCCTAAAATAAGCTCGTCAAATGCATTTGCGCCTATAGGATCTAGCCCCGCAGTGGGTTCATCTAAAAATAACATCTCAGGGTCCAACGCAAGAGCCCGCGCTAAACCCGCACGCTTCTTCATGCCTCCAGACAGGTCAGATGGATATAAAGTTGCTGATACAGCTGGCAGTCCCACCATGTGAATTTTCATATCTGCCAGTTCACGCATAAGCTTTAAAGATAAATTCGTATGCTCTCTCATTGGTACCATGATGTTTTCGCGGACGGTCATTGATGAAAATAAGGCACCGCCTTGAAACAAAACACCCATTTCATTATTAATTTCGCGGCGTTCCACTTCCGATAAATCCTGTCGATTACGACCAAAATATCTGATCACACCTGCTTCAGGTTCTTTCAGCCCTAATAATGTGTTCATGAGCACTGATTTACCTGCGCCTGACCCACCAACTAAACCCACAATCTCTCCCCGATTCACCATAAAGTTCAGATCTTCATGGATTACGTTCGTCCCAAATTGTGATCTAATTCCTCTGGCCTCAATGGGCGGCATAGTTTTATCAATGGCCATGCTAAACTCCCATTTGATAAAATAAGATGGCAAAAATTGCATCCACTGCAATGACTGCAAAAATTGCCTGAACAACGCTCGTCGTCGTTCTCGACCCCAGAGATTCAACACTACCTGTTACAGCTAAACCCTGACGACACCCAATAATTGCGATAATCAAAGCAAAGAAAGGCGTTTTTACAAGACCGACCCAAAAATGGGCTATGCCAACAGAATCCTGCAAACGTGTAACAAATAAAATAGGAGATAAATCCGCAGAGCCAAGCCATGCGACTAACATTCCGCCAAACACCCCAGACAACATCGCTAAAAATGTCAAAATTGGCGTGGAAACCAGTGCGGCCAATGCCCGAGGCACCACTAAGACTTCAAATGTATCAAGACCAATGACCGTCATGGCATCTATTTCTTGACGCATTTTCATAGCGCCAATCTGCGCTGTAAAAGCGGAGTCAGATCTGCCTGCTAATAATATGGCGGTAATAATTGGAGCCAGTTCGCGCAAGACCGCAACCCCTACTAAATCGACCATAAAAACGGACGCACCAAAAGTTGCGAGTAAGTTTGCCCCCATATAGGCAATCACGGCCCCGATAAAAAAGCTTAGCACCATAACGATAGGCGCAGCGTTGAAACCAATTTCTTCAATCAAGGCAACGACAGACTTCCAACGAATTTTATTAGGTGTCAGCAAAAGCTTAAACATTACAACAAAAAATTGACCAATAAACCCAAGCGTTTCCATAACCTCTATGAAAAACCTCTCTGTCGCTTGGCCAATCCTTATCAACGCATCATACCATTGCCGCTGCGCATGCGGTGGACGCCCCAACACAGCATCCGCCGCGGCCTGCATCAGTGTTTTTTGCCCTTCATTTCCCGCAATTACGGACCAATTATGTCTCTGTCCTGGGCCAATGCGAATAGCCCTCGCAAATAAAAAGGCCCCCACAGTATCTAGATGATCAACTTCTGAGAAATCATATTTTACGTGATCATAATCAAGATCATCTAATTCTCTTATCAGGTCCATATCTAGTGAATTAGCGTTATCACGCGTCCAATCACCCAAAGCCCGAAAGGTAATCGTTCGGCCCGACTGTGATATTTTATATTCAGCAGCACTTGAGTTCATTTCTATAAGGTGCAAACCAAGAAGGCTAAGGTCAAGCTAGGATTACGTTTTGCGTGAGTTAATTTTAAAAACAGAGATCTGGCCTGTCGCGGGTTCATTTGTCATTTCGCGAAGTGCACTTAAAGAAATCACCGTTGTCACCATTGAAATTCGAGAAGACGGTGAGCGCGGCCGCGGAGAATGTCGCCCCTATTCCCGCTATAATGAATCCCCAGAAAATGTGACGGAACAAATTGAGACTTTGAGACACGAAATCCAGAGCGGTCTCACCATAGAGCAACTCCAAAACTTGTTACCCGCGGGCGCAGCTCGAAATGCTATAGATTGCGCGCTATGGGATTTGAAAGCCAAACAATCTGGTAAATCCATTTCAGAGCTCTTAGGCCTTCCAGAACCACAAGCACGGTTGACGGCCTACACCTTATCAATTGACACCCCACGAAATATGCGAAAGGCAGCATTAAAGGCTAAAGGTTATCCCCTCCTGAAAATTAAGATTGGCGGCATTGAAGGGCTGGAATCCTGTCTCGCCATTATGGAGGCCCGTCCCGACGCTGAGCTTATAATCGATGCTAACGAAGCTCTGAAAGTTAAGGACGTCCAGATATTTAGAGAAAAACTCGCAAAGCTGCCCGTTATTATGATTGAGCAGCCTATCGCTAGCGAAGTTTATAATAATATTCCCAATACCCCTTCAGACCTGCCGATTTTTTGCGCAGATGAGTCTTTACATACCGCAGAGGACTTGTCGAAGTTATGGGATGCAGGCTATCGCGCTATAAATGTAAAATTAGACAAATGCGGCGGATTAACAGCTGGGCTTAAGCTTATGCGCGCAGCAAAGTCCAAAGGTTTCATCATCATGGCAGGTTGCATGGTCGGGACATCATTGGCCATGGCGCCTATGATGGTTTTAGAAAGCTTTGCAGATTATATTGATTTGGATGGGCCGCTTCTTTTAGCTAAAGATCGCTCAGGCGGTCTTAAATATAAGGGCCCAACTATCTTACCCGCATCGCGAAGTTTGTGGGGTTAGTTAAACTCAAATGGCGCGCGCAAAGCGCTTTCGCGAACACGATCACCAAAAGCGTTGGTGACATTTTTAAGCTCATCGACCAAGATATTATAGCTAACAAATTCAGAGGCAGTCAGGCTATGGCCTGTTTTAGTTAGGGCTTCTTCGAAAATAGTTTCCGCCGCTCGAGACGCAAGTAAGGCGTCCTCAAGACTATTCAATTCTTTACGCAAGGTTGTTTCTACAGGAGCCATTGCAAGATAGACTTCAGCGGCCTTAGTTGTTTGTTCAACGTGACGCGCGGCGGCTAGAATGTCAGCTAAAATAATAATTGGATCGTTTGCGGTTGAAACGTAGCTAGCTGTGTCTGGCTTAATCTCTTGGTCTTCTAAACCTTTCAGAAGAATATGGGCGGCAGACTGCATTCTCTTTTGAGAATCTTTCGCGACAAAGCCTCTGCTGGAGAATGCTGATTTTAGCTTTATGGCAGCACGCTGAACAACATTAGAATCCACCAAGTTGGTTTTTGTGACAGTTTTAGCCGCAGCCATTTCATCAAGGTCAACTGTTGCGCAAGCCGAAACTGACAAGCAAGTTATCAGCGCGAGTGTAAGGCGTAAGCTCATTAATTATCCCAGTTTATGCTTCTAGATTGAACCAAGAAGCTCTGCTTACGCGCCTTTAAGCATGATATGTTGAATACATGCTGAACAATCAGCGTTAAAATTTACTTACGGCACTAAATTTAGCACCGCAAGCGGTCAAAACATTGTTTAACTGTTTGTAATGTCTTTATTTTCTTTTGAAAGACGATGAAAAATCGCCAAAGCGATATAGGCAGCAATTAATAAGCCGATTAAACCCGCATTACTGGAAATTTTAGCATATATCGCAGGGAGGAATTTCTGCAAAATACCAACCACTAACACTAATCCCATAAAGACTGGGGCAATCCATTTCACGAAGAACATTATGAAACGGCCCAGGGCCTCTCCTTCTCCAGAAATTTCGTCATTGACAATAGCTTTACTGAGACGCCCCCCCGTAAATAAGACAATCAGCAAGGCAGATAGCGGTGCAAGAATCGGCCCCGCCAAACTCTGATCAATAAAGTCAAAGAAGTCTTGAGAGTAGAGCGATCCAAATCCAAGTATGACCATAGCCGTTCCAGTTCCCCAAGCGGCCTTAGCTTTTGTTAACTTCAATTTTTCAGCTACGTAAGCAACTGTTGGCTCTAGAAGCGAAACAGAAGATGTAATCGCGGCAAAGAAGGCCAGGAAGAAAAACGCCGCTCCGACATACCAATATTCAGACAGTGCGGTCGGAAGCGTTTGGAAAAAGATCCCTGCCCCTGCGCTAAAATCTAGATTATTCGCAAACACGATGGGGAAAATCGCGAGGCCAGCTGTAATCGCAACAAGTGTATCGACTAAACTAATTGTCACGGCTGCTTTTGGAATACTCACATTTCGGGGCAGATACGACCCGTAAGTAATCATAATAGCGTTACCAATACCGATAGAGAAACACGCTTGTCCGAGCGCAGACGTCGCGATTTCTGGCGTAATTTTAGAAAAATCGGGCGTAAACATGAACCGAACAGCTTCTTTGGTCCCTCCTGAACTCATGCCTGATACGATAGAATAAAGAGCTAGTCCAAGAAGAAGAATAAAGAAGAGCGGCATTAACAACCGTGCGGCTGTTTCAATTCCCTTATTCACGCCTCTAGCAACAAGCCATATTGTAATGAGTGCAAATACCAAGAAATAGGGTATCAAACCCACGGGGTTGCTCAACATTTCAGGAAACTGAGCCGCGATGACATCGGCTTCTAGCCCTTTAAAAGAATTAGTCAAAAAGCGAACCAGATAATTCAAAACCCAAGCCGCGACGACACAATAAAAACTCACGATAAGAAACGAGGCAATCATCCCAAACCAAGCACCTGAACTCCACCCCTTTGAAACACCGCTACGGCTTGCCAAATCGTTCTGAGAGTTCACAGCACTTGAAGCTTGGCCGGCACGACCAATCATAAATTCACTCATGAGAACCGGGATACCAACAAATAAAATACAGGCAACGTATACGACCAAGAAAGCGGCGCCCCCATTCGTACCCAACTCGGCTGAAAACCTCCAAAGATTTCCAAGCCCGACTGACGAACCGACTGCCGCCATAATAAATGCAAATCGTGATGACCATTGCGCCGTACCTGCAGCTGCCATGATATCCCCTCTAGTAAATTATATTTCCTAGCAAACTACGGTTTTCATTGGGACGGTCAAGGTAGGACTCCAATTTACTGGGAGATAGTTTGAAATTATAATAAAATTTTAAGTAGTAAAATATATTAGTGACACCTTACTGCAAATGGACATAATAATGCGAATTCTAATCGTTGACGATAATGAACCCAACCGAATTCTGGCTCAATCAATATTAGAGAAAGAAGAGCATATTGTTGTGACTGCAGCCAACGGAGAGAAAGCTTTAAAAGAGTGTTCAGGCGTAAAGTTTGATTTGATAATTATGGATATTTTAATGCCTCGCATGAACGGCGTTACGACATTAAAAAAACTACGCCAAACGGATAACCGCAACTCTAAAACACCCGTTTTTGCCCTAATCTCTTATAGTTCAGACTCCGAGCAACGTATGTACAAGCAAATGGGGTTTGAATTTGTTCTTCCCAAGCCATTACGACAAAAAGATGTCGAGCGGGCTTGGAGCATCTATCAAAACAATGGAGTTTTGCAAAACCCGGCACCTGATGTTTTCAAAATACCTCAACAGTCTCTTATGGACCATACACAATGGATCCAATTACAAACCAATGCATCAACAGAAGAACTAATCTCAACTATCTTAAAGTTCTGGAAAAACGCTGAACTTCATCTTTCCGCAATCAATAAACACAAAAAACAAGCCAGTCAGGCCTATATCGATAGTTTAAGCCATCTGCGAAAAGCAGCCCATGCCTTAAAAACCTCTGCTGCAACACTTGCCTTAAGACAATTAGAAAGTATTTCAGAAGCCCTCCAAAATGCACCTCCGGAAGATATTTTATATCTCGCGAACAATATTAGCGCATGTGCACAAGAAAGTCGGAAAGTTCAAATTTCAACGATAAAAGAACTCGTATCTAAACATGGCTCTTAGGGAGATCATTTTGCCGATGCAGATGTGCTGATAGAATAAGACCAAACCCAAACATTACCGTCATAATAACTGTGCCACCATAAGAAATAAGTGGTAGGGGCACACCGACGACAGGAACAAGTCCCATTACCATTCCAAGATTTATAAATATGTAGAGGATAAACGTTGTCGTTATGCCTAGTATCATCAATCTCGAAAACACATGTTTGCATTGATAAGAGAGCCATGCGCATAAGGCTATAACTGCGAAATAAAGCCCCATCGTCATTAAACTTCCGATTAATCCGAATTCTTCTCCGATGACTGTAAAGATGAAATCAGTTCTGTTTTCAGGCACATATTCTAACTGTCTCTGTGTACCATTCATGAAGCCCTTACCTGATACCCCCCCACTTCCTAACGCGATCTTAGACTGCGTAATATGATAACTTGCTCCAGTAGGATCTATGCTGGGATCAAGAAACGTTCTAATCCTTGCACGTTGATATTCTTTAAGACCGAAACGAAAAAATAATGGGATGGCGATTACCCCAGTTCCAAGAGCCGAGAGTATTATTCTCCAACTAACCCCCGCCAAAAAGATAATTGTGACCCCTGTTGCGCCAACTAACAACGTGGTGCCCAAGTCAGGTTGACGTAATATCAAACCCATAGGTATTATTATAAAGAACAAAGCCCCAAACAACCCTGAAACTCGCGAAACTCTCCACTTTGGCAGGTCATGAAAATATCTTGCGAGAGCCAAAACAATGGCAAGTTTCATTATTTCCGAGGGTTGCAATCGTAGTAGTTTTAAGTCCAGCCATCGCTGAGAACCATTTACACTCACGCCATAAAACTCAACCCCAATGAGCAGAATAAGAGCAATAGCATATACGGGATAAGCAAAACTGTACCAAACTTTAGTATCTAGCAACGCGATACCGAGCATAAACACCCCGCAAATCACCAGACGGATAAAATGCTGTGACGCCCCGCGCGACCACACACCATCCGTCGCGGCAAAAATCATAATTACGCCAACTATACCTACCAAGAAAATCAAGGCGATCAAAAGCCAATTTATTTCGTAAAGCTTAGCTATGAAACTATTTCTAGAATGTGAAAGACCAATCATAATGGAAAACCATCAACTTCTACGTCGACCTTTTGTGTCATTCCATCGCGCTCCAAAGCCTTTCCTAAAATTGATCTTGAAATTGAGGCCGCTCTCTTAGCCCCGGACCCCCCATGCTCAACTAAGCAGGCCACAGCAAATCTAGGTGCTGTGTATGGCGCAAACCCCACAAAAACAGAATGATCTCTGAGTTTCCAAGGTAACTCCTTATTTTTTCTAACACGATCACGTCGTTCAGATGCAGAGATACCCCTCACTTGACCAGTTCCAGTTTTACCAGCCATTTTCAATCCTTCGATACCTAACCCGTTAGGCTTATATGCTGTCCCTCCAGGCTCTTCGCAGACCGACCACATGGCCTCCCTGACGTAAGCTAAATGTTCAGGATCTATGACTAAGTTATCTAACTCAGGCATATTTTCACCAATGATCAAATGTGGGTTTACAGCTTTCTGCCCATTTGCAATTCGTGCTGTCATAACCGCCAACTGCAAGGGCGTAGTCAAGACAAACCCTTGGCCAATAGCGGCGTTAAATGTATCTCCGCCTCTCCAAGCAGCCCCTAATTTTGATTGTTTCCAAGCTGGATCAGGAACAATACCAGACTTTACGCCAGAAATTCCAATTTCGAGCTTCTGCCCTAATCCGAGTTTTCGGCCCATATCAGCAATTTTTTCAATACCTATGGTCTGAGCCAAATCATAAAAATAAACATCGCATGAATTCTTGAGAGCGTTTCGCATATTCATCGGGCCATGCCCTTTGCGTTTCCAACAGTGAAAATCTCTATTGCCCGAACGTAATTTTCCTACGCAAAAAATATTGTCCTCTGGGTTAATCAAACCCGTTTCAAGGGCCGCCAGCATAACAACCATTTTAAACGTTGATGCGGGCGGGTAACCACCGCTCAAAACTTTATTATACTGTGGTCTACGTTCATCAGTATTTAACCTAGTCATCTCTGCTTGCGTGAGCCCAGAGACAAAAAGATTTCCATCATATGATGGCATTGAAAGTAGAGTTCTTAACTCACCAGTTGCTATATCAATGACAGCTAACCCACCACTATCATCTTCGAATAGTTCGGCCCCAAACCTTTGAAGTTCAGCATCAAGCGTCAACCAAACATCATTACCATGTTTGGCTGCATCTTTAGGGTCAGGCCATTCTCTAACGATACGACCAACGGCATTGACTTCGACTTTCAGCTTACCCGATTGTCCCCGCAATATTTTATCCGAAGCAGATTCTACACCTAACTTACCAATACGGAATGTGGGCTGCCTTAAGAGCGGGTCTTTATCATTAGCCAAATCTTTTTTGTCAGCGCGCCCCACATAACCAAGTGTATGAGCAAAAATACCATTATTTGGATAAGCACGTCCCTCACCAACCTCAGGAATCACACCTGGAAGTTCAGGTGTTTTTAAATTTAAAGCCGCAAAGGTTTTCCAGTCTAAATGATCTTCAATCAAAATAGGAACAAAACTCGCATTTTCCTTTATGTCTGTTTTGATTCGTTTTACTGTCTTTTTCTGCAACGGAAGAACTTGTGAAATTTTCTCAAGCGTTGCGTCCAAATCTTTCACCTGTTCAGGAATGAGGATGAGGCGATAATCTTGGCGGTTAATCGCCAATGCCTCACCATTCCTATCAAGAATTCTCCCTCTTGATGGCAATGTAATATTAAAATTAAATCGATTATCTTCTGACAAGGATAGGTAATCTTCAGCTTTTACGACCTGAAGATAATATAGACGACCAGCTAAAACTCCGTAGCTTCCGACAACACCAACGCCCAACAAAGCCGTTCGCCGTGTTATTACAGATGAATCGATATTTTCGGATTGTAGAATCATAAGTACCGATCATCTGGATCGACCAAGATATAACTTATCACATACCTAATGAAATATATTAAAGGAAAAAATGCCGTGGCTAACATGGCTTGATATATCAACAATAGGGCCTCAGGGCGCGTTCCACGGCTCATCCAACCAAAAAAATAAATAAGTAACAAAACCAAAAAAACAGATACAAGCCATTGGACTAATGCAGTGCCAAAAATATGTTCCTTAATACGTTTATCTGGACGAAAAATAGAAAACACAACCAAATAAATTAAGGTTCGCCCTCCTAGGGCTTCAGTTGTGAGAAGATCTAACAGCAGGCCCAGAATAAATATCGCAATGATTGAATATACGGGATGAGCGCGACGAGGCCATAAGCATATTCCGATTAAAGGAACTAAATGCATTGCGATTGAATAACCAAGTATATTTAAATTTAACCCGCCTATCAGAGTCAATACCAGTAACATGAAAACAGCTTGAGTTGTTTGCCCTCTTCCTCCTGAACCTGAATAGGACGAAAAAGCCATTATTGAGCCTCTTCATCAGATAAGGGGATATCATGGGCTTCAGTTAAGACGTTATCATCTGACATATCTTCTGGCGCTGAAATGGGTACAAATGGATATACCCAAACCCAATCCACGGGCACTCTATCAGCATCTAGCTCTACACCAAGTTTATTATTATTTCCACGTTTGACCCTACCAATTGGCAATCCCCTAGGTAGAACGCCATCATCACCAGAGGTAATAACTTGGTGCCCTTCGCTCCAGGCAGATGCTTCAGACATAAAAGAAATCTCAGGGAAATGGCTATTATTACCAGAGAGTATTGCCGTTGCCTGACTTTCCGATGACATAACAGCAATACGGCTATTTAAATCACTAAGTCTTAAAACACGCGCAGAATTCTGCCCTACTTTAACAACATGCCCATAGAGTCCGTTCACCGTCATTACAGGATGTCCAACTTTTATGCCTTTTTTCAAGCCAGCATTTAAAAGCGCAGCTTTTACAAAGGGTCCATCAAGCTCACTAACCGCTCGCGCCGCGATTTTTTCATTAGGAATGTCAGTGCCAATATTGGCCTTAAGGATTTGCTCAAAACGAAAAAGCTTCATCTCCATAACATTCGCGCGTTCAGTCGCTTCTCTCAATTGATAAAGTTCCGCTTTAAGAGCAGTGTTTTCCTCTAGCGCGCGTCTTCTGTCTTGAGAACGTGCAAAGAAATTTTCGGTCGCTCGCAAAGGCGTAGATATTACACTCAGCACAGGCGTTATTGTCTGGTCTGTCGTAGATTTAGTTTTTTGAAGAAATCGGTCATTATTTTTATCAGCAATAACAATCATAATAGCGAGGATGAATGCAATTATCAGCGTTATAGTTGTTTTACTCGTACTATCAGGATCATTACGATACATGAGAGCCTACCCGTGGGCCTTTTGTAAATATGAAAAAAATTACACGCCGCTCGAAAGAACGCTTTTCCATTTTTTAAGATTTTCAACAACAGTACCAGACCCCCTCACAACGCATGATAGAGGATCATCGGCGATAGAAACCGGCAGCCCAGTGCGGCTTCTTAATTCAGAGTCCAAATTACGCAGAAGCGCGCCGCCACCTGTTAGCATAATACCCTTATCAACAATATCTGCTGCAAGTTCAGGCGGCGTGGCCTCTAGCGCCATTTTCACAGCTTCAACAATCTGCTCGACAGGCTCAGCTAAGCTTTCCGCAATCATTGCTTCTGTCACACGTATCTCTCTTGGAACGCCGTTCATAAGGTCCCGACCTTTTATTTGAACGGTCATACCTTCATTATCTGCAGGCATAGTCGCAGACCCAATTTCTTTTTTAACCCGTTCAGCACTCATTTCACCCAGAAGCAAATTCGTAGTGCGGCGCACATATTGAATGATGGCATCATCCATCTTATCACCGCCCACACGTACTGAACGTGAATAAACAATACCATCAAGAGACAACACAGCGACCTCAGTTGTTCCCCCGCCAATATCAACAACCATAGATCCTGAAGGTTCGTGAATGGGTAAGCCCGCCCCTAGCGCAGCTGCCATAGGTTCTTCAATAAGGTAAACACGTGAAGCCCCGGCTTGTTCAGCACTTTGGTGAATCGCGCGGCGCTCAACAGCCGTCGCGCCAGAAGGCACACAAATCACAACCTTGGGCCTGGCAAAACGTCCGCCTTTATTTACTTTTTTGATGAAGTGCGAAATCATAGCTTCAGCAACTTCAAAGTCTGCGATAACGCCGTCTTTCATAGGGCGAATGGCTTCAATGTGGCCAGGCGTACGGCCAAGCATGGAGCGAGCCTCTATACCAACCGCATGAACAACTTTTCGCCCGTTCCTGACGGAGTAGGCAACCACTGATGGTTCATTCAAAACGACATCTCGTCCCTTCGCATAAATCAAAGTATTTGCAGTTCCCAAATCAATGGCAATATCTGATGAGAATGAACTCAGAAGGAATGAGAACATGGTAAGCCCTAAAGTAAAATTTGTTACTGCGTCTTAGCGGAACAAAGCAGCATAAATAGTTAATAACGCTAATTGCGTCTCTAGCAATAAAAAACCGAGCCTTGTTGTGCCTAAAGCCAGATAATCTCTATTGTTTTGCTTTGAAATCGTCTCTTTCTTGAAGACGCCTTCGGGCAAGAAACATTATGGCCACGATTATCAAGGCAAGAGCAACAAAACCAACTGTTATTGATTTTCCTTCAGAGCCTGAAATAACGCCCTGCGCGACCAAAGAAACAACTGCTATTTTGGGGATAATGCCTAGGCCTGTACCAAGAGCAAAAGAAAGAAATTTCATTCTTGCAACCCCAGCCGCCATATTCACGAGAATGAATGGCCCAGTCGGCACAAACCTAACTGCAAAACTTGTCACAAATCCATTTTCGCGAACAACGTTAATGATGCGGTTGACGATATGCCCGCCGTATCGCCGTAATCTTTCCGCACCCATCCAGCGCCCAAGCCAAAAATCAACCGATGCAGAAACCATAGTTGCAATCCAAGAATATATAGCCCCGTTCATGGGCCCAAAAGCCAGCACAACACCTGCAATAAGCGCCCATTGAGGCACTCCTATAAAGGCGGCAAAGACAAAGATGAGTATTGTGAGTGGTAATCCAAAGCCAGACTCATTCACGTGATTAAAGACTTTATAAACGTCCGATTCTAGCAATCCAAAGGACTCTTTACCAACTATTAAAATCAGGACGACCATTGCAAACATTGCCAAAAGCACGGCAAGAGCTCTTACCGCCTGCTTATCCATCTGTGTCACGAATGCCCAAAATGCTTTCATAAAACCCGCATACAGCCAAAGCAGGCAGATGAATAATGAATTTACGGCAAAAAAAGAGATGCCTCTTCGAAGAAAGGCATCTCACACCAAAAACAGGTAAGTTACGCATGACTGTTCCCGAAGGAACAACAATAGCATTATTTACCTTTTGTTAAGCCGTCAATCAGTTTTAAGGTATAAATTTTCCTCAAATACCTTTTTTTGGGCATTATTTGTTATTTTAAGCCAGTTTTCACCTTGTCCTCTAAACCAAGTATATTGTCGTTTGGCTAAGCGGCGCGTATCTCGGCTCGCCATTTCAATTGACTCATGCAAATTTGCGGCCCCTTTAATATACGGCCCTAATTGCTGTAATCCAATGGCCTTCATCATAGGCAAAACCGAGTCATACCCTTTTGCAAATACGGCTTTAGCCTCCTCAAGCCCTCCATTATCAATCATATTGGCAAAACGCGCATTGATACGTTCATATAAGCCCGCACGTTCTGGCAATAGCACAGCACATTTACAAAATTGTCTCGGAATAATTGGCCGCGTATTAGACTGCCAATCTGTTAGGGTGCGCCCTGTTTCTTCATAAACAGACAATATCCGTGTTAGGCGCTGTGGGTCATTGCCTAAGACCCGCGCCGTTGCGAGAGGATCAATATGCTCAGCTTCCGTCCTTAAATATGCGATGCCACGTTCATCAAGCATGTGCTGGATTTTTTTATGCACGCCCTCCGATATAGATGGCACTTCGGCGAGCCCATCCATAAGCGCTTTGAAATAAAGACCTGTCCCCCCGGCCAAAATAGGCATCACATCTCGGGCCAAGCAATCCAATATTATAGGCTGTACTTCACGAAGCCATTGCCCCGTAGAATAGCGCACATCGCCTGCAACATGACCAAATAAGTGATGCGGAATGCCTTGCATCTCTTGCATGGTTGGACGTGCAGATAAAATTTGCAAATCACCATAGACCTGCATGGCATCGGCATTAATGATTTCCCCGCTATATTTTTTGGCTATCTCAATCGCCCAAGCGCTTTTCCCGCTCGCAGTTGGTCCTGCGATGCAAATTATGGGTTTCATGAGCTAATGTACGAAATCAGGGTCCGCATATCCTTGAAAATAAAGCGCTGTTGTTAAATCCGTATAATTAATCGCGCAATGTGCCGCCGCGGCAACAGCAGGCTTGGCATAATAAGCAACACCTAATCCAGCAGCCGTAATCATAGCTAAATCATTAGCGCCATCCCCAATTGCGATAGCGTTACTTGGGCCTTTAATTTGCGCACTATGATCTTTCAAAGCCTCAAGTTTGGCCTCGCGTCCTAATATAGGAAGACCAACCTGACCTGTTAATACACCATCGCCCTCAATGAGCGTATTGGCCTGATGCGCGTCAAATCCACAAGCCTGAGCCACTTTCCCCGTAAAGAATGTAAAACCACCGGAAACGATAACCGTTTTTGCGCCATTAGCTTTCATGGTTTGACATAAAGTACGCGCACCTGGATTAAGATGAATACGCTGATCAAAACAGGTTTGAAGCACCGATAAGTCCAATCCTTTCAGCAAGCCTACCCGTTCTTTTAACGCACCATCAAATCCGATTTCACCGCGCATTGCGCGCTCAGTGATTGCGCTAACCCGGTCCTTAACCCCGGCAAAATCAGCCAATTCGTCAATACATTCCTGACCAATCAAAGTGCTATCCATGTCACAAATTAAAAGCCCCTTCCGTCTATTTTGTGTACATTGAATCGAAACATCAGCCTTAATGTTTTCTTGCCCAAGAGCATCCAGCAGATCCACTTGTGACATATCTGAGAGAATAGAGGCCTCGAAAGCTTTATGTTCAGACAAAACTTTGATGTCCTCTAATTCAGGAATGACGCCTAAAGCCTTATCAAAAGCCAAGGCATCTTTAGCCCCCAACACAAGGGTTACCACACGGTTCGTATTCGTCATGATGTACTCGTTTGGATATGCGGGGCGAGGAAACTAAATCGTGAGTGCATAAAATATAAAATTACCACGACGATTAATCAGAATGGTTACAGGACGGTCTAACTCTTTTGCGGCCTCCATAGCCTCCTCGAACTCTTTGGGAGATGTCACAGCCTCGAAACCAACTTCCTCAATGATATCTCCATTTAAGATCTTTCCGCTCGCCTCAGCTTTTTTATCAACCTTGACAACCCGAACGCCTTTGACTTCATCTTTAATACGGTATTTCTTTCGGTTAGCGTCCGATAAAGCCTCAACCGAAATGCCCATGGCGACACGGTCAACATCCGCCTCTTCTTTTTCGCGGCGCTTACGTTCGTCTTCAGTAACTTTTTCTTTCAGGCGTTCAATCGTGACATTAGCGACTTTCTTTTTTCTTCGCCGAATATAGGTCACGTCCAAAACTTCATCAATTTTGGCTTCAGCTATTTTGCGCGAAAGCAATCTGGAGCTTTCGAGTTTTTCACCGCCAAGCTCAACAATCAGATCGCCTTTTTTCAGACCTGCTTTTTCAGCTGGTGAGTCTTTCACGATAGTTGTGATCAGCGCGCCATAGGCACTATCAAGACCGTAGCTTTTCGCGATAGCCGGGCTTACTTTTTGAGGCCGCACTCCGAGAAACCCTCGGCGCGTTTCACCATATTGTCGTAATTGATCGACAACTGAACTTGCAAGGTCAGCGGAAACAGAAAAACTGATGCCGACACTCCCGCCAGTGGGTGAGATAATAGCTGTATTTACGCCGATAACTTCACCCTCCATATTAAAGAGAGGCCCGCCTGAGTTACCTTTATTGATCGCAACATCAGTTTGGATGAAATCATCATAAGACCCATGAGAAATATCTCGATTTCGGGCTGATATAATCCCCGCCGCAACGGAGCCTGCATATCCAAAGGGATTACCGATAGCCATAACCCATTCACCGACTTCCGCGGCGTCTGAGTCGCCAAATTTTACAAATGGCATGTCCTTGCCTGTATCAATTTTTAAAAGCGCTATATCGGTCGCAGGATCGCGGCCTAAAAGTTCGGCTTCAAAAGTATCACCATTAGGAAATGTAACTTCGATGAGATCAGCCCCCTCAATAACGTGGTTATTGGTGACGATAAATCCGTCTTTATCGATGACAAAGCCAGACCCCAATGATTTTGACACGCGGCCTGAACCATCAGCTCCACCGCCAAAAAAATCATTGAACCGTTCAAGCGGAGACCCTTTCGGGAAAGCGGGGGCGTCATCAGTACTCACCTCAACAGTTTGAGCCGTTGATATATTAACGACAGAGGGCGACAATTGCTTTGCAAGGTCGGTAAATCCATCTGGTACGCCGCGCGCCTGCGCAGGCGTAGGCAGAGTGACTGCCGATACACACGCTGCTAAGACCAATGAGAGAGTCAGTTTCTTAATCATAGCGCACCGTAACCAATTTAAATAATTTGCCAAGTCACACTATCAGATGTCTAAGTTAAATTTCACTCAAAAATTCTACTTGCCTTGCCAATTCGGCTTTCTCTTTTCAGTGAATGCAGCTATGCCTTCATAGGCATCCTCACTACTTCGCCATTTTGCAAATTCTGGGTAACTCTCTTGAGCGTTTAGAGCCGCTTCGAGAGTACTCTCCTCTAACCCACGCTGAACTGTCATTTTCGACGCCTGCACCGATAGCGGCGCGCCTGCTAAAATATCATCACACCATTTTTGAACAGCTGAGTTAAGCTGCTCAGCAGGGACAACTTCATTGACAAAACCTAAGCGATAACCGTCTTCAGCACTTATACGCCGAGATGATAAAATTAGTCCCATCGCATTTTTAAGACCTATTTGGCGCGGCAGGCGGTGAAGACCACCGCCTAGCGCAACAGCGCCGACTTTAGGCTCAGGCAACCCGAAACTCGCTGTTTCTGAGGCCACGATAATATCGCAAGCCAAAGCTACTTCAAAACCGCCGCCAAGCGCAAAGCCATTTACGGCAGCAATAACAGGTTTAGGCAGATCAAATCGGTTTATCAGGCCAGCATATCCGCCTTCAGGATAATTCTTGCCAAGGCCTGATTTTAAATCGCTTCCTGCGCAAAAGGCGCGATCACCAGCGCCCGTGATAACAGCAATATATTGGCTATCGTCAGCGGCAAATTCATCAAAGACCTCTTGAAGACTTTGATGCATAACAGGCGTGATTGAATTCATCTGATCAACACGGTTAATCAGGATACGGGTTATAAAACCATCTTTAACAGCCTCAATATCGGCCATTAACTTGCCTTTTTATCGATCTTCAGCTTCGTAATTTTCTTGCCGCCGTCGCTTTCCCATTCGGCGTAAAACTGCGCAAAGAATTTCCGAAATGGCAGGATGGGGCCATCGCCATCGCATATGCTTGGCTTAGGTTGATATTTTTGACGATCCCAAACAACTTTATCTTGGTCGAGTTGTTTACAAATCTCGCGGCGCATGGCTTTGGCAAGGTTCGCCATAGGCCCCTCAGCTTCGGATTTGGGCTGTGTGAAAGCAAATCGAATATGGGTGCGCTCTTGGTCAATCGGCGTAATGCCTGCCACCATAAGCGTTTCAGATATACCTGAAAACTTTGTCCAGCTCTGTCCCGCGCCAACAGTCCCATATGCAATCGTACCGTCTACAACCCCTTTTGGCGTTGGCATCTTGGCCTCAACACTTGCTGAGCGCTTATGCCCATCAAATTCAAAATCATAATCCGGGAAACTATCTGTGCCATGAATATATTTGAAATGGGCCGCATCAACGCCATTTTCAGCCATATTTTGAACAGGACCATGCACTATCCATTCATATTTTTTATAATCCGTCCAGTCAGGATCATGAACTTGATCGAAGCTTTCAGGCTGCCACTTGGGCGCCTCGTTAAAGGGATGATACCAAACAAGAATTTGCTGATTACTTTCAATAACTTTCCACTGCGCTTCGCAGGGTCGTGCAGCTGAAGGCGGTATTTTCTTTGCGTATGGTACGGCTGTTACCGCGCCCTCTTCATTATACTCCCAAGCATGGAACGGACACTCAAGTGAGTTACCTTTCACACGTCCCCCATAGCCCATATGCGCGCCTAGATGCTTGCAATAAGCGTCAATCACACGGGCCTGACCGTCCTCACCACGCCAAAGCACCAGATCTTTGCCAAAATAATATAACGGCTTAACTTCGCCTTTTTCGAGCTCATCAGAATAAGCGACCATAAACCAGCCAAAAGGTAGCGGAAGCGTATCAAGATTACGCTCTTTAACCGTGGCGCGATTTTCAACAGGATTCATACGCCAAGCCGTTAGCTCTTCACCGCGAAGACCTTCAAGTTGCGCCCAAACGGCGACATGGGATGTTGTATTGGAGGTCATGATTTATCTCCTAGATTAAATACTCTTACTGCATTTCCTCGTAAAAATTTCGGCCAGACATTATTTTTAAAAGGTACATTTTCCATATCCTTAAAAATGCGCTCAAGGCTAAGCCCCATAGGGAAATAACCTGCATAAATAATTTTATCTGCGCCGCGAGAATTCGCGTAATTAATGATAGATTTTGGATAATGTTTCGGTGCAAAGGCTGATGTCGAATAATAAAGGTTCGGATACTTAATCATCAGCTTCACGGCCAAATCTTCCCAAGGTTCAGCCCCGTGGCGCATAACGACCTTAAGCTCTGGAAAGAACCAGCAGACTTCATCTAAGTGCTCAACTTTTTGCGTCTCCATAGGAATACGGGGCCCGGGTACACCGACATTTAAAACAATCGGAATACCAAGCTCTACGCAACAAGCATAAAGCGGGTACATACGCGCATCATTAATAGGCACCTGCGGACAGGTTCCCGCTGGGAAAACAGAGACTGATTTAATGCCATATTCCGCATGCAAGCGTTTGACGCGCCTGACTTCCTCCATTCCGTTATTCGGGTTACAAGGTACGTCGAAGAAAAACCGCTTTGGATAATCTTTTGCGGCCTGCCGAGATGTATCATCTTCGTTAAAGCCTACCATCGCCATGTCGATATTATGCTTATCCATTTGCTCTACAGTCCAACCAACAAAATCAGAGACATCAGAAGAGGCTTCGGGAATATCTTTGAACATATATTGCGCAGGCATTTTAAACATGTCTCGGCTCTGCTGATCATTCAGCAAAGGCCGAAAACTTTCATACCAGCCTGACCTATCCGCATGCGTTGGAATACCGAGCATCGTATCAATGATCTTGATATCTTTTGAATAACCCATTACGCGGCCTGCTCTTTTTGTTTGATGTCCAAATAGTCTTTGCGGACAAGATGTTTTTGGATTTTGCCCATCGCATTTAGCACAAAAGGCGTCTCTTGAAGCACAAAGTCTGTCGGAACTTTATAATCAGCTAAATTCTCTTTAGCAAAACTCTCAATATCCGCGAGAGACGTACCAGAGATAAGACGCATACTCGCGATAAGTCTCTCACCAAGGCGGTCATCTTCGATCCCGAAAGTCGTAACCTGTAAAATGCCCGGATGACGGCTCAAAGCCTGTTCCACTTCGGCACAATAAATATTTTCACCGCCCGATATCACCATGTCGGTTTTACGGTCGACGATGTAAATATAACCACTCTCATCCATACGGCCAATATCACCCGTTTTAAACCAAGGGCCAGAAAAAGAGGCAGCGGTATCTTCGGGGCGGCCATAATAACATTGCATCAACGTTGCGCCTTTAGCCCAAATTTCTCCCACCGCACCCAGAGGTAGAGCCTTACCTTCATCGTCACTAATTTGAACATCAACCATAGGAAGTACATGCCCTGAAGCGCTCGGATTAGCGAGGAAGGCTTCGCCATTGGCTTGAGAAATCGCGCCGCAGGTTTCTGTCATGCCATAGCCCGCTCCAATAAAAGCTTTTGGAAAGGCGCGCCGAATTTCAGCTAATAAATTAATTGGGAGTGCCTGCCCTCCACAGGAAATTGCCATCAAAGACGACAAATCATATTTTTTAAAATTTGGAGACCGCAAAACATCCCAATGCATTGTTGGTACGCCGCCAAAGCTCGTGACCTTCTCTTTCTCTATAAGCGCGAGCGCGGTATCAGCATCCCAGCGCTCCATTAAGACGAGTTTACCCCCCATTGCTAAAGCCGTTAGGAATACGGCACTACATCCGCTCGTATGAAATAATGGAAAGACAAGCAGCGAACATCCTTGCGGCATTTGTGAACGCAGAGTTTCAACATCTATTCCGTAAGCTGCTGCCATCTTTGAAAACACTGCCGCCATAGCCAGCTGCGTATTCATCATTCCTGTTATCAAGGCGCGATGCTGTATCGCGGCAGCTTTGGCCGTTCCTGTCGTACCTGATGAGAAAAACATTGCGGCAAGGTCATCTGATGATCGTGTGGGAATTTTAAACTCTGCCCCTTCATTTGGAAAATCTGACGGCATTATCACAGGCAAGTTACATCCCGCCTCTTTTAGTTTTGAAAGACGTTTTTCATCCGCGATAATAAAAACGCAATCGGCGTCAGAAATGGCTCGCGCCATCACAGCCCCTGTGCCGCGGCTATTTATTAAAACGGCAACAGCGCCTGCATTTACAATCGCAACAAAGGCAATCATCCAATCAGGAGAGTTTTTCATGCAAATCGCGACTGAGTCGCCCGCTTTGATTTTTTGTTTTGTAAGAAGCCAAGAGGTCAAATGATCTGCCGCTTGAAAAAACGCGTCATAACTAAGTCGGCGCTCGCCCGAGACAATAAATTCTACATCACCAAAGCTCCGCGCACGATCAAAAACAGCGCTCATATTGTCAGGCGCATGTTTGAAAACACGAATGTCCCCTTGTGAAACAACCTCGAAAGGGGCTCCGGGGCTCATAAGGCCTTGAGTTATAGGATCAGCATCGCTCATTTCATCAGTTTTAAGCTCATATATTACGCATTATTGAATTTCAACAGCAGTTCAATCTTATATTGCGTAAAAATATGGTTTATTTTCTACGCATTGTGATTTACCCTTAAGAAAAGACAAAGGATGAATTTATGGGGTCATTATCAGGAAAAACCGCAATTGTCAGTGGTGGTAGCGACGGTATTGGACGCGCTATAGCGCAAAAACTTGCTCATGAAGGGGCGCATGTTGTGATCTGTGCCCGTAATTCAGAAAAAATCGACTCTACTGTCAACGACATCAAGGCCTCAGGCGGCTCCTGCGAAGGGTCTGTTTTAGATGTATCAGACGCACAGAGCTATGCCGAAATGATCTCCAATGTGGCTAAAGATAAGGGTTTAGATATTTTAGTGAATAACGCCGCTCATGTCGGTATGGGCATGATTGCCGATACCGATCTTGATGGCTTTCAAGCCAACTTTCGAATCAATGTCGATGCCCCCTATATGGGCACACGCGCCGCAATGACGGCAATGGGTGATAAAGGCGGCAGTATAATAAATATCAGTTCCGTTAATGGTGACCGTGCCATGCAAGGCATGTCGGCTTATGGTGCCTCCAAAGCCGCCCTCACACACTTCACCCGCAATGCGGCCATGGAAGGCGCCCGTCAAGGCATACGCGTTAATGCCGTTACGCCGGGCCCCATTATGACGCCCGCAACCAAAGCGTGGTTTGACCATGACCCTGATGCAGGCGCGGCTATCGCCAATGCAAATCCCATGGGCCGCATTGGAACACCCGAGGAAGTCGCCAATGTGGTGTTCTTCCTCGCCTCTGATGCCTCATCCTATGTAACAGGGGCGAGTATCCCTGTTGATGGCGGCAAAGCCAATGAACTCTACGTCCCTTCTTAGGATATAAACATGAACCTCTCAGGAAAATCAGCTGTTGTAACAGGTGCAGGCCAAGGTATTGGCGCAGCCATCGTTGAAAAATTAGCGGCGCAAGGCGCAAGCGTGGCCGCGCTCGACCTTAATCAGGATAATGCTCAATCAGTTATTGAAAAACTGGATGGCGACCATCTCGCCCTAAAATGCAATGTCGGGTACAGCAAAGACGTCATCAAAGCGGTGCGCGAGGCCCGCAAACAATTTGGACGCTTAGATTTTGCCATAAACTGCGCGGGCATTGGACAAGCCAAAGGTGATGGATCTGATAAATTTTACGGCGCGATGAATAAACGCAATGAAGAACTTGCCAAAGACGGCTCATCCAGCACTTTCGTCGACCACCTCATCCATATGGAAGATGAAGGCTGGGCGGGTGTTATGGCCGTCAACCTCAACGGAGCATTTTATGTCTGCCGCGAAGCGGTGCGTATTATGGCCGAAGACGGCAATGCAGGCTCTATCGTGAATATTAGCTCGACTTCAGCGCAATCCGGCGAAGGCTCTCCGCATTATGTAACCTCTAAATCCGCTTTGATTGGCCTAACGCGTCAGCTTTCGCGTGAACTTGCGCCGCGCGGCATTCGCGTCAATGCTGTCGCGCCCGGCCCGACCAATACGCCCATCATGAATGGCCTTCCGCAAGAATGGATAACCTCAATGGAGCAATCCGTTCCGCTCGGCCGCATGGCTGACCCAAGCGAAGTCGCAGGTGCGGTGGCGTATCTTTTATCTGATGATGCGAGTTTTGTAACAGGATCAGTATTGGTGGCCAATGGCGGGAGTTATTGTTTCTAAATTTCATCCAAGCGTATCAAGCAATATTTCCCTATCCTGTTCAACCGTTTTGCCAGCCATCAATATACAAAAAATGGCTGGAATAGCCGTCAGTAAAGTTACCGCTAAAGCATAGCGAATGGCTTGGTCTGCGTATTTAGCGGTAAAAAAGTCATTGGCGAGGCCAACAAACCAAACCCCTAATGCCAATCCTGTAAACGTCAGGGCAAAGCCCCATAATGCCGTGCCTGTCGCACGTGCTTTCGCTGGCAATAAATCTTGTAGAGCGGCTTGCATGGCAATCACCCAACCTCCTGCCATTAATCCGGCTGGTAAAGTCAGCAATGTTGCGATGTTTACATCTTCAACAAAACACAAAATAATCATGGAAACAAAAAATCCAACTAACCCTATCGCGGATAACCGAAAGGGCCAACGCACGTCTTTGGTCGTTAATCGGTCACACAAAATACCCAAGACCAGCGCGCCTGTAATACCTGCGATAAATGACGGCCCACCATAACGCGCATTAGCTTCGGTTAATGACAAATCAAATGCACGCGCGAAAAGTGTTGGCGCCCAAATACCGAATCCATAACTTGCAAATCCGCCCAACGCCGTACCTATCGTCATAAATCGAAAACTACGCCTTGCCCACAAGGCCTTTAAGGTTGTGACAAAGGATAGCTGGTCTTCTTTGTCAGTGGAAATACTATCCAAATCCAACCGCCCTCTTTTAGGTTCTTTGACAAGAATGAGTGTCAATAAACCGAGTAAAACGCCAGGCGCTCCAAGTGAAATAAACGCTGTCCGCCAATGATAGGCATCAGCAATAGCGGCCCCGCCCACAAGGCCGAATATTTGCCCGAAATAAACACCAAAATTTAAAATGGCAAAAGCAAAGGCTCTTTTCTTTGGCGGAAAATAGTCTGATAAAAGCGAAAATGCGGGGGCTAAGAATGCGGCTTCTCCGACGCCGACCCCAAGCCTGGCCGCAGCGAAACTCCATGGTGTATGCGCCAAACCCGAAAGCACTGTGAACCCACTCCAGATAACGGCCCCAGCAACAATAATTTTGACTCGATTTCGCCGATCAGCAAACCGCGCAATTGGAATGGCCAATAATGTATAAACAATCGCAAAGGCAGGGCCGACCAAAAAACCCATAAATGTGTCAGAGACTTCAAAGGTTTTTTTAATTTCCTCCAATAAACCCGATGCCACATATCGGTCTGCAACATTGATCAAATATAGCAGCACCATCATGACCAGTACAAACCAAGCATAGCGTCTGCTATTGGGGGTATTATCTATTGTCTCTGTCATATTAAATCTTGTTATCGAAAACGGCTTTTGCCCATTTATAATCTTGTTTACCGGCAGGTGAGCGCTGGATTTCGGCTACTGTCTTTACGGCCTTGGGTAATTTATAACCTGCTAGTTTTGAATCGCAAAAATCCTTTAGGGCTTCAAGGTTTGGCACTTCAAATCCTTGTGAGACAGAGATAACTGCGCAAACACGTTGCCCCCATTTATCATCAGCCAACCCGACAACCGCAGCATCATGGACTGCGGGATGTGACCTGAGCACTTCTTCGACTTCCTCGGGGTATATTTTTTCACCGCCTGAATTAATACAGGTCGAGCCGCGCCCGAGTACGGTCATCATATTATCATTATCTAGGCGCGCCTCATCGCCGGTTAAAACCCATATTTTGCCATCAATTTTAACGAATATTTCGGCCGTTTTCTCTGGGTCACCATAATAGCCAATCGGCATATGTCCAGAGCGGGAGAGATATCCAACTTCCCCGACTTTTGCAAAACGTCCATCAATAATAACGTTTTGATTTTCATCGATAGGCAAGCGCATAAATCCGCCATCTTTTATAGGTGCCCCCATCCCTGAGATACCTGTTTCAGAGGTTCCCATTCCATCGCCCATCATTGTGTTGGGCAGAAACGTTTTTAACTCATCTTTTATATGCTGGGAAAATACGGCCCCGCCGCTTCCAAAATGAATAAGCCGTGATAAGTCCCAACGCGCAGGGTTTTGCTTTAAAGCGTTGAGCAACGGCACAGCCATAGCATCGCCGACAATTTGCAGAATATTGACCTGTTCTCTTTCCACCCTATCCCAGATTGACTCCGCATCAAATCCACCGCGCATAGGATCAAGCACCATTGTGACCCCGCCCAAAATACCTGACAGAGCCGTCCAAATCGCCGCCCCGTGCATGAGGGGCGCAACTGGTAGAATACGTATCGGGAAACTTTGCTCTGCAATATCTCCCTGTTCCTGTGGTAATTTTATCGGCGGTTTACGTGCATAAAGTCCTCCTCCACCAAGGCAGGCATAAAAGAATGCCTTATGCGGCCACATCACGCCCTTGGGCATGCCCGTGGTTCCCCCTGTATATTGAAGGATGTAATCATCCTCATGGCGTTCAAATATCTCACCAACAGGCCCATAGCACATGAGCTCTTCATAAGGCACTGACCCACTTGAAGTGACGCCCTGCTCGTCTTCAACTGCTATGGAGATAGACAGCAAAGGTAATGAGGCTTTTAAGCTCTCAATTAGAGGCGCAAATTCTGCGCCGTGAATAACAGCCTTCGCATCTGCATTTCCAAAAAGATAATGCAGCTCGTCATATTGATATCGATAATTAACATTAAAAGGCACCGCGCCAATTTTTATTATGGCAAAAAAGCTCTCCAGATATTCAGGGCCGTTCATAAGATATAAGCCGACTTTATCTCCGCGCCGAATGCCTTGGCTGTAAAGTCCCGCTGCCAAACTACTCGCCCGGTCATTCATTTGCTGATAAGTCACTGCACCTTTTTCATCCAACAGGGCGACACGACCTGGGACGCGCGCTGCGACGATCTCAAATAAATCTGCGAGATGAAACTGTGTCAGCTACAAATCCCCTAATGCGTAGTTTTTACATGTATTTACTACGCATTTAGAGCAATTATTGAGAAATAACACGTATTTTCATCATTTTTAGCGTGATTTTTTTCGCATTCAGATTTATATGTCTTCCATGACAAAAAGCGCCTCAAAAGCCTTCACGCCGCTCACCATAGGCCCGCTAACTCTGCGCAACCGCTTTATCAAAGCGGCGACCAATGAAGGCATGTGCAAAGGTGGCGTTATATCAAAGGGGCTCGCAGCCTTTCATGAACGTGTGGCAGAAGGCGGAGCCGCTATGACAACGGTCGCCTATTGCGCGACCTCCAAAGACGGGCAAACCTTTGTCGATCAAGCACATCTCTCCGCAGACACCATTATGGATTTCAAAGCACTCACAGATAGGGTGCATAAACACGGCGCAGCGGCACAGGCTCAAATCACTCATGCTGGGGCCTTTACTTTTCTGCCCAAAGACTTCTCTTCCATGAAACCAATCTCCGCCAATGGCGGATTTAACAAGTTTGGGGTAATGACAGGTCGCTATTTAAAGAAGCAAATGAACCGCGCGGACATGAACGCCATTGCAGATGAATTTGTCCGCGCTGCCCTTAATTCTAAAGAAGCAGGCTTTGACGCCGTGGAAATCCATATGGGCCATGGTTACCTTCTCGCGCAATTCATCACGCCTTTTTATAACTCGCGTAAAGACGAATATGGCGGCACTATACAAAACCGGATGAAGTTTCCCGCCGAGGTTCTCTCCAAAGTGCTAGACGCGGTCGGCAAAGATATGGCTGTGACGGTTAAATATAGTCAGACAGATGGCAAAGACGGTGGTAACACCATCACAGAAGGGATAGAGATTGCTAAAATACTGCAAAGCACAGGCGCTCATATGGCGCAACTCTCTAACGGACTTAACGTCGAGTCCATCGACACCATGTTTGGCAATCCCCTGCCCAAATCATCGGTTAAACCCAAAAGCCTGATAATTCGCGTTGGCATGATGCTACAGCCTAAAAGCAAAGAACCTGACCGCGAATTTAAGCAGCTTTATTCCATGGCCCCTGCTCAACAAATTCGCGCCGCCGTCAACATGCCGCTTTGTTATTTGGGCGGGGCTCAAACCATGGATAATGTGAATAAGGTCATGGATGAAGGCTTTGATGCCTTGGGCTTAGGCCGCGCCCTTATTTTCGACCCTAATCTGGTCAATGCACTGCAATCGGGCAGCATCCGCAATTCCGGCTGTACGGCTTGTAATCAATGCGTGACCCTCATGTACACACCCGGCGGTACAGCCTGCGTCGAAGAAGGCGGACATAAGGGCCACGCCCCTAAATTAAATACTACACCCGCCTCAGCGGCATGATATAGAACTACGGAGGATATTATGGCAACCACAGCAGAATATGGCATTGGCGAGTTCACCTTTCCAAGAGGATGGTTCATGGTCGGCGAAGCGAAAGACGCTACAAACAAGCCCATTCCGCTACGCTATTTCGGGCGTGACCTGATTATGTATCGCGGCGCTTCTGGACGTGTTGTCGTTATGGATGCTTACTGCCCACATATGAAAACGCATCTGGCCAAAAATGAGAGTTCCTATATCGTCATGGACGGCAAACAGGTCGAGGGCGATGATATACGCTGTCCATACCATGCGTGGAAATTCGGCCCTGACGGGATGTGTAACGAAATTCCCTATTCACCTGCGCCCATTCCAAAGGCGGCAAAAATTCGCTCTTATCCCGTACAAGAATGGGGCGGACTAATCTTGATGTGGCATGACGAAGAAGAAGGCGAGCCTGATTTTCAGCCCCACCCTCTACCTGAATGGGAAGATGAGAAATGGGTGAATTGGAAAGTCGATCATCTCGGCACGCTGGATTGTCACCCGCAAGAAATTATCGATAATATGACCGATAAAGCGCATCTGGGCCCTATTCACGGCTCAACCGACATGGAGCTATTTGAGAGTACCTGTGATAACCATGTTATCCGCCAATTATTGGCGGCCGGGCACCGCACCTTATCCGATGAGGTCATGACCAATGATACGTGGTATACAGGGCCAGGACTCCTGCTCTCTCGCATGAACGGTTATTACAATTCGCTGATGATGATTTGCCATACCCCCATAGAAGATGGCCAAGTGCGCGCTTGGCATGGCCTGATGGTAGAGCCGCCAAATTTCCCCATGAATGATGACGACAAAGCCGCTGTTCCCGCTTTCCAAGAAGGGTCAAAAATGGCCCTCCTCCAAGACTTCGATGTTTGGGCGAATAAAGCGCCGTGCCTGTCAATCATGCAAGTTGTCGGCGACGGCCCCTTCGGCAAAGCGCGCCTTTGGTACAAGCAGTTTTATAATCCACGCAAAGACGTAAAAAAATACCAAGCTAAATCAAATGGCCATTGGATCACAAAAGGTACGAAACGCGACCCTTGGGTGGATGCGGCGGAGTAGAACATATTTTAAAAGAGAATGGTACCGCCTCTCAGTCTTGAACTGAGGACCTCTGGTTCCACAAACCAGCGCTCTAACCAGCTGAGCTAAGGCGGCATCCAAAAGAATGGGCGGGCTTTAAACCAAGCACCGCCCTTCTTCAAGCCCCGAAATGAAAAAGAGTTACGCTTTTCCGATTTTCGGCATTTTAATTGACTGCCAGCCTTGGGAGCCGAGCTTTTCTTGATAGCGAATGTAATTGTGCAAATCCCGCGCACGTCGGCTAGGGTCGGGATGCGTTGAGAGAAATTCCGGCTGACGACGCGTATTATTTTCCGCCATTTTTTCCCAGAGCTTGACGGCCTGATGGGCGTCATAACCCGCCTTGTGCATATATTTTGCACCTAGCAAATCAGACTGACTTTCATGACGGCGTGAGAATGGCATCAACACGCCAAGCTGGAAACCCATCCCCAAAGCGCCATTTAAGAGCTGTGTATTTCGCTGAGCTGCACGTTGACAATTGTACTGCTCTCGGCCCGTCATCGTCCGGCATTTTCTACCCATTTGTGAGGCACCAACAATTGTGCCCCCAATAACTGCCAACTGTCCTGCCATTTGTGTACTGACACGTTCAGCAGCATGTTTACCAGTAACATGCCCCACTTCGTGCCCCATAATTGCAGCAACTTGATCGTCATTATCGGTAAAATCCATCATACCTTTGTAAAAACCAACGCGGTTACCAGGTAGAACAAAGGCATTTTTAGTTTCTTTGTCAAAGACAGCGTAATCCCACGCTTCATTCTCTTTATTTGCGCCGCGAGAAATACGCCCCCCAATATTACGCAAGCGATTCGTGTAACGCGGATCATTTGAAACGGGCGTTTTCGCTTTTGCATCATCCCAAGAGGCTGCTGCCATTTGACTAAGCTGGCTATCACCAACAAGCAATAACTGCTTAGCGCCTGTTTCCGCGTTAGTCGCACACCCCGTCATAGAAGCACCTGAAACTGTGAGCACACCGCCTGCTGCTAGCCCCTGAATAAGGCTTCGGCGTTCAAGCATTTCCTTGTCTTCAGCAGAGCATCCCTCTTCGGGTTGATGATGATCATGATTGCACCACATTTGTGTCCTCCTAGACGAAATAGAAAATATCAGATTAACTATAGCTAAATTTTACCTAAAAATACAGAGCTAGACTGTCATTTTATTTATTGAGCGATTATATCTTCATGATGCGTGTCACGGGACGATGTTTTGTTTGGGTTCATATAAACTGTTATAACGTCTAAAGTTATTCTGAGCGCAGACGGAGAATTGCATGAAAAAAGTACTCATAGGAATCATCGTTCTTGTCCTATCGCTCATCATAGGCATTATCGCACTTCCTTCTCTTGTCCCCTCATCCGTTTACAAAGAGAAAATTGAAACTCAGCTATCTGAAGAATTAGGCCGCAAAGTCAGCGTCCTAGGCGACATCAAACTCAGTATATTTCCTGTTATTCAAGCCAATACTGGCCGCGTGGAAATCGATAACCCCGAAGGATTTCAAACTAAAAAATTTGCTACCATGGATGCTATGAGTGCGCGGGTGAAGCTTCTACCTCTCTTATCAAAACGCGTCGAAATCACAGCCTTCACGCTTAAAAATCCTGTCATAAATTTAGAGAAAACTGCCAAAGGTGAGATTAACTGGGCTTTCGGCGATGCCGAACAAACACCCGTGGAAACAGAGGCTGGCCCCTTTAAACGTGATGGCCGTTACGCCACACTTGATCCCGCCATTGGGAAATTCGCCTTAGAAAATGGTAACATAAATTATTCAGATGCTATGTCTGGCAAATCCCATAATCTCAAAGACGTCAATTTAGATTTTTCTCTATCCAGCCTATCTGCGCCTCTGGAAATTGATGGTAATCTTATTTATAATGGCTCACCTGCCGATATTGACTTATCGCTTAATAGCATTCGCAACTTTCTAGACGGCAAAGAGGCCCCGCTTTCTCTCACGCTTAAAACTGACTTCGCGGATATCTCAAGCAAAGGGAAATTCCTTGAAGGTGAAGACATAAGGTTCAATCTCGATGTTGATGGCGCCATTTCCGATGTTACTAAACTATCAAAACTCTCCCCTGTTGAAATCCCCTATGCAGAGCTCGCCAATAGCATAAAACTCTCAGGCAATTACGGTTATGACGGCACAGTCCTGACAGCAAAGAATGCTGATATCACCCTCACGGGCTCAAGCTTTAATGCCGATTTTAAGGGCGGCGCGACACTTGCGCAGCCCCCTGTTTTTGATGGCCGTGTCTCGCTAGACGCACAAGACATCAAAACACTCGCCAAAGCTCTTAAGCTCAACATCAAAGGTTTAGACCTCGTTGAAACAGCCAAATTTACGGCAGACCTTAAAGCACAAGGCAAAGGCTTTGCCGCGAATAATATTGATGCTGACCTTAAAGGCGAAGGCCTTACCGCCAGCTACACAGGTTCTGCCAACATCTCAGATAAAATCACTGCCAATGGCGCATTTGCCGCCAATGCAGCGTCTTTACCAAATCTGGTAAATGCGCTCGCACTGGATATCCCGCAAGCGGCCGCACTGCAAAGCGTGGACGCCAAAGGCACAATAGATTACGCAAATGATATCATCACGCTAGGCGCTTTGGATGTAAAGACCGAAGGCGGCGCTGTTGCTGGTACCTATGAAGGCACCGCGAAAATTACTGAAGGCACACCCACCCTTGCTGGAAATTTCGAAGTCGATATTCCATCTGTTGCACAAGCCAACCAAATTGCAGGTTTGAATATTGACGCGGCAAATGGCGTGGGCAGTTTAAACGCGGCGGGCCAGATTAACATGACGGGTAAGAACATCTCGGTTTCTGACCTCATTGCGGAAACCAAAGGCGACATCATTAACGGCCAATATAAAGGCTCTGCGACATTAGGCAGCGTCACCGGATATGAAGGCAGCTTCAATACAACGCTAACCGCGCTAAATGAATTTTCTAAACGCACAAATATAACGGTTCCCTATGCAGATGCCATTGGCCAGATCGATATCCAAGGCAACATCTCTGGCCAGGGCGAGACGCTTCAACTCTCTAGCTTAAACGCCGCTCTGACCGATGGCCAAATTAATGGCGAATTCACGGGGACAGCCTCTTTAAATAATGGATTGAATTTAGACGGTGATCTGTCCGCCGATATTCCATCGCTTAGAAATATCGCCCAGACAGCCGGCAATAACGCCTTACCGCCCAGCACAAATGCGGGCCCCATATATGAACGCTTCACGGCCGCAGGCAAAGTCACAGGCACCCCGTCGGAAATTGCGTTTAAATCCGCGGCCATTGGGCTTGACGCGATGAAAGGCCAAGGCAATTTCACGGTTGATTTGACCAAAGCCAAACCGTTTATCAGCGGCACGCTAGACATGGAGGGCCTAGACTTACGCCCCTATATGGCTGCTTATAGCGCGCAGAAACCCACGGGCGAAATCCAGCCTTGGAGTGAAGCGCCGATTAATGTCGCCCCGCTTAAAGCCGTTGATGGTAACTTCACCCTTAACACACCGAATATTATCACCGACCGTATGTCACTTGGGCAATCCAATATTAGCGCCAAGCTTAGAAATGGCGTGATGAGCGCCGACCTTCCCAATATGGCGCTTTATGGCGGCCTTGGCCGCATGAGCGCGGTAATCGATGGATCGGGCACTGTCCCGGCAATCTCTTTGGATCTGGGTTTAGACAAGTTGGAATCCAATAGCTTCCTCGGCGCAGCGGCGGGCTTTACCAATGCCACGGGCGAAATGGGGTCTGCGCTTAAAATTCGCGGCTCCGGCCGAACGCAAGCGCAAATTATGAAATCCCTCTCTGGAAGCGGCGATTTTAAAATGCTCAACGGACAGATCGCGGGCGTTGACCTTGGAACAATGCTAACCGGACTTGACCAAGCCTTTACAGCCAAGACGTTACCCGGCGGGATTGGCCCGTCACATGTGACCAAATTCAAGGACATTTTAGGCCTTTTCACGATTGAGAACGGCGTAGCGAAAATCGGCAAATTCTCCTTAGACGGCGCAGGTGTCCTTGCCGAGGGCGCAGGACAAATTGATCTGGGCAATCAAAAAATCGACTTTAGTCTGCGTCCGCGCCTGACTGGAGAATCAGTAAGTAATCTTGCCGCCTTTGGTATTCCTATTCAGGTCAAAGGCGGATTTGGCGATGTTAAGATCGGTCTTGATTCGGACTTACTCGGCGACATCGTGGCCGAGCGCGCCCGCATAAAAGCTGGCAATCTCATCAAGGATCAAGTGGGCGGCGGGCTTGGAGATATTCTTGGCGGCGTGATTGGCGGAACACAGCCCAGCCAAACCCCGTCAACGAACACGCAAACGCCGCCCAATGAGTCGCCTAATGAAACGTCTGCTCCCACGCCGACCAAAGAAGAAGCGGTAACAGATCTTCTTGGCGGATTGTTAGGTGTTAAGAAAGCGCCTGCCCAATCTCAACCTACGCCACAACCTGATGCGCCGCAACCAACCCAGCCAGCTCCGGAAGAACCCAAGAAAGAAGAACCGAAGCTGGAAGACGCCCTGCTAAGTATTTTCGGCGGCAAGAAGGAATAGCTGAGACATTAAGGTAATTCTTCTAATTTCATGAACGCCGCTTCAATAAGTTAGAACAATTTTCCAAGTTTTCTCTGTATCTCCTAAGGATATTTTCACCGCCCATGTTTATGCAAAGCATATGCCTTTAAATGATCCCGTCATTGCCGCTCAAACACCCGCCGCTGATTTCACAATCGAGCAGCGCTGGGGCCTTTACACGGCGGATGAGCATGACATCTGGAACACACTTTATGCGCAGCAATTAGACGTCCTTAAAGGCCGCGCCGTCCCCGAATTTTATGACGGCCTGAAAGCGCTCGATCTTAACCAAGGCGGCATTCCAGACCTAACCGCGCTTAATCCTAAACTCAAAGCCCTGACGGGGTGGGAAGTTATCATGGTGCCCCATTTAGTGCCCGATGATGTGTTCTTTACCCATCTTGCCAATAGGCGTTTTCCTGCGGGGCGATTTATACGCGGGCGTGATCAGCTTGATTATCTTGAAGAACCTGATGTCTTTCATGATATATTTGGTCATGTCCCTCTGCTCGCACAGCCTGTTTTCGCCGATTATATGCAGGCTTACGGCCAAGGCGGTCTGCGCGCGCTTAAGCATGATTGCCTGAAAAACCTCGCGCGGCTTTACTGGTACACTGTTGAATTTGGCCTGATGAAGACCAAGGACGGCATGCGTATTTACGGCGCGGGTATTGTCTCCTCTCGGACAGAATCTGTTTTCGCCATTGATAACCCCTCACCCAATCGTCTGCATTTTGACCTCGAGCGCGTTATGCATACGGATTACCGCATTGATGATTTTCAGCAGGTCTATTTTGCGATTAATAGTTTCCAAGAATTATTAGAGGCCACCTATGCCGATTTCGGCCCCCTCTATGAAAAGATGAGCCGAAACAAACACGTCCATCCAATCACCGATATTTTAGACACCGACATCGTCCATACCAAAGGCAGCCAAGCCTATGCCAATGGCGGCGGCCGCAAAGCCTAGGAATTAAAACGGTTCTGTGCTGCAAGCAGAGTCGGATTTTTAAAAAATCCAAAAGGTTATCCGCCCAATTTGATAAAGTGGACAGCCCGCGAGGGTTGCCTCCCGAAGGAGACCTAAAAATAATAACGTTTTACGAGAGGTTTCCCTCGCGGCGATGATTGTTTAGTGGCGGCCTCTTTCTTGCTCCCGCAGTTACATCCGTACACAACCCAATTTGAAAGTTGCTAAATGCAGCGGTCAGGCCCCGGCCACAAAGACCCGGCGC
>CALLMD010000015.1 GCA_938007935.1 uncultured Hellea sp.
ACTGTCTGCCATCCGAAGATGGTTTCTCGTTCGACTTGCATGTGTTAAGCCTGCCGCCAGCGTTCGTTCTGAGCCAGAATCAAACTCTCATGTTGAAAGTTGATCCGACTGTCGTTTTAACTGGCATGACATATAAATATATCTTGCTTCGTTGCGTTTCAAAGAAATAACGAAAACCTCTATCAGGACCTAAGTCCATCAAGCGATTTCATTATTTTCATAAAGAGAAACGTCATAAACAGTCGTTAAACAATAGTGTTGCAGCTTGTTACCAAGTCTGCTCACAGCTCAACGCCGCCTGCGTCTCTCTTCCCAATATTCACAATGTCAAACAGCCATGGAACTAAGTTATACTTTTTTCCAAAACAAAAGGCCTTCCTAAAAGGCCTTAGCGCCCGCGTTGGTTTCCCTCAGCGAGGAGCGCTATATAGGGAAACGATTTTTCATAAGCAACACCTTTTTTAGCAAAAATGCGTAAAAAAAGCATTTTTTTCACAAAAGGCGCTTAGACATCTAAAACCCTAGGAATACTGGGGTTTTTTTGGCTAAATCCTATCGAAACCTTACTGTGAGGGCCTATTTTAGACCCATTTATCAAGATGTAGCTTTATTTCCAGGCCAAAGCCCTAGCAAATTTCCTCCAAAAAAGCAAATTTGCGCTATGATTCTGACCCTTGGTGGCTGCAAAAACATTCCCAAGACCAGAAAAATACGCCATCACACACTCAAGAAGGCTAGAAAAAGCGCGCTAGGAACAAAATATGTCAAAAACTCCCCTAAAATCGATTCTTGCAACGTCGGTCATGCTCTTAATAACGGCCTGTAGCACTGAAACTCGCACAAGCGCGGCTCAAAACTCCATATCTAATACCGAGCAGGCAAAGAACGTCATTATATTCATCGGAGACGGCATGGGTGTATCCACGGTCACCGCCGCGCGCATTTTTGACGGGCAATCACAGGGCCTTAAAGGTGAAGAACATACGCTAGCTTTCGAAGATTTCGAAAATCTTGCGCTTATCAAGACCTATAATACCAATGCACAGGTTCCCGATAGCGCCGGAACAGCCACAGCTATCTTATCAGGTTATAAAACGAATATTGGCGCTATTAATGTCCGCCCCCATGACAGCATTAAAAAAATGGTCCTTAATAGCTGCGTTTTAAAACACGAGCCACCTACATTAACGCAGCACGCTAAAAAAGCGGGGCTATCCGTGGGCATAATATCAACCGCGCGTATTACGCATGCCACACCCGCCGCCATGTATGGCCGCGCCGTGGATAGGGGCTGGGAAGCGGATAGCGATGTCGATGAGCGCGCCCTCAAAGCGCGCTGCAAGGGTTTAGCAGCGCAACTTTTGGAAAGCCCTGCCGATATCATACTCGGCGGGGGCCGTGAAAAGTTTACAGATGAGCAGCTCAGCCAATGGCGATCAAAAACTGGACATATATATGTAGAAAATAGCGAGGGTCTGCGTGCTGCGCCGAAAGAACAAACAATTTTAGGCCTATTCACCCCGTCTCATATGAGCTTTGAAGCGGATCGACCCAAAAATACAGAACCGTCTCTCGCTGAGATGACGGGTTTCGCCATTGACGCCCTTGCCCAGCGCCAAACAGGCTATGTTTTGATGGTCGAAGCTGGACGGGTCGATCATGCCCATCACGGCACAAATGCCTATCGCGCCCTGACTGACATGCAAGCCCTGAATGAAGCGGTAAAAGTCGCCAAAGAAAAATCAGGTGAAGATACACTCATATTAGTGACCGCGGATCATAGTCATGTTTTCACCATGGCGGGATATCCCGTACGCGGTAACCCGATACTTGGCCTTGTACGCCGCCCCGATCCAGAAGCTGGCGGCGCAGCAAAGGATTATGCGAAAGCAGATGACGGCAATCCATATACGACACTGGGTTATCATAACGGGCCAAATATACGTAAGGATGATAGCCCTGCCCTGACCGACAATATGGTCCAAGCAAAAGACTATCGCCAACAAACAGCTGTCAATCTTGCATATGAAACACATGCCGGTGAGGACGTCCCGCTATATGCGACAGGCCCCGGCGCGCAAAATGTACGCGGCGTGATGGAGCAGGATGAAATTTACAATGTCATGGCCAATGCTTTAGGGTGGAAATAAAAGCCTAAGTCACAACGGCAAATCGTTCATCAACTTCGCCGTCCAGAATCATACGAGCCAAAAGGTCGCCTGATCCAGCCGATAAAGTCCAGCCCATATGGCCATGTCCTGTGTTGACCCATAAATTCGGGATGTCTGTGGGCCCAATATAAGGCCGACCTGCCTTAGACATAGGGCGCAGGCCAGACCATATTTCTGTCGCTGGTTTAAGCCCCGCCATAATATCAGGTGCAAGCTCATACCAGCGTTTTAGAAGCGGTCTTACGCTCTCCTCCCCAACCGTTCCCGAAAAACGTATATGATCATCAAATATCGTCATGGCGGAATGGCTGCGAGCATCCATAAGAGGCGCAGGGGGTAGATCTATGCTCGGACGCTCAAAATTAACTGAAAACCCTCTAAGCTTATCAATGAATAAATTTAACCCCAATGTGGCCAAAATATCGCCGCTCTGAGGGCCTGCACAAACCACAACATGATCGGCTTTAAATATGTGCTCATCGAGCGCCAACGTTACGCCCTCGTCATTGCGCCGCATACGGGCCATATTGGCGTCATATATAAATGTAGCCCCACGCACATAAAGGTCACGAGCAAGCGCTTCGCAATATTTATACGCGTTACCCCACATATCATTTTCAAAATATAATGCGACATGTCCCAAGGTGGCTTTCACATCCATCACGACACGCGACATGATACCATCATTTGAGTATTTTTCTTGCGCATGACGCGCTGCTTCCATTGTTGAATAGAGTTTATAGCACCCTGGAATGTCGCGTTTTTTAAACAAGCCTAACGCCTTCAATCTGTCTTCTAAAATATGTTTAGATTTTTCAGCAAGGTCATATGTCGCGTAAAAGGCCGCATTTGCTTGCAACTGGGTGCCGTTAAAAAACCATGGGCGGGCTTGGCTGGGATGAATCATCGCTGAGTTGGAGTAACTCGTCCCTTTGCCGGGACCCGAACGCATTTCGATTAGCGTTACTGCCGCGCCGCGCCGCAGCAAATGATCGGCCGTAGAGAGGCCAATCAAGCCGGCGCCTATGATCAAAATATGAGGTGAGGCATTCATAACGGGCGCTATAACAATCTCAGCATATATTAAAAGTAGCTTTTACGGTTGATTAAGCGATCAGTAAAAATTTGTTAGTTATCCTCAAAACTCACTAGAGATTGGCGCTTTCGATTAACAATCAAATGCGTTACATCGGGACGAGAATAATGACCGCCCGGGTCAAAGTTTTGCCGTTCACGGCGGACAAATGCAGGATCAAGCTCACAATAGCGAATACCCTCGCTTCCCATGACAGGCTGCAAAACCCAACTTCCATCAGGCGCCGCAACACAGGAGCCGCCATTGGCGGGCATATCCCCTAAAGCGGCCTTAATTTCATCGGCAAAGGGCGTATCATCCATCACATCACTGGCCCGCATTAAAGCTGAAACTGAAACACAATAACTACGTCCTTCTTGAGCCAGAACAGGGGTTAAATCAGCAGTATTGCGTTCACTCCCCGGCCAACACGCCACATGTAAATCTTCGCCTTGCGCATAGAGCGCCGCACGAGAAAGCGGCATCCAGTTTTCCCAGCAATTCAGACCACCTACAGTAAACTCGCCGAGTTTATGCGTCACAAGCCCAGCCCCATCTCCTGGCGCCCAGACTAATCGCTCTTCGTATGTGGGTTGTAACTTTCGATGGACTGAACGGATAACGCCGATTTGATCAATATAGACAAAACTACAATATAGGGAATGTCCGCTCCTGTCCCCTGCGCGTTCGATTATACCAAGGTAACATGCCATCTTTGCATCTTTCAGCGCGACACAAACATCATCTAAATGCCCCGCTTCAATCGTGATGGCTTGGTCAGAATAATGGGCAAAAATTTCTTTTTGTTTCTTATCATTAAAGCGCGCACCGCCCGTTCCATCCAGCCAAAAAGGGTAACCTGGGACAAAGCCTTCAGAAAATACAATAAGGTCAGCATTCCCCTTAACGGCGCTGATAGTTTGAATAACTTTCGTCAGTCCTGCCGAGCGAGACAACCATTTTGGCGCTAATTGGGGCAGTGCTAATCTTAACATAGATTTACCTTTGATCAGAATAATTTCATCAATATTTAAGCCTGTTTTCAAAGGGAAAGGAAACGAATTAGCCTTATTCTCCGTAAAAATTGACGAGCATCATGCTTCTTTACGTGGGATAAGAATATGTTAAAAAAGTATCTGTTAAATACAAGCGGTAATTTTGGCATGATGTTTGGCATCATATCGACAATGCTTGTTTTGGGCGTCGGTGTCGCCATTGATTTTGCTGGGATTACGAGTGAAAAAAGCACTTTGCAAGATATGTCAGATGCAGCTGTCCTTGCGGCCGTCTCTTCAGGTGAAGAGAACTTAGCTGTTCTTAAAAAAATTGCGGCGGAAAGCTTAAAAGCAAATAATTTTAGCAACCTACCCATAGATTTTGATTTAAAATTAGATGGTCAAACAGTGACTATCGAATTAAAATCATCATATAATACAAAGTTGATGAGTTTCGTTGGCCAAGACAAAATGCCTGTAGGCGCTCTTTCCGAGGCAAAGTTACCAGAAGAAATCCCGATTAACATTGCTCTTGTACTGGATAGAACGGGCTCTATGGCGGGCGCGAATATGACAAGCTTGCAAGCGGCGTCAGCAGTTTTAGTCGATGAATTTTCTTCTTATGATTCCGACACACGTGTAGCGGTTGTCCCTTTCTCAAATTACGTCAACGTTGGGTTGGCCAACAGAAATGAAACCTGGATTGATGTCCCTGCGGACGGAACAATCGATCATCCAGCGGGTGAATGTTACATGGTCCAACCCACAGAGTGTACAGCAACGGAAGACTATGACATCATCAGTGACGGTGTCAAAACTGGGGAGACAGGTAAATCATGCACCAATTCTGTCGCTGTAGGACCAGAAGAACAATATTGCCCACCTGCCTGGACAGAAACCATTACATGGAACGGATGTATCGGTTCACGTGATGGAATTTATAATCAAACAGCCTCATATAAAGGCAAACGCATTCCCGGTATCATGAATGTGGAATGCGGGGAAGAGGTTCTGCCTCTGACCACAGATATGACCCAAGTCAAAGCGAGGATTGATAGTTTAACGGCTAGTAAAAACACCTATATTCCAGCTGGATTGATAAATGGGTGGAGAATGCTTGATGCAGACAAACCCTTTGGAAATCTATCAAATAAGGAAGAAAAACGTAAGCGCGCCCTTATTTTGATGACGGATGGGGCTAATACCATATCCCTTGAAGATCCTTATATGACTGGCGCACATAAAGGCTCTGATGCAGATGAAGCTAATGACCTCACAGCGACCCTATGTAAAAATATCAAAGATGAAGGCATAGATATCTGGGCAGTGGCTTATAATTTCGATGACGCTGTAGCAAAAAATATGTTGCAGGCATGTTCCTCTAGCTCAGGGCAGTTTTTTGATGCCTCCAACCAAGCTGACTTAATCAAGGCCTTTGAAGAAATCAGTAAGTCACTCTTTACAGTTCGCTTGTCTCGCTAATTTAACGGATTTAAAGCTCTCAGGAAGTCATTAGGCAATAAACTAATCCCATGATAATGCTTGCTCATGGGATTTTATGCAAAACACATATTGCCGCTTTGTCTTGATAAAGCCTGCGGTATTGGGCCTATCTCCAAGCAGCGACAAAAAATTGTGCCCTTCGCCGAGGGTGTTGTTCTTGAAGTCGGGATAGGATCTGGCCAAAACTTACCCTTTTATGATCCCAAAAAGGTTTCCAAAATAATTGGCGTTGACCCAGATGACCACATTTGGAAACGCAGTGAAAAACGCCGCGCGAACTGCCCCATAGAGATCAAGCGCATTGGGTTATCAGGTGAAGACATTCCACTAGAAAAAAATATAGCGGACACAGTTGTCGTTACGTATTCTCTCTGCACAATACCCGATCCTGTTAAAGCGTTAAAAGAAATGAGCCGGATCCTTAAACCGGATGGTCAAATTTTATTTACAGAACATGGTAAGGCGCCTGACGCCAATGTCCATAAATGGCAGAACCGTATTGACCCTTACTGGAAAAAAATTGCAGGCGGATGTCATAGCGGGCGCGATATACCCGCGCTATTTCACGAAGCAGGCCTGACTTTGGAGACATTAGAAGAAATGTATATTCCAGGGCCTAAAGTCTTAGGGTATAATTATTGGGGATCGGCGCGCGTATAATTTCCGCGTATAAAATTCAATGATAGCCACTTCCCTCTACGGTAAAAAACGCCTAGACCGCGCTCATGTCTAAAAAGAACAAAGCCTTTCGCCCAAAAGCCCGACGACCGCGCGGATTTGAAGATAAACCCGCACAATTACTTCGCGCTGAACGTCGCCTCATCGACGCGGCATTTTCAGTCTATGATATGCACGGTTTTGAACCCTTACAAACGCCGACTTTTGAATATGCCGATGCGCTGGGCAAATTCTTACCCGATGAAGACCGCCCAAATGTTGGGGTCTTTGCACTTCAGGATGATGATGAGCAATGGCTCTCGCTTCGTTATGATTTGACAGCACCCCTCGCCCGTTATGTCGCGGAAAATTATGATGCCCTTGCGAAACCATATCGCCGTTACCAAGCGGGCTCTGTTTACCGAAATGAAAAACCTGGCCCTGGGCGTTTTAGAGAATTTGTTCAATGCGACGCGGACAGTGTTGGCGCAGCTGGGCCTGCGGCTGACGCTGAAATGATTATGCTGGCCGCCGAAGTTATGCGCGCAGCAGGTCTCAAAGACGGACAATATGCTGTGCGCGTCAATAACCGTAAACTCCTAGACGGTATTCTTGAAAGCTCGGGAGTTCCCAATACAGAAGCTGGCGCCATTCAGCGCCTGCAAGTCTTGCGCGCGATCGATAAATTGGACCGCCTTGGCCCCGACGGCGTCGAAGCCCTCTTGGGTGAAGGTCGTAAAGACGAATCTGGTGATTATACAGATGGCGCAAAACTGGGTAAAGTCGGCATCAATGCCGTACTTGGTTTCACGACTGCCTCGGATTCAGATCGCGGCAAAACTATTATGACGCTTGAAAAATTAGTAGGCACATCTGAGCGCGGACAAGGTGGCTGCAAAGAACTCTCAACCATTGATAAGATTTTGACGGCGACAGGTTTTGACAATGACCGGGTTAGCTTTGATACATCAATCGTTCGCGGGCTCGGCTATTACACAGGCCCTGTCTTTGAAGCCGAACTCCTTGCCGATATCCGAGATAAAAAAGGACGGCCCGTTCGCATAGGCTCTATTGGCGGCGGCGGACGTTATGACGATCTGGTCTCGCGCTTTCGCGGACAAGCTGTGCCAGCAACCGGATTTAGCTTTGGCGTTTCGCGCTTTCTGTCTGCGCTTGAACGCATGGACGCACTGGAGCGATCCGTTAAGCCGCCTGTTGTCATTTGCGCTTTTGATAGAAGCTTAATGGGTGAGTATTTCAAACTAGCCGCTGAACTTCGTGATGCAGGCATTCGAGCTGAAGTTTTCGTTGGTTCTGGTAATGTGACCAAACAAATGAAATATGCTGACCGCCGTGATGCACAAATTGCGGTCTTAATGGGTGAAGACGAACTCGCAAAAAATGAAGTCACGCTTAAAGATCTTTATCTCGGAGCAGAAGCGGCTAAAGCGATTGAGTCTAATGCGGAATGGAAATCTTCACGTCCGGCCCAAGAAACAGTCCCTCGCAATAATCTAGTTGCGGCTGTTCAGGCCATGTTATCTTAAGCCAATAAAAAACGGGTTGGCGCCGTTATCACCAACCCGTCTGGGGTATCGCTGTGTTTTTGGCTGGGGGCTTAAGTGCAGCGCCTCCCCGCTGAGTTGTGGGAATCAATAAGAATTTCTAACTCAACGCGTACAATAGACACGCCCCAACATAACGTAAGCCCTACAACTTCATTACAAACTTGTTAGAAAACGAAAAAAGACGGCTAACCTTTCGGTTGCCGCCAGTTCGAAGGGGAGTCCGTATAGATACGAACATTTCTATATGTATATGAGTCAACATGACTGTAACATGACCGAAATCTAACAATCTGTTAAATTGCATAAATCTCAAAGAAAAACCCCGCCACAAGGACGGGGTATAAGGTAAAAGAGAGACAACTCATCAAGAGAGATAAGTTAATCGTGTTATGCTATCAGACGCCTGAACGTTATCTGAACAGTTTTACTTGACCTGTTAAGCCGAAACCGCGAATTAAGCCTATGTCAAAACTTGATCTCCGCCTCATCCCTGTAACGCCATTCCAGCAAAATTGCAGCCTTCTTTGGAATACAGAAACCTTAGAAGGTGTTCTTGTCGATCCTGGAGGAGAAGCAGAGAAAATCATCAAAGAGGTGAATACGCTCGGTGTGACCATAAAAGAAATTTGGCTCACTCATGGACATCTAGACCATGCTGGCGGCGCACATGACATACGTGAAACGCTTGGCATTCCTGTTATAGGACCACATAAAGACGATCAATTCTGGATGGATGATATCGAAAAGCATTGGGCCAATTACGGCCATGCAGGCATGGGTAAAAATATCGTACCGGATAGATATCTCGAAGACGGCGAAGTTTTAACTCTGGGAGATATCGAATTTGGTGTGGTTCATACGCCAGGGCATACACCAGGCCATGTCGTCATATATAATCAAGACCTCAAAATTGCCTTTGTCGGCGATGTTTTATTCAGAGGGTCAATCGGGCGAACGGATTTTCCCAAAGGCAATCATCAACAATTACTCAATAGTATCACAACAAAGCTTTGGCCTCTGGGGTCGGATATGCGCTTTGTTCCGGGCCACGGCCCGATGAGTACGTTCGGCGTAGAAAGAGCTGATAATGCCTTCGTCGCCGATAGTGTTATTGGTACCAGTCCTGAGAATAGTTCTGGTGTGATGTAGCGATGTAAGTCTGTTTATTTTGCAGCTTTTTCCATCGCCTCGGCTAATTTGACATCTTTTTCTGTTACCCCGCCCGCATCATGTGTGGTCAAGGTTATATCAACACGGTTGTAAACATTAAACCATTCAGGATGATGGTCCATTTTATCAGCAATGATTGCTATTTGAGTCATAAAACCAAATGCCTTCGCAAAATCGTCAAACCTGTACACTTTCGTTATGAAATCATCACCGCCCGTCCATCCATCGAGCTGTGCGGCCACATCTTTTGCATTTAAAAGTTCCACTTAAGGACTCCATAATTGTGATATTTCGGCCACAGTAAGGGCCAAAGCGTTGAAGGCAAAGCCCTAATACTGCCTGAATAACAGTCTTTGCCCCAAAGTTGCCACATTTGAAGGCGCTATTTCACTCTCGTTTACGGCAGGGGGCTGTAGGCGAACCGAAGCCAGGAGGGTATGGTGTTATTTGTGGGGAATATCCGGTCTTATTTTAGCCCTAAGGTCGTCATAAGCTGTTCATCTTTTCTCGCTAATAGAGACGTCATGTCAGCATCTGAATCAATCCTTCCTGCTTCACTTCGCAAGCCATTGCGCTTTTTTATGCCGCTATATTGCCTATTTATTGTTTGGGTATCACTGCTACCGTCATCTCAAGAAAACTCGATTCCTCACTTAGATAAAATATTGCATGCAGGTGTCTATGGTCTTTTGGCATTTGGTCTCAGCCTTACTTGGCAAAATGTATCTAAAGTGAAAATTTGGATGGCTTGTTTGCTTTATGGCGGCGTTATGGAAATTGCCCAAGGATCACTTACGTTAACGCGGACACCTTCATTATTAGATTTTATTGCTAATGGTGTGGGCGCTGCAACCGCCCTATATGCACTTGGATATCTTAATCAGAAACTCGCCGCTTAAGCGAGCCGTTATTAGCGAGTTAGCCTCGCAAATGAAATCCCCCCAATTAGACCGTCAAATGAAGACGGCAACGCGATTTATGCACGTTTCTTGCAAGAATACGCGCGAGATTTAACCGGCCCGTGGGCCAAGAATGATACAAAGGAAGAAAATGTTGAATTCATCTAAAACAACCAAGTCATTATTGGTCTTGCTAGCAAGCACAGCTATGGCCCCTTTTGCTTTTGCTGGCGGTGCGGGCATGCCTGGATATACGCCTGACCTCGTTCCTAGCAATCCAAATGCTGGGGAATGTTATGCCCGTATTGAGGTTCCAGCTCAATTCTCACAAGGCTCTGAACAAGTCATGGTCGAGGAAGGCTATTCCCACCTTGAGGTTCAACAACCTCAACTCGCTTCGCGACAAGAAAGCGTCATGGTCAAAGAAGCCAGCATACGTTACCGCGTGCGCCAGCCCTCATATCGCTCTATCACGGAGCAAATGCTGGTACGTCCCGCTTATGACAAACTCTCTGTTTCCGCACCGCAATTCTCAACTGTTACAGAGCGCGTTCAAAGCTCTGCTCCGCGCCTAATATGGAAACGCGGAAATCCCGGTAAACTCGCCGCTCAAGGCTATAAAATCCATACTACGGCTGATGCTGGCTATCGCGGTCAAGGCTATAGCAGTACAACACAATTTGCATCTTCTGGCGGTGAGCAATGTGGTGATAACTGCGAAATCTGGTGCTTAGTCGAAGAACCCGGAGAAGCCGTCGAATATAATCGCAAGGTTTTAACGTCACCCGGACGTGTACAGCGCACGACAGTCCCTGCGAAATACCAAACTATTCATAAACAGGTCGTATCAGACCCGGGCGGCGTAGAAGAAATCCCCGTCCCTGCTGAATATAAAAATGTGACGGTTGAAGATGTTGTTCACCCCGGCGGTGAAAATATGGTCAATGTCCCGCCAAAATATGCAGATGTCGCAACCAAGACACTTATTTCGCCTGAACGTTATGAATGGCGCCGCGTTCTTTGCGCGCCGGGGACAGGTACGATTAAATCTAGTTCTGACTACACACACAGTACGCGCAGCTATACGCCTAGTACGAGCTACACGGCGCCAGCCTCAACCTATAGCCAAACACGCACATATACGCAGCCAAGCTACACTGCGCCTAGCTATACTAAGAGTTATACGGCCCCTATGAGCCAGAGCACAGATAGAATTGTGACTGGGTCGGGATATTACGGCGGATATAATACGAAATCTGTTGACCATGACTGCATGTCGGGCGTCAGCCAATATGAATCGTCGCCGCATTGTAAAAGTTCATATACGAAACGTAAGCGCAAGCGTCGTCGCTAGATAAAATAAAAGCCCGCTTTAAGCGGGCTTTTTTATGGCTCTAATTAAGACTTTATAGATCTACATATCGTCCTGATCAATCAAGCCATCATTGGCTATCTTTTCTTTATCGAAATAATCCCGCGCCAATTTAAAGACAACAGGTGAGAGCAAGATAAGCGCAATCAAGTTCGGCGCAGCCATTAAGCCTGTCAAACTATCTGCAATGAGCCAGAAGGTGTTGACCACTAGATTATCTTCGCCCGTTTCGAATGACATTGCGTAAGTTGAAGCAAATACAGCTAATACCCAGAAGCCACGAAAGATTGGAATAGACTTTTCTTTAAACAAGAATGCCGAACACCTTTCACCATAATAAGACCACCCAATTATAGTCGTGAAGGCAAAGATACAGAGACAAATAGTGACTATATCGGCACCAAAGCCAACAAGTGTTGAGTCAAAGGCAGCTGCAGTAAGCGGCACTCCAGTTTCACATCCTGCAGGAGTTGTTCCAGTTTCAAGAATAGATAAAATTCCGGGTGTCGCCAAACAGTCGGCAGTCATAACTCCAGATGTTAAAATAACTAACGCCGTGATTGTACAGATAATCAGCGTATCAATGATGGTTCCTAGCATGGCAATAATGCCCTGATTGACGGGATCATTATTTTGCGCGGCCGCATGGGCAATAGGCGCAGAGCCTTGCCCAGCTTCATTTGAAAACAATCCTCGCGCAATTCCTTTTTTCATCGCGAGCATCATGAGTCCTATCGTAATACCCGTTCCCGCCCCTTGCATGCCAATTGCACCTTTGAAAATAAGGCCAAAGGCCGCCGGAACCGCCGAAATATTTGCTGCGATTACGATCAAAGCAGCAGTGAGATAGATTATTGCCATAAATGGAACCAACTTTGATGCAACTGCGCCAATCCGTTTAATTCCACCAAATATCACCGCCGAAACAAGGATCGATAAAACTATAGCTACAATACGTGGATCAAAATTATACTCACTCTTTAACGCATCGGCTATAGAATTGGCTTGAACTGCGTTCCCCGTCGAAAGAGACCCAATAACACCAAAAAATGCAAATGCGCCTGCCAGCCAGAGCCATTTGGGCCCAAGACCATTTTTGATATAATACATCGGACCGCCAACACGGTTACCATTGGCATCGATCTCGCGATAACGCACCGCCAAAACACCTTCGGCAAATTTAGTCGCCGTACCAAGAATAGCCGTCACCCACATCCAAAAGACAGCGCCCGGGCCGCCAATGGCGATGGCCGCGGCAACGCCAGCAATGTTACCTGTGCCGACTGTGGATGAAAGCGCCGTCATCAGAGCCGCAAAAGGCGAAACATCGCCCTCCTCAGCATTACCTGATCGCTTCTTGAAAAGCTGACGAAACCCATACTTTATCTTAGTTAAAGATATAAATCGAAGTCCAATGGTCAGGAAAAGCCCAACTCCCAACAAAAGCCCCATCATAGCCTTTCCCCAGACTAAGTTATTTAGGCTTTCCATAAGCGCTGCGAAAGTTTCCATGCATATCCCCAAATCAGTATTTATTTTGACTGACCATAAAGGGCGACGTCTACAAGTCCAAGCTTAAAATAGAAAGGGAATAACCGCGCAGTATGTTAAAGCGTTGCGAGCCCAAGAATAATCCCTTAATGCTTGACTCCAATACATATGAAAGAATGCATTACACATGAAGGTTGATTTTTTTCAGATTGAGGGCCCTTGCTTACTAACACATCAGAAATATGAAGATGACCGCGGCTATTTTATAGAAACTTATCAAAAAGAAAAATTTGAAAAAATCACGGGCAAATCAATTTCCTTTGTTCAAGATAATCATTCACTTTCAAAATTGGTTGGGACTGTACGAGGACTTCATTACCAAACCCCACCCTTCGCTCAAGGCAAATTAGTCAGATGCCTCAAAGGTAGCATTAATGATGTAGCCGTCGATGCAAGGCTCAATTCTTCTACATATGGCCAACATATCAAAGTGTTTTTAAGTGCGGATAATTGCAAGCAATTATGGGTACCCGAAGGGTTTTTACACGGATTTGCGACTTTAGAGGAAAATACTGAAGTCGCCTATAAGGTCACTAATTTTTACGACGAAAGCTGTGATAGTAACGTACAATGGAATGACCCTGAACTTGCCATAGATTGGGGCATCGATACGCATTCTGCGATACTTTCTGAAAAGGACTTAAAGGCCAAAACATTTAATAGCTTTGTATCACCCTTTAGTTTTTGATAGCTAGTCATATGCGTATTCTCATTACAGGTGGAGCAGGATTTATCGGGTCTGCAGTGGTCCGCATGGCAATAGCAAAAGGCCACACGATTTTTAACATCGACAAACTTACCTACGCCGCGAATTTAGAAAACCTGAAAGACATCTCTGACCATCAAAACTATAGCTTTCTGCAAACGGATATATGTGACGCTAAACGTTTAAATGATGTCTTTGACTCATTTAAACCAGACGCAGTTCTACATCTCGCCGCTGAATCACATGTAGACCGCTCAATTGATGGCCCTGACGCCTTTATACAGACCAATATAATTGGGACTTACACGCTGCTAACTGCCGCCCGGAATCATTATGAAAATCTTCCCATAGAAAGAAAAAACGAATTCCGTTTTCACCATGTCTCTACAGATGAAGTTTACGGCGATTTGGATATTGACGATCCTCCCTTTGAAGAAATTACGGCATATGATCCAAGCTCTCCCTACTCCGCCTCAAAAGCGGCTTCAGATCATCTCGTTCGTGCATGGGGGCACACTTATGGCCTACCCATATTGATTACGAATTGCTCTAATAATTATGGCCCCTGTCAGTTTCCAGAAAAACTAATTCCAGTCGTGATTTTAAAAGCTCTTCATGAAAAGCCCATTCCTGTCTACGGGTCAGGTGATAATATCAGGGACTGGATTTATGTTGATGATCACGCCGACGCCTTACTCACTGTTTTAGAAAAAGGGACTGTGGGAAGCACCTACAATATTGGCGGCAATAACGAACGAACGAATTTAGAATTAGTCCAAGCGATATGCGAATTAATGGACGCCAAATTTCCAAACCGCAAGGACAGCTATAAAGACCTCATAACTTTCGTAACTGATCGGCCTGGGCATGACAGGCGCTACGCCATAAACGCCTCAAAGATTAAAACAGAGCTAGGCTGGACACCTTCTATTGGCGGGAATGATGGGTTTGAGAAAACAATTGACTGGTACCTCAACAATGAGGCTTGGTGGAAACCACTTTTACAAAGCGAGATGGTTGGTAAACGCCTAGGAACACAGGCCTCGTAATGAGCCATCATATCGTGGTCATAGGTAAAACGGGGCAACTCGCCCAAGCACTTCAAAAAGAGATAGGTCGTTCTTCGTTAACCGCAAATTTTATTGACCGGAAATCCCTGGATCTTTCTGCGCCTGAGACCTCTCTAAATTCAGCCTTAAGAAAACTACCTAAGTGTCATGCGGTTATTCTAGCGGCGGCTTATACCGCCGTTGACAAAGCCGAAAACCAGCAGGAAAAAGCAATGGCGGTTAATGGCCGTGCGCCAGGCTTAATAGCGGCCTTTTGTAAAGAACAAGACATTCCATTAGTTCACATTTCTACTGATTATGTTTTTAACGGGCAAGCGCGCAAACCATATAAAGAGACACACCAAATAGCGCCAATTAACGCCTATGGCCGCACAAAACGCGCGGGAGAGGTCGCCATTGAGTTATCTGGATGTCGCTACGCGATTTTACGAACATCATGGGTTTTCGATGGCCACAACAAAAATTTTCTAACAACAATGCTCAAATTAGCGCAAACGCATAAAACGTTAAGTGTTGTAAATGACCAACTCGGCAGACCAACCTATGCCGGTCATCTTGCAAAAGCGGTTCTGAAAGTTACAAATGAACTGATTGCAAACACGAAGGAACCTATCGGTATTGTCAATGTGACCAATACGGGTCCTATTATCAGCTGGGCTGAATTTGCGAAAGTAATCTTCAGTGATCAAAATTTGGATGTAAAAGTCGTTGAGATTTCTTCCCTTGAATATTCTACCCCAGCGAAGCGGCCTGCCTATAGTGCGTTAGACACCCGCAAATTCGAAACATTATTTGCTTCTAACCTTCCAAGCTGGCAGGCTGGGTTAAAAGTAGCTTTAGCCGAACGACGCTAATTGGAGATATTGGGTGGAAAGAAAAGGGATCATACTTGCGGGTGGCCAAGGCACGCGCCTTCATCCGAGTACCATATCTGTTTCTAAGCAGCTTATGCCGGTTTTTGATAAACCAATGATCTACTATCCATTATCTGTTTTGATGACAGCAGGCATTAAAGACATTCTCATTATAACAACTCCGCATGATCAAAATGCCTTCAAACACCTGTTACAAGACGGCAAACGCTGGGGAATAAATATCGAATATGCCGTTCAACCTAGTCCCGATGGGTTAGCGCAAGCGTTAATTATAGCCGAAGGTTTTTTAAACGGCGCGCCCAGCGCACTTATCTTAGGCGATAATTTGTTTTTCGGCATCCCTTTCACCCAATCCATTCTCAAAGCTAACCAGAGAAAAAACGGAGCGACAATATTTGGCTATGAAGTGAAAAATCCATCCGATTATGGAGTCGTAGGGTTTGATGGAAATGGTAACGTCAAATCAATCATTGAAAAACCTTTAACCCCCGCTTCTAACTATGCTGTTACTGGCCTATATTTTTATGATAAATATGCCAGTAAATATGCAAAACAGGTGAAACCTTCAATGCGCGGCGAACTTGAAATAACAGCCCTAAATGAAATCTATCTGAAAGCCGGGCAATTAAACGTCGAATTACTTAAATCAGGGACGACTTGGCTTGATACGGGAACGCACCGCTCTCTTCTTCAGGCCGCTCAATTTGTCAGTGTTATAGAAGAACGCCAAGGCAAACGCATATGTTGTCCTGAAGTCATCGCCTATGAAAATAAATGGATTAACCGTACGCAGCTTGCAAACTTAGCCAAGTCATTAGAAATCAGTGGTTACGGGAAATATTTGTTTAAAGTTCTGGCAAGGCGACAAACTTAGTAGTCGTAGAGATGCACATTCCAGAAATCTCTGTCATTATCGTCAATTTCAATGCGGGCAAGTGGCTTGCACGCAGCGTTCAATCCGTCATCGATCAAGATTTTAAAAATTTTGAATGTTTCATCTTGGACAATAATTCCACAGATGGTTCATTGGATCATCTGCCAAGTCTGGATGAGCGTTTTCATATCATCAAATCTGACGTTAACCTTGGCTTTGCTGCTGGAAATAATTTAGCTGCCAAAAAGGCAAAGGGGACCTGGTTAGCTCTTCTTAACCCCGACGCCTTCGCACGAAAAGATTGGCTTTCATCGCTGTTGAAGACCTCAAGATTAAAATCAAATGTTACCATGGTCGGGTCAACACAACATATGGCCCTTGAGGACGGAATTTTCGACGGAACAGGTGACGAGTTACACGCCTTTGGCATTGCTTACAGGTCTGGCTTCGGAAAGAAAATACATGCTGTTGCAGACAGAGAAACATTCGCGCCATGTGGTGCTGGCGCTTTTCTTTTACGCGAGAGTTTTGAACAACTTGGCGGGTTTGACGAGACCTTCTTTTGCTACTTCGAGGATATCGACCTTGCCTATCGCATGCGGTTAAATGGCGGCATATGTGTCCAATCTGCTAGTGCAATCATCGATCATGTCAGTAGCGGGATTAGCGGGCGTGCATCCGAATTTGCCGTATATCATGGTACGCGCAATCGAATATGGGCGTTCTTAAACAATACCCCAGTTGGGTTAATGCCGTTCCTATTACCCTGCCACGTTGCGGCCAACTTATTTATATTATTTTGGTCATTATTTCGTCCCGGCCGATTTAAACCAACTTGGCAGGGGGTTAAGGAAGGTTTTTTATCCCGCCCGCACAGTCTACGCCCCCAAGTAAAGCGAAAAATATCCTACTTAACTCTACTCAAAAGCTTTGGCTGGTCTCCGATAAAAGTTTACAAACGTCTTCCAGTTCGCACAAAGCCAATCACCAAAATTAAGACATAAAAAAACCCGCTCATGAGCGGGTCAAATTAGAATCATTTGTAAAACTCTAAGCGGCGTCGAGTTCAGCCTTAGCTTTAACAATCTGTTTTTTAATCTTTTTGGCTTTTTCAGTTAGCTTATGGTTTTTCGTTCCCATCAGAAAACCATCAAGGCCACCTTTAAAATCAACAGTACGCAGGGTCTTAGCCGCAATACGCATTTTAAATTTTTGGCCCAGAACATCAGACGGTAATGTCACGTTACATAGGTTTACGTTAAACCGACGATTAGTCTTGATATTTGAATGGGATACATTGTGACCGGACATTGGGCCTGTATCTAAAAGTTCGCAACGACGTGCCATGTGACTGCCTGTTTTTCAAAAATATATGCCCGCTAACATGCGGGCGTGTTCAGTGGCGGGGAATTAGAGGGAGAATCGTCACCCGTCAACCCCTTTCAGCCAAGTCCGGTAAATCAATCTTCACAATCTGCACTATGACCAATTTGTCACGAAATAGCGCTTTTCGTTCAGCATAGCGTTATGCGAGATTTGTTAAAGAGTTCTCAGAAGACATGAGCACGAAAATAGGATTATTGATGAAACGCGCAATCAAGACAGCCCTCGCTTCAGCGATCATAACGGGCCTTGGCATTTCCAGTCTCGCTCATGCGGCGATGATTGATCAAACGCGAAACTTAGCGGTACTTAATGAGGGTAATATTAGCGCCACAAATTATGTACTCCCGACAACACCCGTCAATGCAACAGAATTTGACTTTAAACTTAAAGGCTATGTTTTCGGCCTTAGGATGATTAAGGCCAATTACACAGGATGGTTCGATGAAAGCCGTTATACGGCCTATACAGACCTGAAAACATCGGGTTTAGGTGCACTATTAAAAAAGCTTGAGATATGGGCCGTCACAACGGGGTCTTATACACGATCAGGCTTAACGCCCACTTTTCATATTCAACAAAATATGGATAAGAAAAATCGCCGTGTTGAAATGAATTATGACAACGGCATGCGCCATATTAATGTGGCCATAGAGCCTCCATTAGGTAGCCAAGGTCTTCCCCCAGCCAGCCCAGAAGAGCGCTATTCTGCTGATGATACGATTTCAGCAATTTTAAACTTAATGATGCGCGGGCAAAAAATTGAGGGCCCCGTCTGTTCAGGTTCAATACGCGTTTTCGACTCTAAGCAGCATTACGCTTTGCGCATGGTTCAGGACGGTACAAAGCGGGTGAAATTTGATGGTGAAAAGGTCGAAGCCATTCGATGTTTAGTCTATTATGAACCCATATCAGGGTTCGACCCAGAAGATCTCCCTGAAACAGAGGAATCCAGCACACCCGTGAAGGTTTACTTGAAAGACTTTCCAGAAATTGGCCTCTATGTACCTGTAAAATTCACTTATAAGATTAGTTCAATCAAAGCCGTCATTATGCTCGATAAAATGTCATTCAAGCCCGCAAATACATGACATATTCAATCGAGGCTTTATGAGATTTACCCCTGAATGAGGGCTTTACGCTATAAAACAAAGTTTTTAGGAAGACCTCATGAAAGTTCTAGTTACGGGCGCTGCAGGTTTTATTGGGTTCCATGTATCGCGATTACTATTGGATCGCGGCGATGAAGTTGTCGGGATAGACAATGTAAACGACTATTATAGTCCAAAGCTAAAAACTGATAGGCTCTCAAAGCTTACTCTTAAGAAAAACTTCGCTTTCTATAAAATTGATATAGCCGACCAAGATCAATTAAATAATATTTTCAATACTGAAAACATCACCCACGTTATAAATTTAGCAGCCCAAGCAGGGGTGAGATATTCCCTCCAGAACCCACATGTTTACATTAGAACCAATGTGCAAGGATTTACCAATGTTCTTGAATGTTGCAGACACCATGACATCAAACATCTTGTTTATGCATCATCAAGCTCAGTCTATGGCTCAAATACAAGCATGCCATTCTCTGTCTCCCATTCTGTAGATCATCCTGTAAGTCTCTATGCCGCAACGAAAAAATCTAATGAGCTATTAGCGCATACCTATGCACATTTATATAAATTACCCGTAACAGGTCTTCGCTTCTTTACCGTTTATGGCCCTTGGGGCCGCCCGGACATGGCTCCCTTTATATTTACTAAGAAAATTGTAGAAGGCTCCCCGATTGATATTTTTAATCATGGAAAACATGCAAGAGATTTCACCTATATTGATGATATTACTAACGGTGTTATAAAGTGCCTAGATAATGTAGCTGCGCCAAACCCCGACTGGGATAGTAATAACCCAGACATTGGCACGTCTAATGCGCCGTACAGACTCTTTAATATCGGGAATTGTAAACCCGTGGAGCTTATGGACTTTATTGCCTGTATTGAAAATGCGGTTGGAAAAAAGGCAAATAAAAACTTTCTTCCCATTCAGCCAGGTGATGTCCCCGTAACTTATGCCGATGTAACCTCATTGCAAAAGACAATAAGTTATCGCGCCGACACGAACATAGAACTTGGTATCCAAAAATTTGTGAAATGGTATAGAGATTATTACAATCTCTGAATTAAAAATCAGCCTCAAAGCTGCCTGCTAACTCTTGCTTTGCGTCATCGCCACTCAAGAAAACATCCGCGCCAACACCGTAAAGTAAAATTGGGTCAAACCAGTTATTGCTAATTGCTTGATTTAGAAAATCTTCGGCCGATAGGCATTTACGTCCTGCCTTGGTCGAAAGCTCAAAATCAATAGAGCCAACGCCGTGATAGGCCCGATAAATGACTTCGGTACAGACAAGACGATCAGATGTTCCAAAATCAAAGACAAAATCATAAAGCTTGCCCGCATGAGACAAAGCTTTGTTAAGCGCTTTTTTCATGTCAACCTCTGTTAGCCTTGGACGCAAAACGGTAAAAGCATCTACCGCTAAAGTTTCTTCGATATTGCGTAACAAAACACCGTCTTTTTTTGCCTCTAAAATATTTATGGCCGCGTCACTTTTTACCATGCCGTCACTGATGATATCTAAACCCATTGCCGCCCGCTCCTTGGCCGTACCGATATAGAGTGCGCCATGAGGCCAAAATCCTGGGAGAAACACATTACTCATCGCGTCATCATGACGGGTGATAAAAACATCTCCGGGAAGAAGCTGGCTTTTCAAGCCTTCTATAACCTTTGGAGTCACGCGTTTAGGCGCGCCAATATTTTTGACTAAAGGAATTTTCAGCTCGGCTATATCAGAGCCAGTTGCTTCAAAAAGCATGAACATCATCTTGCGGCCCGTAGAATGGCTGCGGCGGCGTAGAGAAAAATTTACAAAACGGCGATACCGCCTTAAATGATCGCCCCGTGAAGCCGCTGGCAAATTTAAAGCCTTCAAAATTTCCACGACAGACTTTAAGTCAGCTTTTTCTAAAGAGTCCATAATTTTGGAGCGATTAGCATCGAAATAATCCCTAGCTTGATAAAACCCATGCATTTTAAAAGCTGAGGTAAGCTGCCTGTAAAGCCGTGTGAAACTCTTTCGCTTAAGACCATAGCGCAGTTCGGCTTCGTCAAGCTTCTTCCAGACGATATCTCGCTTACGCGCCAAATCAATAAGGTACTCTCCGGTTCTAACAATTATTTCAGCGCCGCAAAAGGCAATACCAAAAGCTTGATGTTCAGCCTCTCCTAATGATGCGTTCCCCGATTTAAATTTCTCAAATCGAGGCTTGAGAGTCTGGATCATTTGCCAGATTGAAACCCGAATACCGAGGTAACGCGCATAAGCTTCTCGCAAACGTTCATCTTCAATAGGGTCATAATAGCCGCGAATCTCCGCATTCTGGCTATCAGTAATCAAGCTTGCCATTTCTGTTTCAGTTGGAAGGCCAGCATAAGAGGCCTGCAAGGTTCGTACTGCATTATCGATTATTGAGCCCGACTTTGTAGTCATCGCTAAATTTCGTCCCATCCTTCGGGATTACGCGCGCGGCGGTTAAGCCACATAACGCCTCGTAGGTCTGCAAATGACACCATCAGACGTCCGAAATTTGTATATTTAGAAACGCCAAATTCACGGTGGCGATGATTGACGTCACAAAATTCGATTTGATACCCCTCTCGCAGCATCAATGCGGGAATATAACGATGGATATGATCAAAATAAGGAAGGCGTAAAAACGCGTCACGGGTAAATACTTTCAAACCGCAACCAGTGTCATCGGCTTGGTCGTTAAGCAGCTTTTTACGAACGCCATTACCAAAGCGTGACCCGAGCTTCTTTGTCCAGCTATCTTGCCGTTTAGCGCGGCGGCCACCAACAAGGGCGAGATTTTCTGGCGCATGTTCCCGCGTTATTTGCTTAAAAAGCGCAGGAATATCTGCGGGGTCATTCTGACCATCTCCATCAAGTGTTGCTATATATTGCGATTTCGCCGCCATAACGCCTGAGCGAACCGATCTTGATTGTCCTGCATTTTTGCGGTGTGAAATAACGCGGAGCGACGAATAAGTTTCTTTCAGTTTCGTCAAAACAGATAATGTCCCATCTGTGCTGGCGTCATTGACGAATATCATTTCGTAATTGGTTTCAAATAACGCCAAAGCAATTTCATCAGCTAATTTCGTGACATTTTCTTCCTCATTATAAACGGGAACAATAACGGAGATTGGGGTCGGAACACTCATATTTTCCGATGTGGCACGGGATAGGCGTTCTCGCAAGTTTCACTTTCGTTAGCTAAAGCAATTAGGCTATGACGCAGATATGAGTTCTCTTAAGACCAGTCGCTTCACCTTTTGGAAACATTGGTTTGTCCTTACAGTTTTAACGCTACTTGTCGCCCTCCCCGGACTTGCTGGATTACCAGTCATTGATCGCGACGAAGCCCGATTTGCGCAGGCCTCTGTTCAAATGGCAGAAAGTGGCGATCTCATTAATATCCGCTTCCAAGATGAAGCCCGCAACAAAAAACCGGCGGGTATATATTGGCTTCAAACGGGGGCCATAAAAGCATTTAGAAAAACGGGGGAACGGGAGATTTGGGTTCAGCGCCTACCCTCTGTTTTAGGGGCCGTGCTGGCCGTACTAATGACCTATTGGGGAGCGGCAAGAATGATTGGACGGCGCGGAGCTTTAATCGCCGCCAGCATGTTAAGCCTGTCAGCCCTGATGATTTTTGAAGCCCATATTGCCAAAACAGATGCCGTTTTGTGCGGGCTTGCTGCGGCTTGTTTTAGCGCTCTTGCGCATATGCGTCATGGCGGCGGTAAAAGCGCTAGTTGGATATTCTGGATCAGTTTAGGGGCTAGTATAATGATCAAAGGCCCTGTCGTGCCGATACTTGCCCTCCTAACAATTATAACGCTAGGCTTATGGGAGCGGCGAAATGGCTGGATGAAACAGCTTTTGAATTTGCCTGCTATTTTTGTCTTCATTCTGCTTTGGTTACCTTGGGCAATTGCGATTTGGATAGCAACTGACGGAGCCTTTTTTATTGAAAGCCTTGGTAAAGATTTTGGCGGGAAGCTTGTCAGTGCCCAGGAAAAGCATGGACAGCCTCCGGGCTACTACATTGGCACAATTTGGATTACCTTTTGGCCTTCTTGTTTTTTACTCATTCCAGGATTCGCATTTGCGGTGCGGGCTGTTAGAAAAGACAAGTCTGCTGATACAGCTGTTATCAAAGCTATGCGCCTATGCTTGGCATGGATCATTCCCTATTGGGTCCTAATTGAATTAATGCCTACAAAACTGCCCCATTATACCCTACCACTTTTCCCTGCCCTTTCAGTAATGAGCAGCGCCGCGGCTCTTACGCTTTTAGCCGCTGATGAGTTTCGTGTTTTGCGCCGTATAAATGCGGTAGTCTTCCTCATCGTTAGCACAGCAATAATTGCGTTAATCATGGCCGCTAGCAGTCTTTATGGCGAAACGAATTATATATATTATGCCATCGGCACTATATCAGGAATATTCGCTATCATCGCAACCTTCGCCCTATGGCGCAAAAACATACGGCTAGGTTTAATAACGGCTGGACTCTCAGCGCTAACACTCTCTGTTCCGACTTATCAGTTTATTTTACCAGATCTAACACAGTTAAGGACTGCAGATACATTGGTCACTGCTTTTGAAAATGCTGACATCGCTTTACCCCGCAAAGGCGGCCCCAAGGTTGCTTCACCAGATTTTACGGAACCAAGCTTGGTCTATCACTTTGGCAAAACAATTGATGTGAGTGGAAAATCAGATTTATTAGATTTAGAAGCTTTGAAAGCAGGCAGAATTATTCTTTTGGATCAATTAAAAGAGAAGGCAGAACCAAAATTAGCCCTTTTAAAAATCCAAGCTCAGGAACAAGGCATTTGTATAGGCACAACACTAGCTGACAAGACCGTCAATTACTCGAAAGGGAATACCGTAAAAATGATCATTGTCCGTGCCATTGACTGCGAGGACAAAGTTGGTCTCACCACCGAAAAGCTTGACGAATAACCAAGACCCAAGCCCGACCCATAATAGCTAGCACCATAAAAGGCCAGGCAATTATTGTTAGGATTTTCCCAAAAAATGATGGAGAGTAGTTCCAGAAGTAACGGGTAAAGCCTTTTAACTTCTCCCATTCCACCTTTTGTCTGCCGACCTGACTTGTAGAACCATAATGCATAACTGTTGCCGTTGGGACGAAGCGAATTTCGCCGCCAGCTTCACGTGCTCGTTTACAAAGGTCAATGTCCTCAACATGCAGGAAATAATTCTCGTCAAATCCCCCAACTGACTCAAAAGAGTGCCGATCCATCATGAGACATGCCCCGCTTATCGTCGCGTAATTTTGTGGTCCCTTAGGTAAAGGGTCGGTCTCTCTATGAATAGATTTGAAAAACGGTAATTTGTGCAATGGAGAAAAGCTCACAATCGCAGATATCGGTGTAAGTCGGCCGCGTCGACCCCCTCTCTGCTCTTGCCCATTAACATCCTTAAGCATGCCCCCCACGATCCAAGGCGATGTTAAATTTTTACCACAATTAGCTAAATCTCTCGCTGCGCCTTTTGATATCAAAGCATCAGGATTGAGGAATAAGAAATATTCACCCCGGGCAAGCTGAGCCCCATAATTACAAGCTTTACTAAAACCTATATTTCCGTGGCCTTGCAATATACGGATATTATCATGTTTTTCGACAAGCTTAGCGATTGATTGACGGGCAGCAACAGTATTGCCATTATCAACTAAAATAAGCTCGAAAATGTCCTCATCATTCATGACTGAACCAATAGCCTCATGCAGGGCGGGGCCTGTCATGAAACTTACCATTATGACGCTGATCGGTTTTTCACGTATTGGTAGTTTTAAAGGTAGTATTTGCGCCATTTTAATTCCAACTCTTTATAACTTTTAAAACGCGGCCTGAAAATTGCAAAAAAAATCAACTTTGTGTAGATTATTTTTTTTCACATTTTTTCGGCATTAAATGGATAAGTCCTATAACAAGAAATATAGCCCCCCACCACCAGAATTTCCAAGCCCCATAAGATAAAGATGAAATGAGAAGTACAGCCATAATGATACCGGATATTAACGCGGATCTGTCTGGCGAATATGCATGGCGACTAATTGGCCGTAAAAGCGAAAAAATAAACCCAGTCGCCAATAAAGCTCCAATAAGTCCTGTATCAAGCCAGACGTGAATACCTGCATTATGGGGGTGCAATGATACAATTTTTAACGAAACTCCCGTTTTTGTTACCCAACTATCGGTATAGGTTCGCGCAACATCAAAGCCATTGCCTATGAAAGGGTGTTTTATAATTTCGGGCCAACAATAACCCCACATTTGCAACCGATGCTCCCAAGACTCTGGAATTGAACCAAGGTCAACATTCATTATCTGGCTTGATATTAATGCCAATAATGGCGCAAATAATATTGAACAGGCCGAGATAAAAATCATTATTTTGGGAGTGATATCAGGAAACTTAAAAGCAAATAGCATTACAAATATCACTGCAAAGGTGCTAATATTCCCTACCGACAAATTATTTAGATATGAACCAATCATGAGTCCAATTAAAAAAAGGAATGATAATATCTTCCAATTTTTAAACTGACTTTTTAACATAATTATTATAGGCGCAATCAATAGAACCAACAGGCTGAGTGCGCGGTCGAGATTCATCTTCGCATTGCGTGAGAGGTCTTTTAACAAGTCAGCTTCTGTCGGGGGGTTTAAAAAATAGGTGATTTTGTAATCTGTAAAGATATCAGCAAAGACAATTAACGCACCCAAAAGAGTCGCTACTAAGAAAATACGTGTTGCAGTTAATATACTTGGCGGTGCAAGGGTCTTAAAAACAACAGGACAAAAATAAAAAATCAGCCCCATAACGAACAGCTTGAAATAATTCGTAAGAACATCATCAGGCTGATAAGGGCTCCACAAAGACGTCACACAAAGCCATGTTAAAAATAATGCCAATAATATGAATGTCAGAGACCAATTAAATTTTATACGAAGCGACTTAAGGTGAAAAAATATTCCTGAAAGTCCTATAATAAATGCTAAGGCCGCCACGCCTACCCCACCTGAATGGCCTATAACTGGTAATAAAACTAAAACCGCGATGACGGTATAATTTGCAATTTTTTCCTTAGGAGAAGTTTCCATCATAATCTAGCTATCTCAAATCAGGCGCTAAGGCCTCTTTGGCTAAAGATAAGGCCGCATCATTCAAGGTAACAATGTCTTGGCCTTGTGACCCTAGCCTACGAAGTGCCAGTTTCTGCCCTTCCGCTTCCTTCATCCCAACAACCGCGATGATTGGTATTTTTCTGTCAGCTGATAATTCACGAATTTTGTAATTAATCTTCTCATTACGCAAATCCGTCTCAACGCGAAGGCCTGCCGCCCGTAGAGTCTCAGCAGCCCTCTCAGCATACTCATTCGCATCGGAGGTAATGGTCGCCACAACGATTTGAACAGGCGAGAGCCAAAGTGGGAATTTACCCGAATAATTTTCAATCAAAATACCAAGAAAGCGCTCAAAACTTCCAAGCACAGCCCGGTGAAGCATAACGGGCGCATGTTTTTTATCATCATCACCGATATAAGATGCTTTCAAACGTTCAGGCGTATTGGGGTCAAGCTGTATCGTGCCCGCTTGCCATTCACGGCCAATAGCGTCTCGCAAAACGAAATCTAGTTTCGGGCCATAAAAGGCTCCGTCACCTTCATTTAGTTCAACTTCAAGTCCGGACGCATCGGCGGCCGTTTTAAGCGCCAATTCGGCCTTATCCCAATACTCTTCAGAGCCCACCCGAATATCAGGCCGCGTTGAGAATTTGACCTTCACATCATCAAAGCCCAGGTCAGCGTAAACACTCTTAAGCAGTTCAGTAAATGCTTTCACTTCATCTGTGACTTGATCCAAAGTACAGAAAATATGACCGTCATCTTGCACAAAACCGCGCACCCGCATCAAGCCATGCAGCGCACCTGACGGCTCATAGCGGTGGCAAGAGCCAAATTCGGCATAACGTACCGGCAGATCACGATAGCTTTTCATCCCTTGATTGAAGACCTGAATATGACAGGGGCAATTCATGGGTTTTAAGGCCAATGTTTTATCTTCATCATCAATCGTCGTGATAAACATATTCTCGCGGTACTTGTCCCAATGTCCTGAGGCTTCCCAAAACTTGCGGTCCATAAGTTGCGGCGTTTTTATTTCACGGTAGCCATATTCTTTTTGACGGCGCGCCATATAGGCTTGCAAGGTCGTATATAACGTCCAACCATTGGGGTGCCAAAAAGCTTGTCCTTGGGCTTCTTCTTGAAAGTGGAACAATTCCAATTGACGACCCAAGCGGCGGTGATCGCGCGCTTCGGCTTCGGCGAGCATATGTAAATGCGCGTCCAGCTCTTCTTGGTTTCTCCAAGCAGTTCCGTAAATGCGTTGTAGCTGCGCGTTCTTCGCGTCCCCGCGCCAATAGGCGCCCGCAACTTTCATCAACTTAAACGCTTTGCCAACCTTGCCTGTCGAAGGCAAATGCGGCCCACGGCACAAATCAAACCACTTACCTTGCTTGTAAACCGTAATGGTTTCACTCTCAGGCAAATCTTCGATGAGCTCCGCTTTAAAGGTCTCGCCCATTCCCTTGAAAAGCTCAATAGCTTCATTACGGTCCATGACCATGCGTTCAAATTTGTCATTGCGGTTAATGATGAAGGCCATCTTTTTCTCAATGGCTTTAAAATCATCCTCGGAAAAAGGCTCATCCCGCGCAAAGTCGTAATAAAATCCGTTTTCAATTGTAGGGCCGATTGTCACTTGTGTGCCGGGAAATAATTCCTGTACAGCTTCGGCCAAAACATGGGCGGCGTCGTGACGAATAAGCTCTAAGCCTTCGGGGTCTTTGGCGGTTACAAGTTCAATTTTGGCATTGTCATTAATCGGCAATGAGGCATCAACTAATGTACCATCCAGCTTTGCTGCGAGAACAGTCTTGGCCAGACCTTTGGATATAGATTTCGCAACTTCCATTGCCGTAACGCCCACCTCGAAATCGCGTGTCGCCCCATCTGGAAATGTCAAAGTTACCATTGATTAGTCTCTATTTGTGCCGCGCCATAAGCCATAACGCCATGGTGCCCATAAAGGCGGCTTTGTAATGGTTTCAGGCACGTTATCAACCCCGTGTGTGCCGCCAAGACGCTTAAAGGGGTGACATCTTAAAAGCCGCGCCAGCGTCATCCAGCCTCCCGGCCAAGGGCCATGTGTTTCAATCGCTTCAACCGCATAGCTAGAACAAGAAGGATAATGACGACATTTAATACCAAAAGCGGATAAAAGCGGGGATATAGCAAGCTTATAAATCCATAGCAAAGCCAGCATAGGATATGAGAAGAGCCTAGCCATCTATTACCACTGACCGCACAGCCTCAACCGCGGCGTCAAACGCCAACATCGTGGAAATATGCCTCGCAGGGTAAGCCTTGACCCCTTTAAGCAAGGCAAGCTTTTCAAAACGCCCCATTGGCGCAGGGCCGTTGTCTTTTAACATCGCTTTAAGGCTATCTCGTGCCGCGATTAGCTCTTCAAGTCTCGCGCCAATAATAGATTGCTGTAAAATAGCGGCAGAGCTTTGCCCAAGCGCGCAGGCCTGAACCCTTAGCGCACAATCGCTGACTTTATCGCCGTCTATCATGATATCAATTTCAAGCCATGACCCGCACAGCTTTGACACTTTACGCGCCGTTCCATCAGGCCGCTCTAAGGCTTCATTCTTCAAAGAGGCCGAAAGCGTCAAAATCTCGGTATTATACAGATCATCGAACATGTATTAGATATAGGGATAACCCTGCCATTACGAAAGCCTTCATTAACTTGGCTCTGTCATTCTCTGGGTCATGACGGCAACGCCCAAAATACCCGCGCAGGAAACGCTAGATATTTTCCTTATTCACCTTTCGGGTGAACGGCGCTTATCAGACAAAACTGTAGAAGCCTATCAGAGAGACCTATCAGCTTTTTTAGGTTTTATAGAGTCCCACTTGGAAACATCTGTAAATTTACAAATTTTGGCGGCGCTTAAACCCCCGGATTTTCGGGCTTATCTCGCCTATAAACGGCGCGGTGATGCGCCTCTCTCTCCGGCGTCGATACAAAGGCAGCTCTCTGCCATACGCACATTTTATAGATATTTGGAACGGCGCTGGGACGTTAAGAATGCGGCCCTGCCCCTAATTAAAGGTCCCCGCCCCAAACGCAGCTTACCTAAACCGCTGAGCATAAGCGGCGCGAAAGACTTGATTGCCGAAGGCACATTAACAGGCTCAGAGCCTTGGATAGATGCGCGCAATATAGCTGTGCTCACGCTGTGCTATGGCGCAGGCCTGCGGATTTCCGAAGCCTTAGGCCTCACAGGGGCAGACCTACCCTTGGCATCATCTCTTGCTTTAACAGGTAAAGGCGGCAAAACACGGCTTGTCCCGATATTGCCAGCTATTCGCGCTGCCGTTGAAAAATATATGCGTCTTACGCCTTTTTCCGTGCCATTAGATAAGCCCATTTTCAGAGGCGCGCGCGGCGGAGCACTTCGCCCCGAAATCATTCAAAAAGAGGTACGTATATTACGCGGCGCGCTTGGTCTGCCTGAAACAGCGACGCCACATGCCCTACGCCATAGTTTTGCGACGCATCTCCTCGCGGGCGGCGGAGACCTGCGAACGATTCAGCAGCTCCTTGGCCATGCCAGCCTCTCGACAACGCAGCGCTATACAGAAGTAGATGCCGCCGCGCTTATGAAAATTCACAAAGCCGCGCACCCCAGGGCATAAACACGGGCATAAAAAAGCCCGGCACGAGGCCGGGCAAGTGAAGGGGATTCATATTAATGAACATCTGCTTTATAAGCGGCCTGTTTTAGGCCCGCTGTGACCTATGTCACGCTTAGACATTCGCTTAAATGGCGTCACTAACCTTTATCTCTTCCCATAGGGCCTGAATCATGGCATGAGAACAAATATGGAACCTTTGATTTCATATTCGGGCTTAGACTTAACCCTCGTCGAGCTTATTTTGGGCGGCGCTTTGCTTTTATTAGGCGCGCTCATCGCGCTTATTTTCGCGCGGCGCGGCAATGGGGTTTTGCAAAATCATCTCTCGCAAATGACCCAACAACAAACAGAGCTCCAAGGCCGTATTTCACAAATGGCCGAAGATAGCGCCCAGCGCGAAACTTTATTTCGTGAAAGCCTTGATAGCCGCCTGTCAAAAGTATCTGAACGTGTCGGGCAGTCCATCCATGAAACGCAGGAACGCAATTCTGCTAATTTAAAACAATTACATGAGCGTCTTGCCTTAATTGATCGCGCGCAGAAAAATATCGAGACTTTATCGGGTGAGGTTTCGGGTCTGCAGAGTCTCTTATCCAATAAACAATCACGCGGCGCATTTGGCGAAAAACAAATGCAGGACCTAATCAAGACTTACCTGCCCCCCAATGGCTTTTCGTTTCAGAAAACGCTTTCAAATGGCAAGCGTGTGGACGCGCTTATCCACCTCCCCAATGATCAAGGCCATGTGGCTGTAGATAGTAAATTTCCGATGGAGGCTTGGCGGCGCCTAACAGAAGCCGATAACACGCCCGCGGAAGCGGCAGCCAAAAAAGACTTTGCGCGTGATGTCTTGGTCCACATCAAAGCGATTGCTGAGAAATATCTCATCTTTGGCGAAACCCATGACATTGCCATGCTCTTTCTGCCTTCAGAGGCCATCTATGCCGAGCTTCATGCCCATTTCCCAGAGGTCATAGATAAAGGCTTTACGCAAAAGGTTATGATTGTCTCGCCAACAACATTTATGGCCACGCTCCATACCATGCGCGCTGTGATGAAAGATGCCGCCATGCGTGAACAGGCCCATATTATTCAGCGCGAAGTCGGCGAAATGGCCAAAGATGTTGGCCTGCTTGATGACCGCGTCTCCAAGCTCCAAACCCATTTCAATCAATCGGCCGAAGATATGCGCAAGATAAGAATAAGCACCGAGAAAATCACCAAGCGCGCCGATAAAATAGAAACGCTAGATGTCACGGATGACAAACCCGTGTCCAATATCGCTGAATTTAGAAAGTCAGCGTCTTAAGTCTTCAGATCTTGGGCCAGATTATTGCGCTAGGATCAAGACTGGAGACAGTGATATTAAAGTCAACGCACCTATGCCTAATGTTACGATGCTCAAATCTTTGACGAGTTGTTTCTTATACATTGTCTCTTCCCCTTTTTTGACCATTCAGTTAATTATTAGTTAAAATTCTAGTCCGATTAAAATTGATATGAGCTTTGAATAAGATACTTGACCAAATAGTCAATTATCTTGTAATCACATATTTGTGACTATGGAATAGGATTTAAAATGGCGAGACATCGTGAATTTGATGAGAATAAAGTCTTGGATGCCCTCCGAAATGTTTTCTGGGAGCATGGTTATGATGGCACCTCCTATTCAGATATAATGAAAGCAACAGGTCTACAAAAAGGTAGTCTTTACGCCGCTTTTGGAGATAAACGCGCCTTGTATCAAAAAGCTCTAGCACGATACGATGAAAAAGAAGTCAGCGACGCAGTTCATATGTTGCGTAATGACGCGCTATCGCCCGAAATTAGAATTGAGATATTAATGACAGGTCCAATTGACGCGGCCCAAACCAAAGAAGGGCGCTGGGGGTGCCTGCTTTGTAATGCCGCTATCGATCAAGCCCCAATAGATCAAGAAACTGAAAATTCAGTCAAAGGTTCAATGGAACGTATAAAAGCAGCGCTCACCTATGCTATAGATGATGAGGTAAAAGCAGACCATATCCTCGCCGCCTATTTCGGTGCCCGAGTTATGGTAAAAGCTGGATTTAAAAAAGAGCGTATAAAAAATATCCGCTCTCAAATATTATCTATGATTTAATCCTCATAACACCTTAAATCCTGTTGCAGTGCAAGCAAGAGATCAAGCATGTTCTAAAGCCTTAAGCAACGGATCTAATCCCCCCTTCGCATCCAAAGCAAATAAATCATCAGACCCACCCACATGCGTATCTCCGATAAAAATCTGCGGGACAGTCACACGACCAGACCTCTGGACCATTTCCGCCGTTAACCGCGGATTATCCGTGATTTCTATGTCATGAAAACTCACGCCTTTAGCTTTGAGTAAAGCTTTAGCGCGTTTGCAATATGGACAATACCCTTTGGTATAAAGTGTAATATTATGGCTCATTGACCACTCCTTGTCAGTAATTGTAGAGGCGATATAGCAATTTTTTACCAATTAGTCAAGAATTTTTGATTGCTATCTAACAAACTAAAGAACCCGTAATCATTATAGCTAAAAAGGACGCCTACTTTTCATAGCGGCGCTGATTGTTCCATCATCTAAGTAATCCAGTTCTCCGCCGACGGGTACGCCGTGGGCGAGGCGTGAGACATTCACATCCGCACTTTCTAGATGATCCGTGATGTAATGCGCCGTTGTCTGCCCATCGACTGTGGCGTTCATGGCGAGGATGACTTCCTTTACATCGGCCGACTTAGCGCGGACAATCAAGCCTGCTATATTGAGGTCTTCAGGGCGTATACCATCAAGCGCGGAGAGCGTTCCACCTAGTACATGATATTGCCCTTTAAAGGCCCCTGCCCGTTCCATCGCCCATAAATCACCAACATCTTGAACCACGCAAATAAGGGTTTGATCCCGCCCCGGCGCGGCGCAAATATGACACGGGTTTTGCGCGTCAACATTACCGCAAACCCCGCAGGTCGAAATTTTATCAGCCGCCTCTGCGATGGCCCCCGCAAGAGGCAACATTAAAGCCTCGCGTTTTTTAATAAGGTCAAGCGCGGCCCGTCTGGCCGAGCGCGGTCCAAGCCCCGGTAGCTTTGAGAGGAGGCTAATCAAGCGTTCTATTTCTGGGCTGACATTTGTGGCCACGCCTTATTCTCCTATTGCGGCAGATTTAGGCCCGCGCGGATCAGCAGCGCCCAAACTATAGCCGCCATCTTGACCCACTGTATTCACTCGTCCCAAGACGGTATGTTCAAAGGTTCCATTATTATTCTTTGGCAGATTATGTCCCATATCAGAGAGAGCTCTTAACGTGTCCATTGATATCGTAGGTTCTGTATCAACCACATCAGGTAGCCATTGATGATGAATGCGAGGGCGATGTGTCGCCTCGGCAATATTCATATCCCATTCCATCACGTTTAGAGCGACTTGCAAAACCGCCGTAATAATTGTTGAGCCTCCGGGACTGCCCGTCGCAAAGGCGACCTGACCGTCTTTTTTTACAATCATTGGCGTCATCGAAGAGAGCGGTCTCTTGCGGGGTTCAATCTTATTCGCCTCACCGCCAATTAGCCCGTACCCATTAGGCGAGCCGGGCTTGGCAGAAAAATCATCCATTTCATTGTTGAGAAGGAAGCCTGCACCGTCGACACTATAGCCGCTCCCATATGAAAAATTGAGCGTATAGGTCACCGATACGGCATTCCCCTCTTTATCAATCACCGAATAATGGGTGGTATTGACAGATTCATAAGGCAGCTTAGCACCCGGCAGAATATCCGATGATTTGGAGGCCGTAGTTAAATCTATCGAGCTGCGCAGATCATCAGCATAGCTTTGCGCTGTCAGCTCATTTATGGGAACATCAAAAAAATCTGGATCGCCTAAATATTTTGACCTGTCTGCATAGGCACGGCGCATAGCTTCGATAAGCTTATGAAGATAAGCGGCTGAATTATGCCCATCCGCTTGAAGATCAAAACCTGATAAGATGTTGAGCATTTGTACTACATGTACGCCGCCCGACGAAGGGGGCGACATGGCATAAACATCATAACCTTTATATGCTCCCTTAACGGGTTTTCGAATGACCGTTTTATAGCTGGCGAGATCATCATGGGTCATGACACCGCCGCCGCCTTCCATTTCAGCAACAATGAGGTCTGCCGTCTTGCCTTTATAAAATCCGTCCGCGCCTTCATCACGAATGCGGCGTAGCGTATTAGCGAGGTCTTTTTGGGTAAAGCGCTCTCCTGCCTTTCGTCCTAGAAAATAATCTATGGTGCTCGGATCGACTGAAAGCTGGTCTTTATTATTTTCAAGGCTCTCCGCCAAAACTGGGCTCATTTGAAAACCTTTGGAGGCCAGGCGAATAGCAGGCCCCATAACTTGGCGGCGGGTCATTGTTCCGTAAGCTTCAAGCGCGTCCAGCATGCCCATCACCGTTCCGGGAACACCTGCGGAAAGATGTGAATATTGCGCCAGTTTATTATCAACTTCGCCATCGCGCCCAAGATACATATCGCGGCTTGCGCCAGCTGGCGCCATTTCGCGAAAATCAACGGCAATGACCTCACCCGTCTTCGCAATGTTAATCAACATAAACCCGCCGCCGCCTAAATTACCTGCTTGAGGGTGCGTGACAGCCAGCGCAAAACCTGTTGCAACGGCAGCGTCAACGGCATTACCGCCGCGCACTAAGATATTCCGTCCGACTTCGGCAGCGATACGGTCTTGCGCCGAGACCATGCCGCCCTTTGACAAAACCGGATGATGGACAGAGCCATAATCGGTGAGCGCCCGCGCGCCAGCCGTATCTTTGGAGGATGCTGTTAAGGGCAGTGTCAGGAATGACGCCGTAGCCAATAAAGCCAAGCAACACCGAAATGAAAAACGAAACATAGAATCCTCTCAATCAAGCTCAACTTGTCAGAGTTTTACGCCAAGGCAAAGCAGATTTAGAGGTAGAGTTGCCTAGACAGGCAAGTTCATCCCAGGCGGAAGTGGAATATCTCCGACTGTATCTTTCATGGTCTGCGCGGTCGCTTCGTCGAGTTTTATTTTCGCGTCTTGATAAGCCGCTACAATCAAGTCTTCTGCCATTTCGATATCATCTTGCTCGGATGAGCCGAAAAGACTGGGATGAATTTTAAGCGTTTTCATATTCCCGCCGCCAGCAAGCTCTATTGTCACCAATCCGCTACCTGACGCGCCTTGCACCACAATATCAGCGACAAGTCCTTGTGCGATTTGCATCTTTTTTTGCATCTCTTTTGCCTGTTTCATCAGGCCCATAAGATCTTTCATTCATCTTCTCCGAAATTGCCATCAATGACATTGCTCTTATCAGATGTGGGTTCACCGCTTGGATTGTCAATGTCTGGGATGTCAATGGTACGAATTCCAATCAGTTTTGCATTAGCCAAGAGCGGATGAGAAAAGGCGGGGTGTGATCTGTCTTTCGCGTCTTGCTCAGCTTTCTCTCGTTTAGCGCGTTCATTAAGGGTCTCACCGCCACCGCTCGTTTCTGGCGAGACAATCCAAAGCTCGCCGGTAATATCCTTTAGCGCCGTCACAATTTTACCCGTCAGGGAAACTGGCGCGCCCTCAGCAGGTTCAAAACTCATCGAGCCTTGTTTAAACCGAATAGGACGCACATAGCGTTTTATATCGGATTTAAGCTGAATTTGCCGATCAGGAATAGCGGCCACAAGCTCTTCGATTGAATTAAAAATAACGTTTGGTTTACTCGCCTCGACTGCTTGTGGCGCCATAATCGGCGCGCTCGCCTGAGCTGTTGGGCCCTGCCCAGAAGAGGCCGTAGCTGGAGACGTTGCGGGTAGAGATGTCGAATTTGGAGGTGTGTTAGATGTTGGTGCCGGCCCTTCACTAATTGAAGACGCCGCGTTATTAGAACCTTTGTCACTTACAGGCACTTTAGCATCCGACACCGAAGCTGTAAAATTACCCTCTTTCATTTGCGCGATAATTTGCGCGGCAAGTTCTGGCGGCGGCATTTGCCCCGCTACAGAAATCTTTAGCAACGCCATCTCGGCGGCAGCAAGCGGGGCTGGTGCCATACGCACATCATTATGGGCTTTCAAAAGCATCTGCCAAATACGGGTTAGTTGCCCCAATGACAACGCCTCTGCCAAATCTTGCAAGCGTTTGACTTGATCAGGTGCCGCATCAAAATCAGCGTCTATGCCTAATGTTTTAGCCCGGCTGACTTCATGGCAAATATCGAGCATATCGCGCATGACAATTTCAGGCGCAGCCCCGTCATCATATTGCGAGCGCATTTCAGTAAGCGCCCCTTTCCCGTCACCCGTAGCGGCCAAAGCGAAAAGATCGAGAATACGCACGCGGTCTGCAAGGCCTAACATGGTGCGCACTTGCTCTCCGCTGACATCCGCCCCATCCAATCCAGATTGGACAATAGCTTGATCCAGCAAAGATAAACTATCCCTGACAGAGCCTTCGGCCGCCCGAGCAATAAGCGCCAAGCCTTCATCAGAGACATTCGCGCCTTCTTTGACACATATTTTCGACAGATGGTCTTTAAGCGCGCCCGCCTCTACGCGGCGAAGGTCAAAGCGCTGACAGCGAGATAATACCGTAATGGGGACTTTACGAATTTCTGTGGTCGCAAAGATAAATTTTGCATGATCTGGCGGCTCTTCCAGCGTTTTAAGCAGCGCATTAAAAGCACCTGCTGAAAGCATATGAACCTCATCAATGATGTAAACTTTATAGCGCGCTGTAGCAGGGGCGTACCTTACCCCATCCAAAAGCTCTCGCATATTCTCCACACCTGTACGAGAGGCCGCATCCATTTCAAGCACGTCCATATGAGACGAGCTCATAATAAGATCACAATGTTTACCTAAAGTCCCCAATTCAACACTCGGCCCATCAACGCTATCGCTTTCATAATTTAAAGCACGCGCCAAAAGCCGCGCTGTCGTCGTCTTCCCAATACCCCGAACCCCCGTCAGCATAAAGGCGTGAGCAACGCGCCCAGCTTTAAAGGCATTTTGCAAGGTCGTAACCATAGCCTCTTGGCCGATCATATCTTCAAAGGTGGCCGGGCGGTATTTCCGCGCCAAGACTTGGTAATGCTGATTAGTGCTTTCGCTCATCTGATGCTTATAGGCTTGATTCTGAAGCGGGGAAAGTGCTTGAACACGTATTTGGTGGACAGTCTAACCTTAATCGCTAGCGCTTAAGGCGCTTCACTGAAATTGATACTCAATCAGGTTCGGGCGTCGCGCGAGTGGAAGACTGAACCTGACCCGACAAAAACTCGCATGCGGCTGCTTCGTTCCCGACCTGACCGGGTTAACAAGGGTGCCGTCCAAGCCAGCCTTCCGAGAGGGTAGATAGGGAAAAGTTTAAACTTACGCAAGAGCTCAGTATAAACAAAAACGCCCCGGCAAGTTGCCGAGGCGTAAGGCTAATAAAGTTAGATATGCTTAAAACTTACGTACGTAGGATAGTGAAACGACGTCACCACTTTGTGATGACTCATCATCCTCGAGATCAAGATCGTCATCAAAGTTTACATCAAGGTTTGTATATTCTAGTCGAACACCATTTAGACCGTCCCACAAGTATTGACCGCCAAGACCAAAAGCAAAGCCGTCTGTATCCAAACCAACACTTATAGCCCCATTGCTAACACCAAACTGTGTGAAGTGATAGCCAGCACGACCAAAAATCTCGATCTTATCTGAAACTGGAAACCTTGCGACACCAAAAGCACCAAAACTTGTATCTATACCGGTACTAATCTCTTCGCCATCAAAGTCTTCGTCTATATCAATAATCCCAAATGAACCTTGGCCTTCAACACCAAAATTTTTAGTGAAATTATAGCCGATTTTTCCGCCGAGAGTGTAAACATCAAATTCAACAGCATCGACGCCGACGTTAATATAGGCGCCGTTATCTTGAGCAGACGCAGTTGAAGCTAAGCCAGTTGCTAATATCGTAGCCATTGCTACTTTTACAAAATTCATTGTCTTTCCTTTCATATTTGAAGACCCCTGCTCCTTAGCGGCTCGAAAAAGAAGAACAACACGAAATGGCTGCAATTGCGTGAAATAAACTCAAAGTGATGCATATAGGCAACTCTTTATTATCATATTGTAATAGTTGATAATTTTTTGTTACAATTATGCATAGGTCGTATCCATTCATAAATATTGACCCCTCTTCTGCCCAAGTTATGATAACGTGATTGGAGAGACCCTTATGGGCCGTCAAGACAGTATTAAACGCACACAACCCCGTTTCGAAGACGGGTACTTCGTCCCCTCTGTCCCCGTTCCTGACCCTCGTAATTCAGAAGATTATAAGTGGTATGATGGATTTATGACGATACCGAAAATCGTAAATAATCCATTAGAGTCTTTTAATCATAGTCAATATAAAGACCCTATATCTCAATTTAAAATTTTCGCGGGTCAATTTACGGTCATTAATGACCCTCGGGCGATTAAACATTGCTTTGTAGATAATCGAGACAATTACACATTTAGCACAGTCAGGCAGCGCGTATTAAGAGCCATTCTTGGCGATGGTTTAATAACAGCCGAAGGTGAGAAATGGCGGCATGCGAGACATGCAATGTCGCCTATGTTTACGCCGCGCAATGTTACAGCTTTCGCCGCAATGATGAAATCGACAACAGAACGGGAAATGTCCAAATTACTAAAAGTGGGCGAGATTACCAAAATGTCTTCATCCATGTCAGCTCTAACCTATTTGGTCTTATCAGACACTTTGTTTTCTGGTGATATTGACCGTGATAAACATCAGGTTTTGGCTGATGTCTCTACGGCGCTTACATATGTCGGACGTCTAGATCCGCTTGATTTACTCAATGCTCCTGCATGGTTACCAAGACTGACACGCCTGCGCGGACTAAAATCAGTCGCAAATTTACGGGCTATGATTGGTCAAGTTATCAAAAAACGTAAAGCCGAAAAACAAGTAGGCTTAGGTGCACCCGATGATTTTATGAATCGATTATTAGAGGTCGGCGATGAAGAAACCCGTGCATTTACAGATGTAGAAATTGAAGACCACCTATTATCATTTATTGGCGCAGGGCACGAAACAACTGCGCGCGCTTTGTCATGGCTATTTTATCTCTTATCTCAAGACACGAAATCGAGAGACAGATTTGAGGTAGAAGTTGACGCGCTCGATACAGAAAATATTCCCCCTGAAACTTGGGGAGATTACTTACCCTTCGCCATGGCATGTTTTGAAGAAACTATGCGGCTGTTCCCGCCCGCCCCTATGATTGCGCGTGAAGCAATAGATGGGGACGCTATTGGTGACATAATTACTCCGGCTGGCAGTATTTTATTTTTAAATACATGGCTTCTCCATCGACACCATACGTTATGGGAAGCTCCAGATGCTTTTAGACCCGACCGCTTTATGGGAGACGCAAGAAACGATATTGACCGGTTTCAATATTTACCCTTTGGTGTCGGCGCGCGGGTCTGCATTGGCCAACGCTTTGCGATGCAAGAAGCGGCTATCCTTATGGCCTTATTGGCAAAAAAGTACCGGTTTGATTATGCCGCTAATGAAGTACCTTGGCCTAAAATGCGTATAACAGTTCAAGCAGAAAATGGAATGCCTATGACAGTAATGCGCCGATCAAAATAGAAAGCGTAGAAGCTCTAGCTATCGCACCTTTAAAACGCTAACAGCCCTTCATGATATTTAAGGACAGCCTCACATGACAGAAATGTTTACAATGCCCTTTGCTGGCGGAACTCTTGACCATGCCGAGACCAAACGTTCTGGGGAAGAACTACAGAAATTTGTCACAGACCCTAACGCCCAGTGCCTAGTTTATTTCAAGGGCATGCCAGCCCTTGAGGAGGATGGAGGCCTAACATTTATCCATCCCTCAGATCTTATAGGACGCGACTTACAAGACCCCGGCCCTATCTTTTTAGGCCTAAATGACAATATACCCGTATTTGCCGCAGCTGTCGCTCACCCTGAAGATTTAGCCCCTGCGGAAAGTTTTCAAAATATGCGCGCGATTGCTGGCCGTCTCGACCTCATCGAGTTAGCTCTGGCAGGACGCGCAAAATCCTTACTGGATTGGCATTATACCCATCGGTTTTGCGCGAATTGTGGAAGTCTATCACATGGCGCAGATGGCGGCCAAAAACGTCAATGCCCTGAATGTGACACAGAACATTTCCCCCGCGTAAACCCCGTTGTCATTATGCTGATTATATCTGGAGATAAGGTTTTACTTGGGCGCGGTCATGGCTGGCCTGAAGGGTTCATGTCAGCTTTAGCAGGCTTTGTCTCTCCCGGTGAAACCATAGAGGAAGCCACTATCAGGGAAACATTTGAAGAAGTTGGTATTAAAGTCAAAAATGTTGAATATATTTTTAGTCAGCCCTGGCCATTTCCAAGTCAGCTGATGATGGGTGTCACTTGCATAGCGGAGACAGAAAATATTGTTCTTGATAAAGCCGAGCTTGAAGAAGCCAAATGGTTTTCCAAAGATGAGGTAAAAGCCGTCTTTGCCAAAGAAAGCGACGTTTTTATGCGCCCGCCCAGATTTACAATCGCGCATCAATTATTGCGGCATTGGATCAAGAGTTAGAATCGTTCAAAAAGTGTGCCTAATCATTGAGAATATCGGGCCACTCTAGGTCTGCTTGCTCAATAAATCCACTTACGTCTTTTTCCCAGCGTCGTTTTATGCGTGCATTAAAATTAATGTAAAGCTTTCCATCCTCTACGGTCCAATGTTTTGGAGAACCTTTTGCCAGTTTTCCTTTTGCGATCGCCCACGCACAATAACCGCCATATTGAGGCAGAAAAGCATCGGGGTTAGTTTTGAATAATTCAAGATTTCCACGTGTGCTAAAGCGCCATTCAGCTCCTTGATAGTCATATGAATATTTTGCCTTACCTTGATTAGGCTTCCCAGAGAAAAAGCTCACCGGATCATATCCACTCACAGCGAGATTATTTTTCCAAGAGGTGTAAATCGCAGGGCTATCCGCAAAAGCTTGAACTGGGACGAAAAACAGCAAACATAAAGTGAGAAGAATGGTTTTCATGAGGTCAATATAGGATGCCTTCGCAATTAATCCAAATCACAGCTAGCTTGACGCCTGCCCTTTCCTCAAATCATCCGCGGGATAAGTTCCCAATATTGTCACATTTTCAGTGAAAAAGGAGAGCTCTTCCAAGGCATGCTTCATAGCGTCGTCATCAGGATGCCCTTCAACATCTGCGTAAAATTGCGCTGCAGAAAATGATCCGCCCACCATATAACTTTCTAATTTAGTCATATTAACGCCGTTTGTTGCAAAGCCGCCCAAGGCTTTGTACAAAGCCGAAGGCACAGAGCGAACTTTGAAGACAAAACTCGTAACAACGGGGACGCCTCCTGCCGCTATGTCTAACGGGGTTTCAGATAAAGTTAAAAACCGTGTTGTATTGTGGGCTGCATCTTCGATATCAGCTGCTAAAACATTCAAACCGTATGTTTCCCCCGCAACTATCGAGGCTATAGCGGCAACCGACTTATTTCCCAATTCAGACACAGCTTTAGCCGCACCCGCCGTGTCTGTATCCACAATCGGTTTTATACCCATTCTCGAAAGTCTTTTTCTGACTTGCCCTAAAGCCATAGGGTGGGATCTAGCGATTTTAATATCTGCTAATTTTGCCCCTTTGACTGCCAATAATTGATGATGGATAGGTAAATAGTTTTCACCAATAATGTGAAGCCCACCTTCCGGCAGAAGATGATAAATATCCGATACGCGACCTGCCACAGTATTCTCAACAGGTATCATAGCCAGCTTAGCCTGCCCAGATTGCACGGCCTTAAAGGCTTCAGCAAAACTTGCGCATGGTAGCGGAGTCAAATCAGGGTAGAACTTTAAACAAGCTAAATGGGAGTAAGCTCCAATTTCACCTTGAAAGACAATAACGCTAGACATATTCAAATCCGTAACTCTTTGGCCGCCCTTTAAGCCTTTGCGACCCTTCGCCGCAAGCGGTTTTAAGTTTGCTTTTCTAAGATATGTTTATAAAAGGCGCGTAATTGCTGACTGAAAGAGTCGGCTAGTGAAGACCCGAAGGAATGCCAAATGGACGAGCTTGGTTTTAACAAAATTGCTGGAGCCGTTTTGGCAACCGCATTAGGCGTGATGATGATCCGTGAAGTCCCGCATCTGCTTATGCATTCTAGCGCGCCTGAGACGCCCGTCTATCAAGTCGGCCCAATTGTTCAAGAAGGCGGCGAGGCAGACGCCGTTGAAGCGCCGTTCCCGAGTCCGGAGTTTATAGCTTCAATGGACGCGACGCGGGGCGCTAAAGTTTTCAAAAAATGTACGTCTTGTCACAACGCTGACAATGGCGGCGCTAATGGCACTGGACCAAATTTATGGAATGTGGTCGGAAACAAGACTGCGGCCAAAGCGGGCTTTAAATACTCATCTGCCATGACAAATACCGGCTTCGCTTGGGATTATGAGAACTTGAACGGATATTTAGAAAAACCTACAAAATATGTTTCTGGCACCAATATGAATTTTATCGGGCTGAAAAAAGAAAAAGACCGCGCAGCCGTAATTGAATATCTACGCATCGCTTCTGACGCCCCAATCGCTCGACCCGTTGCAGCACAAGCGCCACTAACTGACATCGTTCAAGAAGACGTCGCGCCTCAAGAAGATTCACCGGAAAAAGAGGATAGCGGAAACTAAAGCCGCTTAATAGCGGTTATCGGACCGCCGCCATTTTCTAAAATACGCCTGACTGCCATTTTAAGGGGCTCAGCCTCAACTGACATATGAAATGCATTTGCGTGGATCATTTGTCTAGATGAAATCATGATCCCTACATGACCTTTCCAAAAAACAAGATCCCCGCGCTTTAACCCGCTTTGTTTAAATGGAAGCTTACTTCCCAGAAATTTTTCTTGCTGATCGCTATCGCGCGGCGCGTCTGTTCCTATGGCTCTTAAAGATGATTGTACAAGACCAGAGCAATCAAGTCCCATTGTACTAATCCCGCCCCAAATATATGGTAATCCAAGATGACGCTCAGCGATATCAACATAGTCAGATGACGAACTAGGCTCGCGGCGCTTTTTGTGGTGGTTATGGTGAACAAACCCACCAGTAATGAGTTCGCCAAAGTCGCCGTCCTTAGCGATATTTGTAATTTTTATAAGCGCGCCCAATGGCAAGAAATTCCTAATAGGGCTTTTAATATTGGCGCTAGAAAAGACTGGCGCCCTTATTGCACTCACAACACAATTAGCTCTTATAGTTTCAGCATTTAGATCTTTGAGGGAAACAAATCCAACATACCCCTTTTGCCTTGAACCCGCTATCGGTGAACAGGCTTGTCCCCAAGCCCAATTTTTATTTATCTCATAGACATCAAAATTTTGCCCAAAGAGAAGCTGCGTATCGAGACCAGAACGGCGGCTATTGCGGCGATGTAGCGGCGCAATGGTAGAACTCACCCTATAACGGCCTAAGCGCGGCCCTTTTGACTTTGGAATATAGGTCCGGGGGTCCCGCGCCATCACGCAGCGATAGACATTGTCTGAGTATCAGCTTCAGAATGAATAAGGTCGGCAAATTGTTGTAAGTGGAGAATTCCGCCCGTTGTCCGCTTTACGATAATGGAGCGCTTATCTCTAAGATCAGGTGCACGCTCCACAAACCCATATCGCGTTAAAGTATCTAGAGCGCGCGTAATAACAGCTTTAGTCACACTCAGCCTATCGGCTAATGATTTTACAGTATGAGCTTTGTCTTCCAAATAAACTGTCATCAAAATAGCCATTTGACGAGAAGACAAATCTGGGCCTTTCATCGTGACCGAAGCCAAAATTACGCGGTGCCACAATGCGAGAGATTCTTTTCGAGTTGGTCTTGATATTTTTGAACTCGCCCGCATCTCGCCCTTCATTCTCCTTGAAACAAATCACTTGTAACTACGAATCGCACAGACAGATTCACAGCGTCAAGGTTTCATTTTTGAATACATATGATTTTGAGATAAACTCCTGTTTTGAAAGCGGAATTTTAACGATTTTCACCTAAGAAGTATCAAATTTGCCCCTTATATGAACAAAAATAACTTTGAATAACCTCCAAATGCCGACAGTCAATGATAACAAATGGGTTGAAATGCCTTTAAAACGGCTAAATGCCGTGCGGACATTTGTGGTCGCCTTGATTGCAATTGGTTATGCCTCGACAATGTCACATCTTGGTCCAAACCAAGAATTTCTGCGTCATTTGGGTTATGATCCTAGCTGGTTTGGGATTCAAATATTGTTCTGCTTATCTGGTTATCTAGCCTTACGGAGTCTATCAAGACACGGCTCTTCCTTGCGATATCTTATGTCTCGAATATTTCGCAATGTACCGCTTTTGATAGCCTACACCTTTGCTGCTGTAAGCGTAATTTACCCTGTATTTTGTGCGCCTGGTGAAAGTTTCGCGCAAAGCATTCCAAAATTATCGTCCTATTTTTTTAAAACAGTTCTTTTCATTGATCCTGGCACCCAACTGCCGGGCTTACTTGATGAGGCCAAATATATGTGCCTCATTCAAGGGGCAATTTGGACTTTCAAGTGGGGTGCAATCGCTCACATTTGCATGGCTCTTGGATGGCGTTTTGGATTGTTAAAATCAAAACATGTTTTACTTGGTTTAGCTTTGCTCGCTACGGCTGGATATATTGCGCTGACTTTTTGGGCGGTTAATTCTGGGCGAGACCAACTCGCACCTATATTTTTGGCCCTGCGCTTAGGCTATGCGTTCCTGGCAGGAGCAGCATTATGGGGTTGGCAAAATAAGTTGCCAAAGACAGCACATGGTAAAATTACTTTACTGGCAGCACTTATGGGATCTGCCACGATACATTATTTCGTATTACCTTGGACGCCTTTAATTGAGGTGCTAGGTACAGCGTTTTGGACATATGCAGCTGTTCTCTTAATTCAAACACCAATGAAGTTTACAAACTGGATGAATAATTGGCCTAACTTTGTACTCGGACTGTACATCGGTAATTGGCCCGTTTGCCAACTTTTGATTAAAACTTATCCTGATATGCATGGCTGGCCACTTATCTATATAACCTTAGGCGTAACAACTCTATTGGCTATTCTTACGCATGCAGCGATTTCTGGCCATATCAACCGATGGGCGGCAACAGCGTTACGCAGAGAAGTCACCATTTAGTCCGCCTGCTTTAAGCCAGTGATATAAGGCTCTTACAGCAAACATATCTCCGCCTTTAGGATGACCAGGACGCGCGGTAGGTGTCCAGCCATAAACATCAAAATGCATCCACGGAACATCTCCAACAAAGCGCTCTAAAAACAAGGCCGCCGTGACTGAACCCGCAAACCCTCCGCCTGCATTCTTCATATCCGCTATTGGAGAGCTGAGCATAGAATTATAGGATTGCCATAGCGGCATGGGCCATATGGGATCGGCCTGTCGCTTGGCTTGGGTCATAACCCCCTCAACTGGATTTTCACGGTTCGAAAAAAACGGTGGTAATGTCGGGCCAAGAGCTACACGCGCAGCGCCTGTGAGCGTTGCGAAATTTATCATCAATTGCGGGTCTGACTCAGAGGCCTTTGTTAAGGCGTCACCAAGCACTAACCTCCCCTCAGCATCCGTATTATCAATTTCTACTGTTAGACCTTTCCTTGAAGAGAGAATATCGCCTGGACGATAGGCTCCAGCTGAAATCGCGTTTTCTGCAATCGCAACAATGCAGTGCAAACGAATGGGAAGTTTATTCGCCATAATCATCTTGGACAAGGCCAGAGCATGCGCCGCGCCGCCCATATCTTTCTTCATAATACGCGCACCGCTCGCGCTTTTGATATTTAACCCGCCTGTATCAAATGTAATGCCCTTGCCTATCACGGCGAGACGCGGATGATCAGGGTCACCCCATTCAAATTCAACGAGCCTAGGCGGTTCATGTGCTGCTCGCCCCACAGCATGTATCATCGGATAATTTTGTTTGATTAAGTCATCCCCAATGATAGCCGTTACATCAGCGCCATATTCTGCAGCCAAATCACTTGCCGCTTCATGCAGCGCCGCAGGTCCCATATCGCCCGCCGGAATATTAATCAGATCGCGACACAAACGGCTTGCATCAGTCAAAGCAATTATTTCTGACATACGGTCAGTATCATCAAGCACAAGCTTTGGAAATTCGGTTTCACTTTGCAGGTAATGTTCAAATTTATAAGCCCCTAACCCCCAGCCTATGGCAGCCAATACAGGGCGCCAGTCCTCTGGCAAGTACTCAAATTTATAATAGCCTGCTTGTAATTTATGTGAGAGGCCGCCAGCACGAATGGCCCCTTGATCATCTTTATCCGCAGGGCCGACGCCGTATAGAACCCCCGAGACATCACCTTCTGCATCGGGCAATATTACTATCTGTCCTGCGCTTCCGGAAAATTTGTTTGCAAACGCAAAGGCTTGTTGGTGTTTGGACAAATTATCTTTAAGTGTGTTCCACTCACTTGGGCGGGCAACATACACCGGAATAACTTTGGCACTTGCCGTAATTTGTTCTGTTGATGTAAAAATTGCTGACATTCAAACCTCAAAGCCACGAATTGCTAACGTATCGTTAACTGTCTCTGTTTACGAATGTTAACGAAATCTTATGCTCACGCAACATGTGCCTGAGCGCTAAAGGCTATTATATGTTTAAATCTGTGTCTTTTCGTTCCCTAATCATATTTTCACTTTCTGCTACGCTTCTGACAAGTTGCGCTTTAGCGCCAGGTTATACAGAGTCCGAGAAGGAGATTAAACAGTCACTTTCAAGTGATAATTTTCGACCTGCATCACGTGAAATGAGAGACAATATCGGCACCCAAGAATTATTTGCTCAGGCCGCGTTTTGGTCGCGTGAATATGAACTCAACCCAGGTGATCTGGAAAGCGCCATAAAACTCTCGGCTGCGGTTCGCAAATTAGGCAATCCTCAACGCGCTGTAGAGATTGCTCAAACAACGCGCGCACTATATCCTCGAGACCCATATCTGGCTGCAGAATTTGCAGCCGCGCTTATAGCCTCTGAGAAAGCCTATGAGGCTATGCAGCCACTAGACAGTGCCTTAAGGTCTGCTCCTGGCTATGCGCGATTATGGTCTTTAAAAGGTGCGGCTCTGGATCAACAGGAAGAATATGATCTTGCCAGAAAACATTATGCACGGGCGATGGAAATCACCCCAAATGATCCTAACATTATGGCCAATATCGGCCTAAGTTTTGCGCTATCTGGTGACCCTCAAACAGCTGAAGGATGGTTACGACGTGCTGTTTCAATTCCTGGTGCCAGCAAAAGCGTTCGTCAGAACCTCTCACTCATACTACAGCTTCAAGGCAAGGAAGCAGAAGCGGCCAAATATTCAGGTCAGCCAAAGCTTCGCGGCACAACAATTGTTGGTAAGCCAACAGCTCAAAGACGGGCTTATTCGAGTTCTACGCCACAAGCCGCTTATAAAGCCCCTGCGCCGCAAACCGCTGCGAATAGCTATACGCGACCATCCTACCCTCAGGCGAGGCAATCAGGCATACCCGCTTCAGAACGTTCCGCGAATTATAAACCTAGCTATGCGCAAACTGGGCCTAGCGGATATCCGCAAACAACATTACGCACAGGCTCAACATTAGCGGGAGAAAACGCAGCTCGCAAAACAACGCCTTTAACAGCATCAGATGCGGCCCGTATGGCAGCTCAAAAGTCACGGGGCAAAATAACTATGCCACTCGGCGATACTGCAAATGAACACACTAGCGCCCAGAGCTCGGTACTTGCTCAGATCGCAAAAACAATTGGTCCCCAAGCTAGCAACGTGATGCCCAAACGCTCTTTGCAAGCTAACATGCAATCAGGGTATGAACAGCAAAGACTTCAGTCCTACCAGGCAGGGCCAAACACCCGGCAACAACAAGTCCCCGTGCAATTCCCTAATAATCAAACTAGGGCTCGCGGAGCGGCGCGGGCTAGGCGCTAGGTGTTGTTAGACAAAAAATGAATCAGCTCCATTTTAATCTAACCGAGAGCCTGACCCATTCTCATGCCGGCTGGCGTAAGGATGATAATAAAAAGTACTGGTAGGAAGAAAAGAATCATAGGAACGGTTAATTTCGCAGGAAGTGAGGCGGCTTTCTTCTCAGCTTGCATGACGCGCATTTGACGATTTTCATTTGCCATAGTCCTCAACGTATCACCCAGAGGGGTACCATATCTCTCCGCTTGAATGAGAGCTGTTGCCACAGATCTAATACCCGGATGGTTATTACGGCGAGCTAAATTCTCATATGCGACACGACGACTTGTCAAAAAGGAAAGTTCGGCTGTTGTGAGTGAAAACTCTTCAGCGAGCTCTACAGAATTTTCTGCCATTTCTTCGGCGACTTTGGCAAAAGCCAATTCGACTGACATTCCAGATTCCACACAAATTAGGAGTAGATCGAGAGCATCTGGAAAAACCGGCATGATGGATGCCAATCTTTTACCCGCCTTATTTTTAATATAAATGGCTGGAAGGTAGTAACCCGCTGCTGTGGCGAATATGGTTGCGCCAAAACGCTGAATTAATTCCCACTTACCAACATTTAATCCAATAAAAAAGATTAACCCAATAAGGAACCCTATTATTGGTAGCGCAAATCTAAAAAAGTAAAATGTATAAATCGGCTTTTGTCCCCGCATTCCGGCTTGGGCCAATTTATCTTTAAGGTCTGAAGCTTCTAATAAACGCTCAAGGCTAAGTCGATCAACTAGATCTCGAACGAAACCTTTGCTTTCTTTACGTAAACCTTGATCTTGATTTAACTGCTCCAAACGGCTCTGGCGCATGCCATCTCGCGCTTCAGCAACAGAATTCATTCGCTTCTTTAGCTTATCTCCCTCAAGCAACGGACTGATTATTATATAAAGCGTTGCGATAACCAATCCCGTAACAAGAAGAGACGCAGCGTTTTGGAACATGACGATTGAAGCTGTATCCATAACCGTCTCCCTAAAACTTGAAGTTCATCATTTTGCGCATCATGAGCGTCCCCATGACCATCATCACAGCGCCAATCATCAAATTTCTATGTCCAGTTGGCGTCGTATATAGCTCGGTCATATAATCAGGGGCTACAACAGTCACCAAAATCATAACCACGATAGGGAGAGAGCCAATAATGATAGCCGACATTTTTGCTTCGGCGGAGAGGGCCTTAATCTTTTCGGCCAACATTTTACGTCCGCGAAGGACGGCAGAAAGATTAGCTAAACTTTCACCCAAATTACCACCAGTGGATTTTTGAATATTTAGAACAGTCGAGAAAAAGTTCACTTCTGAAATGGGCATTCTTTCATATAATTGCTCCAGACATACCTCAAGTGGGATACCTAAACTTTCGCCTTCGACAACTTTTCTAAACTCCGACCCTAAAGGATCTGGAGACTCATGTGCAATAATTCTAAGGCAATCACCTAGCGGAAGGCCTGTTCGTACACCTCTAACAATGATATCCATTCCGTCAGCAAAATGTGAAGTAAACTTTTTTTGACGACGATTTATAGCCGCTCCCAAAATAAACCTTGGAAACCCAAAACCAAGCACAAAAGCAACACCTAAACAAAAAAGAGGCGAAAGGCCTAAGACAAATGGAATCCCGCCAGATATCACTGCGATAATAGCAGACATTATTAGAAAAGTTTGTGGTTTTGTTTTCCAATCAGCTTGTATTAGTCTCGATGCTAATGACTTAGCTTTCTTTTTTTTAGTCTTTTGGCGTTCTTCTATTTTACCAAGCGTGTCTTCAATTTGTTTGCGGCGCCCACTGCTATCTTCAACCTTTATTTTTTTCAAAAAACTTCCGGCGACAGTTTGTTGTCCTGAAATTTCTTTGACACGAGCGTTACTACTGGAAGAAGAAAGCCCTCCCAATAGCAGCAAACCAAGGCAAAAAATACCTCCCGCAGCCGCCAAAGCTATGATCGTGTTAGGATCCATAGTTAACTACCTGCCTCGTCCAGAGCTTCAGCCAAGTCTTTTTCTAAGTTGAAATATCTTGCGCGATCCCAAAATGCGGGGCGCGCAATACCCGTTGATTTATGTTCGCCGATGATGTTCCCATTCGCATCTTCACCATCCATCTCATAAACAATGAGGTCTTGTGTAACGATGATATCACCTTCCATCCCGATGACTTCAGTAATCTTTGTGATACGGCGAGAGCCATCTCTAAGACGTGTTGCCTGAACAATAACATCAACAGAGCCAACAATCATTTCTCTGATTGTTTTTGCGGGCAGCGAAAAGCCGCCCATCGTAATCATTGATTCTAGTCGTGATAGGGCCTCACGCGGAGAGTTAGCATGGAGCGTTCCCATTGATCCGTCATGGCCAGTATTCATGGCTTGTAATAAATCAAAAGCCTCTGGTCCACGAACCTCACCCACAATAATACGCTCGGGACGCATCCGTAGACAGTTTTTAACAAGATCAGCCATTGTGATCTTACCTTTACCTTCGAGATTAGGAGGTCGTGTTTCAAGGCGCACGACATGTGGTTGTTGAAGCTGTAATTCAGCAGCATCTTCGCAAGTAATAATACGTTCATCAGGATGAATAAAGCCCGTAAGAGCATTTAATAACGTTGTTTTACCAGAACCTGTACCACCTGAAATAACGATGTTACACTGACATGCCCCTATGATCTGGAGTACCTTTGCCCCCGCCGGCGAAATTGATCCAAAATTGACCAAGTCTCCGAGCCGTAATTTATCCTTTTTAAATTTACGAATTGTCAGCGCAGGCCCATCAATCGCAAGAGGCGGCGCAATAACATTGACCCTTGAGCCATCTAAAAGTCGCGCGTCACATATTGGGCTGGCTTCGTCGACACGTCTGCCAACTTGAGAGACAATCCGTTGGCAAATATTCATCAACTGTTGATTATCACGAAAACGTATATTCGTTTTCTGCATCTTGCCTTCTGTTTCGATAAAAACGTGTTTGGCACCATTGACCATAATATCGGCAATATCGTCTCTGACTAACAAGGGTTCTAATGGACCATATCCAAGGATATCATCACAAATTTCAGTTATGAGTTGGTTCTGTTCTGCAACAGATAGGCGGACATTGCGGATAGCAATGATCTCGTCCACAATCATTCTAATTTCTTCACGTGCCTTGTCGGCCTGCATTCCCGCAAGTGCCGAAACATCAATCGTTTCGAAAAGCGCATTAAATATCGTCGCTTTGGTTTCGTAATACTCCTCAGAAGGCTCATTACGACCCGAACTCGAACGCGTAGCTGTTGGCGCGGCAGCACCTGCGCTAGGCTTTGGGATTTCTGCTTCAGCCTCAGCTTTAGGCGGAGCTTTTAAGGCTGAGCCGCCAGTTTCTGCGCGTTTTCCGAACATATGCGGTTAAGCCTCTTTTTTCTTACGAGAAAAAATAGACTTACTTGTCTTCGGCGAAGACTCTTTTTTCCCTTTACTAGACAACTTACTCATCAAACCGCCTCGCCCAGCAACTCCCGAGACCTGATTCACAAAATGTCCACTCTTAAGGCGGTTGGCGATATAATTAAGACCATTAACAGCTTGCGTCGCTGCTTTTACATCTGTCAGCATTTTACCATCATTAGCCGCTTCGAGATAGCTATCAGGATCAAATCCCAGTACCAATGCTGGCTCTAATCCTACGGCGGCCGCGAAATCTTTCACGGTAATTTCACCCGTTTTACTCATGCCCGTCTTATTTAAGATAAGAATTGGGTCACCATCATTAGGCCTTTGAGCCCGCAAGAAGTCTATAAGATTTTTCGTATTTCTCAAACTGGCTAAGTCTGGAGTTGCTGTAATCACGACATCATCCACATTCGTTAGAACATTGCTTGTCCAATCCATCCATTGATGCGGCATATCTAAAAGCGTTAAGGGACTAATAGACCTCACAGCATCAACAACCGCCTCATAAGCGTCCGATTCCAAAACAGGCTTATGTTGCAGTGATCCCGCAGTTGGCAAAATTGATAATTTTTGGGTATGCCTGATCATAATACGATCAAGCAAAGTTTCATCCAATCGTTCAGGTTCTGCTAATGCTTCTTCAAGGCCTTGGCTGGCATCATAGGCAAAATCGAGGCCACTTGTTCCCCAAGACGCGTCAAGGTCAACAAGTGCCGTTTCTTGCTGTATGGTTTCAGATAAAGCCCAAGCAATATTGTGAGCTATTGTGGATGATCCAACTCCGCCTTTAGCTCCAAAAAATGCTGCTACACGTCCAACAAAAGGTTTTTCTGGATCTGAATAAAGCTCACCAAGTGACCTAATCAAGTTGATCGGATGAAGCGGTGGTACAAGGTAGTCGCTAATACCTTTATCAATGAGCTGGCGATAAAGACGAATATCATTCGCCGCGCCAATCATAACAACTTTTGTACCTGCATCACATACTGATGCAAGCTCTTCAAGTTGAGCAAATAACTCTTGTCCGCGCATACCTGATTCAATCAGAATTAGGCCTGGCGTATTTTCTTTGTGATAAAATTCGATCGCTGATGATAATCCGCCCATATAAATTTTAACATTGGTACGTTTCATCCGCCAATCGCGCGTCGAGTTGTTAATGACAGCGGCTGTTTCTTGGCGATCACAAAATGCATGTATTGAAATCTGAGGAAGCGCTCTATCTCCCCCTTCTTTAACTAAATCGGCTTCCGGAAGCGCCTGTGGCGGCATCATTGGCGGAGGCTGATGTGGCATTGATATGTTTCCTTGCCCGTGCATTGGCATAGCTGGATAACCTTGCTGAACTGGAGGCATAGGGGGAGCAGCAGGTTGCATGGGCGGAACCGGCCGAGGCTGCATAGGTTGCGGAGTGATCTGTTGCGCAGGATATGGTGCCTGCTGCGGTACAGGCGTAGGCACCGGGCGCATGGGCGCGGGATTGGGGGCCGCTATTGGTGCTGGCGAACTCATCTGCGGGGGTCTAGGTGTCATGGCATTCATCCGATGGTCCGTCTTATTTATCTTCTATAGTTATATCTTGGCGGTCAGGGTGTTCCGATGCCGGATTCTCGCCTTGAATATATTTATCGTAAACTGTTTGGCGTCTCTGAGAATCTGGAATGGTCATATCATAAGGCTGAATTAACTGTCTCGGGTCTTGTATCATCGCAGCCAAATTTGCTGAGTGGAAACACCCGAAACTTGGATCAGGCTGATTTGTATAGGTATAAGACAGATCGCCCATTCTTCGACAATCCTGAGGTACTGTTTTTAAAGTCCTATAGGAGACAACAACGGGTGCTGGCGCACCATAAGGTGCCTGATATTGTCCTGTTTGAACAGGCGCGCCAGCTAAGCCTATTCTTCCTAAGCTTTGACGAATAACCGCCTGTGCTTGCTGAGCCCCAATACCATGCGCTGATGATGAAGGCGTATTAATATAAATTGGGCCTTCACCTTGCTGTGCATAGGCTTCCAAAAACTGAGTAACAGCAACTTGGTCGCGCGCGGAGAGTTCAAGACCGGTTGGACGTGTGTAAAGCTCCAACCTTTCGATAGATTCCGCAATTTGAATTTTATGATTAAATGGCGTTGGACCTGCTGAAGGCATCGGTGTCTGGCAACCCGTTATCACAGCTGATAAAATAGCTGCAGAGAAAAGGGCTCTAATTTTTCTATGTGCAAGTCTCACCATATACTCCCTAATCGACCACATGACCAAATGGCCCTGATAAGCTATCTGCTGCGATTTTAGGCCGACCATTTGCGGCATAAACCTTGTTTAATTTTCCGAAAAGCAAGCTATCGCCATCATTTGCGGGAATGAAACCATCAAGTGGTGTCTGTAATTTATCTGGATGTGTTGGGTCGACAAGGTATGGGGTGACAATCACAACGAGTTCACTTTGTGTGGTCAAATCATCTCGGTTTCTAAATAAAGCGCCAAATCCTGGTATATCTTTGGCCCCTGGAATACCATCGGAAGACTGACGACTTTCTTCACGAATAAGGCCAGCAATCACAAGACTTCCGCCAGCTGGGAGCTCAACAACGGTATTCGCTCTTCGAACGCGTAAGCCCAGAATATCTGATGCCAGTCCGCCCGTCTCAAATGAACCTTCCGTGGTTGGTTCTGACACTTCCGTCGAAATATTTAATGAGATACGGCCTTCACTTAGGACAACAGGAGTAAATCCTAGTGAAACCCCGTAAGGTTTGAACTCAAATTCGCGCTGTAATCTGCCATTCTCATCAAGAAATACGTTTGTTAGGAGTGGAAATTCACCACCAGACAAGAAATTTGCGGTCTCACCAGAAATCGCTGTTAATGTTGGTTCAGCCAATGTTCGGATTAATCCTACCCGCTCCAGGGCTTGCAATGAACTCGATAAAGATGTCAGATCACCACCCGACGTGTTCGTTAAGGCGCTTGTTCCCTCTAGGCCAGAGCGAGTATTTAAACTGGCATTACTAATTAGTGAAACAGTTGAATCGCCCAACTGACCAATCGCACTAAGATTGATTCCCAATTGCTTTGTGACAGAACGCTGCATTTCAACAATGCGAACTTTCAAAAGCACCTGATCCTTACCTTCTACTGACATGAGGTTGACAATTTCGCCTTCAGCCCCCCCCTCTGTCACCTCATCAAGCCACATAGAGGCTAGCTTCTCAATACGGTTAGCCATCGAGGCATTTTTGACTGACCCTGTCAGTAATATATTGTTATTAACGGCTTGAACTTCGACTGTCCCAGTATTTGCATGTTGGGAAATTAGAGATTTTAAACCATTTATATCACGCTCAACACGAATATCTAAGCTCAATAGCTCTTGCCCGCCATGCCCATAAAAATAGGCATTTGTTTGGCCTGGCTGCTTACCAATAAGAACAGCGCGATGAGACGTGTGAATGACGGATTCCACGATATCCGGATTTGAAACAATGACATCCATCATATCCTGGGGCAATTCGATGACCGTTGACTTTGAATATGGAAGTACAATTGACCGCGAATTTGTGCTCTGACCTGGTGATTGGATATTAATTCCTGAGGCTGAGGCATTTTGAATATGGCTATATGACCGCGTTCCTGCATCAGCGATTGGCGTCAACATAGATGAAGTCGCTAATGTAACCGCAGTTCCAAGGACCAAGCTATATAAAAACTTACTAGGCATTTTATTGTCCTCTAATCGCGACTTGTTGAGGCTGACCACCACGATAAACTGTCAATGAAGACGCTGTTTCAACTTCTTCTTTTTCATTTTTCGCGGCGCTACGGGCCTGCGCGTTGCTCCGAATTATTCCGCGTAATGTCAGGCTTAAATCGCCCTTAGAAACGGACTGTTGAAGCAATTCAGCGTCTTCTTGTGACATTTCAAACGTTGCAGTTGACCCGATAACGGTAGCCCCGCCCTCAATCCCTGTAGAATAAGTTTGGTCTATAGCTAAAACATGTACATTTTCAAAAATAGTGTCAGCTGTAAACACGCGCTGGCTGGAACTAGTTGCACTTGATTTCGGTTGCACAGTTTGCGTCAAAATTATGTCAACTCTGTCGCCTGGCTGTATAAAGCCGCCAGCAGCCGTATCGACTGAAATACGGGTAGTCACCGCTCTCATCCCTGGTTTTAATAAAGCAGCCATCACGCCAGAACCATTGGTTAAAACAAGCTTATTCTCACTTATGGGCTCACCTTCTAAAATCGGAGAGCGGACAATTGCGCGCTCTAACTCTTCAATAGCCTGTGGTCTCAGATCATTTGAAATAAGTGCAGGGCTTAAAGCTTCTGCAGGCCATTGCTTCCATTTAACGGATTCTTCCGAGATGCGAGATCCCAGGGCCATGTTTTGTGTTGCCACCAAAACGTCCACATATTCAACTTTTTGAACGATTGGAGCAGGAGCTGCGACTGTTTGAACAGGCGCCGGCGTACCCAATTTTTTAACTTGCGTGAAAACAACAATCGCCGCAATGGCAAGACCTGCTATCAAAAGTATACGTTTCTTATCCATTATCCCTCACAAGGCCTCAATATCCACACCCTTTTGAGGGTGATTTGATAAAGCATGGTTAATTTATAGAAAATGCGTACGAAAAAAGTGTTAACGCAATGATATTTATGCGCCTCACAGGCCGATGGCTCTTAGAAAAAGCTGGCTTTGTGGCAGTGTACACAAGGCACCTGCAGCTAAAGCCAATCCATAAGGCATCTTTTTTTCATCCTTGAACATTTTATAGGCCCAAGGTGCCGTTAGTATACGAACTGGGATAAAGCGACGTCCCATCATAAGTGCGACTGCAAGCAGCGCCCCAAATATCGTTGTATATAAAACATATAGAATGGCGTCAGGCCATTGCCACCAAAGTGCGGTAGCTGCCATTAATTTGGCATCTCCGCCGCCAAGCCACCCAAAAGCAAACATAGCGAAACCGCCAAGAAAGAATGTAGCACCGACAAGAACATGCGTTCCGAGTCCAGCCCATCCGGGCCAAACAAAGGGTATTATAAGAATGAAGGCGGCTATGAGCGCTAAACTAATCCAATTAGGAATAGTCATGGTCGTCGCATCTTTAAAAGACGCTATTAACATCGTGGCGGCAAAAACTATTACGATTACAAATGCTAAAAACATATTAATCTCCCCTAGAACGTTAGGCAGAGTTTAATCTAAATGTGTTTAAGAATGTGTTTCCAATAATTGGATTTCTGAATAATCACATGAGTAATTTCAAGCTATTATGCTTTATCAAGTTCTGTTTGGGCAGTTGTAAAAATTCCGTCAAGTGAATCGCCAACTGCTGTTGCACCTAAAATTAACGCTATTGCAATGAGGCCTGCGATTAATCCGTATTCAATTGCAGTTGCGCCACTATCGTCCAATATGAATCTCTTTAACCTGTCAGACATTATGCTTACCACTTATAAAAATTATTCACGATTGAACAAATTATATCCGGCTAGGGATAATGTGGGCCGCAAAAGCGGCCCACAAAACTTTAACAAAAATTACTTTCTGTTATCAGCAGTTGCTAATTCACCCGCAACTAATTTGAACTTACCGTCCAAAGAGTCACCGATAGCAGTTGCGCCAGCGATCAAAGCGACCGCGATAAGAGCTGCAATCAGACCATATTCAATAGCTGTTGCACCAGATTCGTCTTTAATAAAACGAGTTACTAGATTTTGCATAACTTACTCCCACGTATGCTAGTCAAAAGAAGGATTATTCCTTCTATTTCACAGGGGGTAAAATAATCCCTGTTGAAGCCTTTATAGAGACGGGTCATTACTACTAATTTAAGTAATGTAGTAAATTTAGCGTAAAATTTATTAGGCTTTAAAAGTGGATTTCTGATTCTAAAATCAGCATGTATATACATTTATATATATAATGTATGATAAAGAATAAGACCAAAAAAGCGCCCCATTTGTAAACCCTTCGTTCACTACATCAGGATAAGACGAGAGAAAGCTTGGAGAAATTTCATGACCTCTTTTGTGTCTAAATCACTATTTCATGTGGGAATTGCCACTCTGGCTGTTATATGTTCTGCTATCCCGGCCTTTGCTGGAGGCAGCTACAGTGTTGATCTGAATAAAACCGAGATCGTTCGCCTGCCTGAAAGCGCTGGCGCTGTCGTTATTGGTAACCCTAACATCGCTGACGTCACCGTTCATTCGGCAAATACACTTTTCGTCGTTGGCCGCGGATATGGGGAAACTAATCTGATTGTCCTAAATGCCTCTGGTCACACCATTATGAATGCTGACATACAAGTTACGCATAAATTATCCTCTAATGGCGTGCGGTTATATAACGGAAAACAGCGCGAGAGTTACAATTGCATACCCTATTGCTTGCCGTCCCCTATCTTAGGAGATGCACCAGAATTTATTACGAATAATTCTGGCGAAGCTCAGGAGATCAGCAATAGTGCGAGTACGGCTTCACCGACTCCTGTCAGTGCGTTTACGAGAGGTTCTTCACCATTTAGTGGTAGTCCCAATGCGAGTTCAGGGCCGCCGACCAATTTTTAAAGTGTTGAGATTTAATAATATCTTAACCTCAAACTTTACTGAAAATTTAACGACTTACCTGTATTTAAACAGACCGTCTTCCTTATAGGAAACGGAATATGAACGATATGGGATAAAGTGGATGCCTAAACTATACCAATCGGCGCTAAAACGCGTTCAGAGCTTCCAAAAAGCGCAAGATGGTGCCACGGCAATAGAATTTGCATTATTAGCAATTCCTTTTTTCATGTTATTATTCGCAATTTTAGAATTAGCTATCATATTCTTCATATCCTCTACACTAAGTCATGCCGTAAGTGAGTCTGGTCGCCAAATTCGTGTAGGAAACTTTCAAAATTGCGGACAGGCCGCATTCAAAGCTGCAGTTTGTGATAGAATGAGCGGTGTTGGGAACTGTAATCGTTTGCGCATCGACGTTGTATCCAATCCAAGCTTTAGCGCCATAACATTGCCTGACACCCCCAACCCACCAGTTGGAGCCGCTGGTTCTCCACCTCCTGCCATTCCAAATGGTGATTATGATGAAAGCACTGCAGGTGAGCCCGTTGTTGTACGCGGAATTTACTACCATAGCCTCATTCTGCCCCCGACCTTAACCCGTTTAGAAAGCTCTCCCGGCACCGGATCACATATAATCACAGCGTCAACAGCGTTTAGAAATGAACCTTTTCCGGCACAAGCTTGCCAACCCGCAACTTAGTTAGAGAAGGATTGTCATGACAAAGTTCAGTAAATTTCCAAAGCCAAACCTTACCCAGCTTATTAAACGGTTCAGATTAGCTCAAGATGGGGTAGCGGCAATAGAATTTGTTTTTGTCGCGCCCATCATGATTGCAATGTATTTTGGTCTTGCTGAAATTTCTATGGCCATTAGCGCAGATAGAAAAATTTCACATTCGACAAATGTCGCAGGAGACCTTGCTACACAAGTCGCCTCTATCACGGCAGCTGAGATGGCTGAGATTATGACAGCTACAACCATGGTTATGGACGTTCCCTCAACAAAGCGGAGCGAAATAAAAATGGAAATTGCGAGTTTTTCACGAGATGCAGGAGGTGCAGTGGTGCCTTTAGGAAAAGCCTCTTTAAATGGAGCTTTCCCAAAAGCCTTTGATGCCAATAGTTTAGATCAACTTATCCTAAGTGATACGTCTGGAGTTATTGTCGCAAGAGTCGCTTATAATTATGAGCCTTTAAAGCTTAAATACATGAAAACCAATTTTAACATGACTGAAACTTTCTTATTAAAACCAAGACGATCCGCAAATGTAAACTTTGATGATGGTACCGGAGCCATAAAAGACTTCACCTGTTCTTTCTCGGGGAAAACCGTAACTTGCAGCTAACGAATTTGGTTTTAATTACTCAAGATAGGCCGCTTTTAAAGCGGCTTTTTCTTTGTCTGAAAACTTCAGTGCGTCACGAATATAACTGTCCATATCTTTGATCGAAGCCAGTGAACTCTCCAGATATCCCGGCTCAACACTAAACATAGGCCTAATCGCTTCCGGATCAATTGGGCGGCCATAGCGCTGAGTAAACATTTCTGCCGCAGGCTTTAAAAAATCATCGACCTGAATAGCCGTCATGGTCAGCATAAAGTCTTCCATGATTGTCTTTCGATCTACACCCAGAGCGCCTTTGATAATTGCGCACAGCGTACCAGTACGGTCTTTTCCCGCTGCGCAGTGTACAAGGATAGGGTCTCCCGTACTCGCCATATGACGGAGCGTATCCCCAAATATTTGGCGATAACCCGCCTCATCCGGACGAGCCGAATATGAACCAAGCATGTAATTGCGCGCATCCTCTGGCGTATGTAATTCGTGCTGCATAAAAGCTTCATGCGGGGCAACTTTTTCGCTCTCGCTATCTTTGGGGTCTGGATAGGTCAGCACGCGGGACTTTTGATGCTCCGGCCACTTACTTGGCTGACGCACACGCTCTGGCGCATGCCGCAAATCCACGACTAGCCCGATATTTAAGCCAGCTAATTTAGCAAGATCACTCTCATTCGTATTATGCAAATGCGCAGAGCGAAAAAGCCTCCCCTCCGCGATACGCCCGCCGCTTTCGGTCTGATAACCGCCAAAATCTCTAAAATTAAAGATAGTCTCGAATGATTTAATGCGGTTTTCCATAAGGCTCTATAACACTGTTTTTCTTTCGGCGATAAAAAAAGCGCCCATACGGCTTTCGTATGAACGCCTTTAAAAGACTGTTTTAATGCAGGTCCGCTCTAATTTAGGACCTCATCAACGATCTTACGGTTTTGCATTTGTTCAAATTTACCCCAAACACCTTCATCGCCATGCCACTCACCCAATGTCGCGCCTTTAGAATATTCGGTTGAGCGGGCTTCAAAGAAGTTTGCATGCTCAACACCATTGAGTATTTCAGTTAGCCAAGGGAGCGGATGATGCTTAATGCCGTAAACTTTAGGCAATCCAAGCTGTCCTAAACGCCAATCAGCAATATAGCGTATATAGCGCTTTATATCTTCAGAGGTCATGCCTTCAACAGGGCCCATTTCAAAGGCGAGATCGATAAATTTATCTTCCATTTTGACGACTGTCTTACAGCAATCAATAATGTCATCTGCGACGGCTTTGGTCACGCAGCCTGTTTCTTGAGCAAAGGTGTGATAAAGCTTTATCATGCCTTCACAATGAAGGCTCTCATCGCGGATAGACCACGTTACAATCTGGCCCATACCCTTCATCTTGTTCAGGCGCGGGAAATTCATCAGCATGGCAAAGGAGGCAAAGAGCTGTAGCCCTTCCGTAAAGCCGCCAAACATGGCGACTGTGCGCGCTATATCCGCCTCGGATTCAACGCCAAATTCCTGCATGTAATTATGCTTATCTGCCATGGCCTCATATTCCATAAAGGCAGAGAACTCACTATCTGGCATGCCGATTGTTTCAAGCAGAAGCGCATAGGCCGCGATATGGATGGTTTCCATATTGGAAAAGGCCGAAAGCATCATTTTGACTTCTGTCGGTTTAAAGACGCGCGCATAGCGCTCCATATAATTATCATTCACCTCGACATCAGATTGCGTAAAGAACCGGAAAATCTGCGTTAGCAGGTTCTTTTCAGACTCAGTCAAATTAGTCGCCCAATCTTTACAGTCTTCACCGAGGGGAACCTCTTCAGGCATCCAATGGACCTGTTGCTGCTTTTTCCAAAAATCAAACGCCCAAGGATAGCGGAAGGGTTTGTAACTATGGCTCGGAATTAAGAGACCTGATTTCGGATTTTTCATAAATTCCATATTGCCCATGATGCCACCCTTAACGTTCAAACTTGCTATCAATATCGAGAAAATAACCACATATGGGTTACTGATTTGTTATGCCCACCATATGTAGTAGCTATAAAAGCGCAAGAGCTTTTTCTCTCCGGGATTAATTTAATCGGGGAAAAGATGACTTTTTATGGTGAGACCCCGCGCGCTTGGTTATAGTATGCTAGTCTTCGGCGTTGAAGGCCTTGGAGAATACATGGCAAAAACCATTAAAATTGCAAAAGATGTGATTTCGACCGAAATCCTCGGTCTTGAGGCCTTAAAATCCTGCATTGATGACAGTTTTCCAAAGGCCATTGAGCTGATTCTCAAGGCAACGAATTATCTCATTGTCGTGGGCGTTGGAAAATCTGGTCATATTGGGCAGAAAATTGCCGCAAGCTTTGCCTCAACAGGCACGCCGAGCTTTTTCATGCACCCGACAGAGGCCAGTCATGGCGACCTGGGCATGGTGTCAGAAGGCTGCGTTATTCTCGCTATCTCCAATTCTGGTGAAAGCCGTGAGCTTCGCGATGTACTTCAATATGCAAAGAAAAATGCTGTCCCGGTTATCGGCATAACCAAAAATACCACCTCGACCCTCGCGCAAAACAGCCAAGTCATTCTACGGCTTCCCGATGCGGTTGAGGCCTGCCCTAATGGTATCGCGCCGACAACGTCGACTACCAATACGCTCGCGCTTGGAGACGCGCTGGTCGTGGCGACAATGACCGAGCGCGGCTTCACATTAGAAGACTTTGGAAAGCGCCACCCTGGCGGAAAAATTGGACTTAGGCTGCAAACTGTTGGCGAATGGATTCTGACCCAAAATGAAAATATTCCAACTGTGACTGCCAGCGCTAAAATGGATGAAACGATTTCTGTGATTTCAAAAGGGGCTAAAGGCTGCACAGCCGTCGTGGATGAAAACGGATTGATGCTTGGCATCATTACGGATGGCGACTTACGCCGCGCTATTGATTCTGACTTTTCTCAAAAAACCGCAAAGGAAATAATGACGGCCAATCCACGATCAGTCTCCAAAGATATGCGCATGCGCGACGTCATTGATCTCTTCACACAGAATCGTATTTCGAATGGTTTTATCCTTGAGAACGGCAAACCGCTTGGCGTCATCGATATGAAGAGCCTACTGGAACAAGGTTACCTCTAAAGCATGAAAACGCTCATTGTCGTCCCTGCCCGCTTCGGCTCCACACGTTTCCCCGGCAAGCCTTTAGCCTTGATTAATGGGATCAGCATGGTTCGCCGCACCGCAAAAGCCGCGCAAGAAGCGGCGGCTCAAATTGAAAACTGCACATATGTTGTCGCGACGGATAATGAGGAAATTAAAAACCATTGTGCGGACCACACCATTCCCGTTGTCATGACGCCTCAAGATTTGCCAACAGGAAGTGACCGTGCCTATGCTACGGCAACAAGCTTTGCACCTGATGCGGATTACATAGTCAATCTACAGGGCGACGCCCCTTTTACGCCCATTGATCATATCGTGGCGGTTGCCCAAGCGTTGAAAAGCGGCGCTGATGTTGCCACACCTTATGTAAAGCTTTCATGGGCCGCGTTAGACGAGCTTCGCGCACATAAAAAAACAACCCCCTTTAGCGGGACATCTGTCATTGTCGGCGTAGATAATAAAGCCATATGGTTTTCCAAGAACATTATCCCCGCTATCCGCAAAGAAACTGAACTTAGAGATAAAACCGATCTTTCACCTATCTGCCGTCATATCGGTCTTTATGCCTTCAAACGAACAGCTTTAGAAAAATTTGTCCACTTACCCGAAAGCCAATATGAGAAACTAGAAGGTCTGGAGCAATTACGCCTTCTTGAAAATGGCCTAACAATTGAGTGCGTGCGCGTAGAGCCGCCGACGATCGCAACATCTGGAATAGACACCCCTGCTGACTTGGCATTGGCTGAAGCCCTTATTGCTAAACACGGAGATCCTTTCACGTGACCCGCATTATTATCTGCCGTCATGGCAATACATTTGATAAAGGCGAGGTGGTGACACGTGTCGGCGCGCGCACTGATCTAGCTCTTTCCAGCTCAGGCCGCGAACAAGTGAAAACCTTGGCACAAGAATTATCTAACTATAATTTTGCCAAAGCCTATTGTTCTCCTCTTATGCGCACGCAGCAAACCGCGATGGCGATTATCTCGCCCGAAACGCCCTTGGAAACATTGGACTTCCTCAGAGAGATTGATTACGGCATTGACGAGAATAAACCCGAGGCAGAAGTCGTCGCCCGTCTGGGTCAAGACATGATTGATCTCTGGGACCTCGAAGCCATTGTCCCGGATGGCTGGATCGTCAATCCAGAAAAGCTTATTTACGACTGGGCAAAATTCTTTGACGAACATATTGGTCACGACGGCGATATTTTAGTCGTGACAAGCAACGGCGTAGCCCGCTTTGTACTAGACGTGATTACGAATCCCAATTTAGACATTGCGCGCAAATTACGGACCGCCGCTTATGGGCTGATTAAGTTAGACGCTGGTAAAATTGAGCTTCAATTTTGGGATAAAAGAGCGGCCACGTAACCGCCCTATCCTGTCTTCAGGCATATATAGCTACGCAAAGGCAATTGCGACGACGTAGAATAATAGTCCTAATCCAAAGGCTGCTAGGGTTTTACCGCGATAATTCTTGGCCAATAAACCTATTAAGAAACCACCCAAAACCACCAAGAAAAGCATCAAGGCGACAAGCTTATGATAGGTTCGCACGATCTTCGGACCATGGCCTTTATGGATTTCCATCATCGCTTTTTGGAAATTGGGTTTATTTAGCGTCGCGGTCAGGCCGTTCGGAGATGGCTTGAACTTAACATGTGTTCGGCTTGTCGGGCGAGTCTCAAAAGAAGTGCCGCGGATTTTTAAATACTCAAATTTCATATCGACATTGGCGGCCTTTAAAATCGCTCTAACGTCATCTTCGGCAGTTTTACTTTTCAAATCGACCTGCGTGCCAGCGGGAAGAGAAATCGCGCTTGTTTCGACTTTTTCGCCATTTCCGACCATATGCAATCCGCCCGTAATCGCGACAAGAATAAAAGCAGGCGCCATAAATGAACCGCCAAAAAGATGGAGCAAAATAAGTAATTTTCTAAGCTTAGGATTATCCATAATATCTCTCATCAATTTTTAGGAACTCTTATCTGGACAGAGCAAGGGCTTCAAGCCAAATTGGACGTTATATTCTAAGGGACGTTTATGCTCAGCCATCAAGACTTATCAGATAGAGCCGAGATACAGGACTTACTCGTTGCCTATTGCGAGGCCATAGATAGCCGTGATTGGGATGCACTAGACGATATATTCACCAAAGACGCGATAATCGACTATACGGAAGCTGGCGGCGCGCGTGGGAGTCTGCCTGAAATCAAATTATATCTTGATAAAGCGCTCGCGAAATTTAGCGGCTTTCAGCATATGAACGGCTTGCCGCAAATTAAGATAAATGGCGACCAAGCGACGGCGCGCACCATATTATTTAACCCAATGATTATCGATCAAAACGGCGCGCCCCATGTGTTTTTCGTCGGGCTTTGGTACAAAGACAAATTACGCAGGACAGAGGATGGCTGGCGCATTTCAGAACGCTATGAAGAGGCTAGCTATTTCTATAATTTGCCGGATAGTTTTAAAGCCGAGAGTTAAATCACCGCATATAAAATAGACGTGGCTTCTTCAGGCATATCAAATGCGTCCTTATTCCCGCCGAGATAATTTTCCACTAACCATTTGGCGCTTAGATATTTAACCTCGCTAAAACCAGCCTCGTTTAATATCGCTTCCAATTCATCTTCATAATATTGGCTTTTAATCGGCTCGCCCATTTGGGAGACAACTTTGGATAATTGCGCGACCGAGTCTTCTGCAATGCCGCCAGCCAGCACATAGCTTGGACTGATAAAATCCATAACGATTTCGCTACCCTTTGGAAATTTCCCAAGCACCCCTAACGTGGCCTTCACGGCTTCATCTGTCAGATACATATGCACCCCAAGCCATGTAAAGAATGTCGGAACGTCAGGCTTTATACCCCCTGCCTCTAAGGCCTGCGCTAAAGTTTGATGTTCAAAATCAAAGGCAACAAATTTTGTGTTTTCAGGCACTTTAATATTCGCCGCTTCGAGGCGCTCTTCTTTCCAAGCCTGCGTCGCGGGGTGATCGACCTCAAAGACATTCATACCTTCGGTCAAATCTGTACGGCGGTAAGCGGTTGAGTCCAGCCCCGCGCCCAATATCACCAATTGCTTAATCCCGCGCGGCTTTGCCAAAGCTAATTCTTCTTCGACCACGCGGCTACGCATACAGACAGACCCATCAATACGCTTCATGAAAATAGTGGCTGTTTCGGGGTCGCTTAATGCCGCGAAGACTTCAATCATGTTATCGATATAGCCTTGCGCGGCCTCCAAACTATCAAGGCCCGCAATCGCTAGCGCTAAATCATCCCGCAATATCTTAGGCTCTGGCGCTGTAAGGTTATGATGGCCGCGCTGCACGGCCGTTAAAAGCGCCGTCCGGCTAGGTTCCCCTTTAATCATAATCGACATACCCTTTCGGGCCGGGCGTATAGAGCGTTTTATAATCTGGCTGTTTTAGCTCCGCTCCTGCTTTAAATACGCCAACGAGGTCAGGGTTTGCGATAAAGGCGCGGCCAAATGAAATGGCATCCCCTTGCTGCGCCGCAAGCGCGCGGTTTCCGCGCTCCAAATCATAACTATCATTAAGAATAACAGGGCCGTTAAATTGTTTAGCCAGCGCAATATTATCAACGCCCGCCTTCATCCGAATAACATGAAGATAAGCCAGCCCCATGGGGTTAATCGCTTTTATCAGACCCTCAAATGTCTCCTCTGGGTCATCATCAGATAGATCATTAAAAGGATTGCCGGGGCAGATGCGCAATCCAACGCGGCCCGCGCCGATCGTTTGAACCATGCGATCTAAAGTTTCCAATACAAAACGTAATCTATTCTCTAAACTGCCTCCATATTTATCAGAGCGTTGGTTCGTCCCCGTCGAAAGAAACTGCGCAGGCAAATAGCCAGAGGTGCAATGAAGTTCTATCCCGTCACATCCCGCCGCCATTGCATTTTTCGCCGCGTGTCCAAAATCATCAATCGTTTGCGTAATATCTGAGGCGCTCATCTCTTCCGGTATGTCGAACGGGGCCATACCCGCTGCGTCGGTAAAGAGCTCACCTTTAGCTTTAACGGCGCTTGGCGCTAAGGTTCTCGCGCCTTTAGGTTTATTATGATAGCTGGCAATCCGTCCGCAATGCATAAGCTGCATAACGATTTTACCGCCTTTGGCATGGACAGCCTCCGTTACGCGCGTCCAGCCTGATATTTGTTCTTCGGTAACTATTCCGGGCGTGCGAACATAGCCCTTCCCGTCAATACTCGGATAAACGCCCTCAGTAATAATCAGGCCAGCGCCGGCGCGCTGAGCGTAATAAAGCGCGTTCATATCTGTTGGCGCATCGCCATCGCCCGCGCGTGAGCGTGTCATGGGCGCCATGAAGATACGATTGGCGCAGGTAATATCACCAAGCTGGATAGGGTCAAACAGGTTTACCATTTATCTGACTCTAATTTTGGGGTCGGGATGACCAGCTCGCATGGTTTTTAAAAACTCTTCGCGCGGCGCAGGCAGAGCGACTTCTGGCGTGACGCCATCACGAGGTGGGTTTTTCCAAAAGCGCTCCCATGACGGAAAGAGCTGATGATAAGCCCCGTCATAACTCTCGCGGTCGGGCCAGCGCATCTTTTTGTCCCCTATAGGCGGCTTATTTAAATCCGCCGCATACCAGTAACAGGGCAAACGCCGGCGGAAATACCACACGCCATCAATGCGCTCATAATTATCCCAATAGATCATCTGCATGATGACCCATTCATGTTCACCTGCTTTGCTCGGCGTTTCATGCTCGTTCTTAGAATAAACAATCCCATGAGCATGATCAGGGTCATCAAATTCAATAATATGGTTTCCAATATGATGCGACGTGCCTGTAAATTGTAGTCGCAATGTATCGTCAAGCCATGCCTTAAGCGCTGCGCGCCCCGTTTGTTCCCGGCTAATACGGATATCCTGCGCAAATAAATTTACATGGGCGTCTAGATCGCGCATATCTAGTGAGAGCGCATATTTGCTTACAAGCTGTCTGATCTCGTCTAAAGATTCTAGCCGATCAATACGTGCGTCGAGTGATGACATCAGGATTTCCTAGTTTCGTTACTCATATGGCATAAATTTTACGCATTTCTACGTTAAATTTTGACATTTGCCCTATTTTGCGTAATTTTATTCCATGTTTTCTACGAAATCAAATGTCTGACCCTCATGCCTTTAGAAATGCGCTTGGCCAATTCGCAACGGGCGTCACAGTTGTCACCACAGTTGACAAAGAGCGCAATCCTGTGGGCGTTACGGCGAGTAGTTTTAATTCAGTTTCGCTAGATCCGCCGCTTATTCTCTGGTCCCTCGCCAAGACGGCACAATCCATGCCTGCCTATCAAAATTCGGGCGGATTTAACGTTCATGTTCTGGCCAGCCATCAAAGCTCCCTCTCTAATCAATTCGCTAAATCCGGTGATGATAAATTTGACGGCGTTGAGTGGACTCCCTGCGAGAATGGATTTCCGATACTACCCGAATATGCAGCTTTGTTTCGTTGTAAGACCCATTTTCAATATGAAGGCGGGGACCATATAATTTTCGTCGGCGAAGTCATTGACCACCGAACATATGATTTTCCTGTGCTCGTCTTTCAGGGCGGGCGATATGCAGATGCCAAAATTAAACCCGCGCCCACTCAATCGACAGCCCCCGCCATCGACATGCAGAACGGGCAATTCACAGATGACTTTTTACTCTATCTGATTTCACGCGCGCATTTTCAAAGCAGCTATCCAACTCGCAAAGCCTGTAATAAATTGGGCATGAGCGAGCCTGAATATTTTTGCCTCTCACTGCTAGCCATGAGCGGCGGCTTGCCCGCTAATGATATCGTTTCGCGATTGGAACATACGGGCCATCACCCTGACGCTGAAATTTTTGCGCGCTTGCAGCGCAAAGGCTGGATCGAAGGCACTGATGATAACATCGAAATAAGCCAGAAGGGCCGAGAAACTTTCATAGGCTTATTGGCCCATTCCAAGGCCTTAGAAGAACAATTACTCAAACACTTTACCGATGAGGAACTTATCGGGGCGCAAGCCTTTTTACAAAAACTCATTAAAATCACGGGATCAGATATTCCTGAATTATGGTAGGACAGCTTATGCTAAAAGATAAAGTCGCGTTAATCACAGGCGGCGGCCAAGGCGTGGGCCAAGGCATTGGCTTGGCGCTTGCCAAACAAGGGGCCCATATTGTTGTTACAGGCCGCACGCTTGAGAAATGCGAAACAAGCGCAGAATTATTTAGATCACGCGGCGTGAAATCACTGCCCTTAAGATGTGATGTTAAATCTAACGATGATCTTCAGAGCATTATCGACGCCACAATTAAAGAGTTTGGGCGGCTCGATATTCTGGTCAATAATGCACAAGAAGTGGCGCGCGGACCGCTTCTCTCTATCACAGATGAGCAAATGAACGGGAATTGGGAGAGCGGGCCTTTGGCAACCTTCCGCCTCATGAAGATGGCCTATCCTCACCTTAAAGAAACAAAAGGCAATGTTATCAATTTATGCAGCTCGGTGATGAAGCGCTGGGATGTCGGTACTTATGGCGTTTATGCCGCTGTCAAAGCAGCGACGCAGCAGCTTACCCGGGCCGCCGCTAATGAATGGGGCAAAGACGGCATTCGCGTAAATGCGATTATGCCCCATGCCAAATCCCCTGCCCTTAAAGGCTGGATGGAACGCAACCCCAAAGAGGCGGAGCACTTTCAAGCCAGTATCCCGCTAGGCTATGTTGGGGAATGTGAACAGGATATTGGCGCCTTTGTTGCTATGATGTGCAGCGATAGCGGGCGGTATTTATCGGGGCAAACCATCGCCCTTGATGGCGGCCAAGTCTTTATCGGCTAGGAATATTCAAGCAATCGCAGTCACTTCACAGCTCTGTGCATTGAAAATGTACAGAAAATGAACTACATTGTCAGTAAGCGTTCAGGGACGACGTGCTAGGCATAATTGTAATAAAGGAGACACCCCATGAAATTACGTCACCTCTTATTGGCCGCTTCAGTCGCTGTTTTATCGGCTTGCGCGACCTCAACCCCTTACCAAGCGGCGACTAAACCCGGCGGATTTGACGGCTTTTCTCAGACAATGATCGAGAATGACCGTGCCCGCGTGACCTTTGGCGGTAATTCGCTAACGGACCGCGAAACTGTCGAAAATTACCTGCTTTATCGCGCGGCTGAACTGGCCCTAGAGCGCGGTTTTGAAAGTTTCACACTCAATGAGCGCGAAACCGAAGAAAAGAAACGCGTCAATGTCAGCCCTGCCCTTGGCGGTGTGTATGACCCATATTTCAATTATAGCTTCTACCGCCCTAGTTATGGGTGGAGCCGCGGCTATCCTTATTCACGCTTTGGCGGGTTTTATGGCGGCGGACGCGGGCTTTATGGCACGCGCGGCCTATATAACTCACGCGGATTTGGCAGACGCGGATTTGGTTTTGGCCGTAGCGCCTTTTATAATCCCTACTATGATCCATTTTTCCGAAATTACGATGTTCGCGAAATTACAAAATATCGCGCAACTGCAGACGTCAAATTCGGACGGTTTAAAACGCCAGGCGCAGATAATAGCTTTAACGCAAGAGAAGTCCTACGAAATCTAGGCCCAACTGTGGTCTTACCCGAAAAAGCTTAACCTCAATAAAGTTATCAAAAGCCGCTCAATGGAGCGGTTTTTTGTTGAGCGGTATAAAGCCGTACAATTTCAAACCTATCTATCATAGGTCCTCCGTACATAGTGTAGCTATAAAACGTATAGTTTAACTCTCACAATTAACCTTTTATTCTCAATATTTATCAATACCTGCTGTAGAACATAGCGGGGGAAAATAATGAACGATAGCTGGATAGTCATTGCGGCTTTTCTTGTCTTCTTGATGCAGGCAGGTTTTTTATTGATTGAAGCTGGCTCAGTCCGCGCAAAAAATTCTGTCAATGTTGCTCAAAAAAATGTCTCAGACCTTATTATCTGCGTCGCCTGCTATTCTCTTGTTGGATTTGGCTTGATGTATGGCATGTCTATTGGCGGCTATATCGGTATGGGCGGTGTTAAATCGGCTCTACAAAATCAGGGCGAATGGCCAGAAGTTCTTATTTTTAACCTCGCCTTTTGCTCTGTCGTCGCAACGATTGTTTCTGGAGCAGTAGCGGAACGCATGCGTATCGGCGCTTACTTTGTCAGTACCGCCGCGATTGCGCTTTTGGTTTATCCCGTCTTTGGTCATTGGACATGGGGAAATACAATAATTACGTCCAACCTCGCCTATCTCGCAAATTTGAACTTTGTTGACCATGCGGGCGGGATTGCAATTCACGCCTTAGGCGGGTTTTACGCACTAGCAGCTATTTTAATGCTTGGGCCACGCAAAGGCCGTTTTGATGAAAACGGAAAGCCTTTACCAATATCGGGATATAGCCCCGTACTGGCGCTGGCAGGTGCCTTAATCCTATTTGTGACCTGGATTCCTTTTAATACAGGGGCACTTGAGCTGGGCACACAAGTCTTTGCTGATGTTGCATTGGCAACAGTCATTGCAGGATCAGCAGGTGGGCTTTTTGGTAAAATTATTGGCTATATTATACACAATAAGACCTTTGCCCCCGAAGCGAGTTTTAATGGTATTTTGGGCGGGCTAGTAGCCGTCACCAGTTGCGCCATATTTGTAGGGCCATTTGGCGCTTTTATAATTGGCGCTATTGGGGGTGTTGCCGCCATTTTAGGCAATCACATACTTTTACATAAGTTTAAAATTGACGATCCTGTCGGTGTTGTAGGTGTTCATGGCCTCGCAGGTGTCGCGGGCGCTTTATTATTCCCGCTCGTGGCCATTAATGCTTTACCCGCAGGCAGTGTCGTGGCGCAAATATCGGCGCAAGCATTTGGCATATTCGTCTGTTTTGCTTGGGCCATGGCGACGGGGTTATGTATTTTTGGCGCTCTTAAAATGGTAAAATTCTTGCGGGTGAGTGACGCGCAAGAGCATCTTGGACTTAATGTTGGCGAACATATTCCCAACCTGACCAAAGAGCATTTAGAAACAGCTTTTGTCGCCTCTAAAAATGCAACAGCAAGTGGAGCAGTCGCCGACCCTTATGCAGCTGGCCCCATCGGGTCGGAAATCGGCCTCGCATTATCATCAATGTCCGAAGAAAATAAACGCCTGAGCGAAGAGGCCGTCATTCGCTCTGCTAGATTTTCTGATGCCATAGAGAGCCTAACTGATGGTCTGTTGATTTATGATGCTGATGATAATGTTATTGAAGTCAATACAGCTTTTAAAAAAATTATGAACCTACTTGATGTCGATTGCAAAATTGGCATGTCCCGCCGAGACCTGGTAACCCAACTCGTAAATGTCGGCGTATTATCAACGGATGGGACCCCTCTTGATAGCTGGATAGACACTTACTTGTCAGAGTTTTCAACGTCTGCGATTCAAGAAGAAGAGATGTCTATAAAAGGTGAGCATTTTATAAGGCGAAGTCAGCCAATCCCGTCTGGCGGACAAATTATGACGATAACCAATATCTCAGATATCCGCGATGCTCTGAATAAAGCCAAAGTTGCTGAAAGAGCCAAATCTGAATTTTTAGCCAATATGAGCCATGAAATCAGAACCCCGATGAACGGTATCATTGGCATGACAGAGCTTTTATCACGCACAGAATTAGAGCCACGCCAGAAACATTTCGTTGAAACCATCTCTAATTCGGGTTCGGCATTAATGACAATCATCAATGATATTTTGGACTTTTCAAAGATCGAAGCTGGACGGGTTAGCCTTAACCCGGCTCCGTTTATTCTACGCGATAGTATCGAAGACGTAACAACAATGCTGTCAAATTCTGCCTCTGAGAAAAATTTGGAATTACTGGTTCGCATGCGGCCCAGCCTCCCATCAACATATATTGGAGATGTCGGACGTATTCGCCAGATAATGACAAACCTTATTGGCAATGCTTTGAAATTTACTCATTTTGGGCATGTTCTTGTTGACGTTTCAGGCGAGCCTAATGGAAATAATATCGATTTAGTGATTAAAGTTGAAGACACTGGAATCGGGATTCCCGAAGATCAAATTCAAGACGTATTTCAAAAGTTTAAACAGGCTGACGGGACGACCACGCGTGAATATGAAGGGACAGGACTTGGCTTATCTATTACTTCAACTCTTGTAGAGCTGATGGGCGGAACAATAAACGTGAAGAGCACCCCCGGTAAAGGCAGTGTTTTCACAATACAGCTAAGCTTACCAACCCATCAAGATTTAAAACCTGTCAAAAAATTACCCGTAGAAATTATTGGAGCGAGCATCTTGATCGTAGACGATAATATCGTGAACCGTAATATCTTGCGCGAGCAAGTGAAACATTGGAAGTGCCGCAATGTTGCTGTGGAGAGCGGGGCTAAAGCTATAAAAGTTCTGGAAAATGCCAGAGATAAAAACATTAAAATCGACCTTATTATTACCGATTACCACATGCCTGGTATGAATGGTGAAGATTTGTTCACGGCCTTAAAAATGCGGCCTGAATTTGCCGGTATTCCCGTAATCATGTTGACCTCTGTCAACGAAGACAAAATGATCCGACGTTTGCAAAAGCAAGGGATTGCCGCTCTACTAACCAAGCCTGCACGCTCTTCATTATTGCTCAATACAATAACGACCTGTTTGTTCAATGCTCAGAGTCAGTCTGTTAACCCTGTCACAGCCAAAGCTGATTTATCCGAAGGTCGTTTTATGTCAATTTCAGAAGCGCTTCCAACGCCGCGCCGAAAAATGGCAAGAGATATTGAAAGACGGATCGTTCCAAGACCCGAAGTTCGAGCCGACCGCGGTCTGGATGTTTTGATTGCTGAGGATAATGAAACAAACCAAGTTTATATAAAATACATTATGGAAGAACTTGGAGTCACTTTCAAAATCGTACCCACGGGACGTTCAGCCGTTGATTACTGGCGTAGTGAAAACCCCTCTATCATATTAATGGATATTTCGATGCCAGATATGAATGGTTATGAAGCCACACAGCTTATTCGGAAAGATGAAATCAAGCTAAATAAAACCCGTACGCCAATTATAGCTGTCACGGCCCATACATTAGAGGGTGATGAAGAACGCTGCCTGCAAGCAGGCATGGATGATTATCTGTCTAAACCTGTTTCAATTACGGGATTGAGATCAAAACTATCGCAATGGAGTGATGTTCAGTTGCTTAAAGACACGGCTTAATACAAATTAATATTTTTTTTCGACAAGATTTATTGTTATTTACAGCCTATTATTTGCCCAACGACTATTTCAGATCCAAAGAAATCGGGCCTCTGGTTCACTATGGGTGTAAGCTCCAGCTTTTAGACGCTGGGGCTTCGGTATGGCCGGTTTTAAGGCCGTACAATCTCAAACCAAAATTCGGGTTCTTCAATTAATCCAAAAAAGGCTCTAACCGCGAGGGGGTTGCCATCGATAGAGGCTGCGCCCTCTTTGGCGAGCTCAGCAAAGCTTTTTTCTTTTAAGTTTAATTGATCCAAACCCGCGCGCGTTATTTTAATCGTCGGCGCATCAGGATGGGCTTGTCCCATACGGTGATGAAGCGTGCCATTGGATAAAATCAAATGGGCGGTTTGGCCCGTATCTGTGATTTCAAAATTAAGATCACGGTCTTTCTTCGCGGCTTTTTCAGCGTTTAGACGCACGGCGAGTAAATCAAAGTAAAGGTCGAGCGGGATAGCTTTGACAATATCCGCGCTAGCGGTGCGCGGAGTCGCGATATCTGCAACGCCGCCGCGTAGCTCTTGCGCGCCCGTCAGATAGAAGTTTCGCCAAGAGCCTGACTCGGCCATATAGCCGAGTTGATCATATGTTTTTGCAAGGAGCTCTGATGCCCCTGCATTATTAGGCTGCGCAAAAACCAATTTATTGAGCGCCGTGGCGGCAAAGCGGAACTCGCCTGCATCAAAGTCCTTTTGAGCCTTTTCAATCAGGGCATCAGCCCCGCCGACATATTCTACGAATTTCTTGGCCTCTGCGACAGGCGGCAGGGGGTCAAGATTTGCAGGATTACCATCAAAATATCCGTAATAAAGTTGGTATTGCGATTTGGAATTATGAGACAGCGTGCCGTAATAATCACGATTGGCAAATTGTTTGGCAATGCCATCGGGCATGTTAAGCTTTTCTGGAATTTCATGAATTGTGTAGCCCATATTGGCAAGACGCACGGTCTGGTCATGGATAAAGCGGTATAAATCGCGCTGCCCTTCCCAAAAGCTCGTCACCTGATCAGAGCCCCAAATCGGCCAATGGTGCGAGCCAAATGTGATATCCGTCTTTTCGGCATATTTATAAATAGCCTCATCGATATAGCCGCTCCACAGACGTCCATCGCGCACCTTGGCCCCGCGCGGCGTATACATATTATGGAGCGTATGATTGATAATCTCGGCTTGGCAAAAGGCTTTAAAACCGGGCATATAAAACATGAATTCCGAAGGTGCTTCGGCCCCCATCGCCATGATGAATTCCATTTCCACGCCGTCGATAATATGGGTCTCGCCTGTTTTCTCGACTTCAAGTGTCGGCTGATAAAGGCCAAGGTCACCGCTGGAAATGGTTTGTCCCAGACCGACCCCAACTTGATGGGCTGGGCCTTTGGGTAGCAAGCCGCCAAACATATAGCTTGCGCGGCGTGACATCGCATTACCCGCCAAGATATTTTCGCTCACCGCTTCAAAGACGAAATCCTTGGGCGCGATAATTTGCACGCCGTTTTCAATGTCCTCTTCCGACACCAGTCCTTTGACACCGCCGAAATGATCTGCATGGGAGTGCGTAAAGATAACTGCGCTAATCGGTTTCGCGCCAAGCTCGCGGTCGATTAGAGCTTTGGCCCGCGCCGCCGTCGAGGCGCTAATGAGGGGGTCAATGACTATCCAGCCGCTCTCACCTTCAATGAAGGTGATATTGGACAAATCATAGGCGCGGACTTGATAGATCCCGTCACGGACTTTGTAGAGACCGTGCATGGCATTGAGCTGGCTTTGCCGCCACAGGCTCGGATTGACCGTATCAGGGGCCTCAGCCTTAAGGAAGTCATAGGCCCCGAAATCATAAACGGGAGAGCCATCAGCCTTGGTTATCTTCCCGTCATCAAAGCTGGCTATAAACCCACGTTTAGAGCGTTCAAAATCTGCTTTATCTGAAAAGTTGAGATATTGGCGGAGCTTTGCATTTTCAGATTTAACGCGCTCGGACACAAATGGAGTGTCAGACGCCGTTTCAGTTGAGGCCCCTACAGAGGCAGGAGCAAGCTCCGTTTGAGCCTGGCAAGCCGCTAAGACGCTCAAACAGACCGCGGTGAGATATAAGTGTAAAAGTCTCATAGAAATCCCTCATAAGCGCCATTTTCAGCGTCTCTTCCTCCCCATAGTCTTGCCACAAAAAATAATGTAATTGATAGCGATTTTTTACTTGCAACTCATTCTCAATAACACTATCTGCATCTGAAAATGAGAACCATTCGCAATAAAATATTTTATGATTTTGAGAATTAAAGCTTCAACGCTGATTGCGCCAATTGCGATGGCATCATGAGTCAATTTACGGGTAGCCTCGTTATAGCTGCGCTTATGGGATTAGCACATATGGCTTCGGCTCAAGCCTCTCCTATTATTGAGGATGAGGTTGTCGTTACGGGCAAGTATCTTTTCATCGATCAAGTCAATGCCTTAAAATCCCCGACGCCTATTATTGATGTGCCGCAATCCCTCTCGATCGTAACAGCTGATCAGATTGCCAGCCAAGGTTTTGATAGTCTTGGGGATATCATCAACTACATCCCGGGCGTAACAAACACGCAAGGTGAAGGTCATCGTGACGCCGTTGTTTTCCGCGGTGTTCGCTCAACGGCAGACTTCTTTCTCGATGGCGTTCGCGATGATGTGCAATATTACCGCGGACTTTATAATATTGAACAAGTTGAGGTTTTACGCGGGGCCAATGCCCTGCTCTTTGGCCGGGGCGGTACGGGTGGCCTTATCAATCGCGTCACAAAAAAGGGTGAAATTGGCGAGCAGTTCACAGGATATAAAACTTCCCTCGACACATTTGGAGCCTTTGGTTTTGAAATCGACACAAATTACGCAGCGAGCCGTTCATCTGCTTTGCGGCTAAATGCAATCTATGAAAGCCTGAATAACCATCGTGATTTTTATGAAGGTGACCGTATCGCGATAAACCCCACAGCCCGTTTCGAGCTTTCCTCCACATCAATAATCGATGTTTCATATGAGTATATCGATAATGAGCGATTTGTAGATCGCGGCATTCCCGTCAATGATCTAGCCGGCGGCAATGGCGAACCAATTAAAGCTTTTGCAGATATCGTTTTTGCGGACCCTGAACTCAATACAGCAAATGTTAAGGCCCATATTTTACGCGCCTCACTGACGCGAAGTTTTTCCGAAAACCTGAAAGGCGTATTTAACGCCTCATATAGTGATTTTGATAAGCGATATCAGAATTTCTATACCCAAGATCTCATAGACATAAATACTGTGCGCCTTGATGGTTATGTCGACACAACACAGCGTAAGCGCTTTAACCTGTCTGGAAACCTAATTGGAGAATTCGCAACTGGCGATATTGAGCATACGATTGTAACAGGTCTTGAGTATACCAACACGTCTAATAATAATGACCGCTACAACCCCGTCTTTAGCACATCAGGCGGAGACCGTGAAGATTTCACAATTGCGCGCCCTATCAATTTATCGGACGGCGTGGGCAGTACGGCTTCTGGCGAACAAACAATACTCGCCTTTAGTGATGTCAATGATGATACAGAAGCTGACCTTCAGGTTCTCTCGGCCTTCATACAGGATGAAATTGCCTTATCAGATAAGTTTGACATTGTTCTTGGCGCGCGTTTTGACAGTTTTGATTTTAAGGTTGATGATCTCAAAGCCAATGCATCACGCGCGCGCAAAGATGAAAAAATATCTCCCCGCGCTGGCCTTGTCTTCAAACCCCAAGAGAATGTCTCTATTTATGCCAGCTATAGTCAAAGTTTCTTGCCACGTTCCGGCGGACAATTTGCATCTGTCAGCGACTCAACGGCTCAGCTTGAGCCTGATGAATTCAAAAGCCTTGAAGCCGGGCTTAAATGGGATTTCCTGCCAGAGCTAAGCTTCACCGCCGCATATTTTCAAAATGAGCAGACAATTGATGCTGCGCCAGATGGCGCGCCAGAAGACCTTGAACGGCGCGGCCTAGAGGTGGATGGATTTGAACTACAGCTCGAAGGTCAGATGAATGAGCACCTTTATGTCCGCGCCGGATATACCAATTTAAAGGGTAAAACCGACTTTACAGATGCGGGCGTCGCGCAAGAGCTCCCTCGTGAGATTCCTGAAAACACCTTCTCGATCTGGTCAAATTATCAGCTTACAGAAAAATTCGGCTTTGGGGTTGGAGCGACATATCAAGATGAAGCGTTCATCACAGATCTTGATATTGGCGCTGAGCCCTCATTGCATCCGACATTGCCTTCTTTTACGCGTTTTGATGCGGCCGCCTATTACGATGTTCGCGAAGATCTTCGTGTTCAAGTCAATATTGAAAACCTAACAGATACGCTATATTTCCCATCATCTCATAGCACCCATCAAGCCACGATTGGCGCTCCTGTGAATGCACGGTTCACGATCTCTGGCCAATTTTAGACTGGTGCTTTATTTTTACACGCCAGCCCTTGATTTTTGAAGGCTTTACCGCGATATAGCGCCCAACTGGCTGATGTTTCGGCTTACAATTTAAAAGAACAGCAAGGACCCTACTGCATGAGTTTTACAGGCCATAGTTTCGACGACCGTTTGAAATCACAAAAAGAAGCAAAATTAGCGATGTTGAAGCGGGCGAAAGAAAAGCAGTTGGATCCCGAGCAAAAAGCAAAGCTTTTAGAAGAGCGCGCGAAACGTAATGCCGAGCGCGCAGAGCGTGAACAAAAAAAGCTAGAGCTTCGTAAAGCGAAAGAAGCAAAAGCCGCCGAAGAAAAAGCTGAAAAAGAGCGTAAGAACAAACTGGCTCAAGAAGCCGCGCAAAAAGCAAAGATTGAAATGGAACGCGCGGCCAAGGCGCGACGCGATGCCAAATATGCAGCGCGAAAAGCCAAAAACCGCCGCTAAATTTAACTAGGCTTTCCAGCCCCAATGCAGCGCGGCTATGCCGCCTGTAAAATCATGATATCCGGCTCGGTTAAACCCGGCCTCCACAATCATATCCTTAAACGCCTCTTGGCGTGGAAACTTGCGAATAGATTCAACAAGATATTGATAGCTGGCCTCATCATTAGCCAGAAGGCCGCCAAGTTTCGGGATCACATTAAAGGAATATGTGTCGTAAATTTTTCTCAAGGCTTTCTCTGGCGGCGTTGAAAACTCTAAGACGAATAAACGCCCCCCCGGCTTCAATACGCGGAGGAAATCTCTTAGCGCCATATCACGGTCCGTCACATTGCGAATGCCAAATGAGATTGTGATGGCATCGGCGTAATTATCAGGAAATGGCAGATATTGCGCATTCCCACAAACCCGCATCAAATCCATATCTGCATCTTTTTTCGGGTCTATCCCCGCTAGCAGCATCTCCGCGTTAATATCACAAATTATAGCACGCGCTGGCGCGCCGCCGCGCCTTAAGCGAACGTCATCCGCGCGTTTTATAAAACGGCGCGCAAGGTCCCCTGTGCCCCCCGCGACATCTATTAAAAGCTCGCCGGGCTGCGGGTTTAATTTCGTTATAGTGAGATCTTTCCAGACGCGGTGAACCCCCATAGACATCGCATCATTCATAAGGTCATATTTACTGGCAACAGCATCAAACACGCCGCGCACACGTGACGCTTTCTCCTCAACAGGAACGTCCTCAAATCCAAAGTCTATGGTCTTATCCGTCATAAGACTTAATTGGCATGAAAGCTTAGTTTCGACTAGAGGACAGAGTCGCGCATGACTTGCCTTAAAAGCTCTTATAAAATTATGCTTCACTTTTACATTACAGGCGTGTAATCGACTTTGTCTAAATCTGTGGGGGAATATGGCCGAGAATAGAGATATTTGGGAAATGTACAAAGATAAGCGCCAAGAGCACCGCTGGAGACGCCGGTCAGCTAATGGCAATATTGTTGGATCTTCATGCGAGGGATATACACAAAAGTCTGACTGTCTTAAAAATGCTCAGCGTCATGGTATGGATGGAAACCCTGACGGGCTTGGCGCAACAGACCGCTGGGAAATTTATAAAGATAAACGCAACGAATTTCGCTGGCGCCGCATAGCCAAAAACAGAGCGGTCACAGGGGCGTCGTCTCAATCCTATAAAGCGAAAAAAGACGCTGAAGCCAATGCCAAACGAAATGGAATGGCTTAAGTTTCTATCTGGAAATTACATGCAAAAGTAAAATGGTCAGGCCTATCAAGCCTAGCCATCCCAATTTTGCAAGTCTGGCATATTTAGGGTTCTGGTGGTTCCAAAGACCCATCACGCCAAAGGCACCCGCTGCGCCTGCGCCGGCAATCCAAAAGCCCGATAGGCCGAGAAACCCTAAAAGCCCTAAGAGACGAAAGCCGAGCCCTGCGCGTGATTTCTCGACCGGCACTTTCAATCCTATCAAACCGATTAATCCAATAAGCCCGAGTAAACCCAGCCAAGGTATAAGCCCCTCTATCATGCTGTACAAGCGCCGCCATTGAGCGGGAGGGTCTGACCTGTCATCCAACCCGCCTCATCGCTACACAGGTAAAGCGCGGCAGCGCCAACATCTTGAGGCGTCCCCGCACGGCCAATTAAGGTGCTCACCGCGGCGCGTTCATGGCCGTCAAAATTATTCATCGTGCCCAAAGATAAAGCATTGACCGTAACGCCGTCATGGCCCACCTCGGCGGCAAGGGCGCGCATATATCCGAGCGTTGCTGATTTAGCGGCCGCGTAATGCGACAAGCCCATAGCAAGACCAAGACGGTGAGATTCAGAAGTTATAATCAGAACGCGGCCATGACCGCGATGGCGCATGCACGGGAGGAAGAGATCGCAAAGACCGCGAACAGCATGATGATTAAGATCCATTTGCCGAGCATAATCTGCGTCGCCTAATTTATCAGCATGGGCAAGGCTAGTTGGCATGCCTTCGGGAACACCTGCATTATTAACAAGAATATCTAGCGCGCCAATTGAGTCTTTAAAACCTGCGCGAATATCGGCGTTAGTGATATCGCCTGATAGGGCGCTTGCGCCAATTTCAGAGGCGGCTTTTTCAGCGCGCTCCGGATAAAGATCATTAATATAAACGTCTGCACCTTGGCCTGCGAGGGCTTTGGCGATGCCAAATCCCATCCCCTGACCTGCACCAGTGATTAAGGCTGTGCGTCCTTTAAGGTCAAACATGGGTATCTCCAGCTCATTACATTGTTGAACGGTTCATCGATATTATGGCCCAGAGACTAAGTAAAATCACAAGGATTAAAAGAGGCAAGCTATAAATTAGCGATAGGTCGCTAATAAAGACCAGCACAATAGATAATAAAAGCCAGGGCATTAACATGAATATGGCCCATAGCATGTTCTTGCGTCTCGCGCCTTGCTTATAGGCCTTCCATGCTAACCGTGAGGTTATGGCCGCTGGAACAAATGCAAAGGCGCCGAATCCGAAACATAAAATGAAAGCCGAAAAAATGCCCCAAAGGTGGGTGTCATTTTCAAGAAAGCGAGAGAAAAACCAAATAGAATATCCCAGTGCGGTTATAGATGCCAAAGCAGCTAGAATAGACGCCACGAGGTCGGCCAGCGTGCCGCCAATTGGGGCCACCTCAGGCTTAGCAGGCCGCTCTTCATAAATGGGGACAATGCGTTCCATAAGACTGCATAAACAGCTTCGGTTTAACAGCGCGTGAATATTCCCGTTCAATTATATTTATGCCGCCAATTACTTATCGGATAGGCGCTCAGATATATATTGATAGCACATTTCATAAATCCCGATCAAAGACAGGCTAAGATAAAGACCAATAACCCCGCCTTTGGCAATGGGCGGAAATGATGACGCTTTGAAAGCTGGTACTAATAGCCATAAAATAAGAAGCGGGACCACCACCAAAGCCAAATTTAAACCGCGCATAATCTCTCTCAATCAATAAGAGAGGAACCATGCAATAATTGGGCCGCATCACTCGTCACTCAAAAATAAAAAAGCCCGCCTGTTAAAGGGCGGGCTTTCTTTTAGATTTATGCGCGTCTTAGTGAGCTAAAACAGCCAATAAAAGAAGCGCGATGATATTTGTGATTTTAATCATCGGGTTTACGGCGGGGCCAGCTGTATCCTTATATGGATCGCCAACTGTATCGCCGGTTACAGACGCCTTGTGAGCTTCTGAGCCTTTACCGCCATGATGGCCGTCTTCGATGTATTTCTTGGCATTATCCCAAGCCCCACCGCCAGCTGTCATAGACAGAGCCACAAAGAGACCTGTGACGATGACGCCGAGAAGCATCGCGCCGAGTGAGGACACAGCCGCAGCATTCCCTGCCATCATCTTAACAGCAAAGAAGAGTACGATTGGCGCCAAAATCGGCAGAAGTGATGGCTTGATCATTTCTTTGATCGCTGCGCCTGTCAGAAGGTCAACCGCCTTGGCATAGTCAGGACGAGATGTACCCGCCATAATGCCCGGGTCAGATTTAAACTGACGGCGAACTTCTTCAACAATTGCGCTAGCCGCGCGGCCAACAGATTGCATCGCCCAAGCGCCAAAGAGATATGGCAACATACCGCCGACAAAGAGACCGACAATCACATAAGGATCTGTCAGGCTAAAGCTAAGGTTCCCCAGCCCGTCAAAGAAAGAGCCTGGTTTTGCGGTTTGCGCAAAATACTCGACATCTTTGTAATAGGCCGCAAAGAGCACAAGCGCGCCCAGACCCGCAGATGCAATGGCGTAACCTTTGGTTACAGCCTTTGTGGTATTGCCCACAGCGTCAAGCGTATCGGTTGTGTTACGCACTTCAGAGGGCAGCTCTGCCATCTCTGCAATACCGCCAGCATTATCTGTCACAGGACCGAAAGCGTCGAGCGCAACGATCATACCCGCAACGCCGAGCATGGCTGTCACAGCAATCGCAATGCCGTAAAGACCGGCAAGGCTATAAGTTGCGATGATACCAAATACGATAATCAGCACAGGAATGGCTGTCGCTTCCATAGAGACCGCAAGGCCTTGGATTACGTTAGTGCCGTGTCCTGATTCAGACGCGGCCGCCACAGATTTAACAGGGCGGTAATTTGTGCCCGTATAATATTCTGTCACAACAACAATAGCGCCTGTAATGACAAGGCCGATAAGCGAGCAGATAAAGAGCGCTTTACCTGTCATGCCTGTATCCGCGATGTTACCAAAGCCAACCATGTGGTGCGTGACAGCGCCAATCGCGAGGGCGGATAAAACGCCCGTTGCGATAAGGCCCTTATAAAGCGCGCCCATGACATTGGTGGAGCCTTTGCCCAAACGCACAAAGTACGTCCCGATAATGGATGTGATGATACATACCGCGGCAATCGCCATCGGATAGAGCGCGAGTGAGCCCACAGCGCCAAACAAGATAGAGCCAAGAACCATAGTGGCCGCGATGGTCACAACATAAGTCTCGAACAAATCAGCCGCCATACCTGCGCAGTCACCGACATTATCGCCGACATTATCCGCAATCGTAGCGGGGTTACGCGGATCATCTTCGGGGATGCCCGCTTCGACTTTACCGACCAAATCGCCGCCAACATCAGCACCTTTAGTAAAGATACCGCCGCCAAGACGAGCAAAGACTGAAATCAAAGACGCCCCAAGTGAGAGCGAAACAAGTCCGTCAATCACGCCGCGCGCATCTGCGCCCATAATTTGGGTCAGGACATAGTAATATCCCGCAAGCCCTAGCAAAGCAAAGCCCGCCACGAGCATGCCCGTAATCGCGCCCGCTTTAAAGGCGATGTTAAGTCCCGCGCCCAGTGAGCTACGTGACGCCTCAGTGGTGCGTACATTGGCTTGCACGGAAACCAGCATGCCGACATAGCCCGCAATACCAGAGAGCACAGCGCCAATGACGAAGCCGACAGGGGCAATCGCGTTTTGGAATAACAGCGCCAAGAGGATGGTGACGACCACGCCGACAATGGCGATCGTCTTATATTGTTTGTTAAGATAAGCCTTCGCGCCTTCTTGAATCGCGCCGGCAATTTCATTCATGCGTTCATTGCCGGTTGATGCCTTCATCAGGCTGGCACGGGTGACAATCCCGTACACAATGGCGAGCAAGCCCGCCAATATGATTAAATAAAGAGTCATGATAGATCTCTCCCCATAATTTGAGCCCATTATATTTGGGCTTCGGTGTTATGAAGTTGGCCGCACTTCTATGAGCGCGCTTCCCCTCGCTTAAGTGAAGTTGGCCGCGCTTCTTTGAGCGCGCTTCCCCTCGCGGTTAATGGAAAGGTTTGTAAAGACTTTATAAAAAGGGTCAAGAGGAGTCTAAACCCCCTCCCCCAAGCTATTCTTCGCCCTATTCAGCAGATCCGCTCTGCATCTGGATATAATTTTGAATGCCCATTTGCTTAATCAGATCAAATTGCGTCTCTAAAAAATCAACATGCTCTTCTTCGTTCACCAATATGCCTTGAAGAAGATCGCGCGTTCCGTAATCGCGCACTTTCTCGCAATGCTCCACGGCGTCGCGGTAAATCGGCAGCGCAATATCTTCGAGCTTCATATCGCATTTCAAAATCTCTTCGACGGTCTCGCCAATATAGAGCTTGCCCAGGTCTTGTAGATTAGGCAGCCCGCCCAAAAACAGAATACGCTCGATAATCTTATCGGCATGCTCCATCTCTTCAATGCTCTCTTTATATTCGATCTCGGCGAGTTTGCTCACGCCCCAATCCTTGAGCATACGCGAGTGAAGGAAATATTGATTAATCGCCGTCAGCTCGGCTTTCAAAGCTTGGTTGAGAAATTCAATTGTTTTTTTATCACCGCGCATGTGACTCTCCATATAAATTTATACTGTCATCCTGTAGGTCGCGGGTGAGGTCAATGGAAATATGCGAGACTGCAAATCACTCGCAGAGATATCTTTGCAACTGATTATCAGCTGCGAAAAAATGCGCTAAATTAGAGGAAAAACTACTCTGCGGCTTCGAGTAAAGGCATTTGCGCGCGCAGCGCTTCAAGGCGGGCATTGATGTCCGCGCGGCACTGACCACAGTTAAATTTGGTCTGGCACGCCTTCATAACACAGCTCGCCCGCTCCGCGCCCTGCGCAGCGGCGGCGTCAACTTTCGCCGTATTAATATTATTGCACACGCAATGTATCATGTCCTCTATATAGGCTAGTTGCGAATGATTGTCAATAACGTTGCGAATGATTTGCAAGTACAAAATGCAGTTAGGGTTAATAGGGGGTTAAATCTTCACCCCGCTTGTTTTAAATCCCGCCCTACCTTAACGCTTGACGTAAACACCCCATAAACAAGGTCACCGATATGACACAAAAGACGATATTCATAACCGGCGCGACGGATGGCATCGGGCTTGAAACGGCAAAGCTGCTCGCCCCTAATGGGCATCATCTGCTTATTCATGGCCGTAATAAATCCAAACTTGATAAGGCCCGCTCAGAACTATCTGCGATGGAAGGCAGCGGCCAGATAGATATATGGGAGGCCGATTTTGCACGGCCCGAAAATGCAGCCCGCTTGGCCGAGGATATCAACAGCGCATATGAGACCATTGACGTGCTGATTAATAATGCAGGAGTTTACAAAACGGCCACGCCGCGAACGCCCGATAATTATGATCTACGCTTTGCCGTCAATTTATTCGCGCCAGTTATCCTCACCCAGAAAATCTTACCCCTTATCCCAAAAACAGGGCGGGTGATAAACCTCTCATCCGCCGCCCAAAGCCCTGTTGATATTGACGCCCTAAAAGGCGCGGCAGAGCTCGGCGATATGCCCGCCTATGCCCAAAGCAAACTAGCCTTCACCATCTGGACGCAGGCCATGGCCGCCGCCCAAGCTAAGGGGCCGCTCTTTATCGCCGTGAACCCCGGCTCATTGCTCAATACCAATATGGTCAAACAAGGCTGGGGCGGCTCGGACAAAGATATCGGCATTGGCGCAAAGATTTTAGTCCGCGCCGCGCTCGACCCCGCCTTTGAAGGCCGCACAGGCCAATATTTTGACAATGATAGCGGTAATTTTGCCCCGCCCCATCCAGACGCAGCCAATAGCGCGATAACGCAGGAAATCGTCACAGCGATAAATGATACCGTGCAGCCTTACCTGTCATGATAAAATCACTGTCATCATAAAATAAGTCACACCGCCGCAAATCGTAGATTTGCCCGGTGCCTATACCTATCAATTCGCACCACTTGAAAAGTCCGAGATATGGATACCGGGCGTCTTCTTTGGAGCCGCGCTATCCATGTGTCGAATTTAAAGGCTAACTTAAAGTCTTGGAACCCCTCACCCGCTCCTTCGGAGCACCCTCTCCCTATGGGAGAGGGGTATTAAGGGATATGAGTGAAGTTCCCTCTCCCATAGGGAGAGGGTCCCGACAGGGGGGTGAGGGGTTCCATAGTAAAATTTTAATCCTCATAAATTTCAAATTATTTCCATGCCAATTCAAGCCCTTATCAAAAAAACAAAGAGATTAATCCTCGCTATCCAGAGCGGGGCTATATTTCATCTATTGTCGGGAAACCATCCCCGATAATGCAAAGTTTTCATCCATACGGACAGGTAAGAGTACGTTACTTACTGTTGGATGAGACGGTGAGACTGAGCAGCTTGCGTGTCTTTGCTTAGTTCATTTGCGAGATGCAATTGAACTCTGCAAAAGCACATTACGACCAAGCCTGTGCCGGGTCTTTGTGGGGTGTTTGGCCCAACCGCCTCAGTTAGGCATCGACAGATGTTGTACGGCTGTGACTGCGGGATTAAGAGTGCCCTCACACAAAAATCATCGCCGC
>CALLMD010000016.1 GCA_938007935.1 uncultured Hellea sp.
AACTGTGGCTGGACTAATCGCAGACAGCGTGCCGGTGCCGCCGTGAACGTCAGACACGCTCACATCCGTCATGGTTGTGTTACCTGTGTTCGTAAACACATAAGTATAGGTAATCACATCACCCACAGCCACATCCGTATCGTTAGATGCTGTCTTGGTCAGGGTGCTGGCCGGGGCGGGCGCAATAGGCTCGATCGTTTCAGTCACGCTTGGCGCGGCAAATGTTCCCCCCGTTGGCGTTGCATTTGCTGTAGCTGTATTGGAGATGGTCGTCCCCGAGTCAATATCAGCCTGCGTGACGGTGTAATCAGCCGTAAATGTTGCAACACTTGTGGGCGTCAATGTTGCAACACTGGATGGCGTAATCGCACCTAATGTTCCAGTTCCGCCGTGAACGTCAGAAATACTCACATCGGTTAGGTCTACATTACCGGTATTTGTGACTAGATAAGTATAGGTGATGATATCACCAGCCGCGACATCCGTATCATTAGACGCTACTTTAGTAACGGTCCACTCTGGCGCAGGAACTACGGCATTATCATTATTAACAAAGGTACACGTTACGATTTCACCCGCAAGAAGCGTTAATCCATCAAGCCCATTTGTATCCGTACCGCCAGCACAGACTAGACTATCAAGTGTATAATCAGCTGGGCCGCCAGATTCGGTCAAAGTATAATTTCCTGCCTCAACGGTCACCGAAGTCACCGCGGCTGTTCCTGTTAAACCCGATCCAGTATTTGAGCCGCCATCACTATAGGCCAATGTCCAAGCATCTGGCGTAGCTGTTCCATCATTATCATTTGTTACAGTCTTAACAAGTGTGAGCGTTGCAGTTGTCGCGGGGCCTGTGTCGTCATTAGTGATCATACAGACAGGCTGGTCACCATTTGCGATCGTAATGGAGCCCGCTGACGCGCTTGAATTATTCAAAACCCCTTGCGTACAAAACCATGTACCTTCTGTATAATTCCCAAGATCGAGCTCAGATAATGAGTATGTACCAGGGCTAAGTGCTAAGATTTGATTAGATGTATAAGTTGTTGTTGAACCTGATGTTGTTCCGCTATCAAACGTCAGACTGCCAGCATTTGTGCTAATACCAAAGTCTGACACTGCGCTAGAGCCACCATTATCATTGACTACATTTTTTACAATTTGCAGAGTTGTCGATAGTGGAAAGGTTACTGGATTTGAGATCGCGCATTTAGGGCCATCGATATTAGTTGCTAACCCAGAACCACCTTTAGCGGCATTATAGCCCATCGCAAATTCAACAGTAGGTGACGCATCAACTGCGCCATCACCATCTAGATCACATGGAAGGTCAATCTGAACGATAACATCACTGCCAGAAGTAGAATTATAATCACCGTGATCAGCTTCGCCATCTATATCGACAAAATCATTGTCACCACCCGTGCGAATAGTGTCAAAATAATTATGATAAATCATCTCATTTTCAAAGACGACACCCAATAGCAAATCATAGCGCTTGGACGCATTCTGCGTATAAGTAACATTATATTCGATAGTGGCGATGTCAGTCGGCAACGTACATTGCGCCTGCAAGTTAAAAGTATTTGTCGCAACAGCTGAAATGCTGGCATCATTAGCCGTACACCCAGGCTCTGGATATGGCGTGGGATCTAGCTGGGCGAAAGACGTCGTGGTAAAGACAGCCGAAAAAAGCACGGTCAAAAGACCGCGTAACCAACCAGCCATGTAGATGGTTCGTCGTCCACTCTTTCCGCGCAAGGATAAATATCCTGCAATGCAGCGGCTAAGTTTCGAAAATTTTTCAAATGCATTAAACATTTTTCAGGTGTCCGTTCTTGGTTTACGCCCCAAGTCAGACCCTAAAGATGATTTTTAGAGGTAAACGACACCTTAAAGTTTATTACAGGAAAAGGTTAACAAGCGCCCATTTTTCGTGGTTAGGATTTAGTAAACCGTTAAGTAAGGTTAAGAAAAATTGCTGATAATACCAGTAATACTTATGTTTTTACCTTGAAGACCTTAAATTTGTTAATAAGTCTCGGCTTCCATATATTAACTAAAAACCTCAAAAAAGTGCTATTTTCACTGTATTTTTTTTTCATCTTTGAAATAGGTACAACTTGGAGATTAGTTACTATTTTGCGGCTTAAACACACTCTTCCTGCACCTCTTTATGAGGTTGAAAAGGCTATTTTCCAGAGCTGGGCGATTTGCGGCTAATTAAAGACGTAATTTAAAGAAAAACCCACGGTTTACCTATTAGTTACGAAATGTAACTAAGGTTCAAGCTGACACAGACATGTAATCAAAACTTGAATCGGAAAATACTGCCCAAAATGCCCAAAACACTTCCAGATATACGGATATCAAAAGCGCCTGAGCCTGACGCAATATCGGTAGCCGCGGCTAAAACCAAAGCCCGCAAATCCCCGGCTATTGCGCCTGATATCTTTTATGATCTGGACTTCTGCCCTGTGCGCTCGATATTTTCATCTCTAGGCGGGAAATGGAGCGTTTTGATTATCTCCCACCTGAATTTTGGCACGCATCGGTTTTCCGAGCTCTTAGGTGCTATCCCCGACATTTCCCAGCGCATGCTGACCCAAAACCTGCGTAGCTTAGAGCGGGACGGCCTGATTATACGCGAAGCCCGCGCCACCATCCCCCCACGAGTGGACTATACCATCACACCGCTAGGACAGAGCTTTCTCAAGCAAATGGAGGGCGTGTTACAATGGAGCCTGCTAAATAGAGACGAAATTGAAGGCAATCAGCACAAACATGATAAAATAAAGCGCAATAAAGCCGCATCCGCCTAAGCATATAGTCTCTTTCACCGTGCAATTCTGCTTGCATTACGAGGACTCCCCGCTATAAGCCCGCATCCCCAAGTTAAGGGACGCAGCGCAATAGGCTAAAGGCATGCCTATTCGCTCAAAAGGCAGCTACCCACCTAGGTTTAGGCGGGAGGCATTATTAGGAGACCGAAATGCCCAAAATGAAGACCAAGTCAGGCGCTAAAAAGCGTTTTAAACTGACAGCCAGTGGTAAGGTGAAAGCCGGACAAGCTGGAAAACGCCATGGTATGATCAAGCGTACTAATGACCAAATCCGTAAATTGCGCGGGACAACCGTCCTGTCCAAGCAAGATGCGAAGGTTATCAAGAAAACTTACCTGCCTAACGGCCTAAAAAAGAAATAGGAGCGAGTTATGTCACGTGTAAAACGCGGTGTTACGAAACACGCCCGCCACAAAAAAGTTATCGACGCTGCCAAAGGTTATCGCGGCCGCCGTAAAAATACCTTCCGGATTGCCAATCAGGCTGTCGAGAAGGCCGGACAATATGCTTATATTGGCCGGAAGCTGAAAAAGCGCCAATTCCGCGCCCTGTGGATTCAACGGATTAATGCGGCTGCCCGTCTTCATGGTATGACCTATGGGCGTTTCATGGACGGCCTCAATAAAGCCGGTATCAATCTGGACCGTAAAGTCCTGGCTGATATGGCTGGTAATGAGCCAGAAGCGTTCAAAGCCCTTGTAGAGACAGCGAAAAAGCATGCTTCGGCCCCACATACGGTCAAAGCGTAAGCTTTCAGGCTTTTAAAATTTGAAATGGCTCCCTTAGGGAGCTTTTTTTATGCGTGAAAGACACGCTCTTCTAGCTTGAGAAACGTAAGAAAGACTGCAACACTCATTTTGAGGGTGAATTATTTTAGCGGATACTTAATGCAGCTCATTAGCGATCATATTCTGGAAGAAACACTCCAAAGCGAGCCGATTTACCCCGCTATCTATCCCAAAATTGGAACCTTTGATTTAACCCGTCCCAGTGCTTTCACAGATGGGCACCCTTTCGCCCATTACAAAGCCCTGCGCGAGAACGCCCCCGTTTCTTGGTCACCAATCCCTCGTAATGCGCGCGGAATTTGGTCCGTCACACGTTATGAAGATATCAAGGCCGTTGAGCTTGCCCCAGAGATTTACTCATCAGAGCGCGGGTCAATTAATATGGCCATGCCGCCAAAGCATTTACGCTTTCCTAAAAAGCTCTTTCCTGCCGCCCTTAATTGCCTCATTAATCTTGACGCCCCGCGTCATATGGAAATGCGCCTCCAGCAAAAAGATTTCTTCATACCAAAATATGTCGCGACCCTGCGCGATAAGGTGGCAGCCAAAATTGATAGCCTGCTCGATGACGTAGACGCCGCGGCAAAGGTCTCACCCACTGGGGAGGTTGATTTTGTCAAAACTTTCACAGAGCAGCTCCCGCTCTATACTTTATGTGAAATGCTGGGCGTGGACGAAGACGATAGGCCTAAAATCATACGCTGGATGCACTACCTTGAAATGGCGCAGCAAGTCGTCTCTGCCCCTTGGGGGACGTTTAAAAATGATCCGCTCTTTATCCCGCGCTACATCAAAAATGTCAGCGAGATGTTTAAATATGGCGAGAAGGTCATGGCGGAGCGACGCGCAAATCCACGCAATGATTTGCTAACCGTCATAGCCAATTCAACACTAGGCGGAGAAAAGCTCCCACAAGAATATCTGGACGGCTCGTGGCTCTTAATTATTTTTGCCGGCAACGACACGACGCGAAACTCACTCTCAGGCACCATGCGCCTGCTGACCGAATTTCCAGATCAAAAACAAATGCTGCTAGACGATCCAAGCCTCATCCCGAAAATGAACCAAGAAGCCCTGCGCATGACATCTCCTGTCATGCATATGCGCCGCACAGCCACTCAAGACACAGAGCTTGCAGGTCAAAAAATTGCCAAAGACGAAAAAGTGGTGCTTTGGTTTGGCGCCGCCAATCGCGACCCCAGCGTTTTTGAAAATCCAGACAGCTTTGATATTTTGCGCCCCAATGCCGCCAAACATTTCGCCTTTGGCCACGGCCCGCATAAATGTTTGGGAAGCCGCATCGCGCAATTACAGCTCCGCCTCGCCTATGAAAAAATACTCGACCGCTTCCCCAATATCACATGGACAGGCGAGCAAACCATCGCCCCCAATAATTTCGTCCACGCAATTTCAAGTTTGACGGTAAAGCTTTAGCGGGCCTAGTTACCCGACCGCAAACTCCATAATCACTTCGTCCACCGCGAGGTTATCGCCCGCTTCGCAGTTTACTTTGGCGATGATGCCTTTTTTCTCGGCGCGTAATGTGTTTTCCATTTTCATGGCTTCGACGATGGCGAGGGCTTGGCCGTCTTGAACTTCGTCGCCTTCTTTGACGAGTAACGAGACAATCACGCCGGGCATGGGACAGAGCAACAAGTTGGAGGTATCTGGCGCGACTTTGATGGGCATAAGCTTGGCCAGCTCGGCCCCGCGCGGGGTGCGCACGGCGACTTTAAATTCACAGCCGCGATGCCAGACCGTATAGCCTTCGGCGCATTTACGGGCTCTGAAATTAAAGCTCATATTATCGACAAAGGCGCGGACAAGCTCTTGCCCTGGCTTCCAGCTGGTGAGCACTTCCATTTCAATGGCGGCTTTATCTTCATCAGGGTTATTCATGACAATGGTGCGCAGACCCTGCTCGCCATTAATGTCGGCCGTGTAATTTGTATCACCGATTTGAACCGCCCAAAGATCAGGAATATGGCGCGCGTGATTGGCCAGAGCGCCAGAAATTTCAGCCGCGCGGTGCTCGGTAATATCATGCATGAGCGCGCAGACCGCCGCGATTTTACGCGTATGGCCGCAATTAACCTCGGCCCCTTGAAAGCCGTCTGGATATTCATCAGCGATAAAGGCCGTGGTGATGTCCCCGCGCTCAAAACGGTCATGATCATAAACCGCTTGGAGGAAAGGAATATTGTGACCAATGCCGTCCAGTTCAAATTCATCCAGCGCATGACGCATGGTATTGAGCGCTATGCCGCGATCTTCGCCCCATGTGCAGAGCTTGGCGATCATCGGGTCGTAATACATAGAGATTTCGCCGCCCTCATAAACGCCCGTATCATTGCGAATGATAGACCCGCTGGCGAGCGTGCCTTCTGCGGGGGGGCGGTAGCGTTTGAGGCGGCCAATAGAGGGCAAGAAGTTCCGATAGGGGTCTTCGGCATAGATACGCGATTCAATCGCCCAGCCATTGAGCTTCACATCTTTTTGCGTGAGTTCAAGCTTATCCCCATTGGCCGATTTAATCATCTGCTCAACAAGGTCCACCCCCGTGATCAATTCCGTAACAGGATGCTCCACCTGAAGGCGCGTGTTCATCTCTAAAAAGTAAAAGTTTTTATCCTTATCAACGATAAATTCCACCGTCCCCGCGCTGTCATAATCCACAGCTTTGGCCAGCGCCACAGACTCCGCGCCCATGGCGTTGCGGGTTTTCTCATCAAGGAACGGGCTTGGCGCTTCTTCGATGACTTTCTGGTTGCGGCGCTGAATGGAGCATTCGCGCTCTCCGAGGTAAATCACATTGCCATGCTTATCGCCCAAAACCTGAATTTCGATATGGCGGGGCTGCTCGACGAATTTTTCGATAAAGATGCGATCATCGCCAAAGCTATTGGCGGCTTCGTTTTTAGAGGATTGAAAGCCTTCGCGCGCTTCCTCGTCATTATAGGCAATGCGCATGCCTTTCCCGCCCCCGCCCGCCGAGGCTTTAATCATGACGGGATAGCCAATTTCATTGGAGATTTTAACGGCTTCGTCGGCGTCTTCAATCAGGCCCATATGGCCCGGCACACAAGACACACCCGCCTCTTTGGCCAGTTTCTTGGAGGTGATTTTATCGCCCATAGAGACAATGGCGTGCGGGTTGGGCCCAATAAAGGTAATTTTCTTTTTGGCGAGCAATTTGGCAAATTCAGGGTTTTCCGAGAGGAAGCCATAGCCGGGGTGGACCGCATCCGCGCCTGTTTCTTTGATGGCGTCCAAGATTTTATCCATCACCAAATAGGATTGGTTCACTGCAGGCGGGCCAATATGCACCGCCTCATCCGCCATTTCGACATGGAGCGCATTTTTATCCGCATCAGAATAAACCGCCACAGTCTGTATGCCCATCTTGCGGGCCGTTTTAATTACGCGGCAAGCAATCTCGCCCCGGTTCGCTATGAGTATTTTTTTTATCATTTGTTATTTTCACCGTTAGAGGACTGCTTCTCTGAAAGATTCGGCAAAAGCATAACCGCATCTTCTACGTGGTTCGCTAACTCTTTTACTTCTTTGACCATAGTATTGGTAGTCGCAACAGCCCCAGTTACGGCTAAAACTGTTCCTACTAAAGCATTACGAAACTTTTTATATGAAGGGTTTGAAAGCGCCTTAGCCTCTACATGCACCTCAACAGCACCCATTAATTCTTCGATCGAACGGGTTACCCCTTTTATACCATAAAAAGAAAAGTCTCTTGCAGCCCGTTCGACTTGTCCAACTCGTTTTTCTATTAAAGTATTTAAGCTATCAGGCAGTGAAAGTTCGGAAATAACATCTCTTAATTCAGAAAAAGCAGTTCTGACCTTTTCATCTATATGAATATCTGGACGCTCACATTTACCTTGAAGAGCAGCATCAAGCATCAGTAAGCTATCGACGATATTTTCTTGAAGAAAATTACCCGAACCTGTCGACAATTGGTGAATACCAAGATCATAAGTTGCGAATTTTAGGAGAGGAGAAAATTGCGAAGCAGATCTATTTAAAGATGCAAGCAACTTATCTTCAAAAGCAGCTTCTATATCAGCTTGAAGATTAAGATATAGATCAGTCATCAATCTATAAGCCTCTGCCTGATTTCCATCAGGGTTTCCAATTGCAGATAAAATACCTTTAGCAAAAGTCAGACTACGTTGTTGTTCACGAACAACCGTTAGCGCACTATGCAGAGATGCCGCAGAAGTTCTCACAACGATAGGCTCCTATTCTTCTTCCATCCCATTTCGTCATTACAAGGCTTGTTCTTGTAATCCATCACTGAAAGAGGCGCTGGGCGCAAGAGTGGGAGATGGATTGCCAGAATAAATCTGGCAATGACGGAATAGAAAAAGATAATCACAGCGGCATAGTCCCTTTCATCAACACACGCCCGTCATTACCCGACTTGATCGGGTAATCCATGGCGCTGCCTTCTATCCATGAAGCGATGCCAGCATCTTGGATAGGCCGATCAAGTCGGCCTATGAGGGAAAGGGAAAGGATAATCACAACAGTGAACTCCAATCCATCCAAACCACAAACCCCCATTTACCCCGACGCAGGTCGGGACCCATCTCCTGCTTTATCGGCGCGTGGAGAGGTTTGGGTGATAGACCCCGACCTTCGTCGGGGTAAGCGGATATGTGGTGGGATTGCGCCATAATTAAAGCGGCAAGTTCCCATGTTTTTTCCATGGGTTTTGGAGCTGCTTATCTTTGAGCAGCGCAAAGGCCCTATTCACGCGTCGTCTTGTGCTGTGGGGCTGTATCACTTCGTCAATATAGCCGAGCTCTGCGGCGCGGAAGGGGCTGAGGAATTTCTCTTCGTAATCGGCGATATGGGCGGCGGTTTTTTCCGCGTCGTCCAAATCTTTGCGGTGGAGAATTTCTGTGGCCCCCTTGGCCCCCATCACCGCGATTTGGGCGGTGGGCCAGGCATAGTTGATATCGCCGCGCAAATGTTTGGGCGCCATCACGCAATAAGCCCCGCCATAGGCTTTGCGGGTAATGACCGTGACTTTGGGCACTGTCGCCTCGCCGTAGGCATAGAGGAGTTTCGCGCCGTGTTTAATCACGCCGCCAAATTCTTGGGACGTCCCCGGCAAGAAGCCGGGCACATCGACAAGCGTAAGAATAGGAATTTCAAAGGCGTCACAGAACCGTACATGACGCGCGGCCTTACGAGAGGCGTCACTATCCAGACAGCCCGCCAGCACCATAGGCTGATTGGCAATCACGCCGACAGTTTGGCCTTCGAGCCTGATAAAGCCGCAGAGAATATTTTTGGCAAAGTCGCGCTGTATCTCGAAAAAATCGCCTTCATCGGCGAGCTTCTCAACCAATTCCTTCATATCATAGGGAATATTGGGATTATCAGGGACGAGCGTATTGAGGCTATTATCGATACGGTCATGTTGATCAAAAAACGGGCGGGTCGGCGTGCCCGCGCGGTTATTAAGCGGAAGGAAATCAAAGAGCCGCCTGATCTCGGCTAAGGCCTCCATATCATTATCAAAGGCCCCATCGGCCACAGATGATTTCGTTGTATGGGTTTTTGCCCCGCCCAGTTCTTCGGCGGTGACGACTTCATTGGTCACGGTCTTAAGGACATCTGGCCCTGTGAGGAACATGTAAGAGCTATCACGCACCATGAAGATAAAATCGGTCAGCGCAGGCGAGTAAACCGCCCCGCCTGCAGAGGGGCCCATAATGACGCTGATTTGCGGGACAACGCCGCTGGCCAGGATATTGTTCTGGAACACATCGGTATAACCCGCGAGCGCTTCGACGCCTTCTTGGATCCGCGCCCCGCCGCTATCGTTTAAGCCAATAATCGGCGCGCCATTCTTCATGGCCATTTCTTGGACTTTACAAATTTTCTGCGCGTGGGTTTTAGACAGGCTCCCGCCAAAGACGGTAAAGTCTTGGGCATAGACGAACGTCTTGCGGCCATTAATCGTGCCCCAGCCCGTCACAACGCCGTCACCCGGGAAATGCTTATTATCCATCCCGAAATCAGTTGAGCGGTGCTTAACGAACATATCAAATTCTTCAAAGCTATCGGGATCAAGTAAGAGTTCGAGACGTTCACGCGCGGTCAGCTTGCCTTTGGCATGCTGGGCGTCAATACGGCGCTCGCCCCCGCCCAAACGAGCCTCATCGCGGCGTGCGTCCAATTGGTCTAAAATATCGCTCAAAGCTTATCCCCTTTGTGGCCCAATTAAGCTTAATCCAGCACCCTACTAATGAGATAGCAAGGGTCAAGCCTGATTTGAGTCAAATCATATGAGTGATGGAAATGATTATGGCCGCAAAATTGATAAATATTCTTTGGACTTAGATGAATTTTCCATGCAAAACTGACGCATCAAATTGCAGATTTGACAGTTGCGCATATGACTAAGGCGGCTACTGTTTGACGAGAAGCAAACTTACCGCCATGTGAAGGCGTATTAGAAATATGAAAATCAATAGCTCATATCTATTTGCCGGCGCCGCGGTTATCGCCATTGCCCTTTGGTTCTTGGTAAATTCGAAAGAAGCCAGTAATGCCCCGCCGCGCGCCAAAACAACTGTGACGGTTGAGCAGACCGTGCCCAGTGTTGTTTATGAAGACCGCGTTGCCCAGACACATAAAAATAGCTTTAAGCTCTTTGGACGTAGCGAAGCGAACCGCGAAGTGGACGTCAAAGCCAAGACGGCCGGATTGGTTATCGCCGCGCCTGTTACCGAAGGCCGCCGCGTCGCCAAAGGCACAGTAATTTGCCGCCAAGATGTCGATGCCCGCCAAGCGGTACTTGATCAAGCGCTAGCCGTGCTGAAATCCCGTGAGGCCGATTTAAACGCCACGCGCGTTTTGGTCGAGAAAGGGTTTAAGTCCGCTATACAAATGGACGCGGAAAAAGCCGCTGTTGACGGCGCGCGGGCCAGCGTCAAGCAAGCCGAGATCGAGCTAGATAATGTCACTATGCGCGCGCCCTTTGGCGGTGTTTATGAAAAACAGGTCGCAGAAATTGGCGATTACCTCGCGCCCGGACAGCCCTGTGGCCGTATTGTTGATATGAACCCTTTAATCGTCGCCATTGACCTGACGGAATCACAGGTTGGTTTTATTAAGGTTGGGCAAGAGGCCAATATAGAGCTTGTAACGGGCGAAAAACTGAGCGGCAAAATACGCTTTATCGAAAGTAAGGCTAATGCCTCTACACGGACATTTCGCACAGAGATCGCTGTTCCTAACTCTAAATACACGCTTAAAGGCGGCGTCACCGCGACAGTCTCTATCCAGACGGGCACAGCGATGGCGCATAATATTCCATCAAAGGTCTTGACCTTGGATGATGCGGGTAATGTCGGTGTGCGCTATCTGGACTATGATGATGTTGTTCGCTTTGCCAATGTTACCGTTATCGATGAAGACGCGATGGGTGTGTGGGTAACGGGACTACCAGATACCACGCGCATTATCACCCAAGGACAAGACTTTGTGGCCGTCGGCACCAAAACAAAGCCCTCCCTCGCAGATTATAAAGCCATGGGCGAATAGCCATGGGCGGCCTTGTCGGCATTGTTAGTTTTTCAATCCGCAATTGGCGGATGACGATGGGAATTATGCTCTTCGCCGTTATAGGGGGATTATTGGCAATCTCGCGCCTGCCCCTAGACGCAGAACCAGACGTGCCCATTCCTTTTGTGAATATACAGGTTGTTTTACCCGGAATTTCGCCAGAAGACGCTGAACGGCTATTGATACGCCCGCTGGAAACAGAGCTTAAATCAATAGATGGGATTAAACAGATTGACGCCGTCGCAACGACAAATGCGGCTATCGTGGTGCTGGAATTCGAGCCTTCACAAGACTTGGACACCGCTTTTTCTGATGTTCTTGAAAAGGTTGACCGCGCTCGCGCAGAATTCCCAGAAGAAACTTTAGAACCTGTTGTCAATGAAATCAGTACCTCCACTGTCCCTATTGTAACCGTCAATTTATGGGGAGATGCCTCAGAGCGGGCGCTGCAACGCCAAGCCAAAGTGGTTAAACGGCGCTTAGAAAGTTTACCAGACATTTTAGAAGCAGAAATTGCAGGGGAACGTATTGATGTCCTTGAGGCTATTATTGATCCCTCAAAAATAGATAGCCTCGGAATTTCATTTGACGAAATCGCAGCTGCCGTCGCCCGGAATAATAGTCTTATCCCAGCAGGCACATTGGAAACAGATAGTGGTAAATTCAATATCAAATTACCTGGATTAATTGAAAGCCCAGAAGATATGCAAGAGCTGGTCGTTCGGCGCGGCGTGAGCGGCGAAATTGTACGTATGCGCGACATTGCGACAGTTCGTGCAGGTTATAAAGATGTAACAACTATTGCGCGGTTTAACGGACGTTCCTCCAGCTCTTTAGAAGTTTCAAAACGCCAAGGGAAAAACATTCTTGATACGGTTGCGCTTGTTGAACGCGTTGTCGATGAAATGCAAGCATCAAAAGACTGGCCAGAAACCATCAACGTCACCTATAGCCAATCCCGCGCAACTTATATCAATGATATGCGCAATGAATTATCCGCCTCTATCATCAATGCGGTGATCTTGGTTTTCATTGTCTGTATCGCCGCGCTTGGTTGGCGCTCGGCATTATTTGTGGGCTGGGCGATTCCATCAAGCTTTTTAATCGCCTTCTTTCTATTTCTGATTCAGGGCGAAACCATCAATATGATGATCCTTTTCGGGCTCATCCTATCCGTTGGGGTCTTGGTTGATAGTGCCATTGTCATTATCGAATATGCTGACCGGAAAATGGATGAAGGTCTGGGACGGAAAGATGCCTTTCAAATGGCGGGCGAGCGCATGTTCTGGCCTATCATATCGTCGACAGCGACAACTTTAGCAGCTTTTATTCCTTTATTATTCTGGGACACAATACCCGGTAAATTCATGTCATATTTTCCTCGGACAATGATTTATGTTTTAACGGCGTCAATGTTAATGGCCCTCGTTTTTCTACCGACTATGGGCTCTATCATTGGGTTTAAACCCAAGAAAAAGAGTAATTCTAATGCGGCGCTCTTGGCTGGCGCGGATGGCGATCCCTCACAGCTTAAAGGCTTTACCGGCGTTTATGTGAAATTCATTCGTCTGCTTATTCGTTTCCCGCTTTTAGTTATATTTGGATTAGCCGTCCTAGCGGTCATGATCACCAGCACTTTTCAAGCCAGCATGGAAGGTCCGCCGCCTAAACCTGTAGCTTTCTTCACAGATTCTCCAAGCGATCAGATATTTGTTTTTGCGCGTACCCGAGGCAATTCTACAGCTGAACAGAGCTTGGGAATTGCCAAGGAACTTGAACGACGCTTATCTCAGATTGATGGTATTTCATCCATTTATACCGTTGCGGGTCCAAATTCTGGTAGCGGGTTTTCATTTAGTGGGCCCTCTAATGTTCCTGCCGATACGTCTGTTCGGATTTATCTCGAGCTACACCCCTTTGGTCAACGGCGTTCAGTCGTGGAAGTTATGGATGACATTGAAGACGCCTCACAAGGCATCCCTGGCGTTCTCACAGAAGTCTCGGCGCTCGATCAAGGTCCGCCTATTGATAAAGACATCGGTATTCAGATTGCATCAGAAGACCGGGTAAAACTCAGAGCTGTGACAAAACAGGTCCGCGCCAAACTTGAAACTATCGAAGGGGCTTATGATTTTGAGGATAGCCTGCCATTGCCCGGCATTGACTGGGAATTAGTTGTAGACCGCGCTGAGGCGGGGCGATTAGGCCTTGATGTTGGACGAATTGGGTCCGCCATTCAGTTTCTCACCGAAGGGGCTTTGGTTGGAAAATATCGACCTCTTAATGTTGAGGAAGAAGTGGATATTCGTATTCGTTATCCAAAGACAGCGCGCGATCTCTCGCAACTTGACACACTGCGTATTCAAACGCCGCAAGGCGCTGTGCCTCTATCTTCTGTGGTAAAACGCGTGGCCAAGCCGCGCCAAGATAAAATTGACAGGCGCGATCTCCTTCCATTTTTTGAAGTCAAAGCCAATACGCGCAAAGGCTATGCCACCAATAAACAAGTCGAAGAGCTAGAACGATGGTTTGAAGAGGAGGCCAATATTCCTCCATCGGTGAAAATTAAATTTTTAGGCCAAGCTGAAGAAAATGCCGCGACAGCCCAGTTTGGTAAAAATGCGGCTATGGCGATTCTCTTTATGATGGGCGTTATTCTTCTCCTCCAATTTAATAGCTTCTACCATGTATTTTTAACACTCTCTTCCGTTGTTCTTTCCGTATTAGGTGTCTTGCTCGGCCTCGTTTTTTACCCATATATATCATCAATTCTTGTCTTGACGGGCGTGATCGCATTGGCAGGTATAGTTGTGAATAATAATATCGTCCTCATCGACACTTACCAACGTCTTAAAGCGCATGGCTTTAGTAGTGAAGATGCGGCCCTGCGGACAGCGGCTCAACGTTTGCGTCCAGTTTTCCTCACAACCCTAACCACCGTCATAGGTCTCATGCCGCTTGTTTTAGCCTGGCAAGCCAATATCTTCACAGGTCAATTTTCAACGCAAGGATCATCCACATCCGATATTTGGGCACCCATATCCTATGTGATTTCTTGTGGATTGGGCTTTGCAACCATCCTAACGCTTATCATTACGCCCGTTTTATTAGCGATGCCAACCGTTCTTAAAAACCGCTTTAACAAATTCCGAAATCGAAAATCATCCGGTGTTGAAAATTTAGCACCAGAGCCATCTATTGATTCTCCAAACGAGCCCTTACCAGCGCCTGCTGAGTAAAATTAGTCTTGAGTAACGATTAAAGCCTCAGCCTCTTGTGGCGCGAAAATGGCTGTTGTTTGATGTCCACCACCTATAAGCGTGCGCCGCACCTGCCAGCGGAAGGGTTCATATTTGACATCAGGTAAATCCGATGCCGATTTTTCGTTATTCTTAGACGGCGGTAGCAATTCAAAAGGCACGGTAACGCGCGCCTTTACACCCTCAGGACCAATTAATTCGGCGGCTATAGGATATTCACCTCTTGGCAATAAGTTGCCCGCAATAAAGTTCCAGCGTCCGCCAGCACCAACACGAGTTTCCCCAAAGGCTTCACCGCCTGCATATATTCTAACGCGCCCTTCCGCCGCCGTGGTACCCGATAAAATCACGCCGCCGCGATCGTCATAATCTATGGGTCCCATAGAGAGCGGCCCATTTGTCGGACTGCCGCCAAAGGGAGATTGCACAATACGGCTAGGCCCGCCCGGCGCGCTCACCATGATCAGCGCGGGAAGCGCAAACGAGTCCTCTTCCTTATCGCCGCGCGGAACCGGAAGACGGTAAATCGTTTCATCACCTCGAATACTTAAATCACCTTCAACAAACATAACGACTTCGAGCACGAGCGTTTGTTTTGGGTCGATATCTAACACGATATCCCAATTTCCGCTCTCATCGGATTTAAACTGACGTAAGCGCGTATTTTCATTTAAAAGCGTCAAAACCGCATTAGGCTCACTCGTCCCGTTGAGCCGAAGTTTTTTCTCAGTTGCCAAGCCATATTCACTAATTGTACGAAAAAAGACAGGCGTCAGGCCGCTATCTACGGAGCCAGAACCAACTGCGTCATCGCTCAGTCCCGATGATGTTTCTTCATCTGAAATTATTGGATTATCAGAAACGATAGGATTATTCGACACAGCGGATGTAAATTGAACACCAACCAAAAGGATGAAAGCTAAACCAAGCCCTAATAATACCATCCATAATAGCCGATATCTCATGGTCGCGTTTTTCCGTTTCTTATTGTGTCGTTCAGATTACGATTTTAATGGCCCATAGCAAATTAAATTCGCATTATCCCCTAGTTTTAAAATTAGGCTATGCCAATAATGTTTGGCAAATCACCTCTAAGCCAGCCTTGTCTTCTTGATCAAAAGCCCCAAACTCTGTTGAATCAACATCAAGTACGGCTGCCAAATGACCGTCCTTATCAAAGACTGGGACGACAATTTCAGAATTAGACCGGCTATCACATGCAATATGGCCAGCAAAGGCATGCACATTCTCTACAATTACCGTTTCGCCTTTTTCTGCACAAGTCCCGCAAACCCCCTTACCAAAAGGAATGCGAAGACATCCAAGTGACCCCTGATAGGGGCCAACAACAAGTTCCGTTGGCTTTAGGGGATCCACGACATAAAATCCGGTCCAGAAGAAGTCATCAAAGGCTTCACTGAGTAAACACGCCGCCGTTGCATAGCGCGCGGTCACAGAGGTTTCTCCGTCAATAACCGCCGATATCTGAGCTGCGACCTCTTTATAGGTTTCGGTTTTTGTCATAGGTCCGATTTAGACAAGGCTATCATCATTATCAACATTAAAGGCTGGTAGAGTTAATCACTCATACTGGGATCATCGTCTCTATTCCCCGCTTGCATTCGCGTCTAGCCCGTATAAATACGGCGCTGATGACTACACAGAAAAACATACGAAACTTTTCTATTGTTGCCCATATCGATCATGGGAAATCAACATTGGCAGACCGCCTAATCTCGTTTACGGGCGGGTTATCTGACCGTGAAATGAGCGAGCAGGTGCTCGACAATATGGATATTGAAAAAGAGCGCGGCATTACAATTAAAGCCCAGACTGTGCGTCTCGAATATAAAGCCAAGAACGATGAGACCTATATTCTCAACTTAATGGATACACCGGGACATGTTGATTTTGCGTATGAAGTCTCTCGCAGCTTATCGGCTTGTGAAGGCTCTATTCTCGTCGTCGATGCCAGCCAAGGCGTCGAAGCGCAGACACTTGCCAATGTCTATCAAGCCATAGAGCATGATCATGAGATTATTCCTGTCTTAAATAAAATTGACCTGCCCGCAGCTGAGCCAGAGCGCGTACGCGCGCAAATAGAGGAAGTCATTGGCATTGACGCCACTGACGCCATTGAATGTTCCGCAAAATCCGGTATTGGGATTGAAGACGTTCTTGAAGCGATTTGTGAGCGATTACCCGCGCCGCCAGAGCAAGACGCCAGCGCGCCGCTAAAAGCCATGCTTGTGGATGCCTGGTATGACACCTATATGGGCGTGGTTGTTTTATTTCGCGTCATTGAAGGTACCGTCAAAAAAGGCATGCGCATTCGGACAATGAATACCGGCGCAAGCTATACTGTTGATAAAGTCGGACATTTTCTACCTAAACCAACAGATACCGCCAGCATTGGGCCCGGCGAAGTCGGGTTTTTAACAGCCTCGATCAAAGAAGTCGCTGACGCCGCCGTTGGCGACACTATCACAGAAGATAAGCGCCCCACGCCCATCGCACTAGATGGTTTTAAACCGGCTCAGCCCGTTGTGTTTTGCGGAATATTCCCCGTCGATGCAGCTGATTTTGAGGACTTACGCGCGGCTATGGGGCGCCTGCGTCTGAATGATGCCAGCTTTAGTTATGAGATGGAAACATCCGCAGCCCTTGGTTTTGGATTTCGCTGCGGCTTTCTCGGTCTCTTACATCTAGAGATTATTCAAGAACGGCTCGAGCGGGAATTTAATCTCGACCTCATTACAACAGCGCCATCCGTTGTTTACACATTAAAGATGCGTGATGGCTCCGAGATGCAGCTGCACAATCCGGCTGACATGCCAGATGTGATGCAAATCGAATATATTGAGGAGCCTTGGATTAAAGCGACTATTATGACGCCCGATGATTATCTTGGCGGCATTTTAAAGCTCTGCCAGGATCGGCGCGGCATTCAAACGGGGCTATCCTATGTCGGCTCGCGCGCAATGGTCGAATATGAGCTTCCGCTAAATGAAGTTGTTTTTGATTTTTACGACCGCCTCAAATCCGTTTCCAAAGGCTATGCCTCATTTGATTACCAATCGATCGGACTCAAAGAAGGCGATTTGGTCAAGATGAGCATCTTGGTCAATGGCGATCCTGTGGACGCGCTCTCAATGCTTGTGCACCGAAATAATGCTGAGAGCCGCGGACGCCAAATGTGCGAACGCCTCAAGGACCTTATCCCGCGTCACCTCTTTAAAATACCTGTCCAAGCTGCCATTGGCGGACGTATCATTGCGCGTGAAACGATTGCGGCGATGCGTAAAGACGTCACCGCAAAATGTTACGGCGGTGACGCGTCGCGTAAACGCAAACTTTTGGACAAGCAGAAAAAGGGTAAAAAGCGCATGCGCCAATTCGGTAAAGTCGAAATTCCGCAAGAAGCCTTTATCGCCGCGCTTAAAATGGATGATAATTAGTGTCAGAAACATCACATTTCAAAAAAGGGACAGTTGTTCGCCTGAACAGCGGCGGACCGAAAATGACGGCCTTAGCGGGTATTCAAGATGGTAAAATTTCTTGCCAATGGTTTGACCGTAATGGGAAAATGCATAAGGCGGATTTTGACATTGAAGCTTTGTCTGAATTTAAGAAAGCTTGGTAGCTTTATTTATAACAGCTCAGAACTTCCTTATAGCCATGTGATTTTTTGGTGACGTCTTTTTTAATTTTATAGCCATTGCCAGAATCGTCCCAAGTCGTGCGGCCTATATTGGCAGAGAGAAAAGTTGAGAACTTCGTCGCTGGTCCCGGCATGGCATATCCATCTGGCGCGAACCAAACACCTATGCCACGAGATTTATTCGTTGTCTTATTGACAATTTCTCCAGCCAGAAAATAGGCTTCACCAAAATCTTGTGACTTTACAGCCTTAAAATTCCGGATTGTATGATTCTCCTTCAGCGATTCCTTTAAAAACTTATCTGGCGTCTCAATGAAAGGCACCATCACCTGACTTGCCGTTTTACTCGGAACCTTGCACAGATCACTGGACCTAACCGCCTCAGCACGTCCTATGGAAAGGGTCGACATGATAATGGCAAGCGATATCGTAATAGATATTTTCTTCATATCGCACACATTGCAATTATCGGGCCGCAAATCCGCTTAACTGCAGTTAAATCACTCGCACACAGGCTCCATAGCCGCAATCCAGGCCTCTAAAAGCTGCACGCCTTCTTTATCAGTTAAACTACGGCCAAGTTCAGGCATCATTTTGCCGGGATCGCGCGAGGCCATGCGGTAAATCATAATAGAGTTTTCAGGCTCGCCCGGCATAATATCATATTTACGCCCGCCCGTGCCGCCGCCCGCAGCGACAGCATTTTTACATATGCCCAGATGTGGCAGACTTTTATTTTCAGGGTTGAGATGCAAACCAGAGGTATCAGCAGGGCCGACAGGGTTGTGACAATGTGTGCAATTAGCATCAAGATAAGCTCGCGCGCGCGCCTCAACCGTTTCAGACACATCCGTCCAAATTGCGTTTCGGGGACGAATTTTTGGCGTCTCGCCCAAGAACCCTATCTGTATCAATTTATCTATCTGGTTCATGGCCCCGCCTGCATAAACATAATCGTCATTTAAATGGCGCGGCTTTGGCCCTATGGGCGATATTTCGCGCGTAGTATTATTGGGCGCATGACATCCCGCACATTGATTGATATTTGGGACAACGTAATTAAAATCTGTTTCAGTATCTATGTCCTTTAAAGTCAGCTTAAGAATAGCGCCGATACGCGTGAGCTTGGCGTCAGTTTCATCGGCGTTCCAGACATAGGATAGGGGTTCCCATCCCGCCTCTCGCCGCACTAACAAACGGGTTTCAATAAGTTTATGCGCGGTCAGGTTTAATCCGGTATTTTGCGTCACGGGCTGACTATCTTTTGCCTTCAGAACCGTTCCATCACTGCCGACGGGGTAATAAAATGTTTTTGAGATGATGGTCCCAATGGGAAACTCCAGCACGTCCCCTTCACGGTAGGCCGCGGACATGCCCTTGGGCATCCAGATCGTGCGAAGCTTATGGGCGTAGTCGGTAAATAAAGGCGTATTAAGCGCATAAGGCAGCACGTCTTTGCCGAGCGCCAATTCATTATCTTTGACATTGACAACGCCCCACGCGCTTAGAGCGGTTGGATTTTCATCGGCGTGAAAAGTCGGGTTTAGCTGTTGCCCGCCGCACGTAGCGAGGAAAAGCGCAGCAAGACAGCCTAATATTCTCATTCAACAGAGGCGAGCGTAATGGCGGGTAATGGTTCAAGCTTACACGCAAATGGCTCGCCTTCAACACGCGGGTTTTTGTTTCCGCCCGGCATATCCGCGTTCAAAACCTCGACATCATCTTGGATACAGATTTGTGCGCTCTCCAGCTTTTCATTGATATATCCATCCCAGAGAACATCAGGGAACTTACCTTTAAGGCCAAACATCGCTGTCTTTAGCGCCTTAAGGTCAAGGCCGTCAGGCGAGTTCCCGCCGCCCGTATAACGATTGCTATGAAGACTAATCTGTTCAGGATATGGATCGAAGGTCTCTTCCATTCCGCCCTCGGCGTAATTAGAGGTAAAAATGGATGAAATAATGACATTTGCAGTTTTGTGATCACGAATGTCATTGTTGAATATCTCGACCTTATCATGCGAATTGACGACAATCCCTGACCCTGCTGGTATGCTGGCAACAGGCGTGCCTTTATGCCCAAAATTCTTTGTATTATTCTCATAAACCTCATTGTCATATACCCGCACATCTCCGCCATATTGCGTTAGATTTGGCATATTAAAGACGAGAATTCCGCCCGTATTATTCACGGCTATATTGTTATAAACATCTGCGCCTTGTGTATTCTCAATTTCAATTCCCGCCACATTATATTCAGCGCGATTGTTGCGCACGATGACGTTTTTAGATTGGCCTACATAAATTCCCGCATCCGCCGCCGCGATGGCCACGCAGCCTTCAATCAGGACATTTGTCGTTTGAACAGGGTAAAGCCCGTAAGCGCCATTTTTAGTATCAGGACCATTTGTCCATTCCGTGCGCACGTTACGGAAAACAATATTGTCGCCTTCATTGACTTTAATCGCGTCGCCAATGGTGTCCTCAAATGCAATATCTTCGATCGTAAAGTTAGACGCCGTAACAAGCAGGCCTTCCGCGCCGCTGACCTGTCCTTTAAAACTTAGGACCGTTTTATCCATCCCCGCCCCGCGAATTGTGACGCCGTCAACTGTCAAGCTAAGACCGCGATCAAAGTTATAAGTCCCTGCAGGCACCGTAATCACATCGCCGGGCTTGGCATCAATAAGCTGCGTTAAAAGCGTTTCCTGATATGATGAATTTTCCGAGAGGTTTTCGCCTAAATTTTGCGCCGTATTATTTCCGCAGCTCGCTAAAACCAATGCAGCAGTCAAATTTTTAATGCTTAACTTTATTCTCATAATCATCTCCCCAGATTTTATAGGAAAGGTGACGTCTTTTTTAAATTAGTCAATGGGGACAATCCCGATACCCCAGAAATAATTTGGTTCAAACATCAAAGCAAGTTAGGTCACCCCAAGATAAAATGAGATGACACATGACAGCTTTACGAAATTTCACATTGGTAACGAGCCTATGCTTAGGGATTGCCGCCTGCTCTGACGCAAGCCTAAATGACACAGCCAATAAAGACGTTATATCAATATTTCGTATTGAAGACACACCACATGCGCAGCTCTCGGGTAATGTTGTGCCGCAAAGTTATCGTCTTGATATGCGCATGGATGCAGACACGAAAGGCTTTAGCGGCGTCGTTGAAATTGACGTCGATATTCAAAAACCAACGGACAAAATCTGGCTCCACGGAAAAGAGATGCGCGTAAGCTCTGCCACCGCCATACGCGGCGAGACAGAGACAGTCTTGGGCTTCACAGAATTACCAACGGCTGAGGCCCCGTCAGGAATTTCATATCTCTCATCTGATTCTGTGCTCCCCGCTGGTAAGGCAACCTTGAAGCTGGTTTATGAAACGCCTTATAATCAAGCTTTAAATTCGGCCTATCAAGTTAAACGCGGCGGAGAGGGTTACATCGTCACCCAATTTGAACCTCTGGGCGCGCGCGAAGCTTTTCCAAGCATTGACGAGCCTAAATATAAGGTCCCCTTCACGCTGTCTATTACCGCGCCGCCAGATGATTTTGTCTATGCCAACACGCCGGAAATCAAAGCGACAAAATTAGACGATGGCTGGATAAAGCATGATTTTGCAACAACGCGGCCTCTACCCACTTATCTGGTGGCCTTTGGCGCAGGACCATATGATGTCGTCGATTTTGGCGATATCCCGCCCAATGATATTCGCAAACGTCCGATAAAGCTGCGCGGCATTGCCGCCAAAGGCGAAGGCATACGCATGACTTATGCATTGGCGAATACGGAAGGTATTTTAACGGCCCTCGAAGAGTATTTCGGCACTGAATATCCTTATGAAAAACTCGATTTAATCGCAGCGCCTAATTACGCCTTTGGCGCGATGGAAAACCCCGGCGCGATTGTGTACCGCGAGTCGCTTCTTTTACTTGATGCAGACGCCCCGCTTTCGCAAAAACGTAGCTATGCCCGCGTTCACGCTCATGAGCTGGCTCATCAATGGTTTGGGAATCTGGTCACCCCTGTCTGGTGGGAAGATATCTGGCTTAATGAAGCCTTCGCCACGTGGATGGGCAATAAGAGCCTGACCCTGTGGAAACCAGATGGTAATTTCGGCAACATGACTCTCAACGCCTCATTAGGGGCCATGAATATTGATACGCTGTCTACCACACGCAAAGTGCGCGAACCCCTAAAGCGGTCTGAAAATGTGATGGATCAATTTGACGGCATTACCTACCGCAAAGGCGGGGGCGTGCTGGATATGTTTGAAAGCTTTGTTGGGGAAGACAAATTTCGCAAAGGCGTGCGCCTGCATATGGAGCGCTATGCAGACGGCGTCGCAACGGGCGATGATTTTTTCCAATCTATAGCCGACGGGTCAGGCAATGAAGACGTAGTCGCCGCTATGAAGAGCTTTGTCGATCAGCCAGGGTTGCCTTTGGTGAACTTAGAACAAATTAGCGGGGCGCAACATTGTGATACGATTGCTGTAACACTTTCCCAAAGTCGTTATGCGCCAATGGGGTCGAAAACAAAACAACATCAAATATGGAAAATCCCTGTTTGTGTATCTTATGGTTCCGAAAGTGGCGCCAAAGCTAAACAGTGTTTGATGTTAGATAAAAAGACCCTAGAAGTCGAATTTATCTCCAAGCTACCTAAGCTTGGGGAAGGAGTGATTGGCAATGAATGTCGCTCTTACCTTTCAGTAAATGCTGATGGGGCTGGTTATTACCGATTTACTATGGACAATAGTGAATGGGATAAACTTCTCTCTAACCTTGATAAGCTCAACACCCGCGAAGTCCTCACCGTTCAAGACAGCCTGCTGGCAGCCTATCGTTCGGGCAGCGTTGATAGTGATGTCTATCTTAAAGGCATGGAAGCCTTTGCCAAACACCCAGACTATGAAGTTGCGTCTAATGCGGGAGATTTGCTCGGCTTTATGGACACGCATCTAGGCGCAGATGAAGATTTAGCACGCCTTGTCCAAGACATGTATAGCGCGCGCTATAAGGCAAATCTTGGGAAAGATACGGTTGAAGGTAATTTATTAGTACCCAGATTGGCAGCTAATCTTGTCACACGCGGTGGGGATAAAACCCTTGCGAAAGATTACGCCCAGCGCGGGGCGCTATATTTGGGCCTGAACGGTAAGACATCCAAATCCGTGGTTAAAACAAACCTTTTAAGACTGGCTTTAAGCGAGGCTATGAAAGCCCAAGGTGATAAAGCATTTGACCCGCTCATTGGGTTGATTAAGCGTGGATCTCCTTTTGAAAAAGGCGCGGCGCTCGCAGCGCTTGCCTCAACTACGGATACAAAGATAGCGGCCAAATTACGAGACTTGGCCATTGCCGAGGACAGCCCTTTTACGGGCCGTCAATCCAATACGCTCATTGCAGGATTGATTGGATCACGCCTGCATGGCGAGGCAACATGGGCGTGGCTGAAAGATAATTTTGCAACATTTGTAAAACGCAAAGTCCCTGATGTGCGCGTGGGCAGAATGCCCGGCTTTGCCCAAGGGTTTTGCTCGAAAGAGAGACGAGATGAAGTTGCAGACTTCTTTGAAAGTCAAGCCAATGTCATTCCGGGATATGAGCGAAGCCTAGCCCAATCAGTTGAGGCGATTGAGCTTTGCGCAGCTTTGAAAAATGAAAAAGGGGAAGAGCTAATAACGGCCCTCAGATCACGCTAAATAATTTTAGCGTTTAACCTTAATCCGTAATCCTTCTTTAGGCATTTTATACTACCTATGAGTGTGAAACAAGATTAATCCTTCGAGCTATCTTGTGACAAGTGAGGGGGTCAATAGACCCCTGAGCCCATGCATATATGGCCGCGTATGATCCCTTATTCACTTCGGTGAATTCATATCAAGCCGTATATGTGTGCGGGATGAATTGACATTCCCGCCTAACACGCCTAACGCCCGCGCACATAATTGACTCATTCAGGGTCACCTGAAATGAGCCCAATGTCTGACTTTAAATCCCTCGCCCTTGCCCCGCAGCTTCACAAAGCTTTGGACTTATTGGGATATACCACGCCAACCCCCATTCAGGCTCAGGCTATTCCCGATGTTTTAAAGGGAAGAGACCTAATGGGGATTGCCCAAACAGGGACAGGTAAGACGGCGGCTTTTGCGCTGCCAACGCTGAGCCATATTTGCAGTGATGACCGCGGCGCTCCCAAACGCGGCGCAAGGTGCCTTGTGCTTGCGCCGACCCGCGAACTGGCCTCACAAATCGCGGTTAGCTTTCGCGATTATGGACGTACAATTGACGGCCTATCCGTAACCACAGTCTTTGGCGGCGTGCCTATTTCGCGGCAGATAAAAAAACTCGTGGGCGGCAATGATATTCTTGTCGCAACGCCTGGGCGCCTCATAGATTTATTGGACCGCACAGCCATAACCCTCAAAGACGTAGAAGTTTTGATCTTGGATGAAGCCGATCAAATGATGGATATGGGTTTTATTCATGCCCTGAAAAAAATTGTCCCGCTTGTTCCCAAAGACCGCCAAACACTTTTCTTTTCAGCCACCATGGTCCCCGCCATTAAAAAACTAGCAGGGCAATTCCTAACCGATCCCGTTACCGTTTCAGTCACGCCGCCAAATTCAACGGCTGAACGCGTGACCCAACAAGTCATCATGATTAATCAAGCGGAAAAACAAGGCCTCTTATCCCTGACCTTGCTTGAGCCTGATGTTAACCGCGCCCTTGTTTTTACGCGCACAAAACACGGCGCAGATCGCGTCGTAAAGCGCCTTGCCCAAGTGGGTATTCTGGCCGTCGCTATTCACGGCAATAAATCCCAAGGTCAGCGGCAACGCGCGCTCCAAGCCTTTCGCGATGGTGATGTGACAATCATGGTCGCTACCGATATTGCCGCGCGCGGTATTGACATTGAAGGCATTAGCCATGTCATAAATTATGAAATTCCAAATGTACCCGAGCAATATGTTCACCGTATTGGCCGAACAGCGCGGGCCAACCGTGAGGGGAAAGCCATTGCCTTTGTCTCCAAAGATGAAAGCAAATATCTCAAAGATATCCAAAAACTACTAAAAACCGCAATTCCTGTCGTGCCTTTGCCCGAAGAGTTTCAAAAGAAAGTCGCCGCGCTCAAATCGCGAAAAGCTTTGCCGCCCCCGCCTAAACCTCAACCCGACCCTAGAAAAGGCCGCGGGAAATCAAAAAAGAAAAAGGCCCGTTTCTCAAAAGATCAAAAACAAAAAGATAAACCAAAAGACTTAAGTGAGCGCAAATCTCACCGTAAAGGTCCAAACAAAGACTCACAGCAGGATTCAAACTTTGAAAAATCCAGCTCATATGGCGGCACGAAAAGACGCGATAAACCCTCACATAAATCTTGGAATCAGGATGAAAAGCCGCGTAGCCGCGTAAGCCCTAAAGGGGGGCAAGGCTCTGAATCAAAATCAGCTGAGACGGAGACCAAAAGTAAAAAGGCAAAAAAACCAAAATGGGACAACGAATCCCGCGCAGCGCGAAAAGCACGCAATCAAGCCAAGCACGCCCAGCAACATTCACGTAAAAAACCACGCGAAGGCGCGGATAATAAACCAGGTAAATCTAAGGATGGGTCAAATCCAAGTGAGCCCAAAAAACCGCATCAGCGTTATGGTAAGAAAAACCGCGGGCGTAAGCCAAATTCAGGGCCTAAAAATAATTCGCGAAATTAAGGCCTCTTAGCCTTCGGCCTCCATGGCTGCGAGCTTGCTGGCTTGGTCTTCACCTATAAGAGCATCAATGACTTCGCCGAGCTCATCACCCGCCACGATTTTATCGAGCTTATAAAGCGTCAGATTAATGCGGTGATCCGAGACGCGGCCTTGGGGGTAATTATAAGTTCTAATCCGCTCGGACCTGTCCCCTGAGCCAACTTGTCCTTTACGCTCATCCGCGCGTTCAGCATCTAGTCTCTGTTTTTCCATATCATAGAGTTTCATCTTGAGCAGACGTTCCGCGTTAGCTCTGTTCATATGTTGAGATTTTGCATCACAGACAACAACAACCCCCGTTGGAATATGGGTCATGCGCACAGCTGAGTCCGTCTTATTGACGTGCTGCCCGCCCGCACCAGAAGCGCGCATTGTATCAACACGCACATCATTCATGGAAAAGCCTGTATCAATATCTTCGGGCTCTGGTAGGACAGCCACCGTCGCCGCAGATGTATGAATACGGCCCTGTGTTTCAGTGACAGGAACACGCTGGACGCGGTGGACGCCTGATTCAAATTTAAGCCGCCCATAAACACCATTGCCCGAAACTGAGGCGATGATTTCTTTATAGCCGCCCATATCAGCTTCGGAATCGTTCTCGACCTCGACCTTCCAGCCTTGAAGCTGGGCATAGCGCGCATACATACGGAAAAGATCGCCCGCAAAAATAGCCGCCTCGTCGCCTCCCGTCCCCGCCCGAATTTCGAGAATGACTGAAGCGTTATCATCTTTATCTTTGGGCAAGAGCAAAAGAGAAACTTCTTTTTCAATCGCAGGCAAGGCGTCCTTTAAGCCTTGTAACTCTTCTTTCGCCATGGGACCCATTTCGGGATCATCGAGCATGGCTTTCAGATCTTCCATTTCGGCCCGAATGGATTGGAGCTTACGCACACCCTCAGCCACAGGCCTTAGCTCGGCATAATCTTTGCCCAGCTTGACAATTTCTTCGCCATCTGTGGTCGCGCCCATTCGGGCTTCGATTTGCTCAAAACGGTCAACCACTTGGGCGAGTTTAATATCAGGAATATTCATGTTGGCGGGATAGGCCCTTAAAAGTCAGATGACAAGCCTAAGAACACTGTACGGGGGCGACCCGGAAAATAACGTTCATTGCCAAAGGCAAAATCGGCGCGGTCAGCATAGCGTTTATCAAAGAGGTTATCGATACGGCCAAATACGCTTAGCTTTTCAGAAAGTGCGTAATTGCTTCGAAGCACAAATATATCATGGCCAGGATAGCGCGCCGTATTTCCAGGGTTTGTAAAATACTTACCCACATGACGCCATTCCAGCTCGGCCCGCCAATCAGAGTTTGGTTTAACCGTCACGCGCATATGGGCAAGGGTATCAGGCGCCGTATCCACGCGGTCGCCCTCCGTGATATTATTGGCGGCAGAGCCCGTTATTTCCGTAAAATTATAACTATGTTTGGCCAAGGTTCCATCACCAGAAATGTCAAGCCAAGGCGTGAGCGCGCCGTTAAAACTAAACTCGAGCCCGCTATGCTTGGTTTTCCCGTTGACGACATTAAAGCCATTTGCATTGCGAAAGAAGAAATTGTCTTTCCATTGCTGATAGGCCGCGAGCTCAATATCAAAAAGACCGAGTTCCGTCTTCAGGCCCGCCTCTAAACTATCCAGTGTTTCAACATCGGCTTCACCCGCCACTTGAGAAAGCTGTACTGAATAAAGGTCCGTGACCTGAGGCGCGCGTGAGCCTCTCGCGGCCCTGAGGTAAAAATTCGTCTGGTTATTGATGTCATATCTGAGCGCCGCCTTAGGCGTAATCGTTAGGAAGTCATCAGACCTATCCGGCGTTCTGATAAACCGTCCCGAAACGCCGTCACTGGCTTGGTTATCATAATCATAATTGGTAAATTCCGCGCGCGCGCCTAGGTCTAGCGAAAGCTTGTCACTTAAATTAAATTCATTTTGAACATAGGCGGCGGCAACCACCGACTTAACTGCGTAATCATAATGCAGGCCCTGCACAAATGAGAAGCGGTTAGGGTTTTCTTGGAATTCAAAAAGCGAGCCTTTAGTGAATTCAATATCAGCGCCAATATTCAGCCCCTCGCCATACCAAGCCGATTGCAGGCCAAGCGAGCTATGCTCATTTTCTTCCAAGGCCTGTCCCGGAACGAAATGACGAAGAAATCTCAGCTCCGCGCGCCGGGCAAAGGGTGTGAGCGCGAGTGTCTTATCACCAAATTCACGTTCAAATCTGGCCTGTACGCGGTAGCTCTTCCCGTCCCGAAACGCTTCGGGGTTAGGGTTTGTAAACCTGATATCATCATCAAGATAAGCGTTGTCGCCTTGAACAAAACCCGCCGTCTCTTGGTTCAAATTATTGAAAGATGATAGCCCCTCAACGCGCCATGGCCCCAAATCATTTTCATATTTCAGCTGAAATTTTTGTTGATCAAAGCCGCTATCATCGCGAAAGCCACTATCTGAAACGACAGATGCTGAAGCCCTCAAATTATGACTCAGACCTATAGAGGCATTTGCGGAAATCAATCCCTCTTCACTTCCCAAAACCGTCACATTATTAGAGCCGTCAACAGAGGCTGATTGAACATTTATCAAGCCGTGGACTGCATTCGACCCATAAAGCGCTGGCCCTGGCCCTTTAAACACTTCTAGGCGGCCAGCAAATTCAGTTCCAGCCTCAAATAATCCATTCACATTTGCAAAGCCCGCCGCGCGTAAGGGCACCCCGTCTTCAAGATAAAGAAACGAACCTGCCCCAGCCCCGCCCGTTAAAACGGGCGAACGAATAGCCGTTAAATGTTCCTGACCCGAGCCACGGTGAATATTGACCCCTGCAACGCGATTAAGAGCCTCGGATGGATGGATGAGAGCAATGGTTTCTAAAGCCTCACCTGATAAAACATCGACACTCCCCGCAACCTCTTTAAGGGTAACCGTCTCATCATAGATACCTTCAACAATTATCGTATCATCGTCGGGGACTTGCGCCCAAGCAGGAAAAGATATCAGGATTGGCAACAAGCCAAATCTGTAAATTTTTGAAATCACAATTATGTCGCCTTTGGACTCTTCTTGGAGCTCGACGCCTTAGGGGTAGGTTTAGCATCAACATGACTTACGATATTTAAATCACGCTGCGGGAAGGGTATAGAGATACCTGCAGCCTCTAAGGCTTTATAAATATCCGAATGAATGCTGTGCCTGACGGGCACCCTATCATCAAAATTACGCAAGAAAGCTCGGAGCTCAAAATTTAAAGAACTTTCCCCAAATCCCATAAACAAAACTTGTGGCGGCGGATTATCTAGCACTTTTGGATTATTCTTAAGTGTGTCGAGCATAAGCTCACCTGCGGCATCTGAATCTGACCCATAAGCAATTCCAACTGGAACCGTTAGGCGTGTCACAGAATTTGACAATGTCCAATTCGTAACGCGTTCACCAATCAACGCTTCATTGGGAATTAATATTTCACGGTTCTCAAGATCGCTTAACGTTGTGGCTCTTATTTGAATACGAGAGACCGTGCCGCTTTGCTCACCAATTGTAACGTAATCCCCAATCCTAATAGGCCGCTCAAACAATATGATTAAACCAGAGACAAAATTGGCGATAATTTTTTGAAGACCAAAACCAATACCCACAGACAGCCCTGTTACAATCCATCGTAATTGAGACCATTGTAATCCCAAACGGTCAAAGCCAATAATAATGCCTGCTGCAACAATAATGTAACCTAATACTGTACGTATCGCATATCGCGTACCTGCATCTATACCCGCCCGATTAAGAACAAATACCTCTAAAAAGCCAGGAAGGTTTTTAGCCGCGATAAAGGTTAATCCCAATATCACCGCTGATTGCATCAAATTCCAAAGCGTAATCGGGACTTTGGTGTCTACTATTGCCCCGCCATCATCAAAAACTTGGCCCGTATAGCTGCCAATTACAACATCATTAAAAACTGAAAGCGCCGGTAACAAATCTGACCAAATCATCCACATCAAGCCAGCAAAGCCAATAATGACTAAAGTATTTAGGAGTTGTGAGGACTGGTGCGAGATAACCTTAATATCAATTTTACTCGTATCCACAGGCGGCGGAAGCGGTAAGGTCTCGCCGCGTTCTTCGGCCGCGGCCTTTTGTTCTCTTGCGCGCACCGCGGCGTCTCGTTTCGCGGTCGCCTCCCGCAAAGCTAATTGTCTTTGAGCCACAAGAACCGTACGGCGGATAAATCCATGCACCACAAAAGTCAGCAAAAATAGCCAACCTGATATAAATAGACGCCACAAAACTTTGTTAGATGTCTCGTAATATCCTGCCGCGGCAAAGAGTATGGCTAGGATCGGAACCGCGATAAATATGACGCCCCAAATAATATTATACTTAGCTAAATCGCCTTTTTGGGCGTTGCGTTTAGGCAGTCTGCCTCTATTTGCAAAAACAATACGATAACTAAAGACAGCCAAAGCCAAGGCAGAGACCATGAAAGCAAACAGGCTCAAGCCTTCATAAATTTCTGGTGTACGGCTATCTTCGGTTAAGCCAACTATGGCCGTTGTAGCGCCCGCTAAGGGTATAAACCATCTGAAATTTTTATTTAAAGCGCTACGTATATCCTCACGGAATTTATAATGAGAAACAAAAAGTGATTTATCACGGTCCCAAGCCCGCCAAGAAAGGAAGAACAAACTAAAAAATGCCAGATAAAGACACGTATCTCTAATATCACTAATTAAAGGGTCTGGGGACATACTAGTCCCAAACCAAAGCGCTAAGGTAAAAAAGACTAAAGGCAACGGAATCGCGATTATCACACAAGCCAGAATAACCATGGGCGTATGCCAAAAACTATCATTACTGACATCGCCAACCATTTTTTCACGGCGATAAATATCAGTCCATAATCGAGGACGAATTGCAATAATAGACCCAAGCAGTATTAAAAAAATAAGTAATATCGGCCAGAGCACTGCTGATTGATCCACGAACTCCTGTGCAACAAGGTTAATATGTTTTATCGAAAATAAAGATACTGCACCTTTTAGAACCTTTTGTGGCCAGATAAAATTCACAGCGGGGACACTAGGAACCCATAATAGTTTTTCATCTAATAATTCTTTCAATTCTATGGTCGTACTTAATAGCCCTTTCTGCTGGTTTTGAAGCTCAACAATTTCATTAATGCGCGTGGTGGATGCGCTTGAAACGCGTAGCAACATATCACGATGCTGAGTATATAAAGTCCTATAGGAGGTTTCATCATTAACGCCTAACGCTGGAATATTTGGATCATCAATCTGAGCCAGAGCAAACGCAGTGTCTATATCTGGACGACCCAAAGGTAAATCTCTAAGACGGTCCTGAGCGATAAGACGTTTCTGGGTTAAAGCAACCAAGGCATTTTGTGATATATTAATTTGGTTTTCAATCACTTGCGGGGCCTGTAATTGGTTGGCAAGTCGGCGCAATGTTGACCCAGCCTGACGGTCCAAATTCCCCAATCCAATAAAGCCGCGAGCGACTCTAAGATCGCTTTCGACATCATCAAGCCGAGAGCGAATATTCGCACCTTGTTTCGAAATCAATGTGCCTTCAGAAGCGAGATTAACAAGCGTATCTGCTAGAGCCACATTTTCCCGTGCCATCTCTTGTACCAATGGATGCGCCTCTGCATAGATTCCCAAAGTCGTTAGAGCATCGGATTTAACAAGCGCAGCTTCATTAACACGGCGGCGACCTGTTTTTTCCTGAAGGTACTTTACCTCTGCATTTAACGTCTCAAGTTTTAATTCCGCAAGCGTACGGCGCGCCGTTAGAATTTCGCCGCGTTTTGAGAGACCCGCGATTTCACGCTCCAGCGCTGAAATATTTGTCGCGCGCATATAGCGCCGCGCGATCAAATTTTTGCGCCGCGCTTCGCCAACAGGCGCTAATTCACCCATACCGAGTTCTGTGAGTTGAGAGGTTATTTCGCCCAATTTTGTGCGTGTTTCAATCAACTCATTTGGCGCCGCAACTTGCCTGACGGCTAGATTTTGTAATCCCTCTTGATATCCCTCAAGTTCAGACCTTAAAGCTGCGAGGCGGCTTTCTCTTGCGATGAGGTCCTGCTCTAGCTTGATCAAGGCTTCTTCCCGCATCGGTTCGTTTGAGCCGGTAAAAGTCTTCCCTGGTAAGGATTGTTGCTCTGCGATCTGACCTTCCAAACCGTTTAATGTTCTGACTGCATTTTCTAATTCTGTTCGAAATAGAGCTTCGCTTTCCTTATTCTGGGTCGCATTCCCAAAGGCCAAAGCTGCTGATTCTAAAAATCCACGGCTCTGCTTTTTCTGGTCTTCAGTCAGCTCATCATTCTCATCTATAGATTTCAGACTTTGCTCAATTGTTTTAAGTGTAAAATCTGGTTTCTCTATATTCGTTTGCGCCGCAGCAAACATAGAAATGCTAAAACAAGAAAATACAAAAATTAGAAGTTTCAAATATTGCATCAGTCCAAACTCAATTCGTAAGAACCATAAGACATTCAATGACGGCTGTCTGTATAAATGTGAGTGTCAGATATAAATAAGGCCCCAGACGGGGCCTATTCAATTAAGACTTTTTAGGTCCCGGTTTTTTGCGCGGGGTTCCGTCTTTTTTTAACAACCGCCCCTGCGCATCTCGCCGTGCTTTCGTGCCAGTTTTGGGGCTGGGCTTACGCTTAGCAGAGACTGTTTTCTTGGTCGGCGACTTCTTCTCAGCTACTTTTTTTACAGTGGGCTTTTTTACAGGCGCTTTTCTCGCTGGTGTTTTCTTACTTGTCGTTTTTCTTGCTGTCGTTGGTTTAGCAGCCGTTGTTTTTACTGTTGGTTTTTTAGCGGAAGTTGTCTTAGGTGTTGTTTTTGTAACCGGCGCTTTCAGCTCAGCTTTACCCACCGCTGACTTTGCCGCCGTCTTAGTGCGGCTCATCGCATTACCCGCCGCGTCACCGACAGAATCCTTTGCGCTATCTGCGGCATATTTGGTTTTTTCAACAGCCGTTTTTGTTGCCGCGCTGGCTTTCTCCCCCGCAGTCTTTGTTACTTCACGCGCCCTTACCGCAGCCGCTTCAGCGGCCTTACGCGCTTCAACCATAGGATCGATATCTGCGGTTTCTGACTTACCGCCATCAGGAGATAAATTATTATTGATCCGGAAAATAGCGACCATTAATTCACAAAGCAGGCGAATACCGACGAGAGAAAAAACAATCGCAACGAAAAAAGTAAAGACATTTAATATCTTGGCTAGCGGCCCTAACCAAATTGTTTCAAGAAAAATGGTCGAGAAATATAAAGCACCCAAAATGATTGAGAGCCAATAAAATGGCGTAATCAGTTTTTCCTTCATTAATTTATCAAATGAGAAAAAGAAATTGATGAGATTCTTCATAAGTTAGTCTCCATTTTCAATAGGTGGGCACAGCCAATTATTTAGGCGCTGTCGCCGTCATCACCACAGTTGCGGGTTTAGCCGTGATTGTTTCCGACTTTAAACGCATATTATCTATTTCCGCGCGGCGTGTTTTAAATGACGGCATCTCTGACGCCTTTAGAGGTTTGCCAGATAATTGTGAAAGGCGGCGCGGATTGATTTTCTTTCCATTGTGAATAACTTCATAATGTAAATGCGGCCCAGTGGATCGCCCCGTTGTCCCGACATACCCAATGACTTGGTCTTGCTTGACATATTTTCCCTTTTTAACGCCGCGCGCAAAATTTTTCAGATGCGCATAGGCCGTTTTATAGCCATCCGTATGACGAATACGGATATAATTGCCGTAACCGCCATAGCGATTTGCACGCTCAACAGTTCCTGAGCCCGCCGCCAAAATAGGCGTTCCCCGCGGCGCGGCAAAATCAACACCAGTATGCATTTTACGGTAACCCAAAATCGGATGCTTGCGCCGTCCAAAGCTCGATGAAAGCCGCGCGCCATTGACGGGCGTTGCCCGTAATTTACGTTTAGCCGTCTTCCCTTTAGCGTCATAAAAATTTTCGTGGCCCTTTGCATCTTTATAAAGATAATAATCCGTCTTTTTTCCGCGCGGGCTAAAGCTTGTATAAAGCAAATCCCCTGCTTTTATAATCTCGCCCTTGTGATCGCGGGCCACTTCGAAAAAAAGTTCGAACTTATCACCGGGCTGAATATCTCTTTGGAAATCAACTGAATATTCATAAATATTGGCAAATTGCGCAACGACTTTATCAGGCGCGCCTAGGCGGGTCGCGTCAACATAAAGTGAATTTGAAATTTCAGATGAAACGGCCAGAGTTTCATATTTAAACTCAGCCGCAATCTCCCGGGCCGCATATGTATCACCAACACGGTCCACGAAGATCGTTTTTTCTACATTGGGTTTAAATGTCAGGTGATCTAGGTTTCCATCTGTGAAATGTAATCCGAATTCTTGTCCAACCCGCACATTGCGCGGCTTAAACACAGTCGAGAACGCCTCTGTCACCTTATAGGCTTGCTGACCCGTTAAGCCATTTTTTTGTAAGAGCGGGCCAAGACTATCACCCGATTTCACTTTAAGCGTTTTAAGCTTGCGGTTAGGCGCGGTCTCACCGTCAAAATCGTCCAGATACATATCGTAACGGGTTACATCAATTTCAGGCTTCGCAACCTCTGTGACGAGCATAGTGGGCTCTGCTGTATTTTTAGGCAGAGCAAATCCCGCCAATAGCACGGCAGCGCCGCCAGCTAATAAAAATCCAAAGCGGCGATTATTATAAATCCGCGTATTATTCATCGCAAAAAAGGCGCGCAGCCTCTCTCCAAGAGCAGCCTTAATCTCATCCGCGGCTTTTGTCTCAGCTGTATTTTCTACAGTCATATTTTCAGTTTCACGAGTCATCTTATTCTTTATTATAGGTCCTAGCTCTCAGGCTATCTCTAATTGCCCGCATTATCCCTAATGTGACGTTAACACAAAAGAGTCTCTACCGTAAAATTAACAAAATTTATAGTGCATTCAGGCCAACAAGCCTATGGGTTAGATAATAGCACAAGGATGACCAAAAATGACGGCGTTGGTGAGTGAAAATTCAGATCCGGGAGAGACGTCAAAAAGACGGCGCTCTCCTCTAGGTCGATTTCTCATCTGGACCTTTATTATCCTCCTCATTCTGTGTTTTATCGCACTAATAGCGGCCGCCTATGTCTGGACGCATCGTTATGCCTTGATGGAAGATGTTGCCATTAACGCCCTAGCTGAAGAAAGCATTGACGGCACGCTGAGCATAACCTCCGTTAGCAAAACCCAAGCCATCATTGAAGACATATCCCTTTTAGGAAACGGTGAAGAGTTTTTTTCATCGCAAAAAATCGTCGCGGATTATGCGTGGCGGGATATGCTCAAGGGAAAAGCCCAGCGTATTGTTTTCACGCGCCCAAAGGGCCGCATAACAATCGATGAAACAGGCAAAATAGTAGATGGATGGATGCCCCATAGCAGTGACAATGCCCAAACAGATCAAACCGTGCCGCCGGGCGGGATTGAAATTATCGAGGGCGAACTGTCCGTTCAAAGCCCGATGGGCACAATCGAAACCCATATTAACGGCGAATTTTTCGCCCTTGACAACTTCGCGGCCGCGCTTAAAGTTCTACCAACAAAACTTACCTATGCGGATTGGGTCATTAATGGCGCTGGTGATGTCAATATAACACTCAAAAATGAAGCCCCCCAGATTAAAACAAATCTAAAGCTATCCTCCATTAACCACCCCGCATTAGACGCTAGCGACTTAAACATCATTGCCGATATAGTCCCCGTCAGACGCGGAGATAAGCTCACGGTATCAGGCAATACCGAAATCACCTTCTCCTCGCTCATCACAGCGCAGCTCATTACTGACGACGGGGAAATGGATATGAGCGGAGAGATAATCCATAACAAGGCGCTTAGCCATCCTTTGACTTTCAAGGGGGACTGGGAATCGCAAATTACAAAGCTTTCAATACCCGATCCCATAAGACGGCGAGACTTGGCGCAAACGCTCAGTCTTAGCCAAGCCCTGAGCGCCGCACCCATCGCTCAAAACTTTGGGCCAGAGCTGACACATCATATCGGCCAGCTCCTAGAGAAGAGTGATTTTCAGGGCAGCGGCAGAGCGGAGCTTAATAAAGATGGACTTATTATCGCCTTACAAAAGCCCGCTATTTTAAACGCCAAAAACACTACTCTTAATCTAAGGCAAACGGATTGGGGCCCGCTTTACGCATTTGACCGTACTCAAAAAGAAGTCCGGCTGGCCTTTCATGCCGATTTATCAAAGCCAGCAGGATTTAGTTTACGCGAGGCCGATATGAGCGCCCATTCAGAAAACGGATGGCAGCTGGGCGGTGTTAAACGGTTTTCAGCCGATATTCGCACTGACCAAGAATGGGCCAGTGACGGCGTTGATAATACTCCCGCGCGGCTCTCCCCCTTTCAAGCCGAGGCGGTCTATAAAGGCGGCCCGTCACGTGAGCTGCGGATAAAAGGCGCCATTAATTATGATGGCAGCCTGCCCGGCGCCGTTGTGACGGGGCTTGTCACAGGCGGGGAATTGACCATGAACATAGAGGGCGGGGAAACCGTCATGCGCTTTGTCCCAAAAGATGATGCCCCCATAAAAATATCTCGCATCTACACAGATACGCAATGGCGCGCCGAAGATGTCTCGGGACGGCTCTTGACCACAGGGCCCATTTATAGACGCAAAGGAAACGCATCACAGATAACAGCTAAACTAGCAGAGACCGCCTTCATTGCCATCGACCGCCCAAATAAGCGTAACCTGGGCATGAGTTTTGAAACGCTCGATATTTCAGCCACGCTGAATAAGGCGAAACAAAATTGGGAGCTTAACGCGCAAAATTCCAAAATTTGCTCCGAAGATACGCCCGGCCCCGGAACAGATATTCGCATGCCGGATATGAGCTTAGAGCTCTGGCGAGAGCCAGACAAAGATGTGCGCTTTACAATGAACGCCCCTACGGCCCACGCAAAGACCCAATTAGTCACGGCCAAAAACCTCGCTATTAAAGCCAGCGGAACGCCCGATGATTTCAATATGGAATATAGTCCCGGTGATCAAAATAGAGGCCGCGTGAAATTCATAGGCGACGCCCTGCCCGAGTTACCTATGACGGGTATCGTCAATTCCAAAGGCGGAGCCTTTACGGGCAGCGCCCGTACCAATCTTCCTTTTGGCGAAGAAACGCCCATTAATGTTTCTTATAATTTCGCCTCTGGCACGGGGACAGCGGATGTTGATATTCCCCAGCTTCGCTTCTCGCCAACGGCTCTACAGCCCCAAGACCTCGTCAAAGCCCTTAAGGGCAAAATCGCGGAAGTTGACGGCACAGTTAGCGCGCAAATCAAACTGGCATTCGCGGCGGGGCAGCCCCTGCAATCTTCTGGTACGGCGCAATTAAAGTCGATGAATTTTGGTACCCTTCCCGGCCCGCTTACTGACGTGAATACAGAGCTAAGCTTTTCCTCTTTCTTCCCGCTACAAAGCCAAGGCCGCCAAACATTAACCGTGGCAAAATTTGATCCCGGCTTCCCACTCGAGAATGGAGTCGTAGAATTTGAACTTATCCCTGACGGCGTCAAAGTCTATAATGCGCGCTGGCCGCTAGGGGCAGGCGCAATATCTTTAGACCCTTTTGACTGGCTTTATTCCGCCGCGCAAAACCGCGTTGTCATGCGGATGGAAAAAGTCTCTCTGGGTGAATTTCTCAATGACGTTGGGGACGGCGCGCTTGAGGCCACAGGGGATATTGAAGGGGTCTTGCCTATCACGCTGTCGGGCGTAGACGTGAATGTCGATGGGGGTTATCTGACGGTGAAAGATGGCGGCACGATAAAATATCAATCCAAACAAACCAATGCCGCCAGCGCGAGCAATGAATATGCGAAAATGGCCTTCGACGCGCTACAAGATTTTAATTACCGATCGCTGACCGCAAAAATTGATGGCCCGCTCGACGGCGCGATCGAAGTCGGCATGGAATTTGACGGCAGCAATAAAGACGTTTTAAACAACCAACCGTTCAGATTTAATATCAATATTGAAGGCGAGCTTCTCAATATCCTACGCAGCTTTAACACCAACGCCCAAATAAAATCAGAACTCGCAAGACGACAATTGGAACGCGAATCCCTGCCACCTGAGTTGGAATAGGTGGTCACTGTTATATCCTGGGGTTTGGTGTTTACGCGAAACCCGCCCAAGGTAATGAGTCTGCTCTTTGTAGCCATTCAAAGTTTTTCGCCTTTAGTAAGAACTTCATCAACATAAAGGCAAGTGATAACCATGTCTTTTAAGGCCCTGATATAACTGGCTCAGTATTTATCGCCTTTCTCCTAAAATTACTCGATTAAAAAACAATCTCAATCTTTTCGGCACTATTTGTATAATAGGATTCGGTGTGAGTTTTATGAATTTAATTATTAACAATCGAAGCCGACGCCGGATCGCATACCCAGCTCTTACAATTGTTTTTTTCCAGTTTCGGTTTTTTATCGGCTTTTTTTTCTTGTTCGACAATGAAGGAACCAAGGAATCATAGGCCATTCCGTCTAGATGATCGAAGTTTTTTTTGTCCCATGACACATGATCGTCTCTAATAAATATCATATGGAATTGCCAAAGATTTAGATCACCGGGTCTCCAAAGAACATCGCATATATCTACACACCGAAATCCCAAGGACTTCATATGCAATGACATTTCATCAAAAGTCAGATTGGTTTCGTTGAGGAATTGAAGTTTAAAATTATAGACTTCCATCATTATAAGTTGGGTGTTTTTCAACACCTCTCTTGCCCCTGCAAGAACATCAAGCTCCACGCCATGCGTATCTAGCTTGAGAAAATAAGGCCCGGGAATGTTATGCTCCTTAACCAAAGCATCCAGAGTCCGAAAGTCCACTGTATACATTTCATTATCTGCTAACGTTCCTTCAACCAGCACACCGCCAACATCATTTGTTTTCGAAAATTGTCCTGTTCCATCTCTCGAAGTCGCGCCACAAACGACATATTTTAAATTATCGAAGGACTTTTGTAATTTTTTCCAATCGGGAACAAAGCGGGAGTCCATATCGATGAGAAGTGTTGTCATTTTCGGAAAAAACTCCCGAAAGAAACTGATGTCATCTCCAGATCCAGCACCTACATTTAAGAAGCCTCCAATTTCGAGGTCTTTCGATTTCAACCTTTCAAATACATATTGAAGTTTAATTGAATTATGTATCATCAGTCATTCATCTTATTTGGCAATCTATGCAAATCGCTGTTATTAAAAACAATTATTATGATTTTAATTGTAAAAATTATACTTTAATTGTTTATACTTTAATTATACTGCCCTATAGATAGTAGGCCATGGAGACAATGGCAACTAACTAGTAACGTTTAATACTATTATTTGCCTTAGTGAGAAAGTATACACAGTCAATGCCTCACGATTCCTTTCCTGTTAAAACTGACGATCTAAGCAGGGATTATGTACGTTACAAAGGGTCCCAAGATGAGAAACAAACATATCATGATCTAGCGCGTTCCTCAAAACAGGCAGCAATTTTACAACGCGAACGCTTAGCTGAACAATATCTTGGTGAAAAAGTCTCACTGGCACAATATCCTACATATGGAATGATTGATAATCAAAAAGGCATTTTGAAAACCAGTATCCAGCAAAATCCTGAATTTACGTCTGCATTAAGGGAAGCTCAAGATTATATTAAAATGCGTGATGACTTGGACTTGCCTTCAAAAGGGAGTCTCGATTTCATTGCGAGCTCAAAAAAAGACTTTCATCGAAACTCCCCTATAGTCAATTTAGCCGTTTCTCCTGTATTGCTCGTTCCAATCATTAAATATTTGGGTATGCTCCCCATTCTGTTTTCGATTGACATTAGCCGGGCTAACAAGCGAGAAATTCTAGACTACTCTTCTCACCTTTATCATCTTGATCCTGAAGACGTTACTCAGGTTAAAGTTTTCATCTACATAAATGATGTCGATGAAAACACCGGGCCTTTCACGGCTCTACCGGCTAATATATCCGCAGTGGTAACCCGACATTATGATTATCGCCGTGAACGTCTTACGGATGAATCTGTTTATGAAATCGCAGGCGATGGGAAAGAGCTTTCCTGCACCGGAGAAAAAGGAACGGCTATATTCTGCGATACCACAAAATGCCTACACTTTGGCGGCAGAACCGTTGATAAAACTCGATATATGCTCACGCTCATGTATATATTGCCAACTTCAACGTGGTTCCCTCTGCATTCAGATGATGGAAATACCCGTATTCTTACTGACAGAATTATTCCTCAAGATAATGAAATTGATATGGCCCTATTTGGTAGGTCTTTTACTGTATAACTTAGCTTACCTCAGCTTTAAATTTAGGCCGCAAAGTAGAGGTGTAAGTCTTGGTTGAATATTTACTGAAGCAGGCGTTTTGGTACGCATAGCAAGGCCAAGCTCGCATCTGCACTGTAAAGTCGCCTTTACACCCATAGGTGGCTTCTCTAAACATCTGATAAGAGCAATTGTAAAGTGGGACTTATACCCAAATAGAGCATGGTAATTCTAGATGTGATTAACGGGTTCGGCGGCGATGACGCGCTCGATGGTTTCATAAACGAAAGAAAGTTTAATTATGGCTATACTTGAACTCTCTGATTTGAATGGCAGTAATGGCTTCGTCCTGAACGGTATACATGCATTTGACAGGAGCGGCTGGTCCGTCTCTGCGGCAGGGGATGTGAACGGAGATGGGATAGATGATTTCCTCATTGGGGCAACAACCGCTGGGAGTTCAGGCGAGAGTTATGTTGTCTTTGGCTCGGCAAATGGTTTTTCTGCGAGTTTTGAGTTATCGAGTCTTTTAGCGGCCAATGGGGGGGACGGCAGCAATGGCTTCGTTCTGAACGGCATTGATGCAGGTGACAGTAGCGGCTCCGTCTCTGCGGCGGGGGATGTGAACGGGGATGGGATAGATGATATCCTCATCGGGGCATATGGAGCCGACCCGAATGGGAATTTTTCAGGCGAGAGTTATATTGTCTTTGGCTCGACATCTGGGTTTTCCGCGAGTTTTGAACTATCAAGCCTTTTAGCGGCCAATGGCGGGGATGGCAGCAATGGGGTCGTGCTTAACGGCATTGATGCAGATGACAGTAGCGGCGTTTCCGTCTCTGGGGCAGGGGATGTGAACGGGGATGGGATAGATGATATCCTCATCGGGGCATCTGGAGCCGACCCGAATGGGAGTGGTTCAGGGGAGAGCTATATTGTCTTTGGCTCGACATCTGGATTTTCCGCGAGTTTTGACCTATCAAGCCTTTTAGCGGCCAATGGCGGAGATGGGACCACTGGGGTCGTTCTGAACGGTATTGACGCAGGTGACTATAGCGGCCGTTCCGTCTCTGCGGCGGGGGATGTGAACGGGGATGGGATAGATGATATCCTCATCGGGGCACCTTGGGCCGACCCGAATGGGACTGATTCAGGTGAGAGTTATGTTGTCTTTGGCTCGACATCTGGGTTTTCGGCAAGTTTTGAGTTATCGAGCCTTTTAGCGGCGAATGGCGGGGACGGGACCGCTGGACTCGTTCTGAACGGCATTGATGTGAGTGACCAGAGCGGCTGGTCCGTCTCTGCGGCGGGAGATGTGAACGGGGATGGGGTAGATGATATCCTCATCGGGGCATATTGGGCCGACCCGAATGGGAGTCTATCAGGCGAGAGTTATATTGTCTTTGGCTCGGCATCTGGTTTTTCCGCGAGTTTTGACCTATCGAGCCTTTTAGCTGCCAATGGCGGGGACGGAACGCACGGATTCGTCTTAAACGGCATTGATGGAGCTGATAGGAGCGGCGTTTCCGTCTCTGCGGCGGGGGATGTGAACGGGGATGGGATAGATGATATCCTCATCGGGGCATTTTTGGGCGACCAGGGTGGGAGTGAATCCGGCGAGAGCTATATTGTTTTTGGCTCGACATCTGGGTTTTCCGCAAGTTTTGACCTATCAAGCCTTTTAGCAGCCAATGGCGGGGATGGCAGCACTGGGGTCGTTCTGAACGGCATTGATGCAGGTGACTATAGTGGCCGTTCCGTTTCTGCAGCGGGGGATGTGAACGGGGATGGGATAGATGACATCATAATCGGGGCATCTGGAGCTGGTCCGAATGGGAGCAGTTCAGGTGAGAGCTATGTTATTTTTGGCTCGACGTCATTAGGTACATCGTTCTTGGATAATGTCATCGCGGGGACAAATGGCGATGATGTCATTAACGGCCTCGTCGGAGATGACATCATATTTGGCCTTGAGGGCAATGATACCATAAATGCAGGTAGTGGCGATGATATCGTCGAAGGCGGCGCAGGTAATGATAATCTGCGCGGCGAAGCTGGCAATGATACGCTGGATGGCGGCGCTGATAATGACATTATCAGCGGTGGTAATGACGATGATATCATTGATGGCGGCACAGGGGATGACACATTGCGCGGCGATGGCGGTGATGACACCATAGATGGCGGCGTGGGGTTAGATAACATATCTGCCGGTATTGGCGATGACATGGTACATGGCGGCGGGAATAATGACACCATCTTGGGCCAAGGCGGGGATGATACCCTTTACGGTGATGGAGGGGCCGATACGCTACGCGGTGGATCTGGCAATGACGCGATATTTGGTGGTGACGGCGCTGACCAGCTCTTTGGCCAAGGCAATAATGATATCCTGCGTGGTGGAGGCGGAAATGATAACCTCTCTGGCGGGGCCGGCTTAGATCAGCTTTTTGGCGGCAGTAATAATGATACGATTCTCGGCCAAGGCGGCGCAGATACGCTTTACGGTGATGGCGGCGCGGATACGCTGCGCGGCGGCTCTGGCAATGATACGCTTTATGGCGGGGACGGTGATGATCAGCTCTTTGGCCAAGGTAATAATGATATCCTCTATGGTGAAGGCGGGAATGACACCCTCATCGGCGCTGCTGGTTCAGACCAACTCTTTGGCGGAGACGGCAATGATATCTTAAACGGCTCTATTGGGGCTGACCGCTTAGATGGCGGCGCGGGTAATGATATCCTGAACGGCGGTAATATGGACGGCGCACGAGATACATTTGTTTTCGCAGTTGGTTATGATGAGGACCGTATCAATAGCTTTGATCAAGCGGACAATGACCGCTTAG
>CALLMD010000017.1 GCA_938007935.1 uncultured Hellea sp.
AATTGAGTTGCTCATCACTATGAAAGCGCAGAATTTCATTGGCGCCAATTGTGATTGCAAACCAATCTTGATCATCCGTATAGTCTATAATGCCAGTTGTGCTGCTGCCAACCGCCAGAACACCGCTCGTCGCTGTATCGCCTGTAAAGTCATCATCCACAAGTGAGGTCGTAACGGTATAGGCATCGCCTGTTTGAAAGGAATAGCCTCCTTCAATGGCGAGGAAGTATTGTCCCGCGCTGAGGTTATCCGCAATTAATTCTGTACCGCTAAGTGAGTAATTGTCATTAACAACAGTATTTCCTGCTGCATCTCTGAGCGTGAAATTGAGTTGCTCATCACTATGAAAGCGCAGAATTTCATTGGCGCCAATTGTGATTGCAAACCAATCTTGATCATCCGTATAGTCTATAATGCCAGTTGTGCTGCTGCCAACCGCCAGAGCCCCACTCGTCGTTATATCGCCTGTAAAGTCATCATCCACAAGTGAGGTCGTAACGGTATAGGCATCGCCTGTTTGAAAGGAATAGCCTCCTGCAACGGCGAGGAAGTATTGTCCCGCGCTGAGGTTATCCGCAATTAATTCTGGGCCGCTAAGTGAGTAATTGTCATAGGCGACAAAATTTCCTGCTGCATCTCTGAGCGTGAAATTGAGTTGCTCATCACTATGAAAGCGCAGAATTTCATTAGCGCCAATTGTAATTGCAAACCAATCTTGATCCCCCGAATAGTCTATAATGCCAGTTGTGCTGCTACCAGTCGCCAAAGCCCCGCTCGTCGTTATATCGCCTGTAAAATCATCATCCACGGTTTGACCGCTAACAGTGTATTGACCAGTACTGCCTCCAGATAGCGCGCCAGCAGATAGGTAAAAAGTGCCGGCGGTGTTAAAGGTATATACAATTTCAGAATTCAGAGAACCATTAGCGTCATCGTTATAAGCTAGCTGGGTGCCATTCGCCGTATATAAATACAAATTTGTGTCAAAAAAACTCGAGCTGTCTGCATTAAGATTAAATCGCAATATTTCCCCTGCTGCAACGGTGACGGCAAACCAATCTCGATCACCTGCTAGCTCGATCTCACCAGCCACTGCCGTGCCGTCTATTGTTATTACGCCATTCGTGCTAGTGTCATCGCTATAATCGTCAAGCATAAGGAATCCCCAATTTCAGATTGTGCTTTTCTCTTAGGGGTATTAATCGAATAATGCAAATGGGGGGCAAAAGATGATAGCGTTGACGTTTTGTCTATACGCCCTGAGCTGTTAAATAATCATTATATCCAAACCAAAGGTGTCAATATCTATGCCAGCGCCGTTCTGGATTTCCAAGATATCTCCATTACCAAAGTCCAGTGTGAGGATTGTCCCAGTAGCGTTAAGGCTGCCAAACATATCGACGACTTCTTGCGCGGTGAGGGTGCCTGCGCCTGCCCAAAGTGCGTCATCAAGCTCTAGGCGGTCATTGCCCGCTTGATCAAAGCTGTTGATACGGTCCTCGTCATAGCCTTCAGCAAAGACAAAGGTATCTCTCGCGCCATCTGCGCCGCCGCCATTGAGGATATCATTACCCGCCCCGCCATCTAACCGGTCAGCACCAACAGAGCCGTTTAAGATATCATTACCATCTCCGCCAAAGAGCTGGTCTGAGCCTGCCGCGCCGATAAGCGTATCATTGCCGCCTTCACCATAGAGTATATCATTATTACCTTGGCCAAAGAGCATATCCGCCCCGTCCCCGCCATAGAGCGTGTCATTGCCCGAGCCGCCGCGCAGCGTATCCGCTCCGCCATCGCCGTAAAGCGTATCTGCGCCGCCTTGGCCGAGAATCGTATCATTATTACCCCCGCCATAAACGGTGTCATTGCCAATACCAGCAGATATAGAGTCTGATCCTGAATCGCCCGCAATAGAATCATTCCCGCCGCCGCCGCGTATGGTATCATCACCGAGGCCGCCATCGAGGACATCCTCACCATTACCGCCATCCAGAATATCGTTATCAGCGCCTCCGCCTAGTATATCATCGCCCGCCTCGCCGCGAAGATTGTCATTGCCGGATCCGCCAAGAACAACATCATTGCCAGCTTGGCCATTAAGCGTATTGTCAATACTATCACCCGTTAATGTGTCATCAAAATCAGAACCAATAAGATTTTCAATATTTGTAAGGGTATCGCCAGAGGCCGCTCCGCCTGTACCTATGCCAGTAGAGAGATTAACATTAACAGCTGCACCGTTGGAGCCCGCATAAGATGCGGTATCAATGCCGTCACCTCCATCCATCTCATCTGCGCCTAGTAAACCGATAAGAACATCGTCTCCCGCAAAACCATTCATTACGTCATTTGCATCCGTGCCGATTAAGATGTCGTCTCCTGAAGTACCAGTAATTGTAGGCATAGCGATAGTTAGTAGAGATGATGAGCCGTTATATCCAACTGCATTGAATAAGACTTCATATTCTCCGCCTGAAAGCGTGAAAATTGCGTTCGCAATCATATCACCATCAGTATCAAACTCAATTAATGTTTGCCCATTTACGTGAGCATATCGAACTTCGTCAGTCGCGCCTGTAAAGGTTGCTTGGCCAATGAAACTTACAGCATCATTAATGACCAACTCATCTCCATAAGCAAAATCTGTAATTTCAAAACTTGTAACACCATTTGAGGTAACACTGATGAGGTCATTTCCAGCACCAGTCGTGATAACATCATTACCTGAAGCATCTCTAAACCAGTCCGCGCCATCGCCACCATTCAAAATATCGGCACCGTCACCACCATAAATGCGGTCATTGCCGCCGCCGCCATTGATTATGTCACTACCAAGACCGCCATAAAGATAATCTCTAGTTTCTCGTCCCGTAATAACATCATTGCCGCCGCCGCCAGCAATTGTAAGGCCATGAGTCGAATTATCTGCAGAGAGGTCAAATATATCAACGGCTGATGAGCCTATTAAACCAACATCCGAAAGAGCGCCGTCAAAGGGCCTGAATATTTCAATACGTTCAACACTCGTGATGGAGTAAGTATCAAAACTAAAACTAACTAACACCTCCGGTGCTGTATCCTCAATGTTAATGCTTAAATTGTCAGTTGTTCTAACTATATCAAATCCAGTTCCCCCTTCAATGATACCGTCTCCATCACCATTAGCACCGACGGAAATTATATCATCGCCGGCGCCGCCATCAATAGTATCAAAACCTTCATAGCTTGTGATTATGTCATCGCCTGCTAGGCCGTAAATAGTATCTGAGCCTGGTGTTCCGAATAAAACATCATTTCCAGACGTACCATTTATTGGGGGTGTGGCAATGGTAAAGAAAGAGTCAGCGAAATTTCCTGAGTAGAGAACGTCAAATTCACCATTAGAAAGCGTAATTGTCGTATCCGTGACCATATCGCCATCATCATCAATATGAATCAGAGTTTCTCCGCCAATCTTTTCATAACGCACTTCCCTCGCTATTCCTGTGAAGGCCCCTTGTCCTAAAAATGTCACATTACCTTGGGTTTCAATAGTATCATCAACACTGAAATCTGTTATTTCAAAATTAGTGGCAAATGCGAAAGAAAAAATATTAAAGAGATCACTCCCAGAACCGCCTGTAATGATATCATTGTTATTGGGATCCCTAAACGTATCATCTCCGGCGCCCCCAATTAAAATATCGGCTCCAGCACCGCCATAAATTAAATCATTACCATCGCCGCCATCAATCGTATCAACACCAGTTCCACCATATAGCCTATCTGCCGCAGCGCGCCCCGTAATGATATCATTGCTACCACCCCCAGCTATTGTGAGGGCATGAGTTGAGCTATCAGCAGACAAGTCAAAGTTATCGACGGCCGATGACCCTATTAGACCTAGGCCAATAAGAGTAACGCCATCTGATATGTCGATAAGTTCTACACGCTCAACGCCTGTCAGGGCGTAATATTCCATACCCAGAGAGCCTAAAGAAAATGAGGCAGTTACGTCAGCTGTTGAGTCATTAATCGAAAGGAAGCTATAGGATACCAAGGCAGTAACTGTATCGAACCCAGTTCCGCCCTCAATTGTGCCCGAGCCAGAGTCATTGTTCCCGACAATAATAGTGTCGTCTCCAGCTCCAGCATCAATCAGATCAATGCCCTCGAAACTCGTGATAGTATCATTCCCCGCGAGGCCGTTGATTATGTCATTGCCTGATGTCCCTAGAAGAGTGTCATCGCCAGATGTCCCATTGATAGGCGGTGGAGCAATCGTAAAAACACCATCAGGGCTATTATTATTGCCAGAGTATAGGATATCGAATTCACCATTTGAAATCGTTATGGTTCTATCAGCGACCATGTCACCATCATTGTCAAACTCGATTAGAGTTTCACCGCCAATTTTCGTATAACGAACTTCGTCGTAAGATCCTGTAAACGCGGCCGTGCCGATAAATACGTGAGGAAAAGATGTCGATATATTATCATCAATAGAGAAGTCAGTTATTTCGAAGTCGTCTGTGGAAAACGGCGCTATTTTGATTGTATCGTTACCTGCGCCGCCCGTGATGACATCGTTAAGTCCTGCATCGTTGAAAGTATCATCACCATCTCCGCCATTTAAAGTATCCCCGCCGGCCCCTCCATAAATTGTATCATTTCCGCCCCCGCCATTTATCGTGTCAGCGCCGAGGCCTCCGTAAATTATGTCGTCAGCATCGCGCCCCGTTATTGAGTCATTTCCGCCCCCTGCTGCGATCGTAAGGTCATATGTTGTACTGTCGCTAGACAAGTCAAAATTATCAATGGCAGCCGTCCCAATCAGTCCGAGCGAGTGAATTACACCTGTATTCGGGTGCAAAATTTCAATGCGCTCTACGCCCGTGATTTCGTATGGGGCAATAAAGAGTCTGAAACTTACGGACACTTCTGCACTGGAATCATCTATTGTAAGAGTTCTTCCATAATCTGAGGCCTGGACAGTATCAAATCCTGCTCCACCCTCAACGGTACCTGACCCCCGTCCATTAGCCCCTACAATAATTAGGTCATCACCCCCGCCGCCATCAATAGTATCAATGCCTTCATAGCTTGTGATTGTGTCATCACCTGCCAAGCCATTTAGTATATCATTACCCGGAGTTCCAAAAAAATCAGCCATTCCAATTCCCCAATTTCAAATTGTAACTTAAACAAACTGCCTTGAAAGTTTTGTAATGTAAACCACAGAATTCATTCTGTTAGTTTATTGATCCAAAGCTTAGTAAAAGTCATAACTTGGTATCAAGTCGAATCATCTTAGCTAAATCACCAAGATATCCTCACCGAAGGTATCCATGTCGATACCAGCCCCGTTCTGGATTTCGAGGATGTCACCATTGCCAAAGTCTAGCGTGAGGATTGTGCCAGCTGCATTAAGGCTACCAAACATATCAACGACTTCTTGCGCTGTTAATGTGCCTGCGCCTGCCCATAATGCGTCATCAAGCTCTAAGCGGTCATTGCCCGCTTGATCAAAGCTGTTGATACGGTCTTCATCATATCCGACGGCAAAGACGAAAGTATCACGCGCGCCATCCATATTGCCGCCGTTCAGGATATCATTACCCGCGCCGCCATCTAAGCGGTCAGCGCCAATAGAGCCGTTTAAGATATCATCACCATCTCCGCCAAAGAGCTGGTCTGACCCAGCAGCACCTGAGAGCGTGTCATCACCGCCTTCGCCATAGAGGATGTCATTATTACCTTGCCCAAAGAGAACATCATTATCATCGCCGCCATAAAGCGTATCATTGCCAGATCCGCCGCGTAGCGTATCGGCCCCGCCATCACCATAAAGCGTATCCGCGCTGCCTTGACCGAGGATGCTATCATCACCATCACCGCCATGAACAGTGTCATCCCCAATACCCGCTGATATGGAGTCTGCACCAACGCCGCCATCAATGGTGTCATTATCGCCGCCGCCGCGAAGCGTGTCATTACCTGACCCGCCATCGATGACATCTTCACCATTGCCGCCATCGACTATGTCGGTACCATCACCGCCGTCCAGCGTATCATTGCCAGATTGCCCCGCTAGGTTATCATTACCCGCGCCGCCATTAAGCGTATCATGCCCTAACCCACCAAAAAGTGTGTCATTACCTTCATTGCCATTTAGATTATCATTCCCGTCATTTCCATGTAGAGTATCAGTGCCTTCTCGGCCTTCAAGATGATCATTACCACCACCGCCATTGAGCGTATCGTTACCGCCAAAACCA
>CALLMD010000018.1 GCA_938007935.1 uncultured Hellea sp.
CGGGATAGTTACCAGCTCTGTAGAGGCTTCTTGAACAACAACAGTTTCTGTTACTGTTTCAAAAGTAGCCGGGATCGTGACAAGCTCAGTTGACGCTTCTTGCTCAACTACAGTTTCAGTCACAGTCTCGAAAGTCGCAGGCACGCTAACATATTCTACGCTAGCAGGCTGAACAACGACAGTTTCAGAGACAGTTTCATATGTCGCTGGGATTGTTACCAGTTCCGTTGAGGCTTCTTGAACCACAACAGTGTCTGTGACTGTTTCAAAAACTGGGGGGATAGTCACAAGCTCTGTTGAAGCTTCTTGGACAACAACTGTGTCTGTATAGTTTTCATATACGGCTGGTACAGCTACGTACTCAACTGAAGCAGGCTGAACAACAACTGTTTCAGTTACTGTGTCATATGTTGCTGGGATAGCAACAAGCTCTGTTGACGCTTCTTGAACAACAACTGTTTCAGTCACTGTACGGAAAGTCGGGCTTGAAGCACCGCGTGTTCCACTATTGTTATATGAGACTGAGACACCGCGTGCAACGATTGCGCCTGATCCGGCACCGCCAGCAGCAGCTGTACTACCATTACCAACAACGTTTCCGTTGGAGTCAAGAACACCCATGAGTGTTCCGCGTGAATCATAAACACTTAGATCGCTACCGAGACGATAAGATTTACCACCCCAACGAACTGTGCCGCCACCGGAACCTGACCCAACGGGTACGATTTCATAGCTAGCTTCTTGAACTAGGACACGTTCTGTAACGGTTTCAAAACGTCCTGGTATCTTTTTAATTTCTTCACCGGCTTGTCTTAGAACGACTTGCTCCGTTGAAGTCTCATATTGCGCGGGCACAATAACCCGAGCAAAACATTCGCCCGGAAGCGGATTACCTGGCGGTAACTCCTGAGCGATAGTTGGTGCGGCTAATACCGCGGCCGATGCGGCCAATAGTAGAGTACGTTTCATTTTATAAAACCCCCAAACTCTCCAGTAACAATATACCTGCGACATGCAGATAACTCATAGCTTAGCAAATCCTTTACGGATTCACTAGGCGTTAATCCCCTCTTAATACGTTGAGAGGGAAATTCAATGGTTAAAATGGTCATAGGCGAAAAGGACGGTAATAAGACGCCTTAGCGGCGTGTAATAACTCCCGATCTCCTCTGCTATCACCATAAGCTTCCATAATTCTGACTTGATTGGGGGCAAATTCGGCTAAAATGCGGCGAACCTTGCCTTCTCCCCAAATATTCCATCCTTTAATTTCGCCTGTATAACGATTTCCATCCGAATCTAGTTCGGTTGCGAGGATGTTAGTGATGTTTTGTGTGCGTCCCCAAGCTCGTAGATAAGGCGCGATTGATGCGCTGCATATATATAATGCCTCAGGGGATGATTTCTTTTTATCTAAACAGGCCTGCGCTTGAGGTCGAATCAAGCCGGGAATAACCTCACGGGCAAATTGTTCAGCTTTGGCATCAAGTTTATCTTTCACGGCGTTCTTGAAGAACCTACGAATGACGTGGATCTTGACTGTGTTTCTGTCTATAATTTTAAAGGCATATGCGCTAAAAATAGGCAGTAAAATCAATATCTTAGCAAGCCATTTTGGTGTTCCGGCATAATAGCGAAGAAAGAGCGCGAATGTATCTTTCGTCGTAATTGTACCGTCGAAATCAAAGACCGTTATTTCAGCCGGTGAGTCGATGTCCAAAGAAGGCATAATTATCCGAAATATTGAAAGGCATAATTACCAATTCAAGCGGGCTATAAAGCTATTTGGGAATAAATTGCAAGTCTCAGAGCTGCTCTAAGTTAACAATGAATGACTTGTTCATCTAGTATTCATCATGTGGGTATGTTCAAAAAGAAGTGTATTATCTTCTTGCGTGAAATTACAAATAAGTACACGTGAAACTAGCCTGATTTCAAACTGTTTGAGAGCAAAATGACTTTAAGAAAAATCTATCCTATTGTTTTTTCAGCTCTTATTCTTGCAAGCTGTCAAAATCAATCTGAGGCTGAATACTTTCCTCATGATAGCAGCGATTTAAAGGCTGAAGACGGTATTGAATATGGCCGCTTGTCTAATGGAGTTAGATTTGCGGTTATGGCGAATGATACGCCATCAAATACAGCCACATTACTCATGCGGATTGATACAGGATCGTTAAATGAAGCAAATGATGAGCTCGGATTGGCTCATTTTCTTGAACATATGGCCTTTAACGGGTCGAAAAATATTCCCGAAGGTGAAATGGTCAAGCGACTTGAAAAATTTGGACTGGCTTTTGGTGCAGATACAAATGCGTCGACGAGTTTTGAAGAAACTATCTATCAATTAGAGCTTCCGGAAGTGAATAATGAAATTGTCGATGAAACTTTAATGCTCATGCGAGAAACGGCTAGCAATCTGACACTAGACCCTGAAGCCATAAATAGGGAGAGGGGAATCATACTCGCTGAGAAACGCGCCCGTATTAGCCCCGCCTACAAAGCAAGTTTAAACTCTCTGGAATTCTTTCTTGAGGGCTCAATTTTACCTAAACGCATCCCAATAGGGACTGAAGAGAACATTAAAACTGTCACATCCGAGCAATTTAGAGCTTTTTATAACGGGTATTATCGTCCTGAGGACACATTTATAGTTTTTGTCGGTGATTTCGAAACTGACTATGCGGCTGAAAAGATAGAATCTTTTTTCGGGGATTGGGAAGCTGTTGGTGATGCTAAGGAAAATACTGAATTGATGGAATTAGGTGCGCGCGAGATGACCGCCGAGTATTATGTTGATCCGGAGATTGAAACATCAGTCTCAATAAGTGTTATGGGACCACCCGAGATTCGCAAAGATAGCGCTCAAAATCGTAAAGAGGCCTTTATCGAGGGGCTAGGAAATAGAATTTTGTCTCGCCGCTTGTCAAAGCTTGCGCGTGGTGAGAATGCAACTTTTTTAAGTGCATCAAGTGCTCGGGCTAATGTTTATGATTTACGAGATATCTCGACATTATCGATAAGTGCTCAGCCAGATAATTGGGCAGCGGCCTTAGCGCAAGGTGAACAAGCCCTGAGACAGGCCTATGATTATGGCTTTAGCGCGGCTGAGCTTGAAGAACAGATTGCGAATACCCGAAATAGCTTAGAAGTTGCGGTGAAGACATCACCCACACGTAGAACCTCTGGGCTTGCACGCCGCATTATGGGCAGTTTTAGCCGAGATGCTGTTGTTACGGATTCTGCTGATAATTTAGCTCGCTTTGAGACATATGCTGATTCAATTACGCCGGAAATTGTACATGAAAAATTTAAACGGCAATGGGCGGGGTTAGATAAACCACAATTATATCTATCAACAAGTCGAGTTATCGAAGGCGGTCAGCAAGCTTTGATTGATGCCTTTAATGCCAGCAAAGACGTGAAGGTGGAACCTTTATCACAATCCGCGATATTGAATTTTGTCTATACTGACTTTGGGAAACCGGGCAAAATTAAATCACGCAAGACTATCGAAGATATTGATTTTGAGACGGTTGTTTTTGATAATAATGTTCGCTTGAACATTAAAAAAACGCCTTATCAAAAAGATGTAATTTCAATAAATGTGGCATTTGGATCGGGTGAATTATTTTTTCCCTCAGAGCTTCCTGGGTTTAAATGGTTTGCGCCCAATATTCTTGGCCTTTCAGGACTAAAGGCACATAGCGCTGATGAAATTCAGACCCTAATGGCAGGGAAATCTGTCGGTGTATCGACGAGTTTCGGGACAGAAAAAATGTATATGTCGGGGTCTACCGTACCTGATAATCTCAGAGATCAACTCAACTTAATGGCGGCTTATGCCACAGCGCCTGGCTATCGCTCAGAAGCAAAAATACGCTACGATAAATATATAGCATCTTTTTATCCGACTTTAGACTCCACACCTGGGGGAGTGGCCGCGCGGGACATTGATCGCCTCATTCGTAGTGGTGATGTAAGGTTTGGAATTCCTACAGAAGATGAACTCACAAATATTGACTTAAAAAGTCTGGAAAACTGGCTTGAACCTCATCTCGTGGATAGTGCGATTGAAATTGGCGTTGTTGGCGATGTGGATGTCGACTTGATAATTTCCGAGGTTGGACGAACATTCGGGGCTCTGCCGAGGCGTAAAGAGAGCTTTGTGCGTTCGGATGCCAAATTGCGCGCTCTTAAATTTCCTGATGGTACGCCGCGCCCCGTCAAGTTAACACATGCAGGGCAGGCGGATACAGCCATGTTACGAGTATTTTGGCCTGCACCAGATGGGCGCGAGGTCATGACAGCGCGACGGATGAGCATGTTATCCAAACTTTTCAAATTGCGTCTCACAGACGTTATGAGAGAAGAAGAGGCCGCCAGCTACTCCCCATCGGCCTTTAATTTTAGTCCTAGAATGTATCCAAATTATGGGTATCTGGGCGTTTCACTAGAACTCAATCCAAAAGATATTGATAGAATTAGTGCGAAGGTCGATAGCATCGCGGCCGAGTTTAAAGCAGGTCAATTTGATGCAGACTTGTTTGAGCGCGCAATTAAACCCGCCATAGAAAGCATAGAAACGAGCCTAGAGAATAATGGCTACTGGATGGGAGTCATAAACGAAGCTCAGTCGGATCCTGAAAGATTAAAGCGGCATCGCTCCAGATCTGAGGTGTATCAAAATATGACGGTCGATGACTTAAAACAGCTTGCAGAAACCGTTTTTGCACCTGAAAAGACCTATCGCGTCCAGATATTACCTGAGCAATAATTTAGCAAATTTGGCTACAGTTTTCGATTTAGCGTCTATAATTAATAATTGATTAACCACAAACTTCCCCATTTGGGTTAAATTTGAACAATTTTCTCCTCTTGGCAGAGTGCATGCAACGCATCTCGCAAACCCGGACATCTCGTCCAACAATTTGTGAGGCAGTGCCATGAAAACGCTTAAAACATTTGTTAAGTCTAAATTACTTTCGACAGCGTCTAATTTTGCAAAAGATGAAAAAGGTAATTTCGCCATCATTGGCGCTATAACAATTGCTATGTTAATCGGCGGGCTTGCCGTTAGTGTTGATTTAGCCAGTGGCTATTCAGCTAAGCAGCGTCTTCAAGATACAACAGATGCAATCGCTTTAATGGCGGCGCGCGGTGAAATTGAAGGACAGGCCAACCTAACAGCCGTCGCCCAAGAATATTTTAGTTTAACCTACCCGGGACAAAACGGGTCTAGGATTAATCTAGACAGTATAGAGCGTGACGGGGATGCTGTAACGGTAGTCGCATCTAATAGTATAAACACTTATTTCACAGGTATATTCGGAAGAAGTGGATTGGATGTTAAGGCCGCATCGACCGCAGAATATGCTTCAAATAATCTTAACCTAAGCTTAGTTCTTGACACAACAGGATCCATGCGCGGATCTAAAATGGCGACATTAAAAGTGGCGGGAAATGCATTAGTCAATCAATTGTCATCTATACCTGATGATAAATTAAATATATCGGTCGTTCCATTTGCGCAATATGTCAATGTTGGCAACAATCTGGCAGGTCAGAATTGGCTTGAATTTCCGCAAACAAATAGCAGAGCTCCGCGTGACTGGAATGGCTGTGTTGGGTCTCGCCAAGGAAATTTAAAGTCACGCATTCATTCTCGGGCTCAAAAAATACCTGGTTTAGTTGGTGTGAATTGTCCAACTGCGGTGCAGCCTTTGACTCAAAATATGAACAAAGTGAAACAGTCAATTAGCAACCTTAAAGCTGAGGGCTGGACATATATGCCTGCTGGTATCGCTTGGGGTTGGAGAACATTAACGCCGCAAGCTCCTTTTACAGAAATTAGGGGTCAAAACCCTGCTAAGACTGAAAAGATTATGGTTTTAATGACAGATGGTACAAATACACGGTCTGCATCTGGAATGACACATGAAGGTAAATCTCAAAGAAATGCTGACCGTATAACGGCGGAAATTTGTGAAAATGTTAAACGTGATAAGATTAAAGTCTTCACGATCGCGTATGAAATTACTGATTTTGACACGCAAAATCTTCTCAGAAATTGCGCGACAGATGCAGATAGTTTTTTCAATGCTTCAAATGCGTCACAGTTGACAGCCGCATTCAAAGAAATCGGTGCGAGCCTTACCAATACACGCATTACAAGCTAGGCAAAATGTAATGAATTATCACAACCTGCTTTACTAGCAGGTTTATTTTTCTGTCTAATTGTCTCTCATTTCTAATTTTCGGAGTTGACTTCATCAGGCTCCCTCTGGTCATAGCCTACCATCGCTAAAATCTCTGCGGCGTGATCATTGGCGCCTGGAATGACGTGGCTGAAACCGTCTGCATCAGAGCTAAATTTGGGCGCGCGCCCCGGATGTATGAATTGCGCCTTTTTGTTCAGCCCGCCCCGCGCGATATTTTGCGGGTGAGACGCCGCCTCAATATATGACAAAACAGGAGAGACGCAGGCATCTGAGCCGTCAAATATCTCCGCCCACTCATTACGTGTTTTAGAGGCAAAAATCACTTCAAGTTTAACATGCTGCGCGGGCCAATGCTTTGGATTATTTTGACCTCCAAAACTCTCTGGATCAATCCCGAGCTTTGCCAGCATTTCAGCGAAAAATTGCGGCTCAATACAGCCCACGGCCATAAATTTATCGTCACTGGTTGCGTAACAGCGATAAAAAGGGGCAGCCCCGTCTAGCATATTGGCTTCACGTTTTTCTTGCCACTGGCCTAATCCTGCTAGCGAGTAAAAAATACTCATCATGGAAGAAACGCCGTCTATCATCGCCGCATCAATGACATCGCCTTTACCCGTTTTCTCGGCCTTTAGCAGCGCGGCCAGCAAGCCCGTAAGTAAAAACATCGTCCCGCCGCCAAAATCGCCGACCAAATTAAGCGGCGGGGTTGGCGGCTCACCAGCTTTGCCCATGGCCTCAAGCGCCCCCGTAATCGAGATATAATTGATGTCATGGCCCGCGACTTTGGCCCAAGGGCCAGTTTGCCCCCATCCCGTCATGCGCCCATAAACGAGCTTGGGATTGACAGCATGGCAAGCCGCTGGACCGACGCCAAGCTTCTCAACAACGCCGGGACGCAGGCCTTCGAAAATAACATCGGCTGTCTTGGCCAATTCTAAAAGAATTTCCACGCATTCGGCCTTGCGTAGGTCTAAAACAATCGTTTTCTTACCGCGGTTTGAAATCATAGGAATTTGCGCCATCGGCCCCGGGCGGTTTATCAAAATAACTTCAGCGCCCATATCGGCGAGTAGCTGACCCGCATAGGGGCCGGGGCCGATGCCCGCGAGTTCAATAATACGATATCCTGAAAGGGGTCCAGACATAGAGGCTCCAATTTGATTTCGTAACAGAAAGCATAGACAGGGCGTAAATTCTAGGTCAATCATAGGCATGGCATCATTTTAATCTTGAATGCCTTAAGCGTGGATAGACTATGAAAGTCCTGATTGTTGGCGGCGGAATTGGCGGGCTTACGGCGGCTTTATGTTGCGCGCATTTCGGGCATGAGGTCACTGTTTTCGAAAAATCGCCTATTCTCTCTGATATCGGGGCGGGCATCCAAATCTCGCCCAATGCGATGAAGGTCTTTCGCGCGCTCGGGATAGAGACGCAGGTCACGCAGAATGCCTTTCGCCCCGAAGCGATTGAAGCCCGCATGGGCGTGAGCGGGCGCAATATTTTTTCAATCCCTTTGGCCGATCATGCGCAGGATAAATGGAACGCACCCTATCTGCATATCCACCGCGCCGATTTGATTGCGGCGCTTAAGACCGCCTTGGCGGAGAGACAGCCAAACGCCATTGAGACAAATGCCGAGGCTCTAGGCTATTCTCAAAGCGCCGCTCAGGCCAAGCTGCATTTGCGCGGTGGCCACCAAATCGAGGGCGATGTTATTATTGGGGCGGATGGGATTAAGTCCGCTATTCGCCAAGAGATGCAGGGTGATGATAGCCCCATATTTACAGGCAATGTCGCATGGCGCGCTGTCGTGGATATCGCGGCGCTGGGCGATATGGCGCCGAACCCGACCGCTTGTGTTTGGATGGGGGCAGGGCGTCACTGTGTCACCTATCGTTTGCGCCGCGGCACACTCGTCAACTTTGTCGGCGTGGTTGAGCGCGCGGATTGGCAAGAGGAAAGCTGGGCGCAGCTCGGCGCAAAATCTGACGCGCTTTCTGATTTTAAAGGCTGGCATCCTACCATTGCGGCCATATTAGAGGCCGTAAATGACACGGCCCTTTATCGCTGGGCCTTGTTCGATAGGCAGCCGCTCTCCCGCTGGACAGATGGCCGGGTAGTGCTTTTGGGGGACGCCGCCCATGCCATGCTGCCCTTTCTGGCCCAAGGGGCTGCCATGGCCATTGAAGATGCATGGTCAATAGCGGCGAATTTAAGCGCCTCTGAGCGCGAAATCGCGCAGTCCCTATCGGCATATCAAAATATAAGGCTAGGCCGTACCAGTAAGGTTCAGGCGGCGTCTCGGCGCAATATGAAAACCTTTCATCAGAGCGCCCGTATGGGACAGCTCGCGAATTACGGCCCAATGTGGCTCGCGGGGCGGCTAACCCCCCAAATTGTGCACGGCCGCATGAATTGGCTATATGGTTATGACGTGACCAAAATAAATCACGGATGAACTGAGGAAGGAAACCGCAATGCCATATGATGATAAGCCCAAAGGCGATGCGCCTGATTTTGTCTACACCATCTATATCGCGGCCAATATAGATATGGTTTGGGATGGGTTGATCAACAAATCTGTCACCGAAAAATATTGGGGCCGTCATAATAAATCAGATTGGAACGTCGGGTCTAAATGGGAACATATTCGTACAGATGGCTCAGACATCATTGATATTCACGGCGAGGTTTTAGAGATCAAAGCGCCTGAAAAATTAGTCGTGACATGGAACGCCCCTGATGGAAACAAGGCCCAAGAACTCGCCCCGTCACGCGTAAACTATGAGCTTCTCGCGCTGGGGCCCGATACGAAAATTACCGTAACCCACAGTCAATTGAATAAAGACTCTCTAATGCACAATGGCGTGACACAAGGCTGGCAAGCCGTCATGTCCAATCTAAAAACCGTCCTCGAAACAGGCAAGCCGCTCTCAAGTGAAGAATGGGGTTAGTGGATGTAAATGGGAGTCCCCCTGTCAACTGATTCGGATTTTTTGAAAAATCCAGTATTCAGTGTTCCATTTTGATAAAATAGACAGTCCGCGAGGTTGCCTCCCGACGAAGGAGACCTAAAGAATAAAAATATTTTACGAGAGGTTTCCCCCGCGGCGATGATTTTAGAGCAACGGCACTAAGTAATCCCGAAGTCTGAGCCGTACAATAGCTGTCGCTACCTCGTGCATTTTTCGTGAACGAAAATTGCACTACCCAGCCGGTCCGGCTTCCACGTTACAATGACCCGGCATCTCCGTGGTCGTTACCCACAGCGCTCAGTCTGATCGTCTCATCCAACAGTAAGTAACGTACTCTTACCTGTCCTCTTGAATGAAAACTTACATCATTAAGGGTCGTTTCCCGATGACAAAAGAAATATAGGGTCACGGCGATAAACGTGAATTGAGTTTGTGTTTACTTTATAAGCGGTTGAAAAATAATACGAATTACTCAGCATTCATGAGGATATAGATAAATTCCATCCCTCATCCGCTCTTCGAGCACCTTCTCCCTCGAGCGTTTCCTTGAAACGCGGGAGGAGAAGGAGAAGCTATGTCTGAATTTCGCGATTATATTTCCCTCTCCCATAGGGAGAGGGTGCCCCGAAGGGGTGGGTGAGGGGATCTAAACTTCCAGCTGGACCTCGATTGTTTTTGGCAGAAAATGTTGCTGCTGTAATTGAAGTCAAGTCAAATATTCAATTGCAATGGAACTCTTCTCTCGTTCCAGTCTCCAGCCTATATAGGGAAATTGGAGCCAGAAGGAAAAATAGAAGAGGCTGAGATACCAATAGGGGAAGACAAATTTAAGGCCTAAGCCTTTGTACAGGCCTAGCAGTAAATAGTCATAGATAAAAAATGGAAGCGTTAAATAGAACGCTAACCAGCATGCATTTTTGAGATGTCTGCCATCGTCCCAAAATTTCCTGAGCGTGTATTTAGTCGCTGGAAAATAAATGGCCGTTACGGCAATGACAAGAATGGCCTTAACCGCCAGTGGAAATCTTTGATAATAGTCGGGGAGGCCCAAGAGATAAAAGGTCAGCCACGTTAGAAAGCTATAGGCTAGTAATTTTATATGCTGTTTAAAACGCATCGATGCTTTCCATTAGGGCCATCTTCTGACCTTAGTGTCATCGCGTCCTAAATATCAACATCATCCACAAATTTCGCGTGCTCTTGAATATATTGATATCGTAGGTCTGAGCGTTTGCCCATGAGGGTGCCGACGAGGGCTTCATGCTGAGTTAATTGTAATAACGGGCGAGGTTGCGTGTCTATATGTTAATAGCTCTCCAAACAAAAATGGCCGGGAATTTCCCGGCCATTTTCTAACATTTTATGTATTTATTAGAACGTTGTATTCACCACATCTGAACAGGTGGACGTTCCGGCTTCGCAAACCATATGGCTATGCGTGCCGCCGCCCTTACCGTTAGTGACCAGCGTATAGGCACCGTCATTTGCGGTTGTCGCCACGAGCGAGCCGTCGAGATAAATATCGACATTCGACGACGTCGCGCCTGACCAGCTATAATCCCAGCGCTTTTTGCCCTTGACCTTATAGGCCGAGACAGAACCAAGCGTGACGTCGCCGCCGCCCGTGCTTCCATCAGAGACTGTCACGCTGCTGCTTGTGCTATTGCTCGCGCCGTCATCATCCGTGACGGTTAAGCTGACCGTATAGGTGCCAGCCGCGCCGTAAGTGTGGGATGGGTTTTGCGCGGAGGATGTTGATCCATCGCCAAAGTTCCACGCCCATGACACAACAGAGCCGTCACTATCGGACGAGCCGTCAGTGAAGCTACAGGATAAATCTGTGCAGCTGTCAGAAAAACTTGCACTTGGCGCATTATTCGCAGGCGGGTTACTGCCGCAAGTTGCTGGATCGACGACAAGGCCTTGCTGCCCATCAGGATTGCCAGATAGTCCAAGATTGCCTGTCTTGGCGGCATCAAATAGACACTGCGCCGTTGTGCCGTTTAAGAACGGCCCAGCCATGCCATCAGATGTCGTGTAACCCCAAGAGTTCACAGACATAAGAGGGCCGGTTCCTGTTGCCTCATTCATAGGCTGAATCCATGGGCCGCCAGACGAACCACCAGAGAGCTGGCTCGAGGGGAGCCACCAATTATCAGCGCCTTCGGTCGTCATATCTTCGGCTGAATACATGAGGAACGGGTCATCCGAATATGAGTCGCCCAAGGCGTGTGTCCAGTCAGCGGAGCTCTCGCCCGCTTGACCGTCATTCACATTTGGCGCTGCAAAGCTGACGTCAAAACTGCCAACCGCTGTATCAAGCGCGCCGCCAGTTCCGTTCCCGGAATGATTGCCGTTATCGCCAACAACATAATAGGCGTAGTCCCAAGGAATATTATTAGGGAAGACGCTGGTCGTCCAGTTCTGCTCGACCACACCAAAGTCGGTGACCCAGCAGCCTTCAGGATCGTTAGAGCAATCCCGGTCAGTGCCTAAGCCCGTCGTTCCGTCTTGGTTGGGAATAAAAATCACATTGCGCGCAAAAGCGGCATCGGCATCATCATATACGCAATGGGCCGCAGTAATGATAATTGACCGCCCGGTTGTCCCGTCGTTTGTCACTGTGCCTGAGCATACATAGCCAGACCAGCCGCCATTATTAGGCATCTCATAAAGCAGACGCCCAGCAGCCGTTTGAATAGCGCCGCCATTGGCCCAGCGGTCATTGACGACAACACCGCCGCCTCCGCCGCCACCGCCCCCACCGCCTTCAACGGTGAATGAATAAGAACTGGTCGCGCCGCGATTTCCGCCGCGCTGTTTGACATTATCACGGGTTAGAACGCGCCATGTGCCGCCGCCCGTGGTAAAGCCGCTAACAGTCGTCTGCCATGTATTATTGCCGACATTCGTACCCGCAAATGTTGATACAGTTCCGTTATATGTTACTTCGAAGGTGACTTCACGCACGCCGTCAATATCAGTTACAACGGCTGAGAATGTTTGGCTTCCGCCAATCGTTGCGCCATTTGCAGGTGTTCTGGATGTTACCGTTGGCGCTTGGTTGTCCTGCGTGACTTGCTCATCCCAGTTATTATTGCTGTTAATGCGTTTGGTATCTGCTGTCAGTTCAGGTTTGTTACTGTGCCCATGCGGCGTTAGCTTACCGTTTTTACCGCGAATATATCCTATACCCCGGTGATCAATTAGCATGTCGCGTGGCTCTGCTGCGGCGATGCGTTCTGCTGTCCAATGCTTCAAGACTTTGTTCGCCCGTTCACTGGGCCCGTTCTGGGCCTGGGCAACTGAAGTCAGTGAAAGCGAAAGCGCGATGCTGGTGCTAACTAAAAGTAGTTTGTTATAAGTTTTCATTAAAAGTCCTCCTATGATTGGGGTATTTTCACGTTTTCGTGAAGTCAATCCGATTCTACAGGGGATTTGCGGGAATTTTTGCCTCAATTGTGGTGGCGCATATATAATTGTACCTACAACCCTTACATTTATTCGCTACTAAAGAAAACTTGAGTCGATAGAGTCTAAATATCGACATCCTCGACGAATTTCGCGTGTTCTTGGATATATTGATAGCGCAGGTCTGAGCGTTTTCCCATGAGCGTGCCTACGAGGGCTTCTGTGCTGGGTAGGTTATCGCCGTCTATTGTGATGCGAGCGAGGTTACGTGTGGCGGGGTTCATGGTTGTGTCTTTGAGCTGCGGCGCGTTCATCTCGCCAAGGCCCTTAAACCGTCCAAGTTCCACTTTGCCCTTGCCCGTAAAGACAGTTTCGAGGAGTTCGTCCTTATGGGCGTCATCAATGGCATATTCCGTTTTGCGGCCCTGTGTGAGCTTATAGAGCGGAGGCATGGCCATATAGAGCCGCCCAGCATCGATAAGGCCCGGCGTATAGCGATAGAAGAAGGTGATAAGCAACGCGGCAATATGCGCGCCGTCCACATCGGCATCAGTCATGATAATCACACGTTCATAGCGAAGATCATCAAGCTCGAATTTTTTACCAATCCCTACACCGAGGGCAACGCAAAGATCAGAGATTTCGGCATTAGCCATAATCTTGGCCAAAGTGGCGCTTTCCACGTTTAAGATTTTGCCCTTAAGCGGCAGAATTGCTTGGGTTTTTCTATCCCGTGCCTGCTTTGCAGAGCCGCCAGCAGAGTCGCCCTCAACGATGAAAATTTCAGTGTCGTCAGAGCTTTTTTGGGAGCAATCGGCGAGCTTGCCCGGCAGGCGTAATTTCTTCGTGGCGGTCTTACGGCGCACATCACGGGCCTTGCGGCGCTTAACGCGCTCATCTGCGCGCTCTATGGCCCATTCTAGGAGCTTTGCTGCGTCTTTGGGGCTACTGGCGAGATAATGGTCAAAGGGGTCTCTGACGGCGCTCTCGACGATACGTGTGGCTTCTGAGTTAGAGAGGCGGTCTTTGGTTTGACCTTGGAACTCTGGATTTGAAAGAAAACATGAGACGAGGGCGCCCGCGCCAAACATGACATCATCGGGTGTGACGTGGGAGAATTTCTTGCCCATACCCGTAATGTCAGCATAGGCGCGCAGGCCTTTGGTAATCGCGGCGCGCAGGCCCGCTTCATGTGTACCGCCGCCCGCTGTGGGGACGGTGTTACAATAGCTGCGGATAAAGCTATCAGCTTCCCCAAAGCCGGCCGGTGTCCAGCTGACGGCCCATTCGACGCGGCCATGACCGCTTTCTTTCTTAGAGCGGCCCGCGAAAATTTGCGAGGTAATTGTCGCTTTGGTGCCCAATGTTTCTTGCAAGTAATCGGCAAGGCCTGCGGGGAAGTGAAACACGGCTTCATGTGGAACGATGTCCAGTTCTTCGACAAGCTTTGGATCGCATTTCCAGCGGATTTCGACGCCCGGCTGTAGATAGGCTTTGGCCCGTGCCATGCGAAATAGCTTGGCAGCTTTGAACTTGGCTTTGGGGCCGAAAATCTCTGGGTCGGGGTGAAAGCGCACTTTGGTTCCCCGGCGATTATTAATCGGGCCAAGGTCTTTGAGTTTGCCTATGGGTTTGCCGCGCTGGAACTTCATGCGGTAGAGGTTTTTATTTTTGGCGACTTCGACTTCGAGGAAATCAGAGAGTGCGTTCACAACGGACACGCCCACGCCGTGAAGCCCGCCCGATGTTTCATAGGCGTCGCCTTTGAACTTACCGCCTGAATGTAGCTCTGTCATGATGACTTCGAGGGCTGATTTTTTCGGGTATTTAGGATGTGGGTCAACGGGGATGCCGCGTCCATTATCACTGATAGACAGAAACCCATCTAAATCGAGCGAGACTTCGATGCGCGAGGCATGACCCGCCACAGCCTCATCCATAGAGTTATCTATGACTTCGGCGAAAAGGTGATGCAGCGCGCGGTCATCTGTGCCGCCTATATACATGCCCGGACGCAGGCGCACGGGTTCTAGGCCCTCTAGGACTTCGATGTCTTTGGCGGAATAAGCCGCGCTGGCCGCCGCTTTTTTATCTGCGAAAAGGTCTTTCTTTTTTGAAGTCGCCATAGGGGTCGGGTGTATTCCATTGATTAGGAGAAAAAGTGAATCAGTCTGCAATATGAATCAATTATGGGCAGGAGCAAGGACTTTATCGGTCGGTCCAGATAATGCGGGCCTCTTCATGGGTTTTTGTGTTTTTTGCATTCTTAAAAACGGTATTGAAAGTAGATGTCACCGCTTTGCTCATTTTCGCTTGGCGTGTTTCTAGCTCTTTGAGGTTTTTTGCAGAAAGCTGACCCAGGAGCTGCTGAGCATAAAATTGCGGAATTTGCGTCAGGGGCTCACCTGTCTTTCCCAAGAGCCGTTCCCAAAGCTGAATATGCGACCAGAAGGCTATGGCGGGGGTAAGGGCGGCGCTATCAAGGCCCATAATGCGCATACAGGCCTCGCTATATTCCGCCTGCATTAAGCCGCCATGTCTGAGCTTAGAATTAAAGTGAGTTTTTGGCATGTCTGTGATACGCTGATCGGAAATACGCTCCCACATCACCGCCGCATCTGCTAGAAATTGATCCGAGCTGCGTGGACGCGCGATAACGGCGTCTCTTATGGCTATCACTTTTTTGCCTAGGGTCATATCCCCAGCTACAATTCGAGAATGGGCGAGGGCGATATGCTCCCAATTATAAGCACGGTTATTGTGGTGATCTTCAAAGCTTGAGAGCATCACAGCGGCGGGGCCAGAGCGCCCAGATGGGCGTAGGCGCATATCTAGCTCATAGGCTATACCTTCGCTTAGTTTCGCTGTTAAAACCGTTCTAAGGCGTCTGACGGCTTTTTGGGCGAGGTCTGGATTGGTATCATCCTCAAATATGAAAATCAGATCTAAATCAGAGAGCGGTGACATGCGCGATGTCCCCATCTTCCCAAGGCCAAGCACTGTCATAGGTAAGGTATTTAGTTCCAAATCATCGGCGACAATCTGAAGCGACGCCGCGATGGTCATATCAGCGAGCTTTGTGAGGCTTTGATGTAAGATTTCAGGCGTGCCGCTGGCACTCATAAATTGTGTGTAATGGGTGAAGAGGTTTTCATTCACAAATCGACGCAGACGTTCAAGTCTTGTTTCATAATCCTCTGATCTAAAGATAAAATCTGTATTCATGCCTCTTTGCGGTGAGAGGAATATATCGATGATATGCGGCGATTGCTGGAGCAATACCGACATATGAGGCGAGTGCAAAAGCGGCGGAATAAGAGTGTCGAGCAAACCTTTATTGCGCGCTAATAGGTGCAGATATTGTTCTGACCGCGATAGGGCTGATAAAAAACCGTTTACATGCTCTATGGCTTGTTCAGTATCGGCTGAAGATTTGAATATAGTTTCTAGCAAACGTCTCCCAAGTAATTGAAAATTAATGTTATTTTCTGGACTAAGTCGTAGCTTGTCGAAGCCATTTAACCAACTTTGTGCAATATCTTTTGAGACGACTGATAGGTTTGAAAAGTCAGAATCAAAGGTTTTTGTAGGCTCGTCTTTGACCTCTTTAAGTTCGAATATTTTTGCAAATTCACGGTTCACGAAACGCCGAATATTCTCAATGGCGTTACTCAACTCAGTCCAGCTAGCATATCCAGTTAAGGTCAAAATATTTTGCTGTGCAATCTCTGATGATGGAACAATATGTGTCTGTTGATTATCCAGCATCTGAATTGCATTTTCGAGCTGGCGTAAGTCAATATAGTGGTCTTGTAATCGTTCGCTTATTTTTGCGGGTAGGTGCTCTAATAAAGTGAGCTGCTTCAGAGCTTCAAGCGTATTCGTTGTTCGTAATTCATAGTTTTTTCCGCCCCAAATCAATTGTTGAGCATTAGCTATAAATTCTATTTCACGAATGCCGCCGCTTCCCAATTTGACATTAAATCCTGCGAGTTCGCTCGTAATCTCTTCTCGTGCTTCACGCTGATGTTTGAGAGCAGGGTGTTCAAGATTAATACGGGATTTCAAATGGGCTAATTCGTCCAAGGCCCGAAAGTCCAAATTTTGCCGCCAAATAAAAGGCGTAATCGTATCAAGAAAGGCTTGCCCAAGGTCAATGTCACCCGCAATGGCGCGGGCTTTCATCAAAGCGAGGCGATGCCAAGGCTGGGCCCTAAAGAAGTAAAAATCTTGCGCCATATCTACGGGCATAGCGAGCTGTGTTGCTGAAGCTTCTGGCCTTAGCCGCCAATCAACACGCCATACAAATCTTGCGCTATTGCGCGGTTTTAAAATTTGGCTGAGCGTTTTGAGAACTTTGTTGACGACATAACCTTGGCCGATATTTTTTGAAATGGGTAATATATCGGGGTCGTAATAGGCGATTATATCGACATCCGAGCTGAAGTTTAAATCAAAGCCGCCCAGTTTGCCGAGGCCAAGAATAAATAGGCCCGGTACATTATCGGGTAGATTTTTAAGTTTTTGTGCTTTCGCTTCAATTTTCCAGGCGATTTTGAGCGCTGTATGAATTGATTTCTCTGCAAACTGGGTTTGGAGTTTGCCAAGCGCTCGAAAATCAGCCTCATCTGTGAAGGCAATGGCGCTCCAACCCAATGCAAAGTTTTCTTTTAAAGATAATAATTTTACTGCGGCATCTTCAGAAGATGGATTGATATTATCGAGTGATTGTAATGCCTCTGACGCTGTTTTTAACGCCGGAGCGCCGTGGTCTTCAAGCAGCCCCCGTAAATAGGGGCTGGCATTGAATTTGTCTTTAATTAAAGGCTCTAGAATAGCAATCTAACGACAACACGCCCTGTGTGGCGGATGAAGCCATCGCGAATGTCGCTATCAAAGTCAAAGCCAATGGAGCTATAGGCTGATCCCGCGGCAACGGAGAAGCCTAATATTATGCCATTGTCAGGGAAGACAGCAGATTCGAGAAGCGCGTCGGCGCTATTAAATGTCTGCCCATCCGCGCCCGTGAGACCAATATAACGATAATTCGTCATAATGGGATCATTTATGAATTCATGGCGATATCCAACGCGTAATGAAGGTCTAATCCAGGTCCGTTTTCCTTGGAATTTTGCGCCAAAGTTAAACATAGCTGAGGCGCCTGCGCCTTCTGATGTGCGTTTATCAACAGAAATCGCAATGCCGGCATCACCTGTTTCGGAAAATGCTTTTTCAGATAGGCGAAGATAGTCAACGCTAACGGTTGGGCGGAACCAGAATTTATCGTTCAATTCCATGTCATAACCAGCGCGGATTGAGCCGTTAATATGCGTTCCCGACCAATCGCCTTGGCTTTGGCCATCAAAGCTATTTATGCGCACTCTACGGTTTTGCTCGAAATCACTATATCCGCCGCCAGCATAGGCTTCGACGCCAAGATTTCCGCTCTCCCAGCCCGCATAAAGCCCGCCTTGGAAAGTCAGGACATCCATAGGTTCGTCAGCTCCTACGACGTCTTCTATTTCTGTTGATGCAAAGCCGACATTTACCCCAACCGCATGAAACGGACCAAAGGCGGTATCAAGTCCGCCTGAAAATCCAAAGCCTGCGCCGCGATATTGCTCCGATAGGCCCGCGAGGTCTCTATCGGCAAAATAAGCAAATTCTTGGAGCCATGCACCGCCCGGTTTATCTGGGGACCGGCGGGCAGCCTCAAGATGATTACCGACAGCGCCAGTTGCGCCGTCAACGTTAGCAAATACGAATTGACGGGCTGCGGCTGCAAATTCTGGCAAGATTTGATTATAGGCTTGGTTAAAGGTAGCGCCGTCAGTGATGTTGGCGAAAGCATCGCCTAACTCTGAATTAGCTGTTAGGGCTGTAAAAGCCGAACCAAAGGCTGCCGCTTGAACTGGGTCTAGCCCGAGCCCGCCATCCGCTATTGCGGCACTCGCATCTCTAAGATCTAGGGTGACAAGCAGTGTATTTGGATCCGAGGGGTCGATGGCGTAATTGGTATTATATAAAAATGGTGTATTTTCAGCCGTAAGTGAGTTGAGGTCGCCCACGGTCAGGGCATTCTCTGCGCGAGCTATTGCAAATGTGGTATTGGTAATACCGACTATATTACTCAGAATGGGTGCGATGGTTGCGCCTGTTTCGAAAGTGATATCGCCGGGATTAAGTCCATTTGCGCGCGCCGCGCCGCCATTATCAACCGCGACCAAAGCTGCGGTTGTATTCCCGGCCGATCCATCAAGTGTTGGAGTATAAGTTGATGTTGCATCGAAATTTGCCGATGTGACAGATACTGAAGATGTGTTGCTTAGTCCTAGGCTACTGCCATCGGTAACATTGATATCCAGTCCCGCTATGTTTGAGATGGCGCCATTAAAACTTGAACCGCCTGATAAGGCGAATGTGTCATCACCTGAGTTAAAAGCAATATCTCCATTAATAATACCTGACGATATCGTGACGTTATCATTACCTGTCCCGAGGCGAATATCGCCGAATATTGATGGAGTTACCGTATCTGAGCTGGATTGCTGGGTTAAGGTAAACCCTGTTGAATTGGCTGATACGTCAATTGCGATGAGTGAAAAATTAGTGTCCGCTTCGTTTAAAGGGTCTGAGCTTCTAGCTAATGCGCTTACTGTACCCGAATTCGTAAGGCTGTTTAATGTGCCTGATCTATCGACAATCGCAATGGCTTCGCCTGTTCTGCCGACAAGTATGGCACTAATTCCGCCTGAATTTTGTATGGAATTAACAACCGCTGCTGAGTCGATATCAATTGCTGTCGCTAATACGGGCCTTGCGGCTGGGATATTGTCACGGTCAGTATAGATGGCATCAGCTGCTTCGGACGAGCTCGCGAGGATTACACCTGAATTGTTAATCTCATCAGCAATTGACGCGCTGCCGAATACAATGACTCGGGCATGTCCAGAGCCTGGTAATAGAATAGCTTCCGCTTCGCTAGGCGCTACAAAAGAATTGGCTGAAAGAGTTCCTGTATTTCTAAGGCCACCAGTTAACGTCGTATTGGCAATTTGAAAAACAGTTGTGTCTACGTCGTCATAGACACCATTCGCCGTAACAGCGCCTTGATTGACAAAGGCATATTGCAGGTCCGTGTCAAAATCTGCGTTGGTTGGGTCCGTTATTTCAGCGACTAACCCGATTGCAATCGGGGTTCCGCCGCCATCTATTAATATAGCGGGCGCAGAGCCATTTTGAACAATACTGCTCGTGCTCACGCGCTGGCGAACAACATTTCCATCATCATCAAATGTTTGGTTGCCATCGGCATCTAAAACATCGGCAAATCTATCTTCAAGCAGGACGCCACCTGTTATATTGCTGCTAATGTTAAGCGCAGAGCCAGCTTGCAATAAATCCTCGGCGCCAAGTTGGTCGCGGCCAGAGGCTCCTGTGTTTGCATTTGACAGTCCAGGCCGCGTGGTGAAGCGGTAGCCTGAATTTGTTGCGCCGCCAGCATTTACGAAGCCGCCTTGAATATCGGCAGCAATATTAATGGCTTGGGCACCTTGTCCTAATGTTGTGATTGCTCCCGCATTGGTAAAATCACCAGTTATCCCAGAAGCTATATTAATACCCGTGGCATTCGTACCGCTTACGTTAATGCGGCCGCCATTGGTTAAATTCCCTGTCAGACCATCTTGGGCCATAGATGTATTTGTCAAATTAATGCCAAAGCTATCATTGCCTTCAACATCAATGGCTGACGTACTCGTCATTTCGATATTGCCAACAAAGGGTGACGCGCCAGAAATTAATATCCCTGTTCGGCCGCTGCCTTGCGCAAAAGGACCATCCACAAAGGGGTCATCATCGGTGTCAGTGGGCGTAAAGTCTTCGGTGACACTGATTGAACCGCTATTTGTGAAGCTACGGCCCATCCCGCCCTCAAGACTGACAGCAGTTGCATTATCAACGTCGGCAATCGTAATTGAACCTGCATTTGATAAGGCATTATCAGAATTGAGCGTCACTGCCGGACCTGCTGTGGTAATGTTAACGGAACCGTTGCTGTCAATTGTCAGATCCTGTCCGTTCGTTTCCTGAGGTGCAGTTTGTTCGTCAGAAATCGTAATTTGAGCCTGAGACATAGGGGCATATACTAAACTTACAGCTAATAAGCTGATTGTGCAGAACATTTGCTGTTTAGTGGTCAAGGCTGACATATAAAATTCCATAGGTATATAGAGAGCTTGAGCTCTCGAATCTGAGTGTTTGTAACGAGATAATGTTCTTAAGCCAATGAAAGATTTGTTAGTTTACAGTATGAATTCAATCTAAGCACCCCGTGCCTCTCAGGACTTGCCAAATCATGCGGGTCGTGGCACCTCCTGCGATATGAAAAAAACGCTAATAATATATGCGCTGATAATCCCATTGATTGTGATTATATTGGATCAATGGAGCAAATATGCGATCATTCAGTCCTTTAATGCACCAATGAACATATGCGAGATTAATCTTCGCCCTGGTTATAAGCATGAAATCATGAATTTGTTTGATTTTACCTTGGTTTGCAATCCCGGCATTAGCTGGGGGCAGCTTCAAGGTGACTCTCAACTTAAAAGATGGCTTTTAACAGCATTTGCCCTCGGGATGAGCGGTGTTCTCGCCTATGCTCTGACACAGAGCAAAGATTGGCTCAACCGTCTTTCAATCGGATTTATAATTGGCGGGGCGATAGGAAACGGAATTGACCGTGCATTTTTTGGGGCTGTGACCGATTTTATTGATTTCTCAGATATCGGGTTCCGGTGGGTTTTCAATATCGCAGATAGCGCCATAACAGTCGGTGTGATCGGATTGATAGCGGCCAGCTTCATATATAAGCCTGAAGATGACACTCGGTCAGGATGAATTCAATAGCTGGTACTTTATAGAATTAATAGCCCTAATGGTTTGATCAGAAAATTGACACTCAATAATATAGAGAAATAAGGACAGCGGAATGGTTATATATATGCGCTAAAACTGCCTCTATATAAATAGTCTCAGATAAGGCAAAGAATGATATGAGCGATATTCAGTCTACAGCTAAGGTTGTTGTAATCGGCGGCGGTGTGGTTGGCGTTTCGACCCTTTATCATTTGGTCAAAAAAGGCTGGTCTGATGTTTGTCTGATAGAGCGTAAAGAATTGACATCCGGCTCGACATGGCATGCTGCTGGGCTTCTCCCGCTCTTTAATATGAGTTATTCGGTTGGGCAGCTCCATAAATATTCTGTCGAGCTTTATAAGCGCCTTGGAGAAGAAACAGGACAAGATGTTGGAATTCGTCCTGTTTCCAATATTCGTCTGGCTACAAATCAAGACCGCATGGATGAATATTTACAATATGCAGGTGTGGCCCAGACTATTGGTGTTGAAGTTGAATTTATGACGCCTGAAGAGGTTGTTGATATCTGGCCATTCGCCAAAAAAGATGGCCTTATCGGCGCGATGCGCCATCCCGAAGATGGCTATGTTCAGCCTGCGGATTTGACTCAAGCTCTCGCCAAAGGTGCGCGAGAAGGTGGCGCGAAAATTCATCGCTACACTACGGTAACAGGCATTGAGCGGCTTGATGACGGGATGTGGAAAGTCAAAACGGATAAGGGCGATATTGTTTGCGAGCATGTTGTCTCTTGCACAGGTTCATTTGCGCGTAAGACAGGTGAAATGATCGGGCTGGATATTCCCGTGGTGCCAGTTGAGCATCAATATATCGTCACAGAATCTCACCCCGATATCGTTAAGCGCCGTGAGGCAGGTGAGCCTGAACTCGGTGTTTTACGGGAATCAGACGGCTCTTGGTACATGCGCGAAGAAGCAGGTGGTCTCATATTGGGTCCGTATGAGCACGGCGCGCCGGCCTGTTATGTTGACGGGCCAGATGATCAATCAGAGTATGAATTGTTCCAAGAGGATATTGACCGTTTGATGCCGCATATTGAAAGCGCCATTAATCGTGTTCCTATTTTTGAAGATCTCGGTATTAAGAAAGTTTATAACGGCGCTATAGCTTATACGCCTGATGGTAATCCTATCGTTGGGCCTGCATGGGATAAAAAGAATTTCTGGCTCAATGAAGGGCATAGTTTCGGGATTACGGCGGCTGGCGGCGCAGGTTGGCAGTTAGCTGAGTGGATTGTCGAAGGGGAGCCCACCGTTGATATGCTGGGCGTAGACCCAAGGCGTTTTGGCCCTTATGCGACGAAATCATATTTGATTGAGAAAAATGAAGAAGCCTATGCCGATGTTTTCACAATCCATTACCCTGATGAGGAGCGCAGCGCCGCAAGGCCACTACGCACATCACCTTGTTATGATAGGTTGAAAGCCAAGGGCGCAGTCTTTGGGCAGCTATTTGGTTGGGAGCGAGCAAACTGGTTTGCTCCTGAAGGCGTGCCCCAAGAGGACCATTGGTCGTTCCGGCGTTCCAATTATTTTGAACATGTTGGAAATGAATGTAAAAATGTGGCTGAAAATGTAGGTCTGCTTGATATGACAGCCTTTGCGAAGTGCCGCATTCAAGGGCCAGGCGCGCGTAAGTGGCTAAATTATATGCTCGCGCAAAAAATGCCTGTGACGGCGGGTAAGCTGGCTTTGTGCCACGGCTTAACATCGAAAGGTGGCGTGCATTCAGAATTTACGGTTCAGCGGGAAAGCAAGGATAGTTTCTATCTTGTTTCTGCGGGCGCAAATCACCGCCTAGATCATGACTGGCTTAAAAAGCATATTCCAACAGATGGGTCTGTCCAAATGACGGATCTAACGAATTCGATGGGCGTCTTGGTTCTAGCGGGGCCTAAAGCCAGAGACCTATTGCAGCCAATATGCGGGTCAGATTTATCCAATGAAGCTTTTCCTTGGCTCACAGGGCAGGAGACTTATGTTGGGCATGCGCCTTGTAAACTTCTTCGCGTGAATTTTGTCGGAGAACTTGGCTGGGAAATCCATCATCCGATCGAATATCAAAATCATATTTTTGATGCCCTCTTTAAAGCAGGCAAAAAATACGGGCTTAAGCCATTTGGAATCAGAGCAATGAATTCCATGCGCCTTGAAAAGTCTTACCGTCTCGTCGGTACAGAAATGTCGATTGAATATTCTGCTTATGAGAGCGGGCTACATCGTTTTGTCAGCCTTAAGAAGAAAGGTGGGTTCTTAGGTAAAGAGGCGTTACTAGATTGGGAGTCACGTGGGTTCGAAAACGCCTTTGTCACATTAGAGGTTATAGATGTTGATGATGCGGACGTGATAGGAAACAATCCGATTTATAAGGACGGCACAGTTGTCGGCCGCGCGACCAGCGGCGGGTTTGGCTGGAGAATGAATAAGTCTTTGGCGCTTGCTATGGTGCATCCGGACCACTCAGATATTGGGACCGAGTTAGAGATTGAAATCTTGGGTAAACGCTTTAAGTGCCGTGTCTTAGAAGACAGTCCCCATGACCCAACGAATGAGAAACTTAGAAGCTAAGAGATGAAATATTCTGCTGCCAGCCTCTTCGCGAATGCGTTATCGGGCCATAAGAAATGGCCTGTTCAATTTCCGGACAAAGAACCAAAGCCTTCTTATGATGCCATTATTGTCGGCGGCGGCGGGCATGGTCTTGGGGCGGCTTATTATCTCGCGAAACGCTACGGTATTACCGATGTGGCTGTCTTAGAAAAAGGTTGGATAGGCGGCGGGAATACGGGCCGTAACACAACCATTATTCGTTCCAACTATCTTTTTGATGAAAGCGCGGCGATGTATGACCATGCCGTTGATTTATGGGATGGTCTTGGGCAGGAGCTTAACTACAATTTGATGTTTTCAAAGCGCGGTGTTTTGATGCTTGCCCATAATGTGCATGATGTTCAAAGTTTTCAGCGCCATGTACACGCCAACCGCCTCAACGGTGTTGATAATAAATGGCTAACTCCAGAAGAGTGCAAAGCTTTTTGTCCGCCTCTCGATATCTCACCTAATCGCCGCTATCCCGTTATGGGTGGGGCTTTGCAAATGCGCGCAGGTACAGCCCGCCATGATAGTGTCGCTTGGGGCTATGCGCGGGCGGCCAGTAAGCTAGGCGTTGATATTATTCAAAGCTGTAAAGTCATCGGTATTCGCCGTGACGCAGATGGGGCCGTAGAAGGCGTGGAGACTGAAAAAGGTTACATTGCATCAAAGAAAGTTGGGGTTTCAGCAGCGGGCAACACCTCCGTCGTTATGGATATGGCGGGCCTTAGACTTCCGCTCGAAAGCTATCCTTTGCAGGCTTTGGTCTCAGAGCCCATTAAACCAATCATGCCCTGTGTGGTAATGTCTAATGCCGTTCACGCTTATATTAGTCAGTCTGATAAGGGCGAGCTTGTTATCGGTGCGGGCACGGATCAATACACAAGTTATAGCCAGCGTGGCGCGCTACATCTGCAGGAACATAATGTAGCGGCTATCTGCGAGATTTTTCCGATATTTAAACGTCAACGGATGCTTCGCTCTTGGGGCGGGATTGTTGACGTAACCCCTGACCGTTCACCTATAGTTGGTAAAACGCCGGTGAAGGGTCTTTATGTGAATTGTGGTTGGGGCACAGGCGGCTTTAAAGCTACACCTGGAGCGGCAAATATGCTGGCTTATACAATCGCTCATGACGCGCCGCATAAAATTAATGCGCCTTTTAATCTCGACCGCTTTGTTGGCGGACGCCTTATCGACGAAGCGGCTGCGGCAGCCGTTGCGCATTAGGGGGCAGATATGATTGAAATTCACTGTCCATATTGTAACGAGAAGCGCGCCGAAATTGAATTCGCCTATGCAGGTGAGGCGCATTATGTTCGTCCAACCGCCAAAGAGCAGGCAGAAATGTCTGATGAAGACTGGTCACGTTATATGTTTGTCCGAGATAATATTCGCGGAGAACATGCGGAGCGTTGGTGGCATAATGCGGGCTGCAACATGTTCTTTAATGCCATCAGAAATACGGTCACCGATAAATTTGTAATGACCTATAAAATGGGTTTGTCTCGGCCGTCTAAGAAACAAATTGATGCGGCGCGCAAAGAGAATAAGGCAAAGACATGAGTGCCTTTCGGAAAGCGGGCCGCGGGAGTGTAGATGCTGGGCAGGTCATTAATTTCACTTTTGACGGGAAGGCCTATCAAGGTTTAAAAGGCGATACAGTTGCCTCGGCTTTACTGGCTAATGGACAACATCTGATGGGGCGGAGTTTTAAATATCATCGCCCGCGCGGTGTCGTCGGCGCAGGGTCAGAAGAACCCAATGCGTTGATCGCGGTTGATCGCGGCATAGGGCGCGTAAGCCCCAATATACGCGCAACAACCCAAGAAATTTATGAAGGGCTAAAAGCGGAAAGTCAGAACCGCTCGCCCAATTTGAAATTTGATATCGGCGCGTTTAACAACGTCTTTTCAATGTTTTTCCCAGCCGGGTTTTATAACAAAACATTTCTCTGGCCCAAAAGCTTTTGGGATAAGGTTTATGAGCCTTTTATTCGCAATCTAGCAGGTCTAGGACCAGCGCCAACGGCTGAAGACCCTGATGTCTATGCAAGTTCTTATGGTCATTGTGAAACGCTGATTATTGGCGCTGGGCCTGCCGGAATTGCGGCGGCTTTATCGGCCATTAAAAGCGGTGAGCGTATTATTCTCGTCGATGAAAACTCACATATTGGCGGAAGTTTGCTGACGACGCAAAGGCTTGAAATTGACGGTATACCAGCGCGTGAATGGCTTGATAAAGCCGTCAATAAATTGAATAAAGCGCCCAATGTAAACGTGATGACCCGTACAACCGCGATAGGTTATTATCACGATAATTTTGTCGCTTTAGCTGAGCGCGTCACCCATCACATACCCGATGCAAAAATAGGCAAAATACGTGAGGAACTTCACCGTATCCGCGCGGGTAAAGTGGTTCTTGCCCAAGGCGGTATTGAACGGCCTTTAGTGTTTAATGGTAATGATCGACCAGGGGTGATGCTTGCCTCTGCAGCGCAAACTTATCTGGGGCAATATGGCGTCGCTGTTGGAAATGAAGTTGCAGTTTTCACGTCACATGATAGCGCCTATCAGGCGGCCTTTGATTTGGCGGATGCAAATATTCGAATTGTTACGATTATTGATACACGGCCCAAAATCAATGATAAAATTTTACAGAGCGCAAACCAGCGCGGGATTAAAGTTATAAGCTCCGCCGTCATTTCTAGAACATTCGGTAGGTTAAGGGTGACTGGTTGCGAAATTTTTGAGACTGACACGCAGGCGAAAACGAAAATCAAGTGCGATGCATTATTGATGTCGGGGGGCTGGACGCCGAGCTTACATCTGTGGTCCCATTCTAAGGGTGGTATTAAATGGGACGCCTCTCTGGCCGCTTATGTTCCTGATGTTGCTAATGAGAATGCTATTTGTGTCGGAGCCTGTAATGGGGATTTCGGCGTGGCAGCAGCGCTTAGTGCCGGCCACAAAACAGGCGGCGGGCGTAAATTATATACAACAAATGAAGTTGATTTTGGAACAGGCGTCGTCTTAAATGAATTACCAAATTATATTGACGGCGCTAAGCAAAAGGCCTTTGTCGATTTCCAGAATGACGTGACGGCAAAAGATATTAAACTGGCTGTACGCGAAGGTTTTAAATCTATTGAGCACGTCAAACGTTATACAACCAATGGTATGGCCACAGATCAAGGCAAGACCTCTAACCTTAATGCTTTGGAGATTGCGTCTAAAGCCGTTGGTAAGCCCATTGAAAAAGTGGGGCTAACAACATTTCGGCCGCCTTATACGCCGACCACATTTGGCACCTTTACAGGCTATCGGGATAATGAGTTATTTGATCCTGTCCGTAAGACCTCTATCGATCCCTGGGCAGAAGCAAATGGTGCCGTCTTTGAGCCTGTCGCGCATTGGAGACGGGCTTGGTATTTTCCCAAAGCAGGAGAAGATATGCATGCAGCTGTGGCGCGGGAGTGCAAAGCCACACGCGATAGTCTCGGGATTTTTGATGCGTCGACTCTGGGAAAGATCGAAGTTGTTGGCCCTGATGCTGCTAAATTCATGAACCTGATGTACACAAACCCGTGGAGCAAATTGCCAGTTTGGGGATGTCGGTATGGCCTGATGTGCCGCGAAGATGGGTACATTTATGATGACGGCGTTGTTGGGCGTATGGCGGAAGACCGTTTCCATGTGACCACAACAACAGGCGGCGCGCCGCGTGTTTATCGGCACATGGAAGATTATTTGCAAACAGAGTTCTCCCATCTTGATGTCTGGCTAACTTCGACGACGGAGCAATGGGCAACGATTGCGATTAACGGCCCTAATGCGCGCAAATTGATTGAGCCTTTCGTCGAGAGTATTGATCTATCGCCGGAAGCCTTTCCGCATATGACGTTGCGTGAAGGAAAAATTTGCGGCGTTCCCACACGTCTATTCCGCGTTAGCTTTACAGGGGAACTTGGCTTTGAAATTAATGTTCCAAACCATTATGGGGGCGCGCTTTGGGAAACATTATTCGAGGCGGGACAACAATATGATATCTGCCCATATGGGACAGAGACCATGCATGTACTACGTGCAGAGAAAGGCTTCATCATTGTCGGTCAAGATACGGATGGCACAGTCACAGCGCATGATGCGGGCATGTCGTGGGCGGTCTCAAAAAAGAAAAAAGATTTTGTTGGAAAGCGTTCTTTGGCACGTCCGGATTTGACGGCAGAGGGCCGCAAGCATCTTGTGGGGTTACTAACTGACGACCCGAATATTGTGTTGGAAGAAGGGGCTCAAATTGTGACGGACCCCAATCAACCTATTCCTATGGATATGCTTGGACATGTGACCTCTAGCTATTGGAGTGAACCTTTAGGGCGATCTATCGCGATGGCGCTTGTCAGAGATGGGTTTAACCGCATGGATGAGACATTGCATATCCCGATGCCAAATAAGGCCCATAAGGTGAAAGTGGTTAAGCCAGTCTTCTACGATCCAAAAGGGGAGAAGCTTAATGTTGTTTGATCAAGCGCTTGATATCCCTGAAATTCTTAACACAGATAGGCTGAAGCTTGCTCTCATACCTGAGAGAGTGCGTTATAGTCTACGTTTTAAAAAAACTGACCTTAAGGGGATAAAGAAATCTAGTGGGTTAAAATTTCCGACTAAAATCGGGAAAACAGAGTTGTCTCAAGCACAAAATATTCTTTGCTTAGGTCCAGATGAATGGCTGATTATTGCCGACCCAAAAGAAAAACATAAACTCAAAAAAGTTTTCGCAAAAATTGAAAAGAATTATGTCGTTAGCATTACGGATATATCTCATCGCAATGTCGGACTTGGAATTACCGGGCAAAATGCTGTACCTGCATTAAATGCTGGTTGTCCCCTAGATTTATCACTTGATGCTTTCCCAATTGGAAAGACGACGCGAACGGTTTTTGAGAGCGCAACGATTATACTTACACGAACTGGCGTGAATGATTTTAATATAGAATCTTGGCGCTCATTTGCACCATATCTTCGCGATTTTTTCACTCGAATAGCGAATGACTTTAGAACCCTATCAACTAAGTAGGGTTGTCGATACACTGTATTTTAAACACTTATAAAGCTCTTCCGAGCTTGTTTTTGACGTTTTGTGTAATCATGAGGAATATAACACTATAAGTTATTCCCGTTAACCTTATAGTTTGACGAAATGATAATGAGTGATTGCTCTCAATGAGGAACCTAAATTGGTCACTTTAATAAATACCACTGAGGATGCTTTCGCCCGTCAAGTCTGTGAGAGCTATGGCGATAAAGCTGAAAATCTGTTGGAAATTCTCCATGCCGTTCAATATGAGCACGGCTTCATTAGTGATGGGGCTTTGCGCACCATTGCGTATCAAGTCAATATTTCACGCGCTGAAATTCATGGTGTTGTGAGTTTTTACCACGATTATAAGCGAGAAAAACAAGCGCGTCAGACAATTAAAATATGTAGAGCCGAGGCGTGCCAGGCAGTGGGTGTTGATAGCTTGATTAAAGAGGCCGAACAAAATTTTGACGTTAAACTAGATGGCGGCGGAAAAGAGATTGCCCTTCAAGCCGCCTATTGTTTAGGCAATTGCGCGCTCGGTCCAGCGGTTATGATTGATAATGAATTATATGGCCGCGTTGATATTGAAAAGCTGAAGCATATCTCGATGAAACATCGTGAAGGATCGCGGTCATGAGCGTTAAAGTTTATGTGCCATGTGATGCGGCCGCCCTTTCTGTGGGCGCAGATGATGTTGCGGCCAAAATTGCAAAGCTTGGCGGTGATAAGGTCGACATCATTCGTAATGGCTCTCGCGGCATGCTGTGGTTAGAGCCTTTAGTGGAAGTCGAAACGCCGAAGGGGCGGGTCGCTTATGGGCCAGTGACTTCAAAGGATGTCGAAAGCCTTTTTGAAACTGATTTCCTAAAGGGCGGAGATCATGAACTTGGGCATGGCCTTACAGAACACATTCCATACTTCAAAAATCAAGAACGGCTGACTTTTGCCCGCGTTGGAGTCATCGACCCATTAGACATAAACGCATATGAAGCCAATGGCGGTATAGCAGGCTTGACAAAAGCGTTAAAGATGACGCCCGAAGACATCGTAGAAGAGGTTCTGAAATCAGGACTTCGCGGAAGAGGCGGCGCTGGATTTCCAACAGGTATAAAATGGAAAACCGCATTGGCGCAGACTGATAGTCAAAAATACATGTGTGCCAATGCTGATGAAGGCGATAGCGGAACCTTTGCCGATCGGATGTTGATGGAAGGTGACCCTTTCAGCTTAATAGAGGGTATGGTTATTGGCGGTCTTGGGATTGAGGCTGATACGGGTTATATTTATATACGCTCTGAATATCCCCATGCCATAAAGACCATGCGCAAAGCCATTGAGATATGGGAAAATAAGGGGCTTTCTGGTCGTCATGATGATGGAACTCCGCGCTTTAAGCTACATGTGCGCGTTGGGGCAGGCGCATATATTTGCGGTGAAGAAAGTTCGATGCTGGAATCCCTTGAAGGTAAGCGCGGGCAGGTCAAAGTGAAACCGCCTATCCCGGCGATAAAGGGTCTTTTTGATAAGCCAACAATTGTGAATAATGTTCTCACTCTGGGTTCGGTTCCTTTTATTCTCGCAAATGGTGCCTCGGCATATGCTGAGTATGGGCAAGGGCGTTCCAAAGGTACGCAGCCGTTTCAGCTTGCGGGAGATATCAAGCAAGGCGGGCTTGTCGAGAAAGCATTTGGCGTCACACTTGATGAACTGGTTAATAATTACGGCGGCGGCACAAGGTCTGGGCGTCCTATCAAAGCCGTGCAGGCAGGTGGCCCATTAGGCGGATATATTGCGCCAAAAGGTTTCAATGTTGAAATGGGTTATGAGACTTTGGCTGAACAAGGCGCTATGCTGGGGCATGGCGGGCTCGTCGTCTATAATGATACAACTAATATGGCGAAGATGGCGCGATATGCGATGGAATTTTGTGAAATCGAATCTTGTGGAAAATGTACGCCTTGCCGTGTTGGGTCTGTCAGAGGGAAAGAAACGATCGACAAAATTATGGCGGGTAACAACGTGGCAGCAAATGTCGAAATTCTCGAAGACTTATGTGATTTAATGGAAGAGGCGTCTCTCTGTGCAATGGGCGGGTTAACGCCAATGCCCGTGCGCACAGCAATGAAAATTTTTCCAGATGAATTTAAAGGGCCAGTTAAAGAAGCAGCGGAGTAACTATGACTTTGTTAGTAGAAAAAGACTTCGGAACGCCTGCTGTTAAGTCAGAGCGTGACGTCACACTTAAGATTGATGGTAAATCTGTGACGGTACCAGAAGGCACGTCAGTAATGCGCGCAGCGGCGCAGGCTGGTGTTGCTATACCAAAACTATGTGCCTCCGATAATTTGGATGCATTTGGTTCATGCCGGTTATGTGTATGTAAAATTGAAGGTAAGCGCGGAACGCCAGCATCCTGCACAACACCCGTTGAAGCGGATATGGATGTGACAACAGAAAATGAGCAAATCACGAAAATCCGTAAGGGCGTGATGGAGTTATATCTTTCGGACCATCCCGTCGATGCGATATCCGAGCCAGGCTCAGCCGAGAGTGAATTCTTTCAGATGGCAGATAAGGTCGGACTAGAAAATGTGCGTTACGGATTTTCTGGCGACAATCACTTTGATGCCAAGGTCGATGACAGTAATCCTTACTTCGTCTTTGATGAAAGAAAATGTATCCTATGTTCACGTTGCGTCAGGGCATGTGATGAAGTTCAAGGGACTATGGCCCTAACCGTTGAGAAACGCGGCTTTGAGTCAAAAATTTCTGCCTCAATGGATGAGAACTTCATGGAATCCGAATGCGTGTCTTGCGGGGCCTGTGTTCAGGCGTGTCCGACAACGGCGCTTCAAGAAAAATCTGTCATCGAAAAAGGCATGCCTGATAGGACTGTTCTGACAACTTGTGCTTATTGTGGTGTAGGGTGTTCCTTTAAAGCAGAGCTTAAAGGCGATGAAGTTGTGCGTATGGTGCCTTGGAAAGATGGGAAGGCAAATCATGGCCATTCCTGTGTTAAAGGGCGGTTCGCCTTTGGTTACGCAACGCATCAAGACCGTATCACGGTGCCTATGATAAGGGAGAACATTACTGACCCTTGGCGGGAAGTATCTTGGGATGAAGCATATGGCTTTGCAGCGACGCGGTTAAAAAAAGCACAGGCAGATTACGGCATTAAAGCCATTGGCGGTATTACATCTAGCCGCTGTACAAATGAAGAGGTCTGGCTTGTCCAGCGCCTCATTCGTCAAGGTTTTAGAAATAACAATGTCGATACTTGCGCGCGTGTTTGTCACTCGCCAACGGGGTATGGCCTGAAACAGACATTTGGGGAGTCCGCGGGAACACAGAATTTTGACTCTGTGATGGAAACTGATTGCATTATGATTATCGGGTCAAATCCAACGGACGCGCATCCCGTTTTTGGTAGTCAGATGAAGCGGCGATTGCGTGATGGGGCTAAACTTATCATTGCCGACCCAAGAGCTATCGAGCTTGTGCGCACCCCCCATATCCAAGCGGATTATCATCTGCAGCTTAAGCCGGGAACCAATGTGGCCTTAATTAATGGGCTCGCACATGTCGCTGCTGTTGAAGGTTTGATGGATGAAGACTTCATCAAATCACGTTGTGATGTTGAGAGCTTTGATGCGTGGAAAGCCATGATACTGGATGAGGTGAATTCGCCGCAAACTGTGTCTGAAATTACGGGTGTACCTGCCAAAGACATTATTGGCGCGGCGCGCATGTTTGCTACGGCTCCAAATGCGGGTATTTATTACGGGCTTGGCGTAACTGAACATAGCCAAGGCTCAACCATGGTTATGGGCATGGCAAACTTGGCCATGGCAACAGGTAATATTGGCCGCCCAGGTGTGGGCGTAAACCCTATGCGGGGACAGAATAATGTGCAAGGTTCTTGCGATATGGGAAGCTTTCCGCATGAGTTATCAGGGTACCGCCCCGTCGGAGATGATGCGGCGCGTGGTCTTTTCGAAGCCAAATGGGGGACGACCCTTGATAATAAGCCGGGATACCGCATTCCAAATATGTTCGATGAGGCTTGCGCAGGTACTTATAAGGGCATGTATATTCAAGGCGAAGATGTTGCGCAATCTGATCCCAATATCCAACATGTTGAAGCGGCCTTGAAAGCGCTTGATATACTAATCGTTCAAGATCTGTTTTTGAATGAAACAGCACGTTTTGCGCATGTCTTTTTACCCGGAACAAGTTTCTTGGAAAAAGATGGAACCTTCATCAATGCCGAGCGGCGCATAAACCGTGTTCGTCCTGTCATGGAGCCTGTTACGGGTAAACATGAATGGGAAGTTACGCAGGATTTGGGTAAGGCGTTAGGTATTGATATGGGCTTCTCAACTTCATCGGAAATTATGGATGAAATTGCGGCGTTAACACCGACCTTTACGAATGTGTCCTTTGATGTGCTTGACGAAGCAGGTAGCCTACAATGGCCCGTTAATGACGCGCATCCCGAAGGTGCTGAGGTCATGCATGTCGGTGAATTTGTTAGAGGCAAAGGTAACTTTGTGACGACTGAGTATGTTCCAACAACGGAGCGCACAAATCGGAAATTCCCGCTCTTATTAACAACAGGACGTATTTTAAGTCAGTATAATGTTGGCGCGCAGACACGTCGCACAGAAAACGATCTGTGGTGGGATGAAGATGTATTGGAAATTCATCCAAGTGACGCGGAGGCCTATGGGATTAATGATGGCCAATGGGTCTCTTTAAAGTCCCGTAAAGGTGAAATAACGCTTCATGCGAAACTGTCTGACCGAATGGCGCCAGGTGTCGTTTACACAACATTCCATCATCCCAGCACAGGAGCGAATGTTGTCACCACAGATAATGTGGACTGGGCAACAAGCTGTCCTGAATATAAGGTGACAGCGGTTGCTGTTGCGCCAGCTAATCATAAATCTGACTGGCAATTAAAATATGAGGATGAGCTGTCAGCCTATCGGCAAGTGATACATGAGCCAGCTGAATAATTTATCTGCAAAAGCGCCGTGCTTTCCCGTAAGGTTTCACGGGGAGTCTATAGCTGCATCTAAAGAAATCCAAGCGGGTTCGCAGAGTTGGGATATACCTGAAGAGGTGCCTATCGCCTTCGTTTATAATAAACGAAATTATGCGGTTATGATGGGAACGCCAAAGGATTTAACCGATTTTGCGATTGGGTTTTCTTTGACAGAAAAAGTCGTAAAACACGCCAAGGATATTTTGTCTTTAGATATTTATCTTTCAGAACGAGGGGCCGATTTAAGGTTCAAAATAACTGAGGAGGCGTTACTTCGGCTGGACACGACATTGCGGCGCAGAAATATTATCGGATCGGCGAGTTGCGGTTTGTGCGGGCTTGAAAATTCGGAAGCCCTTTTTGTAAGGCTTCCAAAGGTTTCTCAAAAAGACGCTTTAAAACTCGATGATGACGTCATGATCAAAGCCATGTCGAGATTACCTGAGTTTCAATCCCTGAATGCACAAACACACTCAGTTCACGCCGCGGCTTGGGTAAGTTTAGATGGTGATATTCTATTTACCCGCGAGGACGTTGGCCGGCATAATGCTCTTGATAAATTGCTAGGTTGTTTGGAAACTGAAGAGACCGACACAAAGACGGGCTTCGTGCTTATGTCTTCGCGTTGTTCCTATGAGATTGTCGAAAAGGCAGCCCATCGGGGTGTCAAAGCTATCCTTTCTATATCAGGTCCGACCGCTTTTGCCTTGCGTAAAGCTAAAGAGGCGAATATGGCGATTTATAGCCGATCCGGCGATGGTGCAGTGCGTCTGCTTTAAAGGTCAATGAGATGAAGGCTGTTCTGTCTTCCGTTGGTGCACTTCTGATCTCTGCTGCCATTTTGTTGGCTGGCGGTGGATTGATGTCAACTTTGATTGCGGTCAGGGCGCAATTGGAAGGTTTTCCAGTTGAAGCCATTGGATTGCTTACATCGGCTTATTTTGCTGGCTTTATCGGGGGCTGTTTTGGAACGCCATTCCTTGTGAAACGGGTTGGGCATGTCCGCGTCTTTGCCGCTCTATCATCCGTAATTGCAGCAGCAGCTTTAACCCACGCGATTGTTTTAAATATCCCGATTTGGATTATTTTGCGCATACTTGTCGGCTTTAGTTTTGCTGGGCTTTATATGCTTATCGAAAGCTGGATTAATGAGCAGGCGCCTAATGATAAGCGCGGCCAAGTTTTATCACTATACCGTATGGTTGATTTGGCGGCGGTGACAGCTGGTCAATTTATGTTGGCGCTTTCTGACCCGAAAGACTTTGTGTTGTTCTCGCTAGTTGCTATTTTGATATGCCTAGCGATTTTTCCAATATCTCTATCTGCCGCCAAAGCCCCTATGGCCGTGACGCAGACTTCTCTCAATATCAGAAAACTTACAAAAACCTCTCCGCTTGCTGTTGGCGGATGTTTTGCTGTGGGACTAGGCAATGGAGCCTTTTGGGGCGTTGCGCCAGTATTTGTGCAGCAACTTGGGTATTCCGTTTTAATGGTATCAATATTTATGAGTGTGGTCATTGCCTTTGGGGCTATCCTTCAATGGCCGGCGGGGTTCTTATCGGACAAAATAGGGCGAAGATTGGTTTTATTGCTGTCAACCATATTGGCTGCAGGGGCGGGTATATTTTTGTGGCAATTCGGCCCGCAATCTCAAAATATGCTGCTCATAGGCGGCGCGCTTTATGGTATGTTTGCGATGCAGGTTTATGGGATGAGCGCGGCCCATGCCAATGATTATGCCCAGCCTCATGAATTTGTTTCTATCAGTGGCGGACTACTTTTAATATATGGAATTGGCTCTGTTATTGGCCCGTCTATTGCGCCGATAATTATGTCCCAATACGGGCCTTCTTCTCTATTTGCTTACACGGCAGCAGTGCATTGCTTGCTCGCAATTTATGCTATTTGGAGAATGGTGGTTAGAGATGCGCCGAAAGAGACATCTGACTACGTGCCAATCGCGCGTCCGCGGTCAATGACCCTGATTTTGAGGGCCGATCCGCGTATAATATTCCGAGGTAAAAAACAAAAACGTTAGCTATTTCGCTCCTGCGTCGGAGAATGCCCAAATTTGTCTTTGTAAGATTTGCCAAAATGTGAAGGCGAGTTAAAGCCGACGGCTATACCGACCTCTAAAATTGACATTGATGTACGGCGAAGAAATTGCCGTGCGCGCTGAAGTCTCAGGGATAGATAATATTTTGCGGGTGTTGTGCCTATATCTGATCGAAATAAACGTTCGAGCTGCCTTAAAGAGAGTCCAACATTTTTTGCTAATCTCTCCAGCGAAAGAGGGGCTTCAATATAGGCTTCCATAAAGCCTATGGCGGCCAGTAATTTTGGATTGTGAATGCCTGTACGGTGCTCGATTGCCATTCGTTGATTATCTTGCGGCTCTCTTACAAAATTATGCAGCATTTGTTCGGCGACATTCAGCGCTAATGTTTCGCCGTGGTCAAGCTTGATTGAATAAATCATCATATCGAGCGGAGCCGTCCCACCCGAGCATGTAAATCTATTGCGATCAATTTCAAATAAAGTCGCCGTGATGTCCAGATTTGGATAAACTTCTTTAAAGGTCTCTAGGTCTTCCCAGTGAATTGTGCATCTATAACCCGTTAGAATTCCAGCATAAGCCAGAGCAAAGGAACCTGTGCATACCGCGCCAAGCGCCTTACCCCTAAGGGCTAAACTTCGAAGTTCATTTTGAAGTGTTGAGGACAAATATTTTTGAGGTTTGGTGCCTGCGCAAACAAAGACAACATCAGAGTCATGGCCAAATCTAACAGCTTTATCTGGTGTTATTGTGACACCATTACTCGCTGTGACGGGGAGGCCGTCTATGCTTAAGGTTTGCCATTCATATAATGTTTTTCGGCTTAGTCTATTGGCCGAGCGTAACGGCTCAATAGAGGCTGTAAAAGCGATCATCGAAAAATTGGGTAGAAGTAAAAACCCAAGTTTTTGGGGGGTATTATTTAGGTTGGATCCAAACAATTAGATGTCCCTAGCGTCAATTAAATGAATTGCTTCAGTCCAAGAATCGATAACTTTTAGGAATTAATAGTTCAAGTGTGCTGCGGCGATATTATTATATTTAATGGCGATAATTTTATAGTTTGGATGTGAAAGACCGCTAAACTACCTCATATTCAAGAAAGATTCTGACATGAGCCAACAAAATTTACCTGCTCCCGGCGCGCCTGATATAGAGATTGCGCGGGCTGCTGTGATGAAACCACTCTTGCCATTAGCAGAAAAAACACTCGGCATACCGCCCGAAGCTCTTGTGCCTTATGGCCATTATAAGGCCAAGCTATCATTGGATTATATTGAAAGCCTAAAAGACAAGCCCGATGGAAAGCTAGTCTTGGTCACAGCAGTTACTCCTACCCCTGCTGGTGAAGGTAAAACCACGACATCAGTTGGCTTAAATGATGGGCTCAACAAGATTGGCGTCAAGGCTATGGTTTGCCTACGGGAGCCTTCGCTTGGCCCGTGTTTTGGCATGAAAGGCGGCGCTGCTGGCGGCGGCCGCGCGCAAGTTCTGCCGATGGAAGATATCAATTTGCATTTTAATGGCGACTTCCACGCTATCACCTCCGCGCATTCTTTAATTTCGGCCATGCTTGATAATCACATGCAGTGGGGTAACGAGCTTGATATTGACCCGCGCCGTATTACGTGGCGCCGCGTTGTCGACATGAATGATCGCGCGCTTCGTCATATCGTGATGGGCCTTGGCGGGCCAACTCAGGGCGTTGTCAGGGAAGGTGGTTTTGATATCACTGTGGCATCCGAAATCATGGCAATTTTCTGCTTGGCGACAGATTTAGCCGATCTACAAAAACGTATCGGCGATATTATTGTTGCTAAGACTCACAAGAAAAAAGCCGTGACTGTCCGTGATCTGGGTTGTGACGGAGCCGTAACCGTTCTCTTGAAAGACGCATTCCAGCCAAACCTTGTGCAGTCGATCGAGCATAATCTGGCCTTTATCCACGGCGGGCCATTTGCCAATATTGCTCATGGGTGTAACTCGGTTGTCGCCACACAAACAGCGCTTAAAATGGCGGATGTGGTTGTGACAGAGGCGGGTTTTGGCGCTGACCTTGGCGCAGAAAAATTCCTGGATATCAAATGCCGCCAGTCAGGGCTTCGTCCAGACGCGGTTGTTTTAGTGTGCACTATTCGCGCCATGAAAATGCAGGGCGGGGTGTCGAAAAATGACTTAACTCCTAAGAACGTTGAGGCCGTGCGCGCCGGATGCGTTAATGTTGAGCGCCATATTCAGAATTTGAAGAAATTCGGGGTCACGCCCATCGTTTCAATCAATCACTTTGTGCATGATACGGATGAAGAAATCTCGGTTGTAAAAGAGATTTGTGATGCAGAAGGCGTCCCGATGGTGATTGCCAATCACTGGGCCGAAGGCGGCGCGGGCGCTGAGGACTTGGCGAAGCTAGTCAAAGCCGAGCTCGCCAAACCAAAGCCAACAATTAATCTTATGTATGATGATAGCGATAAACTCGCGATGAAGGTCGAGAAAGTCGCTAAAGAGATTTACCGCGCTAAAGACGTTGTTATTTCATCTGCCGCGAAAAGCGTTTTCCGACAAATAGAAAAGGCCGGTTTCGGTCATTTACCTATTTGTATTGCTAAGACGCAATCGAGCTTTTCCACAGATGCGAAACAGCTTGGGGCGACATCTGACCATACGGTGGAAGTGCGTGAAGCTACGCTAAATGCGGGTGCTGGTTTCGTCGTTGCAATATGCGGAAATATAATGCGGATGCCGGGATTACCACGACATCCTGCTGCCCTTGATATTGGCCTAGATGAAGACGGCCAAATCGTTGGATTGGCTTAGGAGAACACGATGAGCGATCAAGACGAAGATATCATCCTCAAGGATTTAGACGACACTGAGCTTGTCCAGCAAATGCAGGATGATCTCTATGATGGAATGATCCCAGAAGTGACAGAGGGAACACAGATATTATTAGACCGTGGTTGGGACGCGAATATGGTCCTTAATGATGCCTTGGTAGAAGGTATGCGGATTGTCGGTGTTGATTTTCGCGATGGCATTTTATTTGTGCCAGAAGTGCTGCAAAGTGCCAATGCGATGAAAGGCGGAATGAATTTACTGCGTCCTATTTTGGCAGCGAGCGAAAACAACTCCAGTCTCGGAAAATATGTTATCGGGACTGTAAAGGGTGATATTCACGATATCGGCAAAAACCTTGTTGGTATGATGCTTGAAGGTGCTGGCTTTGAAGTCATCGATTTGGGTATCAATACATCAGTCGATGAATTCCTTGAGGCTATTGATGTCCATGAACCCAATATTATGGGTATGTCTGCGCTGCTAACAACAACCATGCCTTATATGGGTGTTGTGATTGAAGAGCTTGATAAACGAAATATTCTAAAGGAGCTTCCTGTTATGGTCGGCGGTGCGCCGCTTAATCAGGAATTTGCTGATGCGATCAACGCCCATACTTACGGCAGAGACGCCGCCGTAAGTTCAGAATTGGCGAAAGCTATAATGGGTAAGAATAGGTAATCAAATGAGCTTTGCCGCTGATAAAACTCTGATTATTGCGTGCGGCGCACTGGCAAAAGAGATTCTGCTTTTGTCAAAGCAATTAGGTATGGATGCTGATTTGCAATGTTTGCCAGCTGATTTTCACAATAGGCCTGAAAAAATTGTTCCAGGGCTTAAAGCTATTCTTGATAAAAAAGCCTCTTCCTATCAGCGGATTTTGATAGGTTATGGAGATTGCGGGACTGGTGGCGGTCTTGATCGTTTCCTAGAGGATTATCCCAATGCGCTAAGATTACCTGGCGCGCATTGTTATGCCTTTTTCTCAGGTTTAAATCGTTTCAATAATCTGATGGAAGAGGAATTGGGCTCGTTCTTTCTAACCGATTACCTCGTACGTCATTTTGATACGATAATTATGAAAGGTATGGGACTTGATAGGTTTCCGCATCTGACGAATGTGTATTTTGAAAACTATAAAAGGATCGTTTATCTTGCACAAACCGAAGATCCCAAACTTAAAGTAAAAGCGCAAGAAGCAGCTTTAAAGCTTGGTCTATCTTTTGAGTATAAAATTGTAGGTTATGGCGCGCTTGCGACCGCTCTTGCGATGTTCGATATCGATCCGCCAAAAGGAATTCTGGTCACATCAGCGACACAAAAAACGGCGCCCCAAAGTGTATAAAGTTAGGCTCTGGTCCGTGCGCCATTCACGGTTTATGGAGAGGCTCTATAATGCCGTGAATCCGTCAATCGTTGGAAGCCTTCGCCTTATCACTAAAGTTTTTGGAACAAAACTGGATAAGCCCATTACGGCAGCAGAAGCAGGCTTAAAGGGCTTTCTATTTGACTGTAAAATGTGCGGGGATTGCGCGCTCTCTAAAACTGGAATGAGCTGCCCCATGAACTGCCCAAAGACTATTCGAAATGGTCCCTGCGGCGGCGTCCGGGCAAATGGTATGTGCGAGGTTAAACCTGAGATGCGCTGTGTCTGGGTTGCGGCTTGGGATGGGGCGTCTCGTATGAAAAATGGTGATGAGATCAAGAATATTGAATTCGCCGTAGATAATCGTGACACTGGAAAGTCCTCATGGCTGAAATTGGCTCGTGAAGAAAAGAATGGCGATATTGCCGAGGTGTCTCATTGATGGGTGCGGCTTTCCAAAATGACCCATTAGTACTTGGCACAAATCCTGGCGACCCGTTGCCTATGCTAGAAGGCCATGTGTCTCATGGACGTTTTGAGCGTGTATTAAAGGCAGGTCACTTTGCCGTCACAACAGAGATTGCGCCGCCTGATTCAGCTGATCCAGATGAAGTGTTAAAGCGGGCATCGCTTTTTGATGGTTATGTTGATGCTATTAATGCAACGGATGGGTCTGGCGCGCATTGCCATATGAGTAGTTTGGCTGTTTGCGCTATCCTGACACGTGCTGGTTACTCGCCAATTTTACAAATTTCATGCCGCGATAGAAACCGTATTGCTATTCAGGGAGATACGCTCGGAGCTGCCGCATTGGGCGTTTGTAATGCGCTGTGTCTCTCAGGTGATGATGTTGGGGCAGGGGATCATCCTGAGGCTAAGCCCGTCTTTGATTTTGATAGTGTGTCACTCATACGGACATTGCGAATTTTACGTGATGAGTCGCGCTTTTTAAGCGGTAGAAAATTAGACCTCGCACCGAAATTATTCATTGGCTCTTCAATAAATCCATTTGTCCCGCCTATTGAAAATAGAGTGGATCAACTCGCGAAGAAAATTCAAGCCGGTGCTGAATATATTCAATCGCAATATTGTTTCGATATTGAAATTTTAAAAGGCTTTATGAGTAAAGCTGTGGATATGGGGCTGACCGAAAAAGCCTATATCCTTATTGGTATTGGCGTTTTGCCTTCTGCGAAAACGGCGAGCTGGATGCGTGAAAATGTGCCAGGTGTTCACATTCCTGATGCCATAATTGACCGCCTACAACAGGCGAAGAAACCTAAAAAAGAAGGCCGCGATATCTGTGTCGAGTTAATGCAACAAGTCAAAGAGATAGAAGGCGTTAAAGGCGTGCATGTCATGGCGTATCGTCAAGAAAAATGGGTTGGGGATGTTGTCAAACGTTCTGGCGTCCTGGATGGGCGCAAGCCTTGGCAGCCTGAAAACTCAATACAGAAATCCTTAACTGAAACCTCATAGGCTTTATATGACGCGCACAATATTAACGTCCCCGACCAAAGAAGTTGTCATTGGCTTTGACGAGCCTTTTGTGATGATAGGCGAGCGGATTAACCCCACGGGGCGAAAGCTCTTTTCCAAAGAGCTTAAGGAAGGTAATTATTGGCGGGTCAAGAAAGAGGCCTTAAAGCAGGTTGAGGCGGGCGCGCAGGTCTTGGACGTCAATGTCGGTGTGCCACTCGCCGATGAACCCGCCATTATGGCCGAGGTTATTCCGCTCATCCAAAGCCTGACCGATGTCCCGCTTTGTATTGATAGCTCGATTATCGAA
>CALLMD010000019.1 GCA_938007935.1 uncultured Hellea sp.
TTGTAGCGGGGCCTGACCACTACGTTTAGCGATATTTGGTATTGTATCGTGTACGGGCGTGACTGTGGGATTTTCCAAAGAGGCCGCTACACAAAAATCATCGCCGCAGGGTCAGTGCCTTGTAAAACATCTTAGACTAAACTTGGTATCCATCAGGGTATCTGACTCTGCGGACTGTCCTCGTTGAATTTTTCCAAAGGAAAAAATCAACCGAGGAGAACGCCTTTTAGCGGATTTTTTTAAAATCCGACTCCCTCCGCAGCACAGAACCGTCTTTTTTGTATAAGCACTATGCATTAAAAATATCGTTGATAATCTTATTTTTTGATAAGGCTTGCTCGACTCCTGATACAGGCTTAAAGGCTCACATGGCTAAGTTTTCTCCGAAAATCGAAAATAAATCTCAGATGATTGCGCATCTGGCGTCAGGCTGTAAGCCCAAAGCCGATTGGCGAATTGGGACAGAGCATGAGAAAATTGGCTTCTGTCTTAAAACCCTCAAACCCATTCCATATGTAGGCGGTATTCAGACAATATTACAGGGATTAGAACGCTTTGATTGGAAACCCGTATTTGAGGGAGAAAATGTTATTGCCCTAAAACGCGACGATGCTTCAGTGTCATTAGAGCCTGGCGGACAGCTTGAATTATCTGGCGCGCCGCTTGAGCATGTCCATCAAACATGCGCGGAAGTTTCACGGCATTTGCGCGAAGTCCGCGAAGTCGCTGATGAAATTGGAGCGGGGTTTATTTCACTCGGATTCAGACCCGATACGCGCCTTGAGGATGTCCCCGTTATGCCCAAAGGGCGCTATAAAATCATGCGCGAATATATGCAAAAAGTCGGAACGATGGGCCGCGAAATGATGTTTCGCACCTGTACGGTTCAAACCAATTTGGATTTTGGCTCCGAAGCCGATATGGTCAAAAAGTTCCGTGTGAGCCTCGCTCTCCAGCCTATCGCCACGGCGCTCTTTGCTAACTCGCCCTTTATGCACGGTCAGCTTAATGGGTATAAGTCTTACCGCTCGCGTGTCTGGCTCGATACGGACGCCGACCGTACAGGTATGCTCCCCTTTGTCTTTGATGAAGGGTTTGGTTTTGAGCAATATCTTGACTACGCCCTCGATGTGCCGATGTATTTTGTTTATCGTAATGGGGACTATTTGGATGCATCGGGAAAATCATTTCGAGATTTTTTAAACGGCAAACTCGATACTGTCCCCGGAGAAATACCCAGCTTATCAGATTTTGACGATCATCTCTCTGTGATATTCCCTGAAGTGCGCCTAAAAACATTCCTTGAAATGCGCGGCGCCGATACGGGGCCATGGGGGGAGCTTTGCGCGTTTCCTGCCTTTTGGGTAGGCCTCTTATATGATGAAGCGGCGCTGGATACGGCTTGGGAGCTGGTTAAAGACTGGAGCCATGAAGAGCGTGAGCAGCTCAGACGTGACGTGCCTAAAATGGGATTACAAACACCGTTTAGAGATCACAGCATTCGCGAAATCGCGATAGCGGCCCTTGCGATTTCAAGAGAAGGCCTTAACGCCCGAAACCGCCTTAATGCGCATGGCGAAAATGAAACCGTATTTTTGCAAGAGCTAGACGAATTTGCGCGCAGTGGAAAAACCAATGCCGATCGCCTCATTGAAAAATTTAACGGGGAATGGAACGGCGATATTCTACGCGCTTATGAAGATTGCCGTTATTAGCTAAATCACGCTAACTAAAACGTGTCCGAGAAAGATATCCCCACGCGCTGACCGCGTTTTCGATTAAAGAATTGGCGCTCAATCAGATCACCATTGCGATCGCCATCAAAGATTAAACGATCACGCTCAACTTCGAAACGGAGTAAGTTTTGGTAAAATAAATCAACCTTGATACCAAAGATATCATTATTGGTCAGACGTATAAAAGTATTAGGTTTACCCACATCAACGTCTGATCTCTCATCTATTCGGAAAGACGGGCTGAAATCTTCCTGTTCGATTTCAACTTCCCACGCCCAATCAGAATTTGGGATATCATGGGTTAAGCTAACCTCATAACCCCATATATTAGTTTGGTTGAGACGGCGATCAAACAAGGTCACAGGGTCTTCAATTGAGCTATCTTCCAGGCGGCCTTCAAGTTCTAGCCGCATGCCATTTAAGCCGTAATTATCAAGAACCCAAGTTATATTACTTTCAATACCATAACGGTAAGCGCTATCAAGATTTCCTGGGCCTTCAGTCCCGTCTAAAAATTGAATTTGATCAATAGGGTCTTCGATAAGTCTTCCAAAGACTTTGACTGTTCCCGTGATAGGGCCTGTCCCTTTACGTTCCAATTCGATTTCGCCGTTCCAAAACTGCGTTGGCACAATTTCTGGATTGCCCGTATCCGCCGTCCCTTCAGTCGCATTTACAGAGGATACGAATGTTCCGAAATCCAATTGACCTACGCCGCGTTCAACGCGGGCACGCCAGGTATAATTTTCATCAGCGTCATAGCTAATGGAGGCAAACCCTTTAGGCCGAAAGAACCTACGCGCGGGATCAGTGCCCGTTGTAACATCGAGTTGGGAGTATTCAGCGCCTAAAGATGATTGAAGATTGACCTTATCCGAAAGCGCCCAACTATGTGTGATATTAGCTTCCGTGCGCTGTTCTTCAACGCGGACATTTTCTGTGAAAAATTCTGTTACGGGGTCGATAAAATTAATCGTATTATCAAGGTAATTAAACGCACCTTCCCAAGAGATTTGCCAATCCTGATTTTCTCCAGATTTCCAATCATATTCTCCGCGAAGAATAAATTCGCCTTCTTCGTCCAAACTATCAAAAACCGTCGTCTCTGGAGCTTCGCCGACTTCAAGAAAACGAAAGACGCGATTAAAGTCCTTATCTTCAAAGCGGTGCAAAGCTATAACTTTCAAAGTGCCCTCATGAACAGGAAAAGCGTAATCTCCGCTAATTTCATAATTGTAATCATCTCTGCCCGTATCGGTAAGACTGGATCCTGTGCTGCCTTGCGGGAGGATAGCTTGAAACTGTTCACGCGCCCCGCTGCGGCGGTTACCTATATCTGCGGACAAATTTAAATTCGCAACATGGCCATCACGTGGAGTATAGGTCAGGTTTAAATCTGCTTGCGGCCGTTCTGCTTGAAAGAATAAATCCTCAAGGCGGTCTTCAAAAAGCTCGCCATCACCCGTAAAAAATTGTTCTGTTCCATCTTCCGAAAACGAAAATTGTCCAAGTTCAATACTCGCGACATATTCCAAATTTCCGCGCGTACCACTTATTGAAACTTCGCCCTCAAGAAGCTGCGGCTCAGTGCCTTCCTCAAAGCGCGCACTATATCTCCAATTACCTGAAAGCTTCCCCGCGCTGCTAACAATATTTGCGACTTGGCCAGAGAGTCCTGGAACGTTTAAAGACGCCCCGTCCAATATTTCAATACGTTCAACCGTATCAGCAGGAATACGTCCCAATATATCGCGCGCACTAGATGATTTAGAAGACGGGCGGCGGCCATTGATTAAAATATTGAGGGACGCTTGCCCAAAGCCGCGGTCTTCATTTTCATTCCCTTGAAGTGAAAATCCAGGGATACGGCGCACCATATCACGCGCTGTATTAGGTTGGAACTGAACGAAATAATCCGCCCCATAGCTTTGCTGGGCCCTCACATCTTGTGCAAGAGGCTTACCGTGCAAACCAAGGCACAGCATGAAAGCACCTGCAATTGTTCTCGCTATGCGCACCTCATCCCCTAAATTCCCCAATCAATTCTTGCTTTGCTTTATACAGAGATAATTTCAACTCAACCTTAAATACAACAAATGGTTAAAATAATGCTTCATAGTCACATTTCTACAACATTTTTCCATCCCGCGCATCTCTAATCCAGAAAAACCTTGAACGTCCAAAGCGCGCAGGGCAGAGAGTAGAAAACTAATATGGGGACATAATAAATGACACCAGCTAATAATCTTGATAAACTTTTTTTTGGTCACCCAAAAGGCTTGAAAACTCTCTTCATGACAGAGATGTGGGAACGCATGAGCTATTACGGCATGCGGGGTTTATTGGTGTTATTTATGACAGCTGCTATTGCCGAAGGTGGATTAGCGATAGGTACAGCAACGGCAGTAGCAATCTACGGCCTTTATACCGCATCGGTTTATTTCATGGGTCTTCCTGGAGGCTGGATTGCTGATCGAATGATTGGGAGTCAGAAAGCCATATGGTATGGTGGCATTGTCATTATGTGTGGCCATATTGTCTTGGCAATTCCAAGCGACAAGACATTTTTTCTTGGTCTGATTCTGGTAGTTTTGGGCACCGGGTTACTCAAACCAAATATCTCTGCTATTGTAGGGCAACTTTACGAAGCTAAGGACGAACGCCGTGATAGTGGTTATGCTATCTACTATATGGGGATCAATATTGGCTCATTTATTGGTTACACGGTCTGTGGTTGGCTTTATGAAAACCAAGGTATACACTGGGCTTTTGGAGCCTCTGCGATTGGCATGGCACTCGGCCTGTTATATTTTTGGTTCACGCGTAACAACCTGAAGGGTGCTGGCGAGGCCCCTGCAGCGCCATTATCAGCAAATGCACAGAAAAAGAGTTGGCTTAGTATTGGCGCCTTTCTGATAGGGTTGGCCATTATCACTGCTTCAATGTTAATGGGAAAATTGAGTTTCGACCCGATTGCAGCATCGAAGCTAGTCGCTGTAACCTTTGTAGGTATTTTTATCATCTACTTTTTCTGGGTCTATTTCTTAGGTAATCTGTCACCAGTGGAGAAAAAAGGCATGTGGGCTTTCATGCTCATTTGCATCGCATCAACAATGTTCTGGTCAGGATTTGAACAAGCTGGTTCGTCGCTGAACTTATTTGGACAAGATTTCACAAACCGCATGATTGGCGATTTTGAAATCCCTACAACATGGCTACAAAATGTGAACCCATTTTTCATCATAACACTGACACCATTCTTCGCGGTGTTCTGGCTTTGGTTAGGAAAACGCATGATGACGCCAGGTTATGGGCTAAAAATGGGTATTGGCCTAATCATTATGGGCTTAGGCTTTATCGTTATGATCTTCGCCGCCGACGCTGCTTCTCAAGGTAAAGTCGCTATTTTTTGGCTAGTCCTGACATATTTTTTACATACAGTAGGTGAGTTAGTTCTAAGCCCGATATCATTGTCCGCTGTAAGTAAACTTTCGCCACCTCGTTTCTTAGGTCAGATGATGGGATTGTTTGTTCTTACTTATTCAATGGGCAACATCGTGGCTGGCCTACTAGCAGGTGGTTTCGACCCCGAAAATGTGGCTGAAATGCCTGCCTTGTTTAAAATGATCGCGACCTTTGCGATTGGTGTCGGAGCTGTCGTGTTCCTGCTGGGCATGTTTACTAAAGGCTGGGAAAAAGAAGTTGAACTCGCCAATAGTAACAAAGACACTATTGCAAACTAAAGCAATTAATTTCTGAGAACATAAAAAAAGCCCGCTCATGAGCGGGCTTTTTTATATGAACGCTAAACTTAGCGTCTATTCATTGCCATACGCAGGACATCATCCATCATAGATCCGTCGCCATCAGCGTCGAGTAGCTTCCCGATGATACCCATGCCCTGTTGATGCGTTTCTTGTGTCTGACGTTGCTGACGCGCATTTGCGCCTGTGACTGCTCCCAAAATTGAACCAAGACCAGATTTATTATTCCCGCCCATGAGATGCTGCATCGCAAGTCCGGTTAACGCAGACTGCATCGTTGGCTGGCGGGTTTGTTTAGATAAACTGCCCATCGCCATTGTCGCCACAAGAGGCAGAAGTTTTTTCAAAACATCTGACCCAATACCCGTTTGCTCAGAGGCCCGTCCAGCAACGGCCCGAGATACATCTTTGCTCCCGAATAAATGCCCTAAAATGGCGTTACCATCAGTCACGCTCTCTGGACGCCCTAACATTTCAGGCTTTTCAAGATATTGATCATGATTACCGCCCTGAAGCGCGCCCAATAAACCGGCCAAACCTTGAGGGCTTGCCGTATTTTGCTTTAAAGCCGAAGAAATTGCAGGTAATAAAGCAGCAATTGCGTTTTGGCTTTGTTGCTGGTTAAGACCTAATTGCGCACCAACTTGTTGGGCAACATTTCCGCCTTGGGCGCTCATAATCATATCAAGTAAATTTACAGCCATGTGGGCTCCTTTTTATTTCCTATGTCCCCGTTAACAAAATTTCACTCAATTAGCGAGGCCGCGTTACAGTTTTTGGATATATAGCTAAAAGCTGATAAACAAATTAGGAGATTCCCCATTCTAAAGTTTCGCCTGCATGAAAAGGAATGATTTCTGTATCGATAACTTTAAGACTTTCTGGGACTATTGTCTTACGGCGTTCCAAAGTTATCTTACCTTCATTAATCGGTAGCCCGTAAAATTTTGGCCCATGCTCAGATGCAAAACCTTCAAGCTGATCTAAAGCGCCTTCCTCATCAAAAGTCTTGGCGTAACTCTCCATCGCATGAGGCGCATTAAAAATGCCTGCGCAACCACAAGCGCTTTCCTTCGCGCCAATTGCGTGGGGCGCTGTATCAGTCCCTAAAAAAAACTTGGGCGATCCTGATGTCGCCGCCTTACGTAAAGCCAATCTGTGTTTTTCGCGTTTGGCTATGGGTAAACAATAATAATGCGGCCGTATGCCTCCTTGAAATATCGCATTACGGTTAAAGTCTAAATGGTGCGGCGTGATTGTCGCTGCAATATTCGAATCGCTTTCATTAACAAAATCTGCGGCATCCTGTGTCGTGATATGTTCAAAGACAATCTTTAGTTCTGGATAATCAGCGATAACGCCTATTAAAACCTCATCAATAAAAACGGCTTCTCGGTCAAAGATATCAACGTCGGAATGTGTAACCTCCCCGTGAACCAATAAAGGCATGCCGCTTTTTTGCATCGCCTCTAAAACGGAAGAGATATTCTTTATATTCGTCACACCGTGTGCTGAGTTCGTAGTGGCATTAGCAGGGTATAATTTGCAGGCGGTGAATACCCCTTCCGTATGCCCTCGAACTACTTCTTCCGCTTCGATCGTATCCGTCAAATAACATGTTATGAGCGGCGTGAAATCTAAACTCGGATCAAGAGCAGCTAGTATACGGTCTCTATAAGCTCGGCCCGCTTTAATAGTTGTAACGGGCGGTGATAGATTAGGCATCACAATCGCGCGGCCAAATTGACGGGCCGTATAATTGACAACGTCCTTAAGCATAGCCCCGTCTCGCAGGTGGACATGCCAATCATCGGGGCGGCGAATAATTAATTTGTCGGTCATAGGCTCAGATACAAAATCACTGTTATTGCAAGGGCGCTAGCATGTGTTGGGCCTAAAACCAACAGGGTTTGGATTAATCCCAATCCCGGCGCCGCATAGACAGCGCAACTTCACCGTTTTCATCCAGAATATTCATTTCCTTAAACGAGGCTTCAAACCCACGTGCGCTTTCAAGCGCAGAAATAAAGGCCTGCTCTGCGCCCATCACGTCAGGGCACATTTTCTTTGTCATAATCAGAGACCCAATTTTTAGCTCAGAGCCTTCCTGCTCATAAGTACCAAAGAAGTTGTTGCAACCGCCATTACCTGCAAGGTCGCCATCACTCATAAATTGAACAAATTGGTCCATGCCATTTTCCGGACCCCATTCAGACCCCGCTAAAGTCGTCAAAGGCTCCTGCCCTTTGAGATCAGCAATCTGGGCTTTCGCTATTTTGGAAACAGCCAGCGCGCCAACGGTCACAAGCGCAAGTGATAAAATTCGAATATACATATATTTCTAACTCAGTTTAAAACTATCTTTCACGATACGGGTCGGCCAGCATCGTCGAAATATGCCGTCCATTTTCAGCTAAAGCCGCCGCGTCCGCGCTGACAGCCCGCGAACATTCACTATGTCGGCCTTCTTCTTGATAATAGCCTGCATTAAAGGCCCGAATAAGTTGGCGCTTTTCTTCTGTGTCGGCACCAGATTCAATATCCATCATTTCCGCGGCCAAATCGCGCCACTTTTGATCGACATCTCCAAAACAGAGCGTGCGGAGATAATGCATCTGTCCGAGGTTTTTTGCTAGAGCCTCAACAAGATTATTCATGGTCACCATATCGGCTTCAACGCGCAGCTCCGCTTCTTCGCGGGCTTTTAAGGCAGCTTTTTTAGCCGCCGCTATTTTCTCGCGTTCCGTCATGGCATCTTGCGCGGTTGCAGATAAGCCCGTGGGGGCCACAGCGACGATAGAAAATGCCAGGAATGTCATCAGCCATTTCATGATTATTCTACTATCAGATTCTGGATGAATAGACACTGAAATTTACAGGGAAATTTACAGGGAAATTTACAGCTTTTCATGACAAACTCTCACGCGCAGTCTCTATGACATTACGCGTTTTTTGCCACATACCTAAGCTATCCAGCTCCTCTTTAGGGACAAAACGCGCATCGGCGGCATCATCCCCAAATTTAGGCTCACCCGATATCCAGCGCGCGGCATAATCATGCAGTCGGTAATTAAACCCTTCAAAATTAGCGTCAATCGTTGCGACCTTTGTCTCAAGCGCGGCCATGATCCCTGTCTCTTCAAAAAGCTCCCTTAAAGCAGCGTCCTGTTCACTTTCACCTGCTTCGATCCGCCCGCCCGGGATAGACCATTCCCCTTTGCGCGGCGCTGTCCCGCGTTTAATCAGCAGCACGTCATCGCCGCGAAAACATATCACCCCCACGCAATCTATTGGGGTTACGTCTTTTATGTCTGTCATGATGGCTTCCATAAATTCAAATCCCGATTATACCCTTGCCTATGTGCGGACGTTATACATTGGCAGCCAGTTTGGCCGAAATTGCGGCCTATTTTGCGGCAAAATCTGGGCCGCAAGGCGAAGATGGGAAGCCGCTTTGGGATTGGGAGCCTAATTATAATATTGCGCCCGCCAGTGTTGTTCCTGTTATAGCCTTTGATGGACGCAAAAAACGCAAAATCGTGCCCATGCGCTGGGGCATCCACCCGCATTGGAAAAAAGAACCGCCGGAAGGCCGCCCAATGTTTAATGCAAGGCTGGAAACCGCGCATGAAAAGGCGAGCTTTCGAACGCCCTTTCGGCGCAGGCGCGCTTTGATACCGACCACAGGCTGGTATGAATGGGAAGGCATTGAAAAACCTAAAACGCCTTATTTCATTCATGAGGACGAGGAAGAAATCTTCGCCTTTGCGGGGCTGTGGGATCAATGGCGGGTCGATGAAGGCATAACCCTGCTGTCTTGTACTATTCTGACCACGGCGGCGAGCGGACATATCAAACATTTGCATCACCGTATGCCGGTGCGCCTGCCCAAAACCCAATGGGATAAATGGCTGGATTGGGAATCTCGGCCGGATCATGTTTTGGAGAAAATGCTGAGCGGCGACGATCTTGATTATTATGACGTTGATAGCGAGGTTAGCTCTGGTCGGGCGAGTGGCGCGCATCTGATTAAACCTGCTGGCGCGGCGTAACATAGCCCTATTATCCTGAATGCCGGAAATCAGCCATGGCCGCGCCGCGCGATCCTATGGCGCGGTCTGGCCCGCGCGTTGTATCAACGATTGTATGGCGCTCCATTTCAGCGTTAATCTCAGCGCCGATAATAACGGTATAAGCGGTTAACCAAAACCAGATCAGCAAAATAATCACGGCGGATAAACTGCCATAAGTCGCGTTATAGGTATCAAAGGTCAAGACGAAATAAGAAAAGCCCGCGGAAATCATAAGCCAACCCGCCGTCGCAAATAAAACACCCGGAAACAGCCAACGCATCTTGGCGGGGCGGCGGCTAGGCCCGTAACGATATAGTATGGTCGTCGAGAGCGCAAAAATGCTAATCAACAAGACCCACGGTAAAAGCCGCGTCAGTCCTGCGCTCATCTCTTCCAACTTCAAAATCGCGAGCAAAGCTGGAAGCCCGACAATTACGGCCAATGAGGCCCAAATGAAGATCGTCATGGAAAGCGTCAATATGCTGGCCAGTCCGTAGAATTGTCCCATATGGCGTTTCTCTTGCTCGCCATAAGCAATATTGAGCGCCCGCATCATCGCGCGAATACCAGCCCCCGCCGCCCAATGCGCGAGCAATAAACTAAAGGCAATGCGAATACCCAAACGCGCATTAGGCGCGCTGGCGACGGTTTGCACTTGGTTATTTACGAGGCTCCAAGCCTGTCCGGGGAGCAAGCCCGAGACGACCTCAAGATGGCCTTGGGCGCTAGCGGGGTCAGCAACATAGCCATAAATAGACAGGCACGCCGTGATAAGCGGAAACAGAGCCAGCATCGTAAAGAACGCAACGCCCGCCGAAACAATGGCGACATTATCATCCTTGATTTCACGCATTACGCATTTTGTGATATGCCACACATCCTTTCGGTTAAACCCCAAAGGCGTTGTGGCATCACATGTGTGTGGCACTAAGCTTATTTCTTCTTCGGCGCTGGTTGTGGCCGCGCGAAAACAAGCTCTGTTTCACTTGAGAGGGCTTTGTCATATTTATAGCCGCCAAGATTAAAATCCTTGAGCCCCGCCGCTTGATCAACGCGGTTAGTCATAATCCAGCGCGCCATAAGCCCGCGCGCAAATTTCGTGTAATATTGCACAGGGCGGATTTTGCCTTCTTTTTCCTCAAGAAATTTCGCGCTGAGAATAGTCGCGCCTAGCGCCTTTTTATCCACGGCTTTGAAATATTCATTAGAGGCGAGATTCATAATGCTCTGATCTTTATGCCCGTCCAAATCCGCGCGCAGCAGCTCACCGATAGCAGAGCCCCAGAACTCGTATAGTGATTTTCCGCGCTTGGTCGCCAGCTTTGTGCCCATTTCAAGCCTGTAAGGCTGTATCGCGTCGAGCGGGCGCAGTACGCCGTAAAGGCCAGAGAGAATGCGCAAATGATCTTGAGCATAGGCTAAATCATCATCGCTGAGCGTTTTCGCCTCAAGTCCCCAATAGACATCACCGTCAAAGGCAAGCCCCGCCGATTTGGCGCTATTGCTTTGCCCTTTAAGATTAAAGGCCTTGAAGCGCTCAGCGTTTAAATTCGCCAAATTATCACTAATATGCATGAGGCGTTTGAGGTCTTCCGCTGATTGAGTTTTGGCGACTTTGGCCAGCTCTAACGTATCTTTGGTCAGGCGCGGCTTGGTTGCCTCCAGCGCAGTCGCGGCGGGATCATAATTTAATTTTTTTGCAGGGGAGAGTAGTGTCAGCATTTTCTATCCTTTCCTCATAACATCAAACCGACAATCGGTTTCGTATGCGTGGGTTATTGACGAGACAAAGATAGGGAAGAGACACAGATAATCAAGTCACTTTTATTTGATAAGAAATGCGTTTTGACGAGAATAAAGCATAGGGTTTTATGCGCAGGTCACGACGCCAAATTGCGTGACCTAATTTTCTTTACGCTACCCAAATGTTGATTTTATCTTTCAGATAAATTCAACTGGGACAGCCCGCAGGGCCGGCACCCTGATGGATACCGAATTATCTAAAGTGTTTTACAAGGCACAAACCCTGCGGCGATGATTTTTGTGTGAGGGCACTCTTAATCCCGGAGTTACAGCGGTACGATAGCTGTCGCTACCTGACTGCACCGGTTGGGCCAAACACCCCACAAAGATCCGGCACAACTGTGCGCGTTAGGTGTATTTGCGGCGTTCATTGCATCTCGCAAATGATCGCAGCAACTACAGTTACACAGTGCTCAATCTCATCCTCCCCAAATCCAGTAAGCAACGTCTTACCTGTCCTGTGATTTGGAAAACTATGTCATTCTCGTTCTTAAATTTCTCCTTTCGTATCAATCGAACCAGAACAAGGTGATAATAACACAGCTTTAAAGAGCGAGGATGTCTTTTTGGTTTAGCTAAGGATTTCAAAGTCTTAGCGGCAGCGTTGATGAGGATTAGTTTTTAAGGCCTGAGTTTAGCGGAGGCTTCCGCTTGTTATCCACCAATAGGGTGCTTGTCCCATTCAGCTAAATCATAAGGAACGCCAAGGGCTTCAAAGTCAGCGCCATTTGATGGAGAGAATGTTGTATTCAGACCAACATCATCAGCGGCCATAATTGGCGAATTATACGACCCGAGGCCCTCATCATTATAAACCACCTCATAATATCCAGTTCTTGGATTGGGTATTATTCTAACAGGGCCTCGCCTTGTTTTATATTCGTAGTAAAACATAATAATTACTTTCTATGACTTTATTTGAACGCTCGATAGTTCTTGTCTGATTTCTTTTTGAACCCTGTTGTTATCAAAATACCACTTCATCACGGCCTTTCCAACCTTTCGAGTTTCAGGGTTCTTGGACTCCAAGTATCTCACGATGTAGCGCCCAAGAGCAGGGTTAGATGCATTGGTGCCCTCCCTAAACCCTTCATGCTCAAAGTCTTCTGGCGCAAATCGAATATTCATATTGAAAGCAGCTTGCTTTAATTCATCAGACGCATTCTTGTCTCTATGAAGTTTATCAAGTTTCCCGAATTGCATATTAGCAAAATCGGGTTGTGCTTTTAGAATGTCCCTTCGCGTTTTAGGAGTGACCCTATTATGAGGCTGTTTGGTTAAATCAACACATAGCCGTCTTATCTGAAAGACAAGTTCATCAAGCAAAAACAAGTCCAACTGACTATGCACATAACCTAACTCATTATATCGAACCGCCGCACCACCATTTTTCATTAGACGTTTCATAAAATCTGTTGGTGAACATTCTCGCCAGTAACTTAATTCTACGCCTCTTGGCCGTTCCAGCTTGGCAGGTAATAGTTCGCCAGCAATTTGTTGAAGGCGTTCATATGCAAGCAAGATGTCATGGTCTAAGTCTTTTACGGAACCACCATTGTTCAAAATGGCTGCTTTCAGATATTTTTCTAAAGCGTGTATCGCATTCCATATGAAATCAGAAGAGAGCCGTTGAATTGAGCACCATCGCGCTACGATGTATGTTTGGTCAGCCGTTTGGAAGTAAAGGCTATCAATTATCGCATTGATTGAAGCTGTAACTTGGCCTTGGTGTGTCATTGAAAGTAATCCTTGTCTGAACTCACTTTTTACCACTGCTGCATCAAGGGTTTAGATAGCCATTAGGACTAAAATTAGGACGAGGAAGTGCAATCAGTATAATAAATCTATATTTAACAATGGCATATTTAAAGCCACTGGAGGTGAGGATGGATTCGAACCCACGTTAGGCATTATTCAATTTGGGCCGAAGTTGTCTCAGGCAATATCACATCGCCCTCAATAATAATGGGCTGCGGGGCGGTATAAGGCTTTGTATAGCTTACAATTTCTTTGGCAGGTAACACCTTTGCAAAAATTGACACTGTTATAGTCGGGTTGACTAAATAATCATCTATATAGAGGTCTTCCAATATTCGAGCCAGCGTTGTTGTATCTTGCCCTGTCGCGGTCACTTTACCGACATAGGGCATATCGATTTGTCCCTGTTCATCCACACTATATTGACCGCTCATTTCAGGTACATTTTTAATCTCGACTAAGATAACATCCCCTCTAACTAAAGGCTCCTGAGCCGCTACTTGAGCCGCCTCCTGAACAGCTTGAACGTCAATCTTTTGCGCAAAACTATAAGCGCTTAAAAACAAGCCCATAAAAATTGAAATGAGTAGCCTAAACATCATAAGGCCTATCTTATAACATTTTACATCAAGATAAATATCTCAAATTTCATACCTTGTTATTTTGAACTGCCAACGCTTTTTGAATCTTGTGTGAAAGCGAAACGATAAACATAATCCAGAGATTCAAACTTGCCTCTAAATCATTCTAGAGATACAATAAAATACAGTCAGAGGCGGTAAAAATTGATGAGGCGTATAGCGAAAAAATTGTCTAAACAGACAAAGAGAGGAAGATGCTTTCAAGGGCTAATTATAGGCATTTTTGCCTGTACATCTTCTGTGATATCGACAGCCCAAACCCCTCAAGACTTTACGCTCTCTACAACTAATCTAAATGAGAAACAATTAGGCCTTGGGCTTATTGATATCATTGAACAGTCCTATCATTACCATCCCGACCTTTTGCGGCGACGGGCAGAATTAGATATTATCAAAGAGGATATCGCTCTAGCGAATTCAGCTTATAGACCGCAAATAACGGCACAAGGCAATATTAGCACTTCGGATCGAGATTCATTATTACAAAATGGGAATGAATTTTCACAAAATACATCGCCAAAAGAATTATCGCTCCAACTTAGTCAAACTCTGATAACGGGTGGACGACGGCGGCTAAACAAAAATGCAGCCAAAGTTAGCTATGAAGCAGCAAAGGCCGAGTATGAGGCAAGTGCGATCACCGTAGCTGAAGAGATTATCAATAGTTACACGTCATTGATTGAGGCTGAAAAATCCGCGGAAATTCTCAATAAAAGTGTAACAGCCTTACAGCAGTTGGAACATGTGATCATCACGCGGCAAAAAGCCGGCGACAGTTCAGTCACTGATATAGCCCAGACAACGGCGAGGTTAGCAACCGCCAAGGCACAAAAAGCAGCTGTTCAAGCCCGACTTATTCAAGCACGAGAAGAACTGAGTTCTATATCAGGGCAATTTATTAATTCTGCGCCAATTCCGTCTCAAGCAATCGCCCCATATCAGGCAAGTCTCAGCGATTCGATAACCATTGCAAGGGAGCGAAACCCTCTCATTAAAAGCCGTAAATTAGCAGAACGCGCAGCGAGGTATCAGCTTCGCGCACAAAAGAAAGCGTGGTTCCCTACTGTAGCTTTGGATGCTTCCGCAAGAACAGTCAGGGACTCCAGTCCAACAATTGATGAGGATGATGATCTGCGTATTGGCATCAATGTCACAATGCCACTTTATTCTGGCGGGCAAGGCGCATCTAATATCCGGCGGGCGCAAGCTAGAATAAATTCAGCTGCTTATAACGTAAATAATAATCTACGTATTAATGATATACAGATAACGAATTTACATTCACGTTTGGAAAATAGCCGTGAAGTCCTGAAGTATCAATTAGATAATATGGCTGCTAATCAAAGCGCCTATGATGGGATATATGCAGCCGAAAAGGCAGGGTTAGCAGATATTCGAGACGTCCTCCAAGCGCAGCAAAACACCTTAACCGCTGAGTTATCCCATGCGCAGGCTATAAAAGATGTTTATGAAATTAGATTATTACTTCGTTTATATACAGGCAAACTGGCGCTTAAGGATATTACGATAGGCCTTCCAGAGGAAGTTGCCAAAGAAAGTTCATCATCTAGAAATCCAATTAACTGGATTTTGAAAGATTAGCCATCAGCTTTATTCCTCACGGCCCGCTCTGTTTAAATTATCCGTTAATGGCTTAATAAGATAATTAAGAGGCGAGCGACCTTTAGTCGTAAAGAATGCTTCGAATGGCATACCTGAAATTAATTCCTGCCCATTAAGCCGTGCAATTTCTTCTGGAGAAATCGTCACCTTAACGGGGTAAAAGGGTTCACCCGTATTTTCGAGAACTCGTGTTTGCAATGACACTAAATCCACAACACCATTAATATTAGGCGTCGTGCGGGCGTTAAAGGCCGAAAAGAATAAACTTGCATCTTGGCCAACTTTAATTTCATCAATAAATTGAGGTGGAACGAGTGCTTCAAATTCCATACCCGAACCATCAGGAACAATTTGCAGAATAGGCTGTCCGGGTGTGATGACCCCCCCTTTGGTAAAAATACTCAATTCGTGCACGACTCCAGATTTCGGCGCCAAAATTTCCACGCGATCAAGTTGACCCTTCGTTGCAACCAATTGTTGCCGTAAATCTACTAAAGCTAAATCTACTTCACGGATTTGTTCAAATACCTCTCGGTCAAATTCCTTTTGAATTTGTGAAATCTGAAGACCAGTTTCAGAAATTGAATTTTTTATACGGGCAATTTCCGTTTCATTTTGAGCTAATTGTCCAGATAGTTCTTCAACTTGTCGTTCAACAGAGAAGACTCTATTCTCTGACGTATAACCATTTACGAGCAGACCTTGCAAACTCTCAAGCTCTTTTTGAAGTGTAGCCGCTTGTTTGCGACGTGAGTCCATGATTGCTCTAAGGCCGTCAATTTGATTTTGCAATTGCGCTTTACGTTCTTCCAATTGAGAAATTTGTCCTGACTTTGCTCTCTGTCGTGCGTCAAATAATTTATTTTGCCCATTTTTTATACTATCGAGAAGCTCAATACCTAAGGTGTCATAAATTTCTGTATCCCATTTGATTGATGACCTCCCATCCCGTTCAGAATAAAGCCTATCTCGTTGAGCAATAGTTTCACGCAACCGATTTAGTGTAATGTCATGATTTACTTGTAATTCTGTTGACTCCAATAGGATCAGTGGCTCACCTTCAGTGACATGGTCGCCATTTTTAATCAGTATGTCTGCAACAATGCCCCCATCGAGATGTTGAATCGTCTTTGTTTGACCAGAAATAATAACGGTTCCAGAAGCAATGACGGCGCCTTGTATTTTAGCAAAATGTGACCAAACGCCTAATCCGACAAAAAGAAATAGGAAGGTCAACAAACCCATGGTTCGAAGCTTAGCTGTATCCGTTTTTAGCTCCTCTTCTTGCATAATGTTCATAGATCCGTCCTTAATAACTAAATTTATGTCTTTTTAGTCACTTTGTTAATGACATCTTGCTTGTCACCAAATTCGAGCTGTGCCCCGTCCCTTAACATTAATAACTTATTAACGGCAGAAATCGCACTTGGGCGGTGAGCCATAACAACAACGATTGAACCCATTTTGCGCATTGTGGCAACAGCCTTTGCTAGGGCTTGGTCACCTTCAGCATCTAAATTTGAATTTGGTTCATCAAGAACAACCAACACAGGTTTTTTGTAAAGCGCACGGGCAAGGCCAATCCGTTGAATTTGCCCACCAGAAAGAACGATATCTTCTCCAATCTGAGCGTCATACGCATTAGGTAAAGTGAGGATAAGTTCATGCACGCCAGCCAAGCGGGCAGCTTCAAAAATATCCTCATCTTTCGCGTCAGGATGAAACCGACTGATATTTTGTTTTATAGTTCCATCAAGCAAACGAATACTTTGAGGGAGATAACCAATATGTTCTCCGAGACGTGTTGGTTCCCACAAGTCATACGTAGCATTATCCAATCGAATTGAGCCACGATCAGGCATCCAAACGCCGATGAGTAATTTCGCTAAACTTGATTTACCCGCAGCACTGGGTCCAATAACGCCTAGACCATCTCCCGCTTTTAATTCGAAATCTAAACCTTTAATAATAGCTTTCCCATTGGCAGATCCTGCATATTTAACAACATTATTGAGTTGGAGATGGGCTTTAGGCGCAGGTAATTGCGTTTTGAGATCTTCGTCATCTTCCAGAATTTTATTTAGTCGGTGATAGGCCTGCCGCGCTATTACAAAAGGCCGCCAATTCGCTATAGCCTGATCAAGGGGTGATAAAGCACGACCGCCAATAATGGAGGCTGCAATCATCATTCCAGGAGAAATAATCTGAATGACAGCTAAGTAACATCCCAGACCTAAAATGGAAGATTGTAACAAGAGGCGAATTGCGCGTGACGTAGATAAAATTACCTCCGAAATATCAGAGGCTTTTTGGGAGCGAGACATCCCTTTAATTTTGAGAGCATTCCAACTGTTAATAACGTTCTGCATCATTCCCATTGCGACAATGGCTTCTGAACTTTGTCGACTTGTCTCAGCAAACTGATTACTTTTAAACTCCCATTGCGTTAAGTCGGCTAACTTCTTTCGAGCTAAATATTCATTAATATAGGTAAACAGGGAGATGATAATTACGCCAACAACGGTGAGGTATCCCAACCATGGATGTAATATAAAAACAACGCCAATATAAATTGGAACCCATGGAAGGTCGAATAGCGCTGCTATACCTCGGCCACCAACAAATTGACGAAAACGAGCAATATCCGACACGGGATTAATCTCACGAAGTCTAGGATCCATTTGTCCCTGAATACGAAAAGCTTGAGCCTTATTCATTAATGTTTTTTCAATCCTGTGACCAATCCGAGAGAGCATACGAGTTCGAAAGAAATTAAAAAATCCAAGAAGACCAAATAGAAAAACAATCAAGAGATAAAGTACAACCAATGTCGGGATAGATCCACTGGCTAAGACACGGTCATAGACCTGTAACATAAAGAGAGGTCCCGTTAGCATTAGAAGATTTATGGCACAGCTAAACAACCCAATAGCAATCCAATCGGGACGGGCATTGATAAGGATATTTTGAAGAGGAGAAGGGGTGGTTTTCAACCGCCCGTCTTGAGGTTTTTTCATAGACGCGCCCTTTCGTTCAATGGTGGTCTTATTGCAAAAATTAGTCTTTTAAAAGCATAATCATGCTAATTCGTCTTTTTCATTTACAAAACCCCAAGACAAATAAGAACGTTGGCATCATACGTTAAAAATACGTCTGAATGACGTCAAACCAGAAAGTGTCCAGACGGCACTTTATTCCACGCAGTGATTTATAGATTAAAAATTGAAATCCGAGGCGTCCAGATCTGAAATTGTAATATTTTCAATCAATATAGAACTCCCATTAAAGGCCAACTCTACGTCATCACCGATTTGAGTAATCACAAAATCTGCAAGCGAATCTAACCCTGTAACAGTCCGAACATCAATGGTCTCTAAACCATCATTGGCGAAATCGGTTATGATGTCATCTCCCCAGCCGTTACGAAATACGAAACGATCAGCATCAGCGCCGCCTGTTAAAATGTCATTACCAGCATCACCTGAAAGAATGTCAACTCCAGCCCCACCGATTAAGATATCATCATCATTTTGACCCCGAAGGTCATCAGCGCCATCTCCGCCTATTAGAGTATCATTTCCATTGCCACCAAAGAATAGGTCATCGCCAATTCCGCCGTCTAGTTGGTCTTCTCCATCAAACCCTCTTAAAGTGTCATTTCCGGCCTCACCAAATAGCAAATCGTTCCCATCAGAGGCCGTCAATTCGTCATTGCCGTCCCCTCCATAGAGCGCATCGTTACCGACACCGCCTTGCAATAGGTCATTACCAGCGTCACCGTAAAGCGTGTCATTTCCTGATCCACCATTCAGTGTATCGTCGCCATCCCCTCCATAGAGAGTATCTGTCCCGCCTGAGCCATTTATACTGTCATTTCCGGCTTCGCCGCGCGCAATATCATCACCCGCACCACCGTTAATTGTGTCAACAAGCTCACCGCCAGTGATATCATCATCATCGCCCTGACCAAAAATTATGTTTGTACCTGAGCCGCCAGTGATGACATCATTTCCGGTACCCCCGAAAATTGAATCGTCACCATTACCACCATCGATAATGTCAGCATCACCTTCACCGACTAATTGGTCATCACCTTCACCGCCAATAAGGACATCATTGCCGCCCCCGCCGCGCAGCGTATCGTTTCCTAGGCCACCTGTAAGGTTGTCATTCCCTGGATCACCTTTAACAAAATCATCACCGTCGCCAGCGTTCACAGTATCATTGCCACCACCAGCCAAAATATTGTCATTCCCAGCTCCTCCGGATAAAAGATCATCACCAGGATTGCCTTGCAGGACATCATTACCATCACCGCCATATATTGTATCGTTACCACCGCGGCCTATAATCGTGTCATTGCCAGCGTTTCCGAAGATGATATCTGCTCTGCCAGTACCAAAGAAGCTATCAGCATGGGCAGACCCTCTTAACTCTTCAATACTAATCAAAGTATCACCAGCACCTGACCCCGTATTTGCTGCACTATTAACAAGATCAATTCCAACACCCGCAGTTGCTGTCACAAAACTGGCGACATCATATCCATCTCCACCATCTAGAATATCACCGCCATTGCCGCCTTCAAGAATGTCATCTCCATCACCACCGCGAAGTTCATCATTACCCCCTCGGCCGTCTAAAATGTCATTTCCCGCGCCGCCAAGCAGGGCATTCGCGCCACCCGTTCCAGACAGGGTATCGTCAAAAGCTCCACCAATAAAACGCTCTATACTTTGGAAGGTATCTCCGAGCACCGCCCCAGAGTTTAACGCAGAATTTGCTAGGTCAAGCGTAATAGCTCCTGTTGCATCTGCGTAGCTGGCAGTGTCAGTACCCGCCCCGCCATTTAGGATATCCGCGCCGTTACCGCCGATAAGAATATCATCCCCGCCATCACCTTGGAGAGTGTCATCACCATCATGACCATAAAGAATATCATTGCCATTGAAACCTCGAAGAACATTAACGATATTGCTTCCACCGATAGTGTCATCAAAGTCACTACCGTGAATATTTTCGACTTCTGAGAATGTATCTCCTAACGCATCACCCATACCCATCGAGTTGTTCAACATATCGACTGCGATTGCAGCTGTTGCTGTACGGTAACTTGCGAGGTCAATACCTTGGCCTCCGATAAAGACATCTGCACCAGCGCCGCCGATTAATTGGTCGTCATCATCCCCGCCATCAAGTGTGTCATCACCTAGACCGCCCTCTAATATATCGGCCCCAGCGTCTCCTGTTAAAGTGTCGTTACCAGCGTTACCCTCAAGTCGATCATCGCCAACGCCAGCATTGATTATATCATCACCATCTTCACCTAAAATGGTATCATCGCCTGCATCGCCATTGAGCGTATCGTTTCCAATGCCACCCTCCAGTCGGTCATTGCCGTCTCCACCATGGGCAATATCATCACCTTCATCGCCTAATATGGTATCATTGCCTGTATCACCGTTAATTGTGTCATTATCAGCGCCGCCCTCTAATCTGTCAGCTCCAACGCCGCCAGAAATAGTATCATTACCAGCGCTACCGAAAACAGTATCTGCCCCATCAGCACCAACAATCAGATCATCACCGGCACCGCCATTAAGACGGTCATCTCCATCTTCGCCGTAAATAGTATCATTACCGCCACGACCTAGAACAATATCAATACCAAGTCCGCCATAGATGATATTGTCGTTATTATCAGCATTGAGGAAATCATTATGATCCGAGCCAATAATGTTCTCGATATTCAAGAAGGTATCGCCCATCGCATAACCAGTATTATTGGCTGTCGTTACAAGGTCGACGGTAAAGCCGCCTGTAGAATCTGCGTAGCTGACCGTATCAGTACCACTTCCGCCATCCATATGGTCTGCGCCAATACCGCCCTGTAATAAGTCATTTCCATTGCCTGCGATAAGAGTGTCGTCACCAATCATTCCAAAGAGCTGATCATCACCGTCACCGGTTCTTAAAACGTTTGCGAAAGAGTCGCCCAGAATTACATCGTCAAAGTTTGTAGCAATGACTTCCTCGATGAGGTCAAAGCTGTCGCCCAAGGCTTCGCCAGTGCTATTGCTTGCCGTCATTAAGTCGATTGTTAGGCCAATCGTGGAATTAGCGTAAGTTGCTGTGTCATAGCCTTCTGCACCAACGAGTTGGTCGGCCCCAGCACCACCTTCAAGGATATCGTCTCCAGTGCCGCCTATGAGTTGGTCATTACCGCCGCGCCCGATAAGTATGTCATTGCCATCAAGGCCATTGATAATATTGTCGTTATCATCTGTTGATAGGCTATCATTGCTTGCCGTGCCTACAAGGTTTTCAATGCTTACAAATGTATCACCAGCAGCTTCACCTGTATTTAAACCCGAGTTAAAGAAATCGACAGTGACGCCTGACGCTGCGTTATTATAACTAGCTTCATCAATGCCCGCACCACCGTCATGAATATCCGCTCCGCCTCCGCCTTCAAGGCGGTCATCTCCAGTGCCTCCAGATAACTGATCATCACCCAAGCCGCCAAAAAACACATCATTTCCGGCATTCCCGTTAAGGATATCATTCCCATCATTTCCTCGGATGACATCATTGCCATCATCACCATTAATTGTGTCGTTACCCGTTCCACCAAATAGTTCGTCATGCCCAACTCCGCCGTGCAGGACATCATCTCCAGATTGTCCATTTACGGTATCATTACCTGCGCCACCATGCAGTTCGTCATTCTCCCCGCCCCCATTAAGGTTGTCTTCGCCATCACCGCCGAAAACCATGTCAATTCCGGCACCCGCCTGAATGAAGTCATTGCCAAGGTCACCATGTAATATGTCATCACCATTCCCGCCGATAATCGTATCTGCGCCATCTCCCCCTTGGACTAAGTCATCTCCATCACCAGATGTCAGGCTGTCATCTCCAGCATTTCCGAATAGCTGGTCATTACCAGTAAAACCAAATAAAGTGTCATTTCCATCACCGCCGGAAATGATGTCATCGCCTTCGGCACCATTTAGTGTATCGTTACCTAGTCCACCATCAACGATATCATTATAAGGTGTTGTCACAATGTTATCGTCATTGTCGGTTGTAGTGACTGTTATTATTGGGGAAGAATTGAATGGGTTGGGCACTCGCTGCGTTAGTCCGAATTCAACTACAGGGGTTTGGTTATCGCCATAGTTATGGAAGGTGAAGTCACCTAATGCATATGTTGCATTTTGAACTGATACTCCAAAAGCGTCTGCGCGAACACCCATAGCATCAAGAATTCCCAGTGAACTGGACTGACCGTTATTGATAATTACGTTGTCTGCTTGTTGTATGAAAAAATCGGAAAATGGAATTAAGTTGCCATTATCATCAACATGCATTCCAGCGTTTAGGCCATTATTAAGGCCTTCCACATTTGTTAGAGTAATATTTTCTGTTGCATAGACTTCAATGATATTTGAGCTAGTGGCTTCACCGCTTACTGATAGAGTTTCACCATCTTCAAAACGACCATTTCGTGCATCTAAAATCCAAATAGTACCATCAGCAAAGACATGTGTGATTTCTGCTTCGGCCCCTGATGTCCCACCAATAACTGTATCGCCGACATCAAACCCGGCCATTCCGCCGCTATTATTTAGAAGCATTGAATATGCACTACTTCCAATATTGAACCCCTGGCCATCCGCCCCTTCCGCAATCGCATTAGTGACAGTTACATTGCTTGACCCACGCGATATTGTAATCCCAACTTCACCCCCATGAATTGAATGAACATTGTTCACAGTTGCATTGTGAACGCCATGTAAAGAGAGTTGGTCGGCCGTATATCTATTTGTAGCGCTAAACTCGCCCCCCTCATTCTCACCATCACCATCTATATCAAATCCACCATCAATTATCAGGCCATCAATGGTGACTCCGTCAACCCAGTCCCCATTTTGACCAGTATTTGAGTTAATCCATACTGGCAGAAAGACATCCGCAGAGTCTGAGTCTCTAACTTCGAGGTTTTGAATAGTAATATTCGTTGCGGCAGTTGTATCTGATGACCTAATAACAACGGCATATTCCCAACCAATTATAGATAACCGTGATCCAGTATCTAGGTCGGTATTAGGGTCATTAACATTACCGACAACCAGATTATCAGCGCCTTCGGCAAATACCCCAAATAAAGCGAAGCCGCCTATATCGAAAGTACCTTCACCAGTGATGCCTGAATATGATGTATTGGAAGCATCAAACGCATAAAAATTTGTTAAGTCAGTAATTTGAGTATCAAGGTTTAGCGTTACCCCGGCCTCGATGTTTAGAGTTATGTTATCTTGGGCGATAATGCGCTCAGAAAAGCTAGTGCTTGATATAACATTTACTACTCCAGAAACTGCGCTAGGGTTTGCGTCTACGTAATCACTGAGTGCTGTAAATGCTGCGTTTATATCGGTACCAACTGTTATTTCGATTGTGGCAACACCATTATTTTCTGTTATTGTAAACGTCATTGTATATTCCAAATGAAAGTGTGAATCGTAACATATTATTTTGTTGTTAATATGTTCTGAAATTGTAGCCTGAAAGAAATGTTAAGATTAGAGCCCCTCTAAATCCATTATCTGACACCTAACTTAGACGAAAACAATGTATAAAACCGTGATAATAGTCACACTCAAACAGACATAATCAACACAGGGTTAATTAAAGCTAGCGATCTACTCCGATGTACGCAGATTTAGATTCATTTGTGTAGAATTCTAAGCTATGCTGAAGGCATGGAATAAGACAAGGTCGTTAATCCTGCTAGATCAGATAGATACTTCAAGGATGACCGCAATAAGATAGAGCAACTCAAAATGTTTAGGCTGACTACAGCAGCCTATACGACTTTTACGCCTCGCTAAATAATTAATATATCAGCAGCAAGAATGGATAGGTCCAGCCCGTCACCATTGACAAGCTCGATTGAATCATCCCCAAAGTTAAGAAGAATTTTTGTCCCAGCAGCATTCACAAAGCCGAATTGATTGATAACCTGAGCCGCTGTTAAGCCACCTCCCCAAAGTGCCGAATCCAGTTCAAGGATGGATGAGCCCTGATCATAACTGAGAATCCTATCATTACCAGTTCCTACGTCAAAAACGAAGGTATCAATATCCGTATCAGGCCCATCATCAACCAAAACATCATCTCCCGTTCCCCCTTCAAAACGGTCTTGCCCTGCCCCTCCAACTAGTCGGTCATTGCCAGCTCCACCCAGAAGCACATCATCGCCATCTTGTCCGACCAACCGGTCATCACCATCACCGCCATTAAGAACATCCATACCAGCGCCGCCAATAAGGGCGTCATTCCCATCATCACCGGTTAAAACGTCATCACCATCATGCCCCAGAAGACGGTCATCTCCATCACCGCCACTCAAAATATCATTTCCGTCTTCGCCAAAGAGACGATCATTTCCTGCATCACCAGTGATTGTGTCATGTCCAGCGCCTGCAAACACAGTGTCATCGCCACCAGCGGCAGTAATGATATTATCATCCGCTGTCCCATCAATGCGTCCGCCATCATCCGTGTGAATGAGGGCCTCAAAACCAGTTACAGTATCTGATGCACTATTCCCAAAACGGATTGTCCCGCCATCCAAATCGACCAAAACACGCCCTGTCCCTTTGCCAGAAAAATCACTCAGGTCAAGCGTATCAAATCCTACGCCACCATCAGTCGTATCATCGCCAAAAATATCGTCTATGATACGGAAAATATCATCACCACTGCCAAGGTCATAGCTATCGGCGCCAGCACCATCAGCTACCCTGTCATTTCCTGATCCGGCTATGACGATATCGTCACCATTACCTGCATTGATATTATCATCACCGCCCGAACCATCAATGACGTCATTACCGTTACGACCTAGAATGAAGTCAGCGCCTGCCCCGCCATTGATCGTATCATTACCTTCCCCGCCATCTAGAATGTCATTATCGGCACCACCATTAAGCGTATCATCACCATTACCGCCTAACAGCTCATCTTCGCCATCAGAACCAATCAGTAAATCATTACCTTCGCCACCATCTAGAATGTCATTATCGGCACCACCATTAAGCGTATCATCGCCATTTCCGCCATTGAGACGATCTGCTCCTCCTTCCCCCATTAGAATATCATTGCCATCGTCACCATTGAGAGTATCAAACCCATCTCCAGCATTAATTTGGTCGTTGCCTTCGAGACCAAAAATAATTTCATTTTCAGCAGTACCAACAAGAACATCATTGCCAGTCGTGCCCATAATCACAGCACCGGCTGTGATAAATCCATTAGTACTTTGTTCGACACCTTCATTAAAACCGAGAAAATTTCCACTTGTGCTACTATTAATTGAAAGATTAATTATGTCCGAGCTCAGGGCTGTATAGACATCCGATAATATCGTACTATCAGTTACATGAAACCAGCCCGTCGCTAATTGACCATCTGGAAACCCATTACCAGGATTACTCTCAGTTGTTCCTAAAGTATTAGTGGTTACTGTCGGTACATCACTAAAGTTACCAATTTCAACACCGTTAATCGTTAGCTCATCAGCATTAGTTGCGAATCCCGTACGGTGGTCACCGTCGTCAACAGTAAGCCGAATAGCGATTTCAGAAAACCCGCCTCCCAATTGCGCCCGAATTGAATCAAATCCACCAAATTCCGTAATAAGATTGGGTCCTGATGTACTTGTATAAAATGTAGGAAGTTCACTTGCAGCGATTTGTGCAAAAACACTATTACCGTTTAACCCTGTCAGCTGTATAACAATTCCGCCAATCTCTGATATTTCACTAGTATCAAAAATATTACCACTTGGTGCTGTTCGTGTTGTTTCTGTCATTCATGAACTCCTAGATTCGTATCACTAGTCTAATTAAATAGTCATACCCGCCCCCGAAAATATCAATATTAACCGTTTGGCTTCGAAGGAACTTTTAATAATAACGGCTAGATTACCCTATTAGCAATAAGCATTGCCCAATATAATTACGCCTACATATAAATGTGTACTAAAATTACACGTTAGAGTAAACTAATATATCTAATTTCTGCAGAGGATATCTCTGAGTAGAAATGCTTTGGTAATGAAAGAAGAAAGCGAAACGTTGTACCGACTTGGCTTTACAGATGAACGAAACTGATTCTGAACATACGAAGCGGATATACGCCAGGTTATTTCATTTACTTTATTGAATTAACTGGAGGTGAGGATGGGATTCGAACCCACGTTAGGCTATTAACCTAAACACGCTTTCCAAGCGTGCGCCTTAAACCACTCGGCCACCTCACCTCTGAGACTATGTACCTCGGATAATCCGAGGGGTTTGAGATAAGCGCACGCTTACCTTTTAAATGCTTGCGCGTCTATGACGCGCGGGCTGTGCGCCTTAAACCCCAAGAGAGATGTCTGCGCCACCTCACCTCGGTTGCCATTTTATTGCGAGGCCAACTGCCTAACAATTAGCGAGCGATATAGCGGGTTTTGTTATTTGTACAAGGGGTTTGAGGTCTATTCACAGATGTTTCCAAGCCTGATAGGGAAGGCCCATGAGCCAAGCCTTTCATATGATTAAAGCCGTCAGCGATGCCCCCGTTTTTATATTCGGGGACCATGCCTCGCGCCATATTCCAAACGCGTATGATAATCTGGGCCTCACCGGTGATGACCTGATCCGCCATATCGCGTGGGATATCGGGACAGAGACGGTTATACGGCATCTGTGCGAGCATTTTGGCTGCGGCGGGCAGCTCGCGGGTGTGTCACGATTGGTGATTGATTTAAACCGTGACCCCGAAGCCAAAGGCCTTATCCCCGCAGAGAGTGACGGGACGCATATTCCCGGCAATGCAGATTTATCAGAGGCCCAGCGCCAAGACCGTATGGCGCGTTTTTATACGCCCTATCATGCGGCGCTGGGGCAAAATCTGGGCCGCTTAAAGACGCCTTTTGTGCTCTCTATTCACAGCTTCACGCCCAAACCCGATACGGGCGAGGCGCGCCCAACCGATATTGGGTTATTGGTGCGTCATGACGCGGCCAGCGCGAAGCAGTTTAAAGAGATGTGTCAGGAGATAAGCCCAAGCTTTCAGGTCGATATCAACCTGCCCTATTCCGCCTATGATTTAAATTATACCGTGGATGAGCATGTTGCCCCGCGCGGGCTGCGCCATCTTGCAATCGAGATCAGGCAAGACCATATCGACACAGATGAGAAAGCACGGGCAATCGCAAGCGTGCTCGCAAACGTAATAGAGCCAATAATAAACTTAAAGACATAGGACCTGATATGCTGGCCACAAATCCGATACACCTGATTAACGGCAACAATATGTTTGGGGATTACCCCGATGGCATGGAGCAAGTGCAGCTCGGTATGGGCTGTTTCTGGGGGGCCGAGCGTATCCTGTGGAAACTGGACGGCGTTTATGTGACCTCTGTTGGCTATGCGGGCGGGCATACGACTGATCCCGATTATAAGAAAACATGCACAGGCATGACGGGCCATGCCGAAATGGTGCATGTTGTTTATGATCCCAAAATCATTTCGTTTGACGAAATCCTGAAAGTGTTTTTCGAAAATCATGACCCCACACAGGGCGACCGCCAAGGTAATGATAGAGGCCCGCAATATCGCAGTGCGATATATGCCTACACAGAAACACAACTAAACCAAGCTGAAGAAGCCATGTTCAGATACGCAGAGGCTTATGGACGGCCGGTAACTACTGAGTTGCGCAAGGCACCAAAATATTATCCCGCCGAAGATTATCATCAGCAATATCTGAAAAAGAACCCGCAAGGCTATTGCATGCACGGCCCAACAGGTATTGTCTGCCAGCTCCCCGAGCGGGATTAAGTCCAATCACCATTCGCCACTTGCCATAGGGTGAGTAATGAGAGCGCCGCCGTATCGGCGCGCAAGATACGCGGGCCGAGTGAGACGGGCGTGACAAAATTTTGCGCGCGAAGTGTCTCACGCTCTTGAGGCGTGAAGCCACCTTCGGGGCCGATGAGAATAGCTGCAGGCCCCTGTATATCGCTGAGCGCTTTTAGAGCTGGGGCAGCATCTCCCGCTTCATCGGCAAAGATTAAGCTGCGAGAGCTATCCCAACCATCAAGAATCTGTCCGAGTTTTTGGACGGGGTGGATAGCGGGTATGTCAAGGCGCTCTGTTTGCTCTGCCGCCTCTATGGCTTGGGCCTGCATTTTCTCAAGATTGAGTTTTGGAAATTGGGTGCGCTGCGTGATGACGGGCTGCAGCGCCTTCGCCCCTAGCTCTGTCGCTTTTTCTACAATAAAGGCCGTGCGGTGTTTTCTAACGGGCGCAAAACAAAGCGTGATATCGGGGCTAGCTTTAGGCTCGCGGAGCTGCTCTTCGACGGTAAGCGTCGCGCTGCGTTTCGAAATTGCCGTTATTTCCGCGCGCCATTCGCCGTCTTGGCCGTTAAAAATACGCACGCCCACCCCCTTGCGCTTACGCAGCACCGTGCCGAGGTAATGGGCTTGATCTTTTGGTAGCTCAAAACTTTTGCCGTTAACAAGCGTTGTATCGACATATAGGCGGGTGAGTGTGTAATTTTCACGCATGGGATTGTCTTAACCCAAGAAATAAAGCTAATCATCAAAATATGAATGAAATTTCGTGCCCCTCACCCGCCCTTCGGGCACCCTCTCCCCGAGGAGAGGAAGCGGTTTATTTATGAGCGCCGCAATAAAAGATTCCAATAAGGGCCATTGGGTGAACCGTTCGCCTTTATCTCTGCGTCCTTACCTCCAGCTCTCACGGCTTGATCGGCCTGTCGGCTATTGGCTACTGGCCTTGCCGGGCTGGATTGGGCTGGCTTTTGCGACGCTCTCACATGGGTTTGAGGTCAGCGATTTGAAATGGGCGGCGCTTATTTTAATCGGCGCGATCGCCATGCGCGGGGCGGGCTGTACCTATAATGATATTGTTGATCAGGACTTAGACGCCAAGGTAGAGCGCTCCGCCCTACGCCCCCTGCCCGCAGGTACGGTGACGACCAAGCAAGCCTGGATATGGACCTTTGCACAATGTTTTATCGGAATGCTTGTTTTGCTTTGCCTGCCACGGCTGGCGCAAATTATAGCGCTTTGCTCCATACCGCTCGTAGCGGCTTATCCCTTTATGAAACGCATCACATGGTGGCCGCAAATCTGGCTCGGCCTCACCTTTAACTGGGCGGTGCTAGTGGCCTATTCCGCGAAGACGGGGACGGTGAGTATTCCGCTCCTGATATTATATGCAGGGCTGATATTCTGGACTGTCGGCTATGATACCATTTACGCCTGCCAAGATATTGAAGACGACATGAAGATTGGAGTTAAAAGCACTGCGCGAAGGTTTGGGAAAAGGGTGAAGTTGGGGGTAAGTGCATCTTATGTAATTTGTGTAGTTCTGATATCATTAGCTATCGGAATTGATATGCCTAAGTCATGGCTATCAGCGATACCCACAACCATCTTCATTTCCATGCTTCTATTTGTAATTTTACTCATTGTACAAGTATTAAAATTTGAACCTACCAACGGAAAGTTATCCTTAAAAATTTTTAAATCAAACTTTTGGGCAGGATTATCTTTAATACCATTCATAATCTTGGCAGGATTTTTAAATTGGATATCTGTTTCATATGGCCCTTAAACTCACCGCATCGTGAACACAACTTGTTTGGTCTCTCATTCGTATCTACCTATATTAGACGGACAGAATAGGAGTATCCCATGCTGACCAAACCCTTATCTAGACGCGAGCTTGGCCTCGGCACCGCCGCTTTAACTTTGACCGCTTGCGCAAAAACGGGCACAGAGGCCCATGCACAAAATCAAGCGAAACATAAAGCAGCGGAGGCGATTATGAGTGATACGGATTGGGCGAATGTGTCTGAGCAAGAGTGGCAACAGCGCCTCACCGCGATGGAATTTAATGTCCTGCGCAAAGAAGGTACAGAGCGCCCGGGGACATCGCCGCTAAATCAGGAAAAGCGTAAAGGTACATTTGTCTGCGCGGGTTGCGCGCTCCCCCTCTTTACCTCAGAGCAAAAATACGAATCTGGCACAGGTTGGCCAAGCTTTTTTGACGTGATTGACGGCAATATTGGTACCAAGGTTGACCGCAAGCTCTTTATGGCGCGCACGGAATATCATTGCGCGCGCTGTGGGGGTCATCAAGGTCACGTCTTTAAAGACGGGCCCGCGCCAACGGGTCTGCGCTATTGCAATAATGGCGTCGCCTTAGATTTCATACCAGACGCATAACTGTAATTTTCATAAAATTCATTATTGCAAAATTAAATTTTCTGTCGCAGAATTTCATTATTGTTAGCCGCTGGATTGTCTGGCCGCATTATGAAAGGAGGTATCATTTGTCTATCTATTTTGAGGGGTCTGCCCGAAGCTGTTAGATCAGCCCTTTCGTAAAAGCGAAATTGGGTAAAGACTATCTATCTTGAAACTGGGCATGGCGCCCAGTGAGACCCAAACTTCAGAATTGAGCCCCCTGATACTGTCAGGGGGCTTTTTTCATTGTGTTATACCGCGCGGCCTATTACTTCGGATACAAAGCAAATAGGACTTATCATGGCCATAGCTCGCCCCGTAGATCGCCGCCTCTTCTTTTTCTTTGACCGCGCCCATACGCAAATGGCGAAGGCGGCAGATAATTTTTTATCCACGCGTTCAGGCGTTAGCACCGCCCAAGCCGCCGTGCTCATATATCTGGGTTATAATGATAATTGCCGCCTCTCCGATTTAGCTGAGGGCACAGGACGTAAAAACTCAGCGGTAACAGGCCTGATCTCACGTATGGAAAAAGACGACCTTGTTCAGCGACATGGACAACTTACTGATCGCCGCTCAAAATCAGTATCATTAACAGGAAAAGGCTGGGCGCTGCGCGACGATGTTATGAATGATTTTCGCGATTTTAATGACAGGCTCATCAAAGGTATGAGCGATAGCGAAGTCGAAACCGTTTTGAAATTTCTGACGCTTGGGCCAGAAAATGCAAAATCGGCGTCATAATTGACAAGCCTTAAAGACGCCAATTCACAAGACTTAATCTTAACATAATGTTAAGCATAACTAACTTGGCAACAGGTTGGAGGCGCAAATGACAGTATTTATGAGAACGGGATTGGTTCTCTTGTCTTTGCTTACGCTGGCAATATTTAGCGCTGGTGATGAGCGGGGGCAATCCTCTGCGCAAGCCGCAACCCCGATAAATGAGAGTACATCCGCGAGAGACGCAGCAACTTCCCGCGAAGATATCAAGCTGACCAATAGCTGTATCGAGGCGGGTCAAGCCAAAGAACATTGCGTCTGCGTGACCAAAATTTTCAAACATGATATGTCGCTGCGCGAATATCTGGCCGCCATAAAACTATACACAACGAGTAAAAGCGATGACCCGACGCGTAACAGCGCGGCTAAATTAAGCCTGCGCCAAATAGGATATAACGAGCAAGAAATTACGATGATTGATGGTCTGCAGCGCCGCCTATCCAATATATCAGGGCTAGAAAAGAGGTGTGCGGTGGCAACGGCCTATTTTGATCAAGAAGAGCGTTAGACAGAGCGCACGGGATAAGCTATCTGGCCACATGGCCAAATCGAAAACATCTTCTGCCTCTATACAAGTCGATATCGTCTCCGATGTTGTTTGTCCGTGGTGCTGGGTCGGCGTTAAACTTTTTCTCAAAGCCGCCAAGCAATCAGGAAAAAACATCGTCCTCTCTTGGCGGCCCTATATGCTTGATCCCGCTGTTCCAGAAAACGGCGTGGCCTATAAAGATTATATGAAACAAAAATTTGGCGACGCGCCTTCAAACCGTTTCAAAGAAATGCGCCAGCATTTGGAACAAGTCGGCCCGTCACTTGGTATAGATTTTAAATTTGACGACATCCCAATGCGGCCCAATACGCTAGACGCGCACCGCCTGATTAAATGGGCGCAAGGTCAAAATAAAGCCAATGAAGCGTCAGAAGCTTTATTTGAAGCCTATTTCACAGACCTCAAAGACGTGGGCAATATCGACGTTCTCATCCAGATCAGCGAGGCGATAGGCATGGACAAAGATGTGGTTGAAAAACTACTGGGCGGCGATGATGACAAAAACGCTGTGCGAGAAGAAATTATGTTCTTTCGTAATCTTGGCGTGAATGCCGTCCCTACATTTATATATAATGGACAATTTGCTATCCAAGGGGCACAAGGTCCAGAGGCTCATTTAGAGGCTATCAAAAACGCTGCAAATATGCCTGCAAGTGCTTAATTTTATGACTAGGAATTGACTTCATGACTACATTTCAAATTGTTGCGCTATATGTCGCCCTTCACCTCATCCTCTTACCCATTCTCATGTTCCGTGTTGGGCAAGTGCGAATTAAAGAAAAAATCAGTCTTGGCGACGGAGAAAACCCGGCTTTATTTGCCCGCATTCGGGCCCATGGAAATTATGTCGAAACCGCGCCTTTCGCCCTTATCGGTCTCTTTGCACTCGCGATGATGGGCGCCAATCATATAGCGCTCCATCTCTTTGGCGCTATTTTTCTTTTGGGACGCCTACTTCATGCTCATGGCATGGCGCAAAAAGGGTCTAATGGTAAAGGCCGCCTCATCGGCACGATGATGACCCTCTTTACATTTTTCGGAACGGCGCTTTATTTATTATTCCTCATCCTCACATTCGCAAATAGTTAAGCTTAATGGCCCTTCATGATCCCATAACAGCGGAGGCGCTTGCGCCAACGCTTAAGACACTTCTAGCCTATGCCAAGAAACATGGCGCGGAGGCCGCTGATGCCATATCTACACATGGCCGCTCCCTCGGAATGGTTGTACGCCAAGGTGAGCTTGAAGATGTCGATAGTAGCGAAGGCCGGGATATTGGCCTGCGCGTTTTAGTCGGGCAGAGACAAGCTTGCGTCTCAAGTTCGGATTTATCTGAGGCCAGCCTTGACCGCCTTGCCGAGCGGGCCGTTGCCATGGCTAAACTCGCGCCCGAAGACGCCTATTGCGGATTGGCTGATCCCTCACTTTTAAGCGATAAAAGCCACGAACTAGATGTTTATGATGGGACGCAAATGTCACCGGAACTTTTAAAGAAACGGGCCTTAGACGTCGAGAAAGCCGCCATAGCAGTAAAAGGTGTTCAACAGGCCGAAGGGGCAAGCGCGAGCTGGTCAACATCAGCGTTGTATTTCATGACAAGTCACGGCTTCTCCAATGGATGGCGGGCCTCTCGTCATTCTCTATCGGTGACGGCCATTGCAGAAAAAGACGGCGCGATGGAACGCGATTATGACTCCCATAGCACGCGCTGGCTTGAAGACCTTAAATCCTCTCAAGACATTGGCACGCTGGCGGGCGAGCGGGCGATTTCTCGTCTTGGCTCTCAGCAATTAGCCTCTGGCGCGATGCCTGTCATATTTGATCGCCGCGTCTCAGCCGCCCTCGTCAATGCCTTAAAAGGCGCGATTACGGGCCCATCAATTGCGCGCGGTGTTTCCTTTTTAAAAGACAGTATGGACGCTCAGATTTTTAGCAAAGATATTCAGATCATTGACGATCCTCTGCGACGGCGCGGTCAAGGCTCAAGACCTTGGGACGGCGAAGGGGTCAGTGTTAAAAAACAACATTTTATAAAAGATGGTACGTTAAAGACATGGATATTAAACTCGGCCTCTGCGCGTCAACTAAATTTGACGACAACAGGCCATGCGAGCCGCGGCCTTGGCGCGCCTCCGGGCGTTGCGACAACAAATACCACGATGTTGGCCGGACCAAAATCGCCCGAACAATTGATGAAAGATATGGGCGATGGTCTGTTAATTACAGAAATGTTCGGCCCGTCTCTGAACTCCAATACGGGGGATTATTCAGTTGGCGTCGCTGGCTTTAAAATCGAAAATGGTATGCGGGCTTATCCCGTGAGCGAAATTACAATTGCAGGCAACCTAGTCGAAATTTACAAGACTCTCATTCCCGCCAATGACCTTATCTATAACCGCTCTACTGTCGCGCCGAGCCTGCTTTGTGAAGGTATTACAATTGCCGGAAGCTAATGAGATTTGCGTCCCCTTTGCAGAAGACCTCGCTCTGATTGCCAAAGCTGTTCGCGAAGCTGGCGCAATTGCCAAAAGCGCATTTGACGATAACGATTCAAAAGTCTGGGATAAATCCAACAACTCCCCTGTCACAGATGCTGATATTGCGGTGAATGATTATCTGGCAAAAGTTCTACGCAAGGCGCGGCCTGGATATGGATGGCTGTCGGAAGAAACCAAAGACGATCACTCCCGCCATGCCTGCCCGCGAAGCTTTGTTGTCGATCCGATAGATGGTACACGCGCCTTTATCGATCGTACACCAAATTTTGCAGTCTCTGTTGCCATTATTGAAGAAGGCAAATCTATTGCTGGCGCGCTGTTCAACCCGCTTACTGATGAAATGTTTGAAGCTTTTCTGGGCGGCGGAGCAAAACTAAATGGCAAGACTTTGAGAGCGCCAGACTCAAATCAAATCGAAGGTATCCGCATGGTCGGATATCCTCGCAAATTTCGTCGTCTAGGCTGGCCGGATATGACGTGCCGCGTATCGAACTCTATGGCTTACCGTATGGCTCTCGTGGCGAGTAATCAGGCCGATGCCACAGTTGCCTTTACGCCTAAATCAGATTGGGACTTAGCCGCCGCGCAGCTTATCGCGACAGAGGCTGGCGCCATAGTCACAAACCTATACGGCAAAGACCCGTCTTATGATGGTCCAACAACAAGCGGATTAGGCGTGATTTGTGCTGGCCCCAAGCTTCATGCTTTGTTATTAGCGCGCGTGAGTCCTGTTATTGCTCAATTTGAAAAGAGCCCTGACAAGATAAAAAATTTTGGATTTATGGGAACAACTATGTCTGACCGCACCGAAGAAATTCAATTACTCCACCTCGTTATCGGCGGAGAATTAATTGACCCAAATAAAACGGCTTTTAAAAATCTAAAAGAGGTCGATTTTGTTGGCGCTTACGCCTCTTATGAAGAGGCCCGCAAAGCTTGGAAAGCTGCCGCTCAGCGTACCGTCGATAATGCACATATGCGTTACTTCGTTTTACACGCCCATGAGCTTATTGACCCCGATAAAGACGGCGTCATTGGCTAACACCGCCTCACGCAAAGTTACGGATCGCCAAAGGATAAAACGCCTCTGGAGAGATTATATTTGGCCGCAAAAGGGAAAGCTCTTTGTGGCCATTTTCTTTATGGCGCTACTGGCGGCGGCTACGGCCGCCTATACATTTGTTGTCGGATATATTGTGGATGAAGCAAATAACTTAACCCAAGATTTGGACGCCATCACTAATGCCAAAAAATACGCCTATGCTATTCTGCCTATCCTTTTAGGCATCACGGCCCTGTCGGGAATTTCGAATTATATTCAGCGGATTTTATCAAACTCTATCGCGCTTAACGCTGTTGGTAAAATGCAAAAGCAAATGTTTAAATCCAGCCATGAGAGAGACTTTGCCAGCTTTTCAGATGAACCCACAGGTAACCTCATTTCCAAATTCACAAATGATGTCACCGTGATTTCAAACGCGCTTATTCGGACAATGTCTAACCTCATCGCGGCCTTGCTAACCGTGATATTTACCATCGCCGCCATGCTTTACCAAAACTGGCAGCTCTCTCTTGTTATGACAGTTTTCTTGATTGCCTTCTGGCCGATTATCGTCATTTCAAAACGCATGCGCGGCAATGCCAATGAAGTGCAAGCCCATATCGGAACCATCACGTCAGAACTCAAAGAAAGCTTTACAGGGGCGCGTATGGTCAAAGCTTACGGGCTTGAGAAAAATGAGAATAAGCGACTTGGTAAAAGTTTTGATGAGCGTATTCGCCTCTTTATGAAACTTGTCACCGAGCAAGCTCGTATTGACCCTATCCTCGAAATTTTAGGCGGTCTTGCCATAGCTGGCGTCGTGATTTTTGGCGTCTATCAAGTGACCAATGACGCCGCCAGCGCGGGCTCAATTGTCGCCGTGCTTACCGGCCTGCTTATCCTATCTCCCAAACTTCGCGCCCTTGGAACACTCAATAATGTCATCCAAGAAGGGCTTGCCGCCCTAACCCGTATCTTTGCCGTCATTGATGAAACGACAACAATTATTGAGGCGAAAAACCCTCACATTTTGGCCGATATTAAAGGTCATGTTAAATTCGAAGATGTGCATTTCAAATATCATGACGGCACACAGGCCTTAAACGGCGTCACCCTCGAAGCCAATCCCGGAGAGACCATCGCCCTTGTCGGAGAATCAGGCGGCGGGAAATCCACGATTATAAACCTCGTCCCCAGACTGCATGATGTTAGCCAAGGCCGCGTTGATATTGACGGTCATAATGCACGGGATGTTTCGATCAGTAGTTTACGCCGCGCGATTGCCCTCGTCTCCCAAAACGTGACCTTGTTTAATGATAGCGTCGCCGCAAATATTGGTTTTGGTGATCAAAAAGCCTCGCGTGAACAAATTATCAGCGCGGCCATAGCCGCAGATGCCCATGATTTTATCTCAAAACTGCCCCAAGGCTATGACACCATATTGGGTGAAGACGGCGATACCTTATCAGGCGGGCAGAAACAGCGGCTCTCCATCGCCCGCGCCATATTGCGCGATGCGCCTATTCTTTTGCTGGATGAAGCCACCTCAGCGCTCGACGCAGCTAGCGAGTCAAAAGTGCAAGCGGCGCTCGAAAAACTCTCCAAAGGCCGCACAACAATCGTCATCGCGCATAAACTCAGCACCGTTCAAAACGCCGATAAAATTTACGTGCTGGAAAAAGGGAAAGTCGTTGAGAGCGGCACGCATAAAAGCCTAAGCAAAAAACGTGGCGGGGCTTATGCGACGCTACGGGAATTGCAGAGTTAATCACTCCCGCCGTAAAATCAGTTCCGTGACAGGATTACCCGACCATTGCGCCATAAAGCGGGCCTTCACATCGGCAGGGTCATAGACGGTTTCGACCCAATCTATGAAATTAATATCATGGTCTTTGGTATATTTCAGATAGTCGTTGAAAAAGAAATCTAGCATGCCCGTCTTGCCTTGTCTGACATGCAGATATTTAAAGCTGAGCTGATCCATCGCCTCTTCAATGCTATCGCCCATATGGAAATGCCGATAAAGCACGCCCATAATGCCCGTCCGGTCCGCGCCAGATTTACAGTGCATGACAGCGGGATATTCAATGGATTCAAAAAGCTCTTTGGCAGCGCGGATTTTTTCAGGCGTATGGGTATCGCGGCTATAGACCCGAAAATCGATCATCTTAATGCCGTGAGCGGCGCAAGCTTCTTGTTCAAGTAGGTAAAAGCCTTTCGGGCTGTCCCCGCGCAGGTTGATATTGGTTTTAATCCCCATTTTTGCCCATTCGGCAATCCGTTTCGGCGAAGGCTGGTTCTCGCGAAACATCCTGCCGCCAATATCATGATGATTAGCGAAACGTACGCGCAAAAAGCCATGATCGCCCCAAGTGAGGTCACGATAAGCCTGCTTTCTATCAGCTGGGTTGTTGAGGTCTAACGCCATCTATCCTATGTCCAATGTTCGGCAACGCATAACAGGGAGGCCGCAAGTGTTCAAACGCTTCATGCGGTCAAAAGCCGTACAAATTTCATTAGGATGGCTCGTTGCCGCCTATATGAGCTTGGTAAAATATACCACGCGCTGGGATATTGAGCGCGCAGATCAGGTCGAGCCCATTATTAACGGCGGAAACGGTGTCATTGCCCTCGTCTGGCATTCCAGATTTATGATGTTAACTTCGGCTTGGAAAAAGCACTATCAAATGCCGTATGTGCTTATTTCACGTTCGCGCGATGGCGATATTGTTGCCCATACAAGCCATTTTCTGGGCTTAAAAACAATACGCGGCTCGACAAAAAAGGCGGCCAAAGGCCATATGAGCGCCAAAGCCAAAGGCGGGGCCAAAGCCAGCCTTGATATTGTGACTGCCCTTGAAAATAAAGGCTGCATTGTGGTGACGCCAGACGGCCCGCGCGGCCCAAGACAGCGCCTAGGTGACGGCCCGCTTCGTCTCGCGCGGCTAACAGGCGCCCCGCTCATGCCCTGCACCTTTGCGATCAGAAACAGGAAAATATTTAACTCCTGGGATCGCTTTGTGCTTCCCTTGCCCTTTGGCAAAGGTAAAATCATTTGGGGAACCCCCATCACGATACCAAGCGATATGGATGATCAAAAACTGGAACACATACGTGAACGCATCGAATCTGAAATGAATATATTTTTAGCTGATGCTGACCGCGCCATGGGCCACACACCGATTGAGCCCGCGACATGAACGAAACAGGATTAATACGCGCCTATTCTGGGGCAACGCGGCTTCTTGCGCCAGCGCTTCCGCTATGGCTGAAACGGCGCGCGCTGAAAGGGAAAGAAGACTCCGACAGGCAAAGTGAGCGGTTTGGAGAGGCCACCATCGCAAGACCCACAGGGCAGCTTTTTTGGATGCACGGGGCCAGTGTTGGCGAAACCACAATGCTACTCCCCCTCATCCATAAATTGCTCGATGCATATCCCGCTGCCCATATATTAGTGACAAGCGGCACAGTCACCTCAGCGGAGCTTATGGCAAAACGCCTGCCCGAACGCGCCTTACATCAATATGTACCGCTCGATACCCCCAAAGCGGTCGATGCATTTTTAGAGTTCTGGAAACCGGACCTCGCCTTTTGGGCCGAGTCTGAAATATGGCCGAACCTGATTAAGCAAACCCATACTCGAAATATTCCTATGGTGCTGATTAATGCGCGCATGTCGGCAAAATCAATTCAAAGCTGGGCTAAACGCCAATCAAGCGCGCAAGCACTCTTTGGCTGTTTCAATCTTATCCTTGCGGCAAATGAAGAGACGGCAAATGGCTTAACATGGCTGCTGGGCCAAGAGGTCGAGAGTGTCGGTAACCTCAAAGACGCCGCCCCAAAACTCCCCGTAAACGGGGCCGAATTAAAAAAGCTAAAAACGCAAATTGGCAAGCGCCCTGTTTGGTGCGCGGCCAGTACTCATAAAGGCGAAGAACCGCTTATTCTCGCGGCCCATGCAGACATCAAAAAACAACATCCTGATGCGCTGCTTATCTTAGCCGTGCGTCACCCAGAGCGCCGCGCCGAAGTCACCCCGATGCTCTCTGACACAAATTATGTGACGCGGTCTGAAGGCGACAATATTACCAAAGATACCTCTATATACCTATTTGATACAATCGGAGAAATGGGCCTAGCTTACGGGCTTTCAGATGTCAGTTTTGTCTGCGGTTCACTCATTGAGGGGCTGATGGGGCATAACCCGTTAGAGCCCGCAAGGTTTAAAAACGCGGTTTTGACTGGCGCGCATATTGCCAGCTTTGCAGATAGTTACATGCAGATGTTTGCATTTGACGCGGCGCGGCGTATCTTGGCCCCGAATATGGTAGGACCTGCTGTGAAAGATTTACTCTCTGATCCAGACACATTAGCCGAGCAACAACGCTTGGCCTATGAATTTGCGCTCAGCCGCGATGCCGTCTTAGATTATGTCTGGGACAGCTTAAGCCCTATATTGCCAAGCAAGGGGCGACGCGCATGAGACCGCCTGAATTTTGGAACCACCGCCACGGCAGAGACGCCGCGCCCATGATGCGCGCGCTCTTATCGCCCATTAGCTGGATTTACGGCTGGGCCGCGGCAAGGCGCATAAAAACCACGGAGAGCTATGATGTGGGCCTGCCCGTAATCTGCGTGGGTAATGCAACGATGGGCGGCACAGGTAAAACGCCCGTTGCGATATATTTGCTCAAAAGCTTCCGCCGCCTTGGCATAGAGGTTGTCGGGCTCACACGCGGATATGGCGGCCAAGAAAAAGGCCCTATGCCTGTTCATCAAAATCATACAGCCCAAGATGTTGGCGACGAGCCTTTATTGCTCGCCCGTCACGCCCCTGTTTGGGTCAGCGCAGGCCGTGATGACGGCGCAAGAGCGGCGCGTAGTCATGGGGCCAAAGTCATCGTCATGGATGATGGGCACCAGAACCCGCAGCTTCAAAAAACGCTCTCCTTACTTGTCGTGGACGCTGAAATGGGATTTGGGAATGGCTGCGTCTTTCCCGCTGGCCCCCTAAGAGAAAAGCTCGCGCCCTCACTTGAGCGCGCGGATGCTGTGATTTTGATGAAGCCCTCGCCCGATTTTGAAATAGATGAGCATTTAACCGCCCAGCTTAAAGGCCATGTTGTGATACCGGCTTATCTGGCCCCGTCCGCGCCGCCGCCCAAAGGAAAACTTTATGCCTTTGCCGGTATTGGGCGGCCAAATAAATTCTTCGATAGTCTGCGCCGTCACGGCGGAGATATTGTCGAAGAAATGCCATATGCCGATCATTATAAATATAAAGATGAGGATATTGAGAGCCTCTTTCTTCTGGCCTCTGAATATGAAGCTTCGCTCATCACAACGGAAAAAGACTATGTCCGCCTGCCCAAGGGCTACCGCAAAGGCGTTCATACATGGCCTGTTTCCGTTGTCTTTGAAGACGAGCTCACCTTACGCCATTTGCTGCATCCCATCATCGAACAGGTAAAGCCTAAAAAATGACATTTGGTCAAAAGCTAATCTGGCGGCTTGAAGCTCTGGCCTATGATCTTTTAAGCCTGATCTTAAAACTCTTTCCGTTTAAAGCTATTTCAGCCTTTGGCGGTTGGCTCTTACGCATAATCGGGCCGCTTAGCAGTAAGCATCACATTGCTAAAACGAGCATGAGTATTGCCTTCCCAGATAAATCCGAGGCGGAGCTTAAAACGCTACTACGCCAGCAATGGGATAATATCGGCAGGACATTTGCCGAATTTCCCGTGACCCACCGCGTTAAAGCCTATGAAGGCAATCAAGTCACAATAAAAGGTTTGGATATTTTCAAAGCCAATGCGCCCGCCATCATCGTGACGGGTCATTTTGCGAATTGGGAAATTATGGCAGCGGTACTGACGCAGTCAGGGCTGCCCGTACGCATTACCTACCGCAAAATCAATAATCCCTATATTGACGCTCGCGTTCGCAAACAGCGAGAGAAATATGGTACAAAATTCCTCATCCAAAAGTCGACGCATAAGGGCGGACGAGAATTACTTGAGGCCTTAAAAAATAATGAGAGCGTGGCACTCCTTAATGATCAAAAATTTAACAGCGGCATATCAGTCCCATTTTTCGGCAAGGATGCCATGACAGCCCAAGGCGCAACGCGACTAGCTCTTAAAACGGGCAGATCCTTACTTCCCATGGCGGTAAGCCGTGAAAAATCATACTTCATCGTGACATTTTATAAACCGCTTCAATTGGAAAATTCCGGCAACCGAGAAGCTGATGTACTGGCTGGTGTGAAACAGGTCTCAGAATTTATCGAAAATAGAATAAAAGAAAATCCCGCCCAATGGTTTTGGGTCCATCGCAGATGGCCGAAAAAGCATTATCAAAGCCTCTGACTAGTCATGTCATTAATCGGATAATTGCTTACGAAATTCTTCCAAACTTTGATTAGATTGCTCTAGGCGGTGCCTCAATGACGAAACAACATCGTTTTTTGTTGTTAACATCTGTTTAAGGGCCTGGTTCGTTTCCCGCAGCTCGCTCGCACGGGACTCACTTTTTGATATTTGTGTCTTAAGTTTAGCCGATTTAGATTTTACCATATCCTTGAGAGTTTTATTCTCCTTTTTCAACTCAACTATTTTTTCTTGGGATTTTGTCACGTCTGCTTTGGACGTACTCAGCATCTTCTCAAATGACGCTTTTATACCGGCTTGCTCGCTCGCACGAGATTCACTTTTCGATATTTGCGCCTTAAGTTTAGATTCTGCTTTCGACAGCTGATTGCGAAACTCGTCTAAGCTCGCATTCGCTTGAGCTAATTTTTCGCGGACCGTACGTACATCAGTGGACTTTGACTCAACCATATCCTTGAGAGTTTTATTCTCCTTTTTCAATTCAACTATTTTTTCTTGGGATTTTGTTACGTCTGCTTTGGACGCATTTAGCATGTTCTCAAATGACGCTTTTATATCAGCTTGCTCGCTCGCGCGGGACTCACTCTTCGATATTTGTGTCTTAAGTTTAGATTCTGCTTTCGACAGCTGATTGCGAAACTCCTCTAAGCTCGCATTCGCTTGATTTAATTTTTCGCCGAGCGCTCGCACATCAGTTGATTTTGACTTTACCATATCTTTGAGAGTTTTATTCTCCTTTTTCAACTCAGCTATTTTTTCTTGGGATTTTGTTACATCCGCTTTGGACGCATTTAGCATCTTCTCAAATGACGCTTTTATATCAGCTTGCTCGCTTGCACGGGATTTGCCCTTCGATATTTGCGCCTTAAGTTTAGATTCTGCTTTCGATAGCTGATTGCGAAACTCGTCTAAGCTCGCATTCGCTTGATTTAATTTTTCGCCGAGCGCTCGCACATCGGTCGATTTTGACTTTACCATGTCTTTGAGAGTTTCATTCTCCTTTTTCAACTCTACTATTTTTGCTTGGGATTTTGTTACATCCGCTTTGGACGCATTTAGCATCTTCTCAAATGCTTCATTTTTTTCTTTAGACAGCTTTAATTGTTTCTCTAAAGCTTCATTTTCTTTTTTGGCTGTAACTTTTTCCTTTTGGAATACCTCTAATTTATTTTTAATCTGCACGTCTATTGTTTGATCAACAGAATCTAGCCCCCATTTGGCGGCGATGTTTTCCATTGCGCCTTTGGTTTGACGATAAGCTTTCAGTCTTTCCAGAAAATAACAAGCTAGATTAACATCCTGCTTTTCAATTAAGTGATCTGGAGTAGACTTTAAGCTGGCGCAGAAATTATTATACCAATCACAACTTGGCCTAGCTAAAATTAAAGTTCCTGAAAAGTTCTTTGGGATTTCATTTATCCCCTCAATAACAGTAATTTTTTTGTCCGCAAATAAGTGAAGGTTAAACCCATTCTCGAGTAAAAACTTTAGTTGCGTAGTTACATTTTTCTTCCCATTACGTGTTAAATTCTTATGACTATACTCTAAGGAAATGAGTAAGTTGGGTGAATTAGTAATTAAGTTTAACGCACCTGCGATTACGTCACCTTCATGCCCTTCTACATCAATTTTCAGAAAATCGATACTTCCAAGAGATTGAACTATACGATTGTCATCAAGGGTGGTTACGTTGACAGATATTTTGCGATCTAAACTAGAGCGCTTCGTGTCATGAAACCCACTAAACGCGCTATCTTTAGCAATAAAAAAAGCTGACGTCCCGACTTTTGCGCCAACAGCATCAGATATCAATGTTACCCGATTTTCGTAACCATTTGCCTCAATGTTACTTACGCATAAATCATGCGCTGAAGGATGAGGTTCAAAAGCAACAACTTTACTCTCTGGCCCTCCAACATGAGCAGCATGTAAAGCGAATAAACCAAAATTCGCTCCAACATCTATTACACTACATTTTTCAGGTAAAGACATTGCGAGCGCATTTAAAAGAGGAGCTTCATTAAAATACCCGGCATTAAATTCCGCGCCAAATATATCTCCAAGATCGACCGAGAACTTTAAACCATTATACAAGTAAGTTTCGTTAGTTTTTTTAGTGCCTTGCGGATAATTATTTCTCAAGTCTTCACGTAATATAATGCTCAATTCCCCAATAAGTTCAGGGGTAGGAAGTTCATTTAGTATCTTAAAAAGGTGATGTAGCGTAAAGTTTTCAGGAGCCTGTTTCAGGGCAAATGGAGACCGTAAAATTTTATGACTTAACTTTTTATCAACCATTAGAAATTTCCAAATTAAACCGCATTGTTCACAATACAACTCAATTACTGTTTACTTTTTTTTCAAGAACATTCTGTGTTCTCGTTCATATATTCGTCCCCATATTTTCTTGATAGAAAATTCTGGATTAACGTCTAAGAATAATTTTCCCATTTTATTGACTGCATTTTTAGAAATTAGTTGAGGCCAAAGGTTTCTCATTTGAGCACGGTCATAATCAATTAGGGCATTATTACTTCCACGCAAAGCCTCGCCCTTACCCATATAATGCTCACTTACAGATTCCGGAGAGTCAATTATACAAAACCCCTCTCTCCATATTTTTAATGATAAGTCAGTATCAGCTTTGTAAAATACGTAATCTTGTTCATTAGCATAATTTACTGTTTCCAACGCCTCACGCGTATAAATTCCATGATTTACCATTAGGTTTCCACCTAATGTGCGCTGCACATAAAATTTATCTTCATCAGGCCAGTTTCTAAAATAAAATGCACAGGCGCCCACTTTAATGCCCTTTTTTTCAGCTAGTTTCATACGTTCAAGACCAGCCTGAATAGAACCAGGAAGTAAGTAACAGTCATCAGAAATCATTCCAATATATCGAGCTGAGGCCGCGCGAAATCCCATATTCATAAACCCTCCCCAGCTGCGAAGACGGATATTTTTTCTACCAAGACTTACACGATTGTGTTGTAGGATGGTGATTATATCTTTTTGCTTTATGAGCCAGTTCAAGGTGCCGTCATTAGAACCACCATCAACTACGATAATTTCTCCAGCAATACCTTCTAAATTCTCTCGAACTGATTTAATTGCATGCTTGAGTAATTTTAAACGATTTAAAGATCCCAAAACAATGCTAACCTCTGGTATCGGCGACAAATTTTCATTTCTCTCAAGCGGCGCCGTTGTTTGCTCTATTGGTCTTATTGGTTGATATTCGTAATCTGGCGTTAGGAAACGCGCGGCTTCCGGAATATCAATGATAGGACGATTATTTTCTTCTATTTCTCGTTTTGGGCGAAAAAAAGGCAATGTTTTTTTCCAGCCAAACTTATCTAATATTGTAAATCGTTTTGTCTGATTAGACATACTACTCCCCCCATATTAAGAGTAATTTAGAACCGCTTTAAAATCTGCCTTACTATACTATCAGGATCTAACCCGACATGTTGAAGAACTTCATCATTCGATCCAGACGGCGGTGTTTCATTTAATCCAATCCGCAAAAAGTCACAGTCATTTAAGCCATTTACCTCTGTAAGAGCAACTGCGATTGCGTCTCCTTGCCCAAATCTTCGATAATGGTTGTCGATAGTTACCACCAAACGTGAGCCCCCAATTTGTTCCTTGAGCCAATTCCCATCTATTACATTAAGAAACGGAAGCGAGATTATTTTTGCGTCTAAATCATGATTATGCAGTTCAGTTGCGGCTTTAAGCGCTAGAGATACCCCTAGAAGCCCAGCAGTAATTATTGTTAAATCAGTACCTTTACGCACAATTTCACCTTGCCCAATAACAGGTTTAAGGACTGAAGTTCTCTCATAATCAGTCTCAAAAGGAATAGAAATAAGCCGTAAAAAAGACGGACCATCATGTACGTTCAGACACCAATCCAAAAGCGGTTCGACCTCATCAGGGTGAGCAGGTTCCACCATAACCATATTAGGTATTGACCCTAAAGCCGATATTTCACGCACCGATTGATGGGAGTGGCCAGGGCCCGCAGGTAATACGCCTGACAAACCTCCCACATATACTATTTTAGTATTTTCCGTAGCGTTATTGTAAATTTGTTCATTTGGCCGTGTAGATAAAAAACAAGAAAAAGAATGTACAACGGGTAGTAAACCATTTAACGCCATTCCCCCTGCTTGGCTTACCATATCCATTTCAGCAATTCCACATTCAATAAACCTACTCGGATATGCATCTCTGAAAGGCTCTAACCCCATATCCAGCACAAGATCAGCATCCAAGGCTACAATTTTTGAATTTCTTTCTGCCTGCTTAAGTAATGCTTTTGTGTACGACGGGAATAACTTAACTGTTTGCTGACTTGAGCTAGGTTTAACCGGTCGTTTAACGATCTCATATTGAGGTATAGTGAGTCCTAATTTTTCAAAGCCCAAATTTATCGTAGAAATTAATTCCTGCGCCGCACGCGTATAATCTTCTACATTGGGTGCACCAGAATGAAATTGAAAACGTTCAACATCGCTATCAACGGAGCGCCCCTCCATAAAGCTAACGCCTTTCCCTTTTATCGTATCAGCAATAATCACACTGGGCATGTCTTGCATCTTTTTGGCATTATCAAATGCACCTGATATCTCTTCCATGTTGTGACCATCAATTGTTTGAACATACCAACCAAATGAACGAAACTTTGCTTGAAGATCACCGAGACTCGAAGTGCGTTCAACAGAATAATCTGATTGAATTTTATTATGATCTACAACAACAGTCATTTGGGTAACATTATGATTTGTTGCTGAAATCAAAGATTCCCAAATTTGCCCTTCCTGTAGCTCACCATCTCCAGTCATTACGTGTATGTGTGAGTCATATCCTTTTTGTAAGTTTGCGAAAACCATACCCTTAGCTTTAGATATTCCCATGCCTAAGGAACCTGTATTCGATACCATTCCAGGCACATTGACATCAGGATGACCAGGTAATCCGTCAAGCCGACGTAAACGGTGAATTTTTTCAAACGGTAAAACATTTAGAGCAGTTAAAACTGCGTATAGTCCAGGGGCATCATGTCCCTTTGAAGAAAAGTAAACATCGTCTTTTTTCATACCTTCTAAATAGAGGTAACTAACGATATCCATACTAGAAAAACTTGAACCAATATGCCCAGAGCCGGCATTGGCAATCATATAAAGCGCATTTAACCGCGCCATATGCGCAAATAATTCTGAACGCTGTAATCCATCAATATTGCTCTCAATAATGGAGTCAAATATTGACTTATCAAGATAATATAAAGTTCCAGAAACAGCTTCAGTGATTAGGTCACCCATAGGTCAACTCCTTTTGAGTTTAGTCTAATTTATATTTTGTAATGTGAAATATCGATAGGTGGAAGGGATGCCTCCCCGCACGCGACTAACTCTTCTAAAAGTTTCCAATCATACGGCGTATTGACATCGTACCCTTCGTCATCTTTTGTCAGAAAAGGTGTAATTACTTCACCAGCGATTGTTTTCAAATCAATAGCTGTTTTGCTCCAGGATATCTCTAGGCTAGCATTTTGAACATAAACTTTTGGAAGGGCTGCGTATTGAGTTGAGTGATAGGGAGTCGTGTCTTCACCTGTCATAGGCATCAAGGGATGCATTCGATCTCCTCTGACAATCCACATCTTTGCAGGGTGCTGAGAACATAACTCCACTGCGCGTAAACTATCTACCCCCTCTTGCTTTGTAAATTGCGTCCAAGCTCGCCTTATTGTCTGTGCTTTTCTAGCAGGACTAGTTGGCCGTAAAAGAGAAAAAGCATCATAAGTTTCTCCTCGTTCCTTTAAGGATGTCAATACATGCAAAACCCAATCAATATCAGGTGACTTATCTTGACTATATTCCCTTGGACGCATGAACGGAGTTTCTGCACCATAATGCCTTGCTATATTTGCATACTCTTCGTCATCCGTTGACACAATTATCCGGCTAAAAATACCAGACTCACGAGCGGCACAAATTGTATAAGCAATTAATGGATGACCTGCTAAGAGAGCAATATTCTTATCTGGCAACCGCTTAGATCCAGACCGCGCTGGAATTAATGCAATACAATTTAATTTTTCAGCTTTAGGCACCTTTAAAGCCGTCCAGGCTCTGTAATAAGATAAATGTCCTTCAATTCAGTATAAACATCTAACGCTTCTGTCCCTGGCTCTCTCGTACCATTACCTGATGACCTCACACCGCCAAATGGCATATGAGGTTCAGATCCAAATGTTCCAGCATTCACTACAGCAACGCCCGTATTGATACGTTTAGTAAATGTCCAAGCTCGATCCCAATTAGTTGTATGTATAGTACCCGTTAAACCGTATGGGGATGTATTTGCTAACACAATAGCCTCCTCATATGTATTTACTCGAAAAATCGCTCCTATAGGTCCAAACAGTTCCGTCGTAGATAAAGATGAGTTTGGATCAGTCTCTTCAATTAGAGTTGGGTTTAAATAATACCCTTTACCTAAATCAACTCCATCAACACGCGTTCCGCCACAAAGCAATTTAGCGCCAGACTTAACTGCGATATCTATACTTGAAAGCATATTATTTAGCTGTCGTATGTTTATCACCGGGCCCAAATCACAATCATCTTCAATGCCCATCTTAAGACTTTTTGCTTTAGCAACAAACTGATTCACAAACTTGTCATAAACTTCATCCATAACAATGAACCGACTTCCTGATGCACATCTTTGCCCTGCATTAGAAAAAGCCGACAATGAAGCCCAATGCACGGCTTTTTCTAGGTCTGCATCATCGCATACGATAAATGCATTTTTTCCTCCTAATTCGAGAGATACCTTCTTTAAACTCTTCCCAGCTCGCTCAGCAATTTCACGCCCAACTCGCGTAGATCCAGTGAATGAGATTACATCCACATCCTCATGTTCACATATCAGAGGACCTACTTCATGCCCCAAACCTTGAATGACGTTTAAAACACCCGCAGGCACACCTGCTTCAACAAGAGCTCGTGCCATCCAATCTGCAGATAAAGGCGTATCTTCAGAAGGTTTCAAAACAACAGCATTTCCACAAATCAAAGCCGGAAAAACCTTCCATGCAAAATTTGGCGCCGGTGTATTTGCTGCAGAAATTAACGCTGCTATTCCGCAAGGTTGTCTGACAGTCATAGCGGATTTATTCAATGTTCCCGTTGGCATCGTTCTGCCAAATAACCGTTGCCCCTCACCAGCAAAAAAGCGGCCACAAAGGATAGCCCCTGTTGTTTCGCCTCGGGCTGATTGCAGAGACTTACCTGCCTCTAGCGCAACCAATGACGAAAGTTCCTCAGCTCGGGCTTCAATTAAATTACACGCTGCATGTAAAATTTCGCCTCGTTTAACAGCAGGAATTTCAGCCCATTCTAATTGAGCTTTTTTAGCGACTGCTATCGCTTCAGCGACAAGTTTAGAATCTGCATGATGCAGAATTGCAATTTTTTCACCTGAGTGTGGAGACAATACATCAGATTGCGAATTAGACGAACGGGCCTTCCCGTTTATGTAAGATCTCACGTCATCAGCATTAAAATCATTAAGCATTATAACCCTTATATAAAAAATTTAATTACGCGATTAAGTCGCAAGAAATCCACCATCAACACGCAAGTCAGCACCTGTAACATAGGACGAGCCGCTTGACAGCAAGAAAACAGCTGGACAAACAAAATCATCTGGGGATGCCATTCTACTTAAATGAGAATAATTGGCACCGCGGTCCAGTGGAATTTTTTTCTGATAGGCTTCAAGAAACTCTTTATCTTGATGATTAAAGACACCCGCGAAGGTTAGAGTATTGGTTCGCACACCCTTTGATCCCCAATACACAGCCAAATAACGTGTCAGATTATAAAGTGCGGATTTAGACGCACTATATGCCACTGGTTTATAAAAAACTTCTCCTTTATCCCTTCGGTATTGATATAAATTCTGGTCTGGGGATACAGACCCATAAATAGATGCGATGTTTATGATTGATCCTTCTCCGTGATTAGCCATCATTTTCCCAAAAACTTGACAACATTGGAATACCCCCTTCACATTCACATTCATTATTTCATCCCAAGACTCCTCTGGATAATCTTCAAACGGGCCGTTTTCACTGGCGCTACTGTTTGGAGGGCTATCTAAAGCAGCATTATTTATCAGGCCTGTCACAACACCAAGCTGGTCTGCTACCTTCTGAGCAGCATTTTCTAAACTGACCTTATCCGTGACATCACCTACAAAGGCCACTACATTTTCAAAATCATCTATATCACCAAAAATATCTTTGGTAATCTTACTTGATGCATGAGGCTCTATAATTGCTACTTTCGCGCCACTTCTAATACATCCCTTCACAAGACTTTGACCAATTTGTCCATAGCCGCCTGTTATAACAATAGTTCTTCCATCCAATCTGAAAGCAGGAAATGGATCAGACGTAATATCAGTCATTTATGGTCTCTATAGCTAACCCAATAGCATCACAAAGCTCCCTTACGGCGCCATATCCGCCATTTTTGGATGTTTTATACATTGAAGCTTTCATAACTGAATTATGAGCATCATTTACAATTACGGGCAATCCCACACGTTCTAAAAGCTTCAAATCATTTATATCGTTTCCGATGAATGCTGCTTGCTCAAAAGCCAATTGATGCTCAGCTAATATTTGTTGAAAAACAGCAACCTTGTCTTCAACCCCTTGATAACATTTAATGTTCAACTTTTTAGCCCGCATGGCAACGACTGGGTTTGTTTCAGTAGATAAAACTAGGCAAAATACACCAGCCCTCTCTACCCGTCGCAATCCAAACCCTTCTAATCGCGAGCACCGTACCATCTCAGTTCCGGTTTCAGTGACATAAACAGAGTTATCTGTCATAACACCATCAAAGTCGATGGCCAAGATTTTTACCTTACGGGCCAAATCTGTAAAGGATGAGTCAGTAAGCTCAATTGCCATAATAAACTCCTATTTGCTCGGATTATTGGCTAAATTAAATTCGAACGACGAACCGTTTAATATCCCATCACAGATCACATCCAATCCAGGGTCACGCCCGGGGTAAGACATCTCCATAGAATTTCCAGTCAGCGATGTTAAAGACCAACCATTCTTTTTTTCTAAAACCTTTACAGGAATGCATCTTCTGAAAAAGAAATGATACGCATATCTTTTTGCCTTAGCGGTTAAAGTAGGCGTCAAGGGCTTAAATGTCTCTTCAGAGTCCAATAGTTTGATATATGATTGAGCGGAGTCGGCATCGTGACTGAATCCTTTTCCTCTAATCCATGCATCTCCCGCCACAATCACAGACTGCCCCCTTGCCGCAAGCTCCATGCCAAGTTTTGTATTAAAAATTACAACTCGTCGAGCGAGGCGAGCTAAAACATATGTATTCGTTATCATCTCAGGCGGTATTATCGTAACATTTTCTGGTAAGTTAGGAAAAGCTTTATGAATTGCATCATCTAATCGATCTTGAGCTACGGGCTGGCTCATAACCTCTCCTGGATGGCACCTAATAACTAACTCCTGATCAGGATTTTTTTCAAACCATTTAACTGTCTCTATCGTCCATTCAATCATATCTCCAAATGCCGATTTAGGATAATGCAGTCGTGCATCCCAAGCAACATTAGCGGCAAGTAAAGTTAACTTTTTATCTTCATCTAAACCTAATTCAGACACGAGAGTTTTTTCCAACTCAGGCGCTTTACGTTGAAAAGTTATCCAATCCTTTTTACCAGTTTCACGGGAAATTAAATACTCATCAAGGTCCGCATTCTCTTGATCCGTCAAAATAGTTGAGTCCCACGTCTCAACAGGCTCGGAAATCATTTTTTTATGATAAGTATCATCGTGTTGATAAATAAGCCGCTTATTACGATAGGAAGGATGCCAGGTTACTAGGCGGGTTGAGCTCTCTTTAATAACATGCGCTATAGGACCTTGCGGAACATAAATACCATGATGAGCGAGAACAACATGGTATTGCTCTGGTATAAATATTTTCCTCGCGGCAACATCTGTTAAATATGCTGCCTCTAAGTAACGTGCATATATTTCAGAATCAGCCAATGTTTCGTTTAGAGTTGCTTTTCCAAAAAACCGTAGCGCTCCGGCACGCGCATGCTCTAAACGCGCATCGGGTTCTGAAAAATCTATTGTTGCCTTGTGTACCTTAGCAAAAGCCTTGGCCGCAACTTTGTCTGCACTTCCAATATATTCCGAAAATCGAATTACATTAAGGCCTAAGGGAGAGACACAGCGCTCTGCAGCACCAGTACAAATATCACAAAAATCAAATTGAGGTCCACGCTCAATTAAGCGCTGTATATTAGGTACAATCTTATGATCTAACACCTGACATGCAGGTAATGCCCCATCACAATAGATAAAATCAACTCTCGCCCCGCGCAATGTTAACGCAACAGCTATAAGACTATCAATTGTATTGACCGTAAAATTAAGTCCTAAACTTGTTGCGATTGCAACACGCGGACCGTCAGCATTTTGACGAGCTTCTTGCCATCTCTCAGCATGCCCATCTAATAGCTTTCCCCAGTCTGGATAAGCATCTTCTCGTTTTGTTAGCTTATCAAGCCTCCATCTTCGTACCGGCGCATAAAGTGCAGAGTTACGCAAAGCCAGTAGAGTGCTGTTAGTTGGCATAGTATCAAATCGAGAGTTACGGCTCTCCTAATACTTTATTAGCATCAGCCTCAGTCAGTCCAAAATCATCAAAAACAAATGCATCTTCTGCATTAACAGATTTCGCCAACTTTTGACCTAAGATTGCATCTTGAAAATATGGAGCCATGCCATCCCCAGGAGACTTCAGAGCAATATCTTCAATTTTGAGCACGTGTCCAGCAGGTAAGTCACGGCCTGCAACAATCTTTTTTCCCATTTTTATTAATGGCGCAACTTCAGATGGGTACGACGTTTTAACTCCGTCTCCCATAGAAATGCGGGCTCTTTTTAAATCTCGCACTAAACGTCGAAGTCCATTTGGTTCCAATGAAAACGCCTGATCAGTACCCTTAGCAGCTCTGTTTAAGGTTATATGCTTTTCAAGAACTCTTGCTCCACACATATAACCCACTAAGGCCATAGCGATACCACTATCATGTGAAGAAAATCCGATTGGAATATCTTTAAATGCATTTCTGTAAGTCTCAATTACCTTAATGTTTAACTCTTCAAATTTCGGAGGATAACCAGACGTACACTGCATGATACAGAGATTTTCATTAATCGGCATGATTGCATCATACGCGCGCACGACATCTCTCATCGTGGCTCCGCCAGTAGACACGAACATAGGTTTACCCAAGGATGCAATATACTTGAGCAAAGGAATAGTTTTCAAATCACCAGAGGCGATTTTGAAAGCAGGCATGTCGATATCATTTAGGAAATCTGCGCTTGCATAGTCCCAAGCGGTAGAGAACATAGTTATTCCAATTTTCTTAGAATATTCTCTCAGTTCAACATATTCATCACGACCAAATTCAAGAAACTCTCGATGCTCACCATAAGTTTTAGCGTAAGCGTTTTCCGAATTATAATTCGCCTCATAATATTTAGATGTGTAAAGTGACTTATTGTCTCTTTTCTGAAGTTTTACTGCATTTGCGCCCGCTGTCTTTGAAATATCAAATAGCTCCTTGCATTTATCGACATCACCTTCATGATTTTGGCCAATTTCCGCAATTACATACATATCGCTTGCATCGTTAATAGTAACACCATCAACAATTAGTTCTCGGTTTGCCATCATATTCCTTTACAATACCATTTCGGCCTATTCGTAAGCCTTTAATTAGGTTGCGTCTATAACAACTTACCCGATACAATCAATGGAGTTTCACCATTAAAATTTACGAGCTATTTTTTACTTTGATTTTAGGCCCTCTGTATTTTTGACGTAAATGGTAAGGCTTACGAATAGTAAAAAGAAGATCAAACAAACCTATATGTTTGGCCATAATAGTATTGTGATAATCCCGAGGGATATTACCAAAGATTTTCTTCGATGAGTTGATTGACAAGTCGAGCTTTTTAGAAAACTTAGCTTTGAAACCTTCCCACAACCATTTCTTAAATTCCCAATATTTTGAAGGTTTATTATACTTTGAATAAGTTTTTTTGTAGAGCGCATGAAAACGCTCATGCTTAGCCTGCAAGACTTTGTAATCTTCACTCTCGACGTCCTCTGACCAATTACGGTAGTGATGAATCGCGATATCTCGCGTATATACAACGTCATAACCAAGAAATAAGACTTTTGCCGTGAGATCGGGATCAATTCCATAATCTCGAAATTCTTCACTAAATCCGCCAACAGCTTTCATAACATGAGTGGGTAGCAAGCCTTGATTCACATTTAATATTCCTATTTTAGACACACCGCCAATATATGGAGCTTTAACGAAAGGTCCTTCCTTATCTTTAACTTTAAGGCCGACCATTCCGAACTTCTTATTCTTCTTTAAAATCTCAACAGCACGATCAAGGCCATGGTTGACTATTTCATTGTCATCACTCACCCAACAAACATAAGGCGTGGTCACCTCAGCAAAAACATCATTATAAGCTCTAGCCTGACCGAGAAGTTTTCCTACATATACAGGCTTAATAACTGAACTTTCTACAGATTTTAAATATTCAATCGTTCCATCAGTGGATCCAGCATCCGTTATGTAGAGAAGATATGGGATTGTTGTTTCTCGTTTAATAGACTCAACTAATCTAATAATTTGGTCGCGGCGATTGTAAGTGCCGACAACAATAGACAAAACAGGTGCAGTCATAAGGTCATTTATCCTTTTCGATGTCAAGTGAAGCAAACCACTTCACGTAATCTTTAAGACCATCGCTTAATTTAGTTTGAGCAATGAACCCTAACTCTTTTTCAGATTTTTCTACATTAGCGCGCAAATGTTTCGGGTCACCACTTCTTATGCGGCCATTAAACGTTATATGCGTGTTAACCTCGGCCGCTTTTAGTAGACCAGCTGCCAGTTCCGCAATACTTATACTCACTCCGCTTGCCCCATTAAAAACTCTCACGCCATGCTTAGAATTTGACTCTGCAAGCTTCACAATTAAATCTGATGCGTCCAAAACATGCAAAAAATCTCGCGTCTCATCACCTGCTCCCCAAAGCTCTAAAACCTCATCGGGTCTTTCTTTGATTTTATGCATTATATCCCAAAGAATTTGTTTTCTGAGTCCAGCACCATAAATTGAAAAAAATCTCACGATTGATGCATCTAACGGCCTCATGCGCGCTTCGCCTTCTACAAGCTGCTCACACAGAAGCTTATGCAATCCATAAGGTGAAACAGGCTTGCAAACATCATCTTCGAGCAATGGCTCAGAAGAGCCAACATTGCCATAAACTGCGGCAGAAGAGACTAATACCAAGCGTGGGCTGACTTTGCATCCACGAATAAATTCTAAAATTGCAAAAGTACTGCCAACAGAAAGATTAAAGTCGCAAGAGGGGTCCTCCCAAGAGCGCCCCACTGAAGCGCCACCTGCTGCATGGATTATAACGTCAGGCTCGCCATATTTTTCAGACGCCATATGGAAGAGGTCTTTGGAAATCAGTCCATCACAATGATTGACACTGCCAGCCAAAATGTCAGGCGTATTACCGTGCCCTAAAGTCGTAACTCGCCAACCTTTTTGTAGTAATAATGAAGATGTCCTGGCACCTAAAAACCCACAGCCGCCTGCAACCATTGCATGCCTGTCTTTTACATTATTTTTTCCAATAGTCGGCACGCTGAGGTTCCTTCATATCCAGTGGGCAAAAATCACGCAAATTAATAGGGACTCGAGACATTACCCATATACACCGGCGTTCATGACGTTCAGATGAGCTTTGAAAGTCAGGATGATTAATGGGTGCATTAATCTTATAAAGATAATCAAACCCACAAGCCCAAATCGCGCGTTCAACCGCGCTTTGAGTTAAGATCATGGCTAATGGCTGTATGCCCTGAGTTTCATTTGGATTCTCTTTGACAACGCGAGCAAACTCTTTTTCACCAGGGATAACCATTGTCTCTAAAAGCATAACATTTTTGGTCATTTTTGCCATCATACGCAAAGACCTTAGTGGATTTTCTAAATGATATAGTATTCCATAAGCCAAAGAAAAGTCTCGCGGTGCTGGCAATACTTCTGCGTCTGCACCATCAAAGTCAAAAGTTTGAAAATGACATTCCGGTGCGCGCTTGCGTCCAAGCTCTACTAAATCTTGCCTTCCCTCTAAAGCATGGACATTAAGCCCAATATCATGCAGTCGTTTTGAAAACCAACCTGGACCAGAGCCAAAGTCATAAGCGGTATTTGTTGCCACTCCACTCTCAGTTACATCTGAAAGTACTTGTTTTGCAACAAGCCAACGCGCTTCGTTAATTTCCAAATATGCCGGAGAATCAAATAACAAAGTTGATTTCACTTAAGGCTCCTAAAGCTTTGTCTTTTCAGTATCCCAATTAAGGAACGGCCGTAGACCACCTGGAAATGTACGAGAATATCGACCACGAGCCACGTTATTAATATCAGCAATAACTTCATACACTGAAAATGAAATTGCATTATCGACAATTTGATGCCGCACTAACGGATCTGCAGTCACCAAACAAATTGTTACATAATGTAGGCCTTCATTTAGTAAATTACCTGGTATGTGCACGCGGCTTTTATACCGGCCAGGATCTTGAATAGCTTGTTCATACGCGTCATCAGTAAACGCAACCACAAATAATATTTCGTTTTGTTCGTTTTTAAAATGCAAGGCAGGTTCAACTCTTAGACCTGAATAGTAAACATCATAAATAATTTCCAACGTGCAATCTTGCGTAATTTTAAACGATCTCGCAGGTTGCTCTAAATTATCTAACACCTGTGCAGACACTAACTCACAAACCGTCTCTATTTCTTCAATACGCTTTAAAAGCCCCTCAGAAGATTGAGTTCCTACATACTCACCTTCTTTTTTTACATTAGGTATTTTATCGGTTTTGATAGGAGCTTGATAAGTCGCCGATATATCTGACATTTTTGCTTCATATGCTTCACAAACATCATGCACTGGCCCATCCATAACAATCTCGCCATGACTTAACCAAATACATCTGTCACAAAATTTTCTAACGGTTCCGGTAGAGTGAGAAACAAATAAAATAGTGCGCCCATGGCCGGTCAAATCTTCCATACGGGTCAGGCATTTTTTTTGAAAAGACGCATCACCAACTGATAGAACTTCATCTAGCATCAAAATATCTGGTTCAAGATGGGCGGCAACAGAAAACCCCAATCGAGCTCTCATACCAGTTGAATATGTTCCAACTGGTTCTTCAATGAACCGACCAATCTCTGAAAACTCCAATATGGCATCCATTCTATCATCGATCTCTTGCCGGGTTAATCCATGCAACGATGCGTTTAGGTATACATTTTGGCGGCCCGTAAGGTCTGGGTTAAATCCAGTTCCAACCTCTAATAAAGAAGTCGAACGCCCATGAATGAATGCTTCTCCCTCAGTTGGATTAACGACGCGAGATAGAATTTTTAACAAAGTTGATTTGCCAGCTCCATTATGCCCCATAACTCCAACGCGTTCACCAGCTCGCACCGTAAAACTTACATTTTTTAACGCCCAAAAGTCCTTGCTATCCGACCGCTTTATCGAATTCTTCTTCATTGTTTTCTTGGATAAGCTAGAGGTCATTCTATACTTCTTTGAGAGACCTCGAACATCCAGAACTATGTCAGACCCATCAAACTCAGACAATTCGGACTCCGAATAAAAAATTTTGGCCAAGAACAACGCTCATTAGATTTTATCCCCATGGTTGTGAATTGCCCAAGAGAGCATTATCAACCCCACAATTGTCAGTGTAAAAGTGATGCCAACAGACACCAACCAGGCGATAATATCTATCGACGCAGGTTCAAATAAAGCGCCCCTCATACCAGAGAGAACACCAACCATTGGGTTTGCAATATAATATTTCTGAATTACTAGCGGTAAAATTGACTTCGAAAATAAAACTGGAGACAAAAATAGGCCTAAATAAAGGACTGTTTCTAAAATTTTTCTATAATCTTTATGAACCGCGACAAGAGCGGCAAAAATTAGTCCGCTGGCAAAAGCGAGCAATAATAACGTAGCCATAACTAAAAATATAAATGGGAATGACGTACTTACGGGAATACCCATAAATAATTGAAAAACGATAATTGCGGCTACAATAACAATACAATCTATCCAGCGCCCTAATACAACTGATATGGGACTCAAAATTCTAGGAAAATAAACTTTTCGACTTAATGAGGCATCCGTACTTATGGACCCTGCCACCTGAACTGTTATCTCAGCAAAAAGAAACCAAAGGCATAATCCGCTAAATATAAAAAGCGCATATGGAACACTTGAACCAAAGTCTGCATTTGCCATCCTTCGAATATAGAAAAATGCCAAGGTCATAATTCCAGGTCTAATAAAGCCCCAGAGAAGCGTTATAGGCGAGTTTAAAATCCGGGTTTGAATATTTCGAGATGTCAATTGCTTTAAAAGAGGTCGAAATTTCCAAATTTCAGAAATACTAAATATCCTCTCAGATTTCTCTGGACGAATATGAGTGACAGTTTTTTGAGATGTTTCAGTCATTATATTATGTGTCAAGTTGGGAGCTTACGACGAACGAGGTCACGCAAACGAAATAATGTACTTTTTATTGCCAGTTGAGTCTGTACATCATAAGTACTCATTTCTCCCTGAAGCTTCCTAATGCCTTGCGCTTCGATATCAGACTCCAGATCAAAATCAAGAAACCTTTGACGTATTTCCGGAGAACATTTCGCAAGCGTGGCAATTACAATTAATTTTTTCGCGTTTTCCGAAAATTTGTGGTTATCTTGACATAGCCTGGCCCCCAACCGGGCTAAATCCTCAGGGTGATCGCGTAAAGATAATCTTATTGCTGCCAACCAACGATCAAGATCCCGTTGTTCATATCGATTATTCTCAGCGATATGTTCAAAAAGCTCAGGAATAGTTTGCTCAAGGACCGCAACCAATTCATGTTTTTGCGGATCATACATCTTTTGAGACTTACGGGCTATGTTTAAAAATACACGGGCACAATTTTGTGTATATTCGGCATGCCTATTCTTTGCGTCCGTTAGAGATGTTCGACGAGGGAGGTTTGTAGAAATATTTTTCATCTTCTGAACGAGATCATTAGCATTTCTTGGGTCAAAGAACGTGGAGTCTGGAGGGGATTGCTCTCGATGAACTGGAATATCAGAAATGAGCCCTGGCAAACCAAGAGCCCTAGCTTCTTCAATAAAGGTACTCCAACCCTCAAATAAACTTGGCTGAATATACCCCGTTGCCCCCCTTAACAGCATAAGTTGTTCGTCACGGCTTATACGATTGGTTAATGTAACCTTTGATGCAACATTAGGAATAGCTAACAGTTTTTGCACCTGTTTTGCGTATTTAGGCCAGCGACTATCCTCAATAGCCCCTGTCATAACAATGTGTATATCAAGATCAGGAGCTAAAGATAAAGCCTCAGCGACAACAAGGTGGTTTTTATGTTTCCAAAATTGATTACATATAATGAAGTAATTCTCAGGGATATTCATGCGCGCTCTTAGTTTTTCATGAGCTGTAGAGTTATGCTTATCCCAAAACGAACTATCAAATACCGCAGGAAAATTAAATACAGACCATCCTGAATCATCGAAATCAGGAAATAATATCCTAGTATCCTCAATTGCTTGAAAACTCGAAAACAAACAAACTGAAGGTCTTCTCGCCAATTCCCGATAATGTAGAAACCGTCGAGCCAGCTCTTGCTTTTCAAACATTTCGGGCAGGTGCTGACACTGCCAGTCAGGTATCCAGCCTCCCCATGGAGCACCAAATGGCGCTTCGGGTAATTGAGTCGCTGGATACACAAAATCCAAATTAAGCGCCCGCGCGTTAGAGAACTTTTCTATTCTACTCACTAGGTTTCGATTATTGTTGGCAATAATTTCAGATTCAGGTGTTGAGGTCAGAAATGTAATATCTGGCCGTTCATGCTCAGGTAGATTATTTAACATGCGAGCAATGTTTAAGACATAATTTATGCCTCCCATCCATCCCGCATTATAAAAAACTCTAAGACCAATTTTCATTTAAAAACCTAATTCATCTATTGCAACTACTTACAACCATACATTAACAACCAAAGTTCAGAGAATACAGGCTGTATGCGTTCAAAGGTAATAAACTTGTGCGGCTTTACGCCACAATTTCTTTATTGCGACGCTCGATGTTTAACTTGCAGACATTTATTCTATTGTCTATCTGAACTTCAATTAAAACGAAGGGTACTTTAATGCGAGGCGCAATTAGCCCACTAGATCATGCTTTCGCAGATGGACCTGTTTTCAAAAAGGTTTCAACCCTGAAAGAATCGTATGAGGCTTTAAAGTCATATGAAACTGTTGGGACTGACACCGATCTGTTTGCTGCAAAGCTGCTAGCTATTTGGAAACGTTTTGAAGCTGGCGCTAAAATTCATGATGATTTACAACTTGGATTTCATGCGAGGCTAATAAATGGAGGGGACAAGCACCTAATCGACATTTCCGGCCCAACGGCCATCCGAGGGATTTTAAGGGCAGAAGCTGGCGGAATAATAAACGTAGGAAAATTTGTTTACATCGGAGATAATGCTATTATTTCGTCGCGAAAATCCATTGCAATAGGCGATGCCAGCCTAATCGCTCATGGTGTACAGATTTTTGATAATGACTCTCATCCTACTCAAGCATATCAACGCGAAATACAGTTTAGACGCATGCTAGGTGACAAAAGCCGGGCAACGCCTCTCGAAATTGGTCAAGCTGCTGTTGACATTGGACGAAGATGTTGGATAGGGCTAAATAGCGTGGTTCTTAAGGGAGTAACAATTGGAGATAGTACAATTGTTGCGGCACATTCAGTCGTAACAAATAATCTGCCAGCTAATGTAGTTGCTGGAGGCAACCCTGCACGCGTTCTTCGAGAATTACCTCAAGATGAACTTAAAGATTTATAGAGCCTCAACATCAATTTCATGATTACTAAGACGAAATTCTTTCCCAAAAGGACATGCAATGAGTACTAAAGCTGAACGTTTCGGCCCTCTTCCAGAGAACACTGTTTTACCGACCCCGCAATGGGTAGAAACTCCACGACGATCAAAATACGCATGTTCGCCAGAAGTAAAAGAAGGAGACATGGAGTGGTACCCACCTGTTATGATTGGCGCGAGCTCAATTGGTAACGACTTAACCTCAAATTGTACGCATTATTTGAAAACTGCGGTTAATCTGTTAAAAAAATTAGAGTCAGATGCTTATGTGGAATATCTCCTAGATTACTACAAACTTGGAATGAAGCGGTACGGTGATGACTGGGGTTATATAGATATCGTTACAGCCGTATTAGGTCTGTCTAAATGGCTTAAACCAAGCAATTATTTAGAAATTGGAGTTCGTCGTGGACGCAGTGTATGTTCTTTAGCGAGCCTATGCCCTGATGCAGATATTGCGATGTTTGATATGTGGGTAGAGAATTATGCTGGTATGGATAATCCAGGTCCTGATCATGTAAATAAGGAACTTGATAAATTTAAACATAAAGGTAAACGCGAGTTTATTAATGGAAATTCTCATGAAACACTCAAGAGTTATTTCACTGAAAATCCAAATACCTATTTTGATCTTATAACCGTTGATGGCGATCACTCCAACTTAGGGGCAGCCGAAGACATAGCTGATGTATTACCGCGACTTTCTATTGGAGGAGCAGTTCTATTTGATGATACAGGAAATCCAAATGTCGCCGGCCTAGGAGCTGTGTGGCGGCGCATGCTCGAAGAAAACCCAAGATTTTCAACATATACTTATTCCGAAGTAGGTTATGGTGTCGGTTTTGCTATTCGCAAATACTAAAAACTCGAAACTTAATTTTCAGTATTCAGAACTTAATTTATGACACTTCAATTAGTTCCACCTCCTAAATTTCCTGGTGCTCAATCACCTATCCGTCCTGAAAAAGGCTTTCCTGACTGGGAACGCTTAGTAAAAAATGCAGGAAAAGACTGGGCAGCACAAGTATCCAACGCAAAGGGAAAACGTGTTGTAATTGGATCAAATACTGGGATGCATGGGGCAGTATCTACTTTCGATAGCGTTCTGAGCTGTGCTTTAACACTCGCTGGCGCGCAAGTTTCAAGAATGTTTTGCGATGGCGTAATGCCTGCTTGTCTAATCCCAGTCTATGGTGATGCAACGCCGCCGGACATGCTGATCAAGCACAAACTTACCGAACGTCTCTGTAAAGCCTGTTTTAATCGCGGGACACACACTCACCGACCTATGGGTCTTCCTGAGTTTCGGTTTTCAGAATTTTTGAATCGCGAAGATTACGAAAACGCAGAAAATATTGCGGCTAGCGTCCCGGCCCAGTCGATTCACAACTGGAAACTAGACGACATAGCAGTAGGCGAACATGCTTATGCAGGTACATTACGCTATTTCGCGAAAGGTGACATTACAAACGAAACAAGCGGTCACGATGTCTTACGTCGGTATCTTGAGGGTGCAATTTTAACCAAAATTGCATATGAACGCATGATAGCTCAATGGACCCCTGATGTCGTGGTATTGCATCATGGAATCTACAGTCCACAAGGAATAGCTGCAGATGTTTGTCGAAAGTTAGGTGTCAAGGTGGTGACCTGGGTCGTAGCTTATCGTAAGTCTTGTTTTATATTTAGCCACGACGACACTTATCATCATACAATGATGACTGAGAACGTTTCTAATTGGGAAGATTTACAACTCAACACAAAGCAAAAAGCTGAACTATTAGAATATCTTGCCAGTCGCGCAAATGGAAGTTTAGATTGGATTTATTTTCATGAAGAACCAGATGTCGACTTTGAAACCTATGCAGATTTAAAAGGTATCGACACCTCAAAACCCATAGTTGCTGTACTAACGAATGTTATGTGGGATGCGCAGCTCCATTATCCCGCAAATGCTTTTGCAGGAATGAAAGAATGGATTATCGGAACGGTTGGCTATTTCATAAACCGTCCAGAAATTGAAGTGATTATCCGCGTACATCCCGCTGAAGTCAGAGGAGCCATTACGTCCCGACAAAAAGTACAAGACATCTTGGAAGAGGCTTATCCAGAATTACCAAATCATATTCATTTGGTTCTTCCAGATGATGAAGCGAGCACTTATTCGATTTGCGGGGCAAGCAATGCTGTTATAATCTATGGTACAAAAATGGGTACTGAACTCGCCCCATTAGGAAAACCAATTATTGTGGGCGGTGAAGCCTGGATAAGAAACAAAGGCATAACCCAAGACGCCACCAATCAAGAAAACTATTATCGCATTCTTGACCAACTCCCATATAAAAACGACGAAGCAAAACCGGATCAAAACCGCGCCCAAAAATACGCATATCATTTCTTTTTTCGAAGAATGATACCTTTACCATTTCTTCAACCCAATGGTACGGGGGCAATGTTTAATTTGGATTTTGACGACCTCAGTGCCTTGTCGCCTGGTAACTTTCCGGGGCTAGACACAATAATCAACGGCATCCTACACACAGAACCATTTGTATATGCTGCTGAAAAACACGGATCCTCAGGTACTCTCACTAAATAGAAAACACATAAGCTTTAAAAACAGAAAGCATCAAAATGAATAACAAAAAAGTCGCATTAATTTCTGGTGTAACAGGTCAAGATGGAGCCTATCTTGCACGTTTACTTCTTGAAAAAGATTATATCGTACACGGCATCAAAAGGCGTTCATCCAGTTTCAACTCAGCTCGCATTGAAGATATATATCAGGACCCGCATGAAAAAGAGCCTCGCTTTAAGCTTCATTATGGCGACATGACAGATTCGACAAACCTTATAAGGATTATACAGGAAACTCAGCCTGATGAAATTTACAATCTCGCGGCTCAAAGTCACGTTATGGTAAGCTTCGAAACGCCCGAATATACTGCAAATGCAGACGCAATTGGTACGCTAAGAATGTTAGAAGCCATTCGAATTTTAGGCCTTGAACAAAAGACCAAGTTTTATCAAGCCTCAACATCGGAATTATATGGCCTTGTACAAGAAGTACCTCAAAGTGAAACAACACCATTTTATCCACGGTCCCCATACGCTGCTGCAAAACTATACGCATATTGGATTGTTGTGAATTACAGAGAAGCTTATGGAATACATGCTTCAAATGGAATTCTCTTTAATCACGAAAGCCCCTTACGAGGAGAAACCTTTGTGACAAGGAAAATAACAAGAGCAGCAGCGGCTATTAAATTAGGATTACAAGATAAACTCTACTTAGGAAATCTAGACGCTCAGCGTGACTGGGGACATGCTAAAGAATATGTAGAAGGCATGTGGAGAATGATGCAAGAAGACACTCCAGATGATTTCGTTCTTGCAACTGGCGTCACGACTCGTGTGAGAACATTTGTCGAATGGTCTTTCCTGGAGGTTGGAATTGAACTTGTCTGGCGCGGAGAAGGCATTGATGAAAAAGGGTACTGCTCAAAAACGAATAAGCTAATTGTTGAAGTAGACCCCCGTTATTTCCGACCAACAGAAGTTGAACTTCTGTTGGGTGATCCCACAAAAGCAAAAAATGTTCTAGGGTGGAGTCATAAAACTTCAGTAAGAGACCTAGCCATTGAAATGGTTCAAGATGACTTAAAATCATTAATGAAGTCACAGGCCCAAAAGGAAGCTTAAATGTATAATGTACAAGGCAAGAAAATCTATGTCGCTGGCCACCGTGGCATGGTTGGAAGTGCCGTGGTGCGCAAGCTTGCTAATGAACCTTGTACAGTTATAACTGCAACGCGCGATGAAGTTGACTTAACTCGCCAAGATCAAGTCGAAGACTTTATGAGGCGAACTTCACCAGATGCTATAGTCATGGCAGCTGCAAAAGTCGGAGGAATTTTAGCCAATAGCACAAATCCTGTGGACTTTTTATATACGAATCTCATGATTGAAGGAAACATTACAGCCGCAGCATATCAGGCGGGAGTAGAAAAGTTTCTCTTTTTAGGCTCTAGCTGTATTTATCCAAAATTTGCACAACAACCTATTGAAGAAAATTCCCTTTTAACGGGTCCATTAGAACAAACTAATGAAGCCTACGCTATCGCTAAGATAGCGGGGATTAAACTCATGGAAGCTTATAATAAGCAATATGGAGTGGACTACATTTCCGCAATGCCGACAAACCTTTACGGACCAGGCGACAACTTTGACTTGGAAACAAGTCATGTACTTCCTGCACTTATCCGTAAAGTTCACGAAGCAAAAATAAGTAACGCATCACACGTAACAATTTGGGGAACAGGGACAATTCGGCGTGAATTTTTACATGCCGATGATTGCGCCTCTGCATTAGTATTTCTATTAAAAAATTACTCTGAATTAGAACACATTAACGTTGGTTATGGTTCCGATGTCACAATTTTGGAGCTTACAGAACTGATTTGTAAAATCATTAAGTTCAATGGTGAAATAAAACACGACCTTACGAAACCAGATGGCACTCCGCGTAAACTCATGTCGTCTCAAAAACTTTCAAATTTAGGGTGGTCACCATCAATTAGTTTAGAAGACGGTATCAAATCCACATATGAATGGTTTTTGAAAAATCAAATTACCTAAGTCTGGTAACAGACCTAAAAAAATCAATTATATAATCTGAACTAAGCGCTTTGTTTATTAGCGGCGCGCTGTCCGTCCCATTCGCCAAATTCAAAAGCAATACAGCATTCAATTAATTTGCGCCAAACGGGCTCTGCGATATTTTTAGACAGGCCTTGTTTTTGCGCCTCTGCAATCACCTTAGCCACAACATCTTCGATACGGGCTTCATCATGCACGGCGTCGCGGTCTTGTTTAATACGCGCTGCGGCGCTCATATAAGCTTGGCGCCTAACAAGAAGCGCGACGATTTCACGGTCAAGCGCATCAACGCCCTCACGGACTTCGGTCATTGTCTGACAGTCTTCACCTGGTTTCGCCATATTACTCAACGTTCTCTATTCACTGCGAGGCCACTGCGTGAGTAGCTCGGGATCGAGATTACGGTTACGCCATTTCAAACGCCAGCATAAATGCGGCCCAGTCGAGCGGCCTTTTGACCCAACCGTAGCAATCTGTTCGCCCTGTTTCACCCGCTGTCCGGGCTCCACCAAAATCTCATCCGTATGCAGATACATGGAGATAAGCCCCTGCCCGTGATCAAGTAAAACCATGGCCCCTTCGAAATAAAGATCATCATCAGCAAGGCTAACTACGCCGTCAGCAGGCGCATAAATCGGCGTCCCCACAGGCGCGGCCATATCAACGCCATAATGCGGTTTTTTAGGCTCGCCATTTAAAATTCTTTGCGCGCCGAAATTCGTCGTTTTACGAAATTCCTTTATTGGCGAGATAAACCCATCGCGAAAGCCCATCACATTTGTCCGAGAGCTAAAGCCGACTTTTTTACGCGCGGATGAACTACGAATACGTTTGAGCTGGGCCTCAGTAAAAGTCGAGACTTGTGACGGCGGAAGACCATCTATGCGAGATGTGTCATAATCGCGGGGCTTTAAATCAAAGCTAACGCGGTCTCCTGCGACCTCAACGAAATTATTCTTCTCATCACGGTCAAAGCCAATGATAATGCGGCCATTTTCATCCGCATTCTCAAAGTAGAAATCTTTTTCCGAACGGGCGACCTTAACTTTAGCATTGGGCTTTGTTTGGCACAGAACGGCTCCGCCTTGTTTGGCGACGCCCGTGCATGAAATGTCTTGAACCTCGACCGGAATAATGTCTCTAGCCACCTCAGTCGAAAGCTTTCTTAATAGTGGTTGGACAGGCGTTTCACTGGATAAAATTTGATCAGGTTTTTCCTGAGCGCAAGCTGACCCTGAAATCGCAAGAACTAACGCTAACCCAACAAGCCACCGCATCAAGCATTCGCCTTTTTCCAAGCGGCTAAGCTCGCCGTAGCGTCCTTATAAGCTTCTTGCCTATCGGCGTTCCAATAGCGCAGCATTTCGAGCGGGATTTTATCCTTGGTCGTAGCGCAAATAACATAAGCGCCACCTTCCATAATGGTGAAGTCCGAGGCCCCGTAATGCACAATCGCTTCGCCGCTATCTTTAAAGAATGAGTTCATAGGTCTTACTTAGCCTGTTCATATGAAAATTAAAACAAGTCCTGCTGGTTATTTGCAGTTGTTTTTTTAGGCGAAGGTTTCTTATTAACGGCTTTTTTAGGCGGGGTTGTCGCCTTACCATCTATCACTGCCCCGCGCGCGCCATCAACAAAGGTCAGCGTGACGGCCTCCCCTGCCGCAACTCCGTCTTTAGAGCGCACAACATCGCCGCTACTTCGCTGTACCAAAGCATAGCCGCGCTCTAAAACGCCTTGATAGCTATAAGCGTCTAGTAATTTACCCGCGCGTGAGAGACGCGCAGTTTGTTTTTGCAAACTGTTCTGCATCGCAGAATTGGCAGTTCTCATTTCCTGCGTAAGGACACGTCGTTTGCCATCGATATTAATGCGAATAGAGTCCGGCCGCACGCGCATAGCGGTGAGCTGTGCCGTTTTGGATTCGATCAAACGTCTGGGGTCTGGCAGGCGCTGGGCCGCTAATGTCTGTGAAGCCTTTTCAAATAGGCGGTCGGAACGCGGCAGTCTTGCAATAGCCAAATCCAGTCTTTGGCGCGGGGCGGAGACGACGCCTTCTAATTTCGGCAGACGCGCCGCAGAGAGAGCCGTTTTCTTCTCATTCAGGTTTCGTTTTAGCCCGCGCGTCAGCCGCGTGCCATAATCGGCAACCGTTTCCAGCCAATCCTCGCGTACGGGCACCGCCTTCTCACCAGCACCCGTCGGGGTCGGGGCGCGGTAATCAACAACAAAGTCAATTAAGGTCCAATCTGTTTCATGACCAATAGCGGAGATAATGGGGATTTTTGAGTTGGCCGCCGCGCGCACCACATTCTCTTCGTTAAAACACCAGAGGTCTTCCATTGAGCCGCCGCCGCGCGCGACAATCAATAAATCAGGACGCGCAAAGCCTTGCGTTTCATTAAAGCCTGTTATTGCCTCAGTGATTTGATCTGCCGCTTTATCCCCCTGAACCAGCACAGGCCAGACCAGAACATGAGACGGGTAACGATCCATAATACGGTGCAAAATATCTCGAATAACCGCGCCCGTTGGCGAGGTCACGATACCGATAGTTTTAGGTATAAAGGGTAGCTCGCGTTTGCGTTCGCTATCAAAAAGCCCTTCGGCGGCAAACATTTTTTTGCGTTTTTCAAAGAGCGCCATAAGCGCACCAGCGCCCGCGAGTTCCATTTTTTCGATTATAAGCTGGTAATTAGAGCGCCCCGGATAAGTCGAGAGCTTACCTTCGCAGACAACCTCCATGCCCTCCTCAGGCCGCATAGAGAGCCGCGACATCACGCCTTTCCATATGATGGAATTAATCACCGCCTTGTCGTCTTTGACATCAAGATAACAATGGCCAGATTTGGCGATAGTGACGCGGCCAAGTTCTCCCCTAACGCGGACATGGCCAAAAGTTTCTTCCACTGTACGCTTTAGCGAAAAGGCAAGTTCAGAAACTGTATATTCAGGCGTATTCGATATTATATCAGACACAGTGTCTTTCTGTTAGCAAGCATAGATTCGGCGTTGGATTCAAAGGCGCTTATAGACTAAAAGCCGCCAAACGGAATCAGAATAACGGAATTGATCATGAAAGTTCTTCTTATTGGCTCAGGTGGCCGTGAACATGCTTTGGCGTGGAAATTATCACAAAGCGAATTGGTCACTGAGCTCGTTTGCGCGCCCGGCAATGCAGGTATTGCCGAAGTCGCCGCGATTGTACCAGTCGCGGCTGATGACATTATCGGTATTGTCGCATTGGTTCAAAGCGGCGGATTTGATTTTGTTGTCGTTGGCCCCGAACAACCGCTCGCGCTTGGGCTGGTAGATGTCCTCCAAGAGATGGATATCAAAGTTTTCGGCCCGACAGAAGCGGCCGCGCAGCTGGAATCCTCGAAAGCCTTCACCAAAGAGCTCTGTACGCGCTACAATATTCCAACCGCAGCTTATGGCGTCTTCACCGAGCTAAAAGAAGCCAAGGCTTATCTTAAAACAATGAAGCCGCCTTATGTGCTCAAGGCTGATGGGCTGGCCGCAGGTAAAGGGGTTGTTCTACCAGAAACCCGCAAAGAAGCCGAAGCTGAGCTTGAAGAATTTTTCTCTGGCAAATTTGGTGATGCCTCACAAACAGTCGTCATCGAAGAATTTATGAGCGGGCAAGAGGTTAGTTTTTTTGCGGTTTCGGACGGCATAACGGCTTTGCCTCTCATAGGCGCGCAAGATCACAAGCGGGCCTATGATGGTGACAAAGGGCCAAATACAGGCGGTATGGGCGCTTATTCACCTACGCCGGTCTTTGACGATAAGGCCCTTGCCCTCGTCATGGATAAAATTATTCAGCCGACTATTCACGGTATGGCCAAGGATGGGCACCCTTTTGTCGGGGTTTTATTCGCAGGTCTTATGATGACCCCAGAGGGGCCGAAGCTCATCGAATATAATGCCCGCTTCGGGGACCCCGAATGTCAGGTTCTTATGCGCCGCTTACAGTCAGATTTGATGGAAATATTTATCGCGGCTGAAGACGGCAATTTAGATAAATTGAAAGCGCCGGGATGGTTTGATGAACCCGTCGTCAATGTCGTTCTCGCTTCCAAAGGGTACCCTGGAAATTATAGAAAAGGCGGACAGATCAAAGGCATTGATAAAGCCAATGACATGGACGGTGTTGTTGTCTTCCATGCGAGCACAAAATTAAACGATAAGGGCGTCGTTTGCGCAGCGGGTGGCCGCGTACTCAATATCACCGCACAGGCGAGTTCTCTGGAAAATGCTGTCGCAAAAGCGTATAAAGCTATTGATGAGGTCATAAAATGGCCAGGCGGGTTTTGCCGAAGAGATATCGCGCACCATGCCTTAAAATAATAAGAGGGAATTATGCGTAAATTACTACTCGCTGGAGCCGCGCTGGCTTTCACTTTGACTGCGGCAGCGCATGACGAGACCCATGATAGCCATGAAGACTTTACCTTAATTCATGCCGGTCAAGTTCTGGCAGTTCCAGGCAATGCGCCTAAAGCCGAACAAACAATTATTATCCATGACGGCAAAATAGTTGGCATAGAAGACGGTTATGTTGATGATGATGAAGCGACAATAATTGACGGGAAAGATATGTTCTTCCTGCCTGGCCTAATTGATAGTCACGTGCATTTACGCGGGGAATGGAGCCCAACATCCAGATGGGATGGTGTTTTACTCGAATCCGGTGATGTTGCCTTCCAAGCCGCAAAACATGCCAAGACAACATTAATGGCAGGATTTACCGCCGTCCAAGATGTTGGCGGGCCGAAGGAAATTTTCGCGCTCAAACGCGCAATTAATAAGGGCTTGATACCTGGGCCGCATATTCAAGCGGCGGGATCAGCAATATCAATTACAGGCGGGCATGGTGACACCCATGGATTTAAAGATGAGCTCATCCCGCATATGCAATCCGAAACAATATGTGACGGTCCAGCAGATTGCCGCCGCGCGGTGCGTCAAGCCGTCAAGAACGGCGCCGATGTCATTAAAATAACAGCGACAGGCGGTGTGCTCTCCAATACCAATGCAGGGACAGGACAACAATTTTTTGATGATGAACTTGAAGCCATTGTCGAAGCTGCCACGAAAATGGGCCGAAAGGTTACCGCTCATGCCCATGGTAAAGACGGCATCGAATCAGCACTGAAAGCAGGCGTTTCGTCAATCGAGCACGGAACTTATCTCGATGCGGGTACAGCTGCTTTATTTAAGAAACATGACGCGACCCTGATCCCGACCGTTATGGCAGGTATGACCGTCGTCGATTGGGCGACTAATAAAGACTGGCTCCCGCCAAACTCAGCGAAGAAGGCACTAGAGGTCGGGCCGCAAATGCAAGACATGGCCCGCATCGCCTATGAAGGCGGCGTCAACATCGCTTTTGGCACAGATACTGGCGTTTCAGAGCACGGCAAAAATGCTGAAGAGTTCACCTACATGCTCGAAGCTGGTATGAGTGAGATGGAAGCCATAGAAAGCGCAACAACAATTGCGGCTAAACATATCGGCCTAGATGCTGTCATCGGTACCTTGGAAAAAGGAAAATATGCCGATCTTATCGGGGTTGATGGTAATCCACTGGACAAAATCGAAGAATTACGCGACGTCGATTTCGTAATGAAAGGCGGCGTTGTTTATAAAGGGAGTTAATGTTCAGCAAACATACATGTTAGATAGATCATATATTATCTAAGGCGCGCTCTGAATAAGAGGCTAGGCATGTGCGTTAAAAAATCAACTCCATCTATAATTTTACTCTCTACTTTACTTTTTACGACGAGCGTAACAAACGCCGTCGCCCAAGGTGCAAATGAAGGTCTCTATGCTAATATAGGCATTAGCCAGCTCTCTGCTGACCTTGATTTGACTGATTTAAACCTTCAGGGCAATGCCGTTAATCTCGGCGAGGAAACCACTAAGGTCATTATGATAAATGGCCGTCTGGGTTACCGACTCAATCAATATATTGGCATTGAAGGTGATGCAGGCTTTGGTATTGGCGATGATAGTTTTCAGCGAACAATTCCTGTAAATGTAGACACTATTGGCGTTGTAAACATAGATGCAGATGCTGATCTAAAGATAAAGAATTACTTCGGTATTTTCGCGCGGGGTATTTTACCTGTCAGCAACCAATTTGATGTCTTTATACGCGGCGGTTACGGAACGGCAAAAGCCGAAGCGTCCGCTGTTGGAACAACAGCTCTATTACCTGGTTTTTCTGCTAATGCTTTAGAGTCTCAAAGTACGAATGGTTTTGCTTATGGCGTGGGCGCAGAATATCACATTAATGAACGTCATGGTATTCGTGCTGATTTTTCTGCAATTGGTAGTGAAGCCCAGTTTTTCTCTCTAGCATATGCCATTAAATTTTAAGCCTAACACATAACTCATAATCAATGGGATATTTTGACGTTCTCAACTTTTAAATACCAAAAATTGCCCTAGCGCCTTCACAATCCCGGATAATTTGGGCTTTCAGGTGATCAAAGCTCTCAAATTTCTGCTCGGCCCGCACAAAGCTTCGAAAACGCACTTGAATATGCTGACCGTATATATCCTGATCAAAATTAAAAATATGGGCTTCCAAGCGGGCTTCTTCGCCGCCTACCGTAGGACGGCTCCCCGTATTGGCAATGGCGGGGAGCCAATCCTCTGAACCAGATAATTTGACTTCAACACAATAAACCCCAAATTTCGGACGCACAAGATCGCCAAATTCTAAGTTGGCTGTAGGAAAATTGATTGTGCGGCCCCGCTGCTGTCCTTGCTGAACTATCCCGTCAACAATCCACGGGCGTGAGAGCATATGGGCGGCATGAAAGACATCACCCTGCTTTAAGGCCGTACGGATTTCTGTACTCCCATATTTACCGTAAAGACGGTGCAGCCCTATAGGCGTCATAGGCGTAACACCTATCTTCCGCTCAGCGCATAGGCGGGTCAGGCTTTCAACATTTCCACATCTATTTTTGCCAAAACCATAATCATCTCCGACAACCACATGTTTTATACCAAGACCTTGATGCAGGACATCTTCGACAAATTGTGTGTCATCACGCTCTCTCAGTTCATTATCAAAAGGAATTTCGTATAAAATATTCACCCCAAGACTTGGCATAATCTCCGCTCTTATTTCGGCGCTCATTAAGCGAAAAGGCGGGGCATCGGGTTTAAAAAAACGATAAGGATGCGGCCTAAAAAGGCCAATGCCTAAGGGTGCGTTTAAATCATCTGCGATTGATTTTGCTTTGGCGATAACAGCTTGGTGCCCGCGATGTAGACCGTCAAAGTTACCAAGCGCAATAACTGCGCCTTTATCGGATTCAGGTAAATCAGTATAAGTTTGAAGCGTTTTCACTTTTCAAATTAGTCAGTCGGGCGTTTTTGTACAAATACGCCTGCATCACCACGGCAAATTTTCTGACCGTCTACTTCGCAATGACACTTCATTTTAACACGGCCCGTGCGCTCATTAATCTCGGCCACTTCTGCCACCGCAGTGACCACATCACCGATAAAGGCGGGCTTGCGAAAGCGCAAGTTTAATTCAACAAACACAGCGCCCGGCCCTGGCAAGTCATTCCCAAGTACCGCAGAGATAAAAGAGGCTGATAAAGCGCCATGGGCAATACGTTGTCCAAATTGTGTGGTCGCAGCAAATTCAGCGTCAACATGAATAGGGTTATGGTCTCCAGTAATATCTGCGAATGTGTCAATCATCTGCGCAGTAATCGTCGAGGTCGTTGTTGACCGCATACCCACCTTAATATCTTCAAGATAGTATTTTACATTATTTTCTACGGTGTCATTCATGGGCTTTGCCTAGCAAAATAGAGCACGATTACCAAGACAATTCAGAGGCCATATACCGCGCCGTTATGCCGTTATTTTCCAACAGAGCTTTAAACTTTTTTGTCGTTTCTCCGTAAAGACCATCTTGGATAAAGAGACAATCCATGTCTTGTTCTTGCGCGCCAAGAAGATCGGTGAAAATATTGTCTCCTATACACAACATACGATCATCTGGTGGATGATAACCGAGAAGCTCTTCTGTCCATGCCCGTGCTAAGCGGTAAATGGGTGCATGGGGTTTACCCGCAAAAATAACCTCACCTCCAAGATTTTTATAAACTTCCGCTAAAGCGCCGCCGCAATAAATAATCTTTCCGCCAACCCGTACTTTCACATCAGGGTTTGCGCAAATCATAGGCAATCCCGCATCACGTCCTTCGGTCAGTAATTGAATGTAATCATCAGGATGTTCATCATCTTCGAACATACCCGTACAAGATATAAAACTCGCCTCTGCCATGTCTGAGAAATGAAGCTCTAAATTTTCATATAAAACATCATCACGCTCTGGACCGAGTTTAAAGGCTGGACCGGGCGCGCGTCGGGCAAGCTCGTGTATAGTTGCGTCTCCTGACGTCACAATCGCATCATAAAATTCACCACGCAGACCCATTTGGACAAAGCTTGCAGGAATAGACACTGAAGGTTTTGGCGAATTGGATATTAAAATAACAGGGCCATGATCAGACCTAAATAATTCAAGCGCTTCCGTGGCAGCGCGGTATTCTGTTTGACCGTTATGAACAACGCCCCAAATATCGCAGAGCAAAACATCGTAATTTTCCGAGATTTGACCAAGACCTGAAAGGGGTTGAAAATTTGACATAGCGAGGAGTTAATCCTGAAAGATCAGAATTGCAATGGACAGTTCTTGCCATTTCATATGCAATGATCAGGTAAGTTATTGCCAGAATAATCTTTTGCAGCGCTATTCATCCCGACTAAAAAAACGTAAGCTGCTCTCAATAAAAAGGGATTTGAATTATGCGCGCTTTACTTTTCACAGCTTCTAGTCTTTTCGTTCTTGGACTTACAGCCTGCTCTCAATCAGCAACTGAAGCACCCAAAGTTACGCCTATAGAGAACGCAAAGCTCGATTTTGATTTTATGGCTGTCGATATGCCTAAAATTGACAATGTATTACTGGCAGAATGGACCGGCCCTTATGGCGGCACCCCAGCATTTGATAAAATGTCACTTAGTGCCATCACGCCAGCTATGGATTGGGGTATGGAAAAGAACCTTAAAGAGATTGACGCGATTACGGCCAACCCAGCCCCGCCGACATTTGAAAATACAATTCTAGCGCTTGAAAAAACAGGCGCAGAGTTAGACCGCGCCTTTCCCTATTGGGGCATTTGGCGATCGAATATGAATTCTCCCGAATTTCGAAAAATTCAAGGCGAGATAAACCCGAAGCTATCTGATTTCAGTTCTAAAATTAGTCAGAATGAAAAATTATTCCAGCGCGTAAAAGCCGTATATGACAGCCCATCTGTCAAAGATATGCGCCCTGACCAACAACGGCTGGTACAGCTCGTTTACAATGGATTTGCACGCAATGGTGCGACGCTAAATGCCGAAGATAAAAAACGTTATGCCGCCATCAATAAACGTCTCTCGAAGCTTCATACAGATTTTGCGAATAATGTTCTCGCAGACGAAGAAGGCTACATACTTTATATCACAAAAGACCAACTTAGCGGCCTTCCAGAAAGTTTCATCAAAGCCGCTGCTGCGACAGCCAGTGCAAATGGCAAAGAAGGCCAATATGCGATTACAAATACGCGCTCTTCCATGTCCCCATTCTTAACCTATTCCAAAGAGCGTGATTTACGACAAAAGGTTTGGGAAACCTATTATTCCCGCGGAGACAATGGCGACAAACATGACAATAACGCCATTATCGCTGAGATTTTAACCCTACGAGATGAACGTGTTGCCCTGTTGGGATATGATAATTATGCCCAGTGGCGCCTGGAAGACCGTATGGCGCAAACGCCCCAGCGCGCAATCGAACTCATGGAAGCGGTCTGGCCTGCCGCCATTGCCCGCGTCGAAGAAGAAGTCGCAGATATGCAGACCATCGCAGATAAAGAAGGCGCCAATATCAAAATTGCGCCTTGGGATTACCGCTATTACGCCGAAAAAGTACGCAAGGATAAATATGCTCTCGATAGTGATGAGGTGAAACAATATCTCCAGCTCGATAAGCTGACTGAAGCCATGTTCTATGTCGCAGGAGAGCTATTCAACTTCACATTTACGCCCGTTCCCGACGGTTCCGTGCCCGTCTTCCATCCCGATGTAAATGTCTGGGAAGTGACAGATAAAACAAGCGGAGACCATATTGGTTTGTGGTATTTGGACCCCTTTGCGCGCCCGGGAAAACGCTCTGGTGCTTGGGCCACAAGCTACAGATCACACACGACATTTGACGGTAAAAAGACCGTATTATCATCCAATAATTCTAACTTTATAAAAGGCGCGCCTGGCGAGCCAGTGCTCATTTCTTGGGATGATGCCAATACATTCTTTCATGAATTTGGTCATGCCCTGCATTCCCTATCTTCAAATGTGGCCTATCCGACGCTTAATGGCGGCGTGAGGGATTATACAGAGTTTCAATCTCAACTTTTGGAACGCTGGTTATCAACTGATATTATTGTCGATAAATACCTTGTCCATCATGAAACAGGCAAAGCCATGCCAATGGAACTTCGCCAAAAAATCAAAGACGCAGCCACATTTAATCAAGGCTTTGCAACAACAGAATACCTTGCCTCAGCTCTTGTCGATATGCGCTATCACACCACTGATCCAAAAGGTATTGACCCTGACGATTTCGAAAAGAAAACACTCGCAGAGCTCGGTATGCCGGATACTATCGTTATGCGTCACCGTTCCCCGCATTTTGGGCACATCTTTTCTGGAGAAGGATACTCGGCAGGATATTACGGATATATGTGGGCTGATGTTTTAACCTCGGATGCCGCCGAAGCCTTCAAAGAGGCGCCCGGTGGTTTCTATGATGCTGATGTCGCCAAAAAACTTGTCGACAATCTCTTCGCGCCGCGTAACGCCGTTAATCCCGCCGATGCTTACCGTTCTTTCCGTGGACGCGACGCAGATATCGCCCCGCTCATGCGCGACCGAGGCTTCCCTGTTCCCGATTAAGACTGAAAAATTGTCAGAGGGCCTATAAGCCGGGTTTTGTTCTGACCGAAGTCAGTGACGATCATTCCTCTCATGTGTCTGTTACCAAACACCTTTAGCGACCGACCCGGATAACAACGCAATGGCGCGCCATATGTTATCCCTATTTGGTCTTGCTCCGGATGGGGTTTACCTTGCCCGCTTAGTTGCCTTCGCGGCGGTGCGCTCTTACCGCACCCTTTCAGCTTTTCCTTGTGTTTTTTGCGAGCAAAAAATCACTTGGTAGTTTCCTCTCTGTGGCACTGTCCCTTGGCTTACGCCAGCCGGGCGTTACCCGGCATCCTGCCTTTGTGGAGCCCGGACTTTCCTCGAATATTGCTACTCGCGATCATCCAGCCCTCTGACGAGGCGCTTTAAGCTTGGATTTCACACGGAAGTCAAGCTAGGGTTAGGAAAAAAGGGAACTAGGAATGAAAAAGCTTTTATTATTAAGTGCGATATGTCTGGCAGCTTGCAGCCCAGAGACAAACCAAAAAGCAGATCAGACCACCCCCTCAAATATAGCCAGCGGCATTACCATCTATACCGCAGGCAACATAATCACCGTCAATGAAGCTATGCCGCGCGCCGAAGCTATCGCGTTAAATGCTGAAGGCAGCATTGTTGCAGTTGGCGCTTTGGCAGGTTTAAAATCCCAACTCAAAGGCGCTGTGATAGATAGACGCTTTGCGGACAAGACCATTGTACCTGGCCTGATTGATCCGCATGTACATATGACGCTGGGCGCAATGATGTATGGGCTGGATTTCATTCCACCTTGGGATATGGAAACGCCCAAAGGTACTGTCAAAGGCTTACCTAATAAAAAGGCTATGCTGGGCAAGATAGAAGAATTTGAGAAGGCAGCTCCAGAAGGCCCGCTCTTTCTTTATGGTTATCATAACCTCGTCCAAGGTGATTTAACGCGTCAGGACCTTGATAAAATTTCCGAAACCCGTCCGCTTTTCATCTGGCATTATTCAGGACATGATTTCTATCTTAATAGCGCTGCGATTGAGCTGGCCAAATTAACGCCTGACTTAGCCAATAAATTTCACGGCATTGGGCTGGATGAAAAAGGCGAGCTTAATGGGCGTATTTATGAGGATGCGAGCCTAGCCTTATTTGGTACAATCGGACCAATATTATTGGCTCCTGCCCATATCAAAAAAGGTTTTGAAGGCTATGAAAAAATCTTCGCGCGTTCTGGCGTCACGACTGTGGTAGAGATGGGATACGGCATTTTTGGCCGCGCGCTTGAAGATAATTATATCAAAACGCATTACACTGATGAAGATAATTATAATCTCTATCTTGTGCCAGAACACCGGGCCTTTACAGCAGAGTTTGGAAACGAAGCTGTTGCCAATATTTTAGAGATGAGCGCAGATGAGACACGCAATCCACCCGTTTTAAATCAGGTCAAACTCTTTACCGATGCTGCCTTTTACTCCCAAACTATGAAAATGGCTGCGCCGGGTTATATTGGTGGACAATCCAAAGGTACAGACGGACTTTGGGTGACAAAACCAAATGACTTGGTGGGCGTCATGAAGCCTTATTGGGACGCGGGCATAGATATTCATATCCATTCAAATGGAGATGCGGCTCAGGATTCGACGCTTAAGGCTTTCTCTCAAATGGGTACAGGCCAAACGGGACAACGTCTTATCATCGAACATGGCGGATTATTTCGTCCTGACCAAATCACCAAAGCCGCCGAGCTTGGTATCGGCATTTCCGCTGCCTCGCATTACGTCAAATATATGGGCGCAGATTACAAGGAAGCGATTGGCGAAAAGACGGATTTCATCACGCCGCTCGCCTCGGCCATCAAGGCGGGCATTCATACCACTGTGCATTCCGATGCTCCGCTTGCTCCGCCCCAACCCCTTAAGGCCGCTAGCGTTCATATGACCCGCGAAACACGGCAAGGCGGCGTCAGCAACGCCAGAGAAAAACTCACAAAAGACCAAGCCCTCAAAGCAATAACGCTAGATGCCGCTTGGTCCCTCGGACTTGATGACAAGATTGGCTCTATAGAGGCAGGTAAACGCGCAGATCTTGCTATATTAGAAGCCAACCCGCTTGAGACTGCGCCAGAGAACTGGCCTGACATCAAAGTCTGGGGCGTCATGCTCGGCGGTGATATCAGGCCCGTGCAATAGGCGATTAAGGTGGACGCAGAGCTTCTCGATAGTATCACCCTAGATTTAGGCGGCGGCTCAGAGCTAGCCCTCTCGCTTATCTTAGCTCTTATGATGTTTGCTGTTGCGCTGGGTTTGCGCACTGAGCATTTTAGATTTTTCAAAGATAACCCGAAAATTTATCTCGCAGGTGTTATTGCGCAAATTATTGGCCTACCTGCCTTAACGCTTTTAATCTGTTTTGTCGTCAATCCGCCGCCAAGTGTGGCCCTCGGTATGATATTAATCGCCTGTTGCCCTGGCGGAAATGTGTCTAACTTACTTGCGCTTTTTGGGCGCGCCAATACGGCTCTATCTGTTTCCCTAACGGCAACCAGCAGTCTGGCGGCGGCCTTCATTACGCCTATTTCCATTATCTTCTGGAGTCAGCTTTACCCGCCGACACAATCGCTTTTGACCGATATAAATTTGGACAAAGCTAGCTTTTTGCAAAACACACTTATGATTTTAGCCTTGCCAATAATTCTTGGCATGCTTATGGCCCGCTTCGCGCCGCACGTTTCAGCTAAATTACAAAAGCCCCTCTCAGCGATTGCAGGACTAGGGCTTATCGCCATCATTGTCGGGGCGTGTTTGCAATATATGCCAATATTCTTCCAGCTCGGGCTTACAATATTTGCATTAGTCATTGCCCATAACGGCCTGTCTTTCTTCATGGGGTATCTCTCTGGCGTGATTTCCGGCGCTGATAAGCCTGCAAGGCGAGCCCTGACATTTGAAGTTGGTATTCAAAATTCCGGCCTTGGGATTGTTATCTTGCTCACCCAGCTTGGCGGCCTTGGCGGAGCGGGAGTCGTGGCGGGGTTATGGGGAACTTGGCATATTATTGCAGGGCTGGTATTAGTGGCTCTCTTCCGTTTCAATGATAGGAACCACTCACATGTTTGATCTGAAAATAACCGACGGGCTTGTCTATGACGGTAATGGCGGAGACGGCGCAGCGGTCAATATCGGTATCAAAGATGGAATCATCATCGAAGTTGGTGAATGCTTAGGCAAAGCCGAGCAAACAATTTCGGCTAAGGACCATATCGTGACTCCCGGATTTATTGACCTGCACACCCATTATGATGGCCAGATTAGTTGGGATGAAGAACTTAAACCCTCAGTCAATCACGGGGTCACGACGGCCGTTTTAGGCAATTGCGGCGTTGGTTTTGCGCCCTGCCGCAAAGAAGACCGCGAAAAACTCATCCGCCTGATGGAGGGCGTTGAGGATATTCCCGGTACAGCGCTTCACGAAGGGCTGCAATGGAATTGGGAGACCTTCCCCGAATATATGGACGCAATAGACGCTATGCCTCACACTATCGACTTTGCGGTTATGGTGCCCCATGACCCTTTGAGGGTTTATGTGATGGGGGATCGCGCCGTTTATAACCAGCCCGCCAATGATCATGATATTGCCAAAATGAAAGCACTGACTCACGAAGCGCTTAAAGCGGGCGCGCTTGGGTTTTCAATCGGGCGCTCGGATTTTCATAAATCATCTGACGGTCAATGGACCCCGGGCAGTGAAGCCGGCAAAGACGAACTTGTCGGAATCGCAAATGCTTTTGAAGGGATTGATCACGGGGTTCTTCAAGTCGTCAATGATTTTGATATGCTGCGTGAGGGCGAGAGCTTTGAGACCGAATTTGACCTCATGGAAGCCTTTTACCGCGCGGGTCATGGGCATAAGGGGTCTATGTCTTTAATGGAACGTGACTTCGCGCCAGATGATTGGAAAAATATTATCCGCCGCACCGAAGCGATGAATGCCGATGGTTTGGATATTAGTTTTCAGGTCGCCCCGCGCGCTATCGGTTCATTCACAGGACTAAATTGTACCTTCCACCCCTTAATGGCGTTTCCAAGCTATCTGGAAATTGCGAGCAAGCCCTTGGCCGAACGCGTCGCGATTTTGAAAGATCCCGATATCAAAGCCAAACTCCTTTCGGAAACACCGATTAAGCTATCAGGTGAAGGCAGCCCCGTACCCCCCGTTGTCGATATTATGATTGAAAATTTTGAAGCCATAGCTGAAAAACAGTTCCGTCTCGATTACTCTGGCAAGGTTGATTACGAACAAACCAATGAAACATCCCTGGCTGCCCTTGCCCGAAAAGACGGCGTCAGCGTCTGGGATAAGACTTATGATATGCTGCTCGAAGATGATGGCCATGCCCTTATCTATTATCCCGTCTATAATTATTACGAGATGAATTATGATAATGTCCTGACCATGATGCGCCACCCCAAGGCCCTCCCTGGACTATCTGATGGCGGAGCCCATGTTGGTACAATATGCGATGCGAGTTTTCCGACCTATCTTTTATCCCACTGGACACGTGACCGAGTCCGTCATGGCGGTGATGGCATTGAGCTAAAACGCGCCGTGCAAATGCTCACGGCGGACGGGGCAGATTATCTAGGCCTTTCAGATCGTGGCCGCATAGAAGTTGGGCAGCGCGCAGATATCAATATTATAGATTATGACGGGTTAGACCTTGGTGTGCCGGTAATGGTGAGAGACCTACCAGCAGGCGGACAGCGTCTTGTCCAGCCTGTAAGCGGCTATAAAGCTACCTTCGTGAAAGGTGAGCAAGTCATCGCCAACGGTGAAGTTACAAGCGCCAGACCGGGGCGATTGGTGCGGGGCGGGCACGCTTAAGCATCACGTTATATTGATATCTGCATTTCCAGCTAGGAAGTTTAAAGCACCCGCCTACAATAAACTAACGTTCACCATCCAAAGGAAATCACCATGATTGGATATACAACCATTGGCGTCAAAGACTTAGGCGCTGCAAAGAAATTTTACTCTGAACTATTCGGCGCAGAAGTCCTTGTCGATGTTGGCCGCTTAGCCATGATCGGTACATCAATGACAGAACCCAAAATTGCGGTTTGCCAACCTTTTAATGAACAAGATCCGCATCCCGGTAACGGCAATATGGTTGCTTTTCCCGGCGGGTCCAAAGAGGGCGCCAAAGCTCTTTACAACAAGGCGATAGAATTAGGCGCAACATGTGACGGCGCGCCGGGTCAACGTATTCCAGATATGTTCTATGGTGCCTATGTCAAAGACCCAAACGGTAATAAGCTATGCTTCTTTGACTTTAGCTGAGCCTAAAAAACCAAAGAATAACCTAAAGCGTGGATTATATAAGTCCGCGCTTTTTTAATGCCTTGATTCACAAGTTTTCAAATAAAAAAAGCCCCGCCAGAAGGAACTGTACGGGGCGTTTTGTTAATATATGGAGGAAATTTATAGCAACATGATCTGGATAAACCGGGCGGCGACCTACTCTCCCGTGCCTTAAGACAAAGTACCATCGGCGCTGAGAGGCTTAACGACCGAGTTCGGAATGGGATCGGGTGGGGACCTCTCGCAATAACCACCCGGTCAATGCAGATCATGTTATGCAATCGGTGTTATCCGAATTGCACTTAGTAAAGATATCATATTGTCTGTTAGTTCATCATGCGAGCGCGTTAATCGCTGCGCACAAACACCGTGTATTGAAATCAACAAGATTCTGAAAAGAATCAAGCCAATCGAGTTATTAGTACTGGTAAGCTCCATATGTTGCCATACTTCCACACCCAGCCTATCAACGTTGTAGTCTACAACGACTCTCAAGGGAGTTCTAGTATTGAGGGGGGTTTCCCGCTTAGATGCTTTCAGCGGTTATCCTGTCCATTCATAGCTACGCTGCAATGCCACTGGCGTGACAACAGCTCCACCAGAGGAATGTCCACCCCGGTCCTCTCGTACTAAGGGCAGATCCTCTCAAAACTCCTACTCCCACGGTAGATAGGGACCGAACTGTCTCACG
>CALLMD010000020.1 GCA_938007935.1 uncultured Hellea sp.
CGCACGCTGTGCCATTTTCGGGCCACTCCGAACACATGCAAGCTCGCCGCAAGTTCTAAACCACGACGGCCTTGTGACCGTTAGCGGGAGGGCCGACCCTCCGTCCATGTCACATCCGCACCATAGAGTGGCACACTGCCAATACTCATCTTGGCGGAACCGTCCACAATGCGTTTGGAATAGACCAGATAAACCAGCGTATCATTTGGCGCATCATAGATACGGCGCACGGCAAGTTTCTTGAAAACCGGGCTCTGGCGCTGGCGAAAGACTTCCTCTCCGCTCGATCCGGTCTTGATATCACCGATCACTATGGGGCCGGTCTGCGAACAGGTGATGGAGCCATTGGACGGGTTTTCAAACCAATCACCTTTTGTAAGGCGATCAAGTACGCCGCGGTCAAAATGAGCCATGTGGCAGGTGACGCCTTTAATTTCCTCATCTTCAAAGGCTTCAATTTTTATTTCGTTGCCTGTCCAATCATTATTGATTTCAGCGATTTCGCCGCTTCCGCCGCAAGCGGTGAGGGCACTACAGGCTAGGGCAGAAAGAATACGGGCGTTAGGTCGGGTCATGAGGTCTGCTGTTCCAAAAAAGCCTGATTACATGGGAATCACGCAGTTACGATTATCGGTATAATCGCAACTCGCGAAGGCGCATTTGGTTCCACAGAGTTGTGTTAGCTTGGGCCAAGGGCCCAAGCTTTTGATATAAGTGCGTTAAGGGTGTTCCAGATGACTAAATATGGATTTCCTTTGACGCACCTACATTAGGCATTTGGTTTGTGAAATTGGCCTTTGCAATCTCATAAACAAATTCGATGGTTGATTTGTCAGAGGCCCATACAGCTGCATTTTCAGGTGTAAATTTCAGCATAAGTAATTTCGGATCTGATTTGCCTTGTGGATACCAAGCCCCAACAATCGGATTCCAAAATCTGTCAATTGTGGATTGGTCGTGATGCGTTTCGATATAGCCCTTTACACAGGCTTGGTAGTCATCATCAATGTGGCAAAGGTGAACGTGGGTAGGGTCTTGAATGACAGCTTTGCCAAGACCACTAAATCTATCTGAATAGAAGTATATCACCTGAGCCTCTTCATCGACCTGTGGTGACATAGGCTGCATGTGCTCACCGTCTTTGGGGGAGCCCAGCATAACGCATCTGGCACCATTTATCTCAGATAAGAGTTGAGCTTGTGGGTCTGTTTCGAATTTATCTAAGCTAGGCATAGGGGCTCTCCTTTGGGTGAATCGTGCTTAGTAAACTCCAAAGATAGATATTCGTTCCAAGACCATTCTTCTGACCGCCCCAGTAAATTTGTTGCCAAAGTCTTGTTATTCTCTAAACTTGGCTGATGAATACGCTAAGACACGTCTTAAGAGAAGAAACGAGTGCCGCACATACCCAGCTTGACCAAGCGCTGATAAGCTATGATCTGTCTCGCAAAGATGGATTGACAAAATATCTCACCATTCATCACCTCGCGCGGCAGCATTTGACAAAGATGCTCTCTGGGTTAGAGGATTTACGTGACGACACGGCGCGTTTGGAGGATTTGTCGATGGATTTGTCGGTTTTGGGCGCGCCGCTGCCATCTTGGATAATCCCGCCTGATAAGACGCCAAAACATCCTTTGGGATTAATCTATGTTATGGCAGGAAGTTCTCTGGGGAGTAAGATTCTATATAAAAACTGGGAATCATCAATTGACAGCTCTGTTAAATGTGCGAACCGATTTGTCACAAATGCAAAAAATAATGACATTTGGAGACGTTTTCTTGCCTATATAGAGCGTAACGAATTTTCGTCTGAGGAAACCGAGGATATCATTTCCGCCGCGAATTACTGCTTTGCAGTTTTTGAGGCGGCGAATAATCAGCTAAAAGTAAAAGCTTATGACAGACTACCCTTCGGAGACGCATGCTCCAACTGAGCCTGTAGATCTCACCAATTGTGACCGGGAGCCCATTCATATATTGGGACGCGTCCAAACATATGGCGCTTTGCTCGCGGTATCCCCTGATTGGTTGATAAATCACGCCTCCGTAAATCTGGCCGAATTCTTAGGTTTTGAAGCGGCTGATGCGATTGGCCTTCCTGTCAATGATGTTATCAATGCAGAGGCTGTCCATGAGATTAGATCTCGCTTGCAGCTTTTGGGAACGCCTGACTCCATTGAGCGGATGTTTGCCGTCCGCCTGACCGACTCTGAAGAGGCATTTGACGTCGCGGTTCATCTCTCAGGACGCTTATTCGTTATTGAGGTGGAGCGCCATGTCCCGGGCGGGCGCACAAATCATACGTCCTATGTTAAGCCTATGATGGAGCGTATCCGCAAAGCAGATACGATTGAGGGCTTGTGTGATACAGCTGCACGTCAAGTCCGAGCCCTTACAGGGTTTGACCGTGTCATGGTTTATAAATTTAGCGAGAATGGATCCGGTAGTGTGCTCTCGGAATCGCTTAGCGGAGATCGCGAGAGTTTTAAGGGACTGCGCTATCCGGCGTCCGACATACCGAAACAGGCACGCGCAATGTATAAGCGCAGTCTGCTGAGAATTATTACAGATGTTACAGAACATGGCGTGGACATCATTCCCGCTACTAATCCCGAAGGCGTTCCGCTTGACCTGACCATGAGTACTATACGTGCGGTTTCCCCTGTTCATTTAGAATATTTGAAAAATATGGGTGTAGGCGCGTCTATGTCTATTTCCATTTTGAAACGCGGTG
>CALLMD010000021.1 GCA_938007935.1 uncultured Hellea sp.
ATCAAAACCGTCGGAGCCGTGAACTTCTTCAATATCAAAATATGTATCACCCTGCGCTTGACCACCCACGCCCGTATTCGCTGATAAATCGACAATTACGCCTGCGTCAGAATTAAAATAACCTGCGATATCTTGACCATCCCCGCCATCCAAAATATCCGCGCCTTCACCGCCTTCGAGATAATCATTACCCCCGTCGCCATTAAGGGTGTCGTCACCTTCATTACCAAATAATTGATCGTCACCATCACCACCAACTATTGTATCATTTCCGAGTCCGGCAAATATGATATCTGACAATTCTCCACCATTTAAGGCGTTATCGTTATTATTGCCTGTAATGTTATTGGCGGCCAAAGCCGCGCCAATAACATTTTCAATATTGTTTAATAGATCACCTTCAGCCTCACTACCGCTGCCAGTGCCTGCTAATAAATCAACTGATATCGCACCAGATGAGAAGGCGTAAGAAACTGTATCGATACCTGCACCGCCATTGATTATATCTGCACCTTGACCACCATATATAAAGCTGCCTTGGTCGCCGACAGTTATTGTATCATTGCCGCCACCAGCCCAAGCACTGACATATACATCAGTATTCGTACCAACTGTGATAACATCATCACCTTGTCCTGTTGCAACATAGAAGAAGCCACCAGATTGAGTGTTTTCAGCGGAAATATTAATTGTATCAACGTTGTTTGTACCTAGAAGCGAGAGAGACCAATACTCACCCGTTGCAGAATTAATTAACTCTACACGCTCAAAATTAGGCAGTAAAATACCAGTGGCTTGGAAACCGGCTAGATCATCAGGGGAGCCAATAGGACCACCTCCCATTGGAGGCGTTGCAGAAAAAAGTTGTAAAGTATCATATCCTGCCCCTCCGTCTATAAAGCCTTGAGAGCCAGGGGATATAATTACTAAATCATCGCCGTCACCCGCATCGACAGTATCAGTTCCCGTGTATGTTGTGATTGTATCTGCGAATTCTGTACCTATTATAGTATCATCGCCTGTTGTTCCAAAAAAATCAGCCATAATTTTCCTCTCGCTTAATGGAAAGTGTTCATTTCGAAATTACGGGATGCGCCCCGATTTCAGTTAATGAGATTATAATTATGAACTTGATTATGTCTAGTCTCAAAAATTTCTATATCATTAATGCGAAAATATATTATCATTTAAGGACAATCAAAGGGTCGTTGATAATTTAAAAATTGTACGGCAAGTTTACATCTTCGCGTTATCCCGTGGTTTTATACGATCATTATATCTAGACCGAAGGTATCAATATCGATGCCAGCGCCGTTTTGGATTTCGAGGATGTCGCCATTGCCAAAGTCCAGCGTCAGGATTGTGCCAGCTGCATTAAGGCTGCCAAACATATCAACGACCTCTTGCCCGGTGAGGGTGCCAGCGCCTGCCCAAAGCGCGTCATCAAGTTCTAGGCGGTCAGTCCCTGCTTGATCAAAGGCGTTAATGCGGTCTTCATCATAGCCAACAGCAAAGACGAAGGTATCACGCGCGCCATCATCGCCGCCCCCGTTCAGCGTATCATTACCCGCCCCGCCATCTAAGCGGTCTGCGCCAATAGAGCCATTTAGAATATCATTACCATCTCCGCCAAAGAGTTGGTCTGACCCTGCCGCGCCAGAGAGATTGTCATTCCCAGCTTCGCCGTAGAGGATATCATTATTACCTTGGCCAAAGAGGATATCATTATCATCCCCGCCAAAAAGGGTGTCATTGCCTGACCCGCCGCGTAGCGTATCGGCCCCGCCATCACCATAAAGCGTATCTGCGTCGCCTTGGCCAAGGATGCTATCATCACCATCTCCGCCATGAACAGTGTCATCCCCAATACCCGCTGATATGGAGTCTGCACCAACGCCGCCATCAATGGTGTCATTATCGCCGCCACCGCGAAGTGTGTCATCACCTGACCCGCCATCGATGACATCTTCACCATTGCCGCCATCGACTATGTCGGTACCATCACCGCCGTCAAGTGTGTCATTACCAGCCAATCCTTGCAGATTATCATTACCTGAATAACCCGTTAAAACATTCACTCCTGCGTCGCCAGTCAGCATATCTCCAAATGTAGAACCGAAGAGGTTTTCTATAGAGCTAAGTTGGTCGCCATCAGCGTGGCCTCCAGAGGTTGCTCCCGTAAGTAGATTCACTGACACGGCGACGTCTGAATCCGAATAACTTGCTTGATCTATTCCATTTCCTCCATTGAGGACATCATTGCCAAGCCCGCCGTTTAAGATATCGTTTCCGTCAGATCCGATAAGGGTATCATTACCACTATAGCCAAAGAGAGCGTCATCTCCTGTTAAGCCGTCAATAATATCGTCAAATTCCTCAAATCCATGGAGAATATCAGCCCCTGTGCTCTCTGTTACAATGTTTAAACCGAGGTCTTCTAGGATGCCTATATGAACGGGGTTAATGGGAAGGCGGTTGCCAGTAATTAACGTAGCGCTTAATAGATCTCCAACGCCAGAAATATGACCTGTTGCTCCATAAATCCAACTATCAACAAGGATATTTTGGCCTCCATTTGCCGCAACTGCATTTGCCCCGGTAAAGTAGTAATTGCCGCCAATTTCTTCTGTATTTTCAGAGAAAAGCGTAGTGACTGGGGGGAAATTCCCAACAAATCCTAAAATATGACCAATCTCATGTGTCATTACCGTAAGAAGATCTGACTGCCCTGGGCCAATGCCCATTGGATTTGGTTCGTAAGTGGTGTCAAAGAAAAAACTACCATCATTAATTCGGTCAATGTTAATTGTCATGCTTGCATCAAAATCGAATGGTCCACTGTCTGTATTAGTCGAAAGTTCTCCATTCACAACGTCAAGAAAAGGACCTCCCCCTGTCGAAGCAAATTGAGGGCCTGCCTCAGCTAATACGTTAGTGCCAAGACTTTCAAAAGAGAGGTCAATTTCAATATTGGCATTTGGAGCCTCAATGTAGCGCCCCCAATATTCTAATGAGGCTTGTATGACAGCCTCAACAGCTTGAATCATCGCTTCTGTTAGGCCTGAAGAGGCGACAGATGCATTGCGTATAACTGTGAAACCAAACATTTTAGACTCTTATTTTATTTAAAGCTGGATTATAGATCCACATGCAGGAAACTATATGAAGTTTATTAACACGGTCTTATACTCTGAATCGCGTATAAAAGCCATGCGGGTTCCTTGGATTTAAATAAGTAAAAATAGTCAAAATATGAGCAGCATCTATATTGCCTTTGGCGCGAACCTGTCCAATCCCAAATCAACTTTCACCAAAGCGGTCGGCGCGCTTGAAGATCGCGGCGTGGCCATATTGAAAATGTCGGGTCTGTGGCAAAGCCCCGCTTGGCCCGCAGGCAGCGGGCAGCCCGATTATATTAATGCCTGCGCCCAAGTGGATTTTGACGGCACCGCGCGAGAGCTGCTGAATATATTACATGAAATTGAGGCCGAGTTTGGCCGCGAGAGAGGCGAGAAAAATGCCGCCCGCAGGCTTGATCTGGATTTGCTCGATTTTAAAGGGCAGGTGGTTCGTGACAAAAACGGGCTGAACTTGCCTCATCCCCGTATGCTCTCGCGCGGCTTTGTTTTGCTGCCTTTGTCCGAAATCGCGGGTGAATGGCGCGACCCTGTTCAGGGCAAAGCGCTATGGGACTGGATTGCGCGGCTCCCCCTATCGGATGTCGCGCCGATGCGGAATTTGAGGGCATAAAAAAACCGCCTCGTGCAAATGCACCTAGCGGTTGATTGAATGCGTATTTCGTTTTGCGAAAAATCGCTACTTAATTTTACCTTCTTTGAAGTCGACATGCTTGCGGACAACGGGGTCATATTTCTTTTTGACCATCTTTTCAGTCATTGTCCGTGCGTTCTTTTTTGTGACGTAAAAATAGCCTGTATCAGCTGTGCTGTTAAGGCGGATTTTAATTGTTGTTGGCTTCGCCATGGCGCTATGCCTCTCTGCTAGAATTCGAAGCGCGGAACATACGCATAAACGAATGGGTGTCAACCGAGAAGAATCACGAAAATCACGACGAAATTAGGCTCTTGGAAAGCGGTCAGTATTGAATTTGCCGCGTGTGGCGTGGGAAAAAAAGATGTCTGCTGGTGGTTTATCCGTGCTTAGATATTGCTCTAAGACACGGAGCATCATTTGGGTGGCGCGTTGCAACTCAAGCTCTTTGATTTGCGCGAAGGTAAACCAGCCAACATTAAGCAGCTCTGTGCTATCCTTGATTTTAGGCAGGCCCGGCATGCCGAGATGTTTGACAAAAAACCAAGCATCAAAGCGTTTATGGCGATGGGGCGGCGTGATAGCGCGGCCAAAAACTTCTATGCCGGTCAGATCAGCTTTGAGGCCTGCTTTGCGAAAGGCATCCCATGACGGATTATTTATATTGCGGTTTGTCTCAGCTTTTTGGCCCAAAAAGAGTGAGGTTTCTTCATAGGTTTCACGCACAGAAGCGAGGGCAACGGCGCGGGCCTTTCGCGGCGTGAAAGCTGCCTCTAAAATACGGGCGCTGCGCGGGCTTAAATCCCCCGCATAATCGGCATAGCTGTCGGCGCGGTCGACCCGTCCGCCCGGAAAGACATAAACGCTCGGCATGAAGTCATGTCTGGATGAGCGCTGACCCATCAGGATTTTAGGGTTTTCCTTGGGGCCGTGAATGAGCACAATGGTTGAAGCGATACGCGGACGTACGGCGCGCGCTAGAGCTTTGCGTTTATCGCGCTCGGCTTGTGTCATTTTGATTTCGCCAAGCGAGGCGGGGCTTAAATTGTTAGTTGATTTACTCACGCCTTTAACGCCTTTTGCGCCGATATTTCGAGCCGCGCGATTGAGGTTTATTAAAGCTACCGCGTTTGGGCTTTTTACCGGGTTCTGGCTTGGTCAGGATTTCAAAAATCAGACCGCCCGTAATGGGCGTGGCCTCAGTCAGACGCACTTTGACCTTACGGCCAAAGCGGTACGTCCCGCCGCTCTCCGCTCCGATAAGGGCTTTACGTTTCTCATCAAACACAAAATATTCATGGCCCAAACTGCGTGACGGTATCAACCCATCTGCGCCTGTTTCATCCAGGGCGATGAACAGTCCAAATTTCGTCACCCCCGTAATCCGCGCGTCAAAATCGGCGCCCACGCGGTCCTCCAGATAAGCGGCGATATAACGGTCTTTGGCATCGCGCTCAGCGGCCATGGCGCGGCGCTCTGTACCTGAGATATGTTCGGCGATTTCCTTAAGCCGCGAGGCTTCGCGCTCATCTGTGCCGTCCTCGCCCAAATTAAAAGCCGCAATTAATGCGCGGTGGACGACAAGGTCAGCATAACGCCTAATGGGCGAAGTAAAATGGGCGTAATGGGTGAGGTTTAATCCAAAATGGCCTTTGGGGTCTGGGTCATAAACGGCTTGGGATTGACTGCGCAGCACCGCCATGCCCACAGTTTCCGATAAGTCTTTTTCGGACGCTTGCGCCAGTAACGTATTAAGGCGCTTGGTGCTAGGGCGCTCTCCAAGTGACCATTTAAGCCCCATAGCAGGCAGGAAGTCCGAGAGGCCTTGTAGTTTCTCGCGTGAGGGCGGTTCATGGACGCGCACGATTGTCTGGACGCCTTTGACTGACAGCGCCTCTGCGGCGGCGACATTAGCTTGGACCATAAATTCTTCAACAAGCTTATGCGCGTCAAAGCGTTCCCGAACCGTAACTTTGGTGACTTCGCCTTTCTCATTCACATGAACGCGGCGTTCAGGCAGTTCAATAGCTAGCGGAGCTCTGGCTTGGCGGGCTTTACGCAGCGTTTGATAAGCCAAGTAAATATCTTTGAGAATATCCTCTACGGGCAGGGCCGCTTTGCCGGGATTGCCCTCAAAGGCTTCTTGGGCCTGTGCATAGGTCAGTCTTGCATGTGAGCGCATGATGCCGCGGTGAAATTTATGAGCTTTTTTATGGCCAGATTTATCAAAGCGCATACAGACGGCCATACAGGCGCGGTCTTCATCGGGCCGTAGAGAGCATAAATCAGAAGATAGCTCATGTGGGAGCATAGGCTCGACGCGGTCAGGCAGGTATACCGAGTTGCCTTTGTTTTCTGCTGTCCTATCAAGGGCGGAGCCGGGCGTGACAAAGGCCGCGACATCGGCAATTGCGACCCATATATCCCAGCCGCCTCCTTTCACGGGCTTGGCATAGACCGCATCGTCAAAGTCTTTGGCGTCCACAGGGTCAATCGTAACTAGCGGAATTTGGCGTAAATCTTCGCGCGATTTAGATAGTTTTGGGAGGGTAAGCGCTTTGGCCTGCGCAATAACCTCGTCGTCAAAACCCATCGGGATTTCATGTTGATGCAGAGATATTAGAGAGGCGGCTTTGCCGTCATTAGCCGAGCCAATAATTTCAACGATTTCGGCAAGGCGTAAATCCCCCTTATTGCGGCGCGTCGAGCGAAACATAACAAGGTCATTGGGCCTCGCGTCACTGGGCACGCGTTCAGGTTTATAATCATGACGGGATTTTTTATCCACGGGCTGTATGCGCCATCCGCGCCCGCCTTCATAAAGAATGCCCAGATATTTCGAGGGGCCTGAGCCAAGCTTTTTAAGCACCTGCGCGATAATCAAGTCGTCTTTTTTCTTGATACGGCATAGCGCCCGACCGCCCACGCCTAGCGTCGCGGCCGCGTGACCGCGCGCTTTTTTAGATGTCGGGCCTTCGCGGACAATAATTTTGGGGGCAGGGCCGTCTTGTTTCCAAACCTCTGGCTCGCCAATCATATCGCCATGTGTATCAAGGCCCGTGACACGAATAACCATCACGCCGGGTAGGTCGTCAGCTTCGCGGTAGGTTTTCTTTTTGGACTTTAAGAGCCTGCCTTCATCGACAAGTTCGCGCAGGAGCTGGCGCAGGACACGGCGATCATCCCCTTTAACACCTAAGAGGCGGGCCAATCCTTTATTGTCATAGCGGTCAGGCTGGCCGCTGACGGCTTTTAAGATGCTGTCGCGGCTTAATTCCATGTTGTGTTTATAGACCTATTCTGTGGCGGCGGGTTTCTTTTTTGCCGTTTTTTTCGCAGCTGTCTTTTTCTTAGCTGCGGGTTTCTTTTTAGCGGCTTTTTTCTTTTTCGTCGGCTTCTTCGCTTCTTTCGCCGCGATATATTCCAGCGCCATTTCCATGGTTACATCTTTTGGCTCGGTGCCTTTTGGAATGGTCGCATTGACCTTTTCATATTTGATGTAAGGGCCATAGCGGCCTTCCATGACTTGAACAGGTTTTTCTGTCTTAGGATGTTTGCCAAGGTCTTTGACGACTTTGCCTGCGCGGCTACGGCCCGGATTGGCGCGTTTATCGGCGATGCGGGAGACCGCTTCATTCATGCCGAGTGTAAACATTTCTTCTGGGTCTTTGATGCTGACATAGGTCGTGTTGTGCTTAAGATATGGGCCAAAACGTCCAAGAGCTGTAATGATTTGATTGCCATCTTCGGGGTGAGAGCCGATTTTGCGCGGTAGATTAATCAGGCGCAGACCCTTTTCCAAATCCATTAAATCATATGGCCACGTTTTGGGTAGACTTGTTCGTTTGGGCTTCTTCTCTGTTTCCATTTCAACATATGGGCCGAAACGTCCTGTTTTGAGGACAATGTCTTTTTGTGTTTCGGGATGCTGACCCAGGATTTTATCTTCGGCCTGTGCGTCCATACCTTCACCGCCAAAGGGACGCGTGAATTTACAATCAGAGTAATTTGAGCAGCCGACAAAAGCGCCAAATTTTCCAAGTTTGAGCGAGAGAACGCCGTCAGCGCAGCTCGTGCATTTGCGCGGGTCAGAGCCATCTTCTTTGTCTGGGAAGACTTGTGGACGTAGCGCGTCATTTAGGGCGTCAAGCACATGGGTGATGCGGAGGTCTTTGGTTTCATCAATAGAGGCTGAAAATTCATTCCAGAAATCATTGAGCAGTTTTTTCCATTCAAGATCGCCCGCAGAAACAAGGTCGAGACGTTCTTCAAGATCGGCGGTGTAATTATACTGTACATATTTATTGAAAAAATTCTCGAGGAACGCCGTTAAGAGGCGGCCTTTATCAGACGGTGTGAAGCGGCGCTTATCCAGCTCGACATAGGTGCGGTCTTGGAGCACTTTAAGGATCGAGGCATAGGTTGACGGGCGGCCAATACCAAGCTCTTCCATGCGCTTAACAAGGCTGGCTTCTGAATAACGCGGGGGTGGCTGCGTGAAATGTTGCTCTGCATTGACATCTTTGGCTTCAATTTTGTCGCCTTCAACAACAGGGGCGAGCGTGGCATTTGTATCTTCTTCGCCTTCTGCGGCTTTGGGCTTGGTTTCTTCGTAAAGTTTCAAGAAGCCATCAAAGCGAATGACTTGGCCTGTGGCGCGCAGGCCAACAGTTTCTGCTTTATCTGCCATTTCGATGGTGGTGCGCTCAAGCTTGGCTGCCGCCATTTGCGAGGACATAGCGCGTTTCCAAATCAGCTCGTAAAGCTTTTTCATATCGCCCGATAATTTAAGGCTATCGGGCGTTCGCGCGAAGCTTGTCGGACGAATAGCTTCATGGGCCTCTTGGGCGTTTTTGGCTTTGGATTTATAGACGCGGTGTTGTCCGGGCAGATAGTCATCGCCAAATTCTGTGCCAATCGTGGCGCGGCAATCACTAATGGCCTCGCCGATCATCGAAATCCCATCTGTTCGCATATATGTAATGAGACCTGTTGTTTCGCCGCCAATATCCACGCCTTCATAAAGCATCTGGGCGGTGCGCATGGTTTGTGTGGCGGAGAACCCTAATTTACGTGAGGCTTCTTGCTGCATCGTTGATGTCATAAACGGCGCTTGCGGATTACGGGTCAGCGGCTTGGCAACAACGCTAACGACAGACAGGTCAGCTGCATCGATTGCGGCTTTAGCCGCCATGGCATCTTTTTCATTGCCCAGTGAAAACTTTGTGAGTTTCTCACCTTTAAGCGCGACAAGGCGGGCTGGGAAGTCGCCGCCTTTATTGTTTTTGATATTGGCGCCCAAAGACCAATATTCTTGATTTTGAAAGTTTTCAATTTCAGTTTCGCGCTCACAAATCAGGCGCAGCGCAACAGATTGCACACGGCCAGCTGAGCGCGCGCCAGGAAGCTTGCGCCATAAGACAGGTGAGAGCGTAAAGCCGACAAGATAATCAAGCGCGCGACGCGCGAGATAGGCTTCGACCAATTCCATATCGATTTGGCGCGGTTTGGCGATGGCGTCTGTGACAGATTTTTTTGTAATCGCGTTAAAGACGACCCGCTCAATCTCTTTATCTTTGAGTTGGTTCTTTTTCTTTTTTGATAGGACGTCCAGTAGATGCCATGAAATCGCTTCACCTTCTCTGTCCGGGTCGGTTGCGAGGATGAGTTTGTCAGCTTTCTGAAGAGCCGTCTCTATATCTTTGACACGTTTTTTAGATTGGGTATCAACCGCCCATGTCATTTCGAAATCATTTTCGGGATCGACTGAGCCATTTTTACTGGGAAGGTCACGTATGTGACCAAAGCTGGCAAGAACCTTATAATCTTTACCGAGGTATTTTTCGATGGTCTTGGCCTTGGCCGGGGACTCAACGATGACGAGATTCATGCCCATGGATTACCCAATATTATTGCGCCAGCGGGCCAAAATTGGGCAGCTGGCGGTTTTGAAAGAGCGCTCATTTGGAGGTTTGACTTTCGATTGTCAACCATCTGCGCCACTAAGATGTAAATCACAGATAAGCTTTACAAGAGTTTAATTTTATCTTATACACTTATAAAGTGTATTTATATATAGGGGTAAATCACCATGAAAGTTTCATCTCAGACTACGGAAACAGGGTTAGAGCCAAGCGCGCCAACACCAGACGTTGTTCAGGACTATATCTCCTCAATGCTAAGAGAGCTTTCGGAAATGGCAAGTATGTCGGGGCTTAAAAATCTCTCTTCGCTTTTGCAAGTAACTTTACTGGCTTCAAATACAGACTTTAAATCTCCGGATTAAGCGCGATCCGTCCGTCTGGTTCGACCAGGGCATCACCCGAGAGTTCCATCTCCAGCATAGCCGCAGTTGCAATGGCCGTGCTAAAGCCGCTTTGCCTTATGATTTCATCTCGCGATGTCGGGGTCGGGGATAAGAGGGCAGTAATGAGTTCTCGCGCTTTATCAATATCGGCCTTCGCGCCGTCCCAATCAAATTCGGCCTGATCATAATCTCCGTTTGGTTCCATCACTTGTGGCGGCGTGATATTTTCCAGACAGGCGATAATGTCCTCTACATTTTCGATAAGCGCCGCGCCTTGTTGGATGAGGCGGTTGCACCCCTTTGTCCGTGGATCAAGAGGTGAGCCTGGGGCGGCCATAACTTCTCGGTTTTGCTCGAGCGCATATCTCGCCGTAATCAATGTGCCAGAGCGTTCTGCCGCCTCAATCACAATCACGCCCAAAGAGAGCCCCGAAATAATACGGTTGCGCCGCGGGAAGTCGCGCGCTGTGGCCCGATATCCTATCGGGCTTTCGGAAATCAGCGCGCCTTTCTCTGCCATGGCGTGATAAAGCTCCGTGTTTTGCCGCGGATATATATGATCGACCCCGCCGCCCAAGACCGCCGCTGTGCCAGTAACAAGCGCGCCGCCATGGGCGCTGGTGTCAATGCCGCGCGCGAGACCTGATATGACGGTATAGCCAGCCTCGCCTAGCTCATTAGCGATTTGGCGGGCAAAGCGCTGCCCGATAGCCGAGGCATTACGAGACCCAACAATAGCCGCGCAGGGCTTATGCAAAATATCCGTTCTCCCGATGACGCTAATAAGGGGCGGGCAAGGGTCAACGGCGCGTAGGTAAGGCGGGTAATCCGCCTCGCAGGCCGCCAGAATTTTGACGCCCAGCTGCTCGGCTTGGTCCATCTCGGCTTCGATGGCTTCGCAGGGCGGGACTACGCTATCTTTGCGGCGCATAATTGACGGTAGCGCCTCTATGGCGGATTTGGCCGTTTTATAACGGGTCATCAAATCCCGAAAGGCGACAGGACCAACGCGGGGCGTACGAGAGAGCCGAAGCCAATCCCTTTTTTCTGAAAATGAAAGCGCCTTTATTTGCATTAGCTTATCTGCATCAGGATTTTTTGCCGATTTTAGACTCCGTCCCTTTGACGATGCGGCCAATATTCTCGGCATGGCGTAAATATATAATGATGGCCATAACAGCCGCCATCAAAGCTATGGGGATATTCCCCATCATGAAAGCAATAATCGGTGTGGCCCCTGCAGCTGCTAGGGCTGAGAGTGAGGAGATACGAGTCAGAAAAGCAGTGGCTAGCCATATCGCGCCTGCAATTAATCCAATGGGCCAAGCGGTTGCGAGAAGGCAGCCAAAGAATGTTGCGACGCCTTTACCGCCCTTAAAGCCCAGCCAAATAGGGAAGCAATGCCCAATCAGTGCGGCCGCGCCCGCATAAAGCCCGATTGGCGTTCCAAAGAGATGATTAAAGATAAGCGCGGCTACGCCCGCTTTGGCGGCGTCTAATAAGAGCGTTAAAAGAGCTATATCCTTACGCCCCGTGCGCAGAACATTGGTCGCGCCAATATTGCCTGATCCTATCTCGCGAATATCACCTTGGCCGCTGGCTTTCGCAATTAAAAGGCCAAAGGGAATAGAGCCTAAAAGGTAACCGCCGAGAATTGCGTATAATATGGGCATTGAAAACATAAGGGGAACATGGCTTATGTGCGGCAGAGAGTCCAGAGCGAATGGAGAAGAGGTGACAAATTCGTTTTTGCCTATTATGCCAGAGATAGATGGAGGCCTTAATGAGCGACGACAATAAATCATATCCGGTGCCCGCAGCTTTTGCGAAGAACTCAAATCTAAACGCCGTGTCCTATGCCTCAATGTATGCGGCCTCCATTGCTGACCCCGAAGCCTTTTGGGGCGAGCAAGGTCAGCGCCTTGATTGGATGACGCCTTATACGAAAGTCAAAAATGTGAGCTGGGATAAGGATAACCTCTCGGTCAAATGGTATGAAGACGGCGTTTTGAATGTGACGGAAAACTGCCTTGATCGGCACCTTGAAACACGCGGCGATAAACCGGCCATTATCTGGGAGGGGGATAGTCCGGGCGTATCTAAAACCCTGACCTATAAAGAGCTTCACAAAGAGGTTTGCCGTTTTGCCAATGTCATGAAAGCGCATGGCGTGGCCAAAGGCGACCGCGTGACGATATATATGCCGATGATATTAGAAGCGGCTTACGCCATGCTGGCTTGCGCGCGTATTGGCGCGGTCCATAGCGTGGTTTTTGGCGGCTTTAGTCCTGACGCGCTGGCGGGGCGCATAACTGATTGCGAGAGCACATTTGTGATTACCGCAGATGAAGGCTTGCGCGGGACAAAGAAAGTGCCGCTCAAAGAGAATTGCGACGCGGCTTGCGATATTGCCGCCAAGGCGGGGCAGCCTGTTAAAACTGTCCTAACAGTGCGCCACACAAAGGGTGATGTGAATATGCAGGCTGGGCGTGATATCTGGCTGGACGCAGCGCTTAAAACCGTATCAGATGACTGCCCGCCTGAGCCGATGAACGCGGAAGACCCGCTCTTTATTCTCTATACCTCTGGTTCAACTGGTAAGCCCAAAGGCGTTCTTCATACAACGGGCGGCTATCTTGTTTGGGCGTCCATGACCCATGAATATGTTTTCGATCTTAAAGAAGATGATGTTTATTGGTGCTCTGCTGATGTGGGCTGGGTGACGGGGCATACATATATTGTCTATGGCCCTCTGGCGAATGGTGCTACAACAGTCATGTTTGAAGGGGTGCCCACCTATCCCGATGCGTCACGTTTTTGGCAAGTCTGTGATAAGCATAATGTCTCGATTTTTTACACCGCCCCAACCGCTATTCGCGCGCTCATGCGCGAAGGCGAAGGCCCCGTAAAAGCGACATCGCGTAAATCGCTGCGCATACTTGGCACTGTTGGTGAGCCGATAAACCCCGAGGCGTGGGAATGGTATTATCATGTTGTCGGTGATGGGCGATGCCCGATTGTCGATACATGGTGGCAGACGGAAACAGGCGGGGCGATGATTGTGCCGCTACCTGGAACAACGGATATGAAACCGGGCGCAGGCTCGCATCCGTTTTTCGGTATTGAGCCCGCTCTTGTGGATGCGGACGGTAAAGAGCTTACGGGTGAAGCTGAAGGCAACCTCATTATTAAAGGCTCATGGCCGGGTCAGATGCGCACGGTTTACGGCGATCATCAGCGTTTTATTGATACTTATTTTAGCGCCTATCCCGGTAATTATTTCACGGGTGATGGCTGCAAACGTGACAAAGACGGGTTTTACTGGATTACAGGCCGCGTCGATGACGTGATTAATGTCTCGGGTCACCGTATGGGCACGGCCGAAGTCGAGGCCGCCCTCGGCTCTCATGCGGCGGTCGCGGAGTCCGCCGTTGTTGGCTATCCGCATGATATTAAAGGCCAGGGCATTTACGCCTATGTGACTTGTATTGCAGGCACGAAAATCACTGAGGATTTACGCAAAGATTTGGTCAAACATGTTCGCGCGGAAATCGGCCCGATAGCAACGCCTGACTTAATTCAATTTGCGCCGGGCCTGCCCAAGACGCGCTCAGGTAAAATCATGCGCCGTATCCTGCGTAAAATCGCCGAAGATAGTTTTGATAATCTAGGTGATATCTCGACATTGGCCGAACCCGCCGTGGTCGATGATCTGATTGAGAATAGGATGAACCGCAGAACTTAGCTTTCGCTGGTCCCGCCACGCTTACGCTTATTGACCCGTCTTTTCTTACGGCGTTCTTCGCGGATTTTAATGAGCGGCGGCATGCGCGCGGGGAGCTCTAATAAAATCGCGTCACGTTCTGCTTGAGTTTTTGTGGTCCAATAGGAAATTTCATCTTGCGTGCGCCCGCAGCCAAAACATAAGCCGCTTTCGCGTTCCATAGAACAGACGAGCTGACAGGGGCTATCGGCGGGTTCTAATTCTAAATCACTGGTGTCGTCAGACATATCATTTTCCGTTCTTTGCCGATAATATTGTGGCTTATCTTTTAATAACAAGCTTAAACACGCTCGCGCTTACTAACTTCATTATATTATCATATTTGATGTTATTTCATTAGACAGGCTTAATCAATTAATATAAAGAAATCTTTATATTTTAATATGGAATTTCTTATGAGCGATCAAGACAATACAGACTCCGATGAGGAAATAATCCTCAAGGACTTAAATGATGATGATCTTGTTCAGCAAATGCAGGATGATCTCTATGACGGCATGATACCAGAGGTCTCTGAAGGCACTCAAATTTTGCTCGATCGGGGCTGGGATGCGAACACCGTGCTAAATAATGCCCTTGTCGAAGGCATGAAATTTGTCGGTGATGACTTCCGCGATGGGATTTTATTCGTGCCCGAAGTTCTACAAGCCGCCAATGCAATGAAAGGCGGCATGGCCTTATTGCGCCCGATATTGGCAGCTTCTGAAAACAAGACGTCGACGGGCAAGGTCGTGATTGGAACGGTTAAAGGTGATATTCACGACATTGGTAAAAATCTTGTCGCGATGATGCTTGAGGGCGCAGGCTTTGAAGTCTTTAACTTAGGTATTAATACCTCTTGGGATGAATTTCATGAAGCGATTGAAAAACATCAACCTGACATCTTGGGTATGTCTGCACTTCTGACAACAACCATGCCTTATATGGGCGTTGTGATTGAAGAGATGGAAAAGCGGAACCTGCGTAAAGAGATTGCGATTATGGTGGGCGGCGCGCCGCTCAACCAAGAATTTGCTGACGCGATCAAAGCCGATAAATTTGGCCGTGACGCCGCGATTAGCGCCGAGCTGGCCAAGACCATTGTCGGCGTAAATAGCTAGAAAGATATTTTATGACGCGCACAATATTAACCTCCCCGACCAAAGAAGTTGTCATGAAACTCTTCTATTCATAAGCATGCCTTAAATATAGCAAGAACCATATTTTATTTAAGAGCTGTCAAGGTCACTGACTTTGGCTTGACAATGACTTAGTTTTGCGACTCTCAAAAACATGGGTTCTGATGGGGTCAATGCATATAGAGCTAGTAGAGGCTGAAAATGGTCATCGGCGTATGGCCGCCTTTTTCGCTGAACGTGCGTGTGGTGAATAATATTAACTACGATCTTCTAATGCCGCGGCGGATCCTATTAATGGCGCGAGTGGACTTTTTAGTAGGCGCATGGGTATGTTTCTTACATATTCTGATTGTGGCCCTCTGTGGAGGTAGCGGTTCATGGCGTTTGGCTGCATGTAAAAATCAATCATACGTTCGCTTACGCCGCCTGCGAGAACAATGCCGCCGCGCGTCCCACCAGTCAGAGCGAGATCGCCAATCGCGCCCATGGTGGCTGTGGCTCTGATATGACATATGTCGCGGCAGACGGTATCTCCTGATAGAGCGCTCTCTCTTATCAAGTCAGGCGCTATAGGCTCATATGATTGCCCGTGTATTTCACAAACCGCTTTGTGAACAACGGGAAGGCCTTTACCCGAGCTTATAAGCTCAAGAGAGATAAAATCTCGCTCGCGCCGAAGGATTTGTAAAAGCTCCAACTCAAGGCTGGATTGCGGGCTATAGGCAACATGGCCGCCTTCTGAGGCGATGACATGCCATCCTGATTTCGTTGGCACGAGATAACCCACGCCAAAGCCTGTTCCGGGGCCAGCAACTAATATAGGTTCGTCTTTATGGGGTAGGCCTGACCGAATGATTGTAAATTCATCATCGGCCAGTTCAGGAATAGAGCGCGTCATGCCAGAAAAATCATTATAGAGATTACACTGTTCAAATCCGTGTATCTCTTTTATGCGGCTCGCTGAAATCTGCCAGTCTGTATTGGTCAGATTGATATAGCCGTCTTCAACTGGGCCCGCTGCGCAAAAGGCGGCGCGGCTAGGCTTAACGTTTATACTCTCAAGATAGTTTTGAAGCGCGGCTTCAAAGGTCGGGTAATCCGCGCCTTTGACTTTCGCAAAGTGATGGACTTTCCATCCATCCTCAGCTGTCTGTTCAAGGCATCCAAAGCGGGCATTGGTGCCGCCAATATCGCCCGCCAGAATAAGTAAGTTTGGATCCATCATGATGCCGCTTAGAGAATATTATTACCAGAATATAGCGTATAATCCGATAAGAATGATGGCGATAATGACGGTCCAGATGTTGAAGCTCTTTGAAGTCTTGAAGTTTATATCACCCAGAATAACAGCTTGGCCTTCTTTTGGCCCCGCCGTAAGCGCTGATACAAGTGCGCCGATGACAAGACAGCCTAAGAAGATAACCCAAATCCGGTTGACAAAGGGGAAGTCTGGAAACGCAAAGTAGAAGAGGGCGGATACGGCCACTGAGGCAAAAAGCATCGCAAATGCACCGTTGGCATTAGTTGGCTTATAGAACATCCCCATTAGGAACACGGCGACAATGCCAGGCGCTACAAAGCCCGTCCATTCTTGGATTTTCTGAAAGGCTCCTTCCATATCACCCAATAAAGGTTTGGCGAGGAAGACAGCTATCACCATGGCAGTAATTGCTGCGAGGCGGCCGACATTGACATAGTGCTTTTCATCACGGTCTTTCGCGATTTTATCACGGTAAATATCCATTGTGAAAATCGTCGAGATTGAATTTACCATAGAGGCCAGTGATGAAATGATTGCGGCGATAAGCGCTGCAAAGATAAGGCCGCGCAGTCCGCTTGGCATAATCTTCATGACTTCAGGATAGGCGCGGTCAGAGGCTGTATCGAGAACAGATTTATCGATAACGCCCATCTCTGGCGCTGCGAGCATAACAGCCGCAATACCTGGGAGAACGATGATAAGCGGCATAAGCAGTTTTAAACCTGCTGCGAAGACAAGACCCTTTTGGGCTTCGGCGGCGTTTTTGGCTCCGAGCGCGCGCTGGATGATATATTGGTTAAAGCCCCAATAGGAGAAATGAAGTACCCATAACCCGCCAAGAAGCGTCCAGATACCGGGAAGTTTACCGTAGGCCGCATGGTCTTTATCCAAGATCATATCAAATTTACCGGGAAGCTCAGTGTAAAGGCGCTTAAAACCGCCCAGAACGCCATTATCGCCGCCAATCATGCCCATGGTGAGCCACGCAATGATAAGGCCGCCTATGACAAGAATAACGACTTGTAGGATGTCTGTCAGGGCAACGGCTTTCAGGCCGCCATACATAGAATAGGCCAGAGCGAATGCGGCGAGCCCGACCATGCCCCAAAAGAGAGGCGCCCCTGTAAGCGTATTAACCGCAAGTGAGCCTAGCCACATAACGGCGGTTAAGTTGACGACGGTGTAAAGCGCGATCCAGAAAACCGACATGGTTGTTTTAACACCCTCGCCATAGCGCGTTTCTAGGAATTGCGGCATGGTATAAATCTCGCGCTTTAAGAATATGGGCAGCAAGTATTTAGCGACAATAATCAGGACAATTGCGGCCTGCCATTCATAGGCGGCAATGGCGAGGCCAATTTTATAACCATCACCCGACATGCCAATGATTTGTTCAGCTGAGATGTTAGCCGCTACCAGAGAGGCCCCAATCGCCCACCATGGGAGGGCTTTACCCGCCAGAAAGTAATCTTCGGTGCTTTTAACAGTCCCTTTAGGCTCACGAGAGACCCATTGCGCAATGGCAAATAATACCACCGCATAAAGTCCAACAACGATTAAGTCTAAGGTGCTTAAAAACATGATTGTGTCCCCATTTATTTTTTGAATTATTTATGTTTATTGGAATTTGATATAAGTTACTTGCTTTATTTTCGAGGGTATTCGAACAGGTATTTCTGACTTTTTCAAATCTGTTGCCTTCGATTTTACAGACTATTCCATTCTCGACTGTACTTTTTATTAATTTAAAACTATACAAAATGACATCGATGTCAAATTCATAACGATTTTTTCTTTATTGTTCAGGAGCTCTGCTAGATTGGATGCTAATTAGACTTCAAACAAGTTTTCTAAACTTCATTGTTATGACATGCAGGGAGACTAGCTTTATGGAATATCGTTTAGTCAATAAACTTAAGATGAGCATGATTCTAACGCATATTAGAAACCTATTTTGTTTTACTGGCATCGTGTTTTTGAGTGCCTGTGAAACGTAAATATCTGAATCAAAAACCGAGAGCGTTGTTCACTATGATGAGGTTCGTCCGACGGGTTTTTTATAGTGCTATAGGACATAGTGATGAAGCATATAGCAATAGCTGGAACCGTTTGATCTTGAAAAATAGTTTCCAATGGGTCCAAAAACAAACTGACCCTAAAGGCGAGCATTGCCCTGAAGTGGTAGAGGCATCAAGTAATTAACTTGATGCACAATATTGTTTAAACGATTTTCGTCTATCAAATCTTGGTTTACAATTATTGGCCAAGGTTGGAGATATAAATCGGACCGAACTCAACGGTCTGAGCTGCACGAGCTAGCTGAAACTCTGCTTTGAGTTCACCGCTGTTAAAGTCAGTATTGGCACGCGCTCGAATCGTTTTCATTTTCCATTCTTTACTAGGCGATATTTGTTCGACAATAATTGAATCATATGGTTCTTTGTTACGTCCAACGAAAAGCGATATATCGGCGGCGTCACTACCCGAAGCCGCTTTTTTAGTTCTCGCCCAATAGTGAATTTCAATTTGCTCCCCAGATTTAACACCATCATCCATCTCCAGTGAGATAACATTATCCCAGGCGTTTTTCTTTTTCTTTTTGACCCTCACTTGCAATGCTTGGCCCGAAGTTAACTCAGCAGCATCAATTACTTTGGTTTTCATGTCGCTGCCATTACTATTCCATTTGTAGTTTACGGGATCATGAATTAATTTACCTGGCAATGCATTTTCAATAGCTTGCCGTACGGCATCTGCATCTTGAGCAGAGCTAGGTACTGGCCCAAATGCCAAAAGTCCTAGTACAATTACAGAGCTTGCGATTGCATTTTTTAACATGGGATACCTTTCGTTTTATTGTTATGTTCTGACAGTGCAGTTAGTTCTTTGATATGATGTCTAACTTTAACCTAGGGTGAACATGATTGCTATCTGGTGAGAGTTATTGAGCTTCAGTTTTTTGAATAATGGCAGTTGCAAGAGTTACTACAGATTTTTTCATTAACTCATAATCATCACATGATTTTGCTTTGCATTTTTTTCGAATTTTATTTAATGCTTTCAACTGCTTCCCTGCTTTTTTCATTTTGGATTCTTGGACGTAAATGAGACCAAGACGCATGCGCGCATCATGATTGCCGCCATCATAATGAATAGCCGTTTTTAAGGAAGATTTTGCTTCAGCAATTTTTCCTAATTTAATTTCTGACAGGCCCGACATGTATTTTGTCAGTGCAAAATCAATATCCGATACGACGCCATCGTTTAATATATTCCGACCTTGATCTCGTTTTGATTTAAATTGACCGCCCATCGTTGTGCTTGTTGGACTGCTGCCTTGTGATCCTGAAGACGCGCCTGCGGCACTCGCCCCGCTGGTATTAAAAGTATCAATTTCCGCTCGAAATTCATTGTTTTGAGCTGCCACGACAGAGTTTTTTAGACCGCTAAGCTGACGTTTTAAGGACTTGAATTCTCGTTCAAATTCAATCTCTGCTGTTGCAAAATCTCCACGGTTAAAAGCATTCATGCCTTTGTGCCCCGCCCAATTACTTTGTCCTTCAACGATGATTTCATCTATGTCTTTTGCTGCCGAAGACGAACTGTCTTGAGCAAAACTTTGGCTTGAATAGATTGCGAAAATAGCAATTGAGCAAGCTATAATTCTGAGGCGTTTCATTGGAGGATTTCCTATTATTTCCCTATGAGCTTTAGCACGGTTTCATGTTACTTTGTGAAATCATCACAGTATCTATTTTGTATAATCAGTGACGATGTTTTCTAGATACTCCTGTCGACCTGATTTGGGAGGGGGAGAAATATTTTTTTCATAGGCAGCACTTGCCATTTCGTTTAGGTTCGTTTGCCCTTTTAGCATTTTAGCCCCTAATCCAGACTGCCACCCAAAATAACGTTCTTCAACAAAGCTTGAAATTTTTTCACTTTTAATAAGTTCTGCAGCATTCACTAAAGCACGAGCCAATAAATCCATGCCGCCAATATGGGCATAGAAAAGATCTTCAGGAGAATTAGATTGACGCCGTACTTTTGCGTCAAAATTGGCCCCACCATTTTTGAAGCCACCACCTTTGAGTATGTAATAAAGCGCCATCGTGTTTTCACGAAGATCATTGGGGAATTGATCTGTGTCCCAACCGTTTTGCGGGTCGCCTCGGTTGAAATCTATGGATCCAAATATGCCAAATGCATTGGCCATTTCAACCTCATGTTCGAAGTTGTGACCCGCGAGAGTGGCATGGTTAGGTTCAATGTTCACTCCGACCTCTTTTTCAAGACCGTAAGCTTTTAGGAATCCGTACACCGTGGCAACATCACGATCATATTGATGTTTAGTGGGTTCATGTGGTTTGGGTTCTATCCAAATGTCACCTTTAAAGCCGATTTTATGTTTATGTTCGACGACCATAGTTAGGAACCGTCCTAACTGCTCCATTTCTTGACCGATATTAGTATTTAAAATCGTATCATAACCTTCTCGACCTCCCCATAATACATAGCCTGCACCACCGAGCCTATTCGTTGCTTCTAAGCAATGTTTAACCTGCAATGCACAAAATTCGACGACGTCTGGCGAAGGGTTCGTTGAGGCTCCAGCCATGTAGCGGGGGTGAGAAAACATATTTGCCGTCCCCCATAGGAGTTTCGTTTTAGAGGTTGCCATTTTTTCTTCAATTTTATCAACAATGGCGCTAAAATTCTTTACATGTTCTTTTGGTGTTTCAGCGGCTGCCATGACATCCGTATCGTGGAAACAAAAAAATGGTTGTCCGAGTCGGTCAAAGAAATCAAAGGCAGCCTCTAGCTTAGTTTCTGCGGCAGCCTGATCATTAAGGGGGCCGTGCCATCCTCTATTAAATGAGCCTCCGCCAAAGACGTCAGCTCCATCCCAACAGAAACTATGCCAATAGCATACGGCCACACGTAAATGTTCTTCTATCGTTTTGCCTAATACTATTTTAGTTGGGTCGTAATATTTAAATGCGAGTGGGTTATCACTATCTGGGCCTTCATATTTTATAGGATCTATACTTTTGAAAAACTGGCTCATGCTGTAAGTTCCTTAGTGTTATTATAAAGGGTACGGAACTGCCTGCGGCGCTGCACATATAGTTCCTGGAGGTTTGAGTCTGGCTGAATGGTCATGTTGATTGTGGGGGGGGTACAGACCTCACTTGGTTTTTCGCTGGTAACTGATAACCGAGCCAACCTTGCAGCGCCAAAAGCTGGCCCTAGCGCTGCTGCGTCGCGATAATGAAGCGGAATGCCAAATGTTGAAGCTAATATTTTGCCCCAATAATGAGACCGTGCTCCACCGCCGATAACGGATAATGAACTAATATTGGCACCTGCCTGCCTTAATGAGTCGAGTCCATCGCCTAAGGCAAAAGCGACCCCTTCTAGCGCCGCCTGCGCTAATGTGTTTTGATCATCAGCATGAGTGAGGCCGAAGAAGGCACCTTTGGCATTGGGGTTATTATGAGGTGTGCGTTCGCCAGATAAATATGGGAGATATAACACAGTTTCACTCGGCCTGTTGATGGTTTCAGCTGCTGCGTAAAGGTCAGCGGGTTTTTTAAATCCGGCGATTTTCGCGACAAAATCTACCGCGCTAGCGGCTGATAATGTTACGCTCATTTGATGCCACAAATTAGGCAATGCATGGCAGAAAGTATGAACTGCAGTTTTTGCATGAGGCTGATAATTTTTATCAGCTATAAAAATAACACCAGATGTGCCGAGCGATAAAAAACCGTCCCCGGGAGCGATGGTACCAGCTCCGATAGCGCCTGCAGCATTGTCGCCTCCTCCTGCTGCAACAGGAACTACAGGTACACCCCAATCCTGAGCTATATTTGTAAGTAATCTACCCGTAGCTTGTGAACCTTCAAAGAGTTCAGGCATGTGCTTTTTTTGTAATCCTGTTAAGCTAAGGATATCGGTTGACCATTTACGCGCTTTAACGTCCATCCATAATGTTCCTGCGCTGTCAGACATATCAGAGGCGTAATCTCCGGTCATAAGCAGTCTTATATAATCTTTTGGGAGGAGCACTTTACAGGTGGCGTTGAATTTTTCGGGTTCATATTGGCTCATCCAAAATAGTTTTGGGGCTGTAAAGCCGGGCATCGCGAGATTGCCTGCTATATCACTCAAGCTAGGCATTTGCTTCATCATGACATCACACTCAGCCCCACTACGTCCATCGTTCCATAAAATGGCTGGGCGGATAATTTTGTCATTCTGGTCAATACAGGTTGCGCCGTGCATCTGTCCTGACAGACCAATTGCCTTAACACCAGAACGCTTGATTGGGTCTAAAGACTTTACGGCCTTGCAACATGCTTCCCACCAATCTGCAGGATCTTGTTCTGCCCACAGAGAATGTGGTCGATTGACTGTGAGGGGGATTGACGTTTGATTAACAATTACCTGATTTTCGTCAACGAGAACTGCTTTGATGCCAGACGTACCTATGTCTATTCCGAGATACAAAATAACTCCAATTAAATGACCTTTTCAGGAATAATATTAAAATTGACAACCTTGTCAATTTTAATTCAATTAGGACTCAGTTATTGGCGGTAGATGCTATATTGGTGGATTCTCTTAAAATGAACTTGTAGTTCATTAGTTCGGTTGCGGATATAACTAAAGAAGTTTGCTTCTTTCTAGTACCGGCTTTCTTTACCAAAAGTTCTGCGGCGCGCTCGCCATACCCAAAGACAGGTTGCTGAATAGTTGAAAGGGTCGGCCAGATACGTTTAGCGAGTTCATTGTCATCAAATCCAATGACGGATAATTCGTCAGGAACTTTGAAATGGTTCATATAAGAGGCCACAATAATGCCTGCAGCCATATCATCATTTGCAGCGAATATTGCTGTCGGTCTATTTTTCATTTTTAGGAGTTCTTCGCCCGCTTTCAATCCGCTTTCAAATCTGAAATTACCCGGTTTTATGAGTTCTTCAATTATTGGTATGGACGCAGCCTTTAAAGCATCGGTATATCCACTGTAACGTTTATGCGTAGCTCCTTGATCTTCAGATCCTCTTACGTGACCAATGCGTTTGTGGCCGAGCGAAATAAGGTATTCTGTGACTTCTCTGGCAGCCTTTCGATCATCAATCATTATAGTTGAATTATCTTTATCAATAATCTCATTTGGGCCAATTCGGCTAATTGGAATATTGGCTTCGTTCAATATTGAATTGAGGTCAATATTATCGGAATGGGGCGGTACGAGAATGACGCCGTCAGGCCTTTTCTGAACCACGAATTCTGCACACCATTTCTTTAGAGCTTTAGGATTATTTAAAATTTCGGAATCTAAAAGTGAAATGAGTAGGCTATAGCCATGCTTTTGGCAGGACAACAAAGCCCCCGATTGCACTGTATTAATGAAGGCGCCTTCAATGGAGTTTGAGATAAGGTGAATAGAATAAGTACGTAAGCTTCTTAAGCTCCGAGCCGATGTGCTAGGAATATAACCTAGCTCGTTGATTGATTCAAAAACACGTTTTCTAATTTTTTCCTGCACATGAGGTTCATTATTTAAAACTCGCGAGACTGTTTTGAGGGATACGTCTGCGTGTTTAGCAACATCGATCATTCTTACCATTTAAACATCTTCGTTCTTCAATTGAGTTATAATCTTTTTATGTGAATCTCTGCCCATGGGTAACAATAGGATTGGAATAATTGATAATGCAAGTAAAAGCGCGGGGCAAAAAGCAATAAATAGCTTTAAATCATTTCCAAGCTCTTGTGGCATTACTGCATCTTTCGAAAACCCGAATGCAGATAAAACGAATCCGACTACTAGCCCCATTATTCCGCTGGATAGTTTTTGTGTAATGAGGACAGACCCAAATACACCAGCTTCTGATCTATAACCGCTATGTATTTGCCCGTATTCAACGGCATCAGGTATAAGGGCCCAAAATATAACAACATGCGCAGCGGAACATACGCTAAATAACGTTATATGCACCGGAATACCTGCAATCGTAAGTACAGGGTTAAACATCATATGGATGGCCGCTAAGATATAAATAATTGCTGAAATAATCCAAATTTTCTTTCGACCCCACTTGCGAATGGCAATAGTCCATATTGGTATGAAAATAACGGTAGCTACAGCAAAGGCTGTATATAAAAACTCTTTCGGAGCCAAATATACTTGATTGGCCTCAATATAAAAAATTAATGTTATTCCAAGACAGGTTCCTGAAGCTGACTTTAATAATATTATAAGGAGCAATACTCTCAGGGCCCGATTGGATTTAACATTGTGTACGATACCTTGCCAAATTTTTTCTGACTGGATTGTTTTGATGGGGAGGGACTGTTCCTCCGTTAAAGCAAAACACATCCATAGGGCTAAGACAGCTACCGTACCTCCTGCCGCTGCAGCATATTGGAAAGCAGTTTGTTCTGATCCAGTTATTCTTGTAAACAACTCGATCATTGGCCATAGAAACCAAGATACGACTAATAGGCCAATAAAGGCAAAGAACATCCGCGCGCCGGAATAATCTGCTCGCTCTAGGCTATCATAGGTAATTCTAGATGCCATCGCACTATAAGGGATAGCTACTATTGTATAAGTCGTTCGAAAAATGAGGCAGGTCAAAACAAGCATTAAGACTTGTGGCCATCCCGTAAATGGCGGAACCCAAAACAATAATGTAAAAGCGCCTGCCGTGAATACACTTCCAAATAAGAGAAATGGCCTATAGGTTCCAAAGGGTGTTTTAACTCGTTCGGCTAAAGAGGCCATAATTGGATCTGAAATGGCGTCCCAGGCCATGCCAATGAAAAATATTGAACCTGCGAGTTTTGGATCTATTCCAACGACTGTTGTGTACCAAAAAACCAAGAATAATGATACTGTCTGCCAGTAAATATTTAGGCCAAAATCGCCAATTCCATAACCTGCGAGTTTTCTAATATTGGTCACGTATACCCATCAGGTTAAATCTAAATCACATTCATCACCCAAATAAAGCATATAGAGCGAGACTAACCAATAGGCCTGTCAAAGAAATTAGACCTGTTGAGAGCGTCCAGCTTTTGAGCGTTTCCTTCTCAGTCAGATTAAAAAGGCGGCTGACGAGCCAAAAGCCAGAATCGTTGACGTGAGAAAACCCAGTCGCACCAGCAGCAATCGCAGTACACAAAACGGCTAATTGCCATTGGCTGGGGTCAATACCTTTTGCAATTGGGGCCATGAGGCCTGCTGCGGTGATCATAGCGACAGTTGCACTGCCCTGAGCCAGACGCAATATAAGGGCCAATGAGAATGCTAGAATAACGGGGGCTAGTCCCCATAACATAAAAAATTGAGCGACTTGGGCACCTGCGCCTGTATCGACTAAAACTTGTTTGAAGGCACCTCCAGCGCCAGTTACCAGAATAACAAGGGCTGTTGGTTCCATTGCTTTTGTTAAAGCCTCTTTGAGGCGGTTCTGTTTTGTTTTGTTTGTGGGGCGTAGGTAGAACCAACTTAGTGCACAAGCCAATATTAACGCCGTAAAGGGGTGCCCGGCTACGCTGATAATATATTTAGCATTTCCATCAGGCAGAAACATTTTTCCAATTGTACCAACCATGATTAGAACAATCGGAAAAAGCATAATTGAGAGGGCAGTGCCAAAGCTAGTTGGTGGTGATGGGTTGCTTTCGGTCATGAGTTGGTGTGGCTCAGTGATACCCGGCAACCTATTCTTATTATCCAAGAATATTACCAGTAGAGGCCCGGCGATAATTATACAAATGAAGCCAGTTATTGCGCCAATAGCTATGACATGACCTAAATTAGCTCCCATTAAATCCGCTATTGCAATAGGTCCTGGGGTTGGCGGAATGAAGGCATGGCCTACGGCTAGTCCGGCACATAAAGGGAGGCCAAAAAACATTGCGGGTTTCCCAGCTTTGCTCGCGAGATTTTTAATAAAAGGTAATAGAATTATAAGTGCGACATCAAAGAACACAGGAATGGAGGCGATTAATCCCATAACTCCCGCGGCATATGTTTGTTTGCTAGTACTAGCTGATTTTTCTATGCGCCGAGCTAGAACACCGATTGCGCCGCTTTGCTCCATAATTGCACCGAATATTGCGCCGAGACCAATCACCGGGGCGATAAAACCTAGTGTGCCTCCAAAGCCTGATTGTATTGTTTTAAACGCTACTTCCGAAGGCATGCCTGCTAGTAATGCTGCGAATATTGAACAAGTCAGTAATGCAATGAACGCATTCATTCGATATTTTAGAATAAGCAATAAAAGCATGGTCAACGCGATTATGGTCGCGAAAATGGCTTGGTATTCTAACATTATGTCCACTGAAGGCCGCGCGTTTTCGTTTTCAGTTTAATTAGACGATCATGATTTGTTATAAACAAAGTTGATCCGTCTTCGCCGAATGTACAATTTGCACTGCCTTTCCCTGTTTTTATGCGACCTAATATTTCCCCCGATGGATTAATTATGAAAATCCCGCCAGGACCTGTCGCAAAAAGGTTGCCTTTATAATCAATAGCCATGCCATCTGGCAAACCCGGTGAATCTTCACCGGCATATATGCTTAAATCCGCAAAAAAGGCTTTTGTCCCCATAGGGTCAGTTAGGTCGAGGGTGTAAATGTGTTGTGCATTGGGCGCAGATTGCGCGACATATAAGGTTTTACCATTAGGTGACAGCCCTATGCCGTTTGGCCGCATTAAGTCTTTAATTAAAGGGCTAATGTCTCCATTAGTGGCCAGGGCGTAAACGCCGTTTATTTTCAGCTCTTTAAGAGTCGATTCATCTAAGTTTGCGAGTCCATAAGGGGGGTCAGTGAAGTAAATTGTACCGTCTGGGCCTTCAATTAAGTCATTGGGGCTGTTAAATAACATTCCATTGAAATTATCTGATAAAGTTGTTCGAATTTTAGTTTCGATATCCATAGCCTCAACGGATCGTGTACCATGATTGCAGATTAAGAGCTGACCCTCTCGGCTGATATACAAACCATTTGCCCCAGGTTCTCGAAATCCTTCTGAGACATCTGCGCCTGATGGCATTAAGAACTTTTGGACTCCATTTTCAGCATCCCAGCTGTAGGCAATATTTTGGGGTACATCTGTAAAATATAATCTTTGACGGGCATTATCCCATGCAGGACCCTCAGACCACTGATAGCCGCTTCCCAGTATTTCGAATTTCTCATCGAGGTCGATAAAACTAAAGAATTGCTTGGAAAATGCTTCATAAATAGAATTTGTTTCAGTTTCATGAAATGTAGTTTCCTTGCAAGCCAGCAGGAGTAAGCAAGAAGCTAATAAGACTTGGCGTCGATCAATTGTCAAAAATATTCTTCTTTCCAGTCTTTCGAAATACACTTGTTTTTTTATAGTTTATAGCTAAGTGTGTCTCACGTTGTCAATTTTATTGCTATTATACTCCTAAAGCGATTACTCTTAGAGCCACATAGGCGAGGAAAATTATGCGGTTTAAAAAAAATAAATGTACGGCTTTATTCGTAATATTGACTACACTATCGACAGTGGCTTGTCAGTTAGATGTATCATCAGAAAATAATGTTCACACGGGCGCCAAAGAAGCTGTGAATAAAGTGATGAAAGAAAATACCTCATTTTACAAATCTGTGACTGAAGGCGAAGTCATTTCTGCTGAAAATTGGCCTGAAGTAAAAACGCCGCCTCTCAACCCCGCTGTTGAAAAACGCGTTAGCGAAATCATAGCTAAAATGACACTTGAGCAAAAAGTTGGTCAGGTTATTCAAGCTGATAGCAATGCGGTAACGCCTGAAGAAGTTAAACAATATCGTTTAGGATCTGTTCTGAGTGGTGGTAATTCTGCTCCTGGGGATTTGCCTTACGCAGAAGCAAAAAAATGGCTTACCGCAGCAGATGCTTATTTCGAAGCATCCTTAGACACCGAGGGGGTTGAGGTCGCTGTACCTGTAATATGGGGAATTGATGCGGTTCACGGACATGCTAACTTAACGGGTGCCATTATCTTTCCTCACAATGTGGGGTTAGGCGCTGCTAATGATCCCGCATTGGTCAAACGTATTGCGGAAATTACAGCAGTTGAATTAAATGTGTCAGGTCATGACTGGACGTTTGCGCCAACCTTAGCGGTGCCTCAAAATGACCGTTGGGGCCGAGGGTATGAGGGGTTTTCGGAATCGCCTGAAATAGTTAAGTCCTACGGCGGAGCAATTGTTGAGGGGCTGCAAGGTAAAATCGGAACCGATGAATTTATGGGGCCGAGCCGTGTTATTTCAACAGCCAAGCATTTCTTAGGTGATGGGGGAACTGAGAATGGAACCGATCAGGGGGATGCGAAAATATCAGAATCTGAGCTTAGAAATATTCATTTAGGCGGGTACATAACAGCCGTGGAGGATGGCGCACAATCCGTTATGGCTAGTTTTTCTGCTTGGCAAGGCCAAGCTATGCATGGCCAGAAGGAATTGATGACCGATGTTTTAAAGGGACGAATGAATTTTAATGGCTTTATTATCGGTGATTGGAATGGGCATGCCTTAATCCCTGGCTGCACGGCAACTGATTGTCCGCAATCCCTTAATGCAGGGCTGGATATGTATATGGCACCCGATACATGGAAAGGGCTTTATGAATCTACTTTGAAACATGTAGAGTCAGGTGAAATTCCGATGGAGCGGTTAGATGATGCCGTTCGCCGCATATTACGGGTTAAAATTAATTCTGGAATTTTTGAAAAACCAAAACCAAGTGCAAGGCCACTGGCGGGTAAGATAGATCTTTTAGGTTCAAAGGAGCATAGGGATGTTGCGCGCGAAGCTGTTCGCAAGTCTCAAGTACTCCTGAAAAATAATAACCAAACCTTACCTTTATCTGCAGGCGCAAAAATTCACATTGTCGGCAAAGGGGCTGACTTTATTGGTAAGTTTTCAGGTGGCTGGACGCTGTCTTGGCAAGGCGGAGGGTACGATAACGACGAATTCCCAAGCGGAGAGACTTTCCTTTCCGCAGTTAAAAGAGAAGTTAGTAAGGCAGGCGGTCGTGTAACGTATGACGCGACAGGAGACACAATTCCGAGTGATGCAGATGTTATTATTGCGGTTTATGGCGAAGACCCATACGCAGAATTTCAAGGAGACAGAGATAATGTCGATTTCGTGCCGAATGACTTCGACACTCAAAACCTGTTGAAATATAAATCGGCGGGAATACCGGTTGTCTCCGTATTTTTGTCTGGCCGACCGCTTTGGGTAAATACTGAAATTAATGCATCTGATGCTTTTATTGCGTCTTGGCTGCCTGGTAGTGAAGCTGCAGGTGTTTCAGATCTCATTTTTCAGACAAGGCCTGACTATGACTTTACTGGTCGCTTATCATTTTCATGGCCGAAATTGGCGACACAGGTCAAGTTAAACCCTCACCATGCCAACTATGACCCATTGTTTGAATTGGGCTATGGTCTGTCACTCAAAGATAAAGTTACTATGGCTGACCTGCCTGAAGATGATGGGCTTGTCATAAATGGCGCGGGATCTAAGGGAGTGTTTTTTCAGAAAGGTGTTGTCCCATCTCCATGGGATTTTGCCGTGAATGGAATCAATATTGATGTGCCGTTTGATGGCAATGGTACAAAAGTAACAGCCTTTGACCGTGCAGCCCAGGAAGATGCTATTCGAGTGAAGTTTACACAGGCTGATGCCATGTTTTCAATTTCTACTTCAAGTTATGGCATGGATTTTCAACGTGAAACCAATGGCGCTATGGAACTTGCTTTTGAGACGAAATGGATTCAAGGGCCAAAGTTCGCAAATGTTGGTATGAGTTGTATCAATGGTGCAACATGCTCAAATTTTAAAACTATTCAGCTTTCTGATGAGTGGGTGGAAACGAGAATTTCTCTGAGTTGTTTTCAGGGTATGTCTGATTTAAAGCATCCATTTGCTATCAGGGGTACGTCTGGGCTTGATTTGGCGATTGCAAGTGTTTCACTTAAAGAACAGAGCGCGGATTCTATAAAGTGCAAGAGCTAAGCTATAAATTTTCGACAAACTCTCGAAGATTTTTCAGGATATTTGGAAGCTTATCATTAGCGTTAACTTCATGCCCGCAAGAGGGAGGGGTCCAAGCCTCAAATTGACTTTGAGCAAGGCTTGGTGGCATGAAATGCTCGCGCTGTTTCATGCGACGTGTGACTTCTTTTGGGCTTACATTTAGCTTAATCCAATAAATCGGTGGTTTACATTTGGTTTGAAGATTATTTTGAACAAATGGCGTTAAAGCAGAGCAGGCTAAAATGATGGGCTGTTCATCAAAGGAGTTTACTTCTTCACTTATGGCGATAAGCCAATCTACTCGATCCTCATCAGTAAGAGGCTTACCTGCACTCATTTTTTTTATGTTTGAGGCGGGGTGAAAATCATCTCCTTCAATAAAAGGATAATTTAAGTCCTGGGCCAATAAGCGTCCAATGGTGGATTTTCCAGACCCAGATACGCCGCATATAACGAAAAGCGGCATATACTTATTTCTTGTTATACTTAAATACGACAAACTTTAAAGGTGTCGCCCCTGTATTCTTCAGGCCGTGCAAATCCCAAGATTCGGCATATATCATGTCACCTGCATTGGCGGGAAAGTCTTTATTACCGATAGTCCAAGTTCCGTTACCTTCAAGTACCATAAGAAATTCTTCCTCTTCATGTTTATGTGGAGGGTGAATTTCCTGACCAGGCTTAATGACGGCAACACCAGCGAGTGTGTCTTTTGTAAAGTTTGTTTTCCCCGCATAATATGCCTTGAAATTGCCCCATGCTTCATGAGCTGTATTGGCAGTGACTTCTGTTGTAACTCGTGTCCGAATGGTTTTGTCGACCACAGGCAGTGATTTTGTATCGAGAGCTTGAAGCATGTCTTCATCCCATTTTTGGGTTGCGGAATTAAACAACGAAAATGTATTTGAAAAGCTCCAAAGGCACCATGGAATTTCAGCAGAATCTAATGCCGCTCTGACGGCACCTACGTATTTGACACGGTCTTTATTTTTGATGCCTTCATAGGCACCGTATTCACCCACAAAAACGGGGCGGTTGATTTTGGTTCTAAAATTAGTGGCTTTTTCTATGGAGCTTTTAAGTTCTGCTCGGTCTTGTTTATTGCCCCAACCTCTTTTCGTCATAGGCGTGTCTTTACCAAGCCAAGGCGCTTTTTGATGGGTGAAGTCAAAAGGATCATAATAATGATAGGTATAAACGATATTGTCATCCATTGGAGGTATGTTGGTTTCTAGGCTATTAATGCCTGACCAGTTTTCGCCGCCTAATATAACAATGCGGTTTGGGTTACTTTGACGAATTGTTAATACCGCTGCTTTTTGCGTGGCGTGCAATATATCCCCCTTTAGCTTTTTATGGGGTTCATTGAGCGTTTCGAACCACAGGCTATCCGAGTAGTTTGCAAAGTACGGTGCGATTTGACGCCAGATTTCTACATATTTTCGAAGATTACCTGCCGGATCAGTCATTAAGTCGTCAAAATGGTGAACATTAAGAATGACATTGAGATCATTGGCTAGTGCAGATGAGACAATGCGTTCGACATTTTTGATAAAATCAGTTTCGATTATATATTTTGGGCCTTGGCCTGTATAGTCGCTCCAGCGGACAGGAATGCGAACTGTATCGAATCCTTTATTTTTAATCATTGCAAAATGGGCCGTATCTATAGGCTGCCCCCAACTAATGTCTTTGGGGGCGTCCAAGCTGTTACCCATATTCACACAGCGTTTCATGTCAAAACTTGGTATTTCAGCAGCCTGGATTGTCGATGCATAGGCCATCAGTGAACAGAAAGCAGCTAATTTTAAAATGTGATTTCGTGACATAATGATTCCCAAATTATTGAATATTATTTCATTAAAAAATAGCGACGTTGACAACGATGTCAAGTTTGCGAAGTTGTATATCGGGGGTAGAGTTATGGTCTCAATATTCACTCGACTTTGTTTTATTATGTTTGTTTCTGATGGCGTGTTCACCATCGCCCGATTTCAGGCTGGATGTAGGTTTCACGCATTCTGATGGGTGGCAATCTACAAAGTAGCGAAGCAAGACGGTTCAGGGGAAGGGGCAGGTAAGATTTGGGCTGCCTCCTATGTGGGATGGCCGTGATTGGGTTCTGCTTTTGAGGTCAACGGAATAGAAAATATTTGACAACGATGTCAGCGTGAATAATAAATAAAGCTGAGTTAAATACATAAATCAGCGGAGATATAGGATTCAACGTAAAGTGAAATTTGGCATGGTTGGCGGAGGTCAGGGAGCTTTTATTGGTGAAGTTCATCGATTGGCCGCTCGTCTAGATAATAAACTTGAGTTGGTTTGTGGCGCATTTTCCCGTGATGCTGAAAATTCGAAATTGACGGGGCAGCAGCTTGGGCTTGACCCCTCAAGGGTTTACAAAGACTTTGATGCCATGATGAAAGCCGAAGCGGCTCTTTCAGAAGATCAGCGAATGGACTTTGTATCAATTGTTACGCCCAACCATGTGCATTATCCTGTTGCTAAAGCAGCGCTTGAAAATGGGTTTCATGTGTTGTCGGACAAGCCCGCAACGAAGGACTTAGAGGAAGTGCAAGCGTTGCGTGCGCTTGCCAAGCAAACGGGTCTTAAATACGCACTTACTCATACCTATTTGGGTTATCCCCTGGTGCGGTCGGCGCGTGAGCTAATTCAAAGTGGGGCGCTAGGTTCAATCCGAAAGGTATTTGTAGAGTACATTCAGGGGTGGTTGGCGACAGATGTTCAAAATAAGCAAGCTGAGTGGCGTACTGATCCTGCCAAAAGCGGCAAATCTGGTTGTATGGGTGATATTGGAACACATGCCCATAATTTGGCTGAGTATGTAACGGGTAAGCGTATGACTCATGTTGCGGCAGACTTAAATATTTTTGCACCGGGAAGGTTGTTGGATGATGACGGCTCAGTCCTGTTTAGGATGGAGGATGGCATTAAAGGTGTTTTGTCGGCGTCCCAGATTTGTGTGGGCTGCGAGAATGGCTTGACGCTTCGGGTATATGGCGAGACGGGTGGATTAAGCTGGGCGCAGGAAAACCCAAATAGAATGATGCGAACTTATCTTGATAGGCCAGCTGAAATTCTGACCTCAGCTCAAAGTTATCTCTCTGAAGATGTTCAATCTATGTATAGGACGCCCGCCGGGCACCCTGAAGGATATTTAGAGGCTTTTGCTAATATTTACCTTGAATTCTCTCGTGCCATTAGCAGCGGTGGAAGCTTGAGTGCTTCAATGGATAGCGCTGTACGTGGTATGAGTTTTATCGAGGCTCTGATTGAGAGTCAAAAACATAACTCCGCTTGGACAGAGGTACTGCAATGAAGACTATACAAGGCCCAGCTATTTTCTTGGCTCAGTTCATGGGTGATGCACCTTTTGATACAATGGAAAATGCGTGTCGATGGATGGCTGATGCGGGTTATAAGGGCGTGCAAATTCCTACGGACAACCCCGTTTGTATTGATTTGGAGCTTGCAGCTGAGAGTCTAACATATTGCGATGAATATAAAGGGCAGCTTCGCGAATATGGCGTTGAGGTTACGGAGCTATCCACCCATATTCAGGGGCAGTTAGTTGCCGTGCATCCTGCTTATGATGTTGCCTTTGATAGTTTTGCGCCAGAAGCTCTGCGTGGGAAGCCTGCCGCGCGTCAAGAATGGGCCACTAAGCAAGTTAAGCTCGCGGCTCATGCGTCTAGGAATTTAGGTGTTAATCGCTCGGTGAGTTTCCCTGGTGCTCTTGTTTGGCCATATATGTATCCATGGCCTCAAAGACCTGCAGGACTTGTTGAGGAGGGTTTTAAAGAATTGGCGCGTTTATGGCGTCCAATTTTGGATGTTTACGAGGAGTGCGGTGTTGATATTTGTTATGAAATCCATCCAGGTGAGGATTTGCATGACGGGGTGACCTTCGAGCGATTTTTAAAAGAAGTTGATAATCATCCTCGCTGTAATATTCTTTATGACCCGAGTCATTTTGTTTTACAGTCGCTGGATTATCTTAGCTTTATCGATCACTACCATGAGCGCATCCGCATGTTTCATGTTAAAGACGCGGAGTTCAGGCCTAATGGAAAGTCTGGATCCTATGGCGGTTATCAGTCATGGGTCGATCGTCCAGGCCGCTTTAGGTCTTTGGGTGATGGACAGGTGGATTTCAAGGCGATATTTTCTAAGTTAGCCGGTTACGGCTTTGATGGTTGGGCGGTTGTGGAGTGGGAGTGCGCACTTAAGCATCCGGAGGATGGTGCAAGGGAGGGTGCGAAGTTTGTTTCGGATCATATTATTCGCGTGACAGAAAGAGCGTTTGACGATTTTGCTGGTGGCGATATCGACACTGAAGCGTTAAGAAAAATGATGGGCATAGCTTAGGGGGGAAATATGGCGGCGAATACACAAGTTGTTGGTCAGGGGATTCAACATAATCGATTATTTTTATTAAGTTGTTTGTCGTTGATTGTGACGGCAATGACCTTCGCGATTCGCGCAGGTATTCTAGGGCAGCTCAATACTGAGTTTAACTTAACGGATACGCAGCTTGGTTGGGTGAACGGGATGGCCTTTTTAGGGTTTCCGTTCGCTATGGTTATTTTCGGGTTTTTATACAATACACTGGGTCCTCGGCTCATCATGATTTTTGCTTTCTTTGGGCATTTGTTAGGGTTGGGATTAACGATTTTCGCTGGCGGTTTTCTGGGTTTGCTAATTTCAACCTTTTTTATTGGATTTGCTAACGGTTCGGTGGAGGCTGCTTGTAATCCGATGATCGCGGATATGTATAAAAATGAAAAAACCAAATGGTTGAATCGCTTTCATGTATGGTTCCCAGGCGGAATCGTCATCGGGTCCTTGGTTTCTTATTTCATGACGAAGATGGGTTTGGGATGGCAATCGCAAATTGGGGTCATGATTCTACCAACGCTTCTTTATGGTTACATGGTTTTTACTTCCGTATTTCCAACAACGACGAAGACCGAAGGCGTAAATCAAAAAGGTTTAATTGTTCTAGTGGCAATCTTGGCCTTGTTGGCTGTTATAGGCACGCCCAATAGTTTTATTGCGGGTATACCTTTAGGTGTATTGTTACCTCTTCTGGCTGTATTGGCGCTGGTTTATGTATTGGTGAAGCTTTTGGGGGGGCGTGATAGAGATGCTATTCTTTTGATTATTGTTATGGGACTTATGTCCCTCACGGCAACGTCAGAATTCGGGCCTCAGCAATGGGTGGAGCGTATTCTTGGGTCTTCAGGGGCATCACCTATGTTAATTTTGGCTTTGGTAACAGGTATGATGGCTGTAGGCCGCTTCTTCGCGGGGCCAGTTGTTCATGCTTTTAACCCTGTGGGTGTTTTGTTGATGTCTGCTATATTTACAGCCTTGGGAATTTTCTTAATGAGCCAAGCCAGCGGAGCAATGATTTATGTCTCTGCCATGGTTTTTGCTCTCGGGGTCTGTTATTTTTGGCCGACCATGATTGGATTTACAGGCGAATACCTGCCAAAGACTGGCGCTTTAGGCATGTCGTTAGTAGGTGCGGCCGGTATGTTTGCTATGACCTTCTGGAATCCAGTTATCGGCGGTTGGATCGATGGGGCTAGAGAGGTTGCGAAAGCTAGCGGCGTTACAGGTGATGCCATAGAGGTGGCAGCGGGAAGAGGTGCGCTCTCTATGCTCATTTATTTCCCGTTACTGCTCATTTTGGCCTTTGGTATTTTATTCCTCTTTCACAAAAAAATTGCAGCTAGCGCTGGAGATAATAATGATGAGTAATTTGAATGAGGGGCGCCGAGATACGATCAAGGCCTTATTGGCAATCTCCGCGACAGGTGCGCTCACCGCTTGTAAGCCTAAAACTCGAGATGATAGCAAAAGTGTCAGCGGCAATCGAGACTTGGTTTATGCGGCTAAGGGGCAGTTTTTTAATGCGAAAGAATTTGCCTTTCTATCTGCAGTAGCTCAAACGATTATGCCTAAGACAGATACCGCTGGAGCGATTGAGGCTGGCGTTCCTGAGACTATTCAATCTCTCGTCTCAGAGTGGGGGGATGATAGCTTTCGGGCTTATTGGCGCGCAGGTCTTAGGGGTGTTAGTAATGAACTCGAAGGTAGTTTCGCTGCGCTGTCACCTGCGGAGCGTCAGGCTAAACTGGCGGACTATGATTCAAAAGTTTTCAACGACTCTATCGAAGATAAATTTTATAAGGATATGAAGCATACGATTGTGTCTGCTTACTATATGTCCGAACCAGGAGCGACAGAGGAACTTCACTATGATCCTGTCCCTGGTGACTTTAGGGGCTGTGTCCCATTTTCTGAAATTGGTAAGGCTTGGGCGACATAATGTACGATTTTGATGCAATAATAGTTGGGTCCGGAATGTCCGGTGGTTGGGTGGCTAAGGAGTTAGCCGAGCGTGGACTCAAGGTTGCGGTCATTGAGCGTGGACGTGATATTGATCCTGTCGAGGATTATAAAGATCACGTTGACCCTTGGGATACGCCGAATCTTGGCCGGAAAACGCCAGAAGACATTAAAAAACATCCGATACAATCGGAAGTCTATGCTTATAATCAAAACACGAAGCAATATTGGGTGGATGACAATGAACATCCTTATATTACGCCAGAGGGGCAAGATTATAAATGGCGCCGAGGTTACCATAAAGGCGGAAGGTCGCTTATGTGGGGGCGTCAAACTTACCGGCTTTCGGAAATAGATTTTGAAGCCAATAAAAAAGAAAATATTGGTGTCGATTGGCCCGTTAGATATAAAGATATTGCGCCCTGGTATGACCATGTAGAGCGTTTCGCTGGAATTTCTGGCTCATCAGAAGGTCTTGAAATATTACCTGACAGCGTCTTTCAGCCAGCTCATGAATTAACATGCGCAGAAGACGTTTTTAAAGAAAAAGTAGAATCTTCGTTTCCGGGACGCAAAGTTATTCCTGGCCGTGTCGCGCACTTAACGCAGCCGACCGAGGAGCAAATGGAGCTTGGGCGTGGTAAGTGCCAGTCAAGGGCGCTTTGTGAGCGTGGCTGTATCTTTGGTGCTTATTTTAGCTCTGTATCTGCAACATTACCAGCTGCAGAGCGAACGGGTAACATGACTATGATTACGAACGTTGCTGTGCATAAATTAGAATATGATCATGAGAAAAACCGTATTTCGGGTGTGCAAACGGTAGATGTTAAAACAAAAGCTACAAAGACCTATACGGCTCGGATGGTGTTTTTGAATGCTGGGACTATTCCTTCGACGATGATTCTGCTTAATTCTGCAAATGCTCACTTTCCAAATGGTTTAGCTAATTCTTCTGGGCAACTCGGAAAGAATTTGATGGATCACGTGGGCTGCGCCAGCGCTGGTGGAACTATGCCTGGGATGATGGATAAGTATCACGTGGGACGCAGGCCAAATGGTTTTTACATCCCACGTTTTCGTAATCACACTGAGGAAGGTCAAGACTTTGTGCGGGGCTATGGATATCAGGGCAGGATATACAGGTATGGCAATCAAAATGTAAATTCGCCTGGTGTTGGTGAAGAATATAAGATGACGGGGCGCAAGCCTGGGCCATGGAGCTATTCTATCATTGCTTTTGCTGAAATATTACCTGACGAACGTAATAGAATTACGCTTCATTCCTCAAAAAAGGACAAGTGGGGGCTTCCTGTTCCAATTATAGATGCAAAAATGCGTGAAAATGAAATTAAACTTATTAAACAGGCGACAAAAGACGGCATTGAAATGATGAAAGCGGCTGGCATTGTTAATCCGCGTCATGATAATCCTGAGAACCCCCACATTCCGGCTCATGGAAACGGTATTCATGAAATGGGAACCGCGCGAATGGGCAGGGACCCTAATACTTCAGTATTGAATGGGTTTAATCAAAGTTGGGATATACCAAATTTATTTATATCGGACGGCTCATTTATGACATCTGGAGGGTGCCAAAATCCGTCACTAACTTACATGGCATTCTCCGCGAGGGCGGCCGACCATGCGGCTAAATTGCTGAAGGATGGGGTGATTTAAAATATATTTTTTTATAAGTAGGGTGTTCTCTGCTTTCCTGACTGTGATAAATAAAACACGCCTAAAGAAAATTCCATGCACCTTGAGATAAATTAATTGACAACGTAAGACATATGGTGTCTTTTTCTAGTAATCTGCTGCATGACTCTCATGGAGAGTTGTCTGACCAGAACATAAAACAGCCTTTAATGGTCATACTTACTTTACTAAGGGGATAATATCTTGAGTAATATATCTTTATCTAACACAGGCATTACAGGTAAGCTTTTGCTGAGCGCGTCTACAGCATTGGCGATGTTAATGTTTGCTCCTGCAGTAATCGCGCAAGACGCAGTTCTAGACACAACAGTATCTCTTGATGATGACAGCGTTGACGAGATTGTGACCACAGGTATTCGCCGTGCGCTTAAAGATGCCCGAGACTTAAAACGCGATGCTGATACTGCAATTGATTCAATTACAGCCTCTGATGTGGGTACTCTTCCTGATTTGTCAGTTGCTGAAGCGCTGGCGCGATTGCCTGGTGTTGTGGTTCAGCGTTTCGATGTTACAAATAGCAATGGTGGTGATTTTCCTTCTCCAGAAGGCGGAGGCAACTTAATCCGTGGACTTACGCTTGTCCGCTCTGAGCTTAATGGTCGAGATACATTCTCTGCGAACGGTGGACGTGCGCTTGATTTTGGTACAATCCCACCTGAATTAATTGGTGCTGTTGATGTTTACAAGAATACAACAGCTGACCTTATTGAAGGCGGTATTGGTGGTACTGTTAACCTAAGAACACTTGAGCCATTCGATAAGCCAGATAAATTTGCTGTTATCACTGCTGATGGCACTTATACTGATTTACGTAAAAAGTGGAGCCCAGATGTTAGTATAATTGCGGGTGACCGTTGGGATGGATCACGTGGCGAATTTGGTCTACTAGGGTCATTTTCTCATTCCGAATTGAAATCGGATTTACATGGTTTTCAAATTGGGCCGTTAACGCCGATTACTGTTAATACTGGCGAGACCATTGCAATACCAGGCGGATTTCAGCTCAGAACAAATGATGTTGATCGTGAGAGGCAGGCTTATTACACATCTGCTCAGTGGCAAAATAATGAAGGTACTTTCAAAGCAACTGGTAAATTTGCACGTATAGAAAATACTGTCGATAATAATGAACGTACACTGGAATGGTTTCCTGATGGGGAATCATTTGGCTCCACGAGTTTAGTTGGTGATTTCACTACAAGCCCTTTCAGTTCTGACGGAATTCCGCAATGTAATGGGAGTAATGATGCTACACCTGCTGACCCAACCTGTGAAATGACTCAGGCTGTTACAGGCTTGTATGATACCGGTGTTATTTCTAACGACCTAAGGGATTGGATTGGTGGAGATGGCGCAAACTTTACGAATTTGGGTATTAACAAGCAAGACGAGTCTATGACTCAAGATATCAGTATGAATGTCAAATGGCGTCCATCAGATCAATGGTTTGTGAATTTGGATTGGCATCACACAAAAGCTAGGTTTGATAGGACTGAACTTTGGGGCGGAACAAGATTCTTTTCGAATTTTGAACTAAATGCTGATGTGGATAATCCAATGGTCAATCTTGTTGGGGCTGATAATAATAATCCGCGCCGTCGATTTAGTGATGGAACATTTGCTGGTGCATGGGATGGTGGCGAGCCCCTCAATGGTGACCTTACTGACCCAAATAATTTATTTCTTATGTTCGCGGCGGATAATTTTCAGCAAAATGAAGGCGACATGACGGCCTTTAGAGGCGATGTAGAATATGAATTTGGCAATGATGGATGGTTTGATTCTATTGAAGTCGGTGCAAGAATTGCGAAACGTGATCAGACCAATCGTCAGGCAGGCCTTAACTGGGGCGCTATTGCCCCACCATGGGATGGCGCTACGAATAACACATATTTGCCATTATCACAGCTTCAAACACCTAATTATGAACTTGTCGATTTTTCTAACTTCCAACGCGGCGGTGTTGTTGTTGGTGACAACACGCAGGTGTTATTTGCCGATCGTGCACTTATTAGGGATTATGATTCTTGGGTGGCGGCTCTTACGGGTGACCCCTTAATTGCTCAGCGGACACAAGGTGAGTGCGGAACACCTCAATTTGGAGATTGGGCACCTTTAAGAGTGAATGGTCGCGTTGATTACGACTGTCGTGGTGCAATATCTCGAGTTGTTGAGGATACTCAAAATTTTTATGCGAAGCTTAATTTCGGATCAGAATTTGACAATGGCATGTCTCTTGAGGGTAATGTAGGTTTGCGATATTCTAAGACTGATGTTAGCGGAGATCTAGAGACGTCTTATAGTGAGAACAACGATGCACAAGTTGCAGCGTTTGCACCTGAATCCGCAGCATATCTAAATCAAGCAAATGAAGAGAGTCAATTCGCCGAATTAAATACGGATGAACATTGGTTGCCTTCGTTAAATGTTAAATGGAATTTAAATGATGAGATGCTATTTCGAGGAGCGGTAAGTAAAACTATCACGCGACCTAGAATTGAACAGCTCAATGGGTCTAGGAACAATTCTATGTCGTTCCTTCGAACTTTTGATGCATCAGTACAGCCTCCACTTACATTAGGTATCACTCCAACCCAGATAAGCGTGAATGGTGGCAATCCGGATCTTAAAGCGATTGAATCTACTAATTTTGACTTATCCTATGAGTATTATTTCGGTGAAGAAAATTCGTTCTCGCTTTCAGCTTTTCATAAAAAGATTAAGAATAATATCATCTATGCATCTGAGACTTTAGACACCATTACATTGGATGGTATTGAAGTTCCTATTGTATATAATGGTGATCTTAATCAGGATAAAGCTACTGTTGAGGGCGTTGAAGTTGCATATACGCATTTCTTTAAGAACTTACCGGGACTGTTAGCGAATACAGGAATTCAAAGTAACTATACTTACATTAATGCCGATACCAATGCGCCTTTACCTATTGTGGATGCCGATGGTGATGGGGTGCCTGACAGCTTTGAACGTATCTATCGTTATGGTGTTGATAATTTCCTTGGACTGTCTGAACACGCAGTCAATTTAATTGGTATTTATCAGGATGACAAATTAGAAGCTCGCCTAGCTTATAACTGGCGATCCGAATATTTGAGCTCTTATCGTGATTTTGTAACAGGTAATCCGATCTTCCAAGAAGACCGTGGATATTTGGATGGTTCTCTAAAGTATGACTTTACGGATGCCCTTCAAGCGCGTTTGCAGATCGCAAATATTTTGGATACTAAAGCTAAAGCTTCTCAGCAAATTGATGCGAGTGGCCAAAGATTTGGACGCACAGGCTTTGTCGGTGATCGCCGGATTAAAGTCGGCTTGAGATATCAGTTCAATTAGATTGAATAGATTATAAAGATAATGAAGGAAGGGTTTTTACCTTTCCTTTTTTTTAGAAAATAATGTAAACTCTAAGAAGTTTTACAATTTTGATCGATAAATTCTTGATGACTAGGCATCGTATTTAGGCAGTTTATCCAAGTCTTTCGTATGTCGGACATGCGCCTATCAAGTTCATCTGAAGGCATAATATTGACATTTGGGTGGTAGCTTTTCGGTTTTATACCCTGACCATGCATAACGGCAAACCAACTTAAAGCGCCAAAGAGTTCATTGTCGTGGCGGTAAAGACGTGCGTTATGTTTATAGATGTCGATACGTTGTTGTAACGATTCTGGAATAGTCATATTTCGACAGTAATTCCAAAAATCGCTATCATGACGTTCAGTGACACAGTAATGTAAGATTAGAAAGTCTCTGATTTGCTTGTATTCCAGTAATGTTCGGCGATTGAAATAATCAATATCTACTTGGTTAAACGCTTTGTCTGGAAACTGGGTCATTAAACGGGCAATTGACGTTTGTATCATGTGAATAGATGTTGATTCTAAGGGCTCCATAAAGCCTGCGGAAAGGCCTAAAGCGACTACATTCTTATTCCAGACATTTTTTCTGACACCTGTCTTAAACCGCAAAAATTTAGGATCGCTTATGGGCTTACTGTCAAGTCCGGCCATTAATATATTCAAAGCCTCTTCGTCACTTATAAAGTCTCCGCAGTAAACATGACCATTGCCAGTTCGAGATTGAAGGGGAATACGCCATTGCCAACCAGCCTTTTTTGCTGTTGCCTTCGTGTAGGGAATAGGTTCACTAATTTTTTCGCTAGCGACTGTCACAGCACGGTTGCAAGGTAGAACATCTGACCAATCGTCATAACCGGTTTTCAATGTCTGTTCTATAAGAAGTCCACGAAAGCCCGAACAATCGATAAAGAATTCCCCATCTATAGTTTCCTCGCTCTCAAGCGTTATGCTTTCTATGAATCCCGTTTCGGCGTTTTGCTTTACATCTATGACTTTGCCTTCTGTGCGGGTAACGCCGCTTTTTTCTGAGAGCTGGCGCATGAATTTTGCATAGAGTGTGGCATCGAATTGGTAAGCATATTCAATCCCGCTAAGAGGCGAGTTTTGAACATTTTTAGGACGTTGGAATTTTCCTGCACGCGCAGCCATAATCTGTAAATTATAGTCATCGATTGAATGGTTATCACCTAGCGTTTGATGACGAAGCCAATGGTGATGAAAGCGGAGCCCTTCCATATCGACACCATATTTTCCAAATGGGTGGATATAGCTTCGACCAATTTTATCCCAATCAGAAAATTCAATACCTAGTTTAAAGGTTGCATTTGTCTTACGAACGAATTCATCTTCTTCTATACCTAATAAATTATTAAATAGCCTAATATGGGGAATAGTTGCTTCACCAACACCAACCGTTCCGATTGTTTCGGATTCGACAAGACGAATATCCATGTCTGGATGATTTAGGAGTTTAGAAAGAGCTGCCGCTGCCATCCAGCCTGCTGTGCCTCCGCCGACAATGACGATTTTTTTAATATTATTATGAGGTAGCACTTATTACATCCAGTTGAGTGAGAGTTTAACATCGGAATTCTCCGAGGGGCAATATTTTGAAATAAATTCATTATGAGACGGCATAGTTTTGATAGCCTCACTAATAGCAGATTCCATGGATTTTAAACTCCGCTCCACTTGCTGGTTTGGGACTGTTGTAACGATAGGATCAACGGTTTTTGGAATAATATTTTGGCCGAGTAGAACTGCAACCCAACTTGTTTCACCAAATAGGTCGTCTTCATAACGAAACACACGGCCCGCATCTTTGAATAAATTAATTTTGTCACTCAAACTTTCAGGGATCGACATGTTAGAGCAATATTCCCAAAACGGTGTGTCATTTCTCTCTGTGGCGTAATAGTGTAAAATAATAAAATCACGAACTTGTGTAAATAGCTGAGAGATTTGACGATTATATTCTTTTTGTACGAGCGGCGACAATGACCCATCAGGGAATAGTGAAATAAACCGGCTTATACCGACCTGTATAAGATAAAGTGAGGTGGATTCCAATGGTTCAACGAAGCCAGCGGAAAGGCCAATGGCGATACAGTTCTTTTCCCAGAACTTTTTTTGACAACCCGTTTTAAACCTGATCAAGCGAGGATCACTCATAGGTTCCCCTTCTATATCGGCGAGCAATGACTTGCGAGCTATATCATCAGACATATATTTACTAGAATATATGTGTCCATTTCCAACGCGTGTTTGTGTGGGAATACGCCATTGCCATCCCGCCTCTTTTGCATTCGATTGAGTGTAGGGAGTTAGAGCTTTTGTGCGTTTACAGGCTACGGTTTGTGCTGTGTCGCATGGTAGCCAATGACCCCAATTTTCGAAATCTACCCCTAATGTTTTTGATAATAGGACGGACTTAAAGCCTGTGCAATCAAAGAAGAAATCTCCTGATACGGTTGTACCTGTTTCCAAATGGAGAGTTTTGATATGACCATTTTCTGGGTGAACGGATACCTTATTGACTTTACCTTCTAGACGAAAAACGCCGCGGCCTTCTGCAAAACCTCTAAGGAATTTGGCATATAATGTAGCGTCAAAATGATAGGCATACCTGATTTGTGAAAGAACAGAGCGAGGGTCATTCACAGGTAGGGTGAACTTGTTAGCATAAGCGGCTTTTGCTGCAAAACTGTAATCCCATATCTTGTTAGGGTTTCCGTTTTTTTGAGATTGTAGCCAAAATTGATGGAAATCGATACCCAGCATATCCGCGCCATGATGACCAAAGGGGTGCATGTATGTATCACCCTTCTGGCCCCAGTCATTAAACTCAATACCAAGCTTAAATGTGGCATTGGTCGCCTTCATGAATTCTTGTTCGTCTATTCCCAATATTCGATTGAAGTTAATAATGTCGGGGATGGTGGCTTCGCCAACCCCCACAGTCCCAATTACTTCGGACTCGACCAAGGTGATTTTTACATTTTCAGGCTTGAGCATGCGAGATAGAGTTGCAGCTGTCATCCAGCCTGCAGAGCCTCCGCCAAGGATTACAATATGTTTTATATGATTATGATCCATTTCTTTTTTCCAAATAGTTCAAGTAATTTGATATGTAGTTATCATGCGGAGGCATTTTTTTGACAATTGTCTCGCATGCTGTTCGTAATGAGGTAAGGCGTTTTAACGTATTTACTTGATCTACTTGATCTATTTTTAAATCGTAGCGCTTAGAGCGTCGTCCCATGCCGAAATGTAAAATTGTCCAGTCTTCTTGATTAAAACCTTCAAAGTCATAAGATACGAGATAACCTCTGCTTTCGAATTGAGTTAGTTTGCGTGTAAGTTTTGGATTTTTCGGTTTGTTCCTTATTTCGTCCCAAAAAGACCCTGTGGGTAAACCATCTGAGGCAAAAAGTGCGTCCTGAAATAAACACATATTTTCACAATCATCGTCGAAACGTTGATTGTACTCGCGCCGTTCAATATCCATGTCATCAGTGATAGGAATAAGCTCCAAAAGTCTATCGATGTCTCTGTGCAAAAGCATAAGAGGAACGGCTGTTAAAGGCGTTTGTACTGTTGCAGCTTGACCAATACCTACGCAATTTTCTGCCCAAGCTCTTTGACGGCGCCCCGTAGAAAAAGAAAGATGAATATCTGGGTCGTAGCCATGAGACATATGGGCATCAGACTCAGAGCCTGAATTAAAAACAGTCAGTCTGTTAACTGAACCATTTAGGGGCGTATTGGACTGCCAACCGAAACTATAAGCTTCAACTATGCTCATGGGTGGGCCTAATTTATCGATTGGAATATTATTCATAAAGGCAGAATGGGATTGAAGAGATTGAGTAGTGGAACCGACGGCTGATAATAATTTGGCCTCTGGGCCCGAACAATCAATATAAAGATCGGCACTAATTATTTGGCCGCTTTCAAGTGCAATTGATGTAATTTTATTGCCCTTGCCGTGAGTTATGTGTTTGAGTGTTCCATTAATAATTGCAACATTTGATGGAACTCCTTTGTGGGCCAAGAGGTTTGTCATGTCATCAGGGCAAATATGATACCCGTATTCAGCATTGGAAAGTGGTGATTTAGCATCACGCGGGGGATGTGCGAACACGCCGGTTTTTGCCGCTAATGCCGAAATAAGGTATGGTTCTAAGCGCTCATTCCGCTGCATTAAATAGTGATGGAATGGAGTTTTATCCCAAATTGGAAACGGGAGATGGAAGCTTTGTATCCAAGATTTACCACCCCAGTTTTTATATCCTGTTCCATATGAAAAACAGGTTTTGCCAGCCTGTAAAAGGTTAGGTTCAGTTACACCAAGTTTCAAATGAAAATTATAAGCAGTTGGCCTTAGAGATGACCCATATAGTTGATCAAAGCTTTGAGTGTCTTTCAAATTCAAATATATAATCTGAATGTTATCGGGTAAATTATGGCTAAGCGCCGTCAAAGTCATTTGCCCCGCAAGGCCATGACCGCATACAAGAATAGAATTAATTGGTTTATCTACCATGATTGAATGGGCATCTAAGTGGTCCCATTTATGGACGCACCAATCAGTTCTATGAAAGATTGATGATCCGGCGTATTTTGAACTGCGTGATTAATCGAAGCAGAAAGACTTTTAACTTTTTGAGTTATTTCTAATGACGATGAGCTGTTTACTCTGAGGTCATAGGCTTTGGGGTTTAGATTTTGTCCGTTCATTACAGCAACCCAGCTAGGTGGTAAAAATGCGCCAAATTCATAACGCGCTATGTAACCTCTGCCGAGCCAGCTATCAATGCGGTCTTGTAAACTCTCTGGAAATTTTAGATTTCGAAAATGGTTCCACATTTCTGAGTCGTCACGTTGTGTCGCAACATAATGCAAGAGTAGAAAATCACGAACACGTTCATAATGTAAATCCATCCGTTGATTATATTCAACCATATCTGATTTCGGAAAAGTTTTATCCGGGAACAACTCAATTAATGCAGTAATTCCTTCTTGGATAAGATAGATTGACGTTGATTCAAGGGGCTCTAAAAAACCTGCCGACAATCCAATTGCGACAACGTTTTTGTTCCACATAACACGCCGTTTTCCAGTTTTAAAATACAACTGTTTGGGTTCAGTCAGGGCTGGTCCCTCTAGCGTGTTAGTAAGTTGATGAGCGGCTTCATCATCGGAGATGAACTCGTTCCAGTAAACGTGACCGTTTCCGGTTCTATGTTGCAATGGGATCCGCCACTGCCAGCCAGATTTTCGTGCAGTTGCTCTGGTATACGGCAAGCTTTTACCGCGGGTCTCACAGGCGACGGCAATCGCCCGGTTACAGGGCAACCATTTGCTCCAATCATCATAGCCAGTCTTAAGTGCTTGCTCAATTAAGAGTCCTCGAAAACCGGAGCAATCAATAAAGAGATCTGCTGAAATTACTGTTTCGTTTTCAAGTTTCACTGACTCTATGAAACCGTTTTCATTATTGCAGTTTATGTGAATGACTTTACCTTCAGTTCTAAGCACTCCTATTTTTTCTGCATGACGTCTTAGAAATTTTGCGTAAAGACCAGCATCAAACTGATAGGCATATCCAAAAGTTGATTCAATTTTAGAACTGTCTGTATCTGGGCGTCGAAATTTTCCTAGCTGCGCCGCAACAACAGGGTAGGAGTATTCGCCTAAATGTGAGGTGTCACCTGAGAGCCTGAGTTTGTTCCAGTAATGATAAAATTCTATCCCGTTGATTGGCATGCCAAAGTCGCCAAATGGATGGATATAGCGATCACCTAATTTCCCCCAATCGCAAAATTCAATTCCCATTTTAAATGTGGCTTTGGTCTCTTTCATGAAAGAGGCTTCGTTGATACCTAAAGTGTTATTGAAGAAGCGAATATGGGGCAAAGTCGCTTCTCCGACACCAACCGTTCCAATTTGATTTGATTCAATGAGGTCGATTTTGATGTTTGAGTTTTGTAATCGATGCGCCAGTCCAGCGGCTGTCATCCAGCCTGCTGTCCCGCCCCCGACTATACAAATTTTTTCAATTTTCATCTCAATTTTTATGCCATGATTGGCACCATGGCGGCAAGTAGCATAAGTGTGTCAAATAGGTTTAAAAGCTGGTTTCTTATTGATATTGCTAAATATTTTTGTCACTTTGAGTTTAAATTTCGGGAGTTAATATGCTTAATAGAAGACAATTTGCAATATCAGCTTTAGCCGTGTCTACTACGAGCGTCATTGGGTGTAAGCAGCGCATGCAGAATACTGCCGGTATAATTTCTAAAGTAGGCATACAGACCTATACCCTTCGTAAAATATTCGAAGAAAATCCCCTTGAAACACTCGAGATGATTAAGCGTGTAGGTTATGACTATGTGGAACTAAATGCTCGAAATTTTGAAAAAACAAGTCCCTTGGAATTGAAATCAATGTTAGATCGGGTTGGATTGAAGTCTCCCGCCTCTCATATATCTTTAGACATGCTCAAAGGTGATTTAAAACCTCTTATTACTACCAGTAAAACTCTCGGGTTTAAATATGTTGTTGTCCCATGGATTAATGATGATGTGCGGGAATTAAAGGATTGGAAGACCCACGCGAAATTGATGAATGAAGTTGGGCGACAGCTTACAGATAATGGTATTCGTTTGGCATATCATAATCATCAATTTGAATTTGCTGATCTTGGTGGTGGTACGACGGCTATGGAAATTCTACTCAATGATAGCGATCCTGAAAATTTAGATTTTGAATTGGATTTATTTTGGGCCTATCTGGCCGATGCTGATATTTTGGGCTTGTTCAAGTCTAACCCTGGACGGTTTAAGCTTTGTCACATAAAAGATATGGGGGCTAATAAAGCTGATTTTGCGACTGCTAGCTATGACCAAATATCATCAAACCTCATGAAAAATGTCGGGGAAGGCATTATCCCATTTGAGTCCTATTTTAAGCATAACGCTATGTCTGGAATGCGGTATTTTATAGCTGAACACGATAACCCAAAATTACCATATGATGTCTCTATCTCGACGAGTTTGAAAAACATCAAGAATTTTAAATTTTAGTGATAATTAATACGTTGGAGTGTAGCCTCAAGAAGTTTTAAAAGTGTAAGGTGAATTTTGCCAGATCGTGGCTGGGATGCGAACACCGTGCTAAATAATGCCCTTGTTGAAGGCATGAAATTTGTCGGCGATGACTTTCGCGATGGTATTTTATTCGTGCCCGAAGTTCTGCAAGCTGCAAATGCGATGAAAGGCGGCATGGCCTTATTACGCCCGATTTTAGCCGCCTCCGAAAATAAGACCTCTACGGGTAAGGTCGTAATTGGGACGGTTAAAGGTGATATTCATGACATTGGTAAAAACCTTGTTGCCGTGATGCTTGAGGGGCGAAGAGATTGCGATTATGGTGGGCGGCGCGCCGCTAAATCAAGAATTTGCTGACGCGATTAAGGCCGATAAATTTGGCCGTGACGCCGCGATTAGCGCCGAGCTGGCCAAGACTATTGTCGGCGTAAATAGCTAGAAAGATATATTATGACGCGTACAATATTAACTTCCCCCAGCAAAGAAGTCGTCATTGGCTTTGACGAGCCTTTTGTGATGATAGGGGAGCGGATTAACCCCACGGGGCGCAAGCTCTTTTCCAAAGAGCTTAAGGACGGCAATTACTGGCGGGTTAAAAAAGAAGCCCTAAAACAGGTTGAGGCGGGCGCGCAGGTCTTGGACGTCAATGTCGGTGTGCCACTCGCCGATGAACCCGCCATTATGGCCGAGGTTATTCCGCTCATCCAAAGCCTGACCGATGTCCCGCTTTGTATTGATAGCTCGATTATCGAA
>CALLMD010000022.1 GCA_938007935.1 uncultured Hellea sp.
CTACGTTTAGCGTGTCTTGGAATTGGCACGTGTACGGGCGTAACTGTGGGATTTTCCAAAGAGGCCGCTACACAAAAATCATCGCCGCAGGGTCAGTGCCTTGTAAAACATCTTAGACTAAATTTGGTATCCATCAGGGTATCTGACTCTGCGGACTGTCCTAGTTGAATTTTTCCGAAAGAAAAAATCAACCGAGGCGAACGCTTTCACGGATTTTTAAAAAATCCGACTCTGCTCGCAGCACAGAACCGTTTAATTTTGCTCTGCGCCTAATCGAGAGACCATCACGCCAAGGACAATGACCGCAAAGGCAATGACCATGCGCCAGCTAAAGGCTTCGCCTAATAATCCAACCCCAAAGATAACCGAGGCAAGCGGGACAAAATAATTTATCTTGGCCATGACGCTCGGTCCTGTTTGCTGAATAACATAGAGATAGAGAATGGTCGCCAGCGCGGTAGAGCCGATACCCAAGCCGATGGCCATCAATATCCCCATCATGGCTGGAAATTCTGTCGGCATCCCTGACCAGAGGCCTGCAATTAAGGCAATAGGCGCGGCGCAAATCAGCATCATGGCGGCGCCGACGCTTGAGGACGTCTCTGGCGCGCGTTTGGCAATAACGGTTGTCACCGCATAACAAAAGGCCGCGATAACAATCAGCAATTGGGCTTTCCAATTACTGACAAGCTCAAGGCTTAAATTATCAGGTAGGAACAGAACGACAATACCGAGAAAGCCGATAACAAAGCCGAGAAGTTTTTGAAAATTTAGTCGTTCATCTGTGAAGTAATGCGCGAGCACAATCGTTAGCAGCGGCATGATACCCACCATGATGGAGGTTATGCCGCTATCCACATCAATTTGTCCTGTGGAGAGGAGAAAAAAAGGAATAACTGAGCCTGTCATGCCCAAAATAGAATACCAGCGCCAGCGTACATCAGAGAGATTAGGCAGTTTCAAGCCTTTGTAATAGACATAGGCCGTGACCAGCGCTGCGCCTAAAATCAAACGATAAGCAACTAGCCAAATCGGCGTGATGTAATCCACGCCAACCCCGACCATGGTATAGGCGCTGCCCCATATCAGGATGAGCGCTACCGCAAGGGTAAGGAATTTAGATCGGCTTAATCCAGAGGAATCAGATGGCGCTATGGGCATGAACCGCCGTGCCAATTCCGCCTGAGTCGGTCAATAGGATTTGGTACTTAAAAGCGAATTAGGCCTTAAACGGATCGCGCATTAAAATCACGTCTTCACGTTCGGGCGAGGTACTGACCATGCTGACCGGGCAGCCGATAAGCTCTTCAATATGACGGACATATTTGACGGCCTCTGCGGGCAGGTCCGCCCAAGAGCGCGCGCCGCGTGTCGAGCCTTGCCAGCCTGGCATGCTCTCATAAATCGGTTCGACTGCGGCTTGGTAAGCTGCGCCAGCGGGAAGGCGCTTAATGATCTTACCGTTCAGCTTATAGCCAATACAAATTTTAAGTTCGGCCATACCGTCAAGCACGTCAAGCTTGGTCAGGGCGATACCTGAAATACCGCCTGTGATGATGGCTTGCTTGACCATAACGGCGTCAAACCAGCCGCAGCGTCTTTGGCGGCCTGTAACGGTACCAAATTCATGGCCGCGTTCGCCAAGGCGCTGTCCAATCGCGTCGGTCAGCTCTGTCGGGAAGGGGCCTTCGCCAACGCGCGTTGTATAGGCTTTGGTGATGCCAAGGACATAATTAAGCGAACGCGGGCCCATGCCTGAGCCCGCGGCGGCTTGACCAGCTATGGTGTTAGAACTGGTGACGAAAGGATAAGTGCCGTGATCAATATCGAGCATGGCACCCTGCGCGCCTTCAAAGAGAATACGTTTATCAGAGCGCTGAGCTTCATCCAAAGCATGCCAAACGGGAGAGATAAAAGGCAGAATTTTAGGCGCGATGTCGAGAAGCTTTTGGTAAAGCTCTTCAGCATCTGTTTCGGGCTGACCTAATCCACGGCGCAAGGCATTATGATGATGGAGCAGGTTTTTGAGACGGGCAAGGAGATGCTCTTCATCAGATAGGTCACAGACGCGAATAGCGCGGCGCGCGACTTTATCTTCATAGGCTGGCCCAATGCCGCGTTTGGTTGTTCCGATTTTAATGCCGTCAACACGGTTTTCGCGAATGCCGTCAAGCTCGGAATGAATGGGCAGAATAAGGGCCGCAGATTCGGAGATTAAAAGGTTCTCAGGATTGACCTTTACGCCTTGTTCTTTGATGCGTTCGACTTCGGAGAGAAACGCCCATGGGTCAAGGACAACGCCATTGCCAATGACTGAGAGCTTGCCGCCGCGCACAACGCCGCTTGGTAGAAGAGAGAGTTTATATGTTGTACCGTCAACAACGAGTGTATGACCCGCATTATGCCCGCCTTGGAAACGGACAACAACATCGGCGCGACTGGACAGCCAATCGACGATTTTACCTTTTCCTTCGTCACCCCATTGGGAGCCAACAACAACAACATTAGCCATATTAATTCCTTCGGGCTTTTACCCCATAATTAAGGCGCGACAGATACTGCCGCGCCTAAAGAATCTTACTCTTAGACTTTTTCAGTCTTTAGACAAATTCGCCGCTAAAGGCGAATCGAAATTCGGACTTATCTACAAGCAAACAGCGTCAACGATTTTAACTTGCTCAATCGCGGCGATTTCTTCGCAAACTGACGCTGGAGGGCAATCGTCAACTGAGACGAGACAAACGGCTTCGCCGCCCTGTTCCATGCGCCCCATAGAGAAGGTCGCGATATTGATTTTTGCATCACCCAAAAGATTGCCAAGTTTGCCAACAAATCCGGGACGATCATCATTGCGAATATAGAGCATATTCTCTGAGAAAGCCGCATCCATAGGAACGCCAAAGAGACGTACAATGCGCGGCTCACCGCGATAAATAGTCCCGACAATTGCAAATTTGCGCTCCGTTGTTTCTACGGTGAGACGGATTAAGCTATCTGCGCGTTCGGCTTCATTGATGTAGCTTTCTTTGACTTCAATGCCGCGTTCTTTTGCTAGAACGGGCGCTGAAACCATGTTGGCCTCTGGCATAGCTGTTTTCAAAAGGCCTGCTAAAGCCGCAGCAGACATCGGTTTCGTATTAAGCTGGGTTATTTCACCCTTAAAGGTCAATTCGACATTTTTGGCGGGTGAGTGCAGTAATTGCCCCATCAAAGTCCCAAGCTTGCTGGCAAGGTCAACCCATGGCTTAAGGCGCGGCGCTTCTTCGGCCGAGATAGACGGCGTATTCAGCGCGTTTGAAACAGCGCCAGTTAAGAGGTAATCCGCCATTTGCTCAGCGACTTGAACAGCAACATTTTCCTGCGCCTCAAGCGTTGAAGCGCCAAGATGCGGGGTCGCGATGAAGTTTGGCGTTCCAAAAAGCGGATGCTCTTTGGCAGGTTCAACCGCGAAGACGTCCAAAGCGGCCGCTCTGACATGCCCGGCCTCAAGTGCGTCTTTAAGCGCTTCTTCATCGACAAGACCACCGCGGGCGCAATTGACGATGATGACGCCTTTCTTGGTCATGCCAAGGCGTTCGCGATTAACGATATTCTTTGTACTTTCAACTAAAGGCGTGTGCAAAGTGATGGCATCAGCGCGCTGGAAAAGCGCATCAAGTTCAACTTTCTCAACACCTAATTTTACCGCGCGTTCCTCCGTAAGATAAGGATCATATGCGATGACTTTCATCTTAAGGCCCAAAGCGCGTTCAGCAACGAGCGCGCCTATATTTCCGCAGCCGATAAGTCCGAGTGTTTTGTTAAACAGCTCAGTGCCTTTAAAGTCAGATTTTGGCCATTCACCATTCTGCGTGCGAGTAGACGCAGATGGAATTTGCCGCGCGGCTGAGAAAAGCATGGCAATGGCATGTTCCGCCGTGGTGACGGCATTTCCAAAAGGTGTGTTCATGACGACGACGCCATGATCTGTCGCGGCTTTGATATCAATATTATCGACGCCAATACCGGCGCGGCCGATAACTTTGAGGTTTTTAGCCGCAGTAATAATTTCAGCATCCGGGCGCGTTGATGAGCGTACAGCAAGGCCATCATAATCAGGAATGATTTTCATAAGTTCGTCTTTGTTAAGACCCGTAATAACGTCAACATCAACGCCGCGATTTTTAAAAACTTCCATCGCGGAAGGCGACATTTTATCTGCAATCAGAACTTTAGGCATTAGACAACTCCGCTAGTTTAGTTTCAAAGGCCCAATCAAGCCATGGTGTAAGCGCCTCAAGGTCTGACTTTTCAATTAAGCCAGAGGCCCAGACGCGAAAGCCTGCTGGCGCGGTCTTGTAAGATCCGAAATCAAGCGCAACGTTTTCATCGCTTAAGAGTTTGACGATTGATTTCGCGAAAGCGGCTTGTTCGTCTTTAGGAAGGCTCGTGATGCGTTCATCGACAATTTTCATGCAAACGCCTGTGTTGGAGCGTTCTTCCTCTTTCTCCGCGAGGTTGGCAATCCAATCCGTACGCGCAATCCAGTCATAGAGTACTTGTGCATTTGCATCCGCGCGATCATGCATGAACTGCAATCCGCCATTATCTTTCACCCAGTTTAGGGCATCAAGATGGTCTTCAGCACAAAGGAGTGATGGCGTGTTGATTGTTGAACCTTCAAAGAGGGCTTCATTGAGCTTACCTTTGTTGGTCATGCGGAAGATTTTTGGAAGGGGCCAAGGCGGTGTATAGCTCTCTAACCGCTCAACAGCGCGCGGGCTTAAGATAAGCATACCGTGACCTGCTTCACCGCCCATATTTTTCTGCCAGCTATAGGTTAGAACATCAACTTTGGACCATTCAATTTGTTGCGCATAGACGGCAGATGTCGCATCGCAAATTGTGATGCCTTCGCGGTCGGCGGGAATGAAATCAGCATTGGGGACGCGCACGCCTGCCGTTGTGCCGTTCCAAGTAAAGACCAAATCACGATCGCCTGTATATTCATGAAGCGGAGGAAGCTGACCATAAGGCGCTTCAAGAATACGCAAATCGTCAAGTGGGAGTTGGCTCTTGGCGTCTGTAATCCAGGCATTTCCGAAATTCTCCCATGCCGCCACATCAACACCGCGCGGGCCAAGCATCGACCACATAGCCATTTCTACCGCGCCTGTATCTGAGGCAGGTACAATCGCGATGCGGTAATCGGCGGGAACTTCGAGAACCTCGCGGGTCAAATCAATGACTTCTTTTAATTTGGCTTTGCCCAGCGCAGAGCGGTGAGATCGGCCCAAGGCGGCATCGCTTAAGGCATCTAGAGTCCATCCGGGACGTTTCTTTGTGGGACCCGCACTAAAGCGGGGATCGACGGGTTTTACCGTCGGCTTAGCGGCTATCGCCATGATATGCTCCATACGCTGCGTTTTTGTACAGCATCTAAAGTGCGCTCCAGTGGGGGAGCGTGACCCAAGCGCGCTTTAGAATAGAGATGTAAGAGCTGTCAAGAGTGCAAAGGCGCTCAAGAAATCGATATCAAGTTTGCCTTTGTTTCATCACGATGTTTCTTAAGATATTTCATAAAGGGCGTACCGCCTGTGCCGACATTTGTGTCATTACCCGCTGCACTTTTGCCCTGCTTGTTGATATAGCTAGCCGCATATTCCAGATGGCGTGTACGAAAATCTGATATAGCTTGCACATTACCATTATAGGCGTCCGCGAGACCTTTATGACCTGCTTTTTCAACAAAGCTGCGTAGCTTGCTGTGCGAGCGCACATCATCAATAAATCGCCTATGCTCCGTAGGACGGTAAACATGGAGCTGATCTAAATAAGCTTTCAAGGGGTCAGCGGCATGACCGATCCCCAGAAGGGCATCCATTGCAGGTACAATTGATGATTGAGACCCCGTCTGTCCACGAAAGGCTTGGGCTTCATTGCCAAATCGCGTGCCTTCATAAATCACGCCATTTGGCAAAGCTGGGTTATCGCGCCACCCATGAATATAGGGCCGCACGCGTTCAAAATAAACATAAGGATCACAGCGTTCCGGCATGCGGTCGAAGATGGCATTTATCTTGCCCCAGATGGTGGCCATGTCTTCGAGTCTAGCTTGCACGTCTATTAAATCCTCATTGCCAATTGCGTCAATTATTGGTCCCATAAGTGCAAGCGCAGCGCCTGCTTGGGCTTCAATCGCAACATGAATAAGCACAAACCAAGCTTCGTCTTGACCGCCGAGAAAATGCTGGAGCATATAGATATTATCTAGATCAACCGCGCCCGATTTATCAAATCGTCCCCAATTATCGAGCACGTAACTACTATATGGCAGAAGTGGTTGCTGCCCCAAATGATCAGCAACTGCAACCATTGGCATAGCGAGGCAGCGTGGCAAAACCGTCGGCGCCTTGGGTTCACCCCAAACATAGGATTGCACCATAAAGGAATAATGCACCATTAAGCGCCTCGCTTGGGCATCTGAACATGTTGCCAAAGCGTCTTTCAAATCGGTTTCAGGCAAGCTGGATATGAGGATATCGCGCACGCGTCCTGTCGGCAGAATTTGCGGCAAGCGCATGGCGACATCGCGAATGTCTCCTAGTTCACCGGAAAGTTCAACGTCTTCGGCATCAAAACGGCAAAGATAACCACGCTCCGCCGACATATCATAGGCGTCTAAATTCAGGGTTCCCATGACCTATCCTTTACAATTAATCTTTATAACGCAATTATAGTTGGATATTGACACAATTATACGTCTTTATAGGATTATAAATGAGAATTTTTGCAATAAATGACTGAAATTGATGGCATAAGCTCCCAAATATTGTCTGTACTCGAAAGAGATGGCCGCATTAGCAATATTGACCTCGCTGTCCGAGTCGGTCTTTCGCCCTCGGCCTGTCTGCGCCGCGTCCAAGAGCTTGAGCGTAGCGGCGTCATTAAAGGCTACCGTGCAGTTATAGACCGCGCCGCCACGGGCACGGCCTTTACGATTTTTGTGACGGTCGGATTATCAGGCCAGCTTAAAAAGCACGCCCAAAGCTTCGAAGCTGTTATGGCCGCCACACCCAGCGTGCGTGAGTGCCACAATATTACGGGCTCGGTCGAATATCTGCTTCGCGTCGACGTCGCAGACCTCGCCACCTATAAGGATTTTCACGCCAATGTCTTAGGCACCCTTTCACAAGTCAGCAGCATCACCTCCCATATCTGCCTCGGTTCGCCCAAAGATGAGCGTGACTTGGTTATGGGACGCAGATAGGCCGAAAATAACGAGAAGAATTGAAGACGGTTCTGTGCTGCAAGCAGAGTCGGATTTTTAAAAATCCGCAAAAAAATTCCGCGCGACGGGCAGCATGAAAATCATTGATTTCAGCACGGTCGGCGGCGGCGCGCCACAAAAAAAATGGACAGTCCGCAGAGTCAGATACCCTGATGGATACCAAGTTTTTTTCTAAAATGTTTTACAAGGCCCTAACCCTGCGGCGATGATTTTATATGCAAGGGCCTCTTAATCCCGAAGTCTTACCCGTACGATAGCTGTCGCTACCTAAGTAAGCCGGTTGGGCCTAACACCTCACACAGACCCGGCACAGGCTTGGTCGTAATGTGCCTTTGCTAATTCAATTACATCTCGCAAATGAACCAGCAAATACACTCAAGCTGCTCAGTCTCATCGTCCCATCCAACAGTAAGTAACGTACTCTTACCTGTCCTCTTGAATGAAAACTAATATCACCGAGGGTGGTTTCCCGATGACACAAGAAATATAGGCCAGTTCTCGTCAGTGAGGATTAATCTCTTTGATTTTCCGATAAGGTCTTGAAAAGAGGTGGTTTTTAAGTGGGATAAGTGAGGATTGAGTTTATTATCCAGCATTTTCAGAACACTGTCATACCGCCGCGACTCCCTAGGAGACGCCCGGTATCCATATCTCGGACTTTTAAATTAGTGTCGACCTTTAAGGTATGGGCATCGGGCAAGTCTACGACTTGCGGCGGTGTGACTTAATCAAGCCTCGTCATCCCAGCGCGAGGGCCGAGATGAAAATATTTTGTGAGGGTTAGTTGTGGCCCGTTGTAGCTTCGCGAAGCGAAACGCAACATGCACAGCAAACGCAACAGTCGTCGCTTAAACCTCGAAAGCTGACATCAAATAAGGTATCATTTTGGGAAATCTTAAGACATTATCGGTAAGAGATCTTACTACCAATGGCACTCTTTATATGGCGAATAGCCTTTAAATGCTTGCTCTGATACCCAAACAGATCCTTCTTTGTTAAATTTTATTTTGGTGTCTCGAGGGATTGTTATGAAAGCTGTCGATGAATTTTCTCGCCATTTTAATTGGTTACTCTCAGAAATCCCTTCTTGACTCAAAGAACCTTCTGCAATGCTTCTAACGACACAAGAATTGTCCGTGGATTCAATGACTTCAAAATGGTACCATTCGGACAATTCTAATCCCAGAGCATCAACGGATTGTTTGGACAATGCAAAGTTAGTGAAAGATTTGTCGTCGCAACTTCTTAAAGTGCTTGGATAACGTATACCATGTATCCACGAAGGATTGCCTGATATTGAAAATTCGTAATTAAGCTCATTACAAACCCAGTCAGTTGTAGTAGATGTTTGCAGGTAATATTCTTCACCAATGTAATCGAACATCATATTCATAACTTTGTATACTTTGGCAGATTTTGTATTCGTGTTTTCTTCTTGAGTAGTATCTAAACATCGAAGCTCATCCTTAGTTTTCCAAAGCCCAGCGCGAAATTGAGTCCCATTTTCAAGCTTTTTCGTTTCGGACAAGCATGTGCCTAAGTTTTGACTTGCATAAAAAACCTGCTGATTTTGCTTATTACACCTACCTAGTCGACAACTCTCAGGAGCAGGCGGATATCCGAAGTCCTTAACTGTATTACCACGCTGTGGTAAATCAACTATCCGCCATAAGTTCAGGCCAGCATTATAATATGGTAAATGGGTATTAAATCCGACTTGATTGAAAAGTTTGCTCAATAACTCTTTTAGCTCTTCTTCATTTGTCGTCTTTTGCAGCTTCTGGACACACTTACGGTTATCCATGAAGCTCATATTGTTAGCTCTTTTCCACATAGACTGTGGTTACGACTTTAAAAGAAGGGTGTCGAGCAGCAGTATAGCATGGTTGTGGATTGTATGAGTGATTTAAGCTTCTCATCTTATGCCCGCTAAGCCAGAAGACTCTTTTCTAGAGCGACATGTAAAAAAATCCAAACCAGCCTTATTTCGGACGTTAAGTTGGTGTATGGGGGATTATGCGTTTATTTATTTTGGTTTGTTGTTTGACGTTTACGGCGAGTTTGTCCTTTGTCTCAACGGCGCAGGATGAGACAGTTTCGTCTAAGAAGGCCCGGGCGCAATCTTCTGAAAGTAAGCCAAGTAGTGAAAATTCTAAAACCGATAAGAAGACTGAAACTCAAAAGGTTGAGGATGAGAGTTTTGATTTGGATAGCTTTTTTAAGCAGGGTGAAGAGAACGCCAAAAATGGGCCGAGCTGTTCTAAGCCGCCAGACCCTGTAGTCTAGGCTTGTAGCCGCTTTAACACCCAGACCCGTAAGTAAGAGGCGAGATTTTGCTGCGTTCCGCTTTCGGTGCGCCTATCGTCTAGCTCTCTGATGAAGCGGGCGAAGGATTTACCGCTTTCTGTGACGGCGGCGTCTATGACCTCCCAAAACTCTGCTTCTAAGGCCAAAGATGTTCTATGACCGTGAATAGATATCGAGCGTTTAATCATCAGTTTTTGGCGTATCTTTTTGTGAGCCTAGCTTATGCCCGTCTAGCTTTTTCTGGAGCTTGCGGGTCAGCTCTGCGGTTTTTTCTTTTTCTGATTTTTTGCGGCCAAATTTTACGCGGTTTTCCGCCGCCTTAATCACCTTTTTATGGCGGGCCTTGGCTTTACGGGCCTTGTTAAAATTGACGACATTATCGTTCATCTTACGGCTTATCAGCGCGGCTTAATCATGAGTTCAGGGCGCACGACTTTGTCGAATTCTTTCTCCGTGACAAAGCCAAGTTTTACAGCTTCTTCGCGTAGTGTTGTACCGTTTTTATGCGCGGTCTTGGCGACTTTTGTGGCGTTGTCATAACCGATGGTTGGGGCCAGGGCGGTGACCAGCATGAGCGAGCGGCCGAGCAAATCGGCGATGCGGTCCTCATTGGCTTTGATGCCTTTGACGCATTTATCGGTAAAGGCGTGGCAGCTGTCAGTCAGCAATGTGATGGATTGCAGCATGTTATAAGCCATGACGGGCTTATAGACATTAAGCTCGAAATGCCCCTGTGAACCCGCCATAGACATGGTGGTATGATTGCCCATGACTTGGGTGCACACCATCGTCAGAGCCTCGCATTGGGTGGGGTTGACTTTGCCGGGCATGATGGATGAACCAGGTTCATTGGCGGGCAGGCTTATCTCGCCAAGTCCTGAGCGAGGACCTGAGCCTAAGAATCTGATATCATTGGCTATTTTAAATAGGCTTCCTGCAACAGTATTAAGCGCGCCATGGGCAGAGACATAGCTATCATGGGCGGCAAGAGCTTCGAATTTATTGCCGGCGGTGCGGAAAGGGAGCTTGGTAAATTTACCGACTTCTGCCGCGAACCCGCCAGCAAATCCGGGCTTGGCATTCAGGCCAGTGCCAACCGCTGTACCGCCTTGGGCGAGGGGATATAATTCTTTCAGCGCGGCTTTGGTGCGGGTGATGCCTTTTTTAATCTGCGCGGCATAACCTGAGAATTCTTGTCCCAATGTCACGGGGGTTGCGTCTTGGGTATGGGTGCGTCCGATCTTAATGATCTTGGAAAACTCTTTGGCTTTTTTATCCAGCGCGGCGTGAAGTTTTTCGAGCGCCGGGATAAGCTTGTGGTGAATTTCTTCGGCCGCTGCAATATGCATAGCGGTCGGGAAGGTGTCGTTAGAGCTTTGGCTGCGATTGACATGATCATTGGGGTGAACCGGATCTTTGGAACCAATTTTACCGCCCAAGATTTCGATGGCGCGGTTAGAGATAACTTCATTGGCATTCATGTTTGACTGCGTGCCCGACCCCGTTTGCCAGACCGAGAGAGGGAAGTTATCGTCAAATTTGCCTTCAGCGACTTCTTTGGCGGCGCGCGCAATGGCGTTGGCGCGTTTGGCATCAAGGTTTTTTAGGTTTTTATTTGTCAGAGCTGCAGAGCGTTTAATAATGCCAAGCGCGCGGATAAGGGCAGGGGGCATGGTTTCCATGCCGATAGGGAAATTAATCAGGCTTCGCGCGGTTTGCGCGCCGTAGTATTTATCGGCAGGCACTTCCAGCGGTCCGAAGCTATCGGTTTCCGTACGCATTTTTGTCATCAGTAACTCTTTTAGTTTGAGAGGTTATTTCTTGCGAAAGCTATCGAGGCTGACAACTTTATTGGCCGGTTCTTCTGCCGTTGGCGTTGCGGTCGTCTCTTCTTTTTTCGTCTCTTTGGCTTTTTTCTTCGTTTTAGAGGCTTTGGGCTTATCCGCTTTGGCAGGCTTTAGCTTGGCCAAGATTGGCGCGGCAGGTTCCATTTCTTTAGGTGGGTCAAATTGTAGAGCAAATCCGACGCTAGGGTCATGAAAGCGCGTGACCGCATGATAAGGCACTTTGAGATATTTTGGGATGCCGCCAAATTTTAGCGTGACTTCAAATTCGTCTGCATGGGCTTGTAGGTCCCAATATTGATGCTCCAATACGATTGTAATTTCGTCTGGGTATTTCTTCGCCAAGCTTTCATCGATTTCGACGTCAGGATAGCGCGTCAAAAAGGTAATATAGAAGTGATGCGCGCCGGGCAGGCCGTCTTCGCGGATAACGCGGCGAATAGCATCGCGAACAACGCCTCGCAGAGCGAGTTGTGTCATTTGTTCGTAATTCATTAAGTCTTGACTCATGGCCCTATCCTAAATCACTCAGGGCTTGGGTCAACAGGCGTTTTGAGTTTTGGAACTAGCTCTTGAGGGTAAACTATATGAGAAAGACTAAGACGCCGCCCAGTTCTGGATTTTTCTACCCGCCACATGCCAAACCTTTGACGGGAAAAGAAGGTACTTTGCGCGCAACATGGATATTTCTACGCAATCCCATAGAAGGCTTTGGGCCTATGGCTTATAATCAACCCATAGTCAGCGTGCCAAGTTTTGGGAAAAAGCTACATGTTATAACTGACCCGGAGGGGATGATGCAGGTTTTGGCGGCTGAAGCCAAAAAATTCACCAAAACCGCGATCGATGCCCGTATTTTAGGGCCCGCCACAAAAGAAGGACTTCTTTCTGTTCATGGGGAACAATGGAAGCGGCAACGTAAATCCGTCGCGCCCATGTTCGCCAAACGTCACATGGCGGATCTTGCGCCCATGATTGCGGATGTGATGCGCGAGTTTAAAGCGCGGCTGGATGTTAAACCTGATGTTGAGCTCAACGCGGCCATGGCAGAGCTCACATTTGATGTACTGGCCAAAGCTTTGCTTGGCAATCCGCAAGGGCTTGATAAAGACCGCCTCAAATTTGCGACGCGTAAAGTCGTGACCTCGGCGGGGACATTACGGCCAGATGATTTGCTGCCGCTGCCGCGCTGGATGCCGCGCCCGATTTCACCAAAAGGGTCTTCCGCGCTTAAACAGCTTAAGCAAGCCGCGGATGATTTGCTTGATAGCCGCGATAAAGACAATCCGGGAGATGATCTCGTTGGGCTTTTGATTTCGGCTGTTGATCCCAAGACGGGGCAGGGACTGTCGCGCCGTGAGCGCCGCGATAATTTGATAGGGTTCTTTATTGCTGGTCATGAAACCACCGCGTTAACCCTGACTTGGGCTTTATATTTAGTCGGGATGCATAGACCTACGGCTGAGCGTATCCGCGCAGAGGTGCAAGAGGTTTGCGGGGATGGGGACATTACATATGAGGATATGGAGAAGCTAGCCTTTACCCGAGCAGTGATTGATGAAACCATGCGGCTTTACCCGCCCGCTCCGATGCTCAATCGTGAATGTCATGAGGAAACGGAAATTTTAGGCCGCAAGATAGCCGTAGGGGATACGTTTTTACTTTGTAATTACGTCATGCACCGCACGGAACGGCTTTGGGAGAACCCAAATGCTTTTGATCCTGACAGGTTTATAAGAAAGCCAGAGCTAAAAGCGAAAGGCGCGCCCTATATGCCATTTGGCGCAGGGCCGCGTATTTGTGTGGGTATGGCCTTCGCCGTGATGGAGGCCGTTATGGCGCTTGGCACTTTAGTGCGGGATTATAATATTCAAATCCCAAGCGATTGCTATCCACGGCCGCTAATGACGGTGACACTAAGACCAGAGGGCGGGGTGCCTGCGCGGTTGGTGAGGCCGTCAAACTAACTTGATAAGTTGGCCATTGCCCGTATTTAAATTCTGAACAGAACTTACAAAGGGCGTTGAAGTGCAAATCCTCAGGCTAGATCATGTTAATATTCGCACCATGCAACTTGATGCAATGGTCAAGTGGTACACTGAACTTCTTGATTTGCGGATAGGCCCCAGGCCTAACTTCCCGTTCGCTGGAGCCTGGCTTTATGCGGGAGACATCGCCATTGTTCATTTGGTTGTCATTGATGATAAAAACGCTATGGGCGCAGAGCAAAGTTTAAAATTAGAACATTTTGCGCTCAGAGGCTCCGGATTAAGCGCATTTGAAGCAAAGCTAAATGAACGTAATGAGCCTTATAGGCGAAGCGATATTACTGATTTTAATACAGCGCAATTCAACATTTGGGATCCAGATGGAAACCATATTCACGTGGATTTTGAAATCAACGAAATTTTTAAGTGAATTGAAAGAGGTCTCTCCAGAAACAAAGTGGAGGTTTCTGTTGCCAGCTACCTCCGAAGCCCGCCTAGGCGTATGACGGCCTAGGAGTTAAAGTGCGAGTTGATCGCGCTGCTTACGCGGCGAGAGCGAACTCTTCATTAGAATTGTCATTTGCAATTACTAAAATTAGGCATTTAACGATACCAAATCGGATGAAAGCAAACTTCTTTAGACGTCTGTCGATCCTATTTCGGCCCCATCAAAAATTCTCACGGCCATTGGCGAGTGAGGACTTATGGTGGAGCCGCCGGGTACCGCCCCCGGGTCCAGTCCGCTTATTACAAGCGCGTTTATCATCATAGCTAGCGAGCTAGCTTGATTAATATAGAGGGAGAATGTTAAGAATCAAAGTGATATTAAGAGGGAATTCTGCAATTATTACCGATGAATTAAGGGATTAAGCCTGAATATTAACCATAGATGAACCATATCGTGTCTTTTCGGACACAAACTCTAAAAAACTAAGAAAAATGAGAAAAAAAGATGATAATTTCGCTTTTAAAGTGGAAAACAATATGTCATATGACCTCAAATTCCTCTAAATGGGGGGTAAGTTGTGGGTTTATTAACAAGGATGCCTAAGATGAAAACGAAACTAATGATGACGGCAATTGCAAGTGTCGCGGCTTTGGCGGCGACATCCGCCAGTGCTCAATCTGTAGAGAGTATTAGGGAGGTTGTATATTACAACTTTGATAGCGCTCAGTCTGCTGAAGTCGAAGCACAAATGCAAAAGATTACTGATCTTGCAACTTCACGTAACGCGCGCAGCATTCAGGTTGTGTGTCATACAGATACAACTGGTTCTGCTGCTTACAACCAAAGCCTTTCTGAGCGCCGTGCTGCTGACGTACTTAACGCTCTTGTTGCACGTGGTATTTCAAGCAACATCATCTCCTCATCTGGTATGGGTGAAACATCTCCACTTGTACCCACTGGTGATAATGTTAAAGAGCAGTTAAATCGCCGTTGTGAAATAGACCTTCAGCTTGATGCTGCTGTCGTCGAATATACACAGCCAGTTGAAACATATACAGAGACTTACACACAGCCAACTCAAACATACACTGAGACGGTTGTAGAGCAGGCGCCTTATCAGGCACCAACACCAATTGAGTCTACACAAGTTGTTACTCAGGCACCTTATCAGGCTCCGACACCCGTAACAACAACTGTTCCTTCAACACCAGTCACGTCTACACCGGTTTCTGCGCCTTCAGCGCCTTATGTGCCGGCATCTTCTCCACCGCCATTACCCCCCGTTTCTACAGGAGCTGGTCTTGGTGGAATCAGCACACCAGTGTTGCTCGGTGGTCTTGCTGCTGTGGTTGGTGCTGGTATCCTGATTGCGGATGGTGGTGATGATGACAATGGTGAAGCCGAAGCCGCTTTGGCTGCCGCTCAAGCCGACGCTGCTGCTGCTCAGGCCGCTGCCGCGGCCGCTCAAGCCGAAGCTGCTGCTGCTGCTGAAGCTGCTGCTGCTGCTGATGCCGCTGCTGCTGCTGCTGCTGAAGAAGCCGCTGCTGACGCTGCTGCTAATGATGAAGAATTAGCCGCAAAAATGGCCGCATTGGCTGAAGCTGAAGCCGCTGCCGCAGAAGCCGCTGCCGCTGCCGCTGCCGCGGAAGCAGAGTTAGCTAATGCACAGAGCGATTTTGGTGCTTCCCAAGATGCACTAGCTGCTGCGCAAGCCGAGTTAGCTGCTGCGGAAGCTGCATTGGCTGATGCACAAGACGATTTTGGTGACCTTCAAGACCAACTAGACGCTCTAAACAGCCCATAAACTTGAAGATAAATGTTTTTAAAACGCTCGTTTATTCGGGCGTTTTTTTTTGGCGTGATAACACTTGTTTCTGATGGACGCCATATCTGTATTTTAAGGTTTCGACTTGTTTGATTTGTACTAGTTCGTTACCGCAAGACGGGAGGCCATGATCGATCCAATTCTAGATAACACTTTGCTTTGGCTAGAAAAATTAGTTGCCTTTGATACGCGCAATGGTACCGGGGATGAAATTGCCTGCCTCGATTTTTTAAAGTTAGCTCTTGAGCAGCATTCCCCAGACGAAATTATCTTAGATAAGGTGAACCGGTCACGTGGTAAGCCTAAAAGTGGTTATGTGATGGCCAGATGGGGGGAACCCAAAGTTCTGCTTAATGTTCATATTGATACAGTCCCAAGTGGTGAGGGCTGGATATCTGACCCCTTAAAATTAATACGGGAAACCGACCGCGTTATTGGCCTTGGTACAAGTGATATTAAGGGCGCGGCCGCGTGTATTCTGAGCGCAATAGAGCGCGTCTCACCTAAAGATGTTGCAGTATTATTTTCTGGTGATGAAGAGCATGGCAGTGAAGTCATGCCTGAGATTATCAAGCGTGGCCATTATGGCGGTGCAAACACAGCGATCGTTTGCGAGCCAACCAATTGTGAAGTCGGTCGGCGTCATCGTGGGATGCTTGCCGTTACAGCTGAGTTTACAGGGCGAGGCGGACATAGCTCACTATCAGATGTGACTGAACGCCCACTACTGCAAGCGGCTCGTCTCGCGGCAGCTTTTGGCGATTACGGAGATGAATATATAGATTTTGGGCAGGCTCCATATAAAGGGCTTTGCTTGAATATTGGCGATATAGAAAATGATGGGGCTTATAATGTAATTCCGACGCGCTCAAAGCTTTGGTCTTCGATGCGTCCACCGCCTGGTGACAATGTTAAATCCAGAGAAACTGATTTGCTGCAGATTATAGCTAAGCTCACCCCGGAGGCGATTACCGATACTATTGTAGCTTTTGAACCTTTTGAGACACGGGATATAAATGCTTTTCAGCCTATATTCACAGATACCCCGATAGTGGATTTACCTTATTGGACCGAAGCTGCAATGTTATCTGAAGCTGGATTAAATGTTGTTGTATATGGTCCAGGAGACGTAGAGCAGGCACATAAACCCAATGAGTTTGTTTCACATGCCCATTTGATGATGGCCTCACAGCTTTATCAAAAGGCAGTTTCAGGAGACTATCTATGAGCGCGGCCATTCGAGAAACGGTTCTACGTAGCCTTTCGGCTATTGGCGCGATTGAAGAAGCCAATTTTTATGCAGAGCTTTTTTCATCTCAAGATGCTGAACGTTTTGCTTTAATCGTTTTAGATCCGCGTTGCCTCAAAGATCCACTCCTTGAAGCCCTCATTAGTAATTTACGAATTTTATCTGACCTTGGCTTATCGCCAATACTCTTAGTTGGGGCTTTGGATGATGATCGTACTTCAGTGAAATTTCAGGCGCAAAGGCTTTCCAAAGAACTTGAGCAAGCCTCGGTGAAAAGGGCAAAATTGAACACTGCGAGCTATCAGCTTATACCTGAGGTTCGCCAAAAAGCCCGCAAAGGCATGGTAACAATTTTGGAGATGACAGAACGGCGCGGTAAAATGAATCTCATGACTTTAGTCACTGAGCTTAAAGCCAAGAAGGTTATTTTCTTGCAGCCTTCTGGCGGCATAACACTCAATAATAAACGCCTTTCAAATATAAATTTGGATCAGTTGAGCGCCGGAGCCTTACTAGATAGCTTATCTGCGGGACAGATGCGTTTTATCGCTTTGGTTCAAGAACTTTCCAAGAATAAATCCAATCGTGCTGTTTACGTTATCGCCTCGCCGCTGAATTTGCTGCCTGAGTTATTCACGACAAAAGGCTCAGGAACCATGATAAGGCGAGCTGTGAAGATCAAGAAAGTACCCACTCTCGCGCGCCTTAAAAAGAACGAATTGAAATTATCTATTGAAGAGGCATTTAGTAAATCAATAAAGCCGATTTTCTTACGCAGTAAAATCTATAAGGGGTTTATTGAAGAAGATTACCGCGGCGGCGCGATTTTCACAGAGCTTGCAGGGCTGCCATATCTATCAAAATTTTGGGTTACCAAAGAAGCCCGCGGTGAGGGGATTGCGCGCGATATATGGGAGGCCATGATTGATGATATTCCTGCATTTTTCTGGAGATCTCGCATGGAAAATCCATTTAATGACTGGTACATGCGCGCTTGTGATGGGATGCAAATTAGTGGAAATTGGCGCGTATTTTGGAAGGGACTACATGCCCCTGAAGTTCCTGGCGCAATTATTGCGGCGTCTTCAGCCCCAGATGACTTTCTAACTTAAAGATAGCGATTTATGACTCTTCAAATTACCTCGGCCTTTGATGGCGGAAATATCATCGTTCACAGTCAAAACGATCCTACTAATATTCGCCTTTCTATTCGACCCGACAATGCCTCCGATTTTTATCAGTGGTTCTATTTCCGTGTAAGCGGCGCCAAAGGCCAAGAGCTTCGTCTCGTCATAGAAAACGCAAAAAACGCAGCTTTTACAGGCGGTTGGGAGGGCTACCAGGCCTGTGCAAGTTATGATCGGCAGACATGGTTTCGGATTGAGGCAACCTCTTATGTTGATGGAAACCTCATAATTGAGCATGAGCCCGATCATGATAGCCTTTATTATGCCTATTTTGCGCCTTACTCTATGGAGCGCCATGCAAATGTAGTTGCCGAAGCGGCCCTTCATGAGGCGTGCTCATTACGCGTACTTGGCCAAACTGTAGAGGGGCAAGACCTTGACTGTCTTTCCATTGGAAGTGGTAAGAAAATTATCTGGGTCATCGCGCGCCAGCACCCCGGCGAGACGATGGCTGAGTGGTGGATGGAAGGTTTCCTTGCACGGCTTCTTGATGATGAAGACGATGTATCCCTCTCCCTTAGAGAAAAAGCGACCTTTCATATCGTGCCTAACATGAACCCTGACGGGTCTCGGAATGGAAATTTACGTACCAACCATGCCGGCGCAAATCTAAACCGTGAATGGGGCGTTGCGGCCATTCAATCCGCCCCAGAGGTTTATCACACAATCGCAGCGATGGACTCAGCGAAACCCGATCTCTGCTTAGATGTGCATGGCGATGAAAGTCTGCCTTATAATTTCATTGCTGGGGCCGAAGGCATTCCAGGCTACACGCAAAAACAGGCAGATAATTTAGCAGCGTTTCTCTCGGCTTATAAGACGGCATCACCTGATTTTCAGACAGAGCATGGCTACCCCAAAAATAAACCGGGGACAGCTAATTTGACGATGTGCACAAATTATACGGCCCATGCCTATGATTGCCTCGCCATGACTTTAGAAATGCCGTTTAAAGATAATGCCGATGCGCCTGACCCGAAGTATGGGTGGAGCCCTGACCGCAGCGCCGATCTTGGCGGTGCCGTTCTGGACGCAATGCTAGCTGTTGTGGATGAGTTGTAAGAGCACTCGCACGAATCATCTTTTCGGGCTAAGGCTTAGGATATGCAGCAATATCTCGACCTTCTTTCTCATGTTATGGAAAACGGCTCCGACCGTATGGATAGAACGGGGACAGGGACGCGGGGGGTCTTTGGGTATCAAATGCGCTTTGATCTTGCGGATGGTTTTCCGATGGTCACGACTAAGAAACTACATAAGAAATCCATTGTTCATGAGCTCATCTGGTTTTTGGCGGGTGATACTAACATCAAATATTTGCAAGATAATAAAGTTCGTATCTGGGATGAATGGGCAGATGATAACGGCGATCTTGGCCCTGTATATGGTAAGCAATGGCGCCGCTGGGAAGGACCAGATGGCGCGGTGATTGACCAAGTTGATAAGGTTATAGAGGCGATTAAAACCAATCCTTATTCACGCCGCCATATTGTCAGCGCGTGGAACCCCGCCGATGTCGATGATATGGCGCTCCCGCCTTGTCACTGCCTCTTCCAATTTCACGTGGCTAATGGGAAACTCTCTTGTCAACTTTACCAACGCAGTGCTGATATTTTTCTAGGTGTGCCGTTTAATATAGCAAGCTATGCGCTTCTTACTCATATGATGGCGCAGGTTTGTGGCCTGAAGGTAGGGGATTTTGTCCATACATTTGGAGATGCCCACATTTACTCCAATCATTATGAGCAGGTGAAGGAGCAGCTCACCCGCGCCCCCAAACCCTTACCAAGGCTAAAACTCAATAAAGATATAACCTCAATATATGACTTTAAATATGAAGACGTGAAAATCTTTGGCTATGACGCGCACCCCCATATTGCTGGGAAGGTCGCAGTTTAGTCATTTTCATGCCGTAATCACTTTCTACCTTTTGAGTGAAAGGAAGCAATATGAGTACTTCATCATCTCCAAAAGGTAGCGTTTGGATTATCAGCTCGGCGCTTTTGGCGCTTGGATTTATTATCGGGAGCTTTCTGATAAGTGGTTTGGTCCTCAAGGCCCGTCTAGCCGACCGAAGCGTAACAGTTCGCGGACTGGCGGAACGAGAGGTATTGGCCGATCTGGCGACATGGACTTTGGCTTATTCGGCGCAGGGCGATAGTCTCAAAGCCGTTCAGGCCGATATTGATAAAGATACGCAAGCAATAAATGCTTTTTTCAAAGAGCTGGGATTTGCTACTGACGAGCTACGTCCAACTGGCGTTGGTGTAAATCAACGTAATAATAATTACGGAAAACCAGTTATCAATATCCGTCAAAGGATTACTTTGCGTACGGATAATATTACGCTCGCGCAAAAGGCTGTCTCTCAGCAATTCGAACTCATACGCCGCGGCGTGGTTCTCGAAGATGGTTCAGGCATGACCTACACGTTTACCAAACTTGATGAAGTCAAACCCGAAATGGTGGCCGAAGCGACGCAAGATGCCCGCCGCGCCGCCCAGCAATTCGCTCAGGACTCAGGGGCAAATGTTGGCGGTATAAAGTCTGCCACACAGGGCTATTTTTCAATCCGTTCGCGCGACGGCGATAGAGGCGGCTATGGCGTTTCAGATACGCCTTATAAAAAGGTGCGCGTTGTAACCACAGTCAATTTTTACTTGCGTTAAAGCTTCGTTATCCAAGTGTCTAACTTTTTGCAAAGCGGCTCAATCGAGCTAAAGGCGAAGTGGTTATGACCTGTTGTGTCTAAGATTACAGTTTGTGTGCTGGGGGCGTTTATAAAGGCCTTAGGTACGTCTTTCGGGGGAATGCCGATGTCATGATCCCCAAAAGCAAAGAATAGAGGGACGTCTATGGCTTCGGCTTCTTTGCGAAAGCTACCGCGCATCATGCTCATCATCGCGCCCGCTGCGTTCATTTCACAGGCTACGTCACAAAGACGTTGATTAAGCTCGGTTGTTTCGCCGCCAAATACGATAGACTCGCCACTTGGGCCGTTACCTGCAGGGATCATAGAGCGTCCAAATTTGGCGAGGGAAAGGGCCTCGATATCGCGGGCAAAGTTTTCGGGTTTATTTATGTAAGCTTTTTCGTCCTCAGTGAGGCCCCAATCCAATCCACCTGCGCTGGAGCCAAAAAGTCCAAGGCCTTTAAAAGGGGCATGAAGGCCCTGCATAAGCATGATCATCATCCCGCCTAAGGAATGTCCGATGCCGATAATTGGGTTTTGTATATCCAATTGCTTTAAGGCCTTAGCCATGTATCCTGCCGTATCGCGAGGCGTATAAAAGATGTGACTATCTGGCATAGGGTTAGAAGCAATACCCGGATGATCCATTGTGATGACGTCATATCCAAGGGCGCACATACGGTCAGTGAAACTAAATTCTGGCGCAAGATCAAAATAGTCTTTAGACAGTCCGCCCCCTGGAAGGCAAAACAAGGTAATATTTTTGGGCGTAGTCTTAGCTCTGTAGAGATCAGCCCGTAAGGTGAAACTATCGAAACTAGCTGTAAGCTCGGCTGACATTAAGCCTCGGGTGCAATGGCAATCTTAATCCCGTCATGAGCCTGCGTGACTTTGACTTGGCAGGAAAGACGAGAGCCGTCTTTGATTTCGACGAAATCAGCAAGGCCTTCCAGCATATAGCCTTCATCTTCTGTGTGTTCGCCAGCCATCTGTTTATCAGGAAAATAGACATGACATGTCCCGCAACTGGCAACACCGCCGCATGTGCCTTCGACAAGGCCCGCATCGCGTAGAGCCTCCATCATCATCGTGCCTGGGCTGGCCTCCACGGTTTTATCTTCGCCATCGATGGTGGTGATGAGAAGTTCTGCCATATTTGTCCTCTTTATGGTTGACTGCAAAGGTGCTAGCCCTATTTTACGAACAGCGTTCGGAAAGTCCCTAACGCGGTCAATATAAATGCGCAAGGTGATTATGACAGGTGTTCTCGGCGGTGTAAAAGTCCTTGATTTATCGTGGGGGATAGCAGGGCCGATGACGGGCATGTTACTGGCTGATCACGGGGCGGATGTAACCCGTATTGAACGGCCTCAAGGCGACCCTTTTGCTGGGCTCTTGGGATATAAGGTCTGGCACCGCGGAAAGAAAAATGCAGTTCTGGATTTAACAGCTGCCGATGATTTGTCTGTTTTTAAAAAGCTCGTCGCTGAGGCTGATGTTCTAATTGAAAGTATGTCGCCGGGGAAAACCAAGACACTGGGCATTGATTATGAGGCCATGGCCAGGCTTAATCCCAAACTGATATACTGCTCTATAACGGGTTACGGTGAAGATGATGACCGCCCGGGTTATGACGCGCTTGTCGCGGCCAGCTCTGGCCTGCAATGGGAACAACGCGGCTGGCCCGAAGGCGCGCTCAATCATATGGCCGGAGAAGAAGACCCTTTTGCTGATGCGGTGGAGATCGACCCCAATCATGTGCAAGGGGCCAACCGTGAAGGCCCGCTTCATGTGGCCTCAAAATGGCCGAGTATGGGGGCTTTTTTCTCGGCTTTAACAGGTATATCTGCCGCGCTTTTTGCCCGCGAGAGAACAGGGCGCGGCCAGAAAGTCAGTACCTCATTACAACAAGGCGCTATGGCCTGCGGGAGCGGCGTGTGGCAACGCGCTGAAGACATTCATGCACAGGGCTTTAACACATGGATTATGGGTAGCCGTTCGCCCAAGGGCCATTTTCAATGCGCCGATGGCAAATGGCTTCATAATTGGGTGCCTAATCCACGTTTTATTTTAGAGGCGTCTAAAGGGGAAAAGCTTGATGCTTCGCCTGATTTGACGGTGCAAAATGATCCTGACCGTTTTGGTATTGGCCCTGAAGAACTTCTCGTTATGGCGCATTATCAACCGATTTTGGCAGATGCGGTTAAAAAGTTTAATTGCGATGATTGGGTACAAGCCGCTGCTGACGGTAATATGACGATGCAGCCCTGCCGGACTTTAGAAGACAGCCTGACAGATCCCTTATTAATGGGGGATAATGCGGTTGTGACAGTTGATGACCCAGAACTTGGACCGATTAATCAGGTCGGCATCACTTACCGCTTAGAGAATAGCCAAGGCGTTATTCAAGGTCCCATGCGGGTTACAGGGGCTGATACCGAGGCTGTGAAAGCTTATGCAGCGGGATTGCCTGATACAGAAACTCATAGCCTGCCTGCTACGCCCACAGGCAAAGGGCCGCTTGACGGTATCCGTGTGCTGGATTTGGGCCTTGCCATTGCGGGGCCATTTGGCTGTCAGCTGCTCTCGGATATGGGCGCTGAAGTTATCAAAATGAATACGCTCTGGGATAGTTTTTGGCATCGTTGCCATATTGCTTATATGGCTAATCGCGGTAAGCGGTCTTTGGCAGTGATGCTCAAACACCCCAAAGGCATGGAGGCGATTATGAAAACAATCGCGACCTGTGATGTGGTGCAGCATAATATGCGTTATCCCGCCACCCAAAGATTGGGCTTGGACTATGATAGCCTTAAAGAGAAGTTCCCGCGTTTGATTTATTGTCACTCGCGCGGCTTTGAAGAAGGGCCACGTAAAAATTTACCTGGGAATGATCAAACTGGGGCCTGCCTTGCTGGCGTTCAGCACGAAGACGGCGCGCTCCATGCGGGGGCAGGGACACATCCTTTCTGGTCCCTTACGTCACTTGGCGATACTGGAAATGGGTTTCTGACGGCTGTGGGTATTTGTAATGCGTTGATGGAGCGCGAACGTACTGGTAAAGGCCAATTTGTTGATACCTCTATCGTCAATGCGTGTTTGCTTAATACGAGTTACGGCGTTGCTAAGCCTGATGGATCTGCGGTTGAGCGGCCACGGCTGAATAGCGATCAAACGGGTTACGGGGATTATTACCGTCTCTATCAATGCGCGGATGGCCACTGGATACAAGTTGCCGCGATTAATAAGGCGCAACGCTCAGCTTTGGACGCGCTGGCAGGGGATAATAAAATCTCTGCCTTTGCAGGACGGTCCTCAGCCGAATTAATGACGGACTTGGCCAAAGCTAACATCCCCGCCGCGATTTCAGATAGTGAAGCTTCTCGCAAGCTATTTGATAATGCGGATTACAAAGCCAAAAACTGGACGACGGAATATCATCATCCTTATGTTGGTAAGCTTGAACAAATCGGTGCGACCTATGATTTGTCGGATACGCCTGCTGTGATGCAATCTGCCCCGCTTATTGTCGGGGATGAAACCAAAGCGATTTTAGAAGAGCTTGGATATTCACATGATGAAATTTTAGCGATGGCCAATGAAACAGCCATACTGTGTGACCCACCTTTGCCGGGCCAAAAAGAAATGAAAAACCCTTGGGGCTTGTGATGCAATCGATTGAGTATCGATTTCATCACAAGCGGTTATCAAGCTTGCCAGATAACCGTCTCAATGGTGACGGAACTGAAAGAAAAATATGAGACCAGACCCCATACAGCGCATTGATACAGCCTTCTTTTGGGAGGCGTGTGAGCGGGGTGAATTCGTCGCGCAGAAATGCGAGCCTTGTAATAAGCTCTGGCATCCGCCGCGGCCTATGTGCCCTGACTGTCATTCGCTAGAAAAGTCTCATGCAAAACTTTCGGGTAAAGGCACGGTCATGTCATGGGTGCGCCAAGTACGTCCCGCTAGTTTTGGATTTAAAGAAAGCCCCTTCGTTATTCTGGTGGAGCTTGAAGAGGGGCTGCGCTTTGTTTCCAATTTCGAGAGTGAGGATGCGCCAGAAATTGGTATGGCCGTCCAAGTTGATTTTGCGAAAACATCAGGTGGTAAAGCCGTACCTGTTTTCAAGAAAGCGTCAAGCGTATGAGCTCAGCATCACAGCAAGCCTGCATTGTTGGTATAGGCCAAACCGAATTTTCTAAAGCCTCTGGCCGCTCCGAGCAGCAGCTTGCAGCGGAGGCCGTTCTGCTCGCCTGTCAGGATGCGGGGATTGATCCAAAGTCCATTGACGGGATGATAACCTATGCGCTCGATCATTCGGATGAAGTCGATATTATGCGCTCATTAGGCTGTGAAGAAATTAAATATACGACCCGTCTTCCGCAAGGCGGGGCTGCCTCTGTGTCCACAATTGTGCATGCTAAAAACGCTGTTGAGAGCGGTATTTGCGATACGTTCCTGATATTTCGCGCTATGAATGAGCGTAGCCAATACCGTTTTGGTCAGCCGCATTTTAATCTTTCTCCGGATGCCCATAGCTCGACATTTATGGAATGGTGTTTTCCTTTTGGCGCGCAGACTCCAGCGGCATGGGAAGCACTTTCGTGCGGGCCTTACTTACATAAATATGGCATCACTTCAGAAGACCTTGGTCGCATAGCTGTGACCTTCCGTAAGGCGGCGGCAAGTAATCCTGCAGCGTGGTTTTATGAAAAACCGATTACCCTCGATGATCATCAAAATTCTCGCTGGATTGTCGAGCCAACTTTGCGCCTCTTAGATTGTTGTCAGGAGTCTGATGGCGGTGTTGCTTTGATTATAACGCGGGCTGATAAAGCTAAAGACCTTAAGCAAATGCCAGTGCGAATATTGGGAGCCGAATATTCCATGTTCTTTAATCACGAAATTATATCCGATTTTTACGCAGGTGATTTGATCAGGACGGAAAATAGCGAGTCTGTCGCAGACCGTCTTGAAGCGGTTGCAGGCATTGCGCCCAAAGATACAAATGTTGCGATGATATATGATAATTTCACGCCGCAAATTCTACGTCAGCTCGAAGGGTTTAAATATTGCGGTATTGGAGAGGCCAAGGATTACGTCAAAGATGGTCATTTGGAACTTGATGGAAAAACACCCCTCTCGCCTAATGGTGGCTTGATGGGAGAGGGCTATATTCACGGCATGAATAATATTACAGAAGGTGTCCGCCAGATTCGCGGCACTGCGGCTAATCAAATTAATAATGCGCAAACGGCTTTCCTCGCCTCGGGTGTGGCCGGCGCAATCATAGGAAAATAGATATGGGTGTTGTTTTTAAACCGGGCGTAAAGCTCTCAAGCACGGTCTGTAAAACACAGATTATGGTACTGCGCGTGCCTGCGGTTGAGCTTGATATTAGCTGCGGCGGCGCGCCGATGCAAATCGGCGATCCAGCCGAACTTGGTGACATGAGCGGAGAAAATTCAGGCACAATGGTCGGCAAACGCTATACTGATGCCGATGAGACTATGGAGTTTTTGTGCACGCGCGGCGGAGATGGCACGCTCGCCATTGCAGGATATGTCATAGATATAAAAGCGGCTAAGAAACTGCCTAGCTCTGACTAGATGAATATTCACCTGCTTCTTCAAATGGCTAGCGAAGCCATGGGTTACCGCGAAGCGGTGGTTTGTGGTAACATGCGCCTGACATTTGAAGAGCTTGGTGAGGCCGCAAAATCTGTTGCGGCGAAACTTAAAACTGGTGAAAAACTTGGCTATCTGGCAGAAGGCCATCCCGCATTTCCAGCGGCTTTATTCGGCGCGGCCTTAGCCGGAACGCCTTTTGTTTCGCTCAATTACCGCCTTTCAGACGAACAATTAGCGGCGCAGATTGCTCGTATTACGCCTGCGCAATTTATCACCGATACAAGCACTAAGGCCGAGGGCCTCACACTCATGAGTCCAGAGGCTTCTATCATTGGCCCCGCTTTTGACGGCGAAGCGCCAAATGAGGACGGCGCTATAGCGGTCGAGCTCTTTACAAGCGGGACAACGGGCGAGCCAAAATCCGCTGTGCTGCGTCATTCCAACCTTATGGCCTATATTTTTGGCACGGTTGAATTTATGAGTGCAGAGGAAGATGAAGCCGCGCTCTTAACAGTGCCGCCTTACCATATAGCGGGCATTGCCGCTGTGCTCAGCTCGACCTATGCAGGGCGGCGTATGGTACAGCTTCCGAGTTTTACGCCCGAGGCTTGGATAAATCTGGCGCGAAAAGAAAACGTCACTAATGCTTTTCTTGTTCCGACTATGTTGCAGCGTATTGTCGATTATGCGGGTGATAAACTCGACTTACCGCACATGCGAAATATCGCCTATGGCGGGGGAAAGATGCCGCGCCAAACGATTGAGGCGGCTATGGCTCTCTTGCCTCACGTCAATTTTACTAATGCTTATGGGCTGACCGAAACAAGTGCCACAATATGTATGCTTAGCCCTGATGATCACCGCGAAGCTTTTACCAGCGATGATCCGGCTATCAAACGCAGGCTTGGCTCTGCGGGTATTCCTATTCCAACGATCGAGCTTCAAATCCGCAGTGAAGAGGGCGCTATATGCGCCGCAGAAGAAACTGGACTTGTTTGGGTGCGAGGCGATCAAGTGAGCGGCGAATATAAAGGCCTTGGGTCTCAGCTCGATGATGAGGGTTGGTTCCTCACCAAAGATCGGGGGTTTGTGGATAGCGGTGGTTATCTCTTTATAGATGGCCGCGCCGATGACGTTATCGTGCGGGGCGGGGAGAATATATCGCCCGGCGAAATCGAAGATGTGCTGCGAAGTCACACCGCTATCAAAGATGTGGCGGCTGTGGCTGTGGCCGATACAGAATGGGGCGAGACTGTCGGCATAGCTATTGTCTGCAAATCGGAAGTTAGCGATGCAGAGCTTTGCGATCTTGTGCGCGCCAATTTGCGTTCCTCTCGTGTGCCCTCTGTGATAAAACGCATGGATGAGCTTCCTTATAATGAAACAGGCAAACTCCTGCGCCGTGTTATCAGAGACGGATTTGCCTAAAACGCATCACGCGGCAAATTATGCCAATCATTTGCTCAGCGAATTAGGATGCTTAGAGCAGGTCTCAGCTTTATCAGATCATCCTGCCATTGCGTGGCGGCGCTCAGGTCTATTACGCACCACCAAATTAATGCTGCCAGTACCACTTACCGCTCATGTTGATGGTGTTTTAATGGCCCTGCGCGCCTTGTGCCCCAAGGCTGATTTACCCGATAGCGGCGCGCTGCTGATGGGAGAGCGGGCACGTCTTCGAAAAACGATAAGAAATGGCCGTCAATGCGCGGGCGGATATGGGCGGCTTATGGACACGGCAAATGGCCGTATAGCGGTTAATCTCGTACGCGAAGATGATTGGGGGCTTATTCCAGCATGGCTGGAAGACGCCGCCGAGGATTGGGACGGCATTACTAAGATAGTCGCAAAAAAAGACACAGCTTTTCTAGTAAACCGAGCCGCAGAAATTGGCTTGGCTGTTGCAGAGGATAAATTACCAGATCGACCGAAAAGTTGGGTATCTATTAAGCGATTTGAAAAGGCACCAAGAAAAACGAACCCACTCATCGTTGACCTTTCAGGTTTATGGGCAGGGCCTTTGGCCTCAAGTTTATTGGCGATGTGCGGGGCCAAGGTCGTCAAAGTTGAAAGCCCGACACGGCCTGATGGTATGCGACTGGGGCATAAAGGATTTTATGCACTGCTGAATGCCGGCAAAGACTGTGTGGCCTTGAATTTTAGAGACGCAAATGATCTGGCCAAGCTTAAAGCATTATTAGACCGCGCCGATATTGTTATCGAAGCCTCACGCCCCCGTGCTTTACGCCAACTCGGTATTATCGCAGAAGAATTTGTTTCCCGAAAACCAGGCCAGATTTGGGCGCGGCTTACGGCCTATGGCCAGTCTGCAAACCGTATAGGATTTGGTGATGATATTGGCATATCGGCAGGGCTCGCTTCGGTTATGGAGGCCGCTCATGGTGAGCCCTGTTTTGTAGGTGACGCTATAGCGGATCCTGTCAATGGTGTGCATCTGGCCATTGCTATTCAAGCCATGCTTAGTCAAGGCGGCGGGGCGGTTATCGATATGTCTATGCGTGATGTGCTGCGTCACGCTATCGGGGATGTTGCAAACGATTTGAGTATAATCGCTAAAACATGGAAGGCTATTGCGGATGAGGATAAAGCCGCGCTTTATCCTCTGCGAAAACCGCAAGGGGAGGTAAAAGCGCTAGGGGCGGATAATACGGTTTGGCAATGTTAATTCGTAATGTTGACCTAAAAGGAACAATTGTAGATGTGTTCATAACCCAAGGCATTATTCGCGATATTGGCCCTAATCTCAAATATGATGATAAGATTTTCCTTGAGGGGGCAGGCGGCGCACTCCTTCCCGGACTGCATGATCATCACATCCACTTAAATGCGAGCGCGGCGGCGATGAATTCCTTAAGTTGCGGTCCGCCAGATATAGTGAATAAAACCGCGCTGATAAATACGCTTCATGCTGCGCAATCGGATTTCATTCGGGGTGTAGGTTATCATCCAAGTGTTGCAGGTGAAATTGACCGAATGTGGCTGGATGATAACGGCCCAAAAAAACCCATCCGTATCCAGCATCGCAGTGGACGTCTTTGGATTTTAAATTCATTGGCGATGCAGGCTAATGGATTAATCGTGCCTGCTAATGGACGTTTGCTTGATAGCGATTCGGATATTCGTGGGGCAAGCCAGTTTCCAGATTTGAAACCGCTGATCAATCGTCTTTTGGGATATGGCATTACGGGGGTGACTGAGGTGACGCCAAGTAATGGCGCAGAGGAGCTTGCGCATTATTTAAAACATGCGCAGCCCTTACGACTTTGTATTATGGGCAAGGCAGACTTATCAAATTTGAATGATCCGCATATTGGCCCGCTAAAGCTCCATTATCATGACCATAACCTACCGGCCTTGGATGATTTGGCCGCAGAAATAAAAGCCGCTCATAAAGCTGGCCGTAATATGGCGGCGCATTGTGTGACGCGGGCGGAACTCATGCTGACTTTGGCCGCAATTGAACAAGCGGGCGTAATGGCAGGAGATAGAATTGAACATGCTGCGATTGCTGATGATGCCACGATAGATTGGATGAAACGGCTTGGGGTAATCGTTGTAACACAGCCCAATTTTATAGCCGAACGGGTAAAGGCATATCGCAAAGATGTCCCGCTTAAGGAACATGGTAATTTGTGGCGTTTAAAGGCCTTCGAAACTGCAGGGCTGCCTATGGCCGCGGGAAGCGATGCGCCATTTGGTGACGCTAATCCATGGGCGGCAATGGCGGCGGCGGTTACCCGTCCTAGCGGCTTTGAAGCGGAGGCCGTCTCGCCCGAGACTGCCTTGGCGCTTTACACGAAACCTTGCCATGATGCGGGCGCGCCAGCGCGGCGCGTTGAGGTGGAGGCTATAGCCGATTTATGCTTGATAGATAGGCCATGGGCAGAGGCTCGTATGAATTTAGGCGATGTTAAAGTCAAAGCCACATGGGTAGGAGGCAGCTTAGTCTATAATGGCGTCAATGAGGCCCCAGTCTAAGGCTGTTTTTGCGCGAATTTTCTCCATAGATAGCGCCATATAGGCCGTGCGGTGCCGTCCAATGCGGCGGGGCAGGCTAGCTGTACCTCCGGCGCCCGGAATGAGACCATATTTAAGTTCGGGCAATTGAAACCAGGCCTCTTTTGATGCCGTGATATGTTGTCCGAACGCCGCGATTTCAGCTCCCGCGCCAATAGCTGCGCCGTCAACATGGATATGGAGTTTGTCTTGCAACCTTGCGAGCCGCCATGCGGGTAGACGTAAGCTGCGCACCCAATGCGCGGTGGCAGGGTCAGAGATTTCACCAAATTCTTCGATAGCTCCGCCAGTTGAAAATGTGCGGCCTGCGCCTGTCAAATACACGCGCTCAATTGCGGGGTTGGCCATGGCAAGATCAAGCGCTTCACATAGCGCGTCGCGCATTTCGGTGCCAATGGCATTATGCGTATCTGGGCGGTTAAAGGCTAGCGAGAGCTGATTGTCAGACATCTCTATTTGTAAATGAGGGTATTCGGAATTGGGTAGTTTTCGTTTTTCATAACCGCTGAGCCATGTTTTAAATTCTGGCCCTGTTTGCAGCGCCGCATAAGCAAAGCTTTCAGCAGTTAGAGCGTCGGTAAGGGAAAGAGGCTCACTAGCGCGTAAATGCTGCACAAGCGCCATCGAGGCGAGTGGAGCCTGTATTATATTGTTTGAAATAGTTTCAAGTTTAGTGGTGCTGTCCAAAACAACATCACAGCAAGGAGCAATTGGGACATCGCCAATTCCGATAACGGGACAGGGGAGACCGCGTAGCCATTTCGTTAAAAGCTTATCTTCTGGGCCTTGCTCAAAGACGATGAAAGGGTTTTTTGACTGAGGGCCGAAATGGTCTCGCGCAGGGTGAGACGCCGCCAAATCTCGAATTTCGTTATACGTTAACGGGTTTTGCATTGACTCCGACTTAGGCTTGCGTGAATATCCGAACAACGTTCGGAAATGTGTCTATGAGTTCTTCTACAGCTAAAAATTCAGCAAAACAAACGTCATATGGACGTCCGCGTTTATTATCTCATGAAGAGATTTTGGACGGCGCGGTTGAGTTGGGGCTTGAGGGATTGACGATGAAAAAACTAGCGACCCATCTAAATGTGGGGACAGCTACTTTGTACCAATATTTCGATAGCCGTAAAACTTTGATGCGGGCCGCCGCCGTACATTCTTTGTCGGACGTTGCGCTTCCTGAAGATAAAGGCCAGCACTGGTCTGATTTGGCTGTGGAATATGTCCAGAGCTTACAAACATTGCTGGCGGAAAACCCATCCTTCATCCATAGTCACCAGCATTCCGATTATGGATTTGAAGTGCATTTTCGCCTTATCGAGCCTTTTCTCACCTCAATGGAACAAAGGGGTTTTGACCCACGGCAGGGTATGGAGGTTTTTAATATAATTGGCATGGCAGCCTTTGCTGGCGCAATTGAAACTGTGCGTCACCGCGAATTTGAATTTCAGGACGAAACAATGGAAGTCGTCGCGCGGCGTCAATTTGATCGTTTGGACGCAACAGCCTTTCCGCTTTTATCGCAAGCCTTTTCAACCTTCACCCAAAGTCCTGAGCAAAAAGTTCACAGCCTATTGCGCGCCGCCTTCACGACTATTGCGCGGGGGCGCGGTGAAGATGAAGCAAATTTATTTAAGGGTGAGGTGTAATGGTCGCGCAATTAGATACAGCCAATAGCGAGACAATTCAGCCCGCCAGTGCCATTCCTAACGTTAAAGGTATCCCCTTTATAGGCAGTACCTTGGAGATGGCGAAAGACCCAGCTGCGTTTTTTGTCAGAGCTTATCGAGATTATGGCCCCGTTTACCGCGTGAATGTTTTTGGACGCAAACAATATTGTATTGCCGGTGTTGAATCCGCGAAATTAATGTCAACGAAAAAGGGGCGCGATGGATTGCGCTCTAAAGAGTTCTGGCAAGATTTTGTCGATCATTTTGGCGCGTCTAAAACGCTGACACAGATTGATGGTGAGGAACACCGCAAGATGCGCGCCATTATGCGCAAAGGGTTTTCGCGCGAAGCTGCGGCTGGCAAATATCATATGCTGACTGAAATAGGCGATAAGTCGATTACTCGAGATTGGAAAGAGGGCGAGAGCGTTCCTGTGGTCGAAGCGTTTCAGTATATGATTGTCCAAATGATCGGTGAGATGATGAGCGGAGACGCGCCGCTTGAATATGTCAAAGACATTCGCACCAATATCTTATTCTTGCTCAATACATTAGTGGCGCGTGTGCGGCCGAAGGTAATGCTAAAATCACCCAAGTTTAAGAAAGCCAGTAAGCGTGTTGATGAGCTTGGTGAGAAACTCATCGCGCAATTTAAGGCTTATGCTGATAGTGGTGAGCTGCCTGATAATTTGTTGGGTGATGTCTATCAAGCGCATATTGACGACCCTGAATTTGTGCAGGCGAGGGATTTAAGCGTACTCCTGACGGGGCCTTATGTGGCAGGGTTAGATACGGTTGCTAACACTGTAGCGGCGGCGACTTATGGTATTTTAAAAACGCCAGGCGTTTTAGAAAAAGTACAAGCCGAGGCAGATGCGCTTTATGCCAAAGATACCGTTACGGAAATGGATATTCGCGGGCTCGATTATATTCAAGGCTGCCTCAAAGAGGCCATGCGCCTCTGGCCGATTGCCGTGGCACAAATGAGAACAACAAATCATGATCTTGAATTTGAAGGCTATACAATTCCTAAAGACGAGTTGATTTTTATTGGAACATCTGTTCCTCATTTCATGGAAGAATATTTCCCTGACCCCTTTAAATTTGATCCTGAACGTTTCAATGAAGAGCGCCGGGAGCATATGAAGCCGGGGGTCTATGCCCCATTTGGGCGGGGACCACATTCATGCCTTGGACAAAATTTGGCTGAAGTTTTGATGGGCGTTATTATGGCAAGGCTTTTCCACCGCCTCGACCTCTCGCTTGATCCCCCGGGATATGTTTTAAAAACCAAATCTGCACCGACACCAGGGCCTGCCATGAGCTTTGCCGTGAAGGTAAATGGCGAGAGACATCCCGCAAAGACCCTTGTTCCAGAAATATTAGAAGCATAGGAGACCCTTATGAACGCACCTGTAAATCCTGATCATATCCAAACAGGCGAAGAGTTAGAGCGCTGTCCATTCCCCATTCCCTATGGATGGTTTTGTGTTCATTTTTCGCATGAGCTAAAGGCTGGCGATATCAAAATTGAAAAAATGTTCGGGAAGGAATGGGTTTTATTCCGCGGTGAAGATGGATCTGTTGGCATGACAGATCCCTTCTGTCCGCATTTAGGCGCGCATTTAGGTCACGGCGGTAAAGTCGTCGGCAATAATATCCAATGTCCGTTTCATAATTGGGAGTTTGATAGCGAAGGCTGGTGCAAGAAAATTCCTTACGGCAAAGTGATGCCAGGAGTCGCGCGTAAACGCGCTATTCTCCAAGCACTTCCCACGATTGAGAAATATGGCGCGATTTGGGCGTGGTATCATCCAAAGGGTGAGGAGCCTAAATGGGAGCTGCCATCGCATCCAGAATTTGAGAATGAGGATGAGCATGTTGAAACGAAGTTCCACTCTTGGGATATAGGCACCTGCCTTCAAGAAATGGGAGAAAACTCTGTGGATACGCCGCATTTGAAATTTCTTCATGGCGCGCCCATCATTCCTGATGTGACCGCCAAAGCTGACGGTCATATTTGGCATTACGACATTATGGACGGCTATATTGTTGGCGAAAGTCATGGCCCGGGTCTCGCGCCTAACCGCCATTCGAAAGACGGCGTCTCTATGCTCATGTATGCTATGCCTTCACCTGTGGATGAGGAATTGTCCCGCGTTCGCATGATGTTTAAATGGAAGAAGTATCCGGAAGGCTCCAAGGAAGCGGCAATAGGTCAGCATCTTTATGAGCATTCTATTGGCGAAGCCGAAGGGGAAGAATCTGCTGGTTTTGAATCTGTTGACCTCATTGTTTGGGATAATAAAAAATATCGCCCGAAACCGCTTCTTTGTGATGGTGATGGGCCGATTTTGGCATGGCGTAAATATTTCCGTCAATTCTATGTTGATTTAGATGAAAACGATCCTGCGGTGGCCATGTAGTGGCAGGTCGTCTCGAAGGTAAAGTTTGTATCATCACAGGCGCCGCGCGCGGCATGGGCGAAGCCACGGCGCGCCTCTTTGCGGCTGAAGGGGCTAAGGTCGCCTTAGGTGATGTTATGATCAAAGAAGGCGAAGCCGCTGCTAAAGATATAGGCGGTGATGCATTTTTTCAAAAATTAGATGTATCTGACGATGAAAATTGGAAACAATTCTCGGGCGCTGTCCGGGACAAGTTTGGCACTATTGATGTTCTCGTCAATAATGCCGGACTTGTACATTTTACACCGATTGAACATTTTAATCCTGCCGACGCCGATAAGATTTTAGGCGTAAATACAGTAGGGCCTATGCTGGGCGCAAAACATGTTGCGCCAATTATGAAAGAGGCAGGGAAAGGTTCTATTGTAAATATCAGTTCCGTTGACGGGCTTCGTGGTTGTAATGGGCTGACACTTTACACGGCCAGTAAATGGGCTTTGCGCGGGCTTACAAAATCACTCGCTTATGAGCTTGGGACATCTGGCATCCGCGTAAATTCTGTGCATCCTGGCGGCGTCAATACGCCTATGGGCAATGCGCGCGGACTACCCGCAGAACAACTCTCAGCGGCTTTCTGCCGAGTGCCATTGCAGCGTATTGGCGAACCCAATGAAATCGCCAACGCCTCGCTTTTCCTCGCCAGTGATGAGGCGAGTTATGTAACTGGCGCGGAGCTGGCCGTAGATGGGGGTTGGGGCGCGGGTTATTTCCAGCCTGTCTTGCCAGGTGCGCCCGAGGGTCTTCCTCCATAGACAGAATGAAGACGTTCTTTAAATTCGTTGTTAAAGCCATCCTCATTTTGGCGCTGCTATTGGCGGCCGCGGTAACTTTCTTTAAATGGCGCATGGACCATGAAGTTGCCGCTGTAACACCTTTGGCGATGAGTACAGAAGATGTTGATTTAACGCCATCTATTGATCCGAACTTTATTCCTCAAATATTGCCCCCTACAGGTGAACCGCAACATCCCTTTATGGCAGTGACAGATACAAGCGCCATGCATGCTGGAAGTTGGGAGAATGATGTCCATCCTGCCAAGGCTGTAAGTTCAACAGATGTTGAGATTATTACCCGGCGTGCTGGTGGTGGAGCTGCCCGACAATGCGCGACTTTTACATTTATAAAGGCAGGACACCCGCTCATCCTCTGCGGGGGCTTTACGAGTTTCCGGTTGCAACTGGTTGATAAAGACAGCCTCGAATTGCTCGCCATGTATGATCTGCCCATGCGGCCTTCAACGTTTGAGGCTATGGTCAAGAAAGACACGGATATTATCTTCACTGATACTTCGGGCGGGGCCTACATGTATCTGGATAATGAAGACCGCGCTGTCCTCGCCGATGCTAAGCAACGTATTCGCCATATCAAAGCCGAACAGACCGACAACGGTAAATGGCAATTTCGCGAAACGGATAGCTGGGACATGACGGAGTATGTTCCCAATGATTGCTATAATTGGAATAATTTGCGCCCCTCTGGTGAGTGCGACGGCATTACTACCGTCATGCCAGACTATAATGGATTGCTCTGGTGGGTGACACGTAATGGACGGGTAGGGTCATTGAATACTGAAACCGGCGAAGTGGTCGCCACAGACCTAGGAGGCGAAGAAATTCAAAACTCTTTCGCTTTGGATGAAGCCGGCGCTTACATCGTGTCAGATCATGCGATGTATCATATGAGGCTCGTGGACGGCATGCCCACAGAGCAATGGCGCGTAGCTTATGATCGCGGCTCTGGCCGCAAGGTCGGGTCTATCAATCAAGGTAGTGGAACCTCACCGAGCCTGTTTGGAGAAGATTATCTGACCTTCACCGACAATGCAGATGATCATATGAATATCTATGTCGCGCGGCGCGGAGAATTAGGCGAGGGCGAAAGCCGCGTGATTTGCAAAGTGCCCGTCTTTACCAAGGGCGCGAGTGTAACTGATAATTCCATGATTGCTTATGGCCGCTCAATCATTTTGGAGAATAATTCTGGCTATACGAACTCAATGATCCAAAAGGATTATAATGATGTCGAAGGCGGCGTAGTTCGCGTTGACGTATTGGAGGATGAAAGCGGTTGCGAAACTGTGTGGTCAAATCCGCTTAAAGTGCCTTCCGTCGTGCCAAAGCTTTCACTCGGAAATGGCATTGCTTATTTCTATAGTTTTGACCTTCTTGAAAATGGTGATCGTCTGTGGTCGCTTGTCGGTCTTGATTTTGAAACGGGCAAAGAAGCCGTCCGCATCCCAACAGGCACGGGCGAGGCTTTCAATAATAATTGGGCGAGCATCGCTATTGCACCTAATGGCGATACATGGGTCGGCACGCGCCAAGGCGTTTTGAAGGTACGGGAAAAATGATAAATCTTGGCCCGATAACACAGCTTGGTTATGTGACCGATGATCTTGATAAAACGGCGACGGCTTGGACAAAACTAGGCGTTGGTCCTTTTACTAAAATGTCAGGCGTCAAAATGCCCGCGACGATGGATGGCAAGACGGTTGAAATACTTATTGATCTTGCGCTGGCCTATCAAGGCGATGTCCAAATCGAACTTATTCAGCCCTTATGTGGTAGCGCTTCACCCTATCTTGAAAATAAACAGGCTGGGATATGGGGTGCACATCACACCCAATTCACCGTTGAAGATATAGACGCCGCAATTGCGCAATGCGAAGCGGCAGGTATGGAGATGGTGTGTGAAATCATATCCGGCGGTGGACGTTATATTTATATGCGCGGCGCGGCGGGGTGGATTGAACTCACCGCGCCAAATTCTGGCCTCGACATGCTATACGGGATGATCCGTAAAAGCTGCGCGGAATGGGACGGGAAAACGGTTTGGAACGTTTTGGGAGGCTAGCTACGGAGCCTATCAAGAACACCTTGAAGGATATAGCTGGCGGCTAATTTATCGACATTTTCTTTGCGTTTCTTGCGGCTCATATCTGCCTCTAACATGCCGCGCGTGACCGCCATTGTCGATAAACGCTCATCCCAGAGGAAAACCGGTACGTCGCGTAACTTCAGAAAGTTAGTACAAAAGTCTCTAACGGACTGCGTGCGGGGGCCGTGACTGCCGTCCATGTTAATGGGAAGGCCGACGACTAACCCCTTGGCGTCATTCTCATCATAGAGGCGCAGAATATGCGCCGCATCGAGGCTGAATTTTTCGCGGCTTATAGTTTCTAAAGGCGAAGCGATTAGCCGTGTGCGATCAGAAATAGCAAGCCCAAATGTTTTCGTTCCTGGGTCTATGCCCAGAAGAACTCCCGTGCTTTGCTGTAAATCCTCAAGCGTAATAATAGCCATGGCCGCCCTTAGCTGCCTATATGAATGGCGGCAAGGCGAAAGGCCAGTTGCATTAAAACATATAATGCTGCGAGTATGCCCAGCACGACTTTAGCCCATAATTTTGGAAAGCGTTTCCACAGGACAAAGATAGAAATAAAGGCTATGAACATTTCAACCAATCCCACCCATTGCCCATGTAAATCGGTTTCATAATACGAAAGCGGAGAGTAAAACCGCCAATCTGAAATGGGCCAGAAATGCCGATATGCATCATGGCCGTGAACGGGCATATCTGTTGCAAGATGAATCAGCGCCGCAAGAGAAAATATAAAGAGGAGCTTGCCCCAAGTTTTAGCTTTCCCAAGATAACCGATTATGGCCAATGCCCCATAAATTGGAAATGAATTAAAATAGGCAATAAGGTTTTGCATGGGAGCTTCGAAATAAAGTTTACCCCACATCTCGGAACCGCTGACCCCGTTGACGAATTTTTGGTAAGGGGCCCAGATATAAATGGCGATATCAGGAATGAATGACCCGATAAATATCGCCCAATTTCGTTTGGTGTGTCCCTTCTTTGACAGCAAGGCTAACGCTAAGAGGCTATGTGTTGGCGAATTCACTTCTGGCGTTCAGGCCGGATGCCAACCCATGTCTCATCCACATAGTTTTTTATAGCCTCATTATCCGCTTTGATATCACCGGTGAGCGGCATGAGCCTGTCTAACACAACATGTTTATTCGGGCCGTCAAAAGCGCAGATGAAAACGGGGACTTTCGCTGCATAGGCGGCGCGCAAATATCCCGTCTTATATTTTGGTACCAAACTACGTGTGCCTTCAGGCGGGAAACCAACGCAGACTTTCTCTTCGCTTTCAAACAGGGTGGTAATTTGCTCGACAACATTATTACCTTTAGCGCGGTCAACGGGATAGCCCCCTAGCGCGCGAAATATAGGGCCCATGGGCCAGAAGAACCACTCTTTCTTGATGAGGAATGTATATTTAAATCCAGAAGCGAGCATAGCCAGAGAAGCCGCAATCGCGTCCCAATTCGAAGTATGAGGAACGCCAATAATAACGAATTTAGGTGCGTCTGGCATACGGCCTTTGAGTTTCCAGCCAATAAGTTTTAAGCCCAGTGAGCCTAATCCGCGAGTAAGTTTATTGCCCATGCGCGGGGAGTGTTCGCTCATATGAGGATTGTCATATTTCATATGATCTAAGCCCTTAACTTAATTCTGGACGGATGCCCTTAAAATTAGCGTCGTAATAGGCTTTGATGTCACGATTATCAACGTCGATATCGCCAGTCAGGGGCCATAATTTATCGAGAAAAACTTCTTTCTTTACAGCGTCCACAGCAACGAGAAAGACGGGCACATTTGCCGCTATGGCTATCCTTAAATAGCCTTTTTTAAATGTGTCGACTTTTGACCGAGTTCCCTCTGGTGTTATGCCAAGATAAGCTTTGTCTTGCGCAGCAAACCAGTTAGCCATTTGTGTTGTGATGTCCGTTTTTGCGCCTCGGTCGATAGGAACACCGCCAAGTTTTTTAAAAAGACCTCCCAGGGGCCAGAAAAAGGCTTGTTTTTTCATCATCCATGAACACCGCAAACCAACAGCTTGCATAGCTGCCAGTGCAATAATCAAATCCCAATTCGAAGTATGCGGCGCGCCTATATATACGAGTTTTTTTTCTTTCGGAAATGCACCAGTGACTTTCCATCCCATGATTTTAAGAACGCCCTCTGCAATACCGCGTGAAAGTGAATTGCCCATTCTCGGGACGTGTTCATTTACAAATTGATTATCAAACTTTGCCAAAACTTGCTTTCTTTTTTTGAAATATATGGAACCAAACTGACCCTTCATGAGTAGATTAGCTAGTGTTAATCACATTAATTAGGATTTTTAAATGAAAAACAAACTTCTTCTTGCGCTGACGGCTACGGCTCTTGTTGCTTGTCAGGGTGCTGATAAAACGGAAACTGGTAAAGATGCGTCTGATACTATTGAAAAAGTTAGTGCGGATCTTTGTTTGGATATGGGGCCCCAGACCCCACGTGATATTTCGTCCGTAGCGGGATTAAACCTCGCTGATTTTCCGATGGCGCCAACTAGCGATGCAATGAATCTGTGTAACATCCATACGCACACCAATGCAGAACATAAGGGACCGGGCTTTTCGGTCTTTGTCAATGATAGTGATTATGGCGGCTATGCCTGTAATGATAGTGGTAGCCTGACAGATGCCGAGCTTAAAATGCCAGAAGGCGACATGGCTTTTGGTAAAGTTAAAACTGGCGATACAATTGAGGTTCACTGGGTGCATACATCTTGTGATATTACGCCAGGTGAGGGTCTTGGATCTTGTTTATCAGATACATGTACGGACCCCTTATTACGTGTTGAGGCTCAAACATTTTTAGTCGTTAATGATAGTAGCGCAGCTAATTTTATGGACTTTGACTATTCGGGTAATAATGCGGTTGGGTTGCACCAACCTAAGTCTTTACCTGCTGGAACAGGCGCGCCTGTTGTCTTTCGGGGGTCAACGACAGGACCAAGCTATGATCAAAAAACTTGTTCTCCTATGAAAGTGACCTGGAGCGTTCGTCCGCAATGCATGAAAGTTGATATCAACTCCCTTAATGCATGGGCAAAATCGGGCAATGTTTTCAAGGAAAAGAAATCCCACGGCGTCCGTCAGCTTGTAACGGCACCCGAGCTTCTTTCTCCTATACAGTAATAGTTTTGATGATCTCTAATTTGAGATCATCAAAGCCAATCCTACAAGAAAGCAGCCTAAAATTGCGTCAAATGTCAATGATGGGTAATGCGTAGAAGATGGAACGCGTTGATACCTTTGTACGGTATCAATGCGTTTATGTATTTGGAAGCCAACGCGGCATAGTAGCATAACGCCGAATAGAAAACTCACAGCTACAATAGCTATATTATTACTGATCATGTTGCCCCCCGAAAACTCAGAAAATGCGCCCTAAAATATAATTGCCGTGACTGAGAACGGCACTGTGCATGCGTAGTAGGGAGCGGTTAAAATTAAGTCAATAAACCAGAAGTCGTTGCAAAGGCTATTAATCGGGCTTGCCCCGCCTTTCGCCCCCTGCTAACTCGCCCGTTCAAGATATAATGGAGACTCGTGTGAGTAACCCTAAAGGCGCGGTGAGCGCCGAAGACGTAAAGAAAATCGCCCGCTTATCGCGGCTCCATTTAGAGGCCGACCGCCTGCAACCGCTTGCCGATGATTTGAATGGAATTTTGGGCTGGATTGAGCAGCTGAATGAAGTTGATGTTGAGGGCATAGAGCCCATGACATCGGCTGTCGATATGTCTGCGCCTATGCGTAAGGACGAGATTTCAGATGGCGGTAAGCGCGATGACATCCTGAAAAACGCCCCGAAAAAAGATGATGGCTTCTTCGTCGTCCCAAGAAGCGTGGAGTAGGGACATGACGGATCTTACCAAACTCACACTCGAGGCCGCGCTAGGCGGCATGGATAAAGGCGAGTTTAGCTCTGTTGAACTGACACAGGCCCATATCGATGCTTGTGCAGGTGCTGGCAAGCTAAATGCTTTCATCACGGATACGCATGAACTCGCATTAGAACAGGCCAAGGCCTCTGATGCCCGCCGCGCAAAAGGCGAGGTTGGTCTCCTTGAAGGCGCGCCGATTGGTGTTAAAGACCTCTTCTGTACCGAAGGCGTTAAGACCTGTGCAGGGTCTAAAATTCTTGGCGACTTTAAACCGACATATGAGAGCTCTGTCACAGCAAATATGAAAGCCGATGGCATGGTGATGCTTGGTAAACTCAACCTTGATGAATTTGCGATGGGCTCCTCTAATGAAACTTCGGCTTATGGCCCCGTCATTAACCCGTGGCGTAAAGGCGAGGACCTTGTGCCGGGCGGTTCTTCTGGCGGTTCTGCGGCGGCAGTTGCAGCTGATTTGTGCTTAGGCGCAACGGCGACCGATACGGGCGGCTCAATCCGTCAGCCGGCCTCCTTTACGGGTACAGTCGGGATTAAGCCGACTTATGGGCGCTGCTCACGTTGGGGTACAGTGGCTTTTGCCAGCTCGCTCGATCAAGCTGGCCCCATTGCCAAGACTGTCAAAGATGCGGCCATATTGCTTGAGAGCATGTCTGGTTATGATGCCAAAGACTCAACATCACTTAACGTCGAAGTTCCGAAATGGTCAGAGAGTTGCGGCAAATCTGTCAAAGGTAAGCGCATTGGAATTCCCAAAGAATATTCTATCGAGGGCATGCCATCTGAAATTCAATCGCTTTGGGATCAAGGCATTGCGTGGATGAAGGATGCCGGCGCGGAAATTGTGCCGATTACACTCCCGCACACGAAATACGCGCTGCCAGCTTATTATGTGGTCGCTCCAGCGGAGGCGTCTTCAAATCTCGCGCGTTATGATGGCATGCGTTATGGCCTGCGTGTTGACGGCAAAGACCTCAACGACACTTATGACCGCACACGGACAGAGGGCTTCGGCAAAGAAGTCCGCCGCCGTATTATGATCGGAACTTATGTGCTCAGCGCGGGTTATTATGATGCTTATTATCTTCGCGCGCAAAAGGTCCGCACGCGGATTGTCGAAGATTTCGAAAACGCGTGGCAGACATGTGACGCTATCCTAACGCCAACCGCGCCCTCTGCGCCATTTGCCGTTGGCCGCAAAGTCAATGACCCCGTGCAAATGTATCTCAACGATATTTTCACCGTTACGACAAATCTCGCGGGATTACCGGGCATTTCCGTTCCTGCGGGCCTTAGTGATGATGGTTTGCCCCTAGGCTTGCAGATTATCGGTAAGGCGCTGGATGAAGATACGGTCTTTGCCGCGGCAAGCGCGCTTGAAAAGGCCGCAGGATTTACGGCTAAGCCTAACCGCTGGTGGAAATAGATAATAGGAGTTTGATATGAACACGTTGGAAGCTATTCGCGCGCGCCGCGCCGTAAAACATTATGATCCTGAGTTTACAATCCCTGAGGATCAAATTGCGGAGTTAAAAGACCTCATTCGTCAGGCCCCGACCTCGTTTAATATTCAAAATTGGCGATTTGTTTTTGTCAATGACAAAGCCCTGCGCGCTGAAATTCGCGCTGTGGGATGGGATCAGGCTCAAATGACAGAGGCTTCGCATCTGATTGTTTTATGCGCCGATGTTCAGGCTTGGGCGAAAGAACCCGGCCGTTTTTGGGAAGATGCACCCAAAGAGGCGCAAGATTTCCTTGTTCCCGCAATTGGAAGCTTTTACGGCGGGCGCGAGTGGCAACAACGCGACGAAGCCATGCGCTCTGTTGGTATCGCTGCCCAGACGATTATGTTAGCTGTTAAAGCCATGGGCTATGACAGTTGCCCTATGATTGGTTTCGATGCTGATGCGGTGGGTAAGCTCATCAACCTACCAGACGATCATGTTGTCGGTATGATGATAGCTATCGGTAAGGCCAAAACACCTGCACAATCTAAGGGCGGATATTTGCCTGACGATGAAATTTTCTTTGAGGACAAGTTTTAATCATGTTCACAGCAGAACGGGTCGCAGACCCAAAAGATTATATTAAAGGCGAGACCGGTGATTGGGAAATCATCATTGGTTTGGAAATTCATGCGCAGGTCGCGTCGAATTCCAAGCTCTTCTCAGGCTCTTCCACCCAATATGGGGCTGAGCCGAATAGCCAAGTCTCTCTGGTTGATGCGGGCATGCCGGGCATGCTCCCTGTCGTGAATGAGTTTTGCGTTGAGCAAGCTGTCAAAACGGGTCTTGGGCTGAATTCGAAAATTAATCTGTTCTCGCGCTTTGACCGCAAAAACTATTTCTATGTCGATCTGCCCCAAGGTTATCAGATTTCACAATTCGAGCATCCAATCGTGGGTGAGGGTGAGATTGAGGTTTTGCCGATTGACGCTGACGGCAACACAATGGAGCCCGTCTCTGTCGGGATTGAACGCCTGCATTTGGAACAAGATGCGGGTAAATCAGTCCATGAGCTCTCGCCTGATGAAACTTATGTCGATTTAAACCGTTGCGGCGTCGCGCTGATGGAGATTGTCTCCAAGCCTGATATGCGCAGCCCCGAAGAGGCCTCTGCCTATGTCGATAAGATACGCGGGATTGTCCGCGCGCTGGGTACATGTGACGGCGATATGGAGAAGGGCAACTTGCGCGCTGATGTGAATGTCTCTGTGCGCAAACCGGGCGGAGACCTTGGGACGCGCTGTGAGATTAAGAACGTCAACTCTCTGCGCTTTATCCGTCAGGCCATTAATTACGAAGCCCGACGCCATATCGACATCATCGAAGCGGGTGGTGAGATTGACCAAGAGACCCGTCTCTTTGATAGCGTCAAAGGCGAAACACGGACTATGCGTTCCAAAGAAGACGCGCATGATTACCGCTATTTCCCTGACCCTGATTTACTGCCGCTTAAGCTTGAGCAAAGCTTTGTTGATAGGATTAAATCCGAGCTCCCTGAAATGCCTGATGCCATTAAGGCGCGTTTCATGAGCGATTATAATCTCTCTGAATATGACGCGCGCATACTGACCGCGGATAAAGGCAAAAGCGATTTTTACGAAGTTGTGGCCAAAGACCGCGACGCCAAAATCGCGGCCAATTGGATGATGGGGGATTTATTCGGCGCGCTGAACAAGGCGGGCATAGAGCTAGAAGATAGCCCTGTCTCTGCCGATATGCTTGGCGGCTTGATTGACCGTATTGCGGATAAGACAATCTCAGGTAAAATCGCCAAAGACGTCTTTGAACGCATGTTCGCAGGTGAAGGCGACGCTGATACAATCATCGAAAAGCAAGGCCTTAAGCAAGTTACAGATACAGGCGAGATTGAGAAAATGGTCGATGACGCCATCGCCGCCAATGCGGCCCAAGCCGAAAAAGCCAAAGAGAACCCGAAACTCCTCGGTTTCTTCGTCGGACAAGTCATGAAGGCCAGCCAAGGCAAAGCCAACCCGCAAGCGGTGAATGAGATTTTGCGGGCGAAGTTGGGTCTATAGGCTTCTGCAAAGCGCGCTTGCTATAATTTAAATGTGATGATTAATTTCATCCCATGAGATTCCGCCGCCCTACCTCTCGCCCTGCGCAAATTTATAGCGATAGCCATGCACGCGAGCATGACCGGTCTAACCAGTTTCAATCTTGGCTGATTATCCTCGCCATGTTTGCCTTGCTATGCATCGCAGGCTTTGTGCTTTGGGGTGGCTTGGGTATTATTATGGCGGCAGCCTTTGCAGGTTTCACCGTGATGTCCGTCAGCCGCGCTTCGCCTAAAATGGTTTTGAAAATGTATAAGGCAAAGGCTTTGGGGCCGCGTGATTTGCCTGAACTTCAAGAGATGTTTGATCGCTTGGTCGCGCGCGCCGATTTGGAGCATAAGCCAACGCTTTATTATGTGCCGTCAAAAATGCTTAATGCCTTTGCCACGGGACGAGGGGATCAGACGGTTGTGGCTGTTACGCACGGGCTATTAGATAAAATGAATAACCGCGAAATTGGCGGGGTTTTGGCGCATGAGATATCTCATATCAAACATAATGATGTTTGGGTCATGAGTTTGGCTGATGCTTTTTCTAGGCTTACGAATTTTATGGGACAGATAGGTCAGATCATGTTGATTGTCAGTCTCGGCGCGCTGTTATTTGGGACGAAGCTGCCTGTGCCCATGGTTGGGGTAGCGGTTTTACTATTAGCGCCAGCGGCAAGTGGTCTTTTGCAAATGGCGCTCTCGCGTTCGCGTGAATATGAAGCGGATTACGGCGCGGCGCAAATTACGGGTGACCCCGTTGGTATGGCGTCAGCGCTTAAGAAAGTCGATCAGGCACATACAAGCTGGCTTAAAAAGCTTGTCCTGCCCGGCCGTAAAGTGCCAGAGGCCTCATTGCTGCGTACACATCCCCCAACGCAGGAACGAATAGAGCGCCTCATGGCGATGAAGGATTTACAAGAACTGCCGACGCAAATGGAGATGCCGCGCCGTATGGTCAATCCGCCGCCTCAATATGTCGTTCTGCGCCGCCCACGTTGGCATATGATGAGCGGGCTCTGGTATTAGAATAATTATCCTGATAGATAAGATTCTAATTTAGCGCGCAAAGAAAGCTCCGAACCCATGGATGAAAGTAACCAAGCATTATTTAATAAGCTGAAAATTATTGGGCCTCTCATTTTCTTCATTGTCGTCTTTGTAACGCTTTATAAATTTACCAATATTGGATTGGGCTTATCCGCTTTGATTGCGGGCATCATTGCGGTTCTTGACTATTACTTGCTGATTATCGTGATGAAGAAGGTCGGTAAATGAAGCTCCAAGAGGGGCCTTTATTTGGGGCCTTAATTATCGGCATCGGCGTTACCTTTCTGACCTATAAGAAAACCAATAATGGGCTGCTTGCATTGGGGCTAGGTCTTGGCGTTGCAATCGCCGACTATATTTTAATTTTCGCCATTAAAGCTGTAACTAAGAAATAATTGAAGAAAGAATAGATATGCCACTTAATACTGATAAATCGACATCCGTCACCGAGGCGCTCGATACACGCATAACGGTGAGGGACTTCCTCGATACGCCAGTTCCGCATGATCTACTTCAAACATTATTCACCACGGCGCAGCGCACGGCCTCAGGCGGAAATCTTCAGCCTTGGCATGTCCATGTCATGACGGGTGATAAGCTTGCAGCTTTTAAGAAGGATGCCTTGGCGCGCGCACAGGGGGGGATAACCGATGTTCCCACCTATCAGGCCTATCCAAGTCCGTTATGGGAACCGCAGCGTTCTTGGCGCTATAAGCTCGGTGAAGATATGTATGCGCTTTTGGGGATTGAGAAAGACAATAAGATGGGTCGCTTGATGTGGTTGATGCAAAACATCAAGTTTTTCGAGGCCCCTGTCGGAATTATTATCACAGGGGATAAGCGTCTGGAGATGCCGCAGCACCTCGATATTGGGATTTATGTGCAGTCTTTGATGTTACTGGCGCGCGAAGCGGGATTGCATACAGCCCCGCAAGGCTGGTGGCGTAATTGGCATAGCGTTTGTCACGATCATCTTGATATTGCGGAGGAGGATGAAGTGCTTGTTGGAATGTCTCTGGGATATGGCAATCCTGACGCGCCCGTAAATAACCTTTATGCTGACCGTGCCGCCTTAGATGAGAGCGTAAAGTTCTATAAATAACGCAGATTTGAGGCTTATTCTCTCGATTTATGTGTCTCATTTTGAGAAAAATAATAAAAAAGAGCATTATTTTTCGATTATTTGAGGCTCTTTCCGGGCCCATTTGGGAGACCGTTGCTTGAAATTGCGATATGCTATACTTCATATTGTTAAGTATAGTTGATAGTGTAATTGTAATTTAACTGAATTTAAATTTCATTTTAACTTGTATTTACTTTATTTAATACAAGTAAAGCTTGATTAACCTTTACGGAATTTAACCTTATATTTATCTGAGCAGGTCAGATTTCATTTTAAGTGCTGAGGACGAAGATAATTTTCGCCCGGTTGCTGACTTCGAAAGCAAGAGCTTCCGAAGGTATTAGGTGAAATATAGGGGGAGGCCATGGCCTTTACTGAAGTAGAAGTAAAAGAAGCTGAAGCTGCTATTGTGGCTGGCGCAAAAGCAGAAGATTTATTCCGCTTAGGATTGATGTATTCAACAGAGCTAGAGGATCGCGGCGTTGATTTTATCGAAGCCCATAAATGGTTTAATTTGGCCGCCTTGATGGGATCATCTCCAGCTAAAGCTTATCGTGATGAAATTAAAGCTGAAATGAGCGACGAAGATCTAACAGTTGCTCAACGGGTTGCACGTGGTTGGCTTGCTGAAAACCGTGATTTAATCGAAGCAGACAAAAAAGAAGCGGCCTAAGACTAACTTAGACCGCTTTCTTTAGCTTATATGTAAGTTCTGATTTAGGGCGAAACGACTGTTGTGCCGCCGCCATTGCTGCCAAATTGATAGCTCAAGTTAAAGTCAACGGGCAGAGCATTTCTGAAGCTTTGCATCCATGTACCAATCTCAGCGATATTTGACTGAGGTACATAGATAATATCACCGCGTCGCAGCTGCATATTATCATTATATTCCCGTATATTTAGAAGTCCGTTGCGGATGTTGACTGTCCGCATCATCATCCCGCCATTGGGCGCGCGCCGCAGAACAGCAACTTTTCGAGCCCGCGCCGTTGGGCGCATGCCGCCTGCCATTAATATAGCTTCCAATGCGCCAATTCGGCTTGGGATTGTATAAGTGCCAGGCTGTCCGACTTGTCCGCCCACATAAATTTGTTCTGGCGCGTAAGCTCGCGGCGTGACAGCAATCGTCGGATCGCGGAGTTGTTTAGCCAGTTCCGCAGAGAGTTCACCTTGGACTTGTTGAAACGTACGGCCTGCCGCCATAATGGGGCGTGACATAGGCATGACGACACGGCCATCTGGCCCAACTGTGAGTGTTCTTGATAGCTCCGGCGCGCTTGAAACAACGATATCGAGCTGGTCACCAGGATGTAGCATGTATTCAGGTTCCCAATTAATCCATTGCTGGAACATGCCGGGGCCGGGAGGTGGGGGCGGCATTTGATAGGCAATATGTTTTTCTTTCCGCAAACGAGCCATAATGCCGCTATATTTTTTGGGCCGTGCTGTATTTTGAAAGCGCGCAGGAACCATATGTCGTGGATTATAGTTAACGTGATGAGCGTTATGGTTAATGGGTTTTGCGTAATTTTGATTCGGTCCGCCATATCGATTCTGTGCAAATGCAGTCGAATCACACAGTAAAAGTAGGGCTGAAACCCCCGTAATTACTGATATTATCGGTGATTTAGTGTATTTTTTCATGAAATCGGCCTCAAAGCGGAAGTTTTTTGTCTTTTTTCAATAGTTAACAAGAATGGATAAGGAATTGTTAAATTTTAGGATGTCTTGTGCGTTAACGAATTCGTTAACGAGGGAAATCCATGGCAATATTACGCCGTAAGAATAGCAATGCTGGCGGAGGCGGCGGACCGTCCGATAGTTATGCTCCTCGCGCAGGTGATTTAACGGTCGGTGATTACGCAAATGGAATGCCTAACATTCGGCTTGCTGAGATGTTCAAGTCATTCGGGCGACAACTTCGTTGGGTCTTGCCCTTATTGCTTTTAGGAATGGTGGTCGCATGGTTCGCGACGAAAGACTTTAAGCGGACTTATACTGGTGATGGACGTATCTTGGTTCAGCTTGGCGACGAGTATGTTTATCAACCCATAACTGGCCAGGGAAATCAGGGTGGCCTCATGATGACGCCAGATACAATCGTTTTAAACGAAATTGGTATTATTAAAAATTCTGAAATTATTGATCAGGTCATTGGCGAGATGACAGCGACTCAGGCCGATAAAATGGCTTTTGATAAAACTGCGTTTTCAAAAATTGCCAATGCACGCTCAGAAGGTGCGCGTCAGGAAGCTTATATGGAGCTTCGTAAGAAAGTGGATAAATCCTTTCATGTGGCGCCGCGTCCAAAGTCATCAGTTGTTGATTTAGTGTATAAACACGAGAATGGAGATGTTGCTGTTAAAACTCTCAACGCCTTTATTGATGCATATATGACGTATCGCCGTCAGATATTTGTTGAGGGTGCGGGAGATATTATCTCTGAACGGCGCGTTGCTACAGAAAAGCAACTCAAAGCGAATGAGCGTGCAATTGCGCGTTTTTTGCAAAAGAACAACATATCTGATTTTGGATCCGAACAGGGCGGCGTTAGAAAGCGTACTGAGGAATTACGAGCAGCGCTCAATCTTCTCAGAGCGCAAATGTCAGAAACCGAAACAGCTCTCGCGACAGTCGAAGTGCAATTGCGAGGCACAGATCAATCGATTGATCTTTATGTTGATGATCGGGCATCTCAGCGTGTCGCTCAAGCTGAATTGGAATTGAAGCAATTGCTTGCGAAATATTTGCCGACAAGTAACCCGGTTAAGCAAAAACAATTAGAGCTTTCTGAGTTGAAGTCTTTGCAAAACTCATATGGCGGCAAAGCGGCTGGCGGACGGCGCGTGGGACCAAATCCTGTTTATCAGGCACTGCTTACGCGTAGAAATACGCTTCAGGCGACAGCTGATAGCTACCGCGAAAAGGAATTTACCTTGCAAAGGCAGCTAGATAGCGCCGATGCGAAAGTTCGTAGGCTAACATCACTAAATCCTGAATATCAAAATATGCTACGCGAAAGAGATACGCTGTCTGCGCGTCTAAATACCTATAACGCTAAAGAACAAGAGGCTTTGATTAATAAAGAACAGGCTGAATCCAGTAGTGAAAATATTCGCGTAATCTCATATGCGAAATATCCAAATAAAGGGCGTAATATGCGTCTTGTGATGTTTGCTCTTGCGACAGTGGCTTGGGGGTTCACACTCTTTATGCTGGCTCTACTCAAGGTCTTCTTAGATCCGAAACTTTATGCTAATCCTGGTCCTCAACACCGTGCTTCGGTTCAGGGTTATAATGGAATGGGCGGGTCTCAAATTCCTGAACCTGTCGCGCCTATGGCACCAGTTGCAGAACCTTATATACCTGCTGCGCAACCCGCAGTCGCGGCATATGCTATGCAGGAATATGGTCAGCACGGATATTCTGACCCGAACGCTGCGCATTATCCACTAGCAGATGGCTATGCCGCTCAAGATAGTTATGGCGCGCAGGCTTATGCACCATCTCACTATGATCAGGGCATGGCAACAGCGCAATATGGCCAAGATCCATATGCACAAAATTACATTCAGCCAGACCCCTATGCTCAGCAACCAGACCAAACGCCCTATGTTGCTGGGCAACATGATTCTGGCGGATATACTGAGGGAAATGCTGCCGTAGATATTTATAATAACCCGTATCTATCAGGACAAACCCAGGCTGGAGCCTTAGATCAAACTTCGCCAACTGACCCGACGTCTCAGTCTTAGGTTAAAGACCCGATGGTCAGCACAATTCATAGTCCAGAAAGCATCGCCCAGCGTAACTATGCGCTGGGGTCGTTGTTTGCGGGTTTCGAAAATGTAATCTATTTTTTATTAATGCTCTATTTTACAGGGGCTATTGGCGGAATCTTATTTACGGATTTAAATGATCTGGAACGGGATTTTCCAATGGCGCGCCTAATGTGGTATCCTATATATATTGGAGTCGCGCTTTTAGGGCTTAGATGCTTCCCACAATTTCTGCGTATTTCAGTTTTTAATCCCTTTATTGTTTTATGTGTAATGCTGTGCGGTATTTCTATGCTGTGGTCTATTGACCCTGGAATTACTTTGCGCCGTGCCGTGGCGCTTATGATGACAACAATTTTCGGTCTCGTCATAGCGGCGAGATATGATTGGAACGGAATGGTACAGCGTTTCGCTCTAGTTTTTGGAACTTTAGCTATTTTCACATTAATATTTGGCTTCATTGATCCTGAACGCGCTACGCATAATGAAATTCATATTGGAGCATGGAGAGGCCCCTGGGTTGAAAAAAACTATTTGGGATCGCAAATGACGCGCGGGCTTGTTGTCTTAATGTGTGCTTTTGCTATGCGTCCTGACCGCGGATGGTATTGGATACCATTGGGCGTATTATGCTTTATATTGGTTATTTTATCGACATCTAAAACGGCTTTATTGGCGTGTCTCGCAGCAATAGGTTTGTTCCTCGTTTTACGTATGTTCAGGCGTTTTCCGGTTCTTCGTATTCCGGTGAGCTATTTTTTCATAGCAGGAGTTGTTGGCCTTGGCGCAATGGTAGCAGTTGCACCAGAAGTGCTTTTGGAGCTAATTGGTAAAGATAAAACCCTGACGGGACGCACCGATATTTGGGATGCTTTGCTTAGAAGTATCAGGGATAAGCCATGGCTGGGTTATGGTTATGGCGTTTATTGGATGGACCAATTAGGACCTTCATATTATGTGCGCTTGCAGCTTCAATGGGGTATTCCAACCGCGCATAATGGATGGATAGAAACATGGTTGTCTGTAGGCCTTGCCGGTGTTCTTGCATTTGCAATGTTATTTATATGGACAGCTATGCTGGCGTATCAGCGTATTTCTCGCGGCGGGGCAGAAACATATTGGGTTATTCTTGTACTGTCGACTTATTTTATTTTTTCATTATCCGAGAGTTCAATCTTGCAACAAAACGATTTCAGTTGGGTTATTTTCGTGGCGACAGCTGCAAAGCTCTTTGCTTTTGAAAAACCGTATTGGCGAAATAAACCTCGTGAAAATTATTTCACGCAAGTCATTCCGACATTTGTCAAAAAAGATTAATGGCTTAGGCAATACTCGTCGTTGCATTTACGCCGTAAAGCTTTTGTCTGAAATTGTTCCACCAGAATATTTTTCCTAAGGCCTGTGCACATCTGTTTCTAAAATGGATGTAAAAGGGTTGACCTAACAGCCTTAAGACTAGCCATGCTGGCGCAAAAGCGAGAAATTGAACGAGTCCGATAATCATCCATTTTAAAATACCAAGGGCGCCCATAATGCCTTTATCAGCTTCTTCTTGAGCAGGCCCTTGTCCAAATGCAAAATTGCGTTTCCACATATATTTTGGCGTAGCACGTGCGGCAGGTACGATTTCGAAGCTCTCAGCTTTTATCGCCCATGCAACTTTGGCCCCACGGCTTGTTAAATGATGGAATAATGCGTCATCTTCTCCGCCTGTTTCATTATGAATAGGATCAAAGGCAGGGCTTGGCATATCACATAAAGACAAATCAAGCAGACACCCGCCAGTACCTAGACATTTAGTAATGTACCCCTCTGGGGCATTTGCAATTCGAGAAAAGAAGGGCTCCATGAATGGGTTTAGAGGATCATCAGCATTTGGCATGACAGCTATAGCAGGTCCAAAGGTAATGCCAGCTTCGTATTTTAATGCGGCTTTTACAAGCTCATCTAGCCACCCAGGTAAGGCTTTCATATCATCATCAAGAAATGCAATGAAGCGGCCACGTGCGACGCTAAGGGCGCCGTTACGGGCGTTAGACACGCCTGGCTGAGGCACATGTTTATAAATGACATCAATAGCCGAGGATTTAGCAAAATTAGCCACAAGGTCTTTGGCACTGGCCTTGGGATCATTGTCAGCAACGACAATTTCTAGCGCGCGTTTTCCAGCTGATTGTCCAATCAGGCTTTCAAGCGCATTTTTAATACCATCCGGGCGTTTATAAGTTGGGATTACGATAGAAACCCCTTCGTTCCAAATATCAGACATTTTGCATCTCCAAATGTTTAATTGCATTTGCGACCGTCATGACTGCCGCCCCTGATTCCTTTACGGCCGATATGACTGAGCTTAGCTGCTCTGGCCTGCATCCATATTTGCTGGGTGTTTCTCGCACATCATGTGTGTAAATTGTCATCCAACCTGGTGTGTCCTGAAGTCCTGATATTTCCTTCAACAAAGCGTTATAGCCTTGCCCAGCATATAGACGATTTGAGTTAATTTGATTAAGATCCGCGCTCGATGAGTGTACACGGCTCATTATCCCACGTGCGCCTTTAAATCTTTGTTCGACAAGTTTCTTAGAATGTAAACTCACTTGCCCATAAGGATAAGCAAATGTTTCGCTTGCGGGTAAGCCTAGGGCCTTTAGACGTGCTTGGTTTTTATTGATACTTTGTTCAAATGTTTCAAGCGAAACAGTTGTCGCGTCAATGTGGTCATAAGTATGATCGCCTATCTCATGGCCGCTTTCATGTGCGGCCACCACATCGCTTTCAGACATATGTAGCCCGAGGTGATTAGTCGTTCCGCATAAACCCATAGAAATGTAGAGACTTGCGAGCCAGTTCTCATGTTCAAGAGCGGGCAGGGCGTTATCAACAACAGATTTTGGGCAATCATCAAAGGTAAAACTGACAATGGGTCTGTCGAGTTTAATCGGAATGATGCGCCGGGCTCTAAACGGCGTGAGGCGCCGTCCGACTCTCGCCGATAATGAGGTATTAGGTTTATAGACCGTATTCATGCTGAAGCCTTGAGAGTAAATGCTTCTGCATACCAGCTTGCGCGCCACATTTTTAAGGCATTAAGACGTAGCCTTATAGGCAACATTTGTAATTTTACAGCAAGTTTCAGTAGCGGACGCATGAGCTTTTGTCCTGGTATTTTACGCAGCTTTTGAGAGATTTTAAATAAAGCAAGTGTTTTGGCTATATCAGGATGTTTGTCCGTAAATCGAACATAATTTGCGCCGCTACTCTGAAAGCGTCTTAGAAGGGTTTCTGTGTTTTCCAATCCCAAATGTAGGGCAGGGATATCCGCATGTATGAGTGTATATTTTTTGGCAACGCGGGCGGCCCATTCACTATCTTCCCAGCCCCAGCCTTTAAATCCGTTGTCAAAACCTTCTTCGAGAAGAACGTCCTTTCGTACACATAGGTTTGATGAGGCTACAAATTGTGGTCCTGCGGCTTGTCGGGCGGCAAGGGTCAGGCAATCGGAGACTTCGGAGAGGGCGCGGTGAAGCTCTTGATCAGGTGTCTCTGCTTTCGTTGGAACTGTAAAGCCCCCAAAGATGACATCACCAACACCAGCGCTGATCAGCTGGGTATAATCCTTTAGAAAACTATCAGACACAGGCCGCATATCAGCATCTAGGAACAATACCCAATCGGCATTGGCATTTTGTTGAAGGACATTACGCGCCGCAGAGCGGCCCGCATTTTTATCGGCGATAAGAAATTCTACGCGGCTAGGCGCAGCTTTAACAATTGCTGACACTTTTGCATTTAGATCAGCAAGCGCCGAACCATCATCATAAATCAATATTTCAACAGCTTCATCGGCGCTGGTTTGAGACAGCAATGATTGTAATAAGTCTGTAGGGTCGTCTTTGTAAAAGGGAATTAGAACAGACAGTTTTGGCTTTGCTGGCGATTGTTTCAGACTGTGAACATGTGTGATAGAAACGCTCATGATGTCACCGCTTTCAGTCTACGATTGTTTAGCATTTTATGAATAAGTGTACGCGAATTCGCCGCATTAATACCCATGGATAGGGTCATATACACAATTCCGCCAATGCCAGCTTTAATCGAGAGAGCCACAAAATCAGGTGTTGCGTTGGGTAAATTAATAAGCTTGACGACCGCTGCCATACCGACACAGCAAAGCGATATTTCGAGGAAAGCCCGAACGGGTACTGGCAAGGGATAAAAACGGCGACCAACTACCATCGCTAGGACAAATCCGAGTGTATAAGAAATTAACGTGGCGTAGACGGCGCCCATAAGGCCATAAATTGGAATGAGCCATAGGTTCAGGCCAATATTTAACACTACGGGTGGAATCATTGCCCACATAAACATGCTCGTATGTCCTGAAAGCATGAAGGCGCGTTGCGCATAATAGCTTATCAATCCGTTCATGACCCCTGCAAAGGCAATCAAGGGCATAATCGCCACGGCTTCAGCCCGCACCGATTCACCCAAGACAAATCCGAATTCTTTCGCAACTAAGGCAATTCCAGTCGCAGCGGGAAGGGCAATCCATAATAATGTCGCGCCGTAATCGCGCATAACGCCTTTTGAGGTTTCTATGCCATCTTTTTCCATCATGGTCACGGCAATAGGCGTCGCGGCCATTGAGACCCAAACAAAGATCATCTCGATAGAACGATTTGCGAGGTTATACCCAGCATTATATTGACCTGCTGACGACTCTCCCATCAAGACGGCAATAATATACATATCTGCAGAATTTAATGCATAAGCCAACAATAAAGATATACAAATCGGCATGCCATATTTGAAATAGATTTTAACCTTTTCTGTTTGAACATTCCCATCACGCATTTTTTTGAACATAAAGGGAAGGTCAAAAAGTAACGCCAATATCAGTCCTATGGCAATTCCGACAAAAGGGGCAACTTCTCTGAGTGGCGTAAATAAAATTAATAATATTCCTAAGGAAAAACTAAATATTGTTTGGGACGAATACATAACGCTATATCGTTTAATACGGTGAGCGGCTTTATGGGCTTCCATCCCTAGGTTCATAAATATTTGAATGGTCGTTGCTGTCATTGCCGCCACCAGGATTGTTTTCATGGTAGGATCCAATGGGAGGGCCCAAAGAATAGTCAAAATGACACTAATAGCGGCGACGCTCGTTATACCCGCATATTTATAAATTGTGCGTAGATGCGAGTTTACATCATTTTCTTTTTCAGCTCGAGCCTGAAAACGGGCCATGGCAGCCTCTAGCCATGTAAATACGGCCATATGCGTAAAATGCATGGTAACTACAGCGAGGGCATAACGGCCAAATTCTTCGCTGTTGAGTAACCTTGTTAAGACCACAATTGTTCCGAAACTCACTAATAAATTAGCGAGATTAACGGGGATATAGGCCAGCATAGAGCGACCCATCATGATACATGACCCTTTTGATATGTAAAAGATGGCTGCATTAGCGGATATTCTCACTATCACCCAATAAACAAGGGAGCGTTTTTAGCATAACCATTAAGTCAAAAAGAGGGCTGCAGCGTTCTATATATTCCATATCTAAGGTTACACGGCGCTCGACATCAGCCGCATTATGTAGCGGGCCTCTAGATCCATTAATCTGTGCCCAGCCAGTCATACCTGGTTTCATTTTATGGCGATGGGCATATTCCTCGACAAGCTTATAACTTTCCGTCTCACCAGTGCGCATACCAACCGCATGGGGTCGTGGGCCCACGAGTGACATCTCGCCTTTAATGACATTAATAAGTTGAGGGAGCTCATCTATACTTGTTTTGCGGATAAATCGGCCAATTTTCGTCACGCGTGCATCTCCCGCCACTGTTTGCTGAGCGGCCTCAAGGTCGGCAGCGTCATTGCGCATTGAACGGAATTTATAAACATCAAAAACGCGGTTGTTGAAGCCATGCCGCGGTTGCTTGAACAGGGCAGGCCCTGGGCTTCCCTTTTTAATCATTAAGCCGATGGCAATGAGAATTGGCGAGAGCACTATTAATGCAGTGCCGGCAATGACAACGTCCATGAGGCGTTTAACCGCGACATGGCGTCCACTCATCTGCTTACCGCTAATATCCAGCATGCCGACTTCAGCAATTTGAGAGAGACGTTGTTGGACATGGTTTAAGTCTTCAAATTCATCGACAACAAAGGCAATACGGTTTGGCAGCAGACGGATTTGTTCGACAAACTCTTTTTTCCGTGTTTGTGCGATTTTGGGCAGCGTTACAACAATTTGGTTGATATAGGGCAGTTGGTCCCATTCCAGCAAATCTTTGATTTTTCCGACGACAGGGACGCCGTGAATATTATGCGGGGCTCGTGCTAGTCTTTCATCAAAAATAGCCAAAATGTTGAGGTCTTTTGTTTTTGCATTTTCTTCTATAATTCGGCGCGCGGACTCTGTCGCGCCGAGCATAACAATGGTCGGTGCCAGAGCACGGCGCGCATGAAGCCGCTTTATTTGTGTGTGATAAAGAATGTGAAGAATGAAAAGCACAGCAGAGGCCCCTAACCCAGCTTTTGCCAAAGCATCGGGTAAGAAGGTATCTGGACGCGTAATCAGAGCTATTGTTAGCCACAGACCAAGCGCGCTAAAGGCTGCGACGAAGATTGTCTTCATATGCTGGTTTAGTGTTTCGGCAGGCGCAAAGCGGTGCGCACGATTTATGAATAACATCGAAATGAAGACGCCCATGCCGAGTAATGCGGCTGCAATAGGTGCTATGACGTTTTTCTCATTTATTCCAATATAACCGTTCCAAACGGCCAATGCGATGACGGCTGTAATCCAGAAAATGTCAGAAACCCGTAAAGCAAAACGTAATGCGTTCATATTGGTTTGCTTCTGAGGCACATTGATGTCAGAGACGGTTTTACGTTTCCTGCGCCTGTCTGGTTGATGTTTTTTCAGGCCAGGGCGAATGGCTTCGCTAAAGGCATCAAGCTGCTCGGTTCGCCGAACGTCAGTCTTACGTTTTTGGTCATTGCCGCGAGAAGGTGTTTCACCCATTGGCATATCTCGCTTAGCTTCTACTGAATTCTTCTTGTTAAGCATTTGCTTTAACCCACCTTATATTTTTCTGATGGTAGTAAATGAAATCCACAAATATCTGGTAAACAGAGCGAAAATTTATCAATTCAGGATGTGTTTCAAAGTGAAACGAAAACCTTACTTTTCGGCAGATTTCTATGTTTTATGGTAAAGGTCTGGTTAAATTCGAGCTAACTAAAAGTTTTTCATTTATAAAAATCTATATGTCATCAAATCGCGCACTTATCTTTGAGGTTTATGCTTGCCCTCACATAAACTTTCTGGAAGCATTTAGACTGGGTTGCAAAGTAGGTTTAAATGAAAAATGACTTATATTTCGAGGGGCATAAAACTAAGCGAGAGGACTATCTGAATCGGGCTAAACGCTATGCGTCGATATTGAAAAGCTACGGCGTAGGCGAGGATGATTCTGTTGCGCTTCTTTTTCGTAATGATACTGTTTATCTCGAACTCACACAGGCTTGCCGCTATGTTGGGGCCTATTATGTGACGTTAAATTGGCATGCTTCTGGTGCTGAAATAGTAGATATTCTTGAGGACTCCAAAGCCAAGGTTTTGATTGGCCATAGTGACCTTACTGAAAAATTCAAAGCTGGTGCCGATTTTAGCGCTGCTCTTCTATCTATTCCAACACCGCAGCAAGTTGTGGATAAATATAAGGTTGATCCAGCATTAGCCCAGGGGCAAGAAAATTTGTTTGACCTCTTAAAGACGGCCTTGCCCGTTGAGACTGAGCCTCTCAAAAGCCGAGGGCTACTGGCCTATACATCGGGGAGTACAGGTCGCCCCAAAGGCATTCGGCGTGAGGTAAACCCTGATAGTCCGGATCAGTATGAAACCTATAAAATGCTGGCATCGGCCTTAATGATGCTAAAGCCCGGGGACAGGTTTTACACATCTGCCCCCCTTTATCATAGCGCGCCAATGGCCTTATCTGGATTTTGCCTCGCGGCGGGGTATGCCGAGCTTTATATCGCTGCAAAGTTTGATCCTGAGGGTTTTTTAGCTGATATTGAACGCTATAGCATTACGCATTGCTACATCGTTCCAACAATGATGGTACGTTTGCTGAAACTGCCAGATTCGGTTCGTGCTAAATATGATACTTCTTCATTACGATTTGGAATTTCAACGGGGTCTGCGTGGCCACAGGATGTCAAACAGGCCATGATTGAATGGTTCGGGCCGATATTTTACGAAGCTTATGGGGCGAGTGAAATTGGATTTATAACTCTAATTTCTTCAGAAGAAGCTATTCAAAAACCAGGCTCAGTTGGTAAAATTTTACAAGGTGGGTCGATAAAAATCATAGACGATAACCAGAATGAATTACCCATCGGCGAAGCGGGCTCTATATATGTGCGATTAAACCAATTCGGAGATTTTAAATATTCAAATGCAGACGGTGACCTTAAGGGTCAACGTTATGATGGGCACACAACAGTTGGTGATGTGGGCTATCTAGATGAAGATGGTTATCTCTATATAAGTGATCGCAAGAAAGACATGATCATCTCTGGTGGGGCGAATATCTTTCCGGCGGAAATTGAAGCAGCATTAATCGAAATGCCAGAGGTCTTTGACTGTGCTGTATTTGGTATCCCAAATACCGAATTTGGAGAAATGGTCGTGGCCGCAGTTCAATGCGCGGCAGGTCACGGTCTTAATTTGGAAGATATGCAAACTTATCTTTCAGACAAGATAGCGCGGTTCAAAATCCCTCAGCAGCTGGATTTACATGACCAACTTCCGCGTGAGGATAGTGGTAAGATATTCAAACAGCGTTTGAGAGCGCCATATTGGGAGAATACGGGCCGCAACATATAAAGGGAGTGGTGGCGGAGATGAAGTCTATAGAACATACGTTTTTAGGTGTTTTAGAACGTTCGTCTTAAGTCCTTATATATAATGGATTTATTTTATAGCTTTCCATAGCCGTCCACTCGTGTTTGTGCTAATAGACGTTCAGTATTAGGACGAATATTAGGACGCGAAGCAAATGGGTAGAGGTCGCCACAAATTAAAGCCGTTACAGGTCGAGCGGTTAAAGAAACCGGGCCGCTATGGCGATGGGCATGGGCTTTATCTTGTAATTCGCCGCTCTGGCTCAAGGGCGTGGTCTTATGTTTGGATAAGGCAAGGCGTAAGACGTGAGATGGGTCTGGGTGGCTTTCCCAGCATTGATTTAAAAAGAGCGAGAGAAAAAGCCGATTTTGTAAGGTCGCAAATTGCCGATGGTCTCGATCCTATGTCCGAGCGGGACAAAGATATTACCCTGAAGTTTTCTGAAGTTGCCGAACTTGTTTTGGAAAAGAAGCGCAAGACGTGGACCAATGCCAAACATGGAGCGCAATGGGAACGGGCCTTAAGAGTATTGTGCAAACCGCTTCATTCTGTTTTAGTCAATGAGATTGATACACCTCATGTCTTACGGATTTTAAATCCTGTATGGGAAAAGACGCCTGAAACGGGAAGGCGTTTAAGGTCACGCCTAGCCCATGTTCTGGACTATGCCACGACGCAAGGTTGGCGAACAGGTGAAAATCCAGCACGGTGGAAAGGTCATTTAGAACATGTCCTAGAAAGCAAGCTGGGCGAGCGTAAAAACTTCGCCGCTATGCCATATGTTGACCTTCCAGAATTTATAGATGCGCTTCGGGCTAAAAACACAATCCCTTCCATCGCCCTTGAATTTACAATCCTAACAGCCGCAAGGACAGGCGAGACTTTAGGCGCGAAGTGGGAGGAGATTGATTTGGAAAATGCTCTTTGGTCTATACCCGCGAGCCGTATGAAAATGAAAGTTGATCATGATGTGCCCTTATCACCAAGGGTAGTGGAAATACTAAGGGAGTTAAACAAAGACAAATTTTCAAACTATGTCTTTCCGGGCCAGCGCCCGATTAAACCTATATCCAACATGACCATGACAATGGTTTTGCGGAGAATGGGCTTTGGCCATTTCACAGTACACGGTTTTAGAAGCACCTTCCGCACATGGTGTGGGGACCAAACTAACTTTCCACGTGAGATTGCCGAGCAAGCCTTAAGCCACCGCATAGGGAACGCCGTGGAGCAAGCCTATTCGCGAGGTAAGGCGCTGGAAAAACGTAGACGCTTAATGAATAGCTGGGGGGATTTTTGCGCTGGAATTAATTCTAGCCAGATTGTGAGGCTTCATGGATGATAAAATCAGGAAGTCTTTGGTCTCGGAAATAGATGATAAGTCCGAGCTTTTACTTTCCACGTTTGCTGAGATTGGTATTAAAACTGGTGATTTATCACCATTATCAGACCTTTTAGAATCTACATTTCGTATAGATTGCAGTATTAGGAGGTTACTCATAAAAATGATCAGCCATTCGCATGATTTGGATTATGTTCTTGAAATACGAAAACATCCGAAACTAAAAGGAAATGCGAAACCTGAACATCAAAAATTAGAAAAAGTATGGAAAGATATAGAAATCGCAGTTTGGATGCTGTCCATGGGCGTCGATAATAAGGATACTTACTCTTACGCAATCAAGATGGCGTCTAATAAATTTAACCTCGAATATGGGTCGTTGGCTAATATATGGACTAAATATCAAAAGGCGGCGAAATATCATATTCAGCAAATTGCTGAAGCGGAGCCGTTACATTTTTGAACTAACCCCGATTCATTATTTTAACGCTCTAATTGATTAATGGATGTTGTGGACACCCCTAATTTTGTGCGTATTTAAAGAATTGCTAGCGAATCCTCGCGGCCAGCTAGGGACAGTTTCCCTCACACTGGAGCAATTATATGCAAAAAATAACGGTTACAATCTCTGAAGCCTGTAAATTATCAGGATTAGGACGCAGTACAATTTACAAACTTTTTCAGTCGGGAGACCTTACTCCGCGTAAATGTGGATCGAGAACTCTTATACTGGTGAAAGATCTCGAAAACTATCTAAACAACCTCTCAGTTTCGGACGCAGCGTGATGATGCTGAGTGGTGATACTAAAGCTAATTCTAATTTGTTCGATAGGCATGAAAACAGGGCCTTAGAACCCCGTTTTTTTTCGTTCCATGAGTTGGCTGGGTTAGGGCACCCTAATGACCCTTTAAGCGCAATTAGGTCTAAATGCTTGGAGTGTTGCGGTGGATCGCCCGGTGAAGTCAGAAAGTGCGGTATTTATAAATGTGCCCTCTGGCCGATGCGAATGAAATACAACCCGTTTCACGCAAAATCTAAACACTCACAAAACAAAGAAATAGCCCCGGCAGCCTACAAGCAAACCGAGGCTGTTGAAATCTCAAAGCAAAAAGAAATATCAGCTAATGTTTACACTAAATCATAATTTTAATCAACCACAACAGCCGTCATTCTTAACCCAATATCCAGCTCTTAAGCGCCATATTAGTATTAAGGGTACACTTAAGCATGAAAGTACATTCATCAGAAAGAGAGCAGCGCAGAACATTCTCAATGCTTTTCACTTTGCTGAGTGGTTAGTCAAATCGTTTAATGTTTATGTTGTAATTAACCTGAATGATACGATAGCTCAATCATCTACCACCGCCTTTACAAAGATATTAGCTAAGTATCGCGTATGGTTAGAATACAAACGCACGAAGCAAATAATTCATTGCCCACCGCTATACGTATTCTCGCATGAAAACCCAGCCGCAGATAACCCTCATGTCAATTGGTGTATCTATATCCCGCCAAGCATAATTGATGAGTTCAATCTAAAGCTTCCCCGTTGGATTGCTGCTGTTCAAGGTGAGTTAGAGAGCAATACAGTCAAAAGTCAGCTAATAACTGAAGACGAATATTGGGATCGTGCGTACTATATAATCAAAGGGCTTGATCCTGATTTTATAGATCACTTTGGGATGAGATATCTCTGTGACCAGAAAGGCCCACAGGGGGTCATATACGGCCAGAGAGCGGGTTTTAGTAGGGCGATGGGGCCGGTGGCCATGAAAAGAAAAAATTTTAGCCCAAAGTTGTATTACAGGATGAAAAGAAGAGATTACTTGCGATCATCGTAAATTTATTTCGAGTGTCTTTAAAGCGTGAAAATAGTCAAAAACCAGCAAAGCTCATAATAATGTCAATTTATTCACCTATTTGATAGTCTAGAGGGATTTTAGTGAGTCAGTCCAAACTGTAATTTGGACACTGAGAAAAGTATTCAAAATTCCCTTTATTGTATGACTGGAGTGAAACATGAAAACAAAAGTAATTTTTTTCTCATATATAAAGTGAGTTTTACCCTATTCTTTTGTATTTTCTCGTAGCCTAGGTTTTAAATCTATGTGTATCTTCAATAGGATAATTTTGAATTTCAGTGGTTAAAAGGACTTAATGATGAAGTATCTTAGCATTATTTTTTCAGTTCTTTTGACCGTAATTCTATTGGGTTGTCAGTCATCAGAAAAACCGAAAGCGATGGAGATAGAATCTAAAATTAGGTCATATGAAAAGTTTGATTTGCCACAACTGAACAAATTCGCTGAACAGAATGATGCTTTTGCTTTAAGAGAACTAGGGACGAGGTATATAAGCGGCAACGGAGTTAAGAAAAAACCTGAATTTGGTTTTGATTTGATTCGTCGCGCTGCAAAAGATGGTAATGCGGCGGCCTTAAATACGATGGGGATTGCATATCAAACTGGCCGTGGAGCTAAACAAGATTTCATTCTCGCAAAGTCGTATTTTGAGAAAGCTATTCTTGCTGGGTCTAGTAGAGGCCATTTAAATTTAGCCAATATTTATTTTGATGGAAATGACAATATTGCTGAAGACAAGTTAAAGGCATTATACCATTTTGAAGCATGCTCCCTTCTCGGCAAAGACTTTTGCTCTTACATCCTCAGTGACCTTTACTGGAAAGGCGATGGCGTAAATAAAAATAAGGAATTAGCCAAAGATTATGCGCAACGCGCTATTAATAATGACTACCTTCCCGCCGTAGGACTTCTCGCGGCTTATGAGTTTGGAGATGGCAACTTTGAAAAGTCATACCCTCTCGCATATCGAGTTAGGGATTGGAGCGGGGATGGCATAGGAGCTGAGATATACGGCCTTCATAAATATTTTGGGTATGCTACATCTCAAGACTTTGTCGAAGCAAATTACTACCTCACAAATATTGAGCTGGAACTTAGCACCTCAGCTAGCGTGCTAGGTGATATGTATGCTAATGGTCTAGGTGTGGATCAAGACTTAAAGGCCGCTCTCAGATATTATAAACAAGCTAAAGCGATGGGCGACGCCACCGCCAATTCATCTATAGTTAAGTTAGTTAAATCTATAGGAGAGGGGGAAGCCAAACAGAAACAGCTCAAACTCGATTTAATGGTAGGAGAAATGCAAGTTTCTTGTGAAATGGCTATCCAAGACGCCGCAATATATGGAGCCAAGTTTCCATTCCTTTCAGGGCGGCCAAACGAGGCCGATTGTATCGAGAAAACTAATCGGTGTGCTTTTCGGTGGGGACCGGGACAACTAAAGCTTAAAAACCAATTCGGTACTTGGTACAAAAGTTCGGCAAAATGCTTCACGCACAATGGGAGTATAGCTAGTCTCACAATCGATGGCCATAAGATTGAATAATTATGGCTCTCTAAGGTAGCTGTATCCATGAACGACGATAACGACACCAAACTGCCCAAGCCCAAGACAGGCGGCTGGAACACAGCGCCAGACTATACACCACAAGGCCCGATATGGCCGTTTATGGTGTTTACCGCTTTTATGATTATAGCTATCGGTTTCATGGTCTTTAATCACAATTCGACGACTCAGGCTGATACGGTCAAACTAGATGCAATAACGTCAATCTATTGGAGCGATGCAGATAGCGGACGAATCAACGGTTCTCTCAAATTCAGATTGAACGGAATAGACGCGCCCGAAACTGGTGGCGTTGGCGCTGCAATCGGTGGGTCTATGTGCGAGCTGGAGCGAGAGCGAGGCTATGAAGCAAAAGAATGGATCGTGAAGTTTACCCGTGATGTAGAGCTGTCCATTGCCGAAGAATACGGCCTAGATAAATATGATCGTCTTGTGATTGATTTAAGCGCCGCTGGCGTCGATGTAGGCAGCGCTGGAATAGCAGCGGGGCTATTGAAGCCTTGGCCTCACAAGGGGCGTAGGGCGTTATCCAAGAAGCCTGAGTGGTGTAATTAACTGCGCGTGATTGTTAGCCAAATTACTTGGCAAAATGGTTGTTTTTTATCTATTATTAGGACGAATATTAGGACGCAAACTGACTAATATTAAATTTACATATATATTTCAGTACTTTATCTAAAAGTTGTGGCGGAGATGAAGGGATTCGAACCCTCGATACCCTTTTGAGGTATACTCCCTTAGCAGGGGAGCGCCTTCGACCACTCGGCCACATCTCCGTCGCGGCTACTGCCCTATAAAGAGAGAGTTTTCAAGCGGTTTCAGGTGAAGCTTTCAATTTTTCTTAGGTGAAGCCTACGGAATTTGATCAATATTTACGCTAATTTATGGCGTCACCGCATCCGCTTGGTTTTCTGGCGCGGCGTGCTGAAATTCAGCACGTTTTTGACAGGCACTATCAATCATTTTCAATTTCGGGAATTGGTCCATATCCACGCCGAAGCGTCGTGCATTATAGGCTTGCGGGACGAGGCAGCACTCAAATAACGTGGGCGTATCCGTCATTAAGAATGGGGTGTCATATGCCTGCGCGATATTTTCAAGGGCTGTGAACCCTTTGGCAATCCAATGCGCTGCCCAGGCTTTGACCTCAGTATCGCCGCAATCATGTTCTGCACGTATATATTTAAGGACTGATAGGTTTTGTATCGGCGCTATGTCAGCCGCAATCGTTAGAGAGGCTGCGCGTATTTTGGCACGTGTTACGGGGTCTTGGGGTAAGAGGCTTGGCGTTGGGTAAGCGTGGTCAAGATAGTCTAAAATTGCCAATGATTGCGTTAGTCTCGTGCCGTCTTCAAGTTCCAAAACAGGTACAAAGCCTTGCGGATTTCGAGACAAATGGTCTTCGGATATTTGAACGCCTTCGCGTAAGTTGACGGCGACATGTTTGACTTTAACCCCTTTAAGGGCAAGTCCAATACGCACACGGTAACTTGCTGAGCTTCTCCAATATCCATAAAGCGTCATCATGGATTAAGCTTTTGGACCTTCATATTTTTCAACTTTATTTTCGATGCGTCCAAAAATTGACCGTCCGTCTTTATCATTCATCTCAATGCCAACGGTGTCCCCAAATCTCATAAAGGGGGTTTTAAACTCACCCGTTTGGATTTTTTCAATCATCCGGATTTCCGCGATACAAGAATAACCAACGCCGCCATCCTCGATCTTCTTGCCTTCACCGCCCTCAAATTTATTAGAAACTGTACCAGAGCCTATGATTGTTCCCGCGCAAAGGTCACGCGTAAGGGCGGCATGGGCGACAAGCTGGGCCATATTAAAGGTCATATCGGTTTTGACATTGGCTTTGCCAAAGGGCTTCCCATTATAATCGACCAAGAGCGGTAAATCGATTGTTGTGTCTTGCCATAAATCACCAAGCTCATCTGGCGTCACAGCGATAGGCGAGAAAGCACTAGAGGCTTTTCCTTGAACAAAACCAAAGCCTTTTCGTAACTCATTAGGAATGAGGCCGCGCAATGAGACATCATTGACAAGCATAATAAGCTTTATGTGATCTGCAGCATCGTGGGCGGACACGCCCATCGGGACGTCATCTGTGATGACCGTCAATTCCGCTTCCATATCGATGCCGTAAGCTTCATCGCTAGCTAGAATTGCGTCGCGCGGGCCAATGAATGTATCAGACCCGCCTTGATACATAAGAGGGTCAGAATAAAAGCTTTCGGGCACTTCTGCGCCGCGGGCTTTACGGACAAGTTCAACATGGTTGAGATAAGCCGAGCCATCCATCCAAGCATAGGCGCGGGGTAGGGGGGACTCGCAATCGGTTTGGTCGAAGTCAAAACTCTCAACTTGGCCTGCATTGAGGAGTTCATAACGCGCCGCCAATTGCGGGGATACCACATCCCAATCATCTAATGCGGCTTGTAGGGTCGGCGTGATATGACTGGCATCAGCTGCCAATTTTAGATCGCGGGACACGACAACAAGTTTGCCGTCACGGCCGTCTTTAAGGGAGGCAAGTTTCATGTCTTAGCTTTCTTCTTTTATTTTTTCATGAAGCCACGCTGCGTGGCGCGGGGCTTTTTTTGTACTTGACCATTCAGCCAGCATATCATGCGCAACTTCTTTAAGCTGCTGCATTTGCGCGCTCGTATGGATATTGGCCGCGAGTTCAAGGCGGTGCCCATTCGGGTCAAAGAAATAGATCGATTTAAATATACCGTGATGTGTTGGGCCTAAGACATCAATATTTGCCGCTTCAAGACTTGCCTTCGCCGCTAGTAATTCATCTAGGCTTGCGACGCGTAACGCGATATGCTGGACCCATTCGGGGGTATTACGATCTCTGTCCATTTCTGGCTGCTCTGGCAGTTCAAAAAAGGCGAGAACATTATTATTTCCGGCATCGAGAAAGATATGCATATAGGGATCATAAGCCCCTGTACTGGGCACATGATCCTCGGCAATGGCGAGCTGAAAATCCATATTCAGATGCGTCTGGTAAAACTCTACCGTTTCTTTGGCATCATTGCAGCGGTAGGCCACATGGTGAAATCCGTCAGTTTTGATTGTCATGCCTCTACCTCCAAAACGCCGCGTTCTACTTGGTCACGCTCTATAGATTCAAATAAGGCTTTGAAGTTACCTTCACCGAAGCCGTCCTTATAATCGCCAACGCGCTGAATGAATTCAAAGAAAACAGGACCAACTTGCGGCTCGGCAAATATTTGCAAGAGCAGTCTTGGATTACCATTCTCTGTCGTGCCGTCTAGTAAAATACCGCGCGTATTAAGCGCCGCTTCATCGCGGCCATGTCCGGGGAGGCGCTCTGATAGCATTTTATAATAGGTTTCAGGTGGAGCCGTCATAAAGGGGACGCCGTTTTGTTTAAGCTTATCCCAGCAGGCCACTAAATCATCACAAATAAGAGCGATATGCTGTATGCCTTCGCCGTTAAATTCGCGCAGAAATTCTTCGATTTGACCACCGCCGCTCTTGCCTTCTTCATTGAGAGGAATACGGATTTTACCATCAGGGGCGGTAAGGGCTTTGGACGTAAGGCCTGTATATTCGCCTTTAATATCAAAATAACGAATTTCTTGGAAATTGAAGAGCTTTTCATAAAAGTCAGCCCAATATGTCATGCGTCCGCCATAAACATTATGGGTTAGGTGATCGATAAGCTTAAAGCCGCAGCCTTCGGGATGGCGCTTTACGCCTTCTAAATAATCGAAATCTATGTCGTAAATAGACAGACCCTCTTCGCCCTCATCAGCATAACGGTCGATGAGATAGATGATAGAATTGCCTATCCCGCGAATGCCCGGAATATGGAGCTCCATCGGCCCTGTTGCGGTTTGGATAGGCTCTGCGCCTTGCTTAAGTAAATGCGTATAGGCCGTTTGGGCGTTTTTGACTCGAAACCCCATTCCACAAGCGCTTGGGCCATGTTCGCGGGCAAAGTAAAAGGCGGGGCTATTGGGTTCGTAATTTGTGATTAAGTTTATCCCGCCTTGACGCCAGAGCTCAACATCCTTGGATCGATGCCGCGCGATTTTACTAAACCCCATCGTTTCAAAAATGGGTTCTAACATGCCTTTTTCTGGAGCTGAAAATTCAATAAATTCAAAACCGTCTAAGCCAGCAGGATTTTCAAATAGGTCTGTCATAGTCTCTCAAATAGTCATATTATTAGTTGTGATTACAACTATCTTATTTTTGTTGCAATCGCAACCTTTTTCTTGCACCATCTTTTTATGAGTAAAAACACGACCACACATATCGAACTCGGCGCGTTCTGGCCTTACCACGTTATTGTCTTGGCAGATCAGATAAGCCGCCATACGGCCAGTATTGCGAAAGCCGAGGCGGGGCTGAATTTAAGTCAGTGGCGCGTTCTCGCCGCCGTAGCCGATAAACAGGGGAGGACAGCAGCGGAGGTAGCCATGATGACACCTATGGATAAGACAATTGTGAGCCGCGCGGTAAGCTCGCTTATCGATATGGGCGTGATTAATAAGTCTGCGTCTCATGACGATAAGCGGCGATATTCATTGAGCGTTACACCGCAAGGCACTGATATATATGTAAAAATTACTAAGCATCTTAGTAAGACAATTGATGAAACTCTAGTGAAAAAGTCTGAACAAAAAAACTTTATCGCCGCGCTTAAAAAGTTCAGTTCTAAAATGAATCAAGTTCTATAATGCGCCTTCGATAAGAACTCTCGCGCCTTTTACGCTCGCGCGTATGCCGTAAATATCGGCGAGTCGTTTTTCTGAAAGTGTTTCATACGGCGAGCCATCCGCGATAATTTTGCCGTTTTTCATCCAGATGATACGGTCGGCATATTTAGCAGCCAAAGAAATGTCATGCAGCACAACAAGCGCGCCGCCGCCATTCTCCACATAGGCTTTGATAAGGTCCATCACGCGAAATTGATGCCGCGGGTCAAGCGCGGCGACTGGCTCGTCTGCGATTAGCAACGGGGCCTCAGCCGCAAAGGCGCGCGCACAATGCATGCGGGCAAGTTCGCCGCCTGATAATGTATCAGCGCTACGCGTAGCCAAATGGGTTATATCACAGGCGGCCATAGCGTCATTGACGGCGGTCAGGTCTTTGCCTTTAAGTTTACCTAAATTTGCCCCATGTGAAAACCGGCCAAGAGCAACGACATCTCTAACCTGATTAGGCCAAGCCAAAGGCCGTATTTGCGGAAGATAAGCTATTTGCTGAGCGCGCGCGAGCGCAGAGAAATTATGCGTGTCCGCTCCGTTAAGTGACGCCGTGCCAGATGTCAGTTTTTGTAGTCCAAGCGCGGCGCGTAAAAGTGTGGTCTTACCCGCGCCATTTGGGCCGAGCACAGCAACAGATTCACTCGGGCCTAATGTGAAACTTGCAGTCTCAAGTAGCGGAATTGTGTCCGCCTTTACGGTGATATCCTTCGCAACTAAATTAGTCATGAGAAGCCCGTCTCTGCATAGCAATCCAGACAAAGGCGGGCGCGCCAATAATGGCGGCAACGACGCCCAGTTTTAATTCCGACTGGGTGGGTAATAAACGTACGCCAATATCAGCCAATACAAGAAATAGCCCCGCTAAAAGCGCAGAGGGCAGGATAGAGCGCGCTGGGTCATGATTAACAAAGGGCCTAATAACATGGGGGGCGACTATGCCGACAAAGCCGATCGCGCCGGCCAAAGCCACGGATGCACCTGTTGCAAGGCCTGCGCCCAAAACCACCCATATGCGCTGATGTTTCAAATTAAGACCAATACCGCTAGCGGCTTCTTCTCCAAGTGTCAGCGCGCTCAGCCCGCGCCTTGTCGCGAATAAAATTGCAAAGCCTAGCGCCATGAATGGGCCCGCAAAGGCGATTTCATTAAAACCGCGATTGCTCACAGAGCCGAGCATCCAGTTAATCATGTCTGATAGTGAAAATGGGTTCGGCGCAAAATTCATAAGCAGGCTCATCGCGGCCCCAGCAAAGCTGGATAGGCCCACGCCGATTAAAATCAGTGTCACGACAGATTGAGTTCTAATTGCAGCAAGGGCGATTAAGGTGGTGGCTATAACCGCGCCGAAAATTGCGGCGACTGGGAGTGCCCACGGGCTGATACTCGTAAGCCCGTAATAAAGCGCAAAGGTCGCGCCCAAAACGGCTGATGCCGAGACCCCTAATACGCCGGGTTCGGCTAGCGGGTTGCGCAGGAGCCCTTGTAAAGCGGCCCCGCTCGCCCCGAGAGCTGCGCCGACCAAGAAGGCGGCAAAGGCGCGCGGGAGCCGAATTTGCCAGATAATGAGCGTATCGCCTGAGCCGGCTTGGCCTATTATCGCCGAGACGACGCGCGTAAAGCTCATAGACGTCGCCCCAAGAAAGCAAGCTGCAAATAGGCTCGCAAAACACGCAGCTAACAGTCCGATGACCAATTTATAATCAGAGGTCATTTTTTGCCTCTTCATAATTTGCCAAGGCTTCTATGGCGTCCATCAAGAACCATCCGCTGCAAGATGTCCATGCTCCTTGCAGCTCTACGCTTGGTCTGTCTATTAGCTGTTTCTTCGCGATGGGATGTCCCATGGCACTCCAGAAATCTTTATTGTTTTCGGAGCTTTCAAAAAAAGCCGCAGCGACTAGGTCTGGCTCTTCAGTGACAAGGCGTTCAAGAGGAAGAGGGCGCCAGCCAGACTGTTTTTGAAAATTATCAAGTCCTGCGGCTAAGATCATTTCATGAATAAGGGAACCTTCACCGCTCGTGACACCCGTCGGGGTCATATATAGCGCCTCTTTTTTAGAGCTTGGCATAGATTTGATGGCCTTAAGTTTCGCGTTCATATCCGAGACAATTGCTTCGCCTTTTTTGGGTTCACCTAGTTTTTCTGCCATATCAAGCGTGAGCGTTTTTATGCCCTCTATATCCCCAGCCCAGCCTACATTAAGGACCGGAACACCTGCGCGCTCAAAGAATGCGGCTGCGTTGGGCCCGCCGCCATAAGACCGGACAATCAGGTCAGGCTGCAGGACTAAAACGTCTTCTGCGGTTGGTCTTACGCTTGGAATGCCTATGGCGCTCTCCCGCATATAGGAAAATGACTTTTCTGCATCTGGCGAGAGGGCCAGAATACGCTCTGGGTCTATCATCTTTAAGACAAATTGATCTGCGCAGAAGTCAAGACTAACAATCCGCATAGGTTTTTTGGGAATTAGAGGCAGGCTCGTGCTCTGCGGCGCGCAGGCACATAGCCATAAAAAGCTGATGATCAGAGCTTGTTTAATTTGGCCTCGCCTCATGCCAAAGTCGTTAGGCATAGAGACAGAATGAGTAAAGGGATTTGTCTCAATGGAGATATTTTTCTTAACGCTTTGCTAACCATAATCATCTTATCCCCGAATCACGGGCCATTCATATTTTGCGCTTATGGGGAGCTGTGTATGGATAATTTAGTTAAAGCCGCAGACTGGGATAATATGCTCAAGCTGCTAATGTTAACAATGCTGTCTGATGGCCGCGTTTATGAACGACAAGCCGATACTTTTGTGAATGCCTCAATGAATCTACGCAGCCAATTTCTCGTTCCGGGTATGCAAACTCGCCGCATGAGCTTGGAGTGGTATATCAAGCACAGAGATGAGCTGACAGATATGCAAACGGGTGAGACCTTTGAGGCTGATGTGATAAAGTTGATAGATAGCCTTGATACTGTGCCAGATAAAAAACCACTTCTCCGTGCCTTGAAAAACCTGGCGCGTCCTGAACTCGGCCGAAAAGGCTGCACCGAGGGAATCATAGCTAAATCTCGTGAAAGATGGGGTGCCTAACCCGAAATAGCCGTTTGGATGGCTATAAAATCTTGCTATTATTGCTGAAACGTGGAGGCCCGAACCTATGCGGTACGCTGTTATTAAATAGGCAATGTTATTAATAGGCAATTTACCATAATCCGTATCTGTTAAACTTATCCTTGGGAAAATAACGCCCGCCTATTCCCCTTCGGCGCGAATTTTGCACGTCTCATCCTGAAAAACCACCTTGTGTTATGGAATGGGACTAAAATGGGTCGTCAATTTACTATTTCCGACATGGGCTTGAAGCTCATCAAGGCCTATGAAGGCTATCGTCCAGTGGACCGCACTTTGATTTCAGGCCAACGGGTCATTGGTTATGGTCACCGTGTCCTAGATGAGGAGACAACATTTTTATCCAAATCAGAGGCTGAGGAGGTCCTAAAGGCTGATCTGGCGCCCTTTGAGGATATGATCAATGAGAATGTCCATGCACCGCTGACACAAAGCCAATATGACGCTTTGTGTTCTTTTGCCTTTAATATTGGGCCCAAAGCCTTTTTGAAATCTGATACTTTGCGCGCCCTCAATAATGGCCGCCCATTAGACGCTGCCAATGGGTTTGATATTTGGCGTAAATCGGAAATAGACGGAAAGATTTATGTCGTTGATGCCCTGATGCGTCGCCGGACAGCTGAAAAAGCCTTATTCTTACGTCCTGAAGGCGTAACACTAAGTGCGCCGCGTGTGGATTTACCGCCTATATCTGATGAGACGATAGCATTGCTGAAAACTGAAGACGCGCTTCCCGTGTTTTCGAGTGAAGATAGCGCCGGTATTGTTGGCACAGTTCCTTATGAAGCAGGTAAAACTCAAGGCCGCCGCCGTGAAGATGGCCCGTCAGGTATATTATCACTAAGTGATGTTTATGAAGATGATGATGCGGTTGAGGGTGAGCTTCCGATTGATGAGGCGGACACCGTCATAAAGGATGAGGATAGTGCTGAAGAAAAGAAAAGACCAAGCTTAATAGCTGTTGAAGAAGAAAAATTGAAAGATCGGCTTGATGCCTTAATCGAAGATGTAAAGTCAGACCAAAAAGGTGTAGATACAACGGAGTGGCCAGATAGCCTGATCTCAGCTGAAGAAAAAGCGCCTGTTAAAACTGATAATGTGATCAAGCTTAGAGCTGATGAAGATACCACCGTAGATATGACGTCAGATGCGCTTGAAGATGCTCAGGTCGATTTGGTTATTGATGACCTCAAAGAAGACGATGCCATTCGGGTGCGGTCAGAAGATAGTGCGAGCAAGTATATTGAGCTTGATAACGAGCCCAAAGCTAGCAAAAGTTCCACTTTGCCATATTGGGTTATGATTATATTTGGATCGGCACTACTTGGGGGAAGTGTTGCGGCTTATCTAAAAGGCGCGGAAGTTTTATTGGGCGAGAATGGTCCCATGATAGCTATTTGCGGCGCGTTAATCGGTGGGATGATGCTTTTTGGCGCGCTTTATTACGCCTTTAGAAAGACCTTATCTCGACTTTCTGGAGATGAATAATTTCCAATGACCTTGGGTTTGAAAGAAAATATCAACGAATTTAAGGTAAGGGATGGGATAATGATGCGAAAATCGCACAATATCATAGGTGACAAAATGAGTGGTATGTTGAAAGACTGGTCCGAGGACCATACGTCAAAATTTCAGAAGGAAATTATCACTTTTAAGCATGGCTTGAAAGACACGGGCTTATTTACAGATGAAGCTTTGATAAATTTACTGGAAAAGCACCCTCAAGAATCGCTTGATGTGTGCACAATGGGAGATCCTAATCACCCTGTTTATCCCAATAAATTAAGGACTGGCGATTTTAGACATGTAGATGGCAAAACGCTACTCGATGCTGCTAAAGCGGGTGCTGTGTGGATAAATCTTAGGCGTGCTATGAATATGCACCCAGAATATAAAGCTGTTCTTGATCACATGTATGGCAGCATTGCAGATAAAACAGGCAATAAGGCCTATAATGCAAATGGGGGTATTTTGATCTCTTCGCCTGTTGCTAAAGTGCCATATCACTTTGATAAAACAGAAACGATCTTGTGGCATGTCCGCGGGAAAAAAAGAATCTATCTTTATCCAGAAACTGAAAAATTCATTCCAGATCATGCTTATGAAGCGACGATGCTTACGGACCTTGAAGATGATTTGCCATATGTGAAAGACTTTGACGAAGATGCAAAAGTTTTTGATCTCGAAGAAGGACAGGCGATTACTTGGCCGTTAAATTCACCGCACCGTGTTGATAATACGGAGTTTTGTGTTTCAGTTACAACCGAATACTCAACGCGTGAAAGCGGAATGAAAAATGCTGCGATGGTCACAAATGCAACATTGCGGCACCGCTTTGGGGTTGATACGAGCTACCGTGATACAAGTCCTCTTGGCCGACAAGTGAAATCCTATTTTGGACGCATCATCCGCAAGACAGGACTTGCTGCCAAAGATAATAGAATTGACTTGGTAACGTTCAAGATTGACCCAAATTCACCCGGTTTTGTTGTCGATACTGAGCCCTATGAACGAAATTTCTAGACTTTCGAGCTTTTATAAGGCTCAAACGACTTGAACAAAGTTGACAACACAAACAAATTTTAAACCCTTTTCTTATATGCTTATGACCTCAACGCCTTAGTTTGTAGGATTTTGCAAATGGAAAATTTGTTATTGGATTGGTCAGGCGATCATACCCAAAGTTTTGAAAAAGAGATTACGACATTTAAACATGGGTTAAATGATACGGGTTTGTTTACAGATGATGCCCTAGCCGAATTGTTAGAAAAACATCCCAGAAATATGCTGGATGTGTGCACGATGGGAGATCCCGATCACCCTGTTTACCCTAACAGATTCAGAACAGGCGACTTTCGTGATGTGTCGGGGAAAGTTATCATAGAGGCCGCAAAGGCGGGGCGGGTATGGATAAATATCCGCAAAGGCATGAACCTTCATCCTGAATATAAAGCTGTACTTGACCAAATGTATGGCGATCTAGGACGAGCAATCTCAAAGAAACCATATGATGCGCATGGAGGTATTTTGATTTCATCACCGATTGCAAAAGTGCCTTATCACTTTGACAAAACACATATCATTCTTTGGCATGTACGCGGAAAAAAGCGTATTTATATTTATCCTCAAGAAGAGAAATTCATACCTGATCGTGCTTATGAAGCTAAGATGTTGCGGTATTTAGATGATGATTTACCCTATAATATTGAGTTTGAAAAAGAGGCTCAGTATTTTGACTTAGAAGATGGGCAGGCTATCACCTGGCCGTTGAATTCACCTCACCGCGTTGATAACCGCGAATTCTGTGTTTCGGTTACAACGGAATATTCTACACATGAGAGCAAAGTTAAAAATGCCTGTATGGTCGCGAATGCAACATTGCGGCATAAATTTGGCCTAGAATCGAGCTATAGGGAAGCAGGAGCTGTACATAGGCAATTGAAGTCCATCTTTGGTTACGGAATTAAAAAATCAGGTTTGCTTCCAAAAGATGATATGAAGGACATGGTGACTTTCAAAATTGATCCTTCGTCTCCTAATTACCTTGTAGATACAGAGCCTTTTCAGCGAGATTTTTAAACTCGGTCTCGCCTTATGGTCTCATATTGCTTATTGAGGCAGTATGACTGTCCATCTTCAAAAACTGTCTGTCGGCACTGAGTCTATCTCCACCCTACAGGACTGGCAAAAAAAGGTGGTTAGTCGCCGCGTAAAAAAGGGATTAGAACCTTATCATAAGCATGTCACCCGTATGTTTCCTAAGCAAAAAGAGGCTCTCTTAAATGGAGGCTCTATTTATTGGGTGATTAAAGGTCTCATACAGTGCAGAAATGTGATTGTAGGCCTTGAAGAGACCCAAACTCGCGATGGCCGTAAAGCTTGCGCGATTTTGATGAACCCAGAGCTTATTCCCGTTATCCCAACCCCTAAAAGACCATTTCAGGGGTGGCGGTATTTAAAGGTTCAAGATGCACCTGCCGACCTATATGAACTGGCTGGGGCAAATGAACTACCGGCGGCCTTACGGGTAAAACTAGCTAATCTTGGCGCATGGTAGTTTATATTTTCCAATAAAAAAAGCCCCGCCGAAGCGGGGCTCTCTATTTACTTTAACAAGCGGCTTAGAATGTGTAGCGCGCTTTAACGTAGTACTGTCCACCCGCAAAGCCAGCAGGTGCCGCTTCTGGGTAAAGTTGGCCCGAACCGCCTTGGCCTGGATTTTCGTCAGGATAGCTATCCAACAGGTTAGCTGCTCCAATGATTAATTCCATGCCTTCATATACTTCGGCACCAAGTTCAGCATCGACGGTAAATTGTGATCCAGCATCGAAGCCGTTTCCGCTATCGTACCATGGGCCATAGTAATTTGCCCGTAGCATACCGTTGAACATGCCTTGAGAATGCGTGACAGTAGCGCTTCCCTTGATGTTTGGTAGAAGATCTTCCAACGCACGAACGCGGTTGTCAGAAATTGGTCCCTGACGGGTAACCTTTGTATCTGTCCAGTTAGCAGCTAGAATAAAGTTTGAATCTCCGCCCATCATTTCAAATGGATAACGGCCGACAACATCGATTCCGCGTGTTCTGGTATCAAAGCTGTTTGAGAAGAAGCGGAATTGAAGCAAATCATCAAGACCTACGAAGTCTTGACGGTTAATGGTTCCTGCCGAACTCAATTCTGTCAATGCACCGCTAATAGTTGTTGCGGTTGCACCAGCGAATTGTAGAGCTGCTAAGAAATCAACATTGGCACCTAAAGCAACGCGGTCATCAACATCAATGTTGAAGAAGTCTACTGTGAATTCAGCACCCGCAAGATCAAAGGCCATGCCTGCAGAGATGTTCTTTGCATTCTCGGCTTTCAATGTTGGTCGCTCACCCGTTGATGCGATAAAGTTTGCCGCCAATTCGCCAGCCGCTGTATTTAACGGTAAAGTTCCTTGGTCTTGCAAAACGCCATTTACGTTTTGTGTTGTCACATTTGTAATATTCACCTGTCCAGCTGTTGGAGCATGGAAACCAGTTGAGTATGTGCCACGAAGACGGACATTGTCATTTAGCTTGTAGAGAGCGGCTAACTTATAGTTAAGAGTATCGCCAAAGCTAGAATAGTCTTCATAACGTAATGCGCCCTGGAGGGTTAGTTGGTCAGAAACATCGGCTTCAAGATCAATATAACCCGCATAAGAGTCTTGCGAGTTCGAGTTGCTGTTCGGGAATCCTCCAAAGCCATTAGAGCTTGATGAGAATCCTTGGTCAGCCAACGGTCCCAAAGCAAATGAATTAGGGTCACCTGCAATTAGATCAAATTGTTCGCGGCGATATTCACCACCGAAAGCAATTGATAAATCAGAAGCTAGGCCAGTAGGAATTGAATATCCGAAATCAGCGTTAACTGTGGTTTCGATTTGCTCTTGTCCACCTGGAATGAAGTCGCGAGGCGTGTTCGGGCCTAGAGATGCGTTGATTGTGTTCTGGATAAAAAAGTCAACTTTTGACTGTCCCTGCGTAATAGATAGGTCATAGGATAACCCATTTCCAAAATCTAAATCACCACGAATACCTGCATTCACTCCAAAATCACGTAAGTTTCCGCCGAAGCGCGGTACGAAACCATTTGGAATTGTCTCAATGAAAGAGAAACAATTAGGATCAGCTTGCACTTGTGCCAATATCGCTTGATCCGGTGTTCCATTAGCAGTCAGTGGGATGCCTGCTGGGCATGTACCGCCAACACCTACACCATCAAGGTCGCCAACTAAGACTGAGTCTTGCCCATTGATTTCTGGGCCACGATATACCCCTCCGCGAGCACGGCTAGCGCTGGTTGAATAAGGAGAACGATAAAAGAAGCCACCAGTCGTTGTCCGAGTAGCATATGTAGCAAATGCGTATGCTTCAACTTTATCATTAAGTTCCAACGCAGTATTTAGCGCGAACTTGAAATCGTCATCAACATCAGGTTGCCCCCAATATTGAGCGAATGCGCCAGTGTAAGTATTGATGTTTTCTTCAGAACCACCAGGAATTAGGCCGAGCCTGACAAGTTCAGTAACATCATTGCGGTGCGTTGCGCGCACTGTGCCTTCAGTTTCACCATACTCGGCAGAGACATTTACAAAACCCTTATCGCCTAATGGTAAACCAACATTCCCTGCGATTGTGTAATTCTCACCATCACCTTCATAAGTTTTCCCGTATTTGCCTTCAATTTGACCACCTTCAGGAGCGTCGCGTAAGGAGAAATTAATCACGCCGGCAATCGCATCGGAACCATATTGAGAAGAGGCGCCGTCACGAAGGATTTCAACTTGCTTGAGAGCGATTGACGGGATTGCAGAAACGTCAACACCTTGAGCACCATCAGCGATGCCGCCGCCAAGGAATGAGATTACGGCGCCGCGATGCCGGCGTTTGCCATTAACAAGTACCAATGTGTTATCTGGAGATAGGCCACGAAGGTTAGCTGGACGAACAATAGATGCTGCATCAGAAATTGGCTGTGTATTTACGTTATAAGATGGAACAGACGTCCGAAGAAGGTCTTGAACGTCGCTTGCAGCGTTTGAAGTAAATTCAACGGCTGAAATAACATCAACGGGCGCTGTTGTGTCGGCTGCTGAACGGGCTTTGCGGCGTGTACCGATTGTGACGATCTCGTCTTCGTAGATCCCAGCGTCTTGCGCGAATGATGGGGCGGATGTCGCACCTGCCAGCATAGCGGCTGACGCGGTAAGCGCTAGCGCTGATTTAAGTGAAAAACGTTGCATGAGTTATCCTCTGTTTATTGCATTTGGATCATTATTTTGACCTTGCTGCAAATTAGTGTGATTTACCGCAAGAACAATATTTTTTTTCGTTTTGCAGAATTATAATTATGTGTGTGACTATTATGACACTAGCCGCTCTTTAACTTGCTGAAATTTTGTGCGGAATATAAATACTATTTATATTGATAATACTTACTACAATGGAATTGTATAATAGGCTCTGGAATCAGGAAAGCTAGACCGTTATGATATTATCTTGCTTAAGCTTTCAAAATCCGCTTTGTAGATGCGGGGTATTTTTCGAGCCATTTTCCAGTTCGCGTTGGACGCGGCGATAGTTGTCCACCGCAATTAGGGCAGATGCCTTTAAGCTCTGTGTCCTTACAGTCCTGACAAAAAGTGCATTCAAGTGAACATAAGAATGCGCCGCTTTGATCAGCAGGCAGGTCCTTGTCGCAAATTTCACAATTTGGACGCATTTCGAGCATTTACTTGGTCTTCTTTATTGGATTTACCGCGCAATTATCGATTAGACGCACGCCTTCACAATGGGCAGCCACAAGCAGGCGCGCACGATTATTGAGAACGCCACCCTCTAAAACGGTAAGAGAGTTAGGGCTGCGCACTTCAATATAATCAACGCTGCTAAAGCCTGCTGTGAGGAGGGCCTTTTTTGCAATATCTCTGGCAATATCGACATTTTCACCCTTTGCCATTTTAAGAGCGCAGAGCCGCATTATTTCATTAAGACGGCGCGCAATCTTAAGGCCGTCCTCATCAAAATATTTATTGCGGGATGATAAAGCCAAGCCGTGTTCGTCTCTCGCGATGGGCGCGCCGATAATTTTAATGGGCATATCCAAATCTTCAACCAGACGCCGAATTGTGGCGAGTTGCTGAAAATCTTTTTCGCCGAAAATGGCAATATCTGGCACAACACGGTTAAGCAGTTTTGTGACGACTAATGAAACGCCGTCAAAGAATGTTGGGCGGTGTGTTGTTTCCAAGCCAAGCGCAACGCCGCCGACCGTAATTTTGGTAGCGTGATGAGCATTATACATTGAGCCATCTTTAGGAATATAGACGAGGTCCACACCTTCGGATTTTAGCATGGCGACATCGGTTTTCTCTGTGCGTGGATAGGCATTAAAGTCTTCCCCAGGGGCAAATTGTGTTGGATTAACAAATATCGAGACGACAACGCGGTCGGCCTTTTTCTTGGCAAGGCGAACAAGCGTCATATGGCCTTCATGTAGCGCGCCCATTGTCGGGACAAAGGCAATGGTCTCCCCGTGTCCACGCCATTCCCATATGCGTCCACGTAAGGTGCGTTCTGTCCTGACGATCCGAATATTATGATCCATTGATTTCGCCTCAGTTCGTTGCGACTATCAAGCACCCCGTGGATAATTTCGCAAGCGCTTTACAGGCGGATTGGGCGCGAGAAATACTTAATTTCTCATATCTTGCGCGGTAAAGCGTTTGGCCATTGCGACGCAAAGGCCTAATTTGCCCATCTTTTATGCCCGTAACACCTGCGACGGCATCAATCTGAGCTTGGGCTTCGTCTTTACGCAAAAATGCTCCAACTTGAATGCCCCAGCTCTCATCACTCGCATTGTTGGCAAATTTGATAGTCTTATCACGCGCGCCAACAGTTATTGTCTTATTGTCCCGTCCGCGCAATCTTACGACATTGTTGATGGCGAGTTCTGGTTTTAATTGTTTGGGCAAGTCTTCGCGCACAACCGAAACAGGCGGTAAGGATTCCACAGGGGCGACGCCCAGGACTGAGAAGCTTCGCTCGACCAAATCCTGCATATGTTGATTTCTGGATTTTCCACTAGCACCGCCAAGAACAACTGCGATGAGACGGCGACCCTCGCGCTGAGCTGATATGATGAGATTATAACCACTCGCCCGCGTATAGCCTGTCTTGAAGCCGTCCACACCTTCTAGCCAATGTAATAACCCATTGGTGTTTTTATAACTTCGGTCATTATAGCTAAAATGGGTAAGCCCGAAATAGTGATAATAGCGGCGATGATTGTTTAATATATTGGAGGCAAGCTTTGCCATATCGCGCGCGCTGGATTGTTGATCAGGATGGGGCAGGCCATTTGCGGTTTTAAATGTTGTTTTCATCATACCCATAGAGCGCGCTTTTGCAGTCATTTGCTGCGCAAAAGCGGCCTCTGATCCTGCAAGTCTTTCAGCCAGAACAACAGCGGCGTCATTTGCGCTTTTGACAGCTAACGCTTTGATAAGGTTCTCGACCGTGATCGTCTGACCTGCTTTTAGACCCAGCTTGGACGGCGGTGTTCTCGCGGCGACTTTTGAGACCCTTATCGGTTCTTTCAATTTAAGCGTTCCGGCATTTAAAGCATCAAATGTCAGATAAAGGGTCATGACTTTGGTCAGTGAGGCCGGATAGCGAAGCTCATCAATCTGGCGCGCATGAATAATCTCAAGTGTATCGGCATCAACAACGATAGAGGCATAGCGCCGTTCGGCCGCTAAAACAGGCACGGATAAGGCCCATAGAAGTAAAGATATGAGAACGACTCGCCACATAAAACGGGAATAGGGAGTTAAGCGTTTAGCAAAGGTTAATAGCTGTTAAGAATTGCCAAAATTTCACATATGCTGGGATTTGCTCACAGGGAAATTGTATTTGGTGCAAATTGCGAAGCTCTAACCCTTTTCAAGGGGCTTATTAAGACCTAACTTAAGGTCATGGAATCGCGACCGATAATAATGAACGGACCTGAAAAGGGCGGCGAGGGTGATACGCCAGAGCGCGGCGTTGCAACAAAGGTGCGTCCAAAAACTAAGAAACCGTCTTTATATCGGGTCATTCTCATGAATGACGATTACACCCCAATGGAATTTGTTGTTTCTATTCTCATGGGAATTTTCAAAAAAACACAAGAAGAAGCGACGAAAATCATGCTCAATGTCCATCAAAAAGGCGTGGGGACTTGCGGTATCTATACCTTTGAAATTGCCGAAACTAAAGTCGCTCAAGTTATGGACGCGGCGAAACGCGCCCAGCATCCTCTCCAATGTACATTAGAGAAAACATAAATGGAAAATATCTAATATTATGCCCAATGCCAATTTTCACAGTTTTGTAATGAAAGAGACTGGCACACAGGCCTTGATATTGCCGTATATCTCCCCAAATTGGGTAGGCGAAAGGATAATATAATGGCTTCATTTTCTCCGGTCCTCGAAGAGACAATCCACAGGGCGCTTACGCTCGCAAGTGATCGCAAGCATGAACTTGCCACACTTGAGCATCTGCTCTTGGCATTGCTGGACGATAAAGATGCTGCGGCTGTGATTACAGCTTGTGACGTCGATATTGCGCCGCTTCGCACAGATGTGACTCGTTATTTGGACGAAGATTTAGCCTCTCTTATTGTTGATGATTTTGAAGAGGCACGTCCGACCGCAGGTTTCCACCGTGTGATTCAGCGCGCCGTTATTCATGTGCAATCCTCTGGCCGTGAAGAAGTGACAGGCGCCAATGCTTTAGTCGCGCTCTTTGCGGAGCGTGAGAGCCATGCCGTTTACTTCCTGCAAGAGCGGGATATGACGCGTTATGATGCTGTCAATTATATCAGCCACGGTATTTCAAAATCGGGTGAAAGCTCTGTTTCCAAACCTATTCAAGGCACAGGTGAGGGTGAGGGCGGTGAACAGGCCTCTGCGCCTAAAGACCCGCTCAAAGAATATACTGTTAATCTGAACCAAAAAGCCAGAGATGGCGATATTGATCCGCTGATTGGCCGTAATGATGAGATTGAGCGTTGTATCATGGTGCTATCACGTCGCCGTAAAAATAATCCGCTCCTCGTGGGTGATCCTGGTGTGGGCAAGACCGCCATAGCCGAAGGTCTCGCGCGTCGAATTATCAATGATGAAGTGCCAGACGTCTTACAAGATTCGACAATATTCTCCCTCGATATGGGCGCGCTCTTGGCGGGCACGCGTTATAGAGGTGACTTTGAAGAACGTCTGAAATCTGTGATGAATAAACTTCAGGAAACGGATGGAGCCATTCTGTTTATTGACGAAATCCACACGATTATTGGCGCAGGCGCGACATCTGGGGGCGCGATGGATGCCTCTAATCTGCTCAAGCCAGCTCTTCAATCTGGTAAGCTTCGCTGCATGGGCTCTACGACTTATAAGGAATATCGCCAGCATTTTGAAAAAGACCGCGCCCTGTCGCGCCGTTTCCTAAAAATTGATGTTTCTGAGCCGACCTCAGAAGACGCTGTGAAAATCTTGATGGGGCTAAAGTCCTATTTCGAAGAATTTCACAAAGTTAAATATACCAATGAGGCCATTCAAGGCGCAGTTGATCTTGCGGTTCGACATATTACAGATCGCAAATTGCCCGATAAAGCCATTGATATCATTGATGAGGCGGGCGCGCGCACAAAGCTTGTGACTGAGAAAAAACGTAAAAAGAAAATCGGTATCAAAGAGATTGAGGCCGTTGTGGCCAAGATTGCGCGTATTCCGCCGAAATCTATTTCGCGTGATGATGAAAAGGCGCTCAAATCTTTGCCTATGGACTTGCGCCGTGTTGTCTTCGGTCAAGACAAAGCCATCGACCAAGTTGCGGCAGCGGTTAAACTCGCGCGCGCAGGGCTGCGTGAGCCGAATAAACCGATTGGGTCTTATCTCTTTGCGGGGCCAACAGGCGTGGGTAAAACCGAAGTCGCCAAGCAGCTCGCCATGACACAGGGCCTAGAGCTTCTACGCTTTGATATGAGTGAATATATGGAGCGCCATACGGTATCTCGCCTGATTGGCGCGCCTCCTGGCTATGTTGGCTATGATCAAGGCGGTCTTTTGACAGATGCAGTTAATCAAAACCCGCATAGCGTTCTCTTGCTTGATGAGATTGAAAAGGCTCATCCAGATATTTACAATATCCTCTTGCAAGTCATGGATAATGGCTTCTTGACGGACGCCAATGGCCGCAAGGTCGATTTCCGTAATGTTATTCTTATCATGACAACCAATGCAGGCGCCGCCGATGCCGCCAAGGCAGAAATCGGCTTTGGCCGCGGTATGAAAGATGATGAGCAAGCAGCCGCTATTAAGCGCCGCTTTACGCCAGAGTTTCGTAACCGCCTTGATGCGGTGGTGAGCTTTGCCGCTCTTTCACCCGAGGATATCGCCAAAGTTGTCGATAAATTTGTTATTCAGCTTGAAGCGCAACTTGCTGACCGTAAGATTGAGTTTGAACTGTCTAAGGGTGCCAATGTCTGGCTGGCCAATAAAGGCTATGACAAGCGTTACGGCGCGCGTCCGCTCTCGCGCACTATTCAGGAATATATCAAAAAGCCGCTCGCGGACGAGATATTATTCGGGAAGCTTAAATCAGGTGGTCTTGTCAAAGTCGGGGTTGATAGAAAGAAGGAAAACCTAACCTTCAAGATCGTTCCGCCGGCCAAGTTAAAAATCGAAGGCCGAAAAGGCGGGAAGGGACTCCCTGCGCCCAAGCCGACAGAAGACGCTTAAATTTTGAACCCGGCACAGATGCCGGGTTTTTTAGAATTTTGAGAGGTCGAATTTCTTTGAAATAGATAAGGCGGCATAGATACCATCCGTTGCGCCGTCGCTTGCTCTTAAGATTGGGCTGTCTTTAACGTCACCTGTAAATTTCCGATAGGTCGCGATTAGGCTAATGGCATATTGGTCTTGAATCTCAATCCATGTCACGACATTGGCTGAATAGCCGTAAACTCCAGAGCCAATATCAAAGGCCCCAAGCTTTGAAGCTTCGCTTTGTACGCTGGTAACCCCAAAGAAATTTTGATTATGACTTTTATCGGCCCAACTAATCGTCGCGGAGGGTTGTATAGCAAAATTGCCTATGCGGTAAAATGTACCAACAGAAGCATCAGCCGTAAAACCGTCATGACCATTAATAACGTCTTGCCCGGCATCTACTCTAAACCCCAAAGGGCCGAGTGTGCTTCTGACATAACCGCCAATGGGTAAGCTGCCATTGATATCTTCAAAACCGGTAAGATTGGGACTGTCATCGCTATCGCGCCCGATTTGATAAGCAATTCTTGGGCCTGCTTGGAGGGACCATTTCCCTAGGCCTTCACCCGTTCCCGTATCAATGAGGCGGTAACTAAGCGCGGTACCAAAAAGATCGAATCCTTTGAAGTTATCGACGCTAAGATAAGGAAGCGCTCGGATGTCCTCATCTGCGGAGCCGAGATATTCAGATAAGATTACTGCGGAGACGCCCACATGGGCTGTATTGTCAGTTACCATGCGGTCATCAATATCTTGTGCGAATGCGTTACAAGAGACGGCGATAGTTGTTGCTATGAATGATAAGCTTTTGAGTGTGTTTAAATAAGTCATGCGGCTCGCTATTATTTAACGAGATAACTTGCCAGTAACGTTCTAGGGAGAAAGACTTGAGATTAGCTAATCAGGTTATCACAGGTGCTGATATCACCTTGGATGAGTGTTTTGGCTGTCCATGCATTGGGGTGAATAGGTTTGCCATTACGCATATTATTTAGCGCATAAGCATATTGGCAGGTGCCAGATTCGAAAATAGCAAAGCAATGTTTATGGCTGACTGATACGGGGCCTTCATCCTCATAGCTAAAGCAAACCGTGTCCCCATTCTCTATGAACCATCTGCCTTCTTGGGTGAACTCTCCTTCACGGTAATAGGTGGTTCCATCCGCGTAGAAGCTCTCCGTAAAGGCATTAGTGCCTGAACGCTCTCGCGGTCTTTTATAGATGCCGTCAATGGTTTGCCCATGATAGGAATCGAACAAGGTCTTGCCTGTCAAACGATCTAAATCAGGCAGTATTTGAGCGCTTGCCGAGAGGGATGCGCTAAAAAATACAAAGAGAACAGGGATTTGCGCGAATATTTTAAGTGATGTCATGAAAGCGCAGCTTCGCATTTTGGCGACTCGCCTTTGAGTGTACTTCGGGCGGTCCAGTAATCTCTATCGAGCTCATCTTCATATTCAATCAGGTTGTCTGAGTAGAAGTAGTAACAATTCTCTACGCGGTAGACGCGAAAGCACCCGCCCGCCATGTGGTTGCTATCATAAAGATAACATAGCTTATTTTTGATGACGCGCCATATACCTGTTTCGTTACCATCGCCTTCGGAATAGGTCACGCTGCCGTCCTTATCATGACGTTCTTCGTAAAATTTTGTGGGCTCGCCTTTGGGCGTAAAGTTATAGGCCCCGGCATGGGTTTGCCCAGAAAAATTTGCGCGCAGATCATCATCCATCATACGGTTGGCCTGCGGTCGAATATCCGTATTTTGACTTTGGGCCGCCGCAAAGTCAGGCGCGAAAACGAAGAAGGGGATAAGACTAAGACATACGCGGCGCACAATCGGGTTCCTCCCCTTTAATCACACTACGTGCGGTGAAGCCTGCACGGCTAATGCCGCGCACAGATTTCTGGTAGTGGTAGTAGCAATTCCCGCGTTGATAAATTTCGAAACAGGCAGGATTAAGATCGTCTGCATCATAAGTATAACAGATTTGCGTGTCCTTAATTGCCCAAGTCCCTGTATCTATGCGCGCGCCTTGTACATGCCGGATGCCGCCATCGGCGCGGGTTTCTTCTTCGAAAGAAAACGTATCCATATCCCGTCTTATGAAATTATAGGACCCACGATGAATTTGACCCTTAAAGGTCGCGTTGAGCTCACTTTCAGTCAGCGGCAAATCTTCACTAATGTCGGGCATATTCATTTGCGCGTTTGCGACTGACGCAGCCCATAAAGGCCCCATCATTCCAGCCGTAATAATGAGTCGAAGATAACGCATAGCTTATTTTAGCATGAAATCAGATATTTACTATGCTAGCTTGCAGTATGACAGATAATAGCGAAACAAATGCGCCGGAAAAACGCCTTAGACGCGCCACGCGCTATCAAAAAGCGCAGGCCCGCCGTCAAAAGCAGCTTAGTTCGGATAGTAAATTTTATGCGGCCATGTTTTCTATCATGTCTGTGCTAGCCTTATTAGTGGTTTTAGTTGGGGCAATTATGCTCGGCGGCGGCTCTGTTGATACAAGCGGTATGGCAGGTTTGGCTAAGCCATGGCTTGGGCCTTTCACATTGCTGGAAGTGATTGGTGTGAGCTTTGTCGCCTTAATTGCGGGCATGGTCTATTTACGGATGCGAAAACGCTAATAAAGCTTGCCCTGCTAAGGCCTTTGCCCTAGATGGACACGCTATTTTTTGAGCAAGTTTTAACCTTCAGGAGGCTCTTATGGGGTATCGTTTTGCAATCGTCGGCGCGACAGGCAATGTCGGGACGGAAATGCTCGAAATTTTATCCGAGTCAGATATTGAAGTTGATGAGGTTTTTGCCGTTGCTAGCCGCAAATCTGTTGGCCGCGTGGTGAGCTTTGGTGATCAAGACCTTAAATGCGTTGATCTTGAAACCTTTGATTTTTCCAAATGCGATATCGCTTTGATGAGCGCGGGCGGTGACGTGTCTAAAAAATGGTCGCCAAAAATTGCCGCGCAAGGGGCCGTTGTTATTGATAACTCTAGCGCGTTTCGTATGGACCCAGATGTTCCGCTTGTCGTCCCAGAGGTTAATGCGAACGCCGTTGACGAGATGAAAAAAAATATCATCGCCAATCCAAATTGCTCAACCATTCAAATGGTCGTCGCGCTTAAGCCGCTTCACGATCGCGCGAAAATCAAACGCGTCGTGGTCTCGACCTATCAGTCTGTCTCAGGCGGCGGTAAAAAGAATATGGACGAGCTTTGGGAGCAAACAAAATCTGTTTTCCATCCGCAAGATACATTCCCGCCTGTTAATTTTACCAAACAAATTGCTTTTAACGTTATCCCGCATATCGACGTTTTTATGGATGGCGGCGACACCAAGGAAGAATGGAAGATGAAGGCCGAGACGATGAAAATTCTTGACCCTTCTGTGAAGGTTTCCGCGACTTGTGTACGTGTACCCACATTCGTTGGCCATGCCGAGAGCCTTAATATCGAGTTTGAAAATGAGCTTTCCGCTGATGAAGCACGCTCTATTTTACGTGAGTCACCGGGCTTGATGGTTGTCGATAAGCAAGAAGATGGCGGCTATGTCACACCGATTGAATGTGTCGGCGAATATGCAACATATGTCTCACGTATCCGAGAGGACAGTACGCAAGACAATACGCTCAATATGTGGTGCGTATCTGATAACCTACGCAAAGGCGCGGCGCTCAACACAGTCCAAATCGCAGAAGTGATGATTAATCGCGGCTTTAAAGGACAAAAGGCGGCTTAGAGCGCCTTATGCATGAATATGTTGAACGGGCTTTCTACATAATCTGCAAATACATCGCCAAGTTCAAATCCGTTTCGGGCATAAAGCTCAATAGCGGCGTAAAAACTTGGCCCTGTACCTGTTTCTAAAGATAACCGAGTATAGTGGCGGTTTTTTGAGACCGTAAAAATGTGTTTCAGTAGCGTCCGTCCAACACCTTTTCTTACAAAGTCAGAATGCGCGCGCATGGATTTAATCTCGCCCCAATACGGCGCTAATTCCTTAAGGGCTACGCAACCTGCTACGCTCATTATCCCATAAAGACCAAAATGTAATATCTGGTTTGCGTAGGGCATCAAGATCAAGAGCAAAACTCGTTCCGGGCGGAGAGACATCTAGCATATCGCGCACATGATAAAGCAGCAGCTCAATCACTTGGGGATGTGTCAACTTATCTTCAATGATGTTCATATCTCACCAATAGCCGAACGCTCCGCATAAAAAAAGCCGCCTCAAAGGGCGGCTCATCATTTAAAGCTTCGACTTCGGTCTAACGGCGACGCGGCTTCTTCTTTGTCGGAATTAAGCCTTCGATTTGTGCGCGCTTACGGGCGAGCTTACGAACGCGGCGAACAGCTTCTGCTTTTTCGCGGACACGTTTCTCGGATGGCTTTTCAAAATGCTTACGGGCTTTCATTTCGCGAAGTATACCTTCGTTTTGAAGCTTTTTCTTCAGGGCGCGAAGGGCCTGATCGACATTGTTCTGACGGACGTAGATTTCAACCATGTGGTTTCAACTCATTTCTAATTCAAAATTAAAGGCCTCTGAAACCGAGGCCCTTTGGAATGGGCGGTGTCTAGCGGCTCGAAACAGCTTCGTAAAGCGTTGTTTGGCATAAAAACTGGCTAATTTGGCCTTTTTCACGCTAGATTTTGCCATTTCCCCCTATATATAGCCATTTATGACCACGCGCACCGCTTTATATCCTGGAACCTTTGACCCTATGACACTGGGGCATCTGGATATTATGAAACGGGCGTCTAATCTCTGTGATAAGCTCGTTATCGCTGTCGCGATAAACCGAGAGAAAAACCCGCTTTTTAGCCTCGATGAACGCGTGGAAATGGTTGAACATGTTGTGGCTCCGTTTCGTGACCGCATTCAGGTGGAAGTGAAGCCCTTTGAAGGTCTACTGATACATTTTGTTGAAAGCGTAGGGGCCTCCATGATAGTGCGGGGCCTAAGGGCTGTTTCAGACTTTGAATATGAGTTTCAAATGGCCGGAATGAATGACCGCTTAAATCCGGATATAGAGACAGTATTTTTAATGGCCGACCCACAATTTCAAACGATTGCGTCGCGCCTCGTTAAAGATATTGCCCGTCTTGGCGGGGATGTCTCTCAATTTGTAACTCCGGAAGTTATGGCTCGCTTAAAGGATAGATTTTCATGATTAAACGTTCTGCTTTGTCGCTACTAACGACCGTAGCGCTAACAACATCGGCCTGCGCCGCTGAAGACCAATCAACAACAGATAGGTTAACAAAGACAGCGACTAAAACCGTAGAGATGGTTGCGGCTAAACCGAGCTATAATGCGCCCGATGAAGCCTGGCGTGACCTTAATCCAGAAAATACTCTTTATATAGATTTGGAGTATGGCCGCGTCATTGTTGAGCTATATCCTGAAATCGCGCCTCTGCACGTCGCGCAAATTAAAACGCTGACCCGTCAGGGATTTTATGACTTCATTACTTTCCACCGCGTGATTGAAGGCTTTATGAATCAGACGGGTGATCCAAAAGGTGACGGGACTGGTGACTCCGATTTGCCAGACATTGCGGCTGAGTTCACTTTCCGCCGCGGCGATGATATGCCTGTCACCCTTGTCGGAGCGCGACCCTCGGGTAGCGGCGATATTGGCGTCGGGTTTTACAAAGCGCTGCCAGTCGCAACCCAGCCTACGTCGCAAGGTATGCTGACTAAAGATGGTAAGGTCGCGGCCTTCGGCCTACATTGTAAGGGTATTACATCAATGGCGCGCGCGAGCGATCCAAATTCGGCCAATAGTCAGTTTTTCTTAATGCGCGATACGTCTCCACATTTGGACACGCAGTACACGATTTGGGGAAATACGGTTTCTGGACATGATCTGCTTACAAAAATTAAGGTTGGGACAAAAGGTGATGATCCTAAATTCGTGCCTGATGTAATGAAGAAAGTTCAACTGGCCGCCGATGTGCCTGCGGCTGAACGTGTGAATGTTCAGGTGCTTAAAACAGATAGTCCAGCTTTTAAAAATTATCTTAAAACACAAAAAAAAGCGGATGGAAGCTATCCGGATATATGTGATATCCAACTGCCTTACCGCGTAAAATAATCCTAGAAAGGGATGAAAACATAATGTCTGAAAAATTAATTCTGAGCGTCGATACGAATGACGGTAAATCTGGCGACGTTACTATTTTGTTGCGTCCAGACCTTGCCCCTAAGCATGTTGAGCAAATTACGCGATTGGCAAAAGAGGGTTTCTATGACGGCCTGACCTTTCACCGCGTGATCGACGGTTTCATGGCGCAGGGTGGTTGTCCGAACGGCACAGGCATGGGCGGCGCAAAAGAGCAAATTCTAGCCGAATTTAACAAGCATCCGCATATTGAAGGCGTGTGCTCTATGGCGCGCTCGTCCAATCCGAATTCAGCATCTAGCCAGTTCTTTATCTGTTTGGATGATGCAGGTTTCCTTGATGGGCAATATACTGTTTGGGGCGAAGTTGAGAGCGGTATGGAGCTTGTCCACGCGCTGCCAAAAGGCGAACCGCCACGTTATCCTGGCAAAATCGTGAAAGCGACTGTTACATAAAATCTAAAAAGGCGGGGCGGTCTCGTAATGAAACTCGACGCCTTTGATTTTAACCTTCCCGAGGAAAATATAGCCCTGCGGCCTGCGCGGCCGAGGGATTCTGCACGTTTGCTGCAGGTGGCCGAAGACGGTCACTTAACCGACCACATTGTAAGCGAACTCCCGTCTCTGTTAAAAAAGAGTGATGTGCTCGTTCTTAATGAAACCAAGGTCTTACGGGCAGCAATGAGCGCTATTCGTCCTGCGCGCGCTCATGGCGGCGGGGGTGATGTCAAACTGGATATTAATCTTCATACGCAAATTTCAGAGAGTGAATGGCGGGCTTTTGTCAGACCTGCAAAGAGACTGCGTGTTGGCGATATGGTTCATATCTCAGAACGGCTTTCGGCAGAGGTTTTTGATAAGCAAGATGGCGGTGATGTTGGGCTGAGATTTAATCAATCGGGGCAGGGCTTATCTGATGCGATAGAACAGATAGGGCAGCCGCCTTTACCGCCCTATATAGCGCGCAAACGTGAGCCAGATGCGCAAGATATTACTGATTACCAGACAGTTTATGCGCAAGAAATAGGCTCAGTGGCCGCGCCAACAGCTGGACTACATTTTACGCCTCAAGTTTTCGAGGGTTTGGAAAAAGCTGGCGTTCAAATCGAGCGCCTGACATTGCATGTTGGGGCGGGGACGTTTCTGCCCGTTAAAACTGATGATATAAATGATCATCATATGCATAGCGAATGGTATGCCATTGACGCTGCGACTGCCTCGCGAATCAATCATGCTAAATCTAAAGGACGTCGCATAATAGCCGTCGGGACTACGGCTTTAAGGGCTTTAGAATCAGCCGCGGTTAAAGGACGTCTGGAGATATTAACGGCAGATACGCAAATTTTTTTAACGCCGGGATCTAAGTTTCAAATTGTAGACGGCTTGATGACAAATTTTCATCTGCCTAAGTCTACGCTCTTTATGCTCGTCAGCGCGCTTGCGGGATTGGACCGCATGCAAATGGCCTATGCTTACGCCATTGAAAATGGCTATCGTTTTTATAGCTATGGTGATTCCAGTCTGCTATGGGCGGCAAAAAGTTAGACGAGATATATGGCCAAGTTTCCCTTTGAGATTTCCGCTTCTGATGGCGCGGCTAGGACGGGCGTTTTAAAAACGCCGCGCGGGGATATTCGTACGCCTGCCTTTATGCCTGTTGGAACAGCGGGGACGGTTAAAGGCCTTTACATGGACCAAGTGCGTGAGGCGGGGTCTGATATAATCCTTGGCAATACTTATCATCTCATGCTGCGCCCCGGCGCGGAACGTGTCAAAAAATTAGGCGGCCTTCATAAATTTGGCGGCTGGAGCGGCCCGATATTGACAGATTCGGGTGGGTTTCAAGTTTGGTCGCTCTCCAAGCTGCGTAAAATGAGCGAAGAAGGCGTTGAGTTTCAGAGCCATTTAGATGGATCAAAGCATATGCTCTCGCCTGAACGGTCTATCGAAATTCAAGCGGATTTGCTGGGCGCGGATATTTCTATGCAGCTTGATGAATGCACCGAGTATCCATCGCCATATGACGCTGCGGCGAAATCAATGGAGCTTTCCCTGCGATGGGGAAAGCGTTCTTTGGCAGCCTTTGGGGAGCGCGAGAATCAGACGCTTTTTGCTATTGTGCAAGGGTCAACTTTTGAAGATTTGAGGCGGATGAGCGCGCAAGCCAGCGTAAGAGAAGACACTGCTGGCGGTTATGGCGGTTTTGCAATTGGCGGTTTGGCTGTGGGTGAGGGGCATGATGCTATGTGCGAAACCTTGGACGTGACTGTCCCGCATTTACCAAAAGATCGTCCAAGATACCTTATGGGCGTAGGTAAACCGATTGATTTGGTCGAAGCCGTGGCGCGCGGTGTGGATATGTTTGACTGCGTTATCCCGACTCGCTCTGGGCGTCATGGCCAAGTTTGGACTGATAAAGGGCCGTATAATATCAAAAAGGCTCAATATGCCGAGGATGAAACGCCATTGGATATTTCGATAGATTGCCCTGCCAGCCGTGATTTTTCTAAGGCTTATGTGCATCATTTAATAAGGTCTGGGGAGCTTTTGGGGGCTATGGTGCTAAGCTGGCATAATATTGCCTATTTTCAAGATCTTATGGGCCGAATGCGGCTAGCAATCTCCGCTGGAGAATTTGACAATTTTTTGAGCGACTTCAGGTCTGAGTGGAATGGGTGAATTATTGAGCATTCTTAGGCATTTTAAGCTTGACGCTATGGGGTCTCGCCCCTAGATACCACGCACCTTTTCGAAGGTAGCCTATGTGCGCCCGTAGCTCAGTTGGTAGAGCGCCTCACTTTTAATGAGGATGTCCACGGTTCAAGTCCGTGCGGGCGTACCATTCCTTAAAATGATTCTAAAATAGAAAAGTGGGATGGATTTATGGCAATGTGACTTAAATATGGCTAAAAGTGATGCATTTTGGCAACGTATTTTCGTAAAGTTGAAATAAACTTTAGTCTGAATGTTGAAGAAGCTAGTCAATTTTATTTGAACCAGATATGGTTTTGGTAGCGTAGTGTTCGCGACATAATGTGGTTCGCGGGGTTGCAAAATAAAAAATTCTAATGGTTCAACACCATTCTGGAGGAAATAATATGAAGCATAAGTTTCTAATAGCCGTATCAACAACTGTATTAATGACAGTGCCAGCTTTAGCCTCGGCGCATGATGATGCTGGTTGGTATTTACGAGGTAATGCGGGTTACGGCGTTCACACGGATGTGGATTTAACTGGCGGTATTGATAGTAGTGTACATGGCAATGGTCTTCAGAGCGAAGGCAATGTTGCTGGTTCT
>CALLMD010000023.1 GCA_938007935.1 uncultured Hellea sp.
CCGTCTCCTGCACCGCCTACGCAATGAGCTGGGCGTCAACACGACCTGCGGAGCGTCTAATGTCGCCTTTGGTCTGCCTAACCGTCATACTGTCAATAATGCCTTCCTGCCTATGCTAGCTTGCGCGGGTATGACCTCGGCTATTGTTAATGTGCTTGATGATGGACTCGTCCCAGCGGTAAGAGCGGCAGATGTGCTGAACGGCGTTGATCCAGGATGTGGAAACTGGATTAAGCATTACCGTCCCAAGCCCGCCGAAGGTGAGGGCGGAGCCCGTGGCCGCAGAAGCGGAGGCCGCCGTAGACGCGGGTAACCGCGTAAAGATTACGCTTCAAAAACAATCTATCTATTCTATAAGCACTCGAATTGAGTTGGACGTATGAATAGCCCTTTTTATCAAAGTATTGTCGATGCCTTGCCGCAGGCCGCGATAATTATGGATTCGAATTTGCGAATCCAATGCGCGAATGAGCGCGCGCAAGTTTTATTTAATCGCAGTCTGGAAGGTGTCGGCTTTGTTAGAATTTTGCGTCAGCCCGCAGCTTTGACATGTGTGTCCAGCACACTTGAAACAGGCGAATATAATAGCTGTAATTTACTCCTTCGGCTGAACACGGCGCGCACATATATGGCGAGTGCAGCTATGCTCTCGCGGGAAGAAACGGCAAGTGATGAAGACCTAATATTGTTTACTTTAACCGATATTTCTGCCGAAATTGCGGCTGAGAAATCTCGCAGTACATTTGTCGCCAATGTTAGCCACGAATTGCGCTCGCCCCTAACGTCACTCATGGGCGTTGTGGAAACTTTAAAAGGCCCTGCGCGCAAAGACGAAGTGGCAAGAGACCGCTTTCTTGATTTAATGCAGGGCGAAACCGAACGAATGTCGCGTTTGGTCGGCGATCTTTTATCGCTCTCAAAGCTGGAAGCCAAAGAACATGTTGCCCCTGAAGGTGAAGTTGACATTAGCCGCGTCATTCGGCGTATTATCGCCGTTCTGGCCGAGGGAAATCCGATTTATAAAGGCCGCGTGGAGTTTATCGAAGACAAAACATTATCGCCTATTCAAGGTGATAGAGATGAGCTGACCGAGGTCTTTCAAAACCTGATTGAAAACGCGCTTAAATATAGCGCGCCGGAGACATCGGTAAAAATTGAAATCTCAAAAGATACGGAAAGCCTGAAATGGCTTGAAGTTGCGATTACCGATTCGGGCGATGGAATCGCGCCGGAGCATTTACCGCGCCTGACCGAGCGCTTTTACCGTGTTGATAAGGGGCGATCACGCGAAATGGGCGGCACAGGGCTAGGTCTGGCGATTAGCAAGCATATTTTGAACCGTCACCGCGGAAAATTATGGATTGAAAGCGAGCTTGGGCAGGGTACAACGGTCAGCGTAAAACTGCCGCTTTAGCGAAATATTATTTCTGTTGGGGATTGTCATAAATCCTTCGTCAAACTGTCACATTTCTTTCTTAAAACTGCATCAAAAGCTTACAAACAGTTAAATATAGGCGTCTCAAAGACGAAATAGGTTCGTCTGATTATGGAGAGAAACATGTCATTTAAACCTTTCGCTGTAAGTCTATTGGCTTTGAGTTTGGCGGCCTGTGGGAATAGTGAAACAGCCACAAACACCGTAAAAACAGCAGGTGATACGGCCAAATCAGCGGCGCAAAGCGCGGTAAGTTCTGGGCGTGACCAAATTAAAATTGTGGGCTCGTCCACGGTTTATCCCTTTGCGACGACGGTTGCTGAAAATTTTGGCCGCACGACGAAATTTAAAACACCGATTGTTGAGTCTACGGGTTCTGGCGGTGGATTAAAACTATTCTGCTCTGGCCTTGGGGCGAACCATCCTGATGTCACCAATGCATCGCGCCGGATTAAAGCCTCCGAGGTCGAGCGCTGCGCGAGTAACGGCATTGATGATATTGTCGAAGTTAAAATTGGATATGACGGAATTGTCCTCGCCAATTCACGTAAATCAGCGCCCATGGAATTAGGACTTAAAGACATTTTCTTGGCGCTTGCGAAAAATGTGCCTGATGGAAATGGCGGAACGGTTGAGAACCCTTACAGAACTTGGAAAGACGTCAATCCAGCGCTACCTGATACAAAAATTGAAGTCATGGGACCGCCTCCAACATCTGGAACGCGTGATGCTTTTGTTGAGCTGGCCATGGAAGGCGGCTGTAAGAAATTTGGCTGGATTAAAGAGCTTAAGTCATCAGATAAGACGGCCTATAAAACGCTTTGTCACACGATCCGTGAAGATGATGGTTTTGTGGAAGCTGGCGAAAATGATAACCTGATTGTTCAAAAGCTAAATGCAAACCCAAGCGCATTTGGTATTTTCGGATTTAGTTTCCTCGATCAAAACGCGGATAGCGTTCAAGGTAGCATTGTTGACGGAAAGCCGCCGACATTTGAAAATATCGCCGACGGATCCTATCCCGTGTCTCGCTCATTATATTTCTATGCCAAGAAAGATAATGTTGGCGTTGTTCCGGGAATCGTTGAATATCTCAGCGAGTTTACAAGTGAGCGTGCAAGTGGCCCAGATGGCTATTTGGCAGAAAAAGGTCTTATCCCGATGAATGATGCGGAACGCAATATGTGGAAGACAAGCGTTGCCAATCTTGAACCACTAAGTCTCGATTAATGACAAAAACCATGACGAAATCGATGGATTTGCGGCTTCGCCATGCGAATAAATCGACACAATTAAAAGAGCTCGCGATTAAATTTGTTTTGATCGCAAGTTCGCTTGTGGCGATTTTAACAACGGCTGGCATTATAGTCTCTCTGAGCTATGAGGCTTTTCGTTTTTTTGCCAAAGTCCCGCTTTCTGAATTTCTTTTTGGGCTCGACTGGAGCCCGCAAACCGCCATTCGCGAAGACCAAGTTGGGTCAAGCGGGGCCTTTGGGGTTATCCCGCTCTTAACGGGTACATTGCTTATCAGTTTTATTGCGATGGTAGTAGCGACGCCGCTCGGGCTCTATTCGGCGGTTTATCTGGCTGAATATGCTAAGCCCAGAACACGTAATTGGGTCAAGCCTTTGCTAGAGCTTCTGGCGGGTATTCCAACAGTTGTTTATGGCTTCTTTGCCGCCCTTGTTGTCGCGCCGATTATTCGCGGTATGGGCTCAGGCGCTGGCTTTGATATCTCTTCTGAAAGCGCGATGGCGGCAGGCCTTGTTATGGGCATTATGCTTATTCCTTTTATTTCATCATTGTCTGATGATGTTATCAATGCCGTGCCTCAAGCTCTGAGAGATGCATCATTAGGTATGGGCGCGACAAAGGCAGAAACAATTACGAAAGTTGTCCTTCCGGCAGCAACCCCCGGCATTATGGGCTCGCTATTACTGGCGATATCAAGAGCGATTGGCGAAACTATGATTGTGGTTATGGCCGCGGGCCTTGCCGCTAATCTAAGCCTTAATCCATTTGAGGCGGTAACGACCATGACGGTTCAAATTGTGACATTGCTGACGGGTGATCAAGAATTTGATTCCGCTAAAACTTTGGCGGCCTTCGCGATTGCGCTCTACTTATTGATACTTACTCTTGGTCTGAACATTATCGCCCTTAAAATCGTCGATAGATATAAGCGTAAATATGCGTGATTTAACCCTCACAACATCGGATCAGCTCAAAAAGCGCCACGCCAAGGAAACGCGTTTTCAGTGGTATGGCCGCATTGCGATTTTAATCTCGCTCTCATTTCTTGTTTTCATGTTCGTAGCCATTTTCTTTCGTGGGGCAGGGGCTTTTCAGCAAACGAAAATTGGTCTTGATATTAATTTTGATCAAACGCTCATTGACCCTACTGGAACAGGTGACCCTGAGATTATTGCCAACGCAAACTTTAAGCCCCTCATTACCAAGAGCCTAGCGCAGGCTTTCCCAGAGGTCACGGGCCGCTCGGAGACACGCGCGCTTTATAAGCTCATTAGTAGCGGTAGCGTTTTCGAACTTGGCAATATGGTGAAGGAAAACCCTGAGCTCATTGGCACAAGCCAAAAAATTTGGGTAACCGCCACCTCTGAAGTTGACCTTTATATGAAAGGCAAAATTGATGAGACCATCAGCCAAGACCTACGCCGCCTCAAAGACCGCGATATTGCTTGGGTTAAGCAGTTACAAGAAAGCGGCGTTATCAAGCGGAAATTTAATACGGCGCTTTTTAACAATGGCGATTCCCGCGAGCCTGAAATGGCGGGTATTTTGGGCGCGGCTTTAGGGTCGTTTTTTAGTCTGCTAGTCTGTTTTCTTATCTCTTTTCCTTTGGGGATTTTGACGGCTGTCTATCTTGAAGAATATGCCAAGAAAAACCGTATTACGGATTTGATTGAGGTGAATATTAATAACCTCGCCGCGGTACCTTCGATCGTCTTTGGGCTTTTGGGACTGTCGATCTTTTTGAACTTTTTCAACCTGCCGCGTTCGACGCCGCTGGTTGGCGGTATTGTGCTTGCGCTCATGACATTGCCCACAATTATTATCGCCTCACGCTCTATTTTGCGCTCTGTCCCCAATAGCATTCGAGATGCAGCTTTGGGATTAGGCGCGTCCAAGACACAGACAACATTTCACCATGTTGTCCCGCTCGCCTTGCCGGGCATGTTGACGGGGACCATTTTGGGTATGGCCCGCGCTTTAGGCGAGACGGCGCCCCTTTTGATGATTGGTATGGTGGCCTTTATCGTCGATATTCCTAAGGGCGTTACAGACGTTGCGACCTCACTACCTGTACAAATTTTCCTTTGGGCTGATAGTCCTGAAAAAGGTTTTGTCGAGCGCACATCCGCGGCGATTATCGTCTTGCTTATTTTTCTGGTATTAATGAATTTACTCGCCGTCTATTTAAGACGTAAACTTGAGCGGCGCTGGTAATGAGAGATGTTATGGACATGGAAACTGAAAAAAAGGTTGTCGCAAACCAAGCCATTATGACGGCGAGGAATGTTGATGTCTTTTATGGTAAAAAACAGGCGATTGATAATGTCTCGCTAGATATTTTAGAAAATGAGATTACGGCGCTTATCGGGCCGTCTGGCTGTGGTAAGTCGACATTTCTGCGCTGTTTTAACCGCATGAATGACACGATTGATATCTGTAAAGTTTCTGGCAAAATTGAATTTGCGGGCCAAGATATTTACAGCCCCAAGGTCGATGTTGTGGCGCTGCGTGCGCGTATCGGCATGGTCTTTCAAAAGGCGAATCCTTTCCCAAAATCAATCTTTGAAAATGTGGCTTACGGCCCGCGTATTCATGATTTGGCGGAATCCAAGGCCGAGCTTGAAGATATCGTTATTACCTCGCTTAAACGCGCCGGCCTTTATGATGAAGTCTCTGACCGTCTTGAAGATCCCGGAACAAGCTTATCAGGCGGTCAGCAGCAACGTCTGTGTATTGCCCGCGCCATTGCCGTAGACCCTGAAATCATCCTGATGGATGAGCCTTGTTCGGCGCTCGACCCTATTGCGACAGCGATTATCGAAGATTTGATGGAAAGCATGAAGCGCCATTATACGATTGTTATCGTCACCCACTCTATGGCGCAGGCAGCGCGCATTTCGCAAAAGACGGCCTTTTTCCATTTGGGTAAAGTCATTGAATATGGGGAGACAGAGAAAATGTTTACGACCCCAGATAATGAACTCACGCAAAATTATATTTCAGGCCGCATTGGATAGGAGACACCCATGAGTGACACCCATATTGTTTCATCTTTCAGTAATGACCTAAACCAGATTGATAGCCTTGTTCTCGAAATGGGAGGCCTTGTAGAGCAGCAACTCCATAACGCCACGCTAGCGCTTCAAAAGGAAGACCGCACCTTAGCGAAAGACGTTATGAAAGGCGATAGCCGCATCAACGAACTTGAAAACGAACTTAACGATGTCGCAATTAAAGTGCTCGCCCTACGCCAACCTGTTGCCGTTGATCTGCGCACAGTCGTTATGAGCCTTAAAATCGCGCGTCACCTCGAACGCATTGGTGACTACATCAAAAACACAGCGCGGCGCACAAATACCATTGCCAAAGCGGGCGCCTTTACAGGTTCGCTTGATACGCTGGCCCGTATGAGTGAGCTCGTTCAGAAAATGACCCAAGATGCGCTTAACGCTTATAGCAAGCGTGACGCGGATGCGGCGCAAGCTGTGCGCGAAAGCGATAAGCATGTTGATCATATGAATAATTCTTTATTTCGTGAACTGCTGACTTATATGATGGAAGACCCCAGCCATATTGGCGGCGCGATGCATTTGATATTCATTGCCAAAAATATCGAACGTATGGGTGACCATGTAGCAGATATTGCCAAAGAAACGCTTTATCTCATCAATGGTGAATGGCCTGAGGGTAAGCGCGAAAAAGAAGATATAACAAGCAAGATGATCTTGGACGTAGACGAGCTTAACACTGAAAGCTAACTATGAACCCGCTCATTCTGATTATTGAGGACGAAGTCGCGCAAGCTCAGATTTTGCAATATAATCTCGAAGCTGAAGGTTATAGCGTGCGTCACGCCCCACATGCAGAAGAGGGACTTTTATTAGTCGCCGAGCAGCGACCTGACCTTATTTTGCTGGATTGGATGCTCCCGGATATGGCGGGCATAGAGGTTTGCCGCCAGATAAAATCAAATCCTGATACCAAATCTATTCCCGTTATTATGCTCACCGCGCGCGGCACCGAAGATGACAAGGTGCGCGGTCTGGGCGTTGGCGCAGATGATTATGTGGTTAAGCCGCATTCCATCAAAGAATTAATTGCCCGAATAAAAGCGAATTTACGCAAATCAGGGCAATCAGATGTCGAATTTAACTATGCGGATATAACGCTCAATACCGCCACCCACCGTGTTAAGCGCGGCGAGGATACAATCAAGCTTGGGCCAACTGAATTTAAACTGCTCCAGACGCTTCTCAAGCGCCCCCAACGCGTCTTTAGCCGCGCCCAATTGCTAGACCTTGTTTGGGGCGCAGATATTTACGTGGATGAGCGTACAGTCGATGTCCATGTCGGCCGCCTGCGCAAAGCCTTAAATGCGGGTGGTAAAGACGATGTTATCCGTACAATTCGAAGCGCAGGCTATGCATTGGATATCGAAGATTAGAAGCTATTCAGATTTCGTAGCGCTCCAGGCATTGATGCCGCCATCGAGGCTATAAACATCATATCCTTGATTACTTAAATAGGTCGCCGCTTTTTGGCTGACCCATTTCCCTTTTACACAATAGACGACGACAGGTTTGTTTTTTGGAATTTTGTCAGCCCATTCAGTAATGGTCTCAGGATTGTAATGGGTCGCGCCGTCTATCAATTTTGGGTTTTTAGCGAGATCTTCAGTTAAACGCACATCTATCAAGGTAATGTTTCCGTCGCCTAGTGTTGCTAACTCATCAACCTTTACCGACTTTGAGTATGTTGGGCGGTCATCATTTCGAAAAACATAGCTTTCGCTTTGGTTTGTACAAGAAATGAGTAGTCCGAAAGCTAATGTGGGAATAAGGTACTTCATTGTCATCTCCTGAGCTGTTTATCACTTATAAAATAAACCGGCCTGTCATTGTCTTTACAGCATTGCCCGAGATTGTCACGCTTATAGGATCCATCGTCGTGACCGCCGTTATGTGTGAAGGGCGGCCCATATCTTCGCCTTGTAAAAAGGTTAGGGTTTGCGGCGCGCCTAATATGTCAGTGAGCAAGGCGGCCAAGGTTGCAGAGGCACTGCCCGTGGCTGGGTCTTCGGGGATGTTATCAAGCGGGGCGAACATGCGTGAGCTTATCTTGCTGCCGTCACGTACATAGGCAAAGAGCGCGAAATCAAGTCCAGCGGGATAGCGTTTAGCGCCATCTTTGATAATATCTGTTTTAGGCTGACAAGCGGCGAGGGAAGCACGGCTGTCAAGCTGCGTTATAACAAAAGGAAGACCGATACTGGCCTGTACTGGCGCGTGAATATCTGTACGAATTGATGTTGCTGGAAGGCCCAAGGCTGCAGCGACAAAGCTTGGCTCTGGCTTAGTTATTATTTCCAATGGCACGGAGGTCGTGAAGGCCGCGCCCTCGCTATCCTTGGTGCAGGTCAATGGCCCCACGCCTAATTCTAATACCATAGGCGAGAGGTAACCTAAATCTGAAAGGGCAATCACCGTGCCGATAATGGGATGCCCTGCAAAATCAATTTCTGAGGTCGGTGTGAAAATCCGTACACGCGCTGTATGAGCGGGGTCATTGGGCGGATAAACAAAGGTCACTTCAGAGAAATTAAATTCGGCTGCAATGTGTTGAAGCTTATCTTCGGGAAGCGTACTTGCATCTGGAAAAACGGCGAGTTGGTTGCCGCCAAAGGGGGCGTCGGTGAAAACGTCATAGACAACATATTCGCTCATATAGACCTCTTTTAAGGCAGGCTAACAAAGCCTCTCACATGAGTCTAATAGGAGTTTAAAAGCTTTGCGTAATCCATAATCTGGCATCAGCGTCAGGGGAGGCGTCAGACAAGCCGAAAAGTGCGTTGAGATAAATCGAGGTATTTTTACGAATAGGGAAAGTTACGAATGGCCCAAATTGTTGGTTCGAATTTTTAAATGATTTGAAGCTGGCTGTCGTCCCGTAGCTATTATATAGCTCGGCCCCGATCTTGACCTTATCGCTAGCTTTGTAAATCAAGTTGCCGCGTGATTGTAAGGACACGCCATCGGCAGCATTGTCCCCGAGCTGCACAGCTGATAATGCCACGGCGCGCGCGGTTAGACGGTCTGATAGTTTGATTTGATGCATCCAGTTCAGGCCTAATTGTGCGGGACGGTCTTCATCTCTTATTTTTATGTCAAAGCGAATGCCTTGTTCCCACTCATCCCCTCTATCTGAAAAATCCCAAAAGAGCTCTCCCTGCAAAAAGTCAAAATCCGTAATATTGCCATTTGATTTAACGGCCCCGACAACGCGCCACATGAAATCATCATTGATGGCCTCTTGATAATGTATGCGCTGCGCAGATTTATCATCGTCCGAAAGGGTGACACGGTATTGCAAGGATTTATGCCCGTCATTCACGGTGGGCGGAAAAACGCCGCCTGTATTTTGTGCTAACGCGGTTTGTGCATTTAGAGCCGTTAATGCGAGGGCTGAGGTTGCGAGGACAAATTTTTTAATCATAGCAAATTCCTGATGAAAGACTTCCTACGTTAGCAGCTAATAGCTAGATTTAAAAAATGAACAAAAAAAGACGTCTGGCAGGGGAGTGCCAGACGCCTCGGATAAGGGAATTTTAGCGCCCTTAAAGGCTTATCTTAGAAATCAAATCCAACCCGCGCAGTTACGCCTTTGGCGCTTTCTGCTGCGCCGTTTGTGGCATCCGCATCGAAGTAGTTTATGCGAAGTCGTGTTTGCTTTGTTGGCCACCAATCAGCGCCAAGAATGACTGTGTCTAGCTTGCCAGTATAGCCATTATCTTCGAGATCAATTGTGTCATAACGCGCGACTAAGGCAAGCGCGCCCATGCCGCCAGAGCCGAAGGGGTTGTCAACTTTCATACGGTTAAAAGTTCCGCCGCTCGCCTTATAGGTCTTGCGTCCGCCCAGCACGATACCGCCTTCGATATAGCCGCCGCCAAAGCTGCCATTAGGGTTCGTGCCTGACCCTTTGGCGTCAAGTATGGCATATTCGCCTGCGGCCCAAAGATTGTTGTGAATGACTAGGCCTTCTGCGCCATAAAAGTTATCGGAGTCTGCAAAGTTGCCAGTATTAATGATGCGTCCGCTAGAGAGTACGCCCTCTGAGTTTTCAGAGCTAAGGACATGGGCATAAGGACGCTGACGATAGCGCAAATCGCTCGCGCTATTGGCGTCTCTATAGCGCCATGATGCGCCAAGATGGAGGAGGGTTTCATCCGTTTTAATTGGGAGATATGTGGCGCGAGCTGCAATGGCTTTGCCATCCATTTTAGGATCGTCATTATTGATGTTCTCGCCATATACGCCGACATTGAGCGTATAATTATCACCGCCAGTTCCAACAGAGACTCCAATCCTACGGTCAAGACCAAAGGCATCTGTAAACGCGCCACGCTCTATTGTTGAGATAAAACGAGAGCTGGCTTCTTCTTCCAAAGAGTTATGGGTTTTAAAGTGACCCACTTTGACTTTGAAGTTTTGATTTTCAGGTGCGAATTGGACAAAGCCATCTGTGACCTCAAAATCACCGCCTGTTGTGTGGTTAAACTCGAATTTATAGCTGATGGCATTTCCATATTTACCCTTAGCAAAAAGGCGCGCGCGGCGCACTTCAGACGCTGTCACGTCAACATCAGGGTTCTGAATATCCGCGATTGCATAATCAAGCATAAGCCGTCCACCAATCTGGATGGTCGCGTCCTGCGCGGCTGCGATGGGTGTGAATGCCAAACTTATGGCAAGGGCTGAAACGGCGGCGCCGCCTTTTAGGAAAACTGTCATCGGTCTAACCTTTTTTACTATCGATGTTCCCAGCGGGAAAATTGCGGCGCTTAATCGCCTAGGCTGCCAATGGTCGAGTCCTTTGATATTATGATTACAATTTTATGATGGTTTTATGACAAGTTACGAAATCAGCACTTTTCCTACTGCTTTGCTCCAGGCTGTTATGAGACTATCGCGTGTGTCTGGCACCATATCAGGCGTGAAAGCTTTATCGATTAGCCAATTGTCTTTTACGTCCTCTAACGACTTATAAAGCCCAGCTTGAAGCCCGACGAGATAGGCCGCGCCAAGGGCTGTGGTCTCTAACACTTTGGGGCGATCAACAGGAATATCTAAAACATTGGAGAGATGTTGCACCATCCAGCTATTATAAACCATGCCGCCATCAACGCGCAGAGACGTCGGCGTAACGCCGTCTTCGCTCATGGCTTTGAAAAGATCATGGGTTTGATAGACAACGCTCTCAACCGTCGCGCGGGCAATCTCGGCGCGCCCTGTATCACGCGTGAGGCCAAATATGGCCCCGCGCGCATCAGGGTCCCAATGCGGCGCGCCCAGCCCTGTAAAGGCGGGGACGAGGTAAACACCTTTATTGCTCTCTAGATCTTCGCACATCGCTTCGGTCTCTGCGGCGTCTTTGATGATTTGAATGCCATCACGCAGCCACTGAACCGCTGCGCCAGCGACAAATATCGAGCCTTCTAGGGCATAGGTTGTTTGACCGTTCAGGCGGTAACACACAGTCGAGAGCAAACGGTTTTTAGAAGTAATGCACTCCGAACCCGTATTGAGGATGACGAAACAGCCTGTGCCATATGTGCTTTTAATATCGCCCTTATCAAAGCAGTTTTGTCCGATGGCGGCGGCTTGCTGATCACCTGCCACGCCAAGAATAGGAATGTCTTCATCAAGGACCGTACAGAGGCCATAATCATCTGCGCAATCTTTAACCTCGGGCAAGATTGAGGCGGGGACGTTGAACAGATCTAATAACTCTTCGTCCCAATCCTGAGTATGGATGTTAAACAGATTTGTCCGGCTGGCATTTGTGGCATCTGTGGCGTGGGTTTTTCCGCCCGTTAGCCGCCAAATTAGAAAGCTATCCACAGTGCCAAAGGCAAGCTCGCCACGCTGGGCCAGCAGGCGCGCGCCTTCCACATGGTCCAAAATCCAGGCGGCTTTAGTCGCGCTAAAATAAGGATCAAGCAGTAGTCCCGTTTTGGCGGTCAGCTTGGCCTCGGCAAAGCGTTCTTTAATCTCGCGGCAATGCTCCGCTGTGCGGCGATCTTGCCAGACAATGGCGTTATATAGTGGTTTGCCTGTTTCGCGGTTCCATATCAGTGTTGTCTCGCGTTGATTGGTAATCCCGATGCCGGCAATCTTTGCGCCGTTGTTTTTCGCAAAAGCGTAGGCATCGTTTAATGTCCCTAATGTGGTCTCCCAGATGGCCTCGGGGTCATGCTCGACCCACCCATCGGCCGGATAGATTTGCGGAAACTCTTTTTGGGCGGAATGCAGAACATCACCTTGAGGCGAAAAAACAAGGGTGCGCGAACTTGTCGTGCCCTGATCGATAGAAAGTATGACAGTATCCATATTGCTATTTATGCCTGAGGGCGCGATAGGGTCAAATTCTAAATCTTTGAAAATGAAAGCGTGCTATTAAACCTTATGACTGATTCCAAAACTGATTATGATCTTATTATTATAGGCGGCGGGATAAATGGCACCGCTATTGCTCGTGATGCCGCGGGACGCGGCCTCAAAGTTTTGCTCTGTGAGCGCGATGATTTGGCTAGTCATACAAGTTCAAGCTCAACCAAGCTTATTCATGGTGGTTTGCGTTATCTGGAATATTACGAATTTAATCTTGTCCGTCATGCGCTCGCAGAACGTGAAGTTATGCTTCGCTCGGCCCCGCATATCATCTGGCCGATGCGCTTTGTACTACCTTATGATAAAGGCCTGCGGCCCGCTTGGATGCTGCGCACGGGGCTATTTTTATATGACCACATTGGCGGACGTGAAATGTTGCCAGGGTCAAAATCGCTTAGGCTGGATCAGGCGCCGCATAAGGGCGTGCTGGAATCGCGTTTTAAAACAGGATTTGAATATTCTGATTGCTGGGTCGATGATGCGCGTCTTGTTGTGCTTTACGCCCTTGATGCGTCTCATCGCGGCGCGGATATCCGCACGCGCACAGAGGTACTAAGTGTTGATGCGAATGGCGTAGGTTACGAGGTCAAAATCACACATAACGGGCATGGTGAAACTGTCACCACCAAAGGCGTTATAAATGCGGCGGGGCCATGGGTTGATGATGTGCTGAAGAAAATCAAGCCCTCCGAGAGTGAGCAATCTTTGCGGCTTGTCACAGGCAGCCATATCGTCACGAAAAAACTCTTTGAGGGTGACCATGCCTATCTATTTCAAAATGCGGATAACCGCGTCATTTTTGCGATTCCCTATGAGCATAATTATACGCTGATTGGGACAACGGATAAGCCATATGATCTCTCCGAAGGTAAAGTGAAAATCAGCCAAGAAGAAATCGTCTATCTTTGCGAAGCGGCGAGCGAATATTTTGAAGATAATATTACGCCCGATGATGTGGTGTGGGATTATGCAGGTGTGCGCCCGCTCTATGATGACAAAGCCGAAGATGCCTCTGCCGTTACGCGCGATTATGTGCTCAATATTGAAGAGTTCACAAAAGGTGCCCCGTTCCTCTCTGTTTACGGCGGAAAGATTACGACATCTCGCATGCTTGCCGAGCATACCATGCAAAAGCTTGAAAAATTTTACGACTACACAACAAAAGATTGGACGGAGACGGCTTTGCTGCCGGGCGGTGACCTTATCGACGCGGATTTCAAACTCTTTACCTCCGATATGCGAAAGCGCTATCCCAATATGGACACAGCTTTGTTGCGGCGTCTGTGTCATGGGTATGGCACGCGGATTACGCTGATTTTAGGCGATGGTAAAACCCCGCCAAAGCTCGGTCAGCATTTCGGCGCGGGACTTTATGAGCTCGAAGCTAAATATCTGATCAATCACGAATGGGCGAGCTCCGCCGAAGATATTTTATGGCGGCGCACGAAATGCGGCCTGCATATGAGTGAGGCCAAAAAAACCGCCTTTACGGATTGGTTTCATCAGCAGACGGCCTAGATGGATACATATTACGTCATCCAGCCTATGCAGATATGGCTCACTTATTTTGCGTTCACCGCAATTATAATTGCCCGTTATTTTCTCATTGTCTGGCCTATCCATTGGATGCTTTGGAAACGTCCTGCTGACAAAGTCAAAGCAAGGCGCCTCTCTAAGCGCGAACCCACAGCCGCCACTATTCGTAATGAGATTAAACTCTCAACTATTTCCGCCTTCATCTATGCCGCCCCCGCCGCGATCGTTTTGGAACTGTGGAAAGCGGGCGGCACAGCCATGTATGCGGGTATGCCTGAGGGCCTTGGCGGCTGGGGTTGGGTGCTGGCAAGCGCCTTTATCTATCTCTTTGCGCAGGACACATGGTTTTATTGGACCCACCGCGTCATGCATCACAAAAAGCTCTTTAAATGGACCCATGAAGGCCATCATCGCTCCGTCCAGCCCACGCCTTGGGCGAGCTTCTCCTTTGACGCGATCGAGGCCATAAGCGCTGCGTGGCTGCTCCCCGTCATGGCGCTCTTTATCCCCATCCATGTCGGCACGGCTTTGACGCTCTTAATGGTTATGACCATCAACGCCGTGTTCAATCACGCGGGCTGGGAAGTCTATCCCGATAAATGGATCAAAGGCTGGTGGGGGCGTCACATAATCACGGCCAGTCACCACAATCTCCACCACACAAAATTCAAAGGCAATTACGGGCTATATTTCAGGTTTTGGGATAAGGTCTGCGGGACGGATGTGGGGTTGGTTTAACTTAAACTGCATTGGTGTTGCCAAATAATAAGCTCCTAAAATAAGACGTGGCTGTGCTGCAGGCAGACTCGGATTTTAAAAAATCCGCTAAAGGAATACCTCGGTTGATTTTTTCCTTCGGAAAAATTCAACTAGGACAGTCCGCAGGGCCGGTACCCTGATGGATACCAATTGTTTTCTAAAATGTTTTACAAGGCACTAACCCTGCGGCGATGATTGTTTAGTGGCGGCCTCTTTCTTGCTCCCGCAGTTACACCCGTACACAACCCAATTTGAAAGTTGCTAAGTGCAGCGGTCAGGCCCCAGCCACAAAGACCCGGCACAGGCTTGGTCGTAATGTGCTTTTGCAAGCTCACTTGCATCTCGCAAATGAACCAGCAAATACACCCAAGCTGCTCAGTCTCACCGTCCCATTCAACAGTAAGTAACGATCTCTTACCTGTCCGTATGAATGAAAACTTACATCATCAAGGATGGTTTCCCGACAACATAAGGAATATAGAGCCAAGATGAATGCGTGAGAATTAATCTCTGAAATTATCTGATAAGGGATTGAAATGATTGAGTTTAGGCTGGGTGATTATTGAGGATTGAAACAGACGGACAGAATTAAAGACGCCAAACAGATAGGAAGGTGATGGGATCGGTTTTATGGCGTATATTTAAGACATGGGTACCGAGCAAGCTTTGCTTGCGACGGTACGATCAAGACGCACCATTTTCTCTTCAATGTCACACCGATGCGATTTCGTAGAAATCGCCCGGTGTCCATATCTAGAAGTTTCGTCCATCACCAATCATAAAAGCAAATCCGAAAGCCGATGATAAAGCTCTGACCAATTGGGGTTCTCTTTTTCAATGAGTTTAATCTTATATTTCCGCGTCTGTTTCTTGAGGAACTTCTCACGGTCAATCGCGGGGTTTATATCATCAAACTGTTCAATATAAACAAGGCGGTCAACGCCGTGTTTTGACGTAAAACTCTTGGGGTTAGATTTGGATTTATGTTCCCCGACGCGCGCGTAAAGTGCATTGGTCACACCAATATAAAGCGTCCCATTTTTCTGACTAGCCAGCATGTAAACAAAGTAGCTTTTATCATCCACCATATATGTGCTGATAGGGCAAGGTATGGGCACCGGGCAAGCTATGCTTGCGTCGGTGTGACAAGGTTGTGGGTTTGGGGGTAAAATCATCACCGTTAAGGGCCGCCACAAATAACCCTTTATCCCTTCACAAACCCAACCCTCCACACGTCACACCGACGCCGTTTCAAAGAAACCGCCCGGTGTCCTTGGCCTCGTTCCATAAATTCGTCGCCGCTTTATAGCCGCGATTGACCACGCGAATATCGCCATTGTCCTTAACGCTATAAGTGGCTATTACATTTGACAGACCGCGCTCAAAACGATTATCAATCCGAGTGATCTCATACCACGTGCCGAGATTGCGCTCTTGTTCAAAGCCCCTGACGGCTGTGATGCCGTCCGGCGTTCCCACACAAGCGGTGACGGTAAATAAGATAAAAAAGATCATGGGTTTGAGAGGGTTCGTGATGAAAAGGTTAGTATTCTTGGTCTTGGTCTAAATGTGGCATATAGGGTGCAATGCGATCCGTCCATTGAACGTCTGTTCCGATACGTTTTAGGTAATTTGCAGTAACGAGAGCGTTTGTGAAATCACCCTTTGATGTAAATGGCGATGCCGTTTCGGACAATCCAAAAAAGTCACAATGCTGGCTCATCATGTTAATGGCGATGACGATATCTTTAGCAGCCCAATTTCCAGCTAGAACATGTGCTTCAATATCTTCTAATGAAATGACTTGTTTATAGTAACTATAATATTCATCACTCACATCTTCATTATATTCAGTAATGCCAAAGTAATGTGTTACTAATGCTAGAAACCTAGTTTAAGAATCAGTACCATTCCATAACTCGTTCACTCTGCCACCGTTGAAATGAATGTGTAATTCTGCAAAGGCTTTTACGAGAGCCGGAAGCATAATATAATCATCACTGTTGATTTTTTCGACAGCTTCCTTGGGGTATGTTTGTAAGCTGCTAAAACGTTTTTCAAGTTTGGCCTGTTGTCTCTGTGCCTTTGTATAATGCATCGAATTAGCTCTAAGACCCCTTCAACTTCTGCATCTGATCTCTCAACCTCGCAGCCTCCTCAAACTCTAAATTCTCGGCGGCTTGGAACATACGTTTTTCGAGGTCCGCTAACACCGCGATGATATTGCCGCCGCCGACAAATGGCTCTTGGTCTTCGGCGACTTGTAGATATTTCTTTTTAATCTGGCCGCTTGGGGTGTAGCGATTTGCGCCGTCTTTAATCTCTTGGGCGGCTTCGCTATCGCCGACAATATCGGCAATGCCGCGCGTGATTGTTTTGGGCGTGATGCCGTGTTTTTCATTATAGGCGACTTGGCGGGTGCGGCGGCGGTCGGTTTCATCCATAGCGCGCTGCATGGAGCCCGTGACCTTATCGGCATAGAGCACGACTTGGGCTTTGCTATTACGTGCCGCGCGGCCAATGGTTTGCACGAGTGAGGTTTCGCTGCGCAGGAAGCCTTCTTTATCGGCGTCTAAAATCCCGACAAAGGCGCATTCAGGAATATCGAGTCCTTCGCGCAGCAAGTTAATCCCGATAAGCACATCAAATTTACCAAGGCGCAAATCACGGATAATTTCGATGCGCTCCAGCGTATCGACATCGCTATGCATATATCTAACCCTGATGCCTTGGTCGTGCATATATTCGGTCAGGTCTTCTGCCATTTTCTTGGTCAGGGTCGTCACCAAAGAGCGGTAGCCCTCCGCCGCGACGCGTTTGACTTCGTGGATGACATCATCAACTTGGTTAGCCCCGTCTAGCGAGACAGGGCGCACTTCGACGGGTGGATCAATCAATCCCGTTGGGCGAATGACTTGCTCTGTAAAGACGCCCTGTGTGGCGGCCATTTCCCATTTTCCGGGGGTGGCCGAGACATGGACGGTTTGAGGGCGCATCGCGTCCCATTCCTCAAACTTAAGCGGGCGGTTATCGAGGCAGCTTGGCAGGCGAAAGCCATGTTCGGCGAGTGTGCCTTTACGGTTGGCATCGCCCTTACTCATCGCGCCGATTTGCGGCACGGTGACGTGGCTCTCATCGGTAAAGAGCAGCGCATTCTCAGGCAGATATTCAAAGAGGGTAGGCGGCGGCTCGCCAGGTTTACGTCCCGTGAGATAGCGTGAGTAATTTTCAATCCCCGTGCAAAAGCCTTGGGCCGCCATCATTTCCAAATCAAATTCTGTGCGCTGGGCAAGGCGATGGGCTTCAAGTAGTTGCCCGCCTGCTTCATATTCTTTTAGGCGGTGGGCGAGCTCTTTCTTAATGCCTTTCATCGCCGCCTGTATGGTCGGGCGCGGGGTCACATAATGCGAATTGGCATAGATACGCACGGCGTCCATGGTGTGCAGGCTTTTCCCTGTTAGCGGGTCAAAGGCGGTAATGCTTTCAATCTCATCGCCAAAGAAATCAAAGCGCCACGCCGTGTCATCATAATGGGCGGGGAAGATTTCTACGCAATCGCCGCGTACGCGAAAGGCCCCGCGCTGAAAGGCGAGGTCATTGCGCTTATATTGTAGCTCTACCAATTGCCCCATAAAGACGCGCGGGTCGATGGCTTGACCTTTGGCCATATCCAGCGTCATCTCCGTATAGGTCTCAACCGAGCCGATACCGTAAATGCATGAGACAGAGGCGACGATAATACAATCATCGCGCTCCAAAATCGCCCGCGTGGCCGCATGGCGCATACGGTCGATTTGCTCATTCACCGAGCTGTCTTTTTCAATGAAAGTATCGGTCCGCGCGACATAGGCTTCGGGCTGATAATAATCATAGTAAGAGACGAAATACTCGACCGCATTATCGGGGAAGAAGCTTTTAAACTCTGAATAAAGCTGCGCGGCGAGGGTTTTGTTCGGCGCCATAATCAGGGCAGGGCGCTGGGTCGCCTCAATGATTTTGGCCATAGTGAAAGTCTTACCCGACCCCGTGACGCCGAGCAGCACTTGGTCGCGCTCGATAGAATTTAAGCCCGCAACCAATTCCTTTATCGCATTGGGCTGATCGCCTTTAGGTTCGAAGTCCGAGACAAGGCGAAAAGCTTTCCCGCCCTCAGACTTGGAAGGTTTATTCGGACGATGAGGCTGCCAAAGAACAGGTGCTTCGCGTATCTCGCTATTTGTGGGTGGCGGCATAGCTTATAGATAGCCGATGCAATCTGAAATGCAATGTCTACTAACTACTGGCTGGCTCCAACCATCCTTGATAGGCCGCGATGAGGCCGATGATGGGGAGTTTTATGGTCACGTTGAAATGGAATTTTCCATCTGCCTCATGCTCATAGCTTTCGCCTTTGGGCGTAAGGAATTTTGGTAGAGCGATGCCTAGCACTGTGCAGCGGCGGGGAATGAAGAGCAGACGCTCGCCCTCCTTCACTAGAGCGAGGCCGACCTTGACGATGCCAAAGCGCTCGACCGCAAGGTGAGCGTTACGTCCTGTGCCGAGGCTAAATTTTGAGCTAAAGCTTTGACCGCCAAAATTGCGTGTCCAATATTCCTCTTTTCCAACCTTCTTAAATGAGACAGTGAGCGGCATCTCGCCAGCTTTGACGTTGATGCCGACAATGCGGCCAATAAGTTTTCCCAAAGGGTTGCGGGCCGCCTTAACGCGGGCTTGACCTTCCCATATTGTGTCTAACTCTGTGTGGAGTGCTTGAACTAAAGGCGGCAGGGTTTCAAATTTGTCGCCGAGTATGGTTTGAAAGATTTTGCCCCGCCTATCATCTCTAAAACCTGTATAGATTTCACGCTCCTTAATGAGGGCGTCGTAATCTTCGAGTTCAAGAGTCTCTGTGGCGGGTCTTGCCCCTGTCTTGGGACGCTTACCTGCAAGCCATTTACGAATGATGCCTTCTATGGCCATAGAGGGGATATAGGGGCCGTCATTGCCTTCCGCGAGTAAGTGCCAACTTTTTGTAATCTCCTGACCATCACGTATGCCTTTGGCTTCTACAAACATGCCCCCGCGATGTTCGCCAAACTTCATCAGATTGAGAACCTTGAAGAAAAGCGGCGCGAAAGGCTCCCAACTTGGCAATCGAAATGTCGCGCGGGCTTTGGCAAGAAGGTTGAGTGTCTTATGCAATATTTCAGGTACAGGGCCTGCGCCCATCCAAATATTTTGAATCTCGGGATAGGCTTGCGGTAGAACTTGCAGGTCAGGCACATCCACCAAAGAGAAGTGCAAGTTCTTAAGTGGTAAATATCCGGGCGGTGCCACCGTGTAGCGTAAGCTTTCGGCCAGACCCTTGGCCTCATATGCTTTACCGTTTCGGGTCAGCTTTACGGGACCGCCTGCATATCCGACGACAGCTTTCATCACATTCAAACCAATACCGGCATAGGGAGAGGGCGCGATGCCGCCTTTGACATCTAAGATGCTCATATCCTCGCCAAGTTTACGCAAGACGGCCGCGGTTAAAACTGGAAAACTACTCACGCCAGATAAGACGGTAACGCTTGCCTTTTTTGCCTCTTTATCAAGGGCGCTAATGCCAAAGACAAAATCAGCGGCATCGGCAAAATCAAGGTAATCAATCTTTGCTGCGATACAGGCTTTGGGGACGAGATAAGGCGCGTCACCATAATCTTGGAAAGGACCGCTGGCATCCACGACAATATTGGGTTTATGTTGTGCTAGAGCCGCAGCAATATTGGCCCTATCAAGGCCCAAGGGCGTGACTTTCGCTTCGCCTTTATATGTCTGGCAAAAGGCGATGGCTTTACGCTTTGTGCGGCCCGCAATAAGAATTTCTAAGTCAGCGCAGTCAGACAGTAGTTCTGCGAGCCGTCCACCAAAGACCCCATATCCGCCAAGTATAAGCAGTTTCATTTAAAGCACCTCATCGCGGAACATAATCCGCTGGTTAAAAATTTGCCCAAAGGCGGGGTGAATAAGGTCGAGACCAAATTTAAACCATCCATCGCCATGATCCATATGACTGACGGTTAGCCGCCCAGGGGTGAGGGCGTGCGGCAGATAAATGCGCCGCCCCAAGACGGTCATGAAATAACGCTCACTGAGAAAGAGCAGGGCTTCGTTATCGACGGTGAGCTTTAGCGTCATGCCAATGCCTTTGCCGATATATTCCTCTAACCCTGTAGGGCCTGCAAAACGTTTGGCGCTGTGAATGACCTGCGGGAAGCCATGCTTGCGGTTATATTGGCGGCTCCAAAATTGTCCGTTGCCGTTTTTATCTTCTGTGACGGTCACTATGGCAGCCAGGTCTTTATTGTCTTTATCAATTGGGAGCGGCCCGCCAATGAAGCGTAAAGCCCGCGCTAAAATATGGCCAAAGCTATTCATGCGGCTATGCAGAATATAGCCTTTATAGATGTAGCTTTCACCTTTATGGGTGCGCTTACTAAACCGTTTGCGTACAGTGGCGGGTAAACTATTCCATTTTTTACGCCCGAGGAGTTTACGAAACCGTGTATCGCCCAGCTCCAATTTATAATCCTTTGTGACATCATATGCTGGGTTATGACATTTGATGTCGTGTTCAAATTTAAATTCTACCATGTGTCCCCCTATAGAGGTCAATTATTCTTTCGGTTTTCGGCCCAGACTTAATAAGCCGACGATGCGGTCACCCATTCCAACCAATCGGGCTAAGGTTCCCGAGGGCAGGGCGGCCATTTGGGCGTGCCAGCGGTCCATGGTTTGTGTGAATTGTTGCATATCGCGTAGCCTTTTGCGCTGCTCATCCGTGACGCGCCCATCGGCTTCTGCGGCTTGGAGACAATCTGTGAGGGTTTCTAAGGCTGGGTCGACTTCGCGGGCCTTGCGAACGGCCGCAATACGTTTGGCAATTTCCCAGACATCTGTTTCGGCCGTGTAATAATCTCGGCGATCCCCTGCGACAGGCACGCGGCGTATCGTTTTAAAGCTCAGCAGTTCTTTTAAAGAATTAGAGACATTGCTGCGAGCAACGCCGAGAGTTTCAGTAATTTCTTCTGCGTTAAGGGGCCGCTCTGTCATAAATAGCAAAGCGTGTATTTGCGCAACGGTGCGGTTCACGCCCCATGTCGTGCCCATATCCCCCCAATGCAGGATAAAGCGCTGAACAGCCTCTGGTAGCTTATCTATATCTTTAGTTATTTCTGTCATAACAGAAATATATGAATGAACAGAATAAATGTCAAGCGTTACGCATAAATTTCATGAGTGAGTAGAGCGCACAAAAAACCGTCCGTGAACTTAATCGCGGACGGCCTTTTTTAAAGACTTTGTATGATTATCTTTATTCTATCTGTATTGTTGAACCCGCGTTGTGCGAAGTCCTGCAATGCCGTGGCTCTCGATTGATCGTTGCCAAGCTAGAAATTCTTCTGACGATAGGCCGTAACGTTCACACGCACTGTCCAGTGTCAATAGACCACCCCGAACGGCGGCAACGACTTCTGCTTTGCGGCGGATGACCCAACGTACTGTACCCGGCTTTGGCAAATCAGCCAAAGTTAACGGAGTCCCCTCAGGACCAATCACCACGTTCTCTCTTTTTTTAGTTCTTTCTGACATTTGAACGCCCTTTTTTTATTATGCAGTGTTTATATGTCATGGTTCTTAAAAATAGTTTAAGTGGAGCAAAAAAAAGTGAGCAAAAACAAACGTTTACGAAGGTTAACAGAAATAAACTAGGGTTAAGAAAGATTTACGAGAACTCTAGATTATTGATTCTATTGACTCTTTTATTCTCGCAATCCCATGACTCTGTATCGACTTGAAACAAAAGCCTTCCTATATGGGGCAAGAATAATTTTAGAAGTTGTGCTAAAAAAGTGAAATTCCGGATTAATAATGCGTGCCAAAAAGGCAAATAAGGTCAATTCTTTAGGTTTTTCTAAGCCTGAATCTGAAACACGGGTCGTTGTCGCTATGAGCGGCGGAGTCGATAGTTCCGTTTGCGCCGCCATGCTTGCGCGAGAGGGTTATGACGTCGTGGGCGTCACCTTACAGCTCTATGATCACGGGGCCGCAATCCAAAAAGCCAAAGCCTGTTGCGCGGGACAGGACATATATGACGCCAAGCGCGTGGCCGAGATGATGGACTTCCCGCATTATGTTTTAGATTATGAGAGTAATTTCAAAGAGCAAGTGATAGAGGATTTCGCGGATACTTATCTGAAAGGCGCGACGCCTATTCCCTGTGTGCGTTGTAACCAGACGGTAAAATTCAAAGACCTGTTAGATGTTGCCAAAGACTTAGGCGCAGATTGTATGGCGACGGGTCATTATATAAAGCGCGTAGAGGGGCCAAATGGCCCAGAGCTGCACCGCGGCTATGATGGCGGTAAGGATCAAAGCTATTTTCTCTTTGCCACAACGCGCGAGCAGCTTGATTTTTTACGGTTTCCTTTGGGCGCAATGGAAAAGTCTGAGACCCGTAAGTTGGCCGTTGAGCTCGGTCTAAATGTTGCGGCGAAACCTGACAGCCAAGATATCTGCTTTGTACCGACAGGGAAATATACAGATGTCATCGAGAAAATACGGCCTAACGCTGCGGTGCCCGGTGATATTGTGCATCTTGATGGCCGCGTTTTAGGCGCGCATCGCGGGATAATGTATTACACAATTGGGCAACGCCGCGGTTTGGGCTTGCCCGATGGATCTGGGCTGGACCCGCTATTTGTTGTTAATATTGATGCGCAGACCAATCAGGTTATTGTTGGCCCGCGAGAGGCTTTGCTGCGGTCTCAAATTTGGCTGACCGATATTAATTGGCTCGGTGATGGTAGATTTGGCGCGGAGCTTGATGGCCAAGCGGTCAATGTAAAAATCAGATCAACGCGGCCACCTGTTCCAGCCAAATTCAAATTGGTGGGCAATGAGATGGTCGTTGAGCTTGCGGAGGCAGATATGGGCATCTCGCCCGGACAGGCTTGCGTATTTTATGAAATTGGTAACGCTGCTGCAAGAACTCTTGGCGGAGGCTGGATTACGCGAACGGATTAGTCTATGCGTGTCCGCGTTGGGGCAAATCAAGCCAAATGGAGATTATTATGGCCGTTATGAAATCAGTTCAAATCATGAGCGAGAGCAGCAAATCTTTTGAAGATGCGATTATGAACGCTGTTAAGCGTACAGGTAAATCTGTCAAAGGTATTGCGTCTGCAAATGTTCAGAACCAATCGGTGACGATTAAAGATAATAAAATTGATATGTATCGTGTAAATTGCATGATTACATTTGAAGTAAAATAAATGAGTTAGGCGGCAGCGTAAGCTGCCGCTATTTGAAATTATGTTAGCTGCAATTATTATAGCTATTGTTGTTTGTGGTTTGATGGCCGGATATCAATGGCGTGTGAAACGTGAAGCTTATAATAATAATTTAAAACGTGTACAAAAAGAGATAGAGCGCCTCGAAGCCTCTCAAAATCAAGAAACACCCGAGTAAATTATGTCCCAATCATCTGTTCAAGATCCTGTCGTTATTGTTGGCCTGGCCCGTACGCCTATGGGCGCGTTTCAAGGCGCTTTCTCAAGCGTTCAAGCCTCTACCTTGGGGGCTGTGGCTATTAAAGCCGCGATGGAAGAAGCTGGCGTTTCCGCAGAAAATGTCGAGCAGACCTTAATGGGCTGTGTTCTTCCTGCGGGTCAAGGACAAGCACCTGCGCGGCAAGCCGCGATTAAGGCCGGGCTTGGCGAGCATTGTGAAGCTACGACAGTAAACAAGATGTGTGGTTCTGGCATGCAGGCTGCGATTATGGCCCATGACGCGATTAAAGCAGGCTCGATTAATATCGCTGTGGCGGGCGGCATGGAGTCTATGACAAATGCGCCTTATCTTTTACCCAAAGCACGCGGCGGTATGCGTATGGGTGATCAGAAAATTGTCGATAGTATGATGCATGACGGTCTGACGGATGCTTATGAAGGCGGGGCCATGGGCGTTTTTGCCGATATGATTGCGGGTGAGTATCAATTTACCCGTGAGCAACAAGATGCATATGCCATTGAATCTGTTCGACGTGCCCGCGCGGCGCAAGATAATGGCGATTTTGACCGCGAGCTTACGCCCGTAAATGTGAAGGGCCGTAAGGGTGATATTCTTGTGACAGAGGATGAAGGGCCAAAAAATGCGCGCCCTGAAAAAATACCTGAACTACGCGCCGTCTTTACGAAAGACGGAACTGTCACGGCGGCTAATGCCAGCTCTATTAATGACGGCGCTGCGGCGCTGGTCATGATGCGAAAATCAGAGGCTGAAAAAGGCGGACATAAAGTGCTCGCCGAAATCGTTTCTCATGCGGCTCATGCTCATGCGCCGGCCTATTTCACCACGGCCCCTGTACACGCCATGAATAAGGCTTTGAAAAAAGCAGATTGGGACGCGTCTGATGTTGATTTGTGGGAAATTAATGAAGCTTTCGCGGTCGTGCCCATGATTGCGATGCAAGAGCTTGGCCTTGATCATGATAAAGTCAACGTCAATGGCGGCGGCTGTGTCTTGGGACATCCGATTGGCGCGTCAGGCGCGCGGATTATGGCAACGCTGATTGCTGCGATGGAAAAGCGAGATGCCAAAACAGGTGTCGCAAGCCTCTGCATTGGCGGTGGCGAAGCAACGGCGGTGTGTTTGCGCCGCGCTTAAGCTCGGCCTATTCTCCATAGGCCATAAAGTATTGGCGGCATGGTTAGCTCTATTATCATTAAAAGCATAAAGAGGGCATGCGGTTGTCCAACGGTGAGATAGCTTAAAAGGCGCGCGATACCGCCGAGAAAAAAGAGGCCTAATAAAAGTGGTAGTCTATGGCCATGCCGCTTCAGCTCTCGAGCTGTTTGAAATAAAATGACGCCATAAGCGACAAAGAATATTGAATAGAAGCGCAGTTCACTATCATCATTGGGGGTACCGAGTTCGGTCAGCGGACCGGCATTATAAACAGTAGAGATAATCGCGTTAAAAAACTGGCCGACAGGATTGATACCGAAAATAGCAATCGCGCTCCCTATAAGCACGGCTGCAATGGAGATGAAATAAAGCCCAGCTTTTAGAAGTAATTTACTCACGCTATTCCTATAGCATATAAAAGCCTACTATTAGCGCGGCGCATTGACCCGTTAAGTTTACACTGTTATGTTTACTGTGTTAACTTAAGTTGAGTGGAACATGGCAAGGCCTAAATATTCAGAAGATATGGTCACGAACCGCGTGGAGTCTATTGTGGCCGCGGCTATGGAGCTTTTAGAAGCTGAGGGTATTGACGGTATTTCTTTGCGCAAGACGGCTAAGCTCTTGGGGTGGAGTTCAACGGCTATTTATCGATACTTCGAGAACAAGCAAGATCTCATGATGGCTTTGCGGATTCGCGCTTTCAGGCGAATGGAAACAAGGTTATCTGATGCTATTAAAAAAGACGCTTCTAGCGTTGAGAATTTGAAGCGCATTGCACATGCCTTTTTAAAAGCGGGTCAAGACCGTCCTGAGCTTTATGAGCTTATGTTTTTTCAGTTTCAGAATGAGGATAGCAGTCGTTATTTTGAAGACTTATCAAATGCGAAAAAAGATTGCCTCAATGTTTGTACGGCCATCGTTGCTTCGGCTCAAGACAAAGGTGAATTGTCGCCGCATATTGACCCGCTGACAACAGCGCATATTTTCTGGATTAATATGCATGGTTTGGTTTCGCTGGAAATTTCCGATCAATTGGTCATGGGGCGAAAGGTCAATGTACTCATTGATGTTCTTATCGAGAACATATTAAGAGGGCTTTCTTATGCTTAATCGTAAGACAACCATTCCGATTTCTCGTCCAGTTCCATTCGACTTTCCTGATGACATTCATCGGCACTGGAATAGAGCTGACCGAGAAATTTCCGCGATGGCAAATGGGGCGTCATTGACTATGCCCTTTCTGGAACCTTTTTTAATTAAGACAATCCGCGATTGCGCAGAGCTTGTAGATAGTCCTCTCTTAAAAGAAGAAATAAAAGGGTTTTGTCTGCAAGAAGCGCATCACTTTAAGGCGCATCGCCGTTTTAATGACCTTCTCAAAAAGAATGGATATCCTGAACTCGAGGCGCTCGAGCAAGATATGAAGCAAGCCTATATCAAACTAAGCCAAAAACCGCTGCAAAAACGAATGGCTTACACAGCGGGCTTCGAAGCCATGACTATGGGCATCACCAAATGGATTATTGGAGATCGCGTAAAATTATTTGCAGGCGCTGATTCACGTGTCGCCTCTTTTATGATATGGCATATGGTTGAAGAAACAGAACATAAATGCGTCGCCTTTGACGCCTATAAAGCCGTCTATGGACATAGTCTGTCGTCCTATTGGCACCGTATGCTCGGCGTCTTCCATGGCTCACTTCATGTCATGTTATTGTCCCGACAAGGCTATCACATTATGCTCAAAAAAGACGGGCTTTGGGGTAACTTAAAATCCCGATGGCGACTATGGAGACGTGTGTGTTGGTTTGCCTTTGCAACTGGCCCTTATTTGATCAGGGCCGCGCTGCCGGGCCATAACCCCCGCCGTGAAAAAGACCTTCAATGGGTTCTGGATTGGATGGAAGGCTGGGAGACTTGGGATAAAGATCAAGCGCCTTTGGTGGATACCCATCATCCTAACATTCCAGTGCCGTTTTATTAAAACGAAAAAAGGGGAAATCTATGACAGCTCAGAACTCTGTAAAATGGGTAGACCAAGATAAAGGCTTTTCAAGCCAAATTGGAGGTAAGCTTTTAATTCACTGTTTCATTGCCATGTTTCTGGGGTTCATAGGGGGCTTTGTCTGGTTAATCGCCTTGGCCGATAATGTTTTTCACATATTGCCACTCCCCAGACTTGAGCTTCAAGTGCCTGATCAGAAAGAATTGCTTCGTAATGCTCATACGGGAACGATTGCCAATTCAATGTATGTGATGGCTATAGTCGCACTTAGTCCATGGTTTCGTTTTAGCGCCCGCCAAGCCAAGTGGGTCTATTACGGAGCCATCACCATGCTTTGGGGTAATGTGATTGGGTATTCGACGGCTGTCTTCACGCCTTATCGCGGACTGCAACCTATCTTTGAAAATGATGTTATGAACTTAGTCTCTTATTTCACATTTTACGCAGCGGTAATAGGGGCCGTTATCACGACGGGAATATGCCTGAACAACGCTTTTCGTGCCGCAAAAGCAGCTTAATGGTTCTTGCTGAGAAAAGGTGCTTAAGCCAGAGCTGTTTTAAATAAAGCGAGCGTTCGCTCCCAGGCCTTATTGGCCATGGCTTCGTCATAGACGGCTGAATCGGGCGGGCACCAACCATGCTGCGTGCCTTCATAGACTTCGATTTCAGCGGATAGCTTCGCTGCGGCAAAGGCGTCTTTAAGAATGTCTTTTGATGTCGGGTTGCGCTCATCATCATTCTCCGCAATTGCGATCAAGTAACTGGCGTTCATTTTCGGGATAAGCAAATGCGGACTATCGGGTTTATCTGTGTTCAGGCGCCCGCCATGATATGACGCGCCAGCGCCAATACGGTCAGCGCGTTCAGTGGCGGCAATCATGGTCATTGGCCCGCCCATGCAATATCCCATAGTTCCAATTTTGCGCGATGTGTCCACGGCGCTTTGCGCGTCTAGCCAATCAACAAATGCACGTGTGTCCGTACGGTTAGTGGTTTGGGAAAGCGCGCGGGCATAGGGCACAATTTTTTCACGGACGGCAGGGTCGCGAAATGTTTGCCCAACTTCGACAAGCGGCGCTTTGACCTGCCGGTAATAGGGATTAATCACAAGGGCGGCATAGCCATCCCCGGCGAGTTGTTTTGCCATCATTTTAAAGGCGGGGCGTAACCCTACAATATCAGGCCACATTAAAACCGCGGCGTGAGCGCCTTTACTTGGGTGAGCGAAATAGGCGTCTGCTTTTCCATCAGGCGTATCTATGATGACATTGTTTTCGGTGATGCCCGCGGCGGGCTCACCAGGCGCGCAGCCTGCAAAGGCCACAGATATCGCTGCGCCGCCCGCCATAAGATTAAAGTCTCGCCGCGTAACCTGCTTTTCGTAAAAACCTTGGTTTTCAAATTCTGTAATGTCATCGCACATATCGTAAACTCCCTGAGAGTGCAGACCCTAGTTTAATATTTCGTGGCTATCAATGGCTCCAAGACCTGATGAGGCGGGAACTGTAATTCGACTGAGTCTCGTGCTTGCCTTGCTTTGACTTCTCTCGTTATCTTCCCTCCAGCTTTGGGCTGAGGTGGCAAATGAGACTTAGAGTTAATATTGGGGTTATGGCAGCTATGGTTGTCGTCTTGTCGGCCTGCGCGAGCACAACCCCTCAGTATAAACATCTGAATGCTGAGGCGCGCCCGCTTCTGAAAGAGGTTGATAGCGTTCTATTCGCCAAACAAAATGAGATTAAAGCAGATATAAAGGTCTCTAAAATTTCTCAATATGTTCAGGGCCATATTGTTCCCGTATTGATTGATGTTGGTTTGAACGCTTACAGATCACATAAGGCCAATAAAATAATCACGCCTATACGCATGGCCTTGCAGGACTATGATTATACGGCAGATATCAAAGAAGAATTTGCACAAGCTCTCATGACCAGCGAGCTGGGAGATGGTGATAGTCTTAAAATATTACGTGAAGAACCGCAGGGCTTTCGCGCCGCCTTTATCCGGAAATCGGAAGCAGATGCCGTTATGTTTATTGATGTCAATTATGCCTTCACCCCAAAATTTGATGCTATGAATTTAATATCTTCGGTGATGATTTTCCCGGTGAACCCGGCGCTTTCTCCTTATAAAGAAAAGCCAGATACGGATAATGTGATCGAATATGATGACAATATTTACCGCAATCAATTTATGGCGAGCATCCCTGTTGGTATTAAAGATGGAACGCGTGATGAGAATGGCGCGGTCTGGATGGATATGTCGGGTGATCAGCTTAAAGCACGTTTACAAGAAGCCGCCCAAAAGCTTGCGGCTCATATTGCAAATGATTTGAAAACGGATGAAATTATTGAAGGGCAAGACCCTGTGACGTCCGAGATTGTTGCCACAGAGACGCCTAAGCCCGTTTTGGCAGAAAGCGAAACAGGAGCCTAAATTTAATGTCCGCTGCCAAGGCGGCCTAGCTTAACGCTATAATCTGCGGCAACTTCATATTCAGGATCGTCATCTGAATCGATGATAAGCTGTCCCGCGCGGTTAAGCAGTGTGTGACAATCCCGCGTTAAGTGGCGCAGACGAATAGATTTACCCGCCTGCGTATATTTCGCCGCCAGCGCTTCTATGGCTTGCAGGGCGGATTGGTCGACAACGCGGCTACCCGCGAAATCAACAATCACCGTGTCTGGATCTTCACTAATTGTGAAAAGCTCATTAAAGCCTTCGATAGAGCCAAAGAAAAGCGGGCCTTCTAATTTATAAATCTTGGTATCGCCATCTGTTTCAGTATTGGCGTCAATACGGCGCGCGGCATTCCACGCATAGGCGAGGGCCGAGACGATAACGCCGACAACAACGGCGACGGCCAAATCATGCCAAACGGTCACCACGGTCACGAGGACAATAACAAAGGCATCAATCATCGGGATACGCCGCATGATGGTGAAGGATTGCCATGCAAAGGTTCCAATCACGACCATAAACATCACGCCGACCAGCGAGGCGAGCGGGATTTGTTCAATGAGGGATGAGCCAAAGAGAATAAAGGCAAGCAAGAACAGCGCTGCCGTTATGCCCGAAAGCCGCGTGCGCGCGCCGGATTTAATGTTGATCATTGACTGACCAATCATGGCGCAGCCGCCCATTCCGCCAAAGAAACCTGTGACCGTATTGGCCACGCCTTGAGCAACACATTCTTGCGATGCCCCGCCGCGCTCTTCTTTAATCTCGCCGACAAGGTTGAGCGTTAGCAGGCTTTCAATCAGGCCAATTGCGGCAAGGATGAGCGCATAGGGAAAGATGACTTTTAACGTCTCTAAATTTAGCGGCGCGAGCGGCGTTCCATAAAGACCTTCGCCTTCACCGAAGGGAATATGGAAACCCGGCAAGCCGCCTTTAATCGACGCCAAATCGCCTACGGTTTGCACATCCAGTTTTAACGCCAGTACAAGAGCTGTCACAATACCAATGCCGAGTAAGGGCGCAGGGATAGCCTTGGTAACCTTCGGCGCGGCCCAAATCAGAAACATCGTTAGCGCCACAAGACCCAGCATGAGCATAAGCGGCGTACCCGTCAGCCATGTACCCTCTAATATATGAAAAGGGCCATAATGATGTCCCGGAATGCGTTCGGGCGGGGCGGATTGGAACTGGCTAAGCTGCGCCATGCCGATAACAATAGCCAGCCCATTGACAAAGCCGAGCATAACGGGATGCGGGACGAGGCGGATAAATTTCCCTAATCTGAAAACCCCCGCCAAAATTTGCAATATGCCCATCAAAACAACGGTGGCGAAAAGATATTCAACGCCGTGATCGGCAACCAGCGCGACCATCACAACAGCGAGCGCCCCTGTGGCCCCCGATATCATACCGGGACGTCCGCCAATAAGCGCAGTGATAAGACCAACAATAAAGGCCGCATAAAGTCCGACTAACGGTTCAACACCCGCGACAAAGGCAAAGGCGATGGCCTCGGGCACGAGTGCAAGGGCTACGGTTAAGCCCGCCAATATCTCAACTTTGGAGCGGTTGAAATTAAAAGTCATCGGCCCTTCACGGCGGCGCGCCGGAATGGTAATGCGGTCAGCAAAAGCGGAAAGAGTAGAACGTATCACAATAGGCCTTAAGCACTTAGATTAGGTGGCGCGGTCTATAGGCCTATCGGGCATAGAGCAAGGGCGCATTTTCACGCGCCTATTTCTGTCTATTTTTCTTGCAATCATAGACCGCGCCGCTAGACACCCGCCATGTTAACAATCTCTGACCTTAATTACCGTGTGCAGGGCCGCCCGCTTTTCACCAATGCCTCGGCGCAAATTGCGGCGGGCTGGAAGGTGGGCCTTATTGGCCGCAATGGGACAGGGAAATCAACGCTACTGCGCCTCATCAGAGAAGAAGTCGCCAATAAGGCCAAAGACTCTTCTGTGCGCCTGAACAAAGGCGCGCGTATGGGCTGGGTCGCGCAAGAAGTTGACGCGACAGATGAGACCATCATGGATGTTGTTTTGGCCGCTGACCAAGAACGCCATGCTTTGATGATAGAATCTGAAACCGCCACGGACCCAGACCGCATTGGCGAAATTCATGAGCGCCTGATGGATATTGATGCGTGGAACGCCGATACGCGCGCCGCTGTCGTGCTCGCGGGGCTTGGCTTTAAGACCGAAGATTTCTACCGCGCGACCAAAGAGTTTTCTGGCGGCTGGCGTATGCGCGCGGCAATCGCAGGGGTTCTGGTGTCCGAGCCCGATTTACTCTTACTTGATGAGCCCACCAACTATCTTGACCTCGAAGGCGCGGCATGGCTCGAAGGCTATATTCGCCGCTATCCCCATACTGTGATTATGGTTTCTCATGACCGAGAAATGCTCAACCGCTCTGTCACACATACACTAGCGTTAGAGCATCAAACCTTATCAGTCAGCCCCGGCGGTTATGATGATTGGATGAAACTCCGCGCAGCGAAAACAGCGCAGCTCGAAGCCATGAAAGCTAAACAAGATGCCGACCGCGCCCATCTTCAGGCCTTTGTTGACCGCTTCAAAGCCAAAGCCTCCAAAGCCCGTCAGGCCCAATCGCGGGTTAAGATGCTTGAGAAAATGCAAGACATCTCTATCCCGATTGCCGAGCGGACAACGCCGTTTAATTTCGGTTCGTTCAAAGACAAACTGGCTCCGCCTATGCTCGTTCTTGATGGATGTGATTTGGGTTACGGCGAAGCGGCGAAAATCCTAAGCGGCGTAAATTTGCGCCTCGACCCTGATGACCGCATCGCCATTGTCGGGGCCAACGGGCAGGGCAAAACGACATTGGTCAAATCTATTGCTTCGCGTTTGCCTCTTATGGCTGGTTCTCTAACCGCGCCAAAAGCTATTCGCATAGGTTATTTCTCTCAAGATCAGCTTGATGAATTAACAGCGGGCGAAACCGTTCTCGATCATGTCACCCAAGCTTTGCCAAAAGGCACGCCTGAGAGCAAAACACGCGGCGCGGCAGCGGCCATGGGCTTCTCTCATGAAAAGGTTGAAACCAAGGTCGAGAAATTATCAGGCGGCGAAAAAGTGCGGCTCTTGCTGGGATTAATGTCGATTGAAAAACCACATATCCTGATTTTGGATGAGCCCACCTCCCATTTGGATATTGATAGCCGCGAAGCGCTGATCTATGCGCTCAACGATTTCCCCGGCGCAGTCCTCTTAATTACCCATGATGTGTACCTCGCCGAAGCCACAGCCGATAGATTATGGCTCGTCAATAACGGCAAAGCCAAACGCTATGACGGCGACCTCCGCGATTATAAAAAACTGGTCATGGCGGCAGATCGGGCGGGTTAACACAGGCTTTGGCAAATTCTCCATCTTTACTTATTTTATTTGAGATTTCATCAAATTCATTTATCCATGTTTTCCATTCCGATAAATCGTCACAATGGCTGGCCCGTGACGTTCCAATGGCGGCGTTTGTGGTGACCCTCCAACGGCACCTTTTTAAATCTGGGCGAAAAAGTTCGTTACCACGGTATTCTATAGATAGTAAGGGATGAACCACGGGAAGGGATAAATCTGATGCTGAAAAATTGGTGTAAATAATATCATTCTTTTTGTACTTCACTTTTTCTTCCGAGTCTTTTTTTACGTGAGTAACATATAGTTCTTCTACTATCTTATTAGTTGGTTCCATATGATGGTGTTTGAATACGCTTTGGATTAGTCTTCTATGTCCATCCAACCGTGTAACGTAAATTCCCCAAACTTTAGAGTTAATGCGGCAGTTATTTGACGTCCCTCTCACAAGACAGTCAGAGGCAATTCCAACGCCAAGCGGATAAGTATTCAAGTTATCACGATTTTTAAAATGAACGATAGCTTTTCTAGGAACATAAATCTCGCGCATAGCCAGTTGACCGCGACTTGATATAGTTAATTTCACAATATCGTTTTTGCAATATTTCACATGAGTGTGCTTTTGATTTGTTTCAGCACGCATCGCTTCATATTCATCTATTACATCTTGCTCGCTACTCTTCGGGTTACAGCCAACAAAAATAGCAATTATGGTCAAATACAAAAATAGCAATCTAAACATATAGTAGCACAATAATGCGTATTTATAATTATACAAATGCCTCGCGCTTGTAATACATCACCCATGATCATGCCTTAATATCATAGTATTCGTTGAAACACCTCATGATGGATTGCAAGAACGGGGGGTCTTGCAATGACGAAGGAAGAAAACATTGTCACGCCCATCCCTCCGCGCCATAATCCCCTAAGGAGAATAATATGGAACTGATTCAAGCGGGTAATGGCGGGATGTCAGACACCATGGAAATGTTGACGGGGACGGCCATTCAGGGCTTGAATATACTTGGCTCGCTTTTCCTTTTTGTTTTGGGAATTTTAGCCGCCGCCGTCATTATTTTATTTCTTATCGACATCACTCAAACGAAAGATACGGTAAGGCGCAACTATCCCGTGATTGGCCGTTTTCGCGGTGTGTTCTCAAAACTCGGCGAGTTCTTTCGTCAATATTTCTTCGCGATGGACCGTGAGGAAATGCCCTTTAACCGGGCGCAGCGTGATTATATCAATGACGTCTGTGACGATGGCCATGAGACGGTTCCTTTTGGATCGACCAAAGTTCTCAGTCCCGGCACAGCGATTTTTGCCAATGGCTTATTTCCTAAGCTTGAGGGTGAGCACACACCTAAGCCCGCCTTTATTATCGGGCCGAATACACCCAACCCTTATGCGCCAAAAAGCCTCTTTAATATCTCGGCCATGAGCTATGGCTCGCTTTCCAAACCTGCCGTCGAAGCTTTGTCTCTTGGTGCGGGCATGGCGGGATGCTGGCTTAATACAGGTGAGGGCGGGGTCGCGCCCTATCATTTGGAGGGCGAATGTGACGTGGTTTATCAATTGGGCACGGGCAAGTTCGGCGCGCGCAAAGATGACATGACGCTCGACTCAGACAAGCTCGCGAAGTTATGTGAAAATCCCTATATTAAAATGATCGAGATTAAGCTCTCCCAAGGAGCCAAGCCGGGTAAAGGCGGTATTCTGCCCGCCGAGAAAGTCACTGCTGAAATCGCGGCCATTCGCGGTATCAAAGAAGGCGAAGCCGCTATTTCGCCCAACCGCCACGTTGAGGCCTCTAACCCAGCTGAACTTCTCGACTTGATTGATAAAGTCCGCAAAGCCTCAAAACGCCCGACTGGCATAAAATTTGTCGTCGGTAATATCACCCCTATTCGTGAGCTGTTCAAAGAAATCAAGACGCGCGGCCTTGCCAGCGCGCCAGATTTTATCACGCTCGATAGTGGTGATGGCGGCACGGGCGCGGCCCCGCAGCCGCTTATGGATAATATGGGTCTATCCATCCGCGAAGGACTTCCTCTCATTGATGATATGCTGCGCGAAGAAGGCCTGCGTGAGCATATCGCGCTAATTGCGAGCGGGAAATTGGCCACGCCCGAAGATGTGGCTTGGGCCTTTTGTGTTGGGGCTGATTTTGTCAACGCGGCGCGGGGCTTTATGTTTGCGCTGGGCTGTATCCAAGCGCTTAAATGCGATGAGAATACCTGCCCAACAGGCATCACCACACATAATAAACGCCTGCAACGCGGCCTAGACCCGACAAACAAAGCGGTGCGCGTGATGAATTATTGCAAGACGATTCAAAAAGAAGTCGAGATGATGGCCCATAGTTGCGGCGTTGATCACCCCCGTGATTTGACGCGCGAACACCTTATGGTTGTTCAGGCGAGCGGGCGCTCTAAACCATTCTCTCAGACATGGGATAGATCACGATATGTGTAGTTCCGTTATAAAAACGGGAGCCAGAGGCTCCCTTAAAAACTTCAATATTTTGTATTACTCTAATCTTCAGTCGCTAAAGTCGCCGCGGCTTCTTCGCTCATATTGAAATTGTGAAAGACTGTGCTGACATCATCAACATCTTCGAGGGCGTCTTGAAGCCGAACAACAGCGGCGGCTTGTTCAGGATTGTCAATCTCATTTTGACCTTTCCAAACCAAGTTAACTGATTTGGCATCACCGAATTGTTTTTGTAGTTCCGCCGCGACTGCCCCCAAATCATCGCGGGCCGTCCAGATTGTGTGCACGGGTTCATATTCGTCCCATTGATCGGCGGCGGCTTCATCGGTTTCGCAATCATCGGCGCCGGCCTCAATCGCGGCTTCCATCATGCCGTCTTCATCCGTGACCTCTAGCGGATATTCAATTTTACCAACTTGATCAAACATGAAAGCCACAGAGCCTGTCTCGCCCAATGCCCCGCCATTTTTAGAAAAGGCCGTCCGAACCGCCATGGCTGCGCGGTTTTTATTATCTGTGCTGGCTTCGACGATAAAACCAATGCCGCCCGGGCCAAAGCCCTCATAGCGGATTTCTTCGTAATCATCGCCTTCACCGCCCGCGCCTTTATCAACCGCGCGCTTGATATTATCTTTGGGCATAGACTGCCCTTTGGCATTGGCAATGGCCAAGCGTAGGCGCGGGTTCATGTCGGGGTCTGGACCGCCCATTTTAGACGCAATCGCGATATCTTTGGCGAGTTTGGAAAAGAGCTTAGAGCGGAGTTTATCCTGACGGCCTTTACGGTGCTGAATATTGGCCCATTTGGAATGTCCTGCCATGAGAAGTCCTGTATTTCGTTATATGATGTATTTGGCTGCGTTCTAAGGGATTGCCCCTAATGGGGCAAGGGGTTGATATTTATCCTTAACTCTTCAATACTCGAACTAATAAAAGGATGTGGATATATGAAATGGTTGCTTAGAGGGATTGGCCTCATCATATGTCTGTTTCTTCTGACCTGTATTATCGGGCTTTTTCTGCCGGCCACACAAACGGTAGAGCGCTCTGTTGAGGTTAAGGCCTATCCCGAAGATATTTTCCCGCTGCTTAATGACCTTAAGGCTTATTCCCAATGGTCACCACTGCATGCGCTTTTGACGGACGCGGAAACAATCTATGGCGGGGCCGAATCTGGCGTGGGTCAGACCATGGCGTGGCAAAATGGGACAGGGGCTTACCCTTTTGGTTCTCAAGAAATTACGCAGAGCCAATCGAGTGAATTTGTTCGTGTTCAAGTCAATTTATCAGGGAAGCTAGCGACAGCGACTCATGCAATTCTGCCCAGTCCAGATGGCGAGAGTGTTACAGTTTTAACGAAATCTGAGATAGAGCTTGGCGGCTTTCCTTATTTGGAGCGGGTTCGCTCTAAACTCAGAAGTGGAGGACTGAATAGCCAATTTGATAATAGCTTGATGCGTCTTAAAACGATTTCAGAAGTTAACGTGTCTGAGTAATTAACGCTCTGGCGGCGGCGTTAATTCGACGGGCTCATTCCAAGGCTCTTCAGGCTCATCAATCAGATCGCGCATACGCGCCCCGTCATTCTGGCCATAGTCAAAATCTTTACCCGGAAAAGTGCGATCAAATCCATTAGCAGGATCATCCAGAATTGATGTTGAGGGCCCGCCATTATTAACGGAATTGTCTCCAATTTGACCCAATTGATTTGTGCCGCCTCCAATTGGGGCGCTACCTAGACCATTACCAACGCCAAATGTTCGTTGTGAGTAATCCGTTGGCCCGCTCCCTGCAGGGGTCGCATGTTGCCGTCCAAAGCTTTCATATCCGCCTGCATTGCGGCCCGTGAATTTTTGTAAATATTCGGGGCATTCAAGATGGGATTTTCCAGCTTCACGGCACCGAATGTCAAGAACAAGCCCGTCATAGCCTGCGCCGGGGCTATTGCCTTGTGAACCGGGCGCAAGCGTCCAGCCTTTCGTGCCCGTAGATTGCCGTCTTGTTCCCGAACTTGGCGGCGGATTACCCCCGCCCTGAACTGGCCCGGCAATGGCAGGATTTCTCTGCGGCCTTGGCGCGGCATTACTATTGGGGGAATTACGGCGCTCTTTCCTCGCGCGTTCTTGAGCTCTTTCTTCGGCGCGGCGTTGACGCTCAGCATCGCGCTCTCTGTCACGGGCTTCCTCGCGAGCGCGGCGCTCTTGGTCCTTAGCATTGCGCCTTTGTTCCTTCTCAGCACGTCTTTGTTCCTCGCGGGCGCGTTTTTGGGCGTCTCTGGCTTGTTTATCCGCGGCGCGTCTTTGCCTCTCAGCCTCGCGGTCTCTATTGCGGGCCTGCTCTCTAAGTTCCCGTTCCCTTTCTTCGGCTTCACGCCTTTGTTGTTTTTCAGTTTCACGTTCACGCCTGCGTAAGTCTCTTTCGGCGCGGCGTTGTTCTTTGGCTTCTAATTCTTCTAACCTACGCTGGTCTTCGGCGTTACGGCGTTCTTGTTTGCGCAGGGCCTTAGCTTCGCGCTCTTCTTGTTTGCGCCGTTCTTTGGCTTCGCGTTGAAGCCGCTTGATTTCTTCTTGCTCCAGCTCTTTAGCAGCTTCCTGCTCGGCAATGGCGCGGCGTTTTTCTTCTTCTGTAATGGCGTCTTCGGGCGAAGCGAGAATAGTGGGGTTCGGGTTTATATATTCAGGTTGATAAGCCTGTTCAGGCTCTGGCTGGGGCTCGGGGGCTTGGGTAACGACCGGTTCTAATTGTAGCGGTTGTTGAATAGGCGGCAAAGTCGAAATATCGGGCAGATCGGGCAACGGGTCTGGAACCACGCTTGGCGCAGGTTCATATATTTCGGGCTCAGCTATAGGCTCAAATATCTCTATCTGCGGCTGGGGCGGGGGTGGCTCATAATACTCAATAACAGGCTCAGGAGCTGGCGCAATTACGGGTTCTGGTGCTTGTTGCGGGATAGGGTCGGGTGTGAGAACCGGAGGGCTTATAACCTCAGGCGGCTCATAGACTTCTGGAATGGGTTCAGGCGCGATTTGCTGTGAAGGCAAAGGCGGCGGAATAAAATCTGATGGCAGCGGTTCGGGTTTCGGCGGCGTCACTTCAGGTTTTGGCGCGGGTTTTGGGGGCTGCGGTTTGGGTTCAGGTTTAGGGGTGGGTTTTGGCGGTGGTGTGACTTCAGGCTCGGGTTCTAATGTAATAATTTCGACTGAAATCGCTTCAGGTTCATCCTCTATCATGTCGGGCATGATGAAATTTGGACTCATTATAAAAAAGAAAAAGACATGGATAGCAAAAACTGCGGCCACCACGCTTGTAATACGCTGCGCCGTATCATCATAAAAATCCGAAATGGGGTCCGGGTCATGATAGGGCGAGAAATTCGCAAAGAATGTCACAGGCAGCTTCAAATTACGCACGCTTCGTCAGTAATGAATCGCCAGAAAGCCCAGCATTATCAAAGAGTCTAAGGCTTTAGGGGAAAACCGCCAAGGCCTTGTTGGTACGAATTAACCTAACTAACCCGTTTAAAGGGATTAAATTTCAGTCACGCAGTCACAATTTGACAAAATCATAGGGTGGTTAAGAGACTTAGCAGGATACAAAAGCCTATAGTGATGCCAAGAACAGATTTTTCAAATGCGTAATGTTCCATGTCAGGCTCCTTATTAGAGTTATCTGATAAAATGGAATTAGAGGTATTTCTGGACTGGATTGGGGCGCTTTTGAGGCGTTTAATTACCAGATGGCAATAAGGTCGCAGCAACGAGCCCTCGGAGTGAGTTTCCGACATATAGCTTGTCGGCGGTATGAAGATCATCTTGTGAAATATGTCTTTCAATGGCTTTGCCTGTCTCGATCAGTTCTGCGCGTAATATGCCGGGAAGGAGTCCAGCTTTAAGCGGCGGGGTAAAAAGCTTTCCGTCTTTTCTTATGAAAATAGATGTAAAAGAGCCTTCGCATATGTGGTTTTCATTATTTAGAAAAATTACCTCATCGGCGCCTTTCAAAGCCTTTAAGCGCTCGCGCTCCCCGTCATAAAAATGCCGCCGAGATGTTTTATGGTCCGTATTTTGGACAGTATCAGAGAGCCTATGCTCGGAAATTATGATGTTCATCTTATCCACTGGAACATAATCTTCATGTGTCAGTTTAAATTCCCCAGTCTGTGAAAGTGTTATACGGATGCGCTGCTGAGAGGTATTTTTCTTATTTTTTGTCTCAAGGGATTTTAAAACGTCTAGATAGGCCGAAGGTTTGAAGGGGTAACCAAGAGCTATCGCTGTTTTTTGCATACGGGATTTATGACGCGCGCCTCTGATAAAGCCTTGCTCGGGATCCCAGCGTAGCGTTTCAATTATGAGAGCTGGATGATTGGTGAGAACTTGAGCCTTTAACAGGCACTCATTATACTCATCTTCGGGCTTGCTATCGAGCACAAGGCCGCCGCCAACATTATAAGTCACGACACTATTTGAAAGGGTCAGCGTACGGATGCCGACATTAAAACAGGAATCACCATTAGGGTCTATGTAGCCAAGCGCGCCACAATAAGCCCCGCGCGGGCTATCCTCTAACTCATCTATTATTTCCATAGCGCGGATTTTCGGCGCGCCCGTAACAGATCCGCAGGGAAAAAGGCTTTTAAATATTCTTTCAATATCCACGCCGTATCGTAGCTTGCTGTGCACGCGCGAGGTCATTTGATGCAGAGTAGAGTATGTCTCCATGGCAAAGAGTTCAGGCACTTTAACGGATCCCGGTTTAGAGATGCGAGATAAATCATTTCTAAGCAGATCAACAATCATCAAATTCTCGGCTTGAGACTTTGCATCGCCGCGCATTTCTTGTCTCAGTGTTTCGTCAATTTCTGCATTGGCCGAACGGGGGCGTGTGCCCTTCATTGGACGCATACTCATATCATCACCTTCTTTTCGAAAGAAAAGTTCAGGCGATAGAGATATAATTTCGGGCGCATTTCCAAGACTTACAATGCCGCCATAACGCCCCTTTTGTCGGTGCCGATAGGCCGCATAAAGCGAATGCGCCTCACCGTCATATTTTCCCGTCATCGGGAATGTGAGATTGATCTGATAAACATCACCTGCGCGGATATAGTTTAAAACTTTTTCAAAACGCCGCCTATATTGGGCTTCAGTCCAAGCAGGTTTTAGGTTTAATTCTGATATATCCGCCTTGTAGAGATATTCCGTCGGCGGCAGATTACTAAGACTTTCAAAGACTCCAAATTGCAATAATGGAGTAGCTCTTTCAGGCGGTAAAAGCTGACGAAGTTTTGGCTCTAAAACCAGTCCCAATTCATAAGATAAATAGCCAGCTAAATGAAAACCTTTCTCATGGAACTCTGTGAGTTTCTCAAATGCTGATTTAACCTCATCGGGTGTTTCTGCCGTGATGATATCAACCGGATTTGTATAGAAACGTTGCTGATGCGTGAGCTGATCATCAAGCAATATATAAGGCGCGCGGGGCATCATTTAGAATGAAAATCCGTCTATGAGGCCGCTGTAAAAACTATTTCTGGCTTTCAGAATTTTTGGGGCGTCTTCTGGAAAACACCTGCGGAAACTGACTTGTGAGCCTGGCGCAATTTGTCCGAGTAGCCAAAGGTCTGCGCGAATAATTTGAAGCGCGCGCGGATAGCCCCCTGTGCAATGTCCATCAACTAAAGCTAAAATCGCCTGCCCATCTGGGGGAATTTGAAGCGTTCCCGGCAAGAGCGGAGAACTGGTCATAGGAAGCCGCTTTTCCATTGTGATTTTATCTCCGCGCAGGCGAGACCCCATGCGGTCCGTTGCAGCGCTGGCGTGAAAGGGGCTAACAAAGAGGTGCCGCTTGCTGGGGCGGTCCAAACCTTCCCATTCTGGCGCGGGCCTTGATCGCAAAACAATATGCCGAGATAGCGCCGGTGTGTAACCTTTGGGTATGGCGCGCGGGGCTTCACGTGGACGATTACTTATCGTGAGTTTATCACCTGTTTTCAGGGCGCAGCCGTCAATGCCTCCTAGCTGTGCTGGTAGATAGGTGGAGCTGCTTCCCATGAATTCGGGAAGCTTTAATCCCCCTGCCACCGCGATATAGGCGCGGCACCCGTCACGGGCAAAACTTAAGGTCAGAATATCGCCCTTATGTACGGGAAGGGCGGTGAAGTTTTTGACATTTTGTCCATTTATCTGTGCCCACATTTCTGCGCCCGCCAGTCCGATGGTGGTATCAGATTTGAAGCGTATATGTAGGCCCCCTAATGAGCACTCAATGGCTGGCGCGTCCCAGCGATTCCCCGCCATCCAATTTGCGAGAGCAAAGGATAATTTATCTGCTGCCCCGCTTGCTGGGATTCCAAGATGGCGCAAATTTGGCCGTCCTGCATCTTGGATTGTTGTTTGTGTGCCGCCATTGAGAATTTCAATCATGCTGACATCTCGTAAAATGTCTTCGCGCTAATGGGCTTAAACTTAATTTGGTCTCCCGCCTCAACTAAGAAAGGTTTCGTGCGGGTTTTATCAAATAATTTAAGCGGCGTGCGGCCAATAATCTGCCAGCCACCCGGACTTTCAAGTCCGTAAATGCCAGTTTGCCAGCCAGCGATTCCGACTGATCCAGCGGGAACAAGGCTACGGGGCGTAGCATGACGGGGATGATGTAATACCTTTGGCGCTTCGGACAAAAAAGCAAAGCCCGGGATAAAGCCCATGATGCAGACATCATAAGTCGAGCCTGAATGTAATTCTATAAGTGCTTTTTTAGACAGCTTGCTCGTCTTTTGAATGGCGTTGATATCGGGCCCATGATCGCCGCCATAACAGATAGGAATTTCAATAATATTTCCCGTAGGGTTCGCTTTAGGTTTTTGAGTCTTGATTTGTTTTTTAAGTAGAGTTTTGCTCGCCTCTAAACTCATCTTTGATAGGTCAAATTGACAAAGAAGGCTGTCATATCCCGGTACGATTTCAAGCCAATTGCCAGATAATTGAAGATCATGGGCGAGGGCGTGCACGGCTTCATTGACAGGTTTAGAGTAGTGCATATCACCTAGGTCATATTGGATAAGAATTGCACTATCGCCATATTCAATAAGGTGAGGCTCTTTAAGGTTAGGGGAAAGTTTAGGCGACATTGGCAAAGGCTTTTATCTTGATATTAGTGGCCTCAAGTTCATGGCGTATAAGCTTGGCCGTTTCGACGGCGCCGTCGCTATCGCCGTGTAGACAAAGCGTGCGCACGGCTATGTTTAGCTCAGCTCCACTCGCTGTCTTAATCGACTGATGCGTTACTAACGTCTTCGCTTGGTGTAGCCGTTCGCCTTGGTCTTTGATAACAGCGCCCTCTATGTCTCGGCTTTGCAAGTGACCATCATCTGTATAGCGGCGATCAATAAAACCTTCGGCGATGAACTTCAAATTATGCAACTTCGCGGCTTTGCCCATTTCTGAATTTGGGGCACCCATAAAAATGAGAGCTGGGTCAATCATTGCAATGACTTGAGCTATTAGATCCGCTTTTTCGCTATCTTTCACGGCGTCATTATAAAGAGCGCCATGGGGCTTCACATAGGCAATAAAGCTATCTTCATCGGACGCCACCTCGGCTAAAGTGGTTATTTGCTTGAGTAAGGAAATTTGTAGCTCCTTGGCCGATATTTCCGTGCCCAGTTTCAATGACTTTCGGCCAAAATTTGCCTTGTCAGGAAAAGAAGGGTGCGCGCCAATCGTTACGCCGTGACTTTGCGCCCCGCGTACCATGTGCCGCATAGATTGTGGGGTTCCTGCATGGCCGCCACAGGCAATGTTGGCCGAGCTAATATATTGCAACATAGCATATTCCGAAGCTGCCCATTCAGCGTTATCGGCTTCGCCTAAATCTGCATTTAAATCGATAAACTTCATAAGAGCTTCCTAACAGTAATTTCTCATTTGGAAATTCAAATTTTGCAGTAAATGCGCGTTATGAGCGATATCTATTTACGGGCGGTAATCCCCAATAAGCGGCCGCCAAATTTAAGATGTCAATTTCGCTTTTATGAAGATCAGCATCCGATGCTGAAATGTTTATGAGGGCTTTGAGTAAAGATTTTTTGGCTGGAAAGTCTTCTAAAGACAAAGCGATGTTCATAATAAAATTATCTGCTTTCTCACCTATCATGGATTGGACAATCGTTTCGCGTTTGAGTTCAAACCACTGCCTTAATAGCGCATCATTCATGCCTATATCTTGCTTCATTTCGTGAGCGAGTAAGTGAGCATTTTTTTGAAAACATAGCACTTCATTTTCTAGCACAGTCTCGTCGGCTAATAGCACACATGCCATTAGCGTCAGAATATCGTTCCATGTATCTGGTGTGATTTTCACGGCAGTTCCAAAACCTATATTCAAAAACTAATGTGAGGATTTGACGTAATTTAATGAATTTTGCCTTAAACGGCGCGTCCGCAGGCATTGCCGCTCGCCCAAGCCCATTGGAAATTATGGCCACCTAAATGACCCGTGACATCAACAACCTCGCCAATGAAATACAGGCCGGGAACACGTTTAGCTTCAAGTGTCTTGGACGAAAGCGCATCTGTATCAACGCCGCCCTTTGTGACCTCCGCTGTGCGGTATCCTTCGGTGCCAGCTGGTTTAATGCGCCATTCTTTCACCATTAAGGCAAGATTTATAAGCTGGGCATCGCTCATATCGGCGAGACGTTCTTGCTTGATGTTACTTGCAACAAATTCGGCCAGGCGCGTTGGTAGATATTGTGCGAGCCAGTTTTTAGGACTTTGCCGCGCGCTATCAATACGGGCTGTTTTCAAGGCATCTAAGATGTCTATATCGGGGGCGAGATCTATAGTGATAGCATCGCCCGCATTCCAATAAGAACTTATTTGTAAAATCGCGGGGCCAGACAGACCGCGATGCGTAAAAAGTAGGGCTTCGTCAAAGCTAGTAGCTTCATAATGTACGCGGCTATCTGTGCTGACTCCAGAGAGCGTTTTTAGCGGCTGTTTTAAGCCGTCAGTAAAGGTTAGGGGGACTAGAGCAGGGCTTGTGGGGACAATCGGAAGTCCAAATTTTTCGGCTATTTTATACCCATATCCCGTCGCGCCCATTTTCGGAATTGAGGTTCCACCGCAAGCGATAACAACTTTCTCGCAATTAATAGATTGATGTTGGGTGGTGACGACATATCCTGCTTCAAACTTTGCTATATCTAAAACTTCGGTTGAGACGCGTATTTGATTATCAGCATTTTCGCACTCGGTAAGCAGCATATCAATTATTTGCTGGCTGCGACCATCGCAAAAAAGCTGTCCTTTCGTTTTCTCATGCCAGGCAATTTTATAGTGGTTGACAAGATCAATGAAATCTTGCGGCGTATAACGCGACAGCGCCGATTTGCAAAAATGCGGATTATTGGAAATAAAATTATCAGGCCCGCAATGAATATTGGTGAAGTTACAGCGTCCGCCGCCTGATATGCGTATTTTTTCACCCACTTTTTGGGCGTGATCAATTATAAGCACTGACTTCCCGCGTGCGCCCGCAACCGCGCCGCACATTAAACCTGCCGCGCCCGCCCCTATAATTATGATGTCATATTGATAATCCATACTTTCCAAATCTAGTTCAACAATTTCCAAAGATTTTTTTTGCCTCAAAGGCAACCGCAGCGCGGGTTTTCATGTGGTCGAATCTAGGCATAAACAGGTCGTGCTTACTATGTGCTTACCAGTCCAACTCTCAACAAACGCCGAAAGTGCAGGGAGAGCTTAAGCTTTGATTTTATTAGCAAAAATGGTGCCCCCACACAGCACGATGCTGTGTAGAAATAAATATATAAAACAATAACTTAAGTAAGTCAAACTCGATTTCTGATCACTTTACAAAACGCCAGATTGATAGGCTCTATGTCGTCGGATCTAATGAAATTACAGCGCCCATTATTGAGGCGGCTTATATTCGGTTTGTCGGTATACTCGACAGATTAATCGCGCAAGAAGGTTATGTGCTCGGCGCCCCAACCACCTGCGAGGAAAATAGTGGCATATTGTGTGAAATCGACATCATCGATTTTCAAAGAATTCATGACCTTCTTTTGGAAGGCACCGTCTTTGCGGGAGCGTTTGTCCGCCTCGGTGATAATCATGTATTTGTAAGACATTGGATCAATAGGGATTGAGCCGCCTTTAATACTGGCAACATCGACGCTCATCCCTGCATCATGAAAGTCGTAATAGGGAACGGATAATTCCGATCCGAATACTCCGGTCTTCTTACCTTTGGTTTCTCCGGGTTTATTTAGAACGCCGTGACTTGTGCTGATAATCAGCGCCTGTTTACCAGGCAATTCGTATCGCGGACCCTCATAATCAGGGTGAAGACCTTGCGACTTTAATATGGAGGGTAGAGCCGCCGCAAAGATAATTGCGCCCAGTATCAATAAGCCAAAGAGAATTAAAACTATCTTTTTCATACCATTAGTAAATAATATGGCACTATTAATGTCAATACAATAATGACGTTATGCAATATCTTTGATGAGTGCTTGCACCATATGGGTCATTACCTTTTTAGTCTCTTTCAAAGACATATTTCTGTCTTCACGCAGACGCCGAACGGTCGAAAAACAGAGAATAGTATCCAGAGACAATAAAACTGTTTCATAGTCGGATATATCTGC
>CALLMD010000024.1 GCA_938007935.1 uncultured Hellea sp.
TTCTCTATGGTGAAGGCGGGAATGACACACTTATCGGCGCAGCAGGCTCAGACCAGCTCTTTGGCGGAGATGGTAATGATATCTTAAACGGCTCTGTTGGCGCTGACCGGTTAGATGGCGGCGCGGGGAATGATATCCTCAATGGCGGCGGCGCAGATGGCGCGAGAGATACCTTTGTCTTTGCTGAAGGCTATGACGAGGACCGTATCAACAGTTTTGATCAAGCAGGCAATGACCGCCTAGAGCTTGATGACGCGCTTTGGGCAGGGGCTGGCACGCTCACCGCGCAAGAGGTTGTTGATATGTTTGGTAGCCTGAACGCTACTGGGACAATTCTAACGCTGGACTTTGGTAATGGAGATATCCTGGAAATCCAGAACGGCGCTGGCATCGACATGGATACCTTCGGTGAGGATATCTTGGTGATTTAAATGATTGGGGATGATGTATAAAAATCAACAGACTCGAATCAAGTTAGTTTGCATGCTAAATCAGATTGTTTTGGATGAAGAGCGACTTAACTATTAACGGAATTAAAGTAGTAGGAATCTTTAAAAGTGGGATAATAGGATTGATAGTAATAATTTACTATTCATTTTCAATAACTTAGATGTTTTATTTGGTGGAGCCTAGGGGAGTCGAACCCCTGACCTCTTCGCTGCCAGCGAAGCGCTCTACCAGCTGAGCTAAGGCCCCTAAAAGGAGTGAGCTGTAAAACAGGTTACAGCTCTCTGGTCAATATCAAAGCGTAATGAAACTGTTAGATTTCGATCTCTTCAATATCATCGTCATCATCGTCTTTATCATCAGGCGGCGGCATGACATTTTCGTCCTCATCTGTGACGAGGGCTGCGTCTTCATCTTCGTCTTCATCTGTCGAGAAGCCATCATATTCTGGCGCGTCTTTTTCATCATCAGGGCCGCCAACAAAGGCCGCATCATCACCGTCAAGCTCTAGCTCTTTCGCGGCGGCTTCATCTTCGTCAATATCTTCTTCATCTTCCTCGGTTGCGGGCTTGGCTTCATCATCTTCATCCTCATCAACAGTATCATCTGCTTCAGGCCCAAGCGGTAAGATTGGTGTGGGCTCAAGTTCCGCAGGATCAAAACTATGCTGACACATCGGACATGTCGCAGGGTTTTTTGTTAGATCATAAAATTTTGCTTCACATTCGGGACATACCCGTTTTTCACCAAGTTCTGCCTTAGCCATGTCTATCCTCATTTATTTCATTATGACGTGAGTTCTGTCACTTGCGCTAACTGAAAGCTACGCTAAAAGCGCCTCTTACCGACTGGGGACATTGTGTCAACAGCAAAGAGATTGATGGGGCTTCTCATGACCGCCAGCTCGAAACGCAGCGCAGCGCTATCAGGTATCGTTAGCGCGCCTGGCGATAAGTCAATCTCGCACCGTGCTTTGATATTTGGGGCCTTAGCAGAAGGCGTCACGACCATAACGGGACTACTGGAAGGGGCTGATATTCTCGCGACCGGGCAGGCTATGCGCAGCTTTGGCGCAGACGTAGACAAACAAAAAGATGGCAGCTGGAAAGTTACGGGCTGCGGCGCGCAGGGTTTTACTTCGCCCAAGGGGGCTGTGAATTGCGGCAATGCGGGCACAGGGGTGCGTTTGATCATGGGCGCGGCGTCGGGTTTTGCGCTTAAGGCAAAATTTACGGGCGATGCGTCACTCTCTGCGCGGCCTATGGGCCGTGTGCTCGACCCTTTGTCAGAGATGGGCATTACATATAGCGCCAAAGCGGGGGACCGTTTGCCTGTCACGCTAACCTCTCAGGGAAAGCTTACACCGCTTGATTACACCCCGCCCCATGCCAGCGCGCAGGTCAAATCTGCTATTCTTCTGGCTGGTCTTGGCGCTGATGGGGTTACGACTGTGACTGAGCCAACCCTATCGCGTGACCATACGGAAAATATGCTCAAAGCTTTTGGCGCAGATGTCTCTGTTAAAGCGATAGGGCGCGGACAAAAGGTGAGCGTGACTGGCCCTGTGACCTTAAAGGCGACAGATGTCACGGTTCCGGGCGATCCGTCATCAGCTGCGTTTTTAATCGTCGCCGCGCTTATTACGCCGGGCTCAGAGCTGACGATAAAAAATGTTATGATGAACCCAACACGGGTTGGGCTGTTTGAGACGTTAACCGAAATGGGCGGCTATCTGCGCGCAGATAATTTCCGTACATCAGGCGGTGAAATCATTGCAGATATTGAGGTTAAACACTCCAAGCTTCACGGCGTAACAGTTCCGCCTGAGCGCGCCCCGTCCATGATTGATGAATATCCAATTCTGGCCATGGCGGCAGCTTATGCGGTGGGGACGACAACCATGCGCGGCATCGCGGAAATGCGCGTGAAAGAAAGCGACCGCATTAGCGCGACTGTGGCGATACTAAAAGCGAACCGCGTGGATACGACTGAATATGAGGACGGCTTCTCTGTCAAAGGCGGAACCGTGGAAGGCGGCGGGATGGTGGAAACACATCATGATCACCGCATCGCCATGAGCGCGCTTATTTTAGGGCTTAATGCCAATAACCCGATTAGTATTGATGATAGCGCCATGATCGCAACGAGCTTTCCGACCTTTTTTGAGCTCATGAAAACAATCGGCGCGAATATAAGCGGCGCGACTATAAAATGAGCGTCATTGCCATAGACGGCACTTTCGCCAGCGGTAAAGGTACACTGGGTAAGGCCTTAGCCGCGCATTACGGTTTTACATATTTAGATACAGGTAAGCTCTACCGCGCTGTCGGTTACGCAGTCTTGCAAGCGGGTGATGATCCTGCTGCTGCGGATAAGGCGGCGCAGGCGGCGCGGGAATTGGACATTGAAATTCTATCAGACCCGATACTCAAAAGCGGCGATGTGGCCGTTGCGGCGTCCAAAATTGCTGTTCATCCAGAGGTGCGCGCTGCGCTGCTAGAATTTCAGCGTGATTTTGCACGCTTAAAGCCAGGTGCCGTGCTGGATGGCCGCGATATTGGCACGGTGATTTGCCCTAATGCCGAGGTAAAGCTCTATATTGACGCCGCCCCAGAAGAGCGCGCGCGCCGCCGCCACGCTGAACTAACAGGTTACGGTGAGCAGATTACCTTTGAGACAGTATTAGCCCAGCTCGCGGAACGTGATCACCGTGATAAAACACGGGCTGAGGCGCCTCTTATCCCCGCTGATGATGCCCATCTTATTGATACCACGCATTTAGCTATTGAGGCCGTACTGGATGCAGCGATCAAGATTGTGGACGCAGTTTTTTCTAATCGCTCTTAGGCTCAATCCGCATGCGCCCATAATAAGCGCCAACAAAAACACGGCCCTTTTCATCAATTGTCGGACCAGAGAACATATTATTATATTTCTGCCCCCCTAGAATATAATGGAATGTCGGCTCACCTGTAAGCCAGTTAACGGCCTCGAGTGTCCATTCATGATTGCGAGCGCCCATGAAATAAAGTTGGCCTGAGCCAGTGCTGACCCAGGGCACGCCGTTAGGGGAGCTTATGGTCTCATTAACCCAAGCTTGCTCTAAGCGGCGAAGCTTGGGGTTCCATTCGAATTTTTGAATGCCGTAAGGTTGGAACTTAGGGTTATTTCCAAGCGGGCCAATACTTGCCCCCCGCCCGACGCCTTCCTTGGGCATAAAGAAGGGTGTGTTGCGTGGTGTGTTATTTACGACCAGCGCGCCATATCCCGCAACAATCACGGTTTGTTCGGACTGGATTGCTTGTACTTTAAGCTTACCCATATCAGCGGGGGCTTGACCCGCTATACGCCGAGAGGGCGCACCGGGGATTTGCTTCCAGTCTTCCGGGATGGCGTCGCGCCACATCAAGACAACATTCATGCGAATGTCTCCATCGGTAAAGACAACGAATTTATCTTCATCTCCAAAACCCATCAGGCTTGGCGTTGCGCCCGTGCCTTCATCTGTGCCGTTACGATATTGTGCAGTCCAGGCTCCATCTTTGGGGTCAATCGACAGAGCATTTCCTGTCCAGACGACTTTGTGCATATGATTACGTGAGGCGACATAAATTCCGCCATCTTTGTCTATTGCAATGGAATTACGTACCCAGCCATAGCCCACGCCGCGCGTTTCAGTATCTTCACTATCGGAATATTTTAGCGCGACAGAGCGATATTGAGTAAGGTCTGGCGAGACGGCTATTAAGACGCCATTTTCCATGGGAAAGACAATCCAGCCATCATAGGTCATATTCATGCCCACGCTCGCGCCGCTTAATTCATCAGGAAGTTGGAAACGGGCTTTTTCAACAATCTTAGAGCCTGCATCACCTGACACGCTATCCCCATAAGCAATAACAGAGCCGTCTTTGTTGGCGATGTAAAACCAATCATTTTTTCCGACAACGGTATAGATACCAGAGAGTGATTTTAACGGCATCATCGATTTGACTGCCGTAACCATAGCGCTTGCGCCATTATTTTTATCAAGCTTGGCAATAATATTATTCGCCCAGTCTTCATCATATTTGTCTGCGACATCAGAAGGTAGGTGATCGATGAGATCATAGCTCTCATAGTTAATCTTAAAGACACCGTTCACGCCATTGCTCCATAAGACGCGGCGACCATCTTCATAAAGTCCGGAGGTGAAAGCGCCAAAATGACCAGGCCCGAGGAAGAGATAACTGATTTCGTCCGCCTCTAGCCTACGGGTTGTCCCCATAGGGCCGTGTAGCGGGGTTGAGTCTTGTTGCGCAGCATCACCGTGAGGGATGGGGTTTACGCCCTTCGCCGCAAATGGATTGATAGCTGGAAAATTCATGTCCATAGGCGCAGAACTTGGATCTGCCATTTGCGGGGCGAGGGGGAGATCGAGATCAGGGCGCGGTGGCTCTGGCCCAAAATCACAATTTTTGAGACTAATAAGGGCAATAAGGCCCAAGATAATTAGTCCCAGAATTTTAAATATGCGTTTCATTAAAACTCTGCTGGATTGTCTGGATATTGACTTTCCTTTAGCTTCCCTTGCTAATTCCCTGACTTTCCGAATATAGTTCGAAAAGTCAAATATCAAGACATCATTTGGAGTTAGAGTGGGGAGAAGCTCAGCCAGAGACGTTAATCCGTTTAAGCCAGCAGCTTTGAGCGGTATTCAACTCAAGAACCGTTTCATGAAAGCGGCGACCTTTGAAGGTATGACCCCAGACGGTATTCCAGGGCCTCGTCTGCGCGACTTTCATATGGGTATTGCTAGCGGCGGCGTTGGCTTAACGACTTTGTCTTACTGCACAACAGAACCTGATGGCCGTATTATGGACTCGATGATGTGGCTGCATGACGGCATTGAAGATGAGTTAAGATCTTTGATTTTAGAGCTGCAAAGCACGGGTGTAAAAGTATCTGGACAGGTGACCCATTGTGGGCATTTTTCGCAAAATAAGGATTTGCGGCGGGGTCAACCTCCCAAAGGTCCATCTAAAATGTTTGTCCCCATAGGTTTGACCGTTGGCCGCCTTTTTGCGCCAGCTATGACGCAGGATGATATTAATCACCTTATCGGAACGTATCGTGACGCGGCCGCCTTTATGAAACGCGTCGGTTTTGACGCCATCGAAATTCATTTCGGACATGGCTATGGTTTATCACAATTCATTAGTCCTAAAACCAATAAGCGTAGTGATAAATATGGCGGCTCGCATGAGAACCGCATGCGCCTTCCGCTAGAGGTACTTGCGGCTATGCGCTTAGAGCTTGGCGAAGACTTTCCAATTCTGGGTAAGATATCTATGACAGACGGTGTCAAAGCCGGCGTGGATTACGCGCTCGGGCTTAAAGTCGCGCAGAGCCTTGACGTAGCAGGAATTGACGCACTTATTCCGAGCGCGGGCACGTCCAGTTATAATACCATGTATATGTTTCGCGGGGATAGCATCGCCAAAGGCATGATTGCCATGCAAGACAATCCGATAAGTAAAATGGCGGTTCGAATCATGGGGCCCTTGATGTGGAAAAAATACCCTTATGAGCCGACCTATTTATTGGAGGCCGCCAAGAACATTAAAGCAGCCGTATCTTGCCCCATCATTTATATAGGCGGCGTCTCGACCCGCGCGGATATTGACCGTGTCTTTGCGGCGGGATTTGATTTTGTCCAAATCGGGAGACCACTTATAAAAGACCCAAATTTTGTGGCAAATGCCGTCGATGATGCGGCTTACGATAGTGGCTGCACCCATTGTAATTATTGCGTGCCCTTAATCTCGCATCCGCAAGGTATTCGCTGCGTGTTAAATGATTAAATAAGAGGCTTTATGCTAACCACTCCTATTACCTTACGCCGTATCGAGGCTTTGGCAGTCTTTATCCTCGGGATTATTCTGTATCACAAAACAGGATATAGCTGGCTGACATTTGCTCTATTGTTTTTTCTGCCAGATGCTGGGGCTGTGGGTTATTTTAAAAGCCATAAGCTTGGCAGCGCTATGTATAATCTTACACACTGGATAATATGGCCTTTGGCTCTAGGCATGTTTGGTTATTTAACAGGGCATGACATCGCAAAAATGGTCGCCATTATCTGGCTTACCCATGTCATGTTTGACCGCATGCTTGGTTGGGGATTTAAGACGGGTGGTAGTTTTTATCAGACCGGCATGGGCCAACATCGTGATCCCAGACAGGTGAAAAAGACATAAGCAAAAAGGTATAGGTTATGCAGATTAACGCAGGATATGTCGCCGTCATCACGGGCGCAGGCGGCGGATTAGGGTCGGCTCTTGCCAGAGCGCTCGCTGATAAAGGTTGCGCCTTAGCGCTTGCGGACATTTCAGAACACGCCTTGAACGAAACAATTGCTGGACTGCCCGATAAAGCTGGGCGGGTTACAAAACATATTGTCGATGTGACGGACCGAGCGGCAATGGAGTCTTTTCGCGATGATGTTTTGCGCGAGCATGACGGTGTAAATATTCTCATCAATAATGCGGGCATCACATTGCAGAAAAGTTTCTCGACCCATTCATTAGAAGATTGGGACCGGATAATAGGCATAAATCTTTGGGGTGTTATTTATGGCTGCCATTTTTTCGATGCGGCTTTAACGCAATCACCCGCAGCCCATGTCGTGAACCTCTCTAGCATGTCGTCTTTTCTAGGCTTGCCGGGCCAATCATCTTACTGCGCGACCAAAGCAGGGGTGCATCTTCTAACCGATAGCCTTTGGGCGGAATGGGGACAAAAGGGAATAGGTGTGAGCAGCATACATCCCGGCGCAATTCGGACAAATATGATAATGGCTACGCTCGAAGAGTCCGATGACATTGAGCAGGCTAGAAAGAATTTTGACCTCGCGCATAAAACTGGTGTCGACGCAGAATTTGCTGCTGAGAAAATAATTCGCGGCATTGAGCGCGATAAGATGCGCGTTAAAATTGGCCGCGACGCGCACCTATTTCAATTTATTATGCGCTTCATGCCGAGGTTTGGAAATTTCGTGATGAAAAAGATTGCAGTTAAACTTGCTGTCTAATCTCTTGTTTGGCGGCTTTAGAGCGATTAGTCTGAGCACATGACCAATATGACGCCCGAGCAAATCACCAAGGCCTTAGAGGCTGGTATTATCACCAAAGATCAAGCCCGCGCCATGCGCGGCGGCTCAGGCGGCGATGAGAACTCCGATTCAGCCGTGATTGGCAATGAAGATGATATGCGCTTTCTGCGTAGTTTCTCGGATGTGTTTATTTCTATTGGGGTCGGGCTTTTTGCGCTGGGGCTTTCTGCTGTGGCCGCGTTATTTGGCGGCGGGCTTAGTTTTATTGGCGCGGCTGTTATTATGGGGCTTATGGCGGAATATTTCGGGCGCAAGCGCCGAGCCCATGCCCCGACCTTAATTACGGCGCTGGCCTTTCTTTTATTTACCCAGCGCGGCGTTGGCGCGCTGATTGGCGATGTGAGCGGGATTTCCACGGCCTTGGTTACATTAGGGGCGATGTTGCTTTATTATTGGCGTATTCGCTTGCCGTTCTGTATCGCGCTAATTGCCATTGCCGCGCTTTACCTTGTCTTTGCCATTATCAATAAAATTATGCCGGGTCTTGTGGACGGGCAATGGGGATTGGCTTTATTCCTCAGCGGTTTGGCCGTTTTCGCGGTCGCGCTATTATATGATATGCGTGATAAGCACCGCACGACGCGCTTTGCTGACAATGCATTTTGGCTGCATTTCCTCGCCGCGCCCATGATTATTCATGGGCTGGCGCTACAAACCGTGGCGCTGAAAAAAGATATGCTCTTTAATCTTATTCCGATGGTGTCGCTAGAACGTAGCGACGCAGCGATTGTGATGGTGATTGTGGCGGTTATCACCGTCATAGGCCTCGCCATTAACCGCCGCGCTTTGATAGTCTCGTCATTAGGATATGCGGCCTTTGCTATGGGTTATTTATTTGACGGGGCGGGGCTTAATTTTGGCACCGTCATTGCGATGACATTATTACTGCTGGGCGCCTCAATTATTTTCCTTGGTGCAGGTTGGCACACAGCACGAGCCATGCTTTTAAAAGTGCTCCCAAAATGGCCAATTTTCCCGCCTGCCTTTGATCCCAACTTTAAGGGATAAAAGTTTGTATATTTTAAAAGGTCATTTTGGAAGACGTGGCTTTTACCTACTTCGTAATTCAAATTGCGTTTTTGAAACACAGCATAAATTTGGAATATTTCCAAATTCATTAGTTGAGCTTAATGGAGATAAAATCGAAATTAAGATTAAAAATTTTGTCGGAGATAAATCTCAAATTTATAAAAATGGCGGTAAAATTGGGACGTTAAATTTTTACCATTATCGTTATTCTATTATTTCCCTGAAAAGAAATGATGGAGACATAGATCATTTTAAATTAGAGGAAGATGGATATTCTCAAACATATGTCTTGTCTCAAAATGACCTTACGATTTTGAAATTTAAAGCAAGTATAAATCCTCTGCATTTTGATAAAAAATTTGAAATTGAAGAATTGGAAAATAAATTTTCTCGATCAGCAATAGAAGAACTTATCTTTTATGTTGGAGAGATATTATATCGGAAAGTCACGCCGGAAACTTCACCCTTTTAAAAATACATACCACGCCCCGCTGCCGCCATGCCTGATATGGGCTTGGGCGTAGGTGGCAATTAAGGGTCTTATCTCGGCCTCGCCTATCCAGTGCGGGAAATTACGCCGCAGCACGCCTTCACCGCGTAGGCCTTTGCCTGTCACGACAAGTACGCATTTATGCCCGCGATTTGAGGCGCGCATAATGGCGCGGTGCAGGGCAGGGCGGGCCATGTTTTGCGTCATGTCATGGAGGTCAATTTTCGCGTCAATCTCGACGCGTCCGCGGCGTACCTTTTTATCCTGATTAACATCGAGAGATTGCGGCAGGCCGCGCTGGCTTGGCCGTTCAAGCGGGGGCAGGCGCAGCATATTGGCGAAGTCTTCGGTGGTCGGCCCTTTGGGCGGGAGCGGCTTGGAGGATTTCGGCCCTTTAAAGGCCCGCCTTGGCGCAACAGTGCGCGAGACGCGGCCCCAGACTTGTTTCTCTTCGGGCTGTAATTTACGGCCGCTCATAATTTAGGATTTTGTGCCCAGTCTCGCGCTCAAGGCTTTGGGGACAAGAATGGTCCATGTGACGGGATGTTTCATCACGCCCGCTTTGTTGCCCGCTTCATCACCAGCGCCAAAGAATAAATCCCCGCGCAGCGGCCCGCGAATAGCGTTACCTGTATCTTGCGCGCTAACCAAAAGACCCGTTTTGACGCCGCGATAATCCCCGCCATATTGCGGTAAGGTCGTTTCAAGCCAGATAAGACTGCCATAAGGGTGGTAACGCGGATCGACTGCAATAGAGCCCATATCGGTGAGCGCCACGCGCATGGCTCCGCGCGGGCCTTCACCCGCTATAATGACTTGCTCGGCGAAGAATATATAGCGCGGGTTTTCATTCATCAGCTCGCGTGTGGCCTGCGGCCCTGCGCGCCCCATCCACTCGCTAATGGATTGCTTGGAGGCTTGCTCCAAGCTCATCTCGCCGCGATCGACGAGGATTTTACCAATGGATTTATAACCCTTACCATTATTACCGGCATAGGCGGCGCGGATAGAGGTGCCGTCTGAAAATCTAAGGCGGCCAGAGCCTTGGACTTGCATGAAGAAGACCTCAATAGGTTTGCCATAAGCAATCACGCGCGAGGAGCGCGCATTTATATCTTTACGTGCCAGAGTTAGGACGGTTTCGTTAGTCGGTTTCGCGAGAACGGGCTCGGAATAAATACTATCAGGAATTTTACGCACATTAATTTCAGGCTCGTAATAACCTGTCAGTAGGCCTTCCTCGCCTTCTGAGGTGCTGATTTGCGAGGGTTCAAAATAGGTTTCGAAGAAATAGCGGGCAGCATTATTATCGCTTCCGATAAATAGGGTTTCATCACAGGCCGCTTGCCAGTCATCATAGCGCCCATATTCGGGCAGGTTCGGATTAAGCTCAGCAAAGGGGTCAGCTTTAGCGAAGCTTTTACAGCTTGCTTTAAAAGATTTTAGCGCAGGGCTTAGATCGGCAAAATACCAATGCGGGATGGCGTCATACCATTTCGGCTGTTCAAAAATTTCAATGACAGGCGGCTGCGGCGCGGGGGCAGGCGGGGCGAAGATTTCAATGACAACGGGCGGGGCAGGTAGCGGCTCAGCGATGACAATGACATCTGATGAGTCTGTTGATGACTCAGTCTCAGCCTCGCCGCTTGGGCTTGCCGTGTCATTTTGTGTCGTTTGCTCGGGTGCCGCTGGGGTAGGCTCAGCGATTGTCGTGCAGCCTGTGATGAGGAGAGCAAGACACAGAATCATCCCTAGGTTAGTTATTAAGCGCGGCATATATTTACGGCTTTTTATTTGGTTTTTTGGCCGCGGGTTTTTTCGTCGTCGTCTTGTTTTTAGTTACCGTTTTCTTTGGCGCCGCTTTTTTGGGAGCCGTCTTTTTAGCGCTTGGTTGTTTAGGGGCTGGTTTTGTATCTGGCGTCGGATCAGCATCGAGCGCATCTCCTTCACTTTGGGCGACATCAGAAAGCCGCCAATTGGGATCAGAAGCTTTAAGGTTACGTTCAAAGGTCCAGATTTCTGAAATGCTTGAGAGGATATCAGGGTCGCCTTGCACGACTTCGCCTTGCGCGTTCATCAAGGCCGAGGTTAGCTCGGATTCGTATAGGACAGATATTGTCGCTTTTTTGCCCTCTAATTGACTGTCTTGAATAGAGGCGCGGCGCAGACGACCTAAATCTGTGACCTGAGTGAGGTTATCCGCTTCGCGCGCATCAATTGCGCCAGAGTAAACATCAAAAACATCTTTGGTCAGAAGGTCTTTAAGCTGCGCGCGGTCGCCAGAGGCAAAGGCCTCTAAAATCATGGAATAGGCGGCTTTGGCTCCGTCCATGAAAGAGGCGGGTGAAAAATTAGGGTCAGCTTGTGCAATGGCGTCGAGCCCTGTTTTTGGTGTCCCGTCATCAGCGTTTGGCACAAGGCTGAGCTGCGGCTTTTTCTTGTCTTTAAATAAATCAAGATCAGCCTCGGGGCCTTGGCCAACAGATTTGCCCAGCACAGTATAAAGCATGACGCAGACGATGGTCGCGATGGCGGCATAAAGTATGACTTGATACATGTCTGTCATTTGGTGTCAGTCCTGGGCTGCGGCCTTGATATTTGACATATCATCGCCATTTGTGATTTGCAGATAAGGTGTATAGCGCCTTCTCGCAATAAGCAATTGCTTGGCTGTATGCACTATGATAGCCCGCGCGCAGAGGAATTGTACGAGATTTATACGGGAGACCGACATTATGGCGAAGAAGCCAATCAAAAAAGAAAAAGAAGCTGCCAAAGCCGCTGAAGCTGCGGCCAAGGAAGAGGCTGAAAATGCAGCTCAAGCCGAGGCTCTGCAATCCGGCCCAATGCTCAGCGTTTTAGCGCAATATACCAAGGATGCGAGTTTTGAAAATCCAAACGCGCCGGATAGCCTGCGTTCGGGGTTAGATGCGCCGCAAATTCAAATCGGTATCGAAATTGGCCGCCAGATGATGGAAGGCGATAATGTCGAAGTGACTTTGATGCTAAAGGCGGATGCGCGCCGCGGCGATCAAGTGGCCTTTATTGCAGAGCTTGAATATGCAGGGCTCTTTGCCTTTCAAGGCGTTAGCGCCGAAGAAATTCAGCCGCTTATCTTAATCGAATGCCCGCGTATGCTCTTCCCATTTGCGCGCCAAATTATGGCCGAGATGACACAAAATGGCGGCTACCCGCCTATCATGTTAGAGCCGCCAGATTTCGCCGCCATGTTCCGCGAAGAAATGATGCGCCGCGCGGCAGAACAGCCGACGAATTAAACGCAAATCAGATATAATAAACCAAGCCCCTTCTTTGGGGCTTTTTTTTATGGCGTGATTGTCGTCACATCCAAAGGTCTAAGACAAAGATAAAAAGCCTGGTACATAATTCAGTTATCAAGGGGTTTAAGACTCTTACCGAGCCCACAGCGATTGCGCCGTCCTAATGAGGGGGCGGCGCAATTCATTATTCAGCGATAGCGGTCAACCCCAAGGCTTCCATGGAGGTGTCGCTATTTTTTAGATTTGCGACGTCTGTTAGGGCAATCGGTGTGCTGGGGTTCATCACGATGGATAGTGTTTTACCATTTCCATCGACAAAGTCACCGACTGCGCCGCCGACTTCTTTCATTAGGTCGCGCTCTAGGCCTGAACCCGCGGCGAGCGGAGCGAGGGAAATGGCAAGCTTCATTTCTTTTTTAAGCTGCTCGGGCGAGGCGCCACGAAACTTTGCCGCAAGACCAAGGCCCCGTTCGACAATGGACCTATCCTCAAGGCGTAGCTGCATGCCATTTAACGTTAGAGCCTGCATGGCCGCTTCGGTATCACTTGATGATTGCTTGTCATTGATCTTGGACTGAAATTCACCGAGGCCTGACGCGCTATAATTATAGTCAAGATTAAAGCCATCTTTCATGGATACAAGGCCGTCCTTAACCGTGATTGTATCTTTATTGCTATCAATGATTTGGGTCTGGCTAGATTCAAAAACTAATTCTTCAAAACCAAGTTCTTTGACCATGGCAAAGGCTTGTTTGGCCTGCGGGGAATTAGGCGCGTCCTTTAATTTGATTGTGAAAGGTTCGCTGACCTGTTTGATGGTTGTCACGCCGTCTTTTTCAGTGGCTTTACCTGCAAACCCATTTGTGTTGACGGCGAAAACAGAGCTATCAAAGCTTAGATTTTCCAATTTGACTTCGTCAAAATTTTTACCCACGGATCCAAATTTACTCATCATGCTTGTGGGCGCGCCAACACCTTTGAGCAATGAGGAGCGCAGGCCTGTTGCTGAAAATTCATCTAGCTTAAGCTCACCGCTTTCGCCCTGTTTGCTCTCGAAATTGAAATTAACGCCGTCGATGAGAATATCTGTAAGACCCGTGCTTTCATCCTCCCCCCAAATAATGTGATCAAGACCGCCATTAAGCTCTTCCGATGAGACGTTGACATCGTCGAGTGATAAAGCGCCAAAGCCAAGATCCTCGTCTTTCATTTCAATATCAAGATCGTCTACGCCCTGAATATTAGAGATCGAGGCAATAATGGATTTGGCCATATCAGGCGTTGGGCGCGCCATGCTCATATTCGCCACGGTCACGGTGACATTATCTTCTTTGCTGAACATTTTAATGCCGGAAAAATCAGCCCGGTCAAATGTGGCGGTCTCGCCTTCCATATGCACGCCGAATAATTCAGCGCTCTCTATAGTCAGATCGCCTTCGTCGCTTTTGGCAGTAAGGGCCGTATATTTATAATTCCCCGCTTTGCCTGTGGATTTCTTCCAGCTTAAATTCTCATTTGAAGATTCAAGCAGGCTTAGACCTTGTAAAGCTTCATTGGCTTCCGCTTCGGAAACTTTCCGGCTCGGGACGTCAAAATGCTTGGCAAAGGCTTTGCGCGACGGGGATTTTAGCTCGAGTTCGGAGGCTGGCGCTGATTTTTCCGCAGATGGCCCCTTGTCCTTTGGCGAACAGGCCCCCACCATAAGAGGCGCAGAGAGAATCACCGTAATGCCTGCTGAACGTAGCAAGGCAGAACGAAAAGAGGATAGACGAGTAGCGGGCATGGGTAGTTTCCTATCAAATTTAGCAAAATCGCGTAGCACGGAAAAGAGCGTCGCTAAAGCGCTATTCCCATTTCGCGATGAAACTGATCCGCGAATTGTTTATAAATTATCTGAGCGCGCGCGGCGTATTTCGCTTAAAGTCAATACCTCTGACCGCGAAGTTTCGGTCGTTGTACCGGGGGTTAAAGCGCTACCTAAGGCGCGTAAATTTGCGCGTCAGCAAAGAGATTGGATAAATGTCCAACTTGAAAGCCTGCCCCCACCTCAGCCTTTTGAAGCTGGCGGCCATATCTTGATACGCGGCGAGCTTTATCAGCTGGTTTCGCCGCCCGGGCGCGGGCGCCCTAAAGTCGATCATGAACGCCGCGTGGTCAATGTTCCCTCGCCAGATGCCGAAAGCTTTCCTGGGCGTGTGCGCCGCTTCCTTATTCGCGAGGCGCGCGAGGAACTCACAGCCGCTTCTCATTTTTACGCCGAAAAACTAGGCAAGCGCATTGGGAAGATCTCTGTCCGCGATACCTCCTCGCGCTGGGGTTCTTGTGTAACGCGCAAAGGGGAGGGACATATCTCTTATAGTTGGCGGCTAATTTCAGCGCCGCCATTTGTACTTGATTATGTCGCCGCGCATGAATGTGCCCATATGGTTGAGGATAATCACAGCGCGGCCTTTTGGAGCGTTTGCGAGTCGATTAATGATGATGTCAAGCGAGCCAGTAAGTGGCTGCGCAAGAACGGGGCCTTCCTTCATGCGGTTGGTGCAGAGTGGTAGTGTGGCCAAGCGGTCTAAATCTATAAAATCCGAAACGATTAAAGAAACGCAGCTTTACGCGCCTATAAAGGCCTATTTCACGGCGCAAGGTTATGAGGTAAAAGGGGAAGTTGGCGCTGCGGATCTTGTCGCGGTGCCCAAAAGTAAATCCGATAAAGAACCGGTCATTGTTGAGCTTAAAACAGGCTTTACGCTCTCGCTCTTTCATCAAGCGATTAACCGCCAATCCATGACTGATCAGGTTTATATCGCCGTTCCGCATAAGACAGGCAAAGCGGGCCTTGTGGCGATGCGTAAGAATAAGATGCTCTGCCGCCGTCTGCGTCTTGGGCTGATTACGGTAAGGCTTTCTGATGGACGGGTCGTGATACATTGTGAACCCGCGCCGTTCACGCCGCGTAAAATCAAAGCTAAAAAAACCAAACTACTCTCGGAGTTTGATAGTCGCCACGGCGATCCTAATGCCGGCGGGATGACCTCGGAAGGCATGATGACCTCTTACCGTCAGGGGGCATTGCGCTGCGCCAAAGTGCTCCATGATGAAGGGGCTTGCAAAGCCGCCTATGTCGCCAAGATGGCAGGTTTTGACAAAGCCCGTAATTTGATGGCGGCTAATCATTATGGCTGGTTTGAAAAAATTGACCGCGGCGTTTACGGCCTGACCAGAGAAGGGGCCAAAGCTCTAGAAGAGCATGCCGAAGCGGTTGCGTCTATGATGTAAAATACTCAGATCTTTACAAAGAGCTGAATGAGACAATATCATATCCTGCTTTGATAAGAGTGCGGTTTACTTCGGCAATGTGATTAGGACCAACTTCACAACAACCGCCTATAATTTTCGCGCCAGTATTTGCCCAATCTAAGGCATATTCGGCATAAACTGTTGGAGATAAATCTATCCTGGCTTTCAACCCAGCTGTCGTACCCCCTGCATCCAGAGGGGCGATGGACTGGAACCCATTGGCGTAACCTCCAACTATAGGACATAAAGATGTAAGGATTGGCATAGCAAGTGTAACTGTTTCGGGCATGCTACAATTTACAGTTATCGCCTTAACATCTAATGGCATAACGGCGTCTATGGCGTTTGAAAGCGATTCGCCAGAACGTAGCTTCTCAGGATTTTCATCATCCAATGTAAAACTGACAATTGTCGGTAAATCGGCTTCTCGTGCCGCTGTGACGGCTGCAACAGCTTCTCGGATTGTCGCGAGTGTTTCACAAAGAATTAGGTCTATGCCATCTTTTTGGATGGCAACTAGATTTCTGTATTGTTCTAGGCATTGTGAAGAGTCAGGAGCTAATTCAGGTTTATAACTCGCGACAAGAGGGGGCAAGCACCCCGCAATCATAACGTCTGATATTCTAGACTTTTTTCGCGCCAATTTTGCGGCTTTTTTTGCAGCATTATGAATAGGCGCAAATAAATCAACACTGGCATCCCGTGCTAGTCTGGTCGGAGTCGCAGTATAGTTATTTAGAGCTATAACTTTAGCTCCTGATTTTATGAAATCGAGATGAAGGTCTTGAACTAAATCTGCGTTATCTAACATCACGCGTGATGACCATAAAGATGTTGGCGGCTGGCCAGATCGCCGAATGAGTTCTTGCCCCATCCCTCCATCGAGAAGAATGACTGAGTTATCCATTAATTTCCCCATTCTTGATTTTTAAACGTATTGCCGCGAACTGTTGTTAGAGCAAGGGTGAACTTGCGAGGAGTTATTAAATTACGACAAATGCCGGTTTTATGTCTTTTTTGTAACTTTTCAAAACGACATTTGTCGTTTATGTGATTTGGTATGATAAAGAAGAAAAAACCGTCTGCTGCTGAAACGGCTATCCTGAATGTTTTATGGGAGCGCCAACCTTGCAGTGTTAAAACCGTGCATGAAGTCCTGAGCGCTACGAAGGATGTGGGCTACACAACCACACTTAAACAAATGCAGCGCCTTTTTGAAAAGGGCATGGTGTTGCGTGAACCGGGCGAGGGGAAGTCTTATAACTACCGCGCCGCCGTTGCCGAGAGCGAAACGAAGACTGATCTCTTTGACCGCTTTGTAGAAACGGCTTTTGGCGACTCTGTTTCAGATCTCGTCATGCACGCGCTTGGCAATGAAAAAACATCTGACGCGGAAATTGAAAAAATAAAACAGTTCATCGCTAAGCTTGAACGCGAATAATTAGACAAGAGAGGGCACGACATGGGAATAAGCATTACACATCTTCTGGATAGTCTGGGATGGGCCTTGTTACATAGCCTCTGGCAGGGCGGCCTTGCCTTTATTGTTGTTGTGCTTATTCGCGCGTGTCTTAAAAATAATGCGCCTAGCTTTCGCTACGTCGCGCAGCTCTCGGTTCTCATCGCCTGTTTTGCAGCCTTTTTGACCACCTTCGGACTATATTTCAAAGCGGGCTTGCAAACAGGCGGGGAGAGCTTTGGGTTACAAGCAGCGGGAACAGCGCCGCTGCCCCTTGCGGATTTAACGGCGCCGATAAGTCAAAGTTTATCAAATGGTATCACAGCGGTGCAATCAAGCCTCTCAATCGATGCGGCAAGCCTAACGCCTTTAATTGGTATTTTTTGGTGTCTGGGCTTTGCCTTTATGGCCCTGCGTTATGCGGGCGCTTTTTTATTAACGCAACGTTTGCGCCGGCACGACTTAAGCGCGCCAAATGCACAATGTGGCAACAAATTGCGGGACGTTCTAAGCAATTATCACGTACGGAATTTGACAGATAGGGTCGATTTACGCCGTTAAATCAGTTAAGCTCACCTTCAACGCTACTAGTTTGAGGATTTTGCATGGCCATATTGAATGTAAATGGAAAGAAAACCGAATTTTCAGGCGATGAAGACACACCATTGCTTTGGGCGCTACGCGAACAACTCGGCCTGACAGGGACAAAATATGGCTGCGGCATTGCGCAGTGCGGGGCCTGTACCATTCACATTGACGGCGAGGCTGTACGTTCCTGCGTTTATCCCGTCGGCGCGCTTGAGGGCAGCGAAAAGATAACCACCATTGAAGGCCTGTCTGAGACAGGCGAGCACCCTGTCCAACAAGCCTGGGCAGAGCTGGATGTTCCTCAATGCGGATTTTGCCAACCAGGTATGATTATGGCCGTCTCAGCGCTGCTGGCTGAAAATCCCAATGCAAGTGATGCAGATATTGACGAAACCATCACCAATATATGCCGCTGCGGAACCTTTGTTCGTATTCGCGAGGGTATCCACCTTGCGAAAAAGAAACTTTAGGGAGGCAGTTGATGACCTTACTATCAAAAACTTCACGGCCCGTTTCACGCAGAAATTTTATTATCGGCTCAAGCGCCGCTGGACTATCGCTAGGTGTCTTAGCGGGATGCACCGCTAGCGAGACCGGTTCCACTGTAGAGGCCCCTGATTATAGCTCTCTACCCGCAAACCCCGAAGTTAATGCCTGGGTTCATATCCATCATGATGACACCGTTAATGTACGCATCGTCAGGTCTGAAATGGGCCAAGGCACATCGACAGGCCTTGCCCAATTAGTGGCCGAAGAATTGGAATGTGATTGGGATAAAATCCAAGTTGAATTTCCAACACCGGGACAAAGCTTGGCCCGTAACCGCGTATGGGGCAGCTTTGGCACTGGGGGCAGTCAGGGCGTTCGCGGCTCTCAGAAATATGTCCGTGAAGGCGCAGCAGCAGCGCGCATAATGCTTATCGAGGCGGCGGCAAATGATTGGGGCGTACCCGCTTCTGAATGTATCGCGGCTAACGGTATTATCACCCATAAGGCGTCTAAGAATAAAACCAGTTTTGGCGCGGTTGCAGCTGCAGCAGCAAAATTATCGCCGCCTGAGAAAGTTGTCCTCAAAGACCCAAAAAATTGGACCATTATTGGCGCGCCTAAAAAGCGCTTGGATACAGCGGATAAACTGACGGGCGCGTTGAAATATGGATCAGATTTATATTTTGAGGGCATGAAGCTCGCCGCCATAAAAGATTGCCCTATTCTTGGCGGTAGTCTTAAATCCTTTGATGCCTCTGTGCCCATGAGCATGGCGGGCGTGCGCGAGGTTTTGCAAATTGGTAATGCCGTTGTGGTTGTTGCCGATAGCTGGTGGCAAGCTCATAGCGCGCTTGAGGCCACGCCAATTGAATGGGATGGAGGAGAGCTTGCGTCTTATTCAAGCAAAGATATTGACGCGCTTTTGGAAGATGGACTTGGCGCGAGTGAAACCTTTACAGGCAATAAGGGCGGGGATGTCGCGGCGGCGCTTAAAACGGCTGCAAAAACTGTGAAGGCGACTTACGGCGTGCCGGCGCAAAACCACGCCACGATGGAGCCGATGAATGCCACAGCCTTATGGACAAAAGACAAATGTGAAGTTTGGTGTCCGACACAAAATGGAGAAGCAGCTTTAAGCGCCGCCGCAAAAGCGGCGGGCTTGCCGCCAGAACAATGCGAGGTTTACAAAGTTTTGCTGGGAGGCGGGTTTGGGCGGCGCGGCATGTCGGATTACGTCACGCAAGCTGTCGAAATTGCAAAAGCAATGCCTGGCATACATATTAAACTACAATGGTCGCGCGAGGAAGATATGCGTCATGGGTTTTACCATCCCGTGACCCAAGCAAAACTCACCGGTGGGTTGGACGCGGATGGCAATCTTGTTGGAGTTGATTTAAAAATTTCTGGACAATCAATTTTGGCAGCGCTTGCGCCCCAAGCACTGGCAAATGGTGTAGATTATGCGACGTTTCAGGGACTGCTGCCATCGGGGGTTAATCCGCGCCTAGAGGATCAAATTCTGAAATATTCATTTCCTAATTTTCATATCCATCATGCTATGCGCAACCCGCCTGTCCGGCCCGGCTTTTGGCGCGGAGTCAATTTAAATCAAAATGCAATTTACCTTGAGAGTTTTATGGACGAGATGGCCCATGCGGCTAATCGTGATCCGCTTGAGTTTAGATTAGCTCATCTCAAAGACGCGCCAAAAATGGCGGCTGTTTTAAGTGCCGTTGCTAAAAAAGGCGGCTGGGGGGCCAAGGATGGGAAGTCTCGCGGGCTTGCCTGTATTTACGGATTCGGGAGCTATGTCGCCGCCTGTTCACAGGTCAGTATTTCAAAAGATGGCAAGCTTAAGATCGAGAAAATCACCGCTGCAACAGATTGTGGTCATGCCGCCAATCCGCAGCAGATTGAAGCTCAGGTTCAAGGATCATTCGTTTATGGTTTGTCAGCCATGCTATATGGAGAGATCACTTATAAGGATGGTCAGGTCGAGCAAACCAATTTCGATACATATAATTCTATGCGTATCGCAGATATGCCAGAGGTCGATGTTATCATCATGCCGTCTGGCGGATTTTGGGGCGGCGTCGGGGAACCGACAATCGCCGTAGGCGCGCCGTCAGTCTTAAATGCGATTTATGCAGCGACCGGAAAACGTATTCGTCAATTGCCGCTGAAAAATCAAAATCTATCGACTTGATATTACTTCTCGATTTCCACACAATGTGGATAGGGAATTGTAATACCGCCCTTATCAAAGGCTTCTTTGACGTCTTTGATAAGGTCAAAACGGACATCCCAATAATCATCTGGCTTACACCAAACGCGCATTTGAATATCGACGGAGCTATCATTAAGTTTCGCAACTTTAGCCCAGGGCCCTTCTGGATCCGTGAGTACGCGGCTATCTTTAGCTGCAGTTGATTTGATGATATCAATGGCTGTGTCGATATTGTCATTATAGTCGATGCCAAAATCAACATCTACACGGCGTTTGCCAAGTGATGTTAGATTTTTCACTGTGCTGCCACGGACTTCACCATTTGAAATAATGACCTGAACGTTATCGACTGTGCGTAATGTCGTTGTAAAAATATTGAGGTCTTCCACTGTGCCTTCTTGGCCCGCGAGTTCGACAAAGTCGCCAACATTATAGGGACGCAGAACAAGCAATAAAAGACCCGCTGCGACGTTGCTCATAGAACCTTGGAGCGCCAAACCAATGGCAAGGGCCATGGCGGCGAATATGCTCATAATAGCCGCGACTTTGACGCCTAGAATTGAAACGGCGATAAGCGCGCTGGCAATCAAGATGCCGTAACGGACAACAGACGCACCCAGCTTACCCAAAGTCGTATCGACCTTAGGGTTACTTACAGCCTGCTTGTTGATAGAATTTGATATCCGCTTTGCGATGGCCGAGCCAATCCAGAAGACGACCAAAGCCGCTACAATTTTAAGGGCTAGGCTTGGGCCTTTATCTATGAGCCAGCCTTGAGCTTTGGGTAATAAAGCTTGAAGACCTGTGAGAGAAAGGTCGAGGGATTCAACAGCCGCTTCTGTTGCGACTTCGGTGGTTTGTGCGTCTTGAGCCATCTTATTTAGCCTTCATCGGAATAATCATACAGTGTTCATAAGGGATTTCGATACCCGCCTTATCGAGTGCGTTTTTCACGCGTTGGGACATATCCATTTTAATTGCTTTATAGTTCTTAGCTTCGCACCAGAGGCGTAGCTGAATATTGACCGCTGAGTCGCCAAGTTCCGTGACTTTGGCCCAAGGCCCGTGCGGCCTATCAATAATGCGATCATCGCCGTCTGCTGCTGATTTAATCACCTCAATGGCTTCGTCTAGATCAGCATCATAACTAACGCCGAAATCCATATCGAGGCGTAGATCACCAAAGCCATTATAGTTTTTGATTTTATTACTAAAGGCTGCGCCGTTGCCGACAACCAACTCAATATTATCAACCGTGGTTAAGGTGGTCGCAAAAATATCGAGGCTTTTGACAACGCCGCGCTCGCCATTGATTTCAATTTCATCTCCGATTTTATAAGGGCGGAAAAAGGCGAGCATAACACCAGATGCCATATCGCCGAGGCTTTCTTGCAAAGCAAAACCAAGGGCGACAACCATGGCGCCGATAATGGTAGCAATCCATCCCAAAGGAATATTGAGGGCCGAAAGAGAAGCAATAATAACGGCAAAGAGACCAATAAAGGCGACGAGCGAGCCAAAGAATTTTGCCAGAGTTTTATCAATATTGGGAATCTTTTGCGTACCAGTAACAGTCGCGCCTGATAGCTTACGCACAATCATGCGGCCTATAATGAAAATCAAAAGAGCCAGTAAGAGTTTGATAGCAAACCCTGGCGCCCAGTTGATAATCGCTGGTAATTTATCACTTATGATGCTGCTAAAATCCACAGAACCCCCCATTAAAATTTTGAAAACTGTCTAATACCATTTTCAAAGATTTCAAGGCAAGAGTTAAAGCTCGGATTTGTCGATAGATTTTGCTGTAATATGTATGGATTTCTAGAAATAAATTGCAAATTATGGGTATCCCAGCTTTAACTCCCATAATGAAAAAGATGCATCCTAAAGATAAGCCAATTAACGCGGTGGAATTTGCCAGCGCTTTGATAAAGCGCCCCTCTGTGACGCCTGCTGATGCGGGAGCTTTGGATACGCTTGAGCGCGCCCTTGAAAGCATGGGTTTTGCCTGTCGGCGCTATCCTTTCGGTGAGGGTAAGGCGCGCGTGGATAATCTCTATGCACGCCTTGGCTCAGAAGCGCCCAATTTTTGCTTTGCAGGTCATACAGATGTTGTGCCCGCAGGGGATGAGAGTAAATGGAACCAAGACCCTTTTGCTGGGGAAATAAAAGACGGTGAATTATTAGGGCGCGGCGCGGCGGATATGAAAGGCGCAATTGCCGCATTTGTGGGCGCGGTATCGAGCTTGCTCCAAAGCGGGTGGATGCCCAAAGGCTCAATAAGTTTTCTCATTACGGGCGATGAAGAAGGCCCCGCCATTAATGGGACTAAAAAACTTTTGGCGGCCATAGACGCCGAAGGTGAGGTAATCAATCATTGCCTTGTCGGCGAACCCACCAACCCCAATCAAATGGGCGAGATGGTGAAAAATGGCCGCCGCGGGTCTTTTAACGCCGATATTACGGTCACGGGCAAACAAGGCCATGTCGCCTATCCGCATTTGGGTATAAATCCCGTGCCGACGCTTTTGGGTATTTTGGGTACGTTGCAATCACGCTTTCTCGATGATGGGTCAGAGTTCTTTCAGCCTTCCAATTTGGAAATTACAACGGTAGATGTGGGGAATCCTACGGAAAATATGATTCCTGAAACAGCAAAGGCGCGTTTTAATATACGCTTTAACACCGAGCATTCTGGCGTGAGCTTAACAAAGTGGGTCAACGGCATTTTAGACGATGCACGCCACGGATTTGACGGGCGCATAGATATAGATATTCGCATATCAGGGGAGAGCTTTTTAACCCCGCCCGGTAAATTGACCGATATTCTCCAAGACGCCGCTGAAAAGGTCTTGGGCCGCCGCCCGGAGCTGTCAACATCGGGCGGGACATCAGATGCGCGCTTTATCACAAATTATGCCCCCGTCGCCGAATTTGGTTTGGTTGGCGCGACTATGCATCAAGTCAATGAACGCGTTGACGTCGCCGATATTGAAACGCTGACGGCGATTTATAAAGACGTGCTAGAGCGTTATTTTAAGGCTTAGCATGAATCCCATCGCGTCACTATATGGTAGCGTCAAAGCCCTTATGGGGCGCGCGGATTGGAGCGATCATTTTGATCTCTCCCGCAAAGGCTTACAGGCGTCTTTTTTAGCGCTCTTTCTAAGCCTACCAGCCATTTACCTTATTGCGCATGGGGTGCAGACCGAGCGCGCGGTTTTATTTGGCGAAGGCATACAGTCTATCCCGCTCTGGCCTTTTGCTATTATCCTCACGCTTTATCTGCTGACCTTCTCAGCCTGCGCTTATATTTTTACTATGCTCTTTGATAAGCAAGACCGCTTTCGGCCATGGGTCATTACTCGCCATTGGACGCTCTTTTGGCTCGCCTTGATTATCGCCGCGCTTTTTGGGTTATATATTTTGGGGATATTACCTTTTACGCTTGTCAATTACGCGGCGCTGGCAGGGTTTTTGGGAATACTCTTGATTGATATCCGCATAGGGCAAACCATCGTGCCGTTTAAAATGGGCCGCGCAATTTTGATCGCATGCGCTATTAACGCGATGGGCTTAATTGTCGTGCTCTTGGGGTTTGAGCAGATACTTTAATACTTCACCTCAACCAGATAAAGCCCGTCTGGCGGGGCGACGGGGCCGCATTCTTTTCTGTCTTTGGAGTCCAGAACTTCGCGTATATCGGCTGTGTTCCATTTTCCCATACCGACCTCGGCGAGCGTGCCAATGAGCGAGCGGACTTGTTTATGTAAGAAGGAGCGCGCTCGGAAATAGCCGTGAATTTCAGGGCCGGCGCGCAAGATTGTAATTTCGTCAATCGTTTTGACGGGCGATTTGGCTTGGCATTTGACATCGCGAAAGGCGGTAAAGTCATGCTGCCCAACGAGGACTTGCGCGGCCGCGTGCATGGCATCGGCTTCCATCTTGACAGGAATGCGCCAGACGCGACCTTTATCCAAAGAGAGCTTCATGCGGCGGTCTATAATGCGGTAGAGATAGCGCCGCTCTACCGCGTCAAAACGGGCATGCCACTCATCGGGCATAATCTCGGCGTTCAGGACTGTGACGGGGTCTTTGGCCATGTGAAAATTCATCGCGTCGCGTAATTTATCAACTCGAATTTCATGGGGTAAATCCATATGGGCGACTTGGCCAAGGGCGTGGACGCCGCTATCGGTGCGGCCAGAGCCGTAAACTTCGACGGGCTGATTTTTATTCAGCTTTGACCCTGCCGCCTCTAAAACGCCTTGCACGGAGGGGCCATGGTCTTGCCATTGCCAGCCCATATAGGGCGCGCCGTCATATTCTATGGTGAGTTTATAGCGCGGCATTAACTAAGCTGCGTGCCTTTAGGCACGGACGTACCACGTAGGAAATCATCAGCGCTCATTTTTGGTTTCCCTGCGGGCTGCACTTCCAGCAGGCGGATGGCATCAAGCGCGCAGGCAATGAGGAGCTTATCATCCAAAGCTGTGCCAGCTGGCTGTCCGTGTGTGTCTTCTATTTCGAGATATTCACACAGATGAATTTTGACGCGCTTGCCGTTAATTTCGCACCACGCGCCTGGAAAGGGGGCCAGGCCGCGAATATGATAATCAAGCTTTTGCGCGGATTGACTCCAGTTAATACGGGCTTCTGCTTTATCAATTTTATGGGCGTAGCTTGGCGTGCCCTCTTGGGGAACGGGTTTCAGGGCGTCCCGTTCTAATCCGCCTAGCACGCGCGGCCAAAGGCCTGCGCCAATGCGCGAAAGCCGGTCAAAGAGCGCGCCTGCCGTATAGGTGTTTTTAATATCAACGGTTTCCGAGAGCAGGATATCCCCCGTATCTAGTCCCGTATCCATTTGCTGGATTTGCACGCCTGTTTGCGCGTCCCCTGCCATGATGGCCCGCTGGACGGGGGCTGCGCCGCGCCATTTCGGCAGGAGAGACGCATGAAGGTTCAAGCAGCCATATTTGGGCGCAGAGAGCGCGCGCTTGGGGAGTATCTGACCATAGGCGACAACGCAGGCGACATCGGCATTCAGGGCTTCAAGCGCGTCTATGGTTTTGGACCCGCGAAAGCTCTCTGGCGTCTCGACGGGAATACCCATAATTTCTGCAAATTGATGCACGGGAGATTTTGTCAGCTTCTTCCCGCGTCCAGCTGGCCGCGGGGGTTGGGTATAAACCCGCACCACATTATAGCCGTTAGAGATAAGCTCTGCGAGGGAGGGCACCGCAAAGTCTGGCGTACCCATGAAAACAACGGAGAGGGTCATGATTTAAAAAAGATAGGTATAGGTGAAGCCGATTCTAAAAATGTCATCAGCTAAAGGGTAATAGAATGACCATAAGCCGCCTTCCACAAACATAACTTGTGAAATAATGATCAATGCTGATATTATATTTTTCACTATCCCGCCGCTTTCAGCTTCTCGGCCTTCACCACTTTCTTCACCGCGCGCTCACGTTTTAAGCGCGAGAGATAATCAATAAAGACAACGCCTTTAAGATGATCCATTTCGTGCTGGATGCAAACCGCATATAGGCCTTCGCACCATTCCGTCACCCGCTCGCCATTATAATCCAGATAGGTGAGCTTAACCCGTTCGGGCCGGTCAATATCTTCATAGACATCAGGCACAGAGAGGCAGCCCTCATTATAAGGCTTAAGCTCTTCAACGTCTTCGAGGATTTCAGGATTGATAAAATATTTCGGCGCGGGCGGTTCGCCTTCGCGGGCAAGGTCCATGACGATCACATTGAGCGGAACACCAATTTGGATGGCAGCAAGGCCAATGCCCGGCGCGGCATACATGGTCGCGAGCATATCATCCATAAGGGCGCGTGTTTCATCCGTCACTTCATCGACGGGTTGTGACACCTTTTTCAGGATCGGATTGGGTACCGTAAGGATGGGTCTTATAGCCATGGCGACTAATTAAGAGCGTCGCCGCTATAGGTCAAGAGTAGGCGTTTAAGGCGATGCAATAAATTGCGTGAGAATTAATCGCTATTATCATCTATGGCTTGGGGGCCGCCTTCTTTGCGTCTTCTGGAATATGTTTTTCCATGGTTTCGGCCAGCTCCATCATTGTATCGAGCATCCCGCCCATGGCTTTTTCATCTGAAAACGCGCCCAGCATAGAGGCGAATGCCTTGTTAAAATCGGGCATGCCATCAGGGCCGGCATTAAAAACGTCGTCTTTATCCATTTTGTCGGCAAAGACTTTGGCCGAGCTTTCCATTTTACCGCGGAAATTTTCATCCTGCATCAAGCCCATCATATCGCCCAAAATAGCGTTCATATCAGGCATTTGCTTGAGCGCTTGCTGAATTTCAGCTTGAGAGGGCAATTGCGGTTTGGCAGTGATTGTCTTTTCGGCTTTTGCATCAGGTTCTGGATGCGCAAGTGCAGCTGAGGACATAGCTGCCATTGCAGCAGCTGAAAGAAGGAGCGTACGAAACATAGTTAGGCCTTTCGAGCGATAACATCATCTGTTCATAGCAAATCCAAGATGAACGGTAGCAGAATAGTTTTCTTAAAGATGAAATAGTGGAAGGGAAAAATTTGAACGAAGAGCATCCCAACTCCTCCCTTCCTGCGCCCCAAAATCATCATATGTAAAAAAATCTTTGCTATATGTGACCGCTGTCACGTTTAGCGCGGTATCGTATTTTTTTACTGACAGGGTTTTTGGAAGGATTTATGGGGCGATATGACGAATTCTCAAAAATGGGTCTGTGTGGCTGCAATCGCAGGGGCTTTCGGCGTAAAGGGCGAGGTCAAGCTTAAACCCTTTACCGATATACCATTGGACTGCGCCAAATATGGCCCGCTTTATGATGATAAGGGCTTACTTGTTCTTACCCCGCAAAAGGGCCGCATGGTCAAAAAGGCTGTAGCTGTCACGGCGCCTGAAATTAAAACAAGAGAAGAGGCTGAGGCGCTTAAATCAACCAAGCTTTATATTCAGCGCAGCGCGCTACCCGAGCCGGAAGAAGATGAGTTTTACTTCGAAGATTTAGTGGGACTTGAGGTCAAAACCACGGCGGGGCAGCGCATGGGCAAAGTGATTGCCGTGCATGAATTTGGCGCAGGGGATATGCTTGAAATCAAGCCCAAAGAGGGGGCCAGTTTTTATCATCCATTTACGAAAATAGCGGTTCCAAAAGTTGATATTAAGGCCGGGCGTATCGTTATAGAAATCGTTGACGCGGATTAAGGGCTTAAAAACTGCATAATTGTAACGAAATTTGCACCTATTGCTGTAAAAATAACATGGTGCTTGGCGCAATCAGTCCTTAGCAGGGCCAATTAGCAGGGCTAAAAAATAAGACGAAGGCAGATTTCTATGTGCGGAATTATCGGAATTGTTGGATCACGCGACGTAACAGAACGTCTGGTTGATGGCCTTAAAAGGCTGGAATATAGGGGCTACGATAGTTCTGGTGTCGCTGTTCTTGATAAGGGCAAGTTAATTCGCCAGCGCGCTGAAGGTAAAATTAAAGGTCTCGAAGCCAAGCTGAAGACAGATCATGTGGATGGCCAAACGGGCATCGCCCATACAAGATGGGCCACGCACGGGGTTCCAAATGAAACCAATGCCCATCCGCATTTTTCTGGCCGTGTGGGCGTGGTGCATAATGGGATTATCGAAAATTTCCTCGATATTCGCACCGAATTAAAACACCGGGACTTTCGTACGGAAACAGATACGGAAGTTGTCTCTCATCTCGTTGATGAGGCGCTGGGCAAAGGCCTAGACCCCAAAGACGCGTTTTCAGAAAGCTTGAAAAAGCTAAAAGGGGCTTATGCATTTGGCGTTATTATTGACGATCATCCTGATCACATTTATTGTGCGCGCTCTGGCTCTCCACTCGCACTTGGGGTCGGGGACGGGGAAATGTATTTGGGCTCCGATGCCATGGCTTTGGCGCAATTAACATCCAAGCTTATTTATCTTGAAGAAGGCGATTGGGCCATTTTAACGCCGAATAGCTATGAAATTTACGATCTGGATGATAATAAAGTCGAGCGCGAAATCACGGTTCTGACGGGCGGGCCAGCTATGGCGGAGAAAGGTAATTACCGTCATTTCATGCTCAAAGAAATGTATGAGCAGCCCGAAACTATTGGGCGTACCCTTAGTAACTATATTGATGAATACCGCTTGGCAGCAAATGTTCCAGCCGAGCTAAATTTTGAAGAATTTGACCGTATCATTATTATTGCCTGCGGAACGGCATGTTATGCGGGTATGGTCGCCAAATACTGGTTTGAACAAGCGGCTGGTCTGGCCGTCGATGTCGATATTGCGTCAGAGTTTCGTTACCGTAAACCTGTTTTATCGCCCAAATCCTTATTCATCGCAGTCTCACAATCAGGCGAGACGGCGGATACACTTGCCGCGCTTCGCTATTGCAAAGAGGCAGGCGTGAAAACAGCGGCTCTTGTCAATGTGATGACGTCAACAATGGCACGTGAAGCCGATATTGCTCTACCAATTAATGCCGGCCCTGAAATTGGCGTGGCATCGACAAAAGCCTTTACCTCACAGCTTACCGCTTTGGCCGCTTTGGCACTAGCGGCGGGTACGTCGCGGGGTGTTATTTCCAATGAAGCTCAGAAACGTATGGCGAACGCGCTGATTAAAACCCCGCGCCATGTCAAGCAGGCCTTGCGTTTGGATAAGCAAATCGAAGCTATGGCCTTTGACTTTTCAAAATCCAAAAGTGCGTTTTATCTAGGACGTGGGAGCCAAGTCCCAATTGCTTTTGAAGGGGCGCTTAAACTTAAAGAAATTTCTTATATCCATGCCGAAGGTTATGCGGCTGGCGAGCTTAAACATGGACCGATTGCCTTGATCGAGGACGGAACACCCGTCATTGTTTTGGCCCCTTTTGATAGGCTTTTTGAGAAAACAATTTCAAATCTTCAAGAAGTCGCATCTCGCGGCGCGCATATCATCCTCATTACGGATGAGGAAGGCGCCTCTCATGCTGCCTCTATGGCAGATAATATGATTGTGCTGCCGACATGTGATCATTTTGTTGCACCGATTATTACGACCATCGCGGTGCAGCTTTTAGCCTATCATACGGCGGTTCATTTGGGCACAGATGTTGATCAACCGCGTAATTTAGCGAAATCGGTAACGGTTGAATAATCTATTACTGCTATATGGGGCTTATGAAAAAGCTCCGTAAAGCCGTTTTACCTGTCGCTGGTTTTGGAACGCGGGTTCTTCCCGCGACGAAAACCATTCCAAAAGAGATGTTGCCTGTCGTTGACCGGCCAGCCCTACAATATGTTGTCGATGAAGCCCGTGAGGCCGGCATTGAGCATTTTGTTTTTGTGACGGGCCGCAATAAAGGCGCGATCGAAGATTATTTCGACCGGGCTTATGAGCTTGAATATAGCCTGCGCGAAAAAGGTAAGACCGAGATTTATGACGCGCTCGATGCGGATACCCCTGAAGCCGGAACGATGAGTTTTGTGCGGCAGCAATCCGCCAAAGGCCTTGGACATGCCATTTGGTGCGCGCGCGATGTCATTGGTGATGACCCCTTTGCGATTTTACTACCTGATGTCTTGGTGAAATCAAAAAAGTCATGCCTCGCCCAAATGGTAGATGCCTATAATAATGTTGGCGGGAATATTATCGCTGTCGATGCTGTTCCTGAGGATCGGGTAAGTAGTTACGGCGTTATCGCGCCGAAATCTCGTGATGGCCGCCTCATTGAAATGTCAGGCATGGTTGAGAAACCCCCCATGAGTGAAGCGCCAAGTAATTTGAAAATTACAGGGCGATATATATTGCAGCCTGAAATCATGGATATTCTTAAAACTCAAGCGGCAGGCGCTGGCGGCGAAATACAGCTGACTGATGCTATGGCAACATTGATGGGGGAACAAACCTTCCATGCTTATGAATATAAAGGTCAGGATTATGATTGCGGATCCAAAATTGGTTATTTCGAAGCCGTCCTCGCCTTTGCTAAGGATCATCCTGAAATCGGGGCAGAGGCGCAGGCGATGATTAAAAGATTCTCAGCGTAAACTCTAGGGTTTTAGACTTGGAATAACGTCTATTTTCATTGACTGAATTTCCATCGTATCTTGCGTCCCTTTTTCTCCGGGCCAAACCCCCAAATAATCAATTCCATTGTCATTGACAGGTGTCTTGGGTGTAAACTCTATTTTATAATCTTGCCAGTCTTGTGTCAGATCCTGTTTTATCCAACCCGAATCGCCGACGTCAGCTGTAAAATATCCCATATAGAAATGGGAGAGTGGATCGATTTTACCTTGTCTTGCGCGAACTGTGATCGTTAAATCACGATTGGCAAAGGCGGCTTCATATTCAGGGCCCAGTGCCGCGAAAATACCAGCGGATGCTGCATTTTTTAAAGCCACATTCGTTTTTAAGACAACCCGCTCTGGGTCTTTTTCGGTTTTCTCAAGGTAAGCATATGACATTCCGGGCGAGGCCGTTAGCATTTTAAGGTCTTCACCCTGCGTTATATATCCATTCGATACAACTTTTTCTAAGGTCAATTCTTCATGCTTGCTGGCTGATAAGGCGAACCAAATCATGACGGCGATAAGCGTGATTGCTAACGGGTAAAAATACCGATCTTTCAACATGGCGTCTCCATACGGCAGATGCGCTCAACTGTGAAGATAAGTTTACGTAAGGTTTGATAAGTTTTATGATGGAGAACTTTCAAAGGAGAGTTAGATGAAACGAATTATTTTTCCTGTGGCTATTTTGGCCTTAAGCGCTGTCGCTATCGCGCATCCCCATAAGTCTGATGAGACTGAAGCAAAACCAAAAGTGGAACGCATTTGGCCTAATTTTGGAAAAAAGTCGGATAAGCAGGACGCTGACACCGAAACTGATGAGAAGGTCATAAAAAAAGTTATTCGGATGAAGCGTAAAGATGCCACTTCGGATGACACCATGGACGCGGAAGAATTTGGCGCAAGGCTAGAAAAACGTTTCGAGCGCCATGCGCGTGATATGGATAAGAAACTGGATAAGGCCAAAAACAAAAACAGGTTTTTAAAAGAAGATCAGGATATTGAAACCTTAGAAGATATTCGTGACGCCGCTGTGGCGCTGGAAGATATCTTATCCGATTCTGGTATTATTTCTGGCCTTGCGGATATGATGCTGGATTTTGCGGATGATTTTGAAGTCGAGAGCTCGGATGAGGGCGTATCCTTAAATTTTGAAGGCAAGCGCCTTGGCCGCCTCAAGGTCGATAAAGATAGCGATGAGAGTTTTGACATTGAAGGATTTGGCCGTAATTTATCGATTGATAAAAAGGTCATCCGTAAAAACGGAAAAACCAAGACCCGTATTGTGATTGAAATGGACGGTGATGAAGAGTTTGATATTGATCTAAAGCCGAAGCGCTAAATCAAAAACAGCATCGCGCGATCATCCGCGCGTTCAGTTAACGCCGCTTCGAGCGTATCTGTAAGCTCTTGTGTAAAGCGGTCAGAGGCCGCTTTGCTCCAGGCATCTGAGACAGCGGCAATCAGGTCAGGGCGTTGTTTTTCAGCTGCCTTTCGGATACGGCCATCAGTCATAATTTGCCGCGCGAGCACGGGCACATTGGCGTTTTTAAATCGGCCTTGTAAAGATTTGCGGCCATAGATAAAAATACCTCCCGCCGTAGCGCCGCCAACGACTAATCCGATTGGATTTAAAAAGAGAGGCGCGAATAAATTAGCCTTGGCTAAAAGAGCTGAAATAATCACAGCGGTGAGGGTGGTACCCATAAAGGCTGCATCGGATTCCAGCGTATCAACGCGGGGCGCGGCAATAGCAAGGTCTTCAAGATGGCGGCTGACATGCTGACTATCATCGAGAGATAATACCATAGCCGGGAGGCCGTGGTCACGGCAAAGCGGATCCGTTTCTTTTTCGATATCTCGCTGTAGCTCCGCAAACCATTCATCAATAACGGGTTTCAGAACAGCGGTGGCAATGTCGCTTTGGAGCCATTCTTTCACGCGGTCAGATAAAGCGCTCTCGACATCATCTAGGCTTTTAATTTTACCCGAGCGCCAGTCTTGGAAAACAGGAATGGTGCATCCATCCGTCATTGCATCGACAAGAACGGGGGCGAGTTTACCCCCTAAGCTATCAGAGGCTTTGCGGGCTTTGCTATAGACGGCGCCATCGCTAGAGAGAAGTTTGCTGACGGCATTTTGAAAACTGGCATGTAAAAACTCAAACCGTCCTAGCCAGGCAAGTCCCCGGGCAATCGAAAATTCAGGCTCGGCCCCGCGTACGACTTTCGCTTTTGGAAAGATTTTTTCTGTCGCGGGCAATATTAAAGGCAGCCGCGATGCGCCGCCGGTGAGCAATATCGTGTCAGGCGCGCGCCCGCCTAATGCATCCACAGTATCGCGCAGGGCTGCGTTAAAAGCTATTTGCCAAGTCTGGTTGTTAAGCGCCGATATGGGTGTGTTTAAAACCCTATCTGCATCTTTTTTATCAATCCGAATTTCAAATAATATGCCGCCATTAACGGGCAGGCGTTTGATCATCTCTACGGGTTTATCTTCCCCTGTAAAATAGGCCTCTTTGGCTTGGCGGCACCAATATTCCATAATGGGTCTGTAATGGGGATATTTCTTAAGCAGCTTTTCAATATGTCTGCGTGATTTTTGACGCTCTAAATTGAGTTTGAAAATTTCTGTATCTAGTAAGCCAGAGCCTAAAACATTGTGGCCCACATCTTCGGCGTCCAGATCGCGGCTATAGGTAAAATCAGTCGTTGATGAGCCGATATCAATGATAAGGACGGAGGCTTTGGCGTCATCAATGGAGAGATATCCTTGCTCTAAGGCGGTCATTAAGGCGGCGCGGCTTTCAGCAACGATACGGACTGTCTTAAGGCCTGCGCTTTCAAAAAGCGCTTTATAACTTGCCTTGGTGTTTTTGTCCCACCCTGACGGGCAGCCAATGATAAAGCGACTATCTTTGGCCCCGCGAATAATGCCGTCTTTAGACAGGCCTTGAATGAGCGTTTGTGTAAAAAGCCGTGTCGGCAGTTCAACATCGGGGCCGCTCATATTTCGGTCTTTAAATTTTACCCAGACTTGCGGTGCGCCGGCCATGAAAGACAGATTAACCGCATCAGCGCCGATTTTGATGCCTTCTTTGGTTTTCGCCACTGCCGTGACGAAACTTCGTTCGCCGCGATACTCCAAGATTTCAGGTTCGCGCGTTGTTGCGCCAAAGGCGCGGCCAAGGGCGCTTTCGCCGTGGCCTAAATCAAAACCAATAAATTCATTAGGGTTAGTTTTATTCATTCTGCTTGCCAGACCGTTCCGCGCCGCAGGATTTGATCACCCACCTTTAAGGCAGGGGCCGCCATTTTCGTTTTTGTCTCGCCAATGGCTGGCAGCACATCAAAGAGTGATTTCGTTTTAGAGGAATAGGTCACAAGTTCGATACCTTCGCCCGAGAGCACTGATTTTAACTCTTGCTTGATGAGCGTCAGGGCAAAATCCCCATCTTTTGCACCTTCGGCTTCGAGTAAGTTTTGAACGAATCCCATAAGACGGTTATTTTCTCGCCAATGGGTTTCTTTTTGAGGCTCAGCCAGGCGTATTAAAATATGATCCGCTGTTTTAAGAGCGTCAACGAGCTGCGTTATAAATCCATTGGCGTCGGTGCGGATATGGGCTTCGGCTTCAAGCCGCCGTCCTGATTGATCTTCAAGGGCGGGCGGGCCTTTGATAAAAGGAATTTTTTGTAGTAAGTGTCCCCAATCTTTGGGGTCAAAGAAACGAAGCCCTGCAAGCACGGCGGCGCCCAGCATAGTGAGGCCAGAGCCTTGCACAAACCCTGCGAGAGCAAATAGGCCTGCCGCGCTGTAGAATAAGCTACGTCCCGCCCATTTACGCACGGGTCGCGGGGCCGTTTCTGACCAGACGACATCGGCGTGGCTGGCGCGGTCTAAAATCCCTGCGCCGGCCTTGACCATTTCAATAAGCCAAAGTCCCGTTTTTTGCAGTTTTGGATCTTGCGTGCTTGATGAAAAATTCGCCCCTGTTCTGTCCAAAGCGCGGCGGGCTTCACCCACCATTTGAGCCGCCGTTAAATCATCTGTCAGGGCTAGCTGGAGGTCTTGACGTTCAGGCTCAAAGGCACTTGCCAAAGAGGGGGGTATAGCCGGAAGGTTATCACTCATGGGCTTGATGTCGTGCGCGCGGCGCTAAGAGTCAAGAGACGGACTGTGCTAATCCTGCCCTATTTTGGCCAGAATTCTTTTCAATCGTGGTCTTACTTGTAATTGGCTGGAGACAATTAACTGGAGAGATCTATGAATATTTTACGTTCAAGCTGTGTGACTGCGCTTTTGCTTGCCAGCACAGTTTCAATTGCAAATGCCCAAGAGGCCATGGGCGATAAGCTCAAAGATAAAGCGACGAATATGGCTGTTGATAAAGCTAAGACTGAAGTCAAATCCCAAGTAAAAGATGCCGTTAATAACCCCGTCGCTGATAAGGCCATTGATATGGGCGCTGATATGGCGAAAGGAGCCTCAGTCAAAGACGCGGCTCAAGATGCTGTGATGGACGGCGCTACCTCTAAAGCAAAAGGCATGGCAACAGACCGTATGCCCGGTGGAGGAACAATTAAAACCCGCGCGCCTGACGTGTCTGTGCCCGCAGCGCCAAATCAAAGCGGCGTACCAACGAATTGCCCTGCGGGTACGACGGGTCAAGCTGATGGAACCTGTATGATTACGGGTAATTGGGGCGGATAAGCGCTTATCTGTACTTAGAACAAAAAAAGACCGCCCTTCCAAAGAGGGGCGGCCATATTGTTTTGGCGTTTAGGAGCCTTACGGCCCCCGGGTAAGCGCTACGCTTTTTCTTGTAGCATACGCGTAACAGGGTATGGCGTCTTAAAGCCAGCCTTACCAAGCGCTGTTAGGATTTGCTGTGGTACGGAGTAACGTACATCAAAGTAATTCGCGCCTTCAGTAAATGGACGCACAACCAGTTCAGCGGAACGCTCTGATAACGTTTCAACTTCAACGAATGGCGCTGGGTCTGATTTGATATGCTCATTCGCTGCCAATGTTTTTAGGATAACCTGACGGGCCTTTTCGACATCATCATCATAGGCAATGTTAAACTTCATTTCCACGCCGCGCACAGGGTGGTGGCTGTGATTAATGATTTTTTCACCCCAAATTTTACCGTTGGGAATGATAATTTGCTGATTATCAAATGTCTGCATATTTGTCGTGAAAAGCGTGATGTCTTCAACATTACCAAAATGTCCGCCGCCATCGACAAAATCACCGACTTTATAAGGACGGAAGATCATAAGCATGACGCCAGCGGCGAGGTTTGACATTGCGCCTTGAAGCGCAAGACCAATCGCAACAGTCGCAGCACCAAGCATAGCGACAATTGAAGTCGTCTCAACACCGAAGCGATTAAGTACAGCGATAAAGACAAAGGCCATAATCACCCAGCGCGCGATGGAGCCTAGAAAGTTAAAAAGTGTTTCGTCCAAATGTGGGCTTTTCTTAGCCAACTTAGTGATAAGGTTCTTCACCTTTTTGGCGATAAATGAACCGATAATAAAAATGGCCAAGGCCACAAGCACATTCATGCCCAAGCCAATGACAGTATCCAGCCTCTCTGGATTTAAAAATTCTTTTACTTGTTCCATTATTATAAGCCTCCCAGCAGTGTTAATTAGGCCTCAACTATTGCTATGAATATGAACGCGAGTTGAACACTCAATTTGCATTCATTTTCCATTCACCAAGTTTGCGCTTTACTGTTATGTAAGGTGAATAGAGGTTTAAGAGGAACATGTGCAATTAAATATTTCCGATGAGCCAATAACATTCAGAGCTGTTCAAGCTTTGATAGACCACATTCAGTCTATACCTGATCGAGATTGCCCGCCTACTTCTGACCACACATTTTGTATCGTAAAGTCTCTTGCGGAAGAAAATGGCTTTACGGAATATCGCGTTCCTGAAGAGTTAGCCATATCGAATGCTATGAAAGAACTGCGTGTTGGGCCGCGTACAGCTCACTATGGATGGCGTCTTTATAAACGTTATAGGTCGACAGGGTCTTGGGACGCAGGCGCGATTAATTACTAGCCTGCATACTTAGCTTAAAAAAGGCTGCCTTTATCTCTATTTTATGACCCTTTCTATGAAACGATAGGTCTTGTTTTTCTATTTAGAATATCGCTATCATTTTTGTGTTTGAGTGCTATTTAGCTATCATTAAATTCATAATGGTGGGAATATGAATACGAATTTGACACGTCGGGGAATTTTAGGAGCTTTCACAGCTTCAACCGCGATCGCATGTACGCCTAAAACATCTGAAAGTTTTTCTTCGCATATTGGGCAAGCGACAGGATTATTTACTCATGGTGTTGCATCAGGAGATCCTTTGTCCAATGGGGTTATATTGTGGACCCGCCTGACGCCTGAAAATCCTATAAGTGGCTCTATCAATGTCATATGGGAAATGGACAAAGACCCTGATTTTAAATCTTTATCGCAGTCAGGGACATTTACAACAAATACTACGCGGGATTGGACAGTTAAAATCGATGTGAGCGATCTTGATGCTGGAGAGACCTATTATTATCGGTTTCGGGTCGGGGACATTATATCACCTATTGGCCTTACGAAAACATTGGCTCATGCGTCATTAGAATCTGCACGTTTCGCAATCTCGTCCTGCGCGAATTGGCAGCACGGATATTTTAACGCCTATGATCATATTGCGCGCCAAGACCATTTTGACGCCTTTATTCATCTCGGGGATTATTATTATGAATATGCAGCAGATGATTACCTTGATGAGGCGGCCTCGGGGACGGGACGTTTACATGAACCACGCCATGAAATTATCACCCTAGAAGATTACCGCTTGCGCCATGCGCAATATAGAACGGATCCTGGCCTGCAAGCTATTACGGCAAAAATGCCGATGATTGCGATATGGGATGATCATGAAACCAGTAATGATAGCTGGAAGGAGGGCGCGGAAAATCACGAAGACGGGGAAGGGGATTGGGAAGATCGCCGGCAAGCAGCGTTACGGGCTTATTATGAATGGATGCCTATAAGAGAGCCAAGGCCAGGACGAGTCCATAGTGATATATTTCGCAGTTATGATTATGGAGATTTACTAACCCTCTTAACGGTTGAAACGCGTCTGACTGCGCGGTCTGAGCCCATTATTATCGAGGATCATTTCGCCGATATTAAGGCCAAAAGCTCTACCGAGGACTTTCAGAAAAATATTTTGCGTGACCCGTCTCGAGAAATGTTTGGGCCTACCCAAAGCGATTTCATAATCGACACGCTTAAAACGTCAAAAGAGGAGGGCAAGGCTTGGCGGCTTATGGCTAACCAAGTGATTATGGGACGGCTTTTAACGCCTGATCTATCGCCTTATGTTTCCGAAGAAGCGATGGAAAACATCGAAAAAGAATGGGCGGGAATCCGTGACTTTATAGGCCTCTCCACTTATAATCTGCCTGTTTATCCTGATAGTTGGGATGGCTATCCCATTGCGCGAGAAAATTTTTATGCGCGTCTTATTAAAGAAAATATCCATGATTTATTAGTTATTACGGGGGATGCCCATGAATTTTGGGTTAATGATTTGACATCAGAGGCCGGTGAGAAAGTTGGATTGGAACTCGTGACGACATCTATTTCCTCTAAAACTATGGTCGCCTATTTAGACGGAGCAACAGCAGATTATAATTTGTTACTCACCCAATCAAACCCTGACGCTTTATATTATAATGCGCTGCATAATGGATATATGGATTTAACGCTTAGCCAAACAAAGGGTCACGTAAAAATGATTGGCGTCGATACAGTCATAAAGACTGATTATGAAGCTTTCACCGTCGCCGAATTTACAATCCGCCGTGCAGGCGATACGCTTAAAGCCACTAATCCTAAAGGCTTGAACCTAAAACAGCGCGCCTTGTTTAGCGGTCTTGGGTAAATTTTGATTTTCTCCTGACAATCTATAACTGCTCTAAGTCTTAAAATTATATATCCGCGCAGGAATAACTGAATTGATGCGTTTTAGACTATGAAGACATCAAAGGAGTTTCATATGTCAAATTTTATAAAACCTGTTTCTGTCTTGGCGTTGAGCGCATTTGCGGTCTCTGGCCTGGCTTTGGCGGCCCCGAAAGCCGATACAAATCAAGACGGTCAAATTACTCGCGCTGAGTTTCAGGCTACGGCCGATCTTAAGTTTTCAGAGGCTGATACAGACTTTGATGGTAATCTAAGTAGAGATGAGATGCAGGCATTACGCGAACGTAAGCGCGCAGAGCGTAATGCGGCGCGTTTTGACAAACAGGATTTAAATGGTGATGGCGCGTTGACGAAAGCAGAAATTGAGAGCGCTCGGGAGCAGCGAAAAACCAAACGTGAAGCGCGGCGTTTGGAACGCCTTGATACCGACAAAAATGGAGTTATTGATGAGGCAGAGCGCGCAGAAATGAAAGCTAAGTGGCAAGCTAAGCGTGAAGTGAGAAAAGCCGAAAAGGGCATGTCTGATCGCGCCGAGCGTAAAAAGCGCTTCGGAAAACGCGGCAAGCGCGGCGTTAAACGCGATATAAATGGCGATGGCTTAATTTCCCGCGCTGAATATAATGCGGCATCGGAGGCCCTCTTTATCCGTATGGATGCGAATGGCGACGGTGTTTTGACCAAAGGCGAAGGTAAAAAGCGCCGCGGTAAAAAAAGGCGGCGTGGGCAATAAATTTGCTTAGAAAAGTTGTCGATAACACAGCGGGTCAACATCTAGATCCAGATGCTGATTTGATCTCCAGCCTTCAGGCTGGAGAAAGCGCCGCTCTTGAGACTCTCATGGAGCGGCATCTGACAACGATTTATAACTTAGCTTATTATATGGTGGGCGATCAAATGAGCGCAGAAGATATCAGTCAAACCGTGTTTTTAAAAACATGGCAGAATATATCTGACTGGAAACCGGGCCAAGCAAAACTGATTACATGGATGCGCAGGGTCGCGACAAATGCCTGTCTTGATTACCTACGAAAAAAGAAGCCTGTATATACGGATAAAGTGCCTGAATTAGTAGATGGAGCGGATACACCTTTTGAGGCTCTGTCGCGCCAAGATCAAGCTATGCGTGTCAAAACCGCTTTGAAGAGTTTGCCAGAGCGGCAACGCGGCGCCGTAACATTGTCTTATTATCAAGGCTTAAGTCAGCGCGAGGGCGCGGCGGTAATGGATATTAGTGAAGGCGCATATGAGAGTTTACTTGTGCGCGGACGCAAAACTTTAAAACGATTATTAGAGACAGAACGGATAGCGTAACATGGATGATGACTCAATAAATCAAAAACTCGCAATTCTTGTACCGCCTGCTATGAGCGCAAATTTACAAGAGCGGATATTGGCTGAGGCTGTTCCCGTCTCACATTCATTCTCCAAGCGCTTTATGCCTATTGCCGCCTCTCTTTTGGCAATCTGTCTTATTGGTTATGCAGCTTTCCAACCCTTCCAAAACAACGAAACCGAAACAGAGACTTGGCAAGAAGCCGCCCTCGATCTCGGTTTTGAAGAGATTTATACATGGGTAGAAAACGAAGAAAACTTCACCCAATAATTATCTCGGATAGGTTTAGCCTGTTTTGCGCATGGCTTTTTCGGCCTTGGCCGCCATTTGACGGGCACGCACGCGCTCAAAACTATCTAATGCATCAAGCGCAATACGAAGGTCTGCGGATAATTCAGAGGCTTGATCGGTAATATCTGATAAAGAAGACCGTAGGTTTTCTTTACGCGCGATAACTGATTTTGCGTAGGATCCATAAGCCACATATCCCTCACGTTGCTCATTACCTTCGACTTCTTCCTCCGGAACACTGTCATTTAGCTTACGCATTTGACGTTCTAAGTCTTCGCGCGTGGCTTCAAGCACAGCGATACGCTTTTGAAGGTCTGAAATTGCAAAACGTGTCTTTTGGACACTTTTATCCATTGAATGTGTCATATTACTCACCTAACCCAACTATTCATGGGCCTTTTGACCCTTATTAGCGATGTGTTTAGCAGAATAGGTTTACGGGTCAGTGAAGAGACACGGTTAAAATTTGATAACCATATTTATCCCTAATTTGTCATTTTCTTCGCTTTTTCTGTGTTTAAGGCTCAAATGATTAATGTTGTTAACATTTGATTTACGGGATTCACATAACAGTTGAACTCTATTAACCATGTCTCGTTGGCTACGGGATTTTGATTCGCCTGGGAGGGAATAATATGCGGGTTCTTCTAATTGAAGATGATACTGCGACGGCACAAGGCATCGAATTGATGCTAAAGTCTGAAGGTTTCAATGTTTACACAACCGATTTAGGGGAAGAGGGCGTCGATTTAGGCAAACTCTATGACTATGACATTATATTGTTGGACCTAAATCTACCGGATATGCCGGGTTTTGAGGTTCTCAAGACGCTTCGGATGTCGAAAATTAATACACCTATCTTTATTCTCTCTGGTACAAGCGACATTGATACGAAAGTTCGCGGCCTTGGTACGGGCGCGGATGATTATATGACGAAGCCATTCCATAAGGATGAGCTTGTTGCCCGTATTCACGCGGTTGTGCGCCGCTCCAAAGGTCATAGCCAGTCTGTGATTACAACTGGCGACATTAAAGTGAACCTTGACGCGAAAACTGTCGAAGTTGGCGATCACCGTGTTCACCTAACAGGCAAAGAATATCAAATGCTTGAGCTTTTATCGCTGCGTAAGGGCACAACCCTGACAAAAGAGATGTTCCTCAATCACCTTTATGGCGGTATGGACGAGCCTGAGCTTAAAATTATCGACGTCTTTATCTGTAAGCTTCGCAAGAAGCTCGCATCTGCGACACAAGGCGATCACTATATCGAAACTGTCTGGGGCCGCGGCTATGTGCTTCGCGATCCAGCCAAAGAAAAGCTGAGCGCTTAACTAGCCTCACATCAAGGGCAACCTTCCCGCCCTGACAAAGTAACCCGCTTCGCCAGCGGGTTTTTTTTATGCCTTATTTACTTTGGGCTCTGGCCGTCCGATACTGGTATAATCAAAGCCCAAGGCTCTCATTTGGGCGGGTTGGTATATATTGCGTAGGTCAATTAAAAAGGGCGCGTTCATTGTCTCTTTCACGCGCGACATATCAAGGGCGCGAAATTCATCCCACTCCGTTATAATAATAAGCGCGTCAGCCCCCTCTATGGCTTCATAAAGCCCTTTCGCAAAACTCACGCCGCTTAAAAGTTTGGCGGCTTCGCTCATGGCGGCAGGATCATAGGCTGTAATCTTCATGCCTTTATCCTGAAGCCTTGGAATAATGGTCAGGCTTGGCGCGTCGCGCATATCATCCGTATTGGGTTTAAAGGCGAGCCCTAATATGGTGACGTTCTTATCAACAAGGTCAGTATCGGCTCCATTGCCTAAAGCCTCGATAATTTTATTGGCCATGCGCCGTTTGCGGGCTTCATTGGCCTCGACAACCGAGCTGACAATGGACAGCGCCACATTGGCTTCTTCTGCGGTGCGGCTAAGCGCCAAAGTATCTTTGGGAAAGCAAGAGCCCCCATATCCGGGGCCTGCATGTAAGAATTTTCCGCCAATACGTTTATCAAGTCCAATACCTTTGGCGACTTCTTGAACATTCGCGCCAACAGCCTCGCACAGATCAGCCATTTCATTTATAAAGGTAATCTTGGTCGCCAGATATGAATTTGCCGCATATTTTATAAGCTCGGATGTCCGCCGACTTGTAAAGACAATGGGTGTTTCATTTAAATATAAGGGACGATAAAGCGCGCGCATCACTGATTCTGCTTTCGGGCTATCTGTGCCAACGACAACGCGGTCAGGCCTTTTAAAGTCATTAATGGCTGCGCCTTCGCGTAGGAACTCGGGGTTTGATACGACTTCAAAATCGTTGGCGGCGCAATATTTGGCGATAATTTTTTCAACTTCATCCCCGGTTCCCACGGGCACTGTGGATTTCGTAATGATCAATGTGAAATCTTCAATATGTTGGGCGATTTCTTCGCTGGCGGCATAGACATAAGACAGATCCGCATAACCATCACCGCGGCGTGAGGGTGTACCCACTGCAATAAAGACGGCTGCCGCGCCTTTCATGGCGCCGGCAAGCTCTGTCGTGAAAGACAGCCGGCCTGACGCCATGTTTTTTGAGACTAATTCGGCAAGGCCAGGCTCGTATATCGGGATACCGCCTGCTTTTAATGTCTTGATTTTTTTTGGGTCTTTATCAACGCATATGACCTCATGCCCAAAGTCTGCAAAGCAAGCTCCGGACACTAATCCGACATATCCAGTTCCAACCATGACAACGCGCATATGTGCCCCTTCTGACAAATAGTAATTATTATATGGCACTTTGTCAGCCGATGTTCCATTGACATATTACATCATGTGGAGGCAATTTAATCACATGAAATATGATGTTCCTGATTTTCCGGCGGTCCTTATGTTTGCCGCGCCCGCATTTTTTGCGCTCATGGCGATTGAATGGATTTTGGTTGCTCGTCGAAAGCTTGCGGGCACTTATGTTGCCAAAGATGCTTTTACTTCCATGTCGATGGGCCTCGGGCAGTTAGTCTCTGACATATTAATGGGCGCGATTAGCCTTGGGATTATGATGTGGTTTTGGAAATACCGTATTTTTGATTGGGGCTTTGGTCTCTGGTCAATGGCCGCTTGTTTGCTCGCACAAGATTTTGTCTATTGGTATAAACATATGGCCGCGCATAAAATCCGATGGTTCTGGTCTGCCCATAATGTGCATCACAGCTCTGAAGAATATAATCTCTCCACTGCGCTACGTCAGCCTTGGAATAATCATTTCACGGGTTTCGTCCTGTTGTCGACGCCACTCGTTCTTCTTGGCTTTCATCCGCTGCTCGTGATCTTCATCGGCGCGGTAAATCTCGTTTATCAATTCTGGATACACACACAGGCGATTAAACGCATGCCGCGCTGGTTTGAATTTATCTTCAATACACCCAGCCATCACCGTGTGCATCACGGGATTAATCCTCGCTATCTGGATAGTAATTATGGCGGCATTCTCATTATATGGGACCGTATGTTTGGGACCTTTGTCGAAGAACGCGATGATGATCCCGTAAAATATGGTATCATCACGCCTATTGGGACGCATAATCCCGCCATTGTTGCCTTTAAAGAACTTGCCAATATTCTCAAAGATGCGGCGATGCCGGGCCTGAAATTCAAGCACCGCTTGGGCTATCTCTTTGCCTACCCCGGATGGAGCCATGACGGCTCGCGCAAAGGGTCGAAAGATTTAAAACAAGACTATGTTATCCAAAACCCAGACCAAGCGGGTATGCAAGGTTTACCGGATTTGCCCGCCGTTTAAGCTCAACCCGTTTTTTTAGGCAGGTCTTTAAACTTACCCGGGCGTTTTTGTTTGGCTGAGACCATGGATTCCATCATCTCGCTGGGGATGAGCATAGACATATTCCACACAGCGATATTATCGAGCGTATCAGCTGTGCTGTGATCGCGGCTATAGGTGATGATGCGTTTGCAGCCATAAACAGCAAGGGGCGGTTTGGAGGCAATATCCGCCGCGAGCGCCATAACCTTAGTCATCATCGTCTCTTGGTCTTTGTACACTTCATTATATAAGCCGCGCGATTTACATTCCTCCGCAGGCATTTTTCGGCCTGTATAGGCCAGTTCTCTGACAACGCCTTCGGGCATATGGTTGAGGATGCGCGGGAAGGTCCCCACATCCGCTGTCATGCCGACATTGATCTCATAAATGGTGATGAAGCTATCATCCGTGCCGTAACGCATATCGCAGGCGGTAATAAGGTCAACGCCGCCGCCATAACAGCCGCCTTGAATGGCAGCGATAACGGGAATACGGCACTGCTCTAAGGCATTAAAGCTATCCTGTAAGGGCGTGACACTATTATTGTAAAAATGCGCGCCATATGCGGGATCGTTTTTATCACTAATGGCGCCAATATCTTGGCTGAACATTGCGACATCAATCCCAGCCGAAAAGACGGGGCCTGTTGAGGAGATGACGATGACCCGCGCTTTGGCATTATCATCAATATCGCGCACGATTTCGGGAAGCTCTTTCCAAAACTCAGGTGACATGGCGTTACGCTTTTTAGGACGGGACATGACGATATGCGCGATATTATCTGCAATTGAGACTTCGAAACATTTATAGCCCATGGGAGCCTCCTATATTTTAAACAAATAGCCTTTGGCGGGGCTGGCTTTGCCGTTCAAAAAATCTTTATAAGTTTTCAAAAGATCTGTGACCTCTTCTGACTGCTCTATATTAAGCCAATCTTTGGCGGAGCCGCAAAATGGAAGCCAACGTTTGGCTAAGTTTTTCGCAAACCCTTCACCGCCCCAATCTTTCATTCTGATCTTAATGCGGTCAGGCGCAAAGAACATCACGGCCGGCGCGCCAAGCTTTGGCGTGGTGGGCGCTGGCCCTTGCCAATGGGATTTTCCGACCATGCAATTATAGACAATATTTTCCTCAAAATGATCATAGATATTTCCCGTGACCGTCCCGTTACCAGCCATATCGACAATAGCGGTTTTAACATCCGGGTTCATATCCGTGATGGTGTCATAGGTGAAAACCTCATCATAAAAGCCAGTCCCTAGTGTGAAGGTTTTATTCCCCTCCGAGGTCAGGCCAATAACTTTCACGCCCCCGCGTTCTTTGAGACAATAAGCTGTCCCCATGGCTGTCTTGGAAGAGGCGGATAAAAGCACGATTTGTTCTGCGCCAAAGAAGTTTTCATCGGCCAAAAAATCATCGATTAAAAAACTCGTTGTAAAGAGCGGGCGTAAGACCGGCTGAAGATCGCGATGCGCGCCAAAGCTCGGGTCTTTATCTACAAAAGTGTAGCCATTATAAACAGAATGAAGTTCGGTGCGATGAGCCTTCCCGTCTTGAAAGCCTAGAGGCGTGAGCTTTGTCGGTTTCATATCCAGCGTTTGTGCAATCGGGAGGAAGCCGTAAATAAGAGTCCCAACAGCGATATCAACGCATTTAGTTTCGGTGACCTGCGCATAGCCCCAGACAGGCATGCGTCCAAAGCCGTCCATCTCAATGCGGTAATCTTTGGGTTCGAAATATTTCCAATATCCAATCATCTCGCCAACAGCCAGATAGGTAATATTATTAGCTGTCAGGGCCCAAGGGCCAATGGCGACGCGAATAAAGCCATCTGCAAGCTCGCCAGCCTCAGTTGTCACCAAGGCGACATCAGCAAAATCAGCTTTGTTTATGAGCAATGTTTGGGTCATTAAAATACGCCTCCATTATCACAAGCAATGAGTAATTGTCCCGCAAGGCCAGCTCTGCGGTGTTTGTGGATTTTGCGGTACTCTTCTGAACTGACTGTCGCGAACATGGTTTTGGCATCAGGGTAGGTGAATATGCCAACGGCGTCCCATTCGCCTTCGCCTTGGCCAATCATCCATGCATTTGCATTGCCGCCAAAAATTGCGCCAAACCCCTCTTGACCTTCAACCATTTTAGTTAAGGCCTTGGCATAGCGGGCATAGGCCTCACGACCAGAAATATCTTCGCCGTCTTTATAAGTGGCTCTGTCTTTGAATTTTAACAGATTGAGCATGTAGACGGGTTTGCCCTCTTCATGACCTGCGAGGAAGGCTTTGATTTGTTGGGGTGTAGGTTCCAGAGCGTTGAGTACCGGCATTATTAGTCCTTATAGCTAGGGTGTTCCATGACGTTGGATTTTGATCTGGCAACCCAATCGCTAGGGATAAAGAAGTCAGCGGCGAGGGGGCCATCATATCCAGGTTGATTATATTGCTCAAAATTTGTTTCGCCTGCCGAGGCTAGGATAAACTCATCAATGACGAATTGACCCGTATAGTCCTTGGCGTTTTGATTGACCAAAAGATAAGCCGCGTCGGCCATGATAGCGGGCGTGCGGCTCATCTTTGCCATGCTGTCACCGCCGAGAACATTTCGAACGGCGGCGGTGTCAATAGACGTCATGGGCCAAAGTGAATTGACGGCTATGCCGTCCTTGCGAAATTCTTCCGCCATGCCAAGCGTGCACATGCTCATGCCGTATTTGGCCATTGTGTAAGCTGTGTGATGTTTGAACCAGCGCGGTGACATATCCAGCGGCGGCGCGATATTAACGATATGTGGGTTTTCACTCTTGGTTAAATGCGGATGGCATTTTTGCGACAGAAGGAACGTTCCGCGGGCATTGACTTTATTCATCAAATCATAGCGTTTCATAGGCGTTCCCGTCGTCGGGGTCGGCGAGACGGCACTGGCATTATTGATACAAATATCAATGCCGCCGAATTTATCCACACAAGAGTCCACAGCTTTATCCACAGCCTGCTCATCGCGAATGTCACAGACAAGCGGTAAGGCCTGACCGCCAGCGGCTTCAATCTCTCTAGCCGCCGTATAAATTGTGCCAGCTAGTTTCGGATGAGGCTCAGCGGTTTTCGCGGCAATCGCGACATTAGCGCCATCGCGCGCGCAGCGTTTTGCGATAGCAAGTCCAATTCCGCGTGACCCACCAGACATGAAGATAGTTTTACCTTGAAGTGACATTAAAATTCCTGTTTTCTAGCTTTTAAGGGTTAATATGCAACTATTTGCATAGATACAAGATATGTTCTTGAAGGGGTATTCATGGCACTCGCAGAAGCAATTTTGGTTTGCCTGACAGAACGGCCCATGAGCGGTTATGATCTTGCGAAGAACTTTGACGCCTCAATTGGATTTTTCTGGCGGGCCTCGCATCAACAGATCTACCGTGAACTTGGCCGTCTACGTGAGAAAGGTTATGTGCTGAGCGAAGAGGTCAGTCAAAATGGCAAACCCAACCGCATTATTCACACATTGACGCCAGCTGGCAAAAAGGCTCTTCGAGATTGGTCGACAAAACCTGCAAAACACCCCTCGCTAAAAGATGATTTATTAGTCAAATTTTATGCCCTCGAAAATGTTGATCTTGACGCGCTCAAGGATCAGATGACGATTAGGATAGAGCAGCACCAAACCAAACTCGTAAAATATGTACGGATTAAAGAGCGTTATTATGATGGGAAAGATTTAGACCTGACTCAAAAGGGAAAGCTCATCGTTTTAGAGCAAGGTATATTGCAGGAAAGTCAAACGATAGAGCGCCTGGAAGACATGATGGTCAAGCTGGGTAATCTCTAACTGTCGACTTTCTCTTGCTGTTTCCAAAGCCTTGAATAGAGCCCCTGTTTTTTAAGCAGTTGGGCATGGGTGCCTTGCTCAGCTATGTGTCCGTCTTCCATAACAATAATTTTATCTGCATTGATGATGGTTGATAAGCGGTGGGCAATGACGAGGGTTGTCCGGTCTTTGGCCACATTATCGAGCGCGGTTTGTATCTCGCCTTCTGTGACGCTATCAAGGGCAGAGGTCGCTTCATCCAAAATCAGGATAGCTGGGTCTTTCAATAAGGTTCTTGCGATTGCGACTCTTTGTTTTTCTCCGCCGGATAATTTTAATCCGCGTTCGCCCACCATGGTGTCATAGCCTTTTGGCAGGCTCATAACAAAGTCATGAATTTGAGCCGCCATGGCGGCTTGCTCTATTTCATGCTGCGTTGCGCTGGGTTTGGCGTAACGAATATTATATCCGATCGTATCATTAAAGAGGACCGTGTCTTGGGGCACGATACCGATGGCGCGGCGCAGACTATCTTGGGTGATGTGTGTGAGGTTTTTACCGTCCACGGTTACGGTGCCGCTTTTGATATCATAAAAACGAAAGAGAATGCGTGAGAGCGTGGACTTACCTGCGCCGGTCGGGCCAACGATGGCGATGGTTTGCCCGGGTAAAATTTTAATACTTACATCTTTGAGTATTTGCCGATCAGCTTCATAGGCAAAAGCGACATTCTCAAAGGTGATTGCGCCTTTTACATCTTTAATATCAACCGCGTATTCTCGGTCTTGAATTTCGGGTTTGATATCTAACAAAGCGAACATTTTTTCCATATCCGTCAAGGCTTGTTTGATTTCACGATAAGCGAACCCAAGGATATTTAGTGGACGGTAAACTTGCATCATCACCATCGTGATTGCGAAAATATCACCTGTTGTCATCGCCCCGCCCGAAACGCGTTGCGCGGCGAGAAGGACAAGGGCCACGAGGCCGAGATTCATGAGAAAGCTCTGACCTATATTGACCGTGGCCAGCGAAGTTCGGGAGAGGATAGCTGCCTTTTGATAGCCTTCCATTGCGCCGTCATAGCGATCTGTTTCAAATTTTTCTGCATTGAAATATTTGACGGTTTCATAATTAAGCAGGCTATCAATCGCCTTTGCATTGGCCTCTGTATCTTGTTTGTTCATTTCGCGGCGAAATTTTAGGCGCCATTCGGTTGTCGTGATGGTAAACCAAATATAGGTTATAACGACCGCGACAGCGATAAGCGCGAACTCCCAGCTGTAAGCAATCCAAAACGCTGCACCGGCTATCGCGAGCTGGAGAAGGGTAGGGCCGATATTGAAGAGTAGAAACCGAAATAGGAAATCGATGGAGCGAATCCCGCGTTCAATAATGCGCGAGAGCCCCCCTGTTCTTTTTTCTAAATGGTAGCGTAATGAGAGTTTGTGCAAATGAGCAAATGTCGATGTCGCCACGGCGCGCTGTGCATATTGTGCCACGGGGGCGAAAATATATTCACGCCCTTCAGATAACAAGACCGAGAATAATCTAAATCCACCATAGGCGAGAATAAGCGCAATAATGCCCCATCCTATTGCAGCGCCTAAGCCAATATTTCCAATTTGAAGATTTAATCCATCAATGGCTTTACCTAAAAAAAACGGTGCTGCCACAACAATGAACTGCCCTGCAATCGTAAATATCATGGCTAGGAATGTTCGAACTTTATAAGTGGGTTTGTCTTTTGGCCAAAGATAGGGCCATAAGCGCCAAAAGCTTTTTAGTTGATAATGAAGGCTTTGCTCATTTGAGGTATTATCTAGGGGGGTAGGCCGCATGGGTGCCATTTGGGGAGCTTGTTACCCAATGTCCAGTCATAATATTAAAGCGGGGGTGGACACGAGAAAAGTACATGAAGAAAACTTGCACATACTCTTCTTGCGCCCCACAAAGGGGACATAACAACTTAATGTTATGAATTACCCCTAATGCCTGTGTTAGGGGGCAAATAAATATCTGTCTTGTCTTTCTCTGCGTAAAACTCTAGTCATTTAGACCAATCATATTTGATTATGAGCCATTTATAGATATTATAATTGGTAAAAATTTTGGCGGCGCAAGATGAAAGAACAATTAAATAGCACGCTTTCAATGCGTTTTCTTTCAACGCAAATCGACTTGCTTGATAGCTTGGGCTATGCACGAAAACTGTCTCTAAACTTCTTAAATTTGACCAATGATAAATTCGATGAAGGTAATATTCGGATTGATCTAAATGAGGTTGAGGAATTATATCGAGAGGCGTCAAAGGTCTTAAATGACCCTTTCATAGGACTCCGGGTAGGGCATAGTTTTCGTGTTTCCAATTATGGGAAAACGGGTTCGATTTATACCTTTTGTAGAGATTTAAAACACGTCATTCAGATGAATGCAAAATACCAACGCATCGCAATTGATGCGGGCGAAATTGCATATGAAAATAAGGGATGGACAGACATGTCTGGCCATTTTTTAAGCCTTGTTCCTTATAATGAAAATCAAAATTGCCGCCATGTACTGAACATGGTTGTTGCTGCCTATGCGACGACCTTTAATTGGTTAAGTTGGGGCTTGGGAACAGAAATAATTTCCATCAGTTTTAGACAGGACGAGCCCTCCGACGTATCATTATTTGAAGAGATTTATGATTGCCCTGTATTTTTCGGGCATGATAAAATCGGAATTGAATTTTCTGATGAGGCGATTCAAGCGCCCTTAACAACTCAAAATGATGAAAAACTAGCGATGTATGTGGCAACATTAGACTCATTTTTAAACATACAAAATAATAATATAAGCTTGGAAACTTCAGTGCGCGAATCTATTCGCAGCGCCCTCAGCTTGGGCTATGTCAGTCTTCCGATAATTGCGTCGCGAATGAATATGAGTGAGCGACAATTACGCCAAAACCTACAAGCCGCTGATTTGCGCTATAGGGCCTTGCTTGAAGCTGAGCGGCAAAAAATATTTTCAGAGCTTCATGAACGGGGAAAGAGCTTTGCCGTTATTTCACAAGAGCTTTGTTATAATGATCAGGCGGCCTTTAACCGGGCCTTTAAAAGATGGTATGACATGACTCCGGGTCAATATATTGCCGCTACGTCTTCATCCATATTAAGCCAATCTTAAGCGTATCTTATAGGCTTATTTACCTTCCTTCTTCGCCTAACTTTAAGGTGCCTCTCCTATAATGCTTTTATCAAGAGACCTAAAGGTCCGGATTAAAGAGAATGGAGGGGCGATTGTCGTCTCAAAGAAACTATCAGGATAAAGCTCATCCTGCAGGGCGGCTAGTCCCTGTTTTCGCGGCGAGTGAAACAGATGGACAAGTGGAACTTGCGCTGTCTTTAGGCCGCAAAGCTGCGAGCTTTGGTGAGACCGTTTTGATGCTCGATTGCCAAGATGGCGCGATGATGAACGCTGCGGGTATTGTCTTTAACAAAACACTGCATGACGCACTTTATGATGACGCGGATTTAGGTGATGTAAAATATGTTACCTCTAACGAACATTTTACGGCGATTGCAGCGGGAAAGGCTGACCTTGACTCAGCCTTAGGCAGTCTTGCGGCTTTGTCTTTATCATATGATTGGGTTTTTGTTGTGCCAACATCAGGCTGTACCCCTGCACATGTTCGTTTAGCGGCTGCTGCAGATGTGAGCTTATTGTCATATGATACGGCAGGGGACCAGTTTATGCGGGCTTACTGGATGATTGATGCTGTGCGCAGGCGAGAGCCTAAATTTGATCCTGTCATGTTATCCATGGGATCACGTATTGATGCTGTTGAAACGGCGCTCATGTTAACGGATACGGTAAGAGAAAATCTGGGCGCGCCACCGCCTTATGCGGGTCACGCTGAAGATGATGCGCAATGTAAGTCTATGGCAGGGCGTCTTATCACGCGCATGAGAGAACAATCAGAACGAAGCCAGGTCGCTTAGCTGAAATTTTTGGTCTTAAATTACTTCACGTAAACCCAATGCTAACTCCTTTATGGTAAATTTGGCTATGGGACAAAAATTACACAGACCAGTAAAAACGAATAGTGACGGGAAAACAATTATCCCGCCCCAACCACGCGGCGTGGACCGACGTAAAGAACCTCGCCCAGGTCAAACGGATTGGCGCGTAAATCCGCGCTCATATGATTTTATCGGGGCAACTTTTGACCCGCTCACGCCAATTCAAACTTTGGCGCGCGCCAAGTGGATTACGCTTAAGCATGGCTTTCGCTATATTGTTACGCCCAATGTCGACCACCTTGTCCGCCTTGACAAAGAGCCAGAGGTTTATGGCCCCCTATATGCGGCGTCTTGGCTATCCGTGTGCGACTCGCGTATTCTCGAGCTTCTTGCAAAGTTCTCAGGCATTCCGCTCAAGGCCGTTCCAGGGTCTGATTTGACGGGGCAGCTTTTTGATAATGTTATTCAAAAAAATGAAGCCATAAATGTGATTGGCGCGGATGATGATATCATCGCGAAGCTTAAAGAAATTTATGGCCTGACCACGATTAATCATCATCAACCGCCTATGGGACTTCGCAAAAAACCTGAAGCTGTTGCCGCTGCCGCTCAATTTATTCACGATCATCCCGCGCGTTATACATTTATTTGTGTCGGATCCCCGCAACAAGAAATGGTCGCTAAGGCCTGTCTTGATAGAGGTGACTGTATCGGTCTTGGACTTTGCGTTGGAGCATCTTTAGAGTTTTTAGCTGGACGCATTAAGCGTGCGCCAAAATGGATGCAGGAATACCGTCTGGAATGGTTATTTAGATTAGCCTCAGAGCCGAAACGTTTATGGAAGCGTTACTTGATTGAGGGACCACGTATTTTTGTTTTGTGGCTTAAGTGGAGCTTGGCTAAAAAATCACGCCAAAAATAAAGCCTGTACTAAGTCAGCTCTAATAGCTTCTGACGCAGTTCTAATAAATCTCTCCACGCCTCTTTTTTTAATGCTGGTTGCTTTAACAGTAAAGCTGGATGGTAAATTGGTAAGGCTGGGATAGTGTTATCACCAATAGAAATTGTCTGCCATTGGCCTCTATTTTTCATCACCCCTGTAAGGTTTGTCAAAGCCGATAAAGACACGTTGCCAAGCAAGACAATAAATTTAGGCTCCACGAGTTCTATGTGCCGTAAAATAAAGGGGAGGCATATTTCAACATCTTCAGGTTTGGGGTTTCTATTTTGCGGTTGCCGCCAATTCATGACGGTCGTCATATAGACGGATTGCTCGCTTAGTCCGATAGAGGCCATCATGCGGTCTAAAAGCTGGCCCTCGCGTCCCATAAAGGGTTTGCCTGCTATATCTCCCTCGCGGTTCGGGGCTTCACCAATAATCATAATATCGGCTTGTGGGTTACCGCGCGCAAAAACACTTTGGCGAGCATGGCTAGATAGAGACCCCGCCTCAAATGTTTCTATTGCTAATTTTAAATCAGACAGCGTTTTGGCCGCCGCTGCTATAGGGGCCCCATCAAGACGCAGAGATGACTTTTCAGTTTTGTTTGCTGCGTTGCTTTTAGCTCTGGAGGGGACCGCTTTTGATAAGCTGTTTGATTGAGAATTCGCCGTTGTTGTGGATTGGGGTTTCGGTTTAGCGCTGGGCGCAATGGCGGGTACATCAACGCCTGCCGCGTCCCACCACTCTAAAACTGACTTTAAGGCCTTATCCATTTTCTCGTCTTAATAGCTGATCTTCTATATAACGAATGATTTTTGAAGCGATATCAACCTTTGTCGCCTTTTCAATGCCTTGAAGTCCAGGTGAGGAATTGACCTCTAAAAGCATTGGGCCTTGATGGCTTTGCAGGATATCAACGCCCGCGATGGGTAGGTTAAGAATAGCGGCGGCATTAATGGCCATGTCGCGTTCCTCCGGGCTTAGCTCAATATTTTCGCCTTTGCCGCCCGCATGGATATTTGCACGAAAGTCTCCTTTAGCTGCGGTGCGGCGCATCGCGGCAATGACTTTACCGCCGACCACAAAACACCGCAAATCAGATCCATTGGATTCTTTGATAAATTCTTGAACAAGGAAGGGTTTACGTTTGCGAATATATTTCCCGATTTTCTTATGGGCTTTATCGACATCATTTATAAGGTACACAGCTTCGCCTTGGGTGCCCTTAAGTTTTTTCAAAATAAAGGGATAACCCCCAACGGCGCGAATGGCGGGATCAATATTGCTTACGCTTGCAAAGGCCATAGTTTTTGGGACTTGAATGCCGCCGCCAGCTAATACTTGTCCTGCCAGAAATTTATCACGGGAATGTAAAAGACCAAAGGAAGATGTGGTGCAAAATATGTCGGCTTCTTCAAATGCTGTAATAAGGCATTGGCCAAAGCCGGATAAAGCAACGCCGATGCGCGGAATAACCGCGTCAGGTTTGGGGTGTAAGCCTGCTACATAGGCCGCGCTGTCGACATTAAGGCACTGTTCTAGTGAAGGTAGCGGATACACAATATGACCAATTTCTCGTCCTGCTTCCATAATCCTTCGATTGGAATAATTGGCAGGATCAGCCGTCAAAATAGCGATATTTAGTGTCTGTGATATATCATTGCCTTTTGAAAGGTGTGCGGCAAAGCGAATGCTTGTTTCACCGCATAAATATGTTTATTCACTAAGCAAATAGCAAAGGAAAAGCGAGTCCTACTCATGAGTGAAAACAATAATTCTGCAGCTGCACGCGAGAGCATGGAATATGATGTTGTCATTGTCGGCGCTGGGCCAGCGGGTTTGTCTGCGGCTATTCGCCTAAAGCAATTAGGCGGTGACGATATTAGCGTCGTTGTTCTTGAAAAAGGTTCTGAAGTTGGCGCGCATATCTTATCTGGCGCTGTATTAGATCCGAGCGGTTTGACCCGGCTTATACCCGATTGGGAAGACAAAGGCGCGCCCGTTAAAACCAAGGTCACGTCTGACAAACTTCTCTTGCTTGGCGAAGCAGGAGCTCTCCGCGTGCCTAATTTCATCATGCCAAAACTGATGCATAATCATGGCAATTACATTGTCTCTATGGCCAATACGTGCCGCTGGATGGCAGAACAAGCGGAAGGGCTCGGCGTAGAAGTTTTCCCAGGCATGGCCTGTTCCGAGCTTGTTTATCGTGAGGATGGAAGTGTTAAAGGCGTCGTCGCGGGTGAATTTGGTATTTCAAAAGATGGCTCCAAAGGCGAAGGCTATGAACCCGGTATGGAATTACACGGTAAATATGTCTTTCTCTCTGAAGGCGCGCGCGGGTCATTATCCAAAATAGCCATTGCTAAATATGATTTGGACGCGGGCAAAGAGCCGCAAAAATTCGGCCTTGGCATGAAAGAGATTTGGGACGTTAAGCCCGAAAACCATGAAGAAGGCGCTGTTGTCCATACGGCGGGTTGGCCCCTTGGCTGGAAAAATGGCGGCGGCTCATTTTTATACCACGCTGAAAACAATCAAGTCTTTCTCGGCTATATTGTCGATTTGAATTATAAAAACCCCAACATCTTTCCCTATGCAGAATTTCAGCGTTGGAAGCATCATCCCGATATTGCAAAAGTCTTGGATGGCGGGAAACGCGTGGCTTATGGCGCGCGTGTTGTCACCAAGGGCGGCGCGCAATCTATCCCGAAAGTTTCTTTCCCCGGCGGCGCTTTGCTTGGATGCTCGGCAGGCCTTGTGAATTTGCCGCGTATTAAAGGAAACCATAACGCCATGCATTCAGGTATCGAAGCCGCCGAGGCGGCCTATGCGGCCCTAAAAGAAGGCCGCTCGGCGGATGAATTACATGGCTATGATGCCGCTCTACTGGGCGGACCTGTCGGAAAAGATCTCGCGACCGTGCGCAATGTGGCCCCGCTTAATGCGCGTTTTGGACCTTTAATGGGCGGTATGCTTCTGGGCGGTATGGATATGTGGTTTGCGACTCTGACGAAGTTTCACATCGCTGGTTTTGCCATGAATTTTGTTGGAAATATAAAATCAATTTTCTCCAAAACAAAATCCATGACCATGACGTTACCGCATGGCAAAGATGATGCTCAGTCCACTCAAGATGCGAGTAAATTTAAACCCATCGAATATCCTAAACCAGACGGCGTACTGTCTTTTGACCGTCTGACTAATGTGTCCTTTTCGGCTACTAACCACGGCGAGGAACAGCCTAGCCATTTAAAGCTGCTCGATAAGACGGTTCCGATTAATATTAATCTGCCGAAATTTGATGAACCTGCGCAGCGTTATTGCCCAGCTGGTGTTTATGAGGTTTTGCGTGATGATGATGGGTCAAATCCAAGGTTTCAAGTTAATGCGCAAAATTGTGTTCACTGTAAAACCTGCGATATCAAAGACCCCAGCAAAAACATTGTCTGGACTGTACCTGAAGGTGGCGGTGGCCCTAACTATCCGAATATGTAATACATCCCTTCAAACAACAATTCGGTTAAAGAGATTAGAATGAAATTACGTCATTATATGACAGCTTGCGCGGCTTTGTTGCTGGCATCCTGTCAGACCTCTTGTCAGACTACGACGACAACGACGCAGGTTGTTAATGACAGGCCAGAAGATGGGAAGCTCTTTGGTGATTATTTAGCAGGGAGCTATGCAAATTATATTGATAAGGCAGATGCGCGCTCCGAGTATTATAGCCGCGCTTTTGCCCGCGCAAATGATGATATCCCTTTGGGTCGCCGCGCCCTGACATCTGCGTTAACTGCGGGTGATTTAGATCTTACACATAAAACAGCGGCTGACATTCATAGCCAGGATAAAAGAGAGCCCATGGCGCTGGCGATTTTAGGCACAAAAGCCTTTGAGCAAGGCCGGCACAATCAAGCGCAAAATCTCCTTACGCTTGATACGGGCGACCTGACCATGGGCATCCTAATGGGGATCGTCAAAGGCTGGAGCCAAGCGTCAGAAGGTGATTTAGAAGACGCGAAAAAGACATTTGAAGAAATCGGAGGTGGACCATATTTCGATGCCTTGGCAACGCTTCAAATCGCCAAGGCTGAGGCCATAGCTGGAAATGTGGAGGCGGCTAGAAAGGCGTTTGAAACCGCCGAAGAAACGGGTGAGTCCCCGATTGAAACGCGTCTGGCCAAAGCGCGGTTCCTTCATAGCATTGGCGAGAATGATCTTGCGTTAAAAGAATTGGAAGCCTTTTCCAAAGAAAATGGCGGGTTTGAGACAGGGCCTGTTCGTAATTTTATCGAGTCGCTTAAGTCTGGTAGCTCCATTGAAGGTCTATTAACGCATAAGCAAGAAGCCGCGCGGGCGCTGACAGAATCGGCTTCTGGCTTCTTTTTAGCGAACCGTGCCCGCGATGCTGCGGAGGTTTTTTATCGTTTGGCGCTGACGCTGGACCCTGACCATGATAAGGCCGCCTATTGGCTTGGCTTTGTTCTTGAGAGGACAGACCGAGAGGATGAAGCGATGGAAATATATGAAAGCGTTAAACCGAATTCAGATTACATCGTGTCAACAAAATTATCACAGGCCAATATATGGTTTTCACGTGACAAAGATGATGAGGCTTTAAAAGTCTTAGAGGCAGTGAATAAAAACCATCCCTCATTTGTCACGCGCGAAGCTTTGGGCCGCGCGCGCCTTATTCGTGAAAATTATGCCGAGGCCCTTCCGATTTATGACGAGCTTGTAAAATCCATGAGCGAGGAAGAGCTAAAAGCTGATACGCAGCCGCTCTATTTTCGCGGCATTTGTTATGAGCGTGAAAAACAATGGCCCAGTGCAGAGGCTGATTTCAAGCGCGTGCTCGAAATTAATCCCGATGATGCAGATGCCCTGAACTATCTTGGCTATACATGGGTGGACCGGGGTGAAAATCTAACCGAGGCTTTTGCCATGATTAATAAGGCGCTTAAGCTTGACCCTAATAGCGGCGCTATCACGGATAGTTTGGGCTGGGCGCATTACAAGCTTGGCCAATATAGCGAAGCGAAAAATAAACTCGAAGACGCCGTCGTCTTATCACCAAGCTCGGCAACGATTATTGATCATCTTGGAGATGTTTATTGGAAACTTGGCCGCTATCGTGAGGCGGGGTATCAATGGCAACGCGCGTTGGAATTTGATCCGACAGATGAGGAACGCGCCGCTATTCGCATGAAATTAAAGGGCGGGTTAGAGGCCGTGAAGGCGCTGCCATAGCCGCGCCTAAAACCGAAACGGCGCGCGCAAAGATCAATTTAACTTTGCATGTTGGCCGCATCATCCAAGACCCCCATGATCCATTTTTTGGCTATCACCCCCTCGATAGTTTGGTGGTCTTTGCTGATATTGGTGATAGCCTAGAAATGCGCTCAGCGAAAACAACAACATTGTCGATTGGTGGGCCCTTTGGCGAAGGGTTAACGGTTGGCGGGGATAACCTCATTTTAAGAGCGCTGAGCGCGGCCAGGTCCGGCCCGCAATCTATAGCGCTTGAAAAGAACCTTCCCGTTTCGGCGGGTATTGGCGGGGGCAGCGCCAATGCCGCCGCCATTTTGCGTATGTGCCATATAGATGATTTACATATGGCTGTAAGCTTAGGAGCAGACGTGCCTGTTTGTTTGAAATCCCAAACAGCCCATATGACTGGTATTGGCGAAGATGTAACCTTACTGCCCGAAATGGGACAATTACAGGCTTTGCTGATAAATCCTCGCATTGCTGTCTCCACGGGAGCTATTTTTAAAGCTTTTGACGCGGGCCCAGATATTCGGGAAACGCCGCGCCCGATGAAAATGTCAGGGGATTTACTCGCCCGCGCTTTGGATGGCCGCAATGATTTAGAACCTATTGCGACCGCGCAAGCGCCAATCATTGGCGAGGTTCTTAGAGCGCTTGCGTCACAAAATGGGTGTCAGCTGGCCCGTATGTCAGGCTCGGGCGCGACATGTTTCGGGATTTTTGAAAATAACACATCGCGTAAACGCGCCGAAGCCGCAATCAAAACTCAGCACCCCAACTGGTGGTGTGTGGCAGCGCGTCTAGGTGAGGCTAATTAATCCGGTCAATGACGAAATCAGCGAGATCCATCAGGGTTTCGCGCCAAGGGCTTTCAGGAAAAATAGATAAGGCGTCTCTGGCCTCTTTGGAAAATTGCCGCGCCATATCCATTGTTGCATCCAGCGCGCCAGCCTTGCGCAGTAAAGATACAGCCGTTTCCAAATCAACATCGGATTGTTTGTGATCGACGATAACACGGTGCCAAAATTCTATTTCGGCAGCATTGTTATCTGCATTTGCTGCGGCCACGGCCCGAATAACAGGTAGTGTCATTTTGCCTTCGCGGAAATCATCACCGACTGATTTGCCAAGGGCGGACTCGAACCCCCCATAATCCAGCGCGTCATCAACAAGTTGAAAGGCAAGACCTAATTTTAAACCATAATCACGCAAAGCGTTGCGTTCACCCTCGGAGCGCCCGGCAATAACAGGCGAAACTTCGGTGGCCGCTGCAAAAAGCGCTGCCGTTTTGGCTGAAATCACTTCCATATAGGCGGTCTCGGTCATGTTCACATCGCGCAGGGCAGCAAGTTGCTGTACTTCACCTTCGGCAATGACAGAGGAGGCGTTAGATAAAATTCCGAGCGCGTCCATTGAATTTGTTTCGACCATCAAATTAAAGGCGCGGGCAAAAAGGAAGTCGCCGACCAAGATAGAGGCGCTATTGCCCCAAATCAGATTAGCGGGTTTTTGTCCGCGGCGTAGCTCGCTTTCATCAACAACATCATCATGAAGAAGCGTGGCAGAATGTATAAATTCAACGGCCGCAGCGAGTTTATGATGGCTTGTACCCTCATAACCGCAGAGCCGTGCCGTTGCGATGGTCAAGAGCGGCCGCAGGCGTTTCCCGCCCGCCCCGACAAGATGCTGAGCAAGGTTAGGGATCATTCCTACGGGGCTATCCATACGCTGTATAATCAAAGCGTCAACAGCGGCCATATCTTCCGCAGACATCATCCAAAGCCGCTCTGCCGGTGTTGGACCGGCAGATGCCGTATTGTCGTGTTTGATTTGTGCGGGTGCGTTCACCATATAACCTTTATTGCTATCCTTAACTTAAGGACGCTTTTGCGGCGCGGCAAGAGACAATGGCGTCGCAGATGGCTGTAACGGCAAAAATGGAGACCTAATTATGATTTGTCTTATTCGAACCATGAATCCCGTGACCTTAAGCTATGCGCAGGCCATATTAAAAGACGCAGAAATTGAGAGTTTCCTCTTTGATATGCATAGTTCTGTTCTTGATGGCTCGACCATCACCGTGCGCCGCCGTCTTATGGTGATTGATGAAGATGCCGAGGACGGGCGCGAGGTTTAGAAGCCGCCGGACTTGGCGATGAATTGATTACGTTTTAACCTTTCTCTTAGCCGTGTTTAAGCTAAGATGCCGCCGTGATTGCGATCTTGAAAACGGTAAACCCGGCTACGCTTAATTTTGCGCAGGCTGTATTAAAAGAGGCGGATATACCATTTTTTTTGATGGATCAAAATGTAAGCATCATTGACGGCTCTATTGGGATTATCCCGCGCCGCCTCATGGTAGTCGATGAGGACTATGAAGATGCGCGTCAGGCTTTCATTGATGCGGGTTTAAGTGAGGAAATACATAAACCGTAAGACATAGACCTTAAGACTTGAAATTTAAGCGGTTCTGACTAGGTTCGCGCCAAATGTAACAGGGCCACCACTAATGGCAAAGACATCGGATAAATTCCTCTCCTTTCAAGGACTCATCCTCACGCTTCAAAATTATTGGGCGGAGCAGGGCTGTGTCATCTTGCAACCCTTCGATACAGAGGTCGGGGCGGGTACGCTTCATCCCGCAACTGTGCTGCGCTCTTTGGGACCAAAGCCGTGGAATGTGGCCTATGTTCAGCCCTCGCGCCGGCCCGCTGATGGGCGCTACGGCGAGAACCCGAACCGCTTGCAGCATTATTATCAGTTTCAAGTCATCATGAAGCCCAATCCGCCCAACTACCAAGAGCTATATCTTGGCTCCCTTGAGGCTATCGGCATTGATATGGACTTGCATGATATTCGCTTTGTCGAAGATGATTGGGAAAACCCCACCGTTGGCGCTTGGGGGCTAGGCTGGGAAGTCTGGTGTGACGGTATGGAGGTTTCGCAATATACCTATTTCCAACAGGTAGGCGGGCTAGACCTGGACCTTGTGTCAGGTGAGCTGACTTACGGGCTCGAACGCCTCGCCATGTATGTGCAAAATGTGGATAATGTATATGACCTTGTCTTTACGGAAGCGAACGCCGCTAACGGCACGCCCGAAGTGCTTTACGGGGATGTCTTCCACCAAAATGAAGTCCAGCAATCGAGCTATAATTTCGAACATGCAGATACAGATAAAATTTTGGAAAAATTCAAATATGCTGAGGCCGAATGTAATCACCTCTTAGGTCTTGAAACTCCGCTCCCGCTCCCCGCCTATGAACATGCACTCAAAGCCTCGCATCTGTTTAATTTGCTCGATGCACGCGGCGTGGTGTCCCCAACCCAACGGCAGGAATATATCAAGCGTGTGCGCGATCTCGCCAAGGGATGCGCCGAAGCCCATGTTGCCAGTGAGAAGGCGGTAACGAACCGCGCGTGGCAATAATGGCTGAGCTTCTTTTTGAAATTTTTTGCGAAGAAATTCCGGCGCGGATGCAGCAACGCGCTGGACAGGACCTGTCCAAGGCCCTGGTTGATGGCCTTAAAAAAGCAGGCCTCACTGTTGAAGGTGAGCATTGTTATACGGGGCCGCGGCGTCTCGTCTTTACCGCGGATATTCCGCTGCGCTCGCCCGATATTTCTGAAGAACGTAAGGGCCCGCGTGTGAGTTCCCCTGAACAGGCTTTGGCTGGGTTTATGCGCGGGGCAGGGCTGTCCGATATTTCTGAGGCCGAAATCCGAACTGATCCGAAAAAAGGTGATTTTTATGTGGCGTTGATTGAAAAATCTGGCGCAGATAGCGCCGATATTATCGCGCCGCTTATCCCAGAAATTATGAATAATTTCCCGTGGCCGAAATCTATGAAATCAGGCACGTCAAATTTCCGCTGGGTTCGCCCGCTCACCAGCATGATATGTGTGCTGGATGGCAAGGTCATCAGCTTTGAAGTTGGCGGCGTGAAAACCGGTAACACGACCGAAGGCCACCGCCGCCACGGTAAGGGGCCTTACACGGTCAAGAGTTTCAAAGATTACCGCAAACAGCTTGAAGGACCAAAGAAACCTCATGGTCATGTCATGATCTGTACCTGCGAGCGCAAAGATAAAATTCTGACCGATGCCCGCGCGGCCTGCAAAGCCAAAGGTTTAGAGCTTGTCGAGGATGAAGGCTTGCTCAATGAAGTCGCAGGTCTCGCCGAATGGCCCGTCGTGATCTTGGGCGATATGGATAAGGGCTTCCTAGAGCTACCTGATGACGTTATTCGCCTGACCCTGAAAACTCACCAAAAGACATTTACCGTCTGCGATCCCAAAACAGGTAATCTTGCGCCGCATTATATTATCGTCGCCAACCAAATTGCGCCAGATGGTGGCGAGGCGATTAAAAAAGGGAACGGTAAAGTCATTTCGGCGCGCCTCTCTGATGCCCAGTTTTTCCAAAGCGAGGACGCGAAGAAAAAGCTCGAAGATTATTATGATAAGCTCGACACGGTTGTCTTTCATAAGAAGCTTGGCTCTATTCAAGAAAAAGCCGATCGTGTTGCTGCGCTTGCTAGAACGCTCGCAGATAATATTGACGCTGACCCCGATAAGGCGGAACAAGCCGCCAAGCTCGCCAAATGTGATTTGGTCACGCAAACTGTTATCGAGTTTACCTCGCTGCAAGGTCAAATCGGCGCGCAAATGTATCGCCGCGAAAACGGTGATGCTGACATCGCCACCGCCATTGAGCAGCATTACAAACCCCAAGGCCCAAGTGATGCCGTGCCGACAAACCCTGTCGCCGTCGCTGTGGCCCTCGCGGATAAGCTCGATACATTGGTCGGGTTTTGGGCGATTGACGAAAAACCGACAGGCTCAAAAGACCCCTTTGCGCTAAGACGCGCCGCCCTCGGCGTGGTACGGATTATATTAGAGAACTCGAAACGAATTCCATTAGATTTCTTCCTTCGATCTCATTCAAACTTTATATTTTCCTCGATGATCAATAAGAAAAGTTCAGAAATGAACAAAAAGGTATCAGAAGGTTTGAAGGCTATGCAACATTTGGGGAAAAATGTTGATGTAACCTCTTTTGACGATGATTTTCCCGCCATTAATGAAATTGAGGAATTAGCTGAACTTACAGATAGTCAAATGCAGAACTTGCTGGCCTTCATACTTGACCGCCTCAAAGTCTATCTTCGCGATAAAGGCATAAGCCACGACATTATCGATGCGGCGTTGACTGAAGGACAAGATGACCTCCTCTCCATCGTCAACCGTGTCGAGGCCCTTCAAACTTTCCTTGAAACCTCTGAAGGCGAAAACCTTCTCGCAGGTTATAAACGCGCGGCGAATATCCTCAAGGCCGAAGCAAAGAAGGGTGAGTTACCCGCAGGGGCGCCCAATAAACCCAGCGAAAAAGAATCGGTTGCGCTTTATGAGGCGCTTCAGAGCGCAAGTCCCAAGATTGAGTTTGCGCTTAATGATGAAAATTACACCAAAGCTATGTCAGAACTGGCCACTTTACGGGCGCCGATTGATGCATTTTTCACACATGTTCAAGTTATTTCAGATGACACCGCTGTCAAAGAAAACAATCTTAGACTCTTAGCCCAGATACGTGATACGGCGCGTCAAATCGCCGACTTTGACCGCATAAACGGTTAATCTATCTATGCTATAAGCTCTACAAATTTGGGGCAAATATGTGGAAGAGTCCTATGACAAAATGGGTTTATAATTTCGGCGGGGGATCTGCTGAAGGCGACACCTCGATGAAAAATCTTTTGGGCGGCAAGGGCGCGAACCTGGCCGAGATGGCGAGCCTTGGTTTGCCTGTCCCGCCTGGCTTTACGATGACAGCCGAAGTTTGCACGAGTTATTATGAGAACGGCGAAAAATACCCAGATGATTTAGACCCGCAAACCGAAGCGGGCCTCACCCATATTGAAAAGCTGACCGGTAAAAAATTCGGAGATAGTCAAAACCCGCTTCTCGTGTCTGTACGTTCTGGCGCGCGCGCCTCTATGCCCGGCATGATGGATACGGTGCTAAACTTAGGTCTGAATGATGAAACCGTTGCGGGGCTTGCCGCGCTCTCTGGCGATAAACGCTTTGCGCTAGATAGCTATCGCCGCTTTATCACCATGTATTCCGATGTCGTGCTGGGCGTGCATCACCATACATTCGAAGATATATTAGAGCGTCATAAAGATGACCAAGGCTATATGCTCGATACTGAAATGGAAGCCGAGGATTGGTCCGAGGTGATTGAGCGCTTTAAGGAAGCGGTGAAACGCGAGCTAGGTAGAGACTTCCCGCAAGACCCGCGTGAGCAATTACAAGGCGCGATTGATGCTGTTTTTGGCTCTTGGATGAATGACCGCGCCGTTGTCTATCGCCGCTTAAATGACATTCCTGCGGCTTGGGGCACGGCGGTCAATGTTCAGGCTATGGTCTTTGGGAATATGGGCGAAACCTCGGCAACAGGCGTTGCTTTTACGCGCGACCCGTCCACTGGAGAGAACACTTATTATGGTGAATTCCTTATCAACGCTCAAGGCGAAGATGTTGTGGCTGGTATTCGTACGCCGCAAACCTTGACGAAAAAAGCGCGCGAAGCGATGGGTGATAAAGCCCCCTCTATGGAAGAAGCTTTGCCCACGGTTTACGCTGAGCTGGCCAAGACATTTGAAAAGCTCGAAGCTCATTACCGCGATATGCAAGATATCGAATTTACCGTCGAGCAAGGTAAGCTCTGGATGCTCCAGACGCGGACGGGGAAACGTACGGCCCGCGCCGCGCTAAAAATTGCGGTTGATATGGCCGAGGCGGGTCAGATTACACATGACGAAGCCTTGATGCGCATTGAGCCGCTCTCTTTAGATCAATTACTTCATCCAACCCTTGACCCAGATGCGCCGCGTGATGTGGTTGCCATGGGCCTTCCGGCCTCTCCGGGCGCTGCCACGGGTGAAGTTGTCTTTAACTCCGATGAAGCCGAAGAGCTTAAGAAGAAGGGCCATAAGGTTATTCTTGTTCGGACTGAAACATCGCCTGAAGATATTCATGGCATGCACGCCGCCGAAGCGATTGTTACAGCGCGGGGCGGCATGACCTCTCACGCGGCTGTGGTCGCGCGCGGCATGGGCACGCCTTGTGTGTCTGGCGCGGGGGATATTCGCATTGATTATGAAGACCAGCAATTTTCAGTCGCGGGCCGCATTATCAAAAAAGGCGATATCGTGACAGTAGACGGGGCGACGGGTCAGGTTTTTGCGGGCAAGGTGGATATGATACAGCCTGAGCTTTCGGGCGATTTTGCCAAGGTTATGCGCTGGGCGGATGAGGCGCGCACGCTGGGTATTCGCACCAATGCTGAAACGCCGCTTGATGTACAAACTGCGCGCGATTTTGGCGCGGAAGGCATTGGTCTTTGCCGTACAGAGCATATGTTCTTTGAGGCAGACCGTCTGGCCCATTTCCGCGAAATGATTTTAGCTACGGATAAAGACGGCCGCGAAGCCGCGCTTGCTAAAATCTTGCCGGTTCAGCGCGATGATTTTGCTGCAATTTTCCGTATCATGGGTGATCTGCCTTGTACCATTCGTTTGCTTGATCCGCCGCTACATGAATTTTTGCCCCATGCCGAGGCCGATATTCAATCCGTTGCTGATACGCTTGGGCTTCCTGCCAAAGAGCTTATGGCGCGGGCAAGGGAGCTCTCAGAATCTAACCCGATGCTCGGGCATCGCGGGTGCCGCCTAGGTATTAGCTATCCCGAGATTTATGAAATGCAAGCCCGGGCGATTTTCGAAGCGCAGAAATTGGTATCTGAAGAAAGCGGCGTGACGCCTGTGGCGGAAATCATGATACCGCTTGTGTCCTCCGCCAAAGAGCTTGAAATTTTGAAAGCGGCTATTGACGGTGTGGCTAAGGACGTTGGCGCGCTCAAATATAATGTGGGCACAATGATAGAACTTCCGCGCGCGGCATTACGGGCAGGGGATATCGCCCATCATGCCGAGTTCTTTAGTTTTGGAACCAATGATTTAACCCAGACAACTTTTGGGCTTTCGCGGGATGATGCAGGTAAGTTTTTGCCTGATTACGTGCAGGCGGGCATTATGGAAAAAGACCCCTTTGTTACCCTTGACCAAGACGGTGTTGGCGATCTTATCCAAATTGCGGCCGAGCGGGGTAAAGCGACGCGTTCAGATATTAAGCTAGGTATTTGCGGTGAACATGGCGGCGATCCCGCCTCCATTACCTTCTGCCATAATGCTGGACTAAATTATGTCTCGTGCTCGCCTTATCGTGTGCCGATTGCCAAATTATCTGCGGCCCAAGCTGCCATTGCCTCGAAATCGGCATAATTTGGGCTGAAATTTCTTATTTCAAGGTCTTTGAAAGGCTTTGATAATGAAAATATATCGTTATACGTGCATTTTTTTAAATGCACGTCTTAAATTTAATCAGCAATTAACCATAGTTCTTCATGAGATGTGTCTTAGATGTCACAAATCACATGATTCTTTATGTGCGGCGTGATGAACTATTGTCAGACTCAGGTCGGGCCGTTAAACCCCGCCGCCATGGTAGATTATATGCGACCAAAACGATATACTTTCGCAGGCTGGGCTGTCGCTCTGAGCGCTATCGCGACGGCGGCTTGGGCTTTTCCAGCCATTGCTGATAAAGCGGCGAGCCAGCGTGAGGCAGCTGTTTGGCAAGCGCGAGCCGAGGCCTTTCAAGGCGTTGATCTCTCGGCTGTTAAAATTTCGGGTCACGCGCAGACATTAACTGATTTTCATACGGACGCCGATATTATAAATCCGCTTATGCGCGACCTTGTCATGACGAATGATCTTTTGGGTGTTTCCGCCGAGATGATGGATAGCGCAAAATTTAATGCTCAAGAGCATCGCTGCCTCTCCGAAGCGGTTTATTATGAGGCGCGCTCGGAAACAAAGTCGGGTCAAAAGGCGGTTGCCGAAGTCGTCAGAAACCGCGTGAAGTCCAAGCATTATCCCAATACGATTTGCGGCGTTGTCTATCAGGGCGCAGAACGCATCACAGGCTGCCAGTTCAGTTTTACATGTGATGGCTCTACCATGCGTGAACCGCGTGGTCAGGCCTGGAAGCGCAGTCAGGACATTGCCACGCTTTCGCTGACCAATGGCGCGAAGCCCATGACGAACCGCTCGACCCATTATCATACAGTTGAGGTCAACCCGAAATGGGCGCCCAATATGCGTTTCACAAAGCAGATTGGCTTTCACAAATTCTACCGCTTTAAATTCCGTGAAATCCCAGCGCCAAGCGCTAGCGTTTCTGTCGCGCCGCCAACTTAATCTTTAAGGCTTAAGTCTGGGCGATTAGGTTTTCGGCCATTTTTGCAAATATATCTGCTACCGGCCCGTCACGGCTTGCCGCTGGTATGCCGTTATCCCCGCTTTCCCTAATGGATATATCTAAAGGCGCGCCGCCAAGGAAAGGCACGCCAAGTTTTTCGGCTTCAATCTTTGCTCCGTTCTCACCGAATATGTGATGGCTACTCCCGCAATCGGGACAGACATAAACACTCATATTTTCGACAATGCCAACAATGGGAATATCCACCTTCTCAAACATGCGCACGCCTTTGCGCGCATCGGCGAGCGCTAGGTCTTGCGGGGTGGAGATGATAATCGCGCCTTTGGGCTTTATATCTTGGGCCAGTCCGAGCTGGGCGTCACCTGTGCCTGGCGGCATATCAATAATAAGGTAATCCAGCTTACCCCAATTCACATCCCAGAGCATTTTGGAAATCGCGCCTTGCACCATAGGCCCGCGCCAAATAATCGGCCCGTCATCCTCAGTCAAAAACCCGATGGACATGGCTTTAAGACCATGGGCGTCAAAAGGTTTTATTAAACGGCGGCCCTGGGCCTCTTCCGTATGGGCGCGCACGCCTTTCAGCCCCAGCAATATGGGCGCGCTGGGTCCGTGAATATCAGCGTCCAAAAGCCCAACCGCTTTGCCTTGTTTGGCTAGCGCGACTGCAAGATTGACGGCAATGGTTGATTTCCCAACGCCGCCTTTGGCTGAGCTAACTGCGAGCACCGTCGCGACTTGCTCGTCCCCTTGATAGCCTTCGGGGCGGCGTGCTTGATGCGGATTGGGACTGCGTCTGGGCGCGGCTGATTTTCCAACTTTGGGCGCGGCTTTATGAGCGGTCAAAACCACCGTGGCTTTATCCACGCCGCTTAATCCCAAAAGACTGTCTTCAGCTGATTTACGTACGGGTTCAAATCCGCTGGCCAGAGCAGGATCGATGAGCAAGACAGCGGTTAGGCTTCCGTCTTTAAAATCAAGATCGCCGAGCATTCCCGCCGAGACGATATCGCGGCCCGTACGCGGATCGCGAATGTCGCTTAAGACTTTTAACGCCGCGCCTTCAGAATATGGCATTAGGGAAGCGCCTTGAGATTTTCATTTGATGGGTTTTCACAAGCGCGGCGTAATTCGCCATTTGGTGAGAGTAGAAGCGGGGCATGTGGGATATAGTTTTTATCCGTCTCGTCATAAAAGCTAATAAAAACATCGCCGTTTTTTTGTTGTGCGATTTGTGTCTTACTATGCGGGAGCTGTGCATGGCGTACCAAGCTATAACCTGTTGGGTGTTTTGAGAGACGATAAACCGCTGCGCGACCATTGGGATGTCCATCTGATATGAAGGCCCAAAATTTAGAAGCATATTGACCAAGCGTTTGAGGTCTTACGGGCATAATCGCTGCGACATTATTATGGATTCCATTTTGCGGATTAAGAATGGAGACGCCTTTGCCGGATTTATTATCATAAAATTGCAAATCCCCGCCTGCCTCTCCTGCGCCAAAGCCAACTAACCAACCACTACGTGTCGGGACGGCGGTTTGGACATAATGACGGCGAGGCCCCGTAGCGGTAATGTTCACATTGGTCAGCTCAAAGAAAGGCAGCTGTTTGGCATCGTCCTTAAAGTCATGCGGCATAGCGCGGCACATCTTCGCAGTTCTATTTATTTGCTTGGATTCCCTAAGCAGTTTCGCTTCTGAAAACTCTGTGCCTTTCGTTAAAGCCGTAACCGCTAAAGCGCTCGCGGCTCTGACCTCGGTAATAGGATGAGTATTAAAATCTGCCAATTGCGCGATCCTGCTTTTATCTTTTTGAGCCGCTAGCGTTTTAATCCCGAGTAAGAGCATCCCGTAATCGGTTTTATTGGTCAGGGCCTGACTAATCTGAAATGTCATAGGGGCTGGAAGTTTCGCAATATTGTTAAAAAAAGCTTTGGCCGTTTCAGGATATTTATAAGGATCTGCTTTCAGCTTTCCCCATATTATATCCGCCCAGGGCTTGGGGTTAGCTTTGGCGGAGCTATAAAAATTTTTGGCATAAGCGCGTGGTAGCGTCTCATGATTATCCAAAGCCGTTTTCAAATTGTCAATCATCAAAGGTGTTTGCGCAAGGGCAGGCCCGTTCAAACCTTCATATCCCATCACGGCGTCAAATCCGGCCATGCGCCCCATCGGGCTCATCTTCGGATCATTGGCGACATCGCTGGCAAATTTAAGATAAAATCCATCGACGCGGTTTTCATGACGATGGCGTAAAAGCGAAGCCAGCGCGAAAGCGGTTTGGGCTTCGTTGTCTTTCAAATCATAAAGTGTGCCCACCAATGTCTGAAAGGCGGTCTTGGGGTCTTGGGAGTAAAGTGCGTCATAGGCGGCAATAATAGAAGGGCCGTCGCTTGAGCGTAAGATACGGGTCAAGACAGGGCGGCTCGTCTCGGGCGCGGCCGATGTAAGAAGGCTCACCATAGCGGGGGTCGGGGCGTTAATCGCCGCCTTTGCCAAGCGCCCATAATCCATTTGCCCCAAAGGTGGCCTGTTTTGTACCGCGGCCGCGCTATCAATGATGGCGCGCGAGAGCTTGGCAATATCGGGCTTAGGGTGGCTGAGCGTTTCTATCGCGCGGCTGACCACGGCCGGGGAGAGATTGGCGCGCATGATTTTGGCATGGGCCGCAATATCGCCGCGCGGCCATAACGCCGCGATTTGCGCTTGGTCTTTGGGGCCATAAGTCAGTGCGTTTTTAGAGAGTAATATTTGCGCGCGGCTTTGCACGGTTTTATCCCCGCTCGAGAGACGGGCAAAAAGCGCGGCTTTTCCCGCAGGCCCAAATTTAAGAAAAGCCTCTTGTAATACAGCATAATCAAATTCATCAGGGCCGTGGCGCTCTAAAATATCAAGGCAGGTTTTAAGCTTGGCGCATATCGTGATTTCAGCGCGCGTCAGCTGATGGGCCTCCGCTGCCCTCGCGCCAAATATGAGGGCACTTATAAACGCAAGGCTAACGGCGAGGCGCATATAAATTTGAAATGTCATCCCCAGAAAACGCATAGACTGCACATAAAGAGTTATCAGACTAGGTTCAAGACAATAGCAAAGAGATAACAGTTAGCGGCGTTATAAAATTGGACGGTTCTGTGGTGTCATCAGATTCGGATTTTAAAAAATGCGCCAAACTAAAAGTTGCGCTTTTAGCTAATTCGATTACAATCGATGATAATCAAGAAACTCGACAGTGCTTTCACATTCAATTTTAATATTTCACTTTGGTAACAAAAAATAACATTCTCGATATTGGAGCTTTTTCAACAGTATTAGTGCAAAAGCAGACATTGGAATTTATTGAGGATAGCCAAGTTATCAACTTGAGCCTATTTTTCAAAAGTTTATTTTATGATTTCAAAAGTGAAGAACCAAAACCCGAAAAAAAATTCGTGAAAGCTGACTGTAATGAATCCAATTCGTCCGAATAGAAGACAAGTCCTGCATGGCGGTGTAGCGCTGGCAGCAGTCCCTATGACATCATGTTCAAATGCCGATAAAAGCCAATATTTATTTAGTTTTAAAGGTCCTATAGAGCAGATCGTTAATCCGTTCGGTGATCCTTGGGCCTCAAGATTTAAGGCCAACCCATCTATCCCAGTCGCTACGAGCTCACTTTTAGCACTTTTCAGTCGAGGAAATTTATTTGAGACTGGCCGCATCAATGATCAACGGCTATTTATGCCCCGTGATTTTGTGAACTATCATCAACATGCCTCTTCGCCTTATCATTACGACGAATCCGTCGCAAAAATATCTGAAGACATGCCTAGCTTTCGACAGATGCGAAAGGCGTTTCTTGATGCTGGACTCACCAAAAAATTTATTGGCTACTCAACTGTTAATTTTGCAGAGTCAGAGCGGATGGCAGGATATAGGGACGCCCCGGAACGCTTTTTCCTTCACTATAAGGGAATGCCGGAAACGCGAGAGAACAGAATTGTGTTTCGTGATAAAGGCGAAAGTGGCGACGTCTATGATATACGTCTACCAGAATGCCGTGAATATTTGGCGCAAGCCCTTACCAAGGCCATGGTTAAAAATAACGTTGATGCAGTTTTGTTGGACTATTCAGCAAGCCAGCATGCATTTGGAAGTATTACGAGTTCTTTCTATCCAGATGACTGGTTTCCGATATTTGAAGAAATACAATATGCGATGCTTGGCAAAGTAACACAAGTAGCCAATAGTAAGGGTAAGGAAGTCTTCTGTAACGGAGTTACACTTGATGGACTTTATATAACAACCCCTGAAAAGACCGATCTATTTGTCGAAGCGTGTAATGGAGCGTTCTGGGAACAGCCGTTTCGTGCCGAGTGGCGAGATGTGGATCCTGACCCTAATGCATATTATGACCGGTTGGAAAAGTTTTTCGCCATCGGACGAAGACGGGATAGGAAATTCTTTATCAAACAAGGGACTTATCGTTATACGGGAATAGAAAGTGATGCGCCCGGATGGAATTGGCGATTTGCAAAAACTTCCTACGAGAAAGAGCGCTGCCTTGCAGAGTATCTTTTGGCGTTCTATTTGCTTTATTCAGCTGGAGAGCTCACACCGCTTATATATACACATCCTGTTATACCAAATGATATATTCGCCAGCGAAGCCTATTTCAGTATATTTGATCTAGATGTTGGTCTGCCTTTAGCCAAATCGCATAAATTAGCAGATCACGTCTATAGCCGACTTTTTTCAAAGGCTATTGTTGTTCTTAATAATAGTGATGACATATATAAAGGGGCGATCCCGGAAGGGTCACAACTGTCTGGGAGGACCGTATCCTTACTGCCCCAGTCAGGCAAAATAATTCCCTATTAAATTAAAAAAACTTTATTCTTCGGACTTACACTTGCTGCTCAAAAAATGATCTTGAAACGGATGTTATGACTTAGGTATGACTGGGCGGTCTGGAGGTAGTAGTCCTTGTTCCAATGCTAGAATGAGTTACCGATTAAGGTAGAGTGGTACCAGTAGTTTGGCTCCATAAAATAAAAATTAAAAAAATATAAAAATTTACCGTGATTGTAATTCTTGTAAATAATTCACCGATGTTGTTATTATGTGATTGCGGGGAATGTTTCGCTAGGCGTCGTTATCTAAAAGTTGTCTAACGTATTTTTTAATTGATAAACAATGGTGCGCGATACTGGGATTGAACCAGTGACCCCTACAATGTCAATGTAGTGCTCTCCCGCTGAGCTAATCGCGCTATCCATCATTCGATGATAGTCTAATTTGGCTTATGCTAAATTAGCCATGTCAAATTAGAAAGGGGCCTATATCGTTGCGCCCCGCTCTTATCAAGTCAAAATATTATCTGATCCCTAATGTTTTGGGCATGATTTCGGCAGGCTAATTAAGCCGCGATAAGTTTATCTACTTCATCGACTAATTGGCGGAGGTGAACTGGCTTAGACAGGACAGTTTGTTCTGACGCGCCGACATCTGACATAGCCACCGCGGCAAAGCCTGTAATGAACATGATTTTAATACCGGGGGAAAGAATTTCGGCTTGTTTGGCCAGTTCAATCCCGTCCATTCCGGGCATCATAATATCGGTCAGCAGCATATCGAAAGCGCCATCGGCAAATTTTAGCGCGCGCAGGGCGCGTTCACCATCCGCGCAGGCAATGACGTGATGGCCCGCTTTTTCCAAAGCTTTCTCGAAGAACTTGCGCATTGCGTCATCATCTTCAGCATAGAGAATGGTTGCCATATGTCTTTACCCTTTGCGGGGCGCTACTTTGCGCCGTTTTTTCTCGCCTTTAAGGCGAGACTGACTTAGAATGAAACGCATGTCTCTTCATGGCCCCATAACATGCATAATTCCCGCCAGTCTGGGCCTGCATAAAGCCAGTCTCTTAAAATTCTCTAAGCAGAGACAGTTAAATTGAGTCTTTTATGATTATTCGAGAGCTAAAGCAGGAGGCTGATTGCCTCAAAGCTTTCGGGCCTGCGGTTGATATATTACGGCCAGATGTCTGGCGCGCGGGCGTTATCTTTGCCTCGCCCCATTCAGGCAGTCTTTATCCCGATAGCTTTACCGCAAGGGCGGCTGTCCCTTTAACCGAGCTTCGCCGTAATGAGGATGCATTTATAGATAAATTATTCTCCTCGGCGGCGACTTATGGCGCGCCTTTGCTCTCGGCACGCTTTCCCAGATGTTTTGTCGATGTCAACCGCTCCCCTGATGAGCTGCCGCAAGCTTGGCTAAATGAAAAGGGGCTAAGCGAAAAAGGGTTGAGGGATGCCAGCGCCCAGCCTTCGGTACGGGCCAATGCGGGGCTTGGCGTTGTCCCGACAAAGCTAAGCGAAACAACAGATATATATAAAAAGCCGCTCAGCCCGCGTTTTGTGCGTGCGCGGCTTGTCTCGCTTTATCAGCCCTATCATGATGCCTTGCAGAGCTTAATCACAGAATCGAGCTTGGAATTTGGCCATAGCTTGCTAATTGACTGTCATTCTATGCCCGGTTTTGCGCCTATGGGATCACGGCGGCCTGATATTATTTTGGGCGACCGTTTTGGCGTGTCGTGCCATGCCGATACGATTGCCGCCATTGAAGCGGCGTTTAGGGCGCTTAATTATACGGTGGCGCGTAACTACCCTTATGCGGGGGGCTATGTGACCTCTCACTATGGCAAGCCTATGTCAGGTATCGAAACGCTACAAATTGAGGTGAACCGCGATCTTTATCTTAACCCTGTTACGCTAAAGCCTAAGCGCAGCTATGATCGGCTGGCCGATAATTTGGCGACGATCATTAAAGACATTATAAAGAGCCGCGCGCAAGAAACCGTTCTCGCTGCGCAATAGCTTATTTTAAGAAAAAGGCCGCCCGAAGGCGGCCAAGTCATAAGAGCTTTGAAAGCAAACGCTTCAAAGTCATGACCCGAACCGAGGGGGGAGGGAAGTTGGGGTCGCCCTCAATATGGGACTGCTATTTCCGATTTCAACTTAGCTTACGACATTGTAAGGTCAGAAGGCTCCCCGCGCTTGGCGCGGCGCAGAGGTGATAGGAGGCATTTATTAACCATGCTTTGTCCCGCTTTGATACAAGTCTGAGGGGATTCCCCTCAGAATGACACGAAGACGGATCAGATTCCCTCCCTTATGGGGGGAACACGCCCAAAGAGATTGGCACAGTCCTTGCTCCCTTATGAGGCGATACACATAATCTCTAGAAAATGAGGAATTGGATAAATGACCAATGATATTGACCTTCATGTTGGCAAGCGCCTTCGCCGCCGTCGTCGTCTTTTGGGCTTGACCCAACAAAGCCTTGCGGAGCAGGTCGGAATCCGGTTTCAGCAAATTCAAAAATATGAATGCGGAGCTAACCGTGTCAGCGCCGCGCGTTTGTTCGAGCTCTCCGAAGCTTTATCTGTGCCTATTCAGTATTTCTATGAGGGTCTGTCAGAGGCCAATGACCCGGCCTTTAATGCGCCTAACCCTGAAATTATTGCGCCAGATGTTTTATCGAAAAAAGAAACGATGGATTTAGTGCGCGCCTATTATTCAATGGGCGAGGGCCCGCGCAAACATTTACTGGATTTAGCCAAGTCACTTGAGGCCAATGCAAAGCCATCAAATGCGACGCTTAGATTAGTGACGCCTTAAAGCTAGTGCTTTTAAAGGCGGCATGATATGGCTGCCTTATGGCTTATACCCAAAAAGATATAAAGACGCGGCTGTCTTTGATGGCAGAGCTCTCCAAAGCGGCACGGGCCATTACCCTGCCGCTTTTTGCGCAAGATATGACGGTCATCAATAAGGCCGATACGGGTTATGATCCCGTCACAGAGGCCGATATAGAGGCCGAGCGGGTTCTACGCGATTTGATTATAAAGGCCTTTCCGCAAGACTATATTGAAGGCGAGGAACTCGAAGATATTACTGGCAGTAATGACTGGCTTTGGACTTTGGACCCGATTGACGGAACACGCGGCTTTGTCGCTGGTATTCCTGTCTGGAGTACGCTCATAGCGGTCAGCTATAAGGATGCGCCTGTTTTGGGGCTTATAGATGTAAGCGCACAAGATAAGTGTTTTTGGGGGCAGGTGGATGCAGATGGTAACGCGAAAGCTTGGCTGGATTATAAGGGGCAATCATCACCTCTAAAGGCCCGTAAATGCGGCTCAATATCCAAGGCTATTCTTGGCTGCACCGAGCCTTTATCTATGCTCACGCCCCAAGAACTTGAGGCTTATAATATTATTCGCCGTAGCGCGCGTTTCTCGCGTCTTGGGCTTGATGCCTATGGTTACGGGCAAGTGGCGGCGGGACGTATGGACATTATTATCGAAGCTATGCTCAAACCTTGTGATGTGCGCGCGCTTATGCCTGTCATTGAAGGGGCGGGCGGCACGCTGACCAATTGGGAAGGCGGCTCAGCCGTCAATGGCGGCCGCGTTGTCGCGGCAGGTGACCAGACTTTACTGCCAGAAATTTATAAGGCTCTAAAAAAGTAGATTAAAGAAATTTGCTCATCATAAAAATTTGCTCATGGCCGCTGCCGTATCAAGCATACGGTTAGAGAAGCCCCATTCATTATCATACCAAGACAGTACGCGAATAAATTTACCGCCCATAACCACGGTCTCCCCCGTCACAAGGCTAGAGGAATGCGGGTCATGATTCATATCGATAGAGACAACTTTGTCATCAACGATTTGAAGGACGTTTTTAAGCGCCCCCTTTGCGGCGGCTCTAAAGGCGTCATGGACTTCATCAAGGGTCGTTGATTTTTCAACATTGACTGACAGATCCACGATAGAAACATTTGGCGTGGGAACGCGGATAGCTTTGCCGTCAAGCTTGCCATTTAACTCTGGAAGCACAAGACCAATGGCTTTGGCCGCCCCCGTTGAGGTCGGCACCATAGACATGGCGGCGGCGCGGCCACGGTTAAAGTCTTTACGGTTGACGCGGTCGAGCGTCGGCTGCGCGCCTGTATAGGCATGCACCGTTGTCATGAAGCCATTTTTTATAGTGAACTTATCATTTAAAATTTTGGCCAGCGGCGCGAGGGCGTTGGTTGTGCAGGACCCGTTAGAGACAATAACATCATCTTGGGTGAGGCTGTCATGATTAACACCGTAAACAATGGTCTTATCTGCATTTTTACCAGGCGCGGAAATCAAGACTCGTTTTGCGCCCGCATCCAAATGTTTGGCTGCGGCGTCACGGGTGCGGAAAATGCCTGTGCATTCCATGACAATATCGACTTTATTGTCTGCCCAGTTCTGGTCTTCAAGATTTCGAATGGCTGTAACCTCAATCGGGCCATTCCCAATATCTATAGAATTTTCTGTGGCTGTGATTGTGCCGCCAAAACGGCCATGGACTGAGTCATATTTCAAAAGATGGGCAAGGTTGTCAGTCGGGGCCAAGTCATTAATCGCAACGATTTTTAAATCCTTGCGACCCGACTCCTCCAAAGCTCGTAAAACATTACGGCCAATGCGGCCAAAGCCATTAATTGCAATATGTGTCGTCACAAGAAGTCCTTTGTTTCGTAAGGTCTTGCAGCTTCCATATCGCAGCTATCGATATTTTCAACTCAACTTATGTGTCAGATTAAAAACGCGTACTCACTGCCATGCGGAAATTACGACCGGGTAGAGGCACAACATCTTTGAGAAATGACGTATGTTGCCGCGCATCAACATCGAGCAGGTTTAGAACCGATAGGCTAAGCCGTACATCTTGTGCCCCCGTTGGCACGCGCCATGTCGCAAAGAGATTAACGAGCGCAGAATCATCCGTAGGGATTTCGAACGTCTCGACTTTGGTTTGCTCAGCTGCATAGTCCAGTTCTGCGCGGAAATTAAAGCGCTCACTATCCGCTTCAATGCCAGTTAGCACAGAGAGCGGTGGAATACGGGGCAGATTACCGCTATCGGTCTTGGCGCGCACATATTCCGCCAAGGTATCAGCTTTCAAGGTAAAACTGCCAAATTCAGCCAAATCCATACCGCCTTGAACCTCAAAGCCTGTAAAGCTCGCATCTTCGGCCGTATATTGGAAGACATCCAAACCATCTTCTTCATCACCGGTTTCGGTCTCAAAGATATAGTTGGCATAGCCCGTATAGAAAGCATTGACGGTGAGGTGATGCCCATCCTCACGGTGACGGAAGGCGGCTTCGATACCTGTCGCTGTTTCTTTGCCCAGCGTTGCATTACCTAGTTCAAACTGCTCTGTCGCAAGATGCGGCCCGTTGGAGAAAAGCTCTTCTGTAGTGGGTGCGCGCTCTGTGCGAAAGACCGTGCCGCCGATACGTACAGCATCGGACAAATGCACATCACCACCCGCCGAGAGACTGAGCAGATTAAAATCAATGTCTTGATTGTCAGCGCTGTTCTCTTGTTGCGTGTTCTCATAGCGCGCCGCGCCTTCGAGGTGGAAATCGCCGATTTCTTTTTCATGGAACATATAGAGACCGATTTGCTTTGTCTTAGTTGGCGGGACAAAAGCTTCCTCGCCAATGGCCGCGAAATCACGATTGCGCAGCTGAATACCATAGGCAGCCGCCCAGCCATTATTTTCGCGTTGAATGGCTTCTAGCCGCGCTTCATAACCTTCATTGGTAAAGACGGTACCGACTTCGCCGGGCGCTTCAAATTCCGTATGTTTATAATCTGCATAGCCGCCAAAGAACTGAACTTTCTCAATCACGCCATCAAATTCGACTGCGCCATTTATATCGAGGCGAGTTTGGTCCAGGCCAATGGTGACTTGCTCTTCACTTTCTTCCTCTTCCTCATCATGTTCTTCTTCATCATGATCTTCGTCCTCGTCATCATCACCATGACCGTCTTCTTCGCCGTGGCCGTGTCCGCCGGGAATGCCGTAATCAGAATCGAATTTATGCAAAGCAAAGCCGATAAAGCCGCGTTCACCAATATAGGACGCGCCGCCCGTCAGGGCTGTGGATTTCGTTTGCGAGTTCTCTAATCGGCCAAAGGCTTCCTCTTCTTCCTCATGACCGTGCTCATCTTCTTCGTAGCCGTCTTCATCGTGATCTTCATCCTCGTCGTGATGCTCTTCTTCTTCCTCAAGGGCGCGAAAACGCGCGCTCTCCGCAAAGCCAGGAATGCGGTAATTATCCGTTTTTTTGAAAGTCCCGTCAAAATGAAAGACGAGATTACCCGCGCCAAAGTCAACTGAGCCCGCCGCTTCACGGCCATTATCAACCGAGCTCGCCCCGATACGCACTGCGCCGTCAACGCCGTCTTCTGGTTTTTCTGTTGGGATTCGGCCATCAATGACATTAATAATACCGCCTGACCCAGATGAGCCGTAACGCAAGAGAGATGCGCCGCGCAGAACTTCGATGCGTTCAGCTTGGGCGGGCTCTGCCGCGACCGCATGGTCAGGAGAAGCCGATGAAGCATCAATCGAGCCAATACCGTTCGTGAGAACGCGCACACGGTCACCGCCTTGGCCGCGAATAATAGGGCGTGAGGCCCCTGCGCCAAAGAAGGTTGAAGACACGCCAGGCTCAGACTTTAGCGTTTCGCCAATGGTGCCCGCCAAACGGTTGGAGAGTTCTTCGCCAGATAGTACAGAGACGCCTGTAATAGCTTCGTCAACAGAACGGGTGAGGGGAGACCCTGTGACGATAATTTCGTCAGTGAGTGTGTCCTGCGCAAAGGCTGGGGCAGAGATAGATAGCAATAGGGTTGCAGCTGATACGCTGCGCAAAATAAGGGTATTCATGAGGATATTCCAATTTAACAAACAGGTTTAGCCGCACCTAGGCGCAGCAGAAATAGTTGAGTTAAATGGAGCTAGGCGGTCCTCGGGGCGGCGGGGCGCGGCCTTGTGGCGTCAGGTAAAGTGCAGAGGTGAAATCAGGATAAACTGTTTCAACTGTCTCTGATATAATAGGATGTGTTATGAGCGGGACAGGCGTGATGACGACGTGATCATCGACTAATACTGTTACCGAACAAGCAACGCCGTCATGCTCATGGGGCGCCTCGCCATAGCTACTGGCATGCGCAACACTAAAGCTTTGCAGCGCAAAGAAGAGCGCAATGAATGCGCCCAATAGCCAACGATATGACATGTTTATTTTCACGCCTCTAAACTGAACAGTTCCCATTCAAAGGTCAATAGGTTTTGTGTAATTATATAACAGCTTTAAAATCTAGTTAAACTGCACCTATGATAGGCTTAAGATATATGATGAGTCATATTGAGGTACGCAATCCGTTTAAAAGTTATATTGCTACTTTGGTTTAGATATAAGTTTGTTATACTTTCCGTCGATGTCATCAATGTCATATAAATCTTGGAGCACATGATATATTATATCTAAAGAGTCTAGTACATCTGAGTGATTGATTTTGTTGTAATGGTGTGTTCCCAAATTTCCTATTTGTTTTAAACCATCTAGATATTTTGAATTTTTATAAGTTTTCCCAAATTGTTTAATTCTTTGGTCAAGACCAATTCTTCGTGTCTTATTTTTTTTGGTTTTTGTTTCTCTTGGTATTTTTTGATTGTCTAGTAATAATTCAATGCAAGTTCTTAAGCGATTTATACAAGAACTTTGGTCTGTCCAATAGAGAGGAAAGGCACTTTTTAGAGCTTGGCGTAAAGATAGAGGTAATTTGTCTGTTAACGGGAGTAACGGGGGCGATGGGTGAGCGGATAAAATTTTCAAGTGCGAAACCCAAGCCTGTCGTACCTCAAAATCTTCATCCTCTACTATATCCAACTCAACTCCTGTTTTTCCAGTCAAGTGAACATGTTGCCCGCAATCGATGTTTGTACATGTAAGGACAGCACTCCAAGTGCTGACATCCCAATTTGGTTCCCAGTCTTGATGGTTAGCATATCTTTTAACATGATTGGCTGTTAAAAGTTTCATTTTTGTGTTTGGTGGTTTTACTTTCCCTTTATTACATTGCGGGCATGGAAGAATTGGCAAATCGTTATAGTCGCGGAAAACGTCCCACAAAGTTCTGTCTATAGCCATTCTTAATTTACCTGTAATAAAGGTTTATTCGTTGTCGGATCATAAATAGCTTTAAAGAAGTTCTGGGTCGACAACCTTTTGGACGACATTTTTCACTGTCAGGCCTTGTACGATAATTGAGAAAACCACCACGCAATAGGTCGCTGTGAGGATGAGCGGCTTGTATTCATTATCTGGCAGAGAGAGCGCGAGCGCCACCGAGATACCCCCGCGTACGCCGCCCCATGTCAGAACAGGAATCGCGCCTTTGGTGAAATTCTTGAACGTCCCGATAACTTTCATCGGGACAAAGACCGCCGCAAGACGCGCCAGAAGAACAAGCGGAATTGCGATTAATCCGGCCCAAGCATATTGCGGGACAAGACCTAAGACCAAGAGCTCCAATCCAATAAGCAGGAAAAGCACCGAGTTCAAAATTTCATCAATCATTTCCCAGAAGCCAAAGAGATATTCTTTGGTGTGATCGCTCATGGCAAAGCTCGCGCCTTTATTACCAATCATCAGGCCAGCGACGACGACAGCGATAGGGCCCGAGAGATGATGGCCGAGAATATTAATGCGCTGGGCGAGGGCATAGGTGCCAGCTACAATGGCGAGAGAAATCAGGACTTCAATAGCGTGCTCATCAATGCTGGCCATCATACGGTACGCTATCCAGCCCGCAATGCCGCCCAGTATTGCCCCGCCAATGGCGTCCACGATAAAAAGTTCAATGACATCTAAAACGCCTACGCCGCCGCCATGCCCCCCGGCTATGGCGTCTGTTGCGCCAGCAAGCATAATGGTTTGCGTCCAAGCGTGGTCACCTGAAGACCCGACAGCAATGGCCACGATGATGGTAAAGACGACAACGCCAACACCATCATTAAACAAGCTTTCCCCTGCGATTTTCGCTTCGAGGGCTTTTGGCATTTTCACGGATTTTAAAATAGAGAGCACGGCCACAGGGTCTGTTGGGCTGATAAGCGAGCCAAAGACCAGCGCCCATATAAAGGGAAGGTTTATACCCAGAAATTTTGCAATGAAGTAAAACCCCGTGCCAACAATAAAGGTCGAGAGGATGACGCCAAAGGTCGCCATAGAGCCAATCGCCCATTTCGCGTCGCGTAATTTACCAAAATCTACGTGGAGAGCCCCTGCAAAGAGCAGAAATCCGAGCATGCCCTTCATCAGGGTCTCATTAAAATCAATCTGACCAATCGCGCCAGATAAGGTTTCATAGACTTGCAGGCTCGGGAACATAGCTTCGAGGGCGATAACCCCAAAGGAGGCAATAAGCGCCATGACCAAAAGACCAATTGTATGCGGTAGCTTGATATAAGCGCGGTTCAGCCATGAGAGTATGGCCGATAGCACGAGCAAAAGCGCGGCAATTTCAAATAAGCTTAGCATGTAACCCTCCTAATGTTGCTGATGTTTAGCGAAACTTGCCGTTAGGGCAAGCCTATAAGGGCGATAGTCTATCGGAGCTAATCGCTCTCTTTTATATAGGCGGCATTGTAAGCGTCAAAGGCTTCACGGACTTTAATAAGAACATTAATGGCGGTCTTGACGTCTAGCGGAGAGATGTCAGGGGCATTTTTTTTCGAAATCTCAATGCCGCCCAGAACGATGCTTTCACGTATCTTCGTACCTTTTTCGGTAATAAAGACGAGCTTGCGGCGGGCATCTGCGCGGTCGGCTTTTCTTTTCACCAACCCAGCCTTTTCCATCGCTTTGATAACTTGGGAGGTCACGCTTTCTGTCATAAAGGCATTTTCCGCGATGTCTTTTTGTGTTTGCCCGTCCTCATCCCATTGAAGTCTCAGAATATGAAAATGAGACAGTGGTAGACCTCGCGATACCAAATAGCGTGACAGCGCTGTTTCATATCCACGAAAGGCACCCCTAATGTGATGCGGCAGTGAATGATTTGGATTATTGACCTTGCTGACCACGAATCGCTCCCCCTTTGATTTCGATTCTAATGTTAATTAGAAGCTCAAATCTATAGATTCTATCATGGTTAACATATATTAAACTGTTGTCCAACAGTTGTTCATCTTCCATTCATGTTCGAGATTATATACGGCAATCATTCATGATGTGGGATGAATAACAAATTTATATCATACACTGCGCCCCGTATGGTATATCGAACCCGATATCAGCAATGATGTCGGGTTCATTTTTTTTCGACGCAATTTTTCTTTATTTTAGAACCTTGAGATGCGCTCATCAGAGCCCTAGACCTTTTATATGTCTAACCTCTTCGAATCTGCTGGCCTTGAAAACGCTGCGCCTAGACCTTTGGCTGACAGATTGCGCCCACAACTCATCAAAGATGTTGTCGGTCAAGATCATTTAATTGGCACAGAAGGTCCAATTGGGCGTATGTTGGCCTCTGGCCGAATAGCGTCAATGATATTATGGGGCCCGCCTGGTGTTGGGAAGACAACGATTGCCCGCCTGATTGCCGATAGTGCAGATTTAGAATTCGTCCAGCTTTCGGCTGTTTTCTCTGGTGTCGCGGATTTACGCAAAGCTTTTGACGCAGCCAAAGCCCGCCGCGCCACTGGACAGGGCACACTCTTATTTGTTGATGAGATTCACCGCTTTAACCGGGCGCAGCAGGATAGTTTTTTGCCCTATGTCGAAGAGGGCATTGTGACGCTTATTGGCGCGACGACAGAAAACCCAAGTTTTGAACTTAACGGCGCGTTGCTCTCTCGAGCACAGGTCTTTATTTTAAAACGCTTAGACGCGCCTGCTTTAGATGGGCTTTTAGCGCGCGCCGAAGCCGAAATGGAAATCAAGCTACCATTGACCCAAGACGGCCGCGAGACACTTATCGGATTTGCCGATGGGGATGGGCGCTATCTTTTAACTTTGGCTGAGGAAGTTTTTTCAATCGAGGTGAAAGCGCCCTTGGATCGTCAAGGCGTTGCGGATTTTTTGCAAAAGCGCGCGCCAGCTTATGACAAATCCAGAGATGAGCATTATAATCTGATTTCGGCGCTCCATAAGTCAATGCGCGGCTCCGACCCTGACGCGGCGCTGTATTGGTTTGCCCGTATGCTTACAGGCGGGGAGGATCCCTTATATATAGCGCGCCGTCTCGTGCGTTTCGCCTCCGAAGATATTGGTCTTGCTGACCCGACCGCTTTGATGATTGCGAATGAAGCCATGAATACTTATCGGTTTTTAGGATCACCCGAAGGCGAACTTGCTATTGCTCATGCTGTTGTGCATTTGGCCACGGCGCCGAAATCAAATGCCGTCTATGCCGGATATAAAGCGGCCATGCGCGCGGCCAAAGAAACAGGTTCGCTCCCCCCGCCCAAACATATCCTAAATGCACCGACGAATTTGATGAAAGATATCGGCTATGGTGATGGCTATGCTTATGACCATAATACGGAAGAGGGCTTTTCGGGGCAAAATTATTTTCCTGATAGCCTCCCGCGTCAAGAATTCTACGCGCCTAAAGGGGAAGGCCGTGAGAAAATTATACGTGAAAGATTGGAACGTTGGGCGGCCTTACGCCAAAAATAGACGTTTATTAACGCGGAATTAGGTCAAAAGAGAATCTGTGGACAGCTATTTACAGATAGTTAATGTTTAGCCTAGTACTGCACGCGGGACACATGTGGAGGAATTTATGGCCAATAAAAATCTGGACGAGTATCAACCTAAAAGGTTTTATACACAAAATACGAAAGCGCGTGAAAACGGTTTTGCTAAATTTGAAAAAGACGGAGCCTATTATTTTGCGCTCTATCAAGATGGCGACATCGTTATGCTCAGCCAAGCCTATAAAGGTATTGCCGGCCGAGATAACGGCATTGAGTCGGTTAAGAAGAACCGCCGTATCTCCAAGCGTTATCGTTTTGATAAACGTGCGGGCAATAAACATGGCTTTGGGCTTTATGCCGGCAATGGCCAGGAAATTGCGATTAGTGCAAATTTATCATCGCGCGCCGAAGCAGAGCGTGTTGCGGGCCGCTTAAATGGGAGTGTTAAATCAAAACCCAAACCGAAAGCTGCGCCAAAAAAGAAAGCCGCACCGACGAAGAAAACAGCCGCGAAAACTGCGGCTGCTGCGAAGGCCCGCCCAAAGGCTCGCGCGGCGAATGATGAGGATAATTACAAACGCCTCGCCTTTTATGAAAAACATACAAAAGGCCGCAAGAACGGGATTGAGAAATTTAAAGGTAGTGATGGTCTTTATTACTTCGCCTATTTTGAGAATGGAAAAATTCGCCTTATCTCTGAAGGCTATCCAACCCAGAATGCTCAAGAAACCGGCGCGGCCTCAGTTGAGAAAAACATAAAGCTGGAAAACCGTTACAAATATAGAAAACTTAAAAACGGTAAGCATGACTACATTCTAAAAGCAGGAAATGGCAAAGAAATCGCCCGCTCTATCTGGTATAGTTCGGCCGCCACCGCAGCCACGGGCGCTGCTTATCTTATGGGTAAGCGTAAGCGCACCAAGCCTACGGCCAAAGTCAAAGCGGCGCCAATCGTTGCCGCGGCAGCAGTTGCGGCTAAGCCAAAACCTAAGCCCAAGCCAAAGCCAAAGCCAAAACCTGTCGTTGTTGCGCCTAAGCCTGTTGCGCCAACGCCGCCGCCAGTCGCCAAACCTGCTGTACCTGTTGCGGCCGCCGCTGCAGCGGCCCCAGCTGCCGCTGCCGCAACAGGCGGCGGCCTAGGTTTCCTAAGGTGGTTGTTACCGCTTTTATTGGCTCTGCTCGCCGCCTTCTTCTTATTTAAATATTGCAAGCCAGCGCCAAAACCTGTTGTGGTTCCTGTCGTATCTTGCTGGGATGGGTCAGAGGCTGAAAATCGCGCGGCGTGTCCAGTTAAGGTCACCTGTTGGGATGGCACAGATGTTAAAGATGCGGCTTCCTGTCCAGCAGAACCGCCTAAAATGAAAACATGTTGGGATGGGTCAGAGGTTGAAGCCACGTCTTCATGCCCCGCGCAGCCAGAACCTGAGCCTATGCCAGAGCCAACACCTGAGCCTGAGCCAGTCACGACTTATGCGCAGCCAACATCTGGCGGTATTTCGCGTATCTGTGGCCCGTCTTCAAATGTACTATTTGACGTGCCAAATTATTCGCCAAAGAGTGTCGCCTATCTTGGGTCTAATCCTCAATATGGGAACAGCCATGGATTGACCCCTGCGCAGTTCCATCAAAAACTCTTAGCCGCTCACCGTTCAGGCGGAATGGATCAAGCGTTCTTGAATTTGATGGCGCGCTCCATGGGCTATGATAATTTCCGCGATATGTCAGCCTCTGACTTTTCGGAAGACACGCTCGCTAATGGTACAAAAGGTCTTTTAGGGTTCAGTACATCACATGTACTTCAATACTCTAAGATAGAGACAAATGATCCTCAGCACTTGCAAGCGTTCCGTCTGCGCTCACGTAACGGAACTGACCTGCACATTATGAAGAGCTGCGGTAACTATATGTATGTGTGTAATTAGGCCGCACATCGCTTAAAATGACTGAAAAGGCCCCAAATTGGGGCCTTTTTTATGATCCTGACGATAGGCGGTTTATCATGCGCCGTTGACTTGGCGGCCTCTGACGTTAGGTTGCGCGCCTGATATTCACTTGATATTCAAGGGACTGTAAAATGGCATCCGAATGGAATGATAAGCGGCCAATGTCGCCGCATTTACAAATCTGGCGTTGGCATCCGGCTATGTTATCTTCAATTCTTCATCGGGCTTGCGCCATAATCTGCTATATTGGTTTGATTAAAGTCGGCATTGGCGTCTTGCTCTTGGCTTTAAATGGTAAGCTCCCTCTAGAAAATTTGATCTTTAGTCCATTGGGCGCCATCGGGCTTTTCGTCTTTGTCTTTGCATTTATTTTTATGGCGCTGGCCCAGCTTCGTCACGCAATCTGGGATATGGGCAAGATGCTCGACCCTGACAAAAATAATGCCTTTTCATATATTATGATTGTTGCCTCTCTTATTATGGCGGCGCTTATTACTCTCGCCGCGACGGGAGCTGCATAATGGCCAGTCACGGAACAAAACATCACAAGCTCCACGGCTATACAGGCTGGGGACTGATCATAGGTTTATTTTTCACAATTCTAAGCGCGCCCAAGGCGATCAGAGGCGAGACAGACGGTCTTATCTCTTGGCTGAGCACGCCTCATGGAGCGCTGGGCTTTCTCGCTTTTTTCACTGCCGCCCTTTGGTACTGTAAACTTGAATTTGATGAAGTGGTTATGGATTACTTTGATGGTGGATTAAAATCTTTCGCCCTTTTGGCCAACCGTCTTGTACCTTTCATCGTATGGTTATTAGCAGCTTATGCGCTCGTTAAACTCGCATTCCTTTAGGACTTGAACAATGACATCCACTAAAACTGAATGGGTAGACCACACATATGATGTCGTTGTCGTCGGCGCGGGCGGCTCTGGTCTGCGGGCCACGCTTGGCGCGGCCCAAGCGGGCCTGAAGACAGCTTGCGTGACCAAAGTCTTCCCAACACGCTCTCACACGGTTGCCGCCCAAGGCGGTATCGCCGCCTCGCTTGGCAATATGGGGCCTGATGATTGGCGCTGGCACATGTATGACACGGTTAAAGGCTCTGACTGGCTGGGCGATCAAGACTCTATTGAATATCTTTGCCGCGAAGCCCCAAAGGCTGTTTATGAGCTTGAGCATTGGGGCATGCCGTTCTCGCGTAATGAAGATGGCAAAATTTATCAAAGGCCGTTCGGGGGCCACACAACAGAATTTGGCGAAGGCCCGCCTGTACAGCGCACATGCGCAGCGGCTGACCGGACGGGTCACGCCATGCTGCATACGCTTTATGGGCAATCGCTGCGTAATGAGGCTGAATTCTTTATCGAATATTTTGCGCTTGACCTCATCATGGAAGATGGCGTGTGCCGCGGCATTACGGCGTGGAAACTTGACGATGGGACGCTACACCGTTTCCGCGCGCAGAAAGTTATTCTCGCCACAGGTGGTTATGGCCGTGTCTTCTTTAGCGCGACTTCTGCCCATACTTGTACGGGCGATGGTAATGCGATGGTGCTTCGCGCTGGTTTGCCGCTTCAAGATATGGAGTTCATCCAGTTCCACCCCACAGGGATTTACGGCGCGGGTTGCCTGATTACAGAAGGCGCGCGCGGTGAGGGCGGTTATCTAACCAATTCAGAAGGTGAGCGTTTCATGGAACGTTATGCGCCCAGCGTGAAAGATCTCGCCCCGCGCGATATGGTCTCGCGCGCCATGGTGATGGAAATCCGCGAAGGCCGCGGCGTGGGGAAAGATAAAGATCATATCTTCCTCCATTTGGATCACTTGGACCCGAAAGTTCTCGCGGCGCGCCTTCCGGGGATATCAGAAACGGCCAAGATTTTCTCTGGCGTTGACGTGACGCGAGAACCTATTCCTGTATTGCCGACCTGCCATTATAATATGGGTGGTATTCAAACCAATTATCACGGCGAAGTGCTCACCAAAAAGGGCAAAGACCCTGACGCGGTTGTGCCCGGCCTTATGGCGGTTGGCGAAGCGGCGTGCGTCTCTGTTCATGGCGCGAACCGTCTGGGCTCTAACAGCTTGATTGACCTTGTTGTCTTTGGCCGCGCGGCGGGTCTGCGCTGCGGCGAGACGATGACGCCTAATCTAAATCAAAAACCTCTAGCGGCGGATGCAGGTGAAGCCTCTATTGCGCGCCTAGAGAAGTTCAAAGCGGCAAGCGGATCTAAGAAAGTTGCTGAAGTGCGCCTTAGCCTTCAAAAAGCGATGCAAGACCACTGCGCTGTTTTTCGTACCGAAGAAAGTATGGCCGAAGGCGTGGAGAAAGTTACCGCTATTGCCGAGTCCGTCAAAGACGTGGCCGTTTATGATAAAACCATGATTTGGAACACCGACCTGATGGAAGCGCTTGAGCTCGATAATTTAGCGGCCCAAGCCATGGTGACGATGGCCTCAGCGGATAACCGCAAAGAATCTCGCGGTGCTCACGCCCATGAAGACTATCAAGAGCGTGATGACAAAAAATGGATGAAGCATACTTTGGCGTGGTATGATGGCGATAAAAATAAAGTCAAAATCGACTACCGCCCGGTCCACGACTACACCATGACCGACGGCATTGAGTATATTAAGCCCAAGAAGCGGGTTTATTAAAATATGAACTTACTTTTCATCGCTGGAATTTTGGCGATGATAGTTGGGTTCGTGCATACAGGTCTCGGTGAGACACTCATATTCAAAGGGTGGCGTCAGTCCGCGCCAGATATTGCGCGTCAACATCGCAACATTATTTGGGCGTCATGGCATCTCGTGACCATATGTTGTGTGGCCTTTGGAATTATATTGTTAGCCGTAGGTGCAGGCGTAGAAGACCTGACATCTTTAATTCTTTATATTATTGCAGCAGCGTTCTTATTGTCTTCAGGACTTGTTCTCTTGGCCACGCGCGGAAAGCATCCAGGATGGGTTGTTTTGCTTATCATCGCGGTTCTGACGGTAACATTTACTTAGCATTCAGCTGGTCAAGCTCTTGTGGTGAGGTGCGTCTCACTCGCAATCTGGATATTCCGTGAGTAAATCAAAACGCCTGATTTCATCCATACTCATATAGTGAATATTCTCCGGCTCGGCGGCGGCGCGGGTAAAGGCGTAAAAGGCAGGGTCGATGCCCATATCGGTCAAGAAATCTTCGTGATATTTCTGGCGGCGATCTGTGCCCATATCTTGGGGCGAGATACGAATGGTTGAGCGCGCGCCAGAGACTGACCAGCTATGCACCCCTATAAGCGCGCCGCATTCCATGGTGCGCTGCTTGCCCGCAAGGAATAAATCCACCGCGCCAGAGGCAATCATACTATTACTTTCAATATGGGTGTTGAGGCCGCGGCGGCGAATATCACGCGCTAGCCGTAAATTCATATCGGCGTCGCTCGTCCCGGGCATTTTCTTGAAGACAAGCGTGTCGACATAAGGGTGATCTTGCATAAGCTTTTTCACCGCTGCGACGGAGCGATCATCCGTTCCGCCATAGCCATAAGCAATATTATCTTTGACCCTGAATTTAAGCAGTCCAACATCAGGCCGCGTTGCGCCGTAAATCGCAACGGCGGCGCCGATCGCGATTAAGACTATCGTGATAATTTGTTGCGTTTTCATATCAAGATTTGGCCTAAATCCTTCATTTTCGCGTCAAATATCTTCGCCGGATTGACATCCGCTTTCAGATATTTTCCTAAAACTGAAAGATTTTGACCTAAATCTCCTCAGTTTCTTGTTTAAGTTTACGTGCTTACGTCCTAGATGGTGACACTATGCCAGAAAGCAAAGACATAAAACCAGAATTAACGCTGTATAATTCTCTCACGCGCAAGAAAGAGGTTTTCAAACCTCAAAACCCAAAGCGCGTGACGATGTATAATTGCGGGCCCACGGTTTATAGCTATGCCCATATTGGCAATGCCCGCGCCGCCGTGGTCGCCGATGTGCTGTACCGCGTGCTGCGCCATATTTACGGGCAAGACCATGTTGTCTATGCGCGCAATATTACCGATGTTGATGATAAAATTATTCAAAGCGCCAAAGAGCAAGGCGTGGATATTTCGGTTGTTACCGAAAAATACGCCAAGATTTATAATGATGATCTCGCCGCGATTGGATGTCTGCCGCCGACGGTGCAGCCCAAATGTACCGCCCATATTGACGATATGGTGGCGATGATTTCTGATTTGCTCTCCAAAGGCTTTGCTTACGAATCCGACGGCCATGTCTTTTTTGATGTGTCCACATATGAGGATTACGGAAAGCTCTCTGGCAACACGCTAGAGAACCTACGCGGGGGTGACCGTGTGGGAGAGGGTGAAGTCGCGCGTAAGAAAAATAGCGCAGATTTCGTGCTCTGGAAACCTGAGCTGGACGGTGTGGGCTGGGACGCGCCTTTTGGAAAAGGACGGCCGGGCTGGCATATTGAATGTTCCGCTATGGCCAAAGCGGTTCTGACCGATGGCACCGAAAGCGACACCATCGACATTCATTGCGGCGGCGTTGATTTAAAATTCCCGCATCACGAAAATGAAATCGCGCAATCTAATTGCTCCCACAACGCCCCGCTCGCTAATTATTGGGTGCATAATGAATTCCTCAATATGGGCAGCGAAAAGATGTCCAAGAGCCTCGGCAATGTGAAACTCATTCATGACCTGCTCAAAGATTGGGATGGTGAGGTCATTCGGTTAGCATTGCTCAAAGCGCATTA
>CALLMD010000025.1 GCA_938007935.1 uncultured Hellea sp.
TAAGCTTCAATCCACAAAGTGGACAGTCCGCAGGGCCGGTACCCTGATGGATACCAAATTTAGTCTAAGATGTTTTACAAGGCACTGACCCTGCGGCGATGATTTTTGTGTAGCGGCCTCTTTGGAAAATCCCACAGTTACCTCCGTACACGATACAATACCAAATATCGCTAAACGTAGTGGTCAGGCCCCGCTACAAAGACCCGGCACAGGCTTGGTCGTAATGTGCTTTTGCGAGTTCACTTGCATCTCGCAAATGAACGCAGCAAAGACACCCAAGCTGCTCAGTCTCATCGTCCCATTCAACAGTAAGTAACGATCTCTTACCTGTCCCCGTGTAATTGTTGAAAACAAATACACTGTGCAATTTCTTAAAAAGAAAATGCCCCATTGAATGAAAACTTTTCATTATCGGGGATAGTTTCCCGACAATAGATGAAATATAGACCCACTTTCGATAGCGTGGATTAATCTCTATGGTTATCTAATAAGTTTCTGAAATTTAAAAAGAAAATAATTTGGTTGTTGAGGATTAAGTTTTCAGCTTGGTAAAAATCAGGGGCTTATTTGGGCGATTTTAAGCCGCTCGACAGAGGTGTGCTTAGCAAAATGTAGCTTTAAGAACCAGTGTGTCGTTACTGTCAGTTTTGATGTATTTTATTAAAGTAGAGCACACATTTATTATATATAAATACCCCCCCAAGCGCGATGCTTGCAATGAGAATTGCGATGATTCCAAATACGAATGTCAATATAATTTTTGTATTGTAGCCATCTAATATGGGGCTATCTGCAATCAATCCATATGGCGGTTTCAGCAGTTCAAATACAGACAAGAAAGTGATCGATTGAATTATTAGAATTACGGGTAGTACAAAAATTTTACTTGGGTGCTGGAATATCTTTGACGTAAAACGAACCCCAAAGAGATAGATTAAAGGCGGCATTGTCAGAATGAATATGATTAAACAAGCGATTAACATCTGGATGAGAACAGGAAGCCCAGAATAATGCAGTCCAATCGCAAAGGAGTAGTATGTAAAAAGACCTGTAGGAATATAGAAAAGAAGTGCCAGAATTATTAAAATTATCCGTGCAAAATTTTGTAATTTTCTTTCATGTGTCATTTATTCCTAACGTTATAGGGGATAGCTAAATGTGTCTACGTTAAACATACACGTCTGTTTTTTATTGTGAGTAACATTCAGAACAAAACTAAAGATGTCTACTTTCGGGAAATTACCATTCTCAGCTGAGTGTCCTATTTTGGGCGAGTTAAGCCGCTCCGCGCTTCTAATCTCACATGTTCACCCTCTGTAAAGCATATCAGGAAAGCCCATATTCATGATGAATTCAATTTAACGAAATCGGGGTCAAATTTTCGGGTTTTGTTCAATTTCATGGCCTATGATGTAATTGCGCTACCGAGCTAAATAGCCTGATGGTGGATCAGATATTTTAGACGGTAGTGCGTAACATCCTGCATGGGAGGGCTGGGATATGTTTACGCGATTAATATACTTCATTATCTTTCTAAAGATAAGAAGCTTACGTTTTTAATTTATCGTTCTGAATAGTAAGAACGCTTATATTCTTTTATGCCGCTATAATTGCGGCCTAATGCGCGCTGTTAAGTCAAGGGTTTGCGGGTTTTCCACATGATGGCCGCGATTAGACCCAATGTTGCCAGTCCGACAAACACATCAATCTTTGGATTACTTGTTGCCATAAAGAGCGAGGGCGTAGGTATGACCGATCCTTCGTAATTTACAAAAATACCTGCAAAGGTGTTATTTGCTGCGTGAAACCCAATGGCTGATTCAAGCCCATTATCCATCCAGACCATCAGGCAGGCAATAAACCCGAACAGGAAATAGTGACTCATAGTCAGGGTTAGCATGCCGCTTTCTTTTCCGGCCAAGGCTTCTGGATTAGCCAGATGCATCGCCATGAATAAAAGGCTGGTGATAATAAAGGCAACCCATTTGTTTTTAAGCAGGTGAGTAAAACCTTGGTTCAAATAGCCTCTGAAAATAATCTCTTCTGTCCCGGATTGAAGCGGTAAAAAAAGTATGCAGACCAATGAGTAAGCAAAAAATCCTTGAGCGCCAATATTTGATTTTACGGGGCTGATACCCGTGAAATGTAGAATGGCTGTGATGGTCCCTAAGACGGCCCATGTCACGAAGAAGGCCTGTAAGCCGCGGTTCCAGCGTATTTTAGAGGCTGCCGTGTGCATGCTTTTTATGGTGCGATTATGGATGAATTTCTGCCCAAGATAAGGCGCAATGAGCGCGCCTGGGAAGGTCAAGAGTATCAGCATAAAGATTATAGGACTTGCCGATACGATTTTGGGGTTGAGTTCCGTAAGTTCAGGTGTTGACATTATCGGGATTATCTTGGCGAAACTGGCCAGTGAAATGACCACCATGAGGCCGCATAATACGCCGAAAACGCGTCTGACTGTATTTTTAGTTGTGCGGTTTGCAATCCAGAAGATAATGCCCAGAATTGTACTCAGTACAAAACTGGCTCCGATTATGGCCATCGTCGCCATATTATCTCCGCTGAAAGCCCCCATGCTGGCTTCCATCATCTCATTTGATAACTCTGGGTCAGCAGCGTCTAATAAAGGGCCCACTGGGCTGGTAATAAAAAGTTGTGCTGCAAGCCAGCCAAGCACTGTAAACCAAAAGACAATGCCCCAACTCCACCAGCGTGACTCGCCTTCATTTGTGAGTTTAAAATAGGCATCTGTGTCGGGGCGCATGTGGGTCTCCTGATTCCTCATTTAGGAATTTTCGTCACTATGCAGAGAAATTAGTAAAACGCCTATTAAAAAACCGCGCTTTCGAAAAGCGCGGCTTGGTTTAATTTACTTTGATATAGCGCGATGTTTACCAGCGGCAATCAATAACCCGTTCGGAGCCTTGAACAATATAAGTGCCATCCCAAGGATTAGAGCATTGTTTAACGCTTACAAGCTCGCGATGTCCGTGATGCCATCCTTCAACCGTTATACGGCGGCAGGTCGTACTCGTCTGGTAATATCCATAAGAGCCATAGCTGGAACGATAAAAGCTATAAGGTGAGTGTGACCAGCGATAGCGGCTATAGCCGGGGGACCCGAAGTTAAAGCTTATACCAATATTGCTGCGGTAAGGGCTATAATAGCCACGGTTGCCGTAACTTAACGAGGATATACGGCGAAAAGGACTGTAATAATCACCATATGTATTACGGTTGCGATAACTGCGCGTTCTCGAGCGGTAATGGTTATTGCGGCGATAATTCCGGCTGCGATCCGATTGGCGATGACGGTGTTTGTCGCCTTTGTGTTTGTGTGACTTGTCACTTGCGACTTTTGTATAATTTTGAGATTTCTTGGTTTTTTGCTTAATCGGTTTTTCCGGTGCTGCCATCGCAGATGGAGCCGCGGCAAGTACAGTCAAAGCACCAGCCGCTAGCAAAGTTTTTGTGATTAAATGTCGGGCCATGGGGACCTCCTTTGTTTAGCGACAATTTGGCTTACCGAATTGAAACTTAGCCAATGCTGAAACTTCTGTTCATCTTTCGTTAATGAGTTAGGAAGGCGCTATGAGTATTGATTCTGACCCTGAAATAGATTTTGACCACCTCAATCAATATGTAGGCGGCGACGAGGACCTAACAGCGGAAATCTTCGGGCTTTTTCAGCATCAAGTTGAAATGTGGGGCAGGGCACTTGTTGCTGATGCCGATGATGATGTATGGATGTCGGTGACACATTCCTTGAAAGGCACCGCAAAAGCCGTGGGCGCGGTCCATTTGGCGGAGCTCTGTGAGAAGGCTGAAGCCTATGTGGGGGCGGGCAATAGAGCTGGGCTGCGTGAAAAGGCCATTCAAGACATAGAATTTCGTATTTCCAGAACGATTACGGAAATTCAGCGCTGGGAGTATCGGCGCAAGATGAATGATATTCGCAGTGGGAGCTAACGGTTCATAAATTATTTCTGCTAGGATGCAGTATGATTCGTTTTATCGCCGCTTTTGCAACACTCGCTTTTCTATCGGCCTGTGCGCCGACCCAAGGCGTCGGCTATCCGAATTATCCTGCCTATCAGCCTTTTCCTGGACAAGGCCAATATGTACGGCCTGAATATCTTAATCCCGCGCCAACGCCTTTAATTCCGCCGCTTGATGCCTGCCGGTCTCAGCTATATGCGGGGCTTGTAGGGCGGCATGAAGGTGCAATCTATATTCCGGGTCTACCGGGCCGAAAGCGCGTTTTAAAACCTGCCTCGCTGGAAGATTTTGATCTCGGCCGTGACAGGATTGCCGGAATAGACCCTGAACCGCCATTCATTCAGGTGAGAGATTATCTACCAGATCAAGTCCTATATGCGCCTTCTATACGCACAGTGAGTGACCGCATTCAGCTTGGTCCCGTAGATGAGAGCCGCTTGACGATTGAACTTGACCGTGAAGGCTATGTTCAAGAAGTGACTTGTCGCTAGCTATTCAAGGCCTTCTATTGCCTTAGCTGTTTCATATTTATCAAGCGCCTCAAGCCACTGTATTTCTAGCTCTTCAATCTGCTTTAAGACGGCTGCGCGCTGTTTGCCCAGTGTCACAGCTTTTTCCGGATCTTTTGAAAATAGATCAGGGGCACTCAGGGCTTTATCAATATCTTTGAGCTTTGTTTGATTGTCTTTTATTGCGCTTTCAAGGCGTGTGTAGTTTTTCTTTAAGGGGGCTAAACGTTGCCGCGCTTCTGCCGCTTGTTTGCGTGTGGATTTACGTGCATTATCGCCTTTACTCTCATGTTTTTTATTACTTTTATCTTTTTCAAGTTGAAAGACTCTATAGTCTTCAAGAGAGCCATCATAAGATGTGACAGTTCCTTTATTGACGAGCCATAGCCTATCAACGACAGCTTCTAACAGGTTGCGATCATGGGAAATGATGAGGACAGCCCCTTCATAGGCATTGAGAGATTTAATAAGCTCCGCGCGGCTATCTATATCCAGATGGTTGGCGGGTTCATCGAGCACGAGTAGATGTGGCTTATTAAAGCCGATAAGCGAGAATAGGAGCCGTGCTTTTTCGCCGCCTGATAAATCACCTGCAGGGGTTTCCGCGTTTTTAACGCCCAATCCAAATCCCGCTAGCCGCGCGCGTCTTTGGGCTTCAGTCGCATCAGGCATCAAGGCCCTAACGTGATCATAAGCGGACTCTTTGGGGTTAAGGGCATCTATTTGGTGTTGGGCAAAATATCCAATTCGAAGTTTCTTATGCCGCTTAATAAAACCGTCCTGAGCGGGGAGGGAGCCCATAACCGCTTTGGCAAATGTGGATTTGCCTTCACCGTTTTTACCTAAAATGCCGATACGGTCATCTGGGTCGATACGCTGATTTAACTTTCTCAAAATAGTGATATCATCTGAATAGCCGAGTTTAACGTCATCAAAGCGAATGATAGGCGGGCTGAGTTGCCGCTCGGGGCCCGGCAGATCAATTGGCGCAATAGGGGCGCTTATGATGGTGGCAACAGGCTTCATTTTTTCAAGCCGTTTGACACGTGATTGGGCCTGTTTGGCTTTGCTGGCTTTAGCCTTAAAGCGCGTGACAAAGGCTTCAAGTTTGCGGCGTTCATCTTCTTGTTTGCCTAAAAGCGCCATATTGAGGCGGTTTTGCTCGGCTAAGGTGGCCTCAAAACGATCATAACCTCCGCTATAGCTAAAGAGCTTTTGATCTCGTAGATGGGCAATATGCGTAACGGCGCGGTTTAAGAAGTCTCTATCATGGGAAATGATAAAGGCTGTCCCGGGATAGGTTCTGATATGATCTTCCAGCCAAACTGCGCCTTCGACGTCTAGATAGTTAGTCGGTTCATCAAGCAGTAGCATATCTGGATTCGCAAAGAGCATAGCGGCGAGGGCAACGCGCATACGCCAACCCCCTGAAAAATCGGAGCAAGGTTTAAGCTGTGCTTCTCCTGAAAAGCCTAAGCCTGATAATATAGAACCTGCGCGTGCCTCCGCAGAATAGGCATTAATATCTGAAAGACGGGTATGAATGGCGGCGATGCGGTTTGGCTCTGTTGCAATCTCAGCTTCTTCTAATAGGGCCATGCGCTCGGTATCAGCGGCTAAAACAGTTTCCATAAGGCTTTGAGGTCCGCTAGGGACCTCTTGGTCGACAACGCCCATGCGCATGTTTTTGCGTAAGTTTATGTCGCCATCATCAGGTGAAATATCGCCCTTAATGAGCCGAAAGAGAGTGGATTTACCTATTCCGTTTCTGCCAACAAGGCCGACCTTATGACCTTTGCTAATCGCCAAGGTCGCTTGGGTAAATAGCGGTCTGCCTTCGATACGGTATGTTAAGTCGTTAATATGAAGCACGCCCGCTGAGTAACAGTCCTTTACATATAGTCAATCGCTCGTTATCGGGTGCGCAAATTAGACTTTTATGCCAATCACAGGAGCTTTCCATGGCTATTCAACGCACGTTTTCTATCATTAAACCTGACGCGACTGCGCGTAACATTACAGGCAAAGTCAATGCCAAGATCGAAGAGGCAGGTCTTCGCATTGTTGCGCAAAAGCGCCTTCAATTGACAAAAGAGCAGGCAGCTGGATTTTATGCTGTTCACGCTGAGCGTCCATTTTATAATGATCTTGTGAATTTCATGATGTCTGGCCCTGTTGTTGTACAGGTCCTAGAGGGTGAAAACGCGATTGCGGCTTATCGGAAGGTGATGGGCGCGACGAACCCGGCTGAGGCTGATGCGGGGACTATTCGCGCTGAGTTCGCGCAAAGCATTGATGCAAATACGGTACATGGTTCTGATGCCCCAGAAACGGCGGCGGAAGAAATTAAATTCTTCTTTTCGGATGATGAAATCGTTGGCTAAGTAATTGTTATAGATTTGAATAAAAAGGCCGGGCAATTGCCCGGCCTTTTCTTTTGGTATCTTGTATTGGTGTTTAACTAATTACTCTTTGCTTACAAAGGTGTGCAGATTTTCTAACTCCTTTTAGCATCGCGTTGGTTAATTTAAGAGGTTGATATGGTGTCTCAAGCCATCAGAATTTAACATTCTATAAACTCTAATTCTTACATCTAAATTCAAACCTCTTCTCTATAAAGGTCCGTAATTGGGAAATTTTTGAGGTTTATTGTGGCCAAGGGATTGAATTTATTGAAGCGCTTTCATGCGTCGGAAGAAGGCGCGACTAGCGTTGTTTTAGCAATATCACTAACAGCAATTGTTGGTGCATTTGGACTTATGACAGAGGTCGGATTCTGGCGTTACAAAAAGTCTAATATCCAATCAACGGCTGATATGGCCGCATTGGCTGGAGCCTATCAATATATTATTGAGCAGGATAAACGCATGGCACGAGTCGCAGCATTTGCGGATGCCGCGGATAATGATTTCGATTCGTCTGCTGGTAATTTGGCGGTTAATATCCCACCATTAAATGGTGATTATGTAGATGAAGAAGCCATTCAGGTGGTCATCACGCAGGAAATTCCAACGTTTATTTCCCATATATTCTTAAATGAACCCGTGAGTACGACGGTATCCGCAGTGGCGAAGCTGGGGGGACAATCGTCTCTTTCATGTGTATTATCATTGGCGGATAGCGGGACGTCTATTTCCGTGGGCGGTAATGTATCTGTCAATTTGAATGGATGTGGTATTCATGCGAATTCGACGGGTTCAAATGCGATTGATGCATTTGGTAATGTGACCATTACGGCTGCATGTCTATCAGCAGGTGGGGGCATTGATTTTTCTGGGCGGGTGCTTGATTTAGATGAATGTAGTGCGCCGCGAGAAAATCAGCCAGAGATAGAAGACCCTTATGCTGATGTTGAAGTGCCAGCTGGCGTGGCAGGAATGCCATGCACTAACGCATTTACTGTAGGTAATGGAAATAACGCGCAGGTTGTCATGCCTGATCCGGCAATGTTCGGTGGGACAGTTAAATTGTGTAATAACAATCTTACAATTCGAGGCGTAGTCGACCTTGAGCCAGGCACCTATATATTTGACGGCACTGAAATTGATTTCGCCTCACATGGACAGTTGATTGGTGATGATGTTACTTTGATTTTCATGAATGACGCTGAAATTGATAGTGTAAATGGGAATAATACTATTGATTTATCGCCGCCAACAACAGGTGATTACGCTGGTATTGTTTTGTATGGGGATAGACATACCATGAATAATGCTAATTGGAGTTTTCAAGGTAATGCGGATGTTTCTTTTACCGGCGTAGTTTATTTGCCGACCCTTGATGTTGACTATGGTGGTGGGGCAGGCACAAACTCAACTGAGTGTACCCAGATTGTCGCGAATACAGTTAATTTCATTGGTAATTCGGGATTTAATTCAAATTGCGATGCCTGGGGCACGCGAGATATTATTGGCGGCGCTTTTACAACTGTTCAGTTGGTGGAGTAAGCGTTATGTTTAAGGCTTTGAAATTTCTTAAAAATGAGAGCGGCGCAATCGCCGTTGAAACGGCTCTCGTAACACCCTTTTTAATCTTTGCCTTATTAAGAGCGACTGATGTCGCGTTGCAAGTGCATACGGGTCAACAAATGGCCAAAGCGACAAAAAGCGGCATTCAATATGTTGTAAATGGTGGACGTGACGAGGTGTCGATCCGAAGCATTGTCCAAGATTCTTTTAGCCAAAGAATTGTTGATGATAATCTTTTGATCACGGCTTATTGTGGCTGCATCAGCGAAAACCCCACTCCAGATGGCGGGGAAGCGGCAGATGATGAGGTCGGCGGAACCTATGTTAAGTTTCAAACGCAAATTAGCGATAACATGTGTGTAGCCGCTTGTGATTCAAGCAGCCAAGTTTCAGCCTTAATCGAGATAGATTTTACGCATAATATTTCAGGAATTATGACGAAACCTAAGATGCGGACTCGCCTACAAACGAGAGTTCAATAAAATGTTAGGGCGCGTTTCTGCGAAATATTATTTAAAGGATGAGTCTGGAAGTAATGCCGTTGAGGCAGCTTTCTGTCTTCCAATTGTTCTCTTATTAATCTTCGCATGTTTTCAATATGGATTGTTTTTCCAAAATGCTTCGGAGGTGAATCATAAATTCGACCAAGTCGCTCGTGAAGTTGTGTTGCTTGAAAACCCGTCGCAATCTGAAATCGAAAACCTTATCGGAAGCTTTTATCCAAGCGATTCAAATGACGTGACGTATAATGTTTCCATGGTCGAAAAATACGATCAAAATTTTGCTGATATTAGTGTCAATTATGCTTACACTGTAGCTCTACCATTTGATAAAGAATATGAAATGAAAACGAGTTATCAGAACTTAGTTATGTTGACGACTGAATTTGAGTAGCAACTAATTTTAAGGCGTCTGGATAGGTCGCTTGTTCGATAGGTAGTAAACGTTCAGCCAGACTATTTGGCGTATCATTGGGTAAAACTTTCATACGGCTTTGTAATATAGTCTCACCAGCATCAAGTTCGGCCGTTACATAATGAACAGTGCAGCCATGCTCTTTATCCCCCGCCTCTAATGCACGCTCATGTGTGTTTAGACCTTTATATTTTGGGAGTAGGGAGGGATGAATATTCAAAAGGCGCCCTTCCCAGCGCGAAACAAACCAGGGCGTTAAAACGCGCATAAATCCTGCGCAGCAGATGAGTTCAATCTTGGCTTCTTTGAGCACAGCATCTAATGCAGCCTCAAATTGTTTGCGGTTCTTGAAATCTCTGTGATCGATGGCAAGGGCCATAATGCCCAAGTCTTTTGCCTTATCCAAGCCAGCAGCGTCGAGGTTGTTGGAGATGACAAGATTAATCTGCGCAGGATAATTTTTACCCTTTGACGCTTTTACAAGAGAAACCATATTGGAACCACGGCCTGAAATCAGGACGGCGGTTCTGATCTTACGCATTGGCGAGTTGTCCGATAACCCAAGCTTTTTCGCCAGCGGCCTCAAGCTTTTCTAATATGGTTGTCATATTCTCCACCTTTACGGCCAATACAAGACCGACGCCGCAATTAAAGGCGCGCTGCATTTCATCTTCTGCGACATTGCCCGTTTTCTGAAGCCAATTAAACACCTCTGGCCTATCCCATGACCCCATATCAATATCAGCTTTAAGAGATTTAGGGAGCATGCGCGGTGTGTTCTCGGTTAAGCCGCCGCCCGTTATATGGGCGAGGCCACTAATTAGACCGTCTGTCATGAGCGGGAGGATTGATGAGATATATATTTTTGTTGGCGTAATGAGCGCTTGGCCTAATGTCTGACCTTTAGAGAAGGGGGATGGGTCTTGCCAAGACAGGCCTGAGAGCTCAACGATTTTGCGTATCAGAGAATATCCGTTTGAGTGCGGTCCGCTAGAGGCAACTCCGATGAGAGGGTCGCCCGCCGCCATATCATTATGTCTTGGAAGCATTTGATCGCGTTCGACTGCGCCAACAACAAAACCAGCTAAATCGAAATCACCTGCTTCATACATGCCGGGCATTTCAGCTGTTTCGCCGCCAATAAGGGCCGCGCCAGATTGCTTGCAACCTTCAGCGATGCCTTCCACCACGGCAACGGCTTTGTCTGTTTCCAAATGTCCCGTAGCGAAATAGTCGAGGAAGAAAAGCGGCTCAGCGCCATTGGCAAGGATATCATTGACGCACATGGCGACAAGATCAATTCCAACGGTGTTTAAAATGCCTGTATCAATAGCGATACGAAGTTTTGTACCAACGCCATCCGTCCCTGAAATTAAAACAGGGTCATTAAAGCCAGCCGCTTTTAGATCAAATGCGCCTCCGAAGCCGCCAATAGACCCATCAGCCCCGATGCGCCGTGTTGCCTTTACAAGCGGCTTAATGCGGTCAACTAGGCGGTCGCCCTCATCAATATTGACGCCCGCATCAGCGTAAGTGAGGCCTTTTTTGCTCATGATAGAATCTTTCTCTTTTTGGGCGGGTTAGAACCTTATAATGGCCATAGTTTCAAGGCCAATACTGTAATTTGGAGGCTTATACCCCTTTGCAAATTATGGAAAGCGGGCTATCGCGGATTTATGAAACATATTTTGACGACATTTATCGGTTTTATTCTCACGTTTATGGCGAGTTTGGCTTTTGCGGCTGATCCTTTTACCGTCGTTGGCATTCCGGTGGACGCCACTGGGGAGACGCCGATTGAAGCCCAAACGCTCGCTATTCAAGATGGTCAGGCCCGCGCCGCCAAAGCTATCGTCGAGCGGCTGACTCTCGCGGGTGAACGCGCTGTGCGGCCTATGGCGCCTATTGAAGTGGAAACCGCCGCTAAAATGATACGCGCATTAGAGATCGCGAATGAGAAGAGATCTAATAATCGTTACTTAGGTGATATCACGGTTGCCTTTAACCCAAGCGAAGTTCAAAAATATCTGAAAGCCAATGGGCTTAATATGGTCGCAACGCAGGCCAGAACGCGTTTGGTTCTTCCTGTTTTAGAAGGGCAGCCTTTATGGTCGATGAACCCTTGGGCTTTAGTTTGGCAAGATGGCCGTTATAGCCATGCGCTCACGCCAATAAAATCTTTGGGATTAGGTGAGGGGGACGACAGCTTGATTTCCAGCTCCGAAGCTAGCGCTATGGATATTAATGCGCTTAAGCGTGTCGGAAGCCGCTTTGGCGTCGATCAAATTTTGATTGTCGGCACATCTGGCGGTTTAACGGCGAATGTTACGGATATTGCTTTGGATACAGGACAGAAACGGGATTTGGGTTTTGTAAGCGGCGCTGATTTTCAAGACCTTGCAAATCAAGTCGTTGGAAACCTAGAAGCCGATTGGAAGCAGGCTTCGGTAAGTACAGCAGAAAACGCCGTCTCTATGGCAGTCTCGGTTTTATATGATGGGCATAGTGAATGGTTGCGCCTTAAAGACGCGATTAATGGCTCAGCGCAAATACAAGATGCGAGGCTGGACGCTCTATCTAAAGACGGCGCGCTAATGACCATCACCTATGGCGGAGATATGGCGCGTCTTCGAAATGAGCTTTCGTTTAAAGGGGTGGATGTGCGTAATGATCCTAGCCTTGGCGTTGTCTTAGCCCGCACAGGTCGTTTTTAGGTGAGGTGAGCAAACTTCCTCAAATACCGCTCGACCTTACGCCCACGCCTCAACATAGTTTTGATAATCTGATTATTAGTGACTGCAATCAAGATGCCGTAAAGACCATCAGGGCTTGGCCAAAATGGCCATCACCTGTTCTGCTGTTATTGGGCCCAAGCGGCAGTGGTAAAACTCATATTGGGCAGGCTTGGCGCGCCGAGACAGGAGGCCTTCTTGTCGATAATGCCACGTCTTTTGATGAGGCAGAGCTATTTGCTATTTTCAATGCGGCACTGAACGGGGATATAAAAGGGTTGCTGCTTACAGCAGATGAGGTGCCAGAGCATTGGAACATTACCATGCCAGACTTAAATTCTCGTCTTTCCAACACGCCTATTGTGAGCTTGAAAGAACATGATGATGCCATCCTTGAGCCCATATTGCGTAAGCTATTCGAGGACCGTGGCCGCGCTGTAACATCTGATGTTGTAACCTACATTTTGAAATATCAGGAACGCTCTGTACCATCTTTAAAGGCAATCGCTTTTAAGCTTGATCAGGCTGCTCAAAGCCAAAAAGTGGATTTGACAAAGTCCTTTGCGGCAAAAAATCTGAACTAAAAGGGTATTTTCTTACCTGCCCAATCAAGCAAGTGCCCGCTATCAGAAATCGAGGCACTATCAATCACAGATAAGAGTTTATGCGCGCTATCTTCGGGCGTGAATAATTTTCCTTGTGGTACATTGGACTGGAAGGGCTTTGACAAAGCCGTATCGACAGTTCCCGGATGAAGGCCCATTATAACGCAGTCTTTGAACCGCCTATTATGCTCGATTGCCAAAGTTTTTATGACCATATTAAGGGCTGCTTTTGACGCGCGGTAAGCATACCACCCACCAAGCCTATTATCCGAAATAGACCCAACCCGCGCAGAAAGCGCGCAAAAAACAGTTTTTTTATCTCGGCGCATAAGCGGTAAAAAATATTTAGCGGTTACAGCAGGGCCTATTGTATTCACAGCAAAACTTTTTTGAAAACCGTCAGCCGTTATGGCCCGCATGTTTTTCTCAGGACTAATATCAGGCCCGTGCAGTAATCCAGTTGCGGTGATGACCAGATCAAAAGGCCCTGATTTACTTAATGTATGAGCGGCATTAGACACAATGTTTTCATCGGTAAAGTCGAATGCCATCGGTTCAACTTTCGGAGATGGATGTGTGGAGCCTTGTCGAGAGAGCGCAAAGATTTCATCAATTTGGGTCGAGCCCAATAGGGCCTTAATCAATGCCTTGCCTATGCCGCCCGTTGCGCCAATGACGATAACTTTCAAACTATCGCCCATTGAAGGCAAAAGCGTATTCATGATTTGCTCCGCTTACATTTTTTGGAGCAATAAAGAACGTCATTCCATACGTGTTCCCATTTTTTACGCCAGTTAAAGGGCCGCTTACATTGTAGGCAAATCTTTGACGGTAGATTTAGTTTTTTGTGAGCCATGCCTTAATTACGTGTTCACCTAACTATGAGATTGAGCGGTAAGGTTTAAAACGGGCAGGGGCTTTCAAACTCAATCCAGTCTCCGCCGGTTGGGCGGCGTAGTTTGAGCCTTTCTGCGTGCAGCTGTAAGCGAGTTGCTTGGGCAAAGACCTCGTCTGAGGCATAGAGACGGTCGCCTAGAATTGCATGACCTATTGCAAGCATATGAACTCTTAATTGATGAGAACGCCCTGTTTTGGGGGTGAGTAATATACGAGTTGCCGCGCTTTCGCGTTCAATGACTTGCCATGTGGTTTGGGAAGGCTTGCCATTTTCATGACATACCATTTGCTTAGGTCTGTTCGGCCAGTCTGTTATGAGAGGGAGGTCGATAATACCTTTATTTTGTTCAGTTTGACCTGCCACACGCGCAATATAGCTCTTCTCGATTATTCTCTTTTCAAATTGGAGGCCCAGGTGGCGCTGGGCATGGGGGCGCCTTGCGAAAACCATAAGGCCCGATGTCGCCATATCGAGCCGGTGCACGGTGAGGGCATCAGGATGATCCGCTCTAATGCGGGCTTCTAGGCAATCAGGCTCTGTTTTTCCAGGTACGCTGAGTAGGCCAGAAGGTTTTTCAACTATGATAATGTCATCATCAATATGGAGATAGGTAAGGGGTGATTGCGGCGGAGCGTAGATAAACTCCCTAATCACTTTATATCTTTCGCTACGACCTCACGTCCTTCCAGGCTTAGCGCGATTTTTCCATCGAGCATTTTAAGCGCGTCATCCCCAAAAATTTTCTTACGCCACCCTTTTAAGGCCGCAACATCTGCTTTGGCTCCAAAAGCGGCGAGTTGTTCTATGTCGCCATTATTGGCGACCATACGCGGCGCAACATCAACATATTCCGTGCGCAATCTCAGGAGCGTTTTTAGCATTTCAATCGTCGGCCCTAAATTTGGGGGCATATGTTTAGCCTTTGGAATACGAGGGGCATAATCATCAGCGTTTGCAATTGCGGCATTAATAGCTTCAACTAAAGCCTTGGCGCTTCTCGATTTTTCAAAACCGCGGGGTATGCCTCTCAGTTTGGCTAGCGCTTCAAGATCTTTGGGTTTTTGCTGCGCGAGATCGTAGAGTGCATCGTCTTTAAGCACGCGTCGCCGCGGTATATTCTTATTTATGGCTTCGCGTTCTCGCCAAGCGGCGGCGGCTTTTAAAGCGGCTAAATAGGGTTTTCTGGGATTTCGAATTTTTAGGCGCTCCCAGGCTGCTTCGGGTTCAAATGTATAGAGTCTTTCATCCATCTGCGGGGTCATCTCTTCTTTGACCCAATCAAGCCTGTTTTTTGATTCTAGCTCTTTCACCATAGACGGGTAAAAGTCCCTTAGGTGCGTGACATCTGCCAAGGCGTAAGAGAGCTGTTTGTCTGAAAGTGGTCGGCGGGACCAGTCTGTAAAGCGCGCGCCTTTATCGAGATTAATATCAAGCCTACCTTTGACAAGTGCGCCATAACCGACGCTATCACCATAGCCCAAAGCCATTGCTGCAATTTGCGTGTCGAAGACATTTTTTGGGACGGCTTTGCAGAGCTCGTAGAAAATTTCCATATCTTGCCGCGCGGCATGTAGAACTTTTATGATGTTTTCATCTAATAAAATTGCGTTAAATGGCGCGAGATCGATTCCCTTTGCAAGTGGGTCGATAATGGCCTCATCCGTATCTGTTGCGACCTGAATGAGGCAAAGAATGGAGTAAAATGTGCTCTCGCGCATAAACTCCGTGTCAACGCAGATAAAAGGCTTTTTTGAAGCTTCTGCGCAAAAGGCATCAAGCTCAGCCTGAGTTGAAATAACATGCATAAGGTTGTTAGCTAACCCCGTGATGTTCAAAAACTTCAGCCAACAGGTCAAGGGTTGCATTCCATGCTCGTCTTTCGCTGTCCGGATTATGCTTTAAAGTGCCATCTCCGCTATCTACGCCAGGGACCATAAACGCATGTGTTGTCTGGCCATATGCGTGAAGTTGCCAATCACATTTAGCTTTGGCCATTTCTTTCCCGATTTCGGCGACATGTTCAGGCGGAGCCATAGGGTCATCCCAGCCATGGGCAATTAAGACCTTTGATTTGATTTTTTTGGTTGGATAGTCTGGCGCATCGAGCAAACCATGAAAGCTAATAGCCGCTTTCAAGTCTAAACCTGCGCGCGCCATATCTAAGGTGCAAAGGCCGCCAAAGCAGAACCCCATTGCAGCCATCGCTTTTTCGTCCACTTCTGGCATGTTGCCCGCGGCTTTCATGCCTGCTTTCAGGCGTTTTAGTAGTGCTTTTCTATCATCCTTAAGCGGCATCATAAGGCCTTGCTTTTCTTCAACAGTTTCAGGAAGCACGCCGTCTCCATAATTATCCATACAAAAGCCAACATACCCTAAAGCCGCCATTTGTACGGCGGCCCCTTGGGCAAAATTATCAAGTCCGCTCCATGCATGGTTTATAAGAACGCAGGGTTTAGGATCGGCAAAGCTCTCATCCCAAGCCATATATCCAATGCAAGTTTGCTTGCCATCTTTATATTCAACGGGTTTCGTCGTAATATTCATAGGTAACTGTCCTGATTGTTAAAGTTTCTCATTGTTTAGCGTTTGCTTCACTCACGTCAAGAAAAGGCCGCGCTTTGGAAAGACATTAAGTTTAAGGGCGGGCAGTTAAGGGAAAATTAGCCATATTTATTGTAAACTTCTTAAAGAAACAGAGGAGTTTACTATGTCTGTCAAATTATGGCTTACATTGGGCGCATCACTTTCACTTCTTGCTGCGTGTGCAACCCATCAAGAAAATCCAAATTATGCCTATTCGACGAAATATAAGGCTGGAACCCCGACAACATCTTATGCCCAGACTTCTTCTGCAAGTTATCAAAACGGCGCGACGACGACATATGCCTCCGCATCTGCACCAAGCACTGGTGAATATACGCGTATTGATCAACCCTGTTTACGAAAAGAGAAAAACCATGAGCTTATCGGCGCTGGACTTGGTGGCTCTATAGGTGCCTTTGCTGGCAAAGAGCTTATTGGTGGTACTAAAGGCACCGTCATAGGCGCAGGGCTAGGCGGCGCTGTAGGATATGGAATTGGCGATAAGACAGTGAGTTGCGATCCGCAAACATTCGTTATGCAAAGTTCTCAGCCAACTGCAGCAACAACGTATCAGTCACAAACAGGTCAAAGTGGTGCAGCTCAAAGTATTATTGTAACGCAAGATAGTTATGACGTTCCAGCAACTCATCAATATGTCTCAGCCGATGAATCCCGAGTTGTTTATCAATCACCTCGTGTTGAGTACAAAGCGCCAACTGATGAACAATTTGCTGATATTTCGGATATAGGAACGCCTGGATATCAGGTATTGCAGTCTCAAATTATTGAAGAGCCCGCACCTATTCAAAAAGTTGCTACTGCCGCGTCTTCTGCGCAATTAGTCGACTATGATTACTCCGATAACGTTATTTCCGCGAACACATTTTCAACGCCAGAATATTCTGAAACGCGGATTTTGGGCGGCTTGGAAACTAATCACGTGGTAGCCGAGGGCGATACTGTCTATTCTCTGGCGCGTAAAAACTGCACCGGTGTGAATGATATTAAGTCTTTGAATAATCTGGACTACAAATTTTCTATTAAAATCGGTGATAGCTTAACTTTACCAAGTTCTAAATGCTAGCAGCCTCCATAAATTGACTCTTTCTCTATGATAGCGCTGTCATTTTACTAAGGATTGCGCTATCCGTCCGGTAATTTTAATTTATAGGATGATGACATGAGGAAACGGTCAGCAAAAATTTTAGCGACTGTTGGGCCAGCAAGCTCTGCTCCTGATACTTTAAGACTACTACATGATGTTGGTGTTGATGCCTTTAGGCTCAATTTCTCACATGGGAGCCATGAGGATCATGCGCGCTCTGTAAAAGCTATCCGCGCAATTGAAAAAGTAACAGGTAATCCGATAACGATTGTGGCTGATATGCAAGGGCCGAAGCTTCGCTGTGGTGAGTTTGAAGACAAAAAAATAGAACTGCGCTACGGCGAAACCATTGAAATCATCAAAAGCGATAAGCCAGGAAAAGATGGCGTCATCTCTATGCCTCATCAGGAATTGATGGACGCTATGGAAGAGGGTCACGTTTTAAAATTTGATGATGGTAAATTGATGGTAACAATCCTTTCCAATGATGGAAAACGGATGAAAGCCCGCGTTGATGTGCCAGGCGTTCTCAAGAACAAAAAAGGTATCAATGTAATCGGCGCGGTACTGCCTATGTCGGCAATGACCGAAAAAGACAAAATAGATATGGATTTTGCGCTCTCGCAAGAGGTGGATTACATCGCCTTGTCTTTTGTTCAGACCGCGCAAGATGTCATTGATGCACGGAAAATAATTGGCGATAAAGCGGGTATCATTGTCAAAATTGAAAAGCCTTCAGCTGTTGAATTTTTAGATGACATATTGCGCATGGCTGATGCGGCTATGGTTGCGCGGGGTGACCTTGGCGTAGAGCTTCCTCTGGAGCAAGTGCCTGTTGTGCAGCGGCAAATAATCCGCAAAGCGCGCGCGATGGGTAAGCCCGTTATTGTGGCAACACATATGCTCGAATCGATGATTGATGCGCCGACGCCAACACGCGCCGAAGCGTCAGATGTTGCGACGGCGATTTATCAAGGCGCGGATGCGGTGATGTTATCAGCCGAAACTGCTGTTGGACGTCATCCTGCGACTGCGGTGGCTATTATGGACCGTATTATCGTTGCCGCCGAAGCAGACCCAGAGTTTTGGAAATATTTCAAGCAAATTGATCTTCCGCATGAAGCCACGCCTGAAGACGCGATTAGTCAATCCGTTCGAGGTATTGTGGAGACGTTGGATTGTAAAGCCGTTTTAGGATATACGCTGACGGGTTCGACTGTTCAGCGTATTTCGCGGCAAAGACCGCCTTGTAAAATTATCTGCCTGACACCCCGCCACAGCACCGCGAGCCGTCTGGCACTGAGTTGGGGCGTCGTGCCTGTTGTGACGCGCGACCCGAAGGGTTTCGAGGATATGCTTACCAATATTCAAGGACTCGCGAAAAGTGATCGCGTGAACTTGACAGTCGGCGATAAGGTAATGGTCTCTGCCGGAATTCCCTTTGGACGCCCCGGCACCACCAATATGCTGCAAATCGTTACGATCGAATAGTAGAGGTTACTCCCACCAATAAGGTAGTCTTTTAGTGTCTCCCGTATGGACTTCATTCATAGTCTCGGCTTCATAGAGGCGGCCGCCAATCATAACATGCTCAATGGTGTCTGTGTTTCGGATGTCCTCAAGCGGATTATCAGATAGAACCACTAAGTCGGCGAGTTTACCTTCTTCAAGGCTTCCAATATCTTTATCAAACCCAAGATGTCTTGCAGGTTCTGTTGTCGCTGTACGCAGCGCTTGAACGGGGCTCATACCGCCGCGGGCAAAGCTCCACATCTCCCAATGAGCCGCAAGTCCTTCTCGTTGTCCATGCGCGCCAATAGAGACCGGCACACCGGCTTCGAGAAGCTCTTTCGATGCCGTCGCAGCCGCAGCATCCGCATAATCTTCATCAGGTGCCATTTGACGGCGAACAGCACGTGCTTGGAGCACAGTTGGCGGGACGTGCTTAGATAGAATTGGATGCTTCCAGACATCTGATTCCTGATAATAATAATCTTCGCCGCGTACGCCGCCATAGGTCACTGCGAGGGTAGGTGTATAAGCGACATTTGTCTGGCCATACATTTGCACAACGTCGTCATAAATGGCCGCGACGGGCAAGTTATGTTCGACGGATGTATTTCCGTCTGCAACGAGGCTCATATCCATGTGATAGAGCGAGCCGCCTTCTGCGACGACGATAAGGTCATTATCACGTGAGGCTTTGACGACCTGTTGGCGCTGGTCTCGGCGGGGCTGATTGTAGTTTTTTACGCCGTGCGCGCCTTGGTTTTTAAGACGGGCGACATGTTCCTGCGCGTCATCTTCGCTTTGAATATTGGCAAAGAAGCCGGGCGCTTTCGCGCCGTAAATCACTTCGCCCGTAGAATATGTGCGCGGGGCAAGCAGTTTACCAGCGCGCTGCATTTCGCTTGCCGCGAATATTTCACTTGCGCGGCTGGAGGGGTCGAAGATAGTTGTGACGCCAAGCGCCAGATGAGCGAGGGCTTTCCAGTTTTGTTCTGGGATAAGCTCATTTGTCCCTTGAGGGCCATGAGCGTGGGCATCAATAAAGCCGGGGACAATGGTCTTGCCCTCTAGATCAACAATTTTGACCGAGCCTTCTACCTCAATATCCTCACCGATAGCGGAAATTCTGTCACCTTCAATCAAGATTGTGCCGCTTTCGATAACGCCGCCATCTTTATCAGACATTGTGATGATACGGGCATTTGTTAGCGCGACTTGCCCTGTGGGCTTATCGGCTTTGACCTTATAGGATAAATTTATGCCGTCTTTAGGTGGTTCAAAATCTTCATCCATGACGGTCGTCGCATCGATTGAGAATAAAGTCGGACCGAGTGTCCAGTTCAATTTGTTATCCGTTGTCCAGCTTGGATAGGTGGAGCCGCCATGACTAACCTTGGTTACTGGCAAGGCGTCGGCTTTCATTCCAGCGGCCACATTTTGCGGGCCTTTCAAAGCTGGCATCACATAGAGGTTATAGTTTTCTCTAAAGGCAATCATTTTACCGTTGGGTGAAACATGATAGCTCTGCGCCATGCCAGAAGAGGCATGTTTACGCTCGTCACCCCCTAAAAGATTCGTCGAAACGAGGGTGGCTTTTTTATCTATGGATTTGGTGAAATAGAGGCGAAGATCATCACCATCAAAATGCGGATCATTGCCCGACTTACTCACTAATACAGCGTCATGTGCTCCAACGGATTGCACATAGATACCTGTCCCATTTGACCATTCAGGCGCGGTCATAAACCCGCCAGACCCTTTTTCATAGGTGATGAATTCACCGCTGGGTGAAAAGGCTGGGCGTCGATAATGACCCGGGTTTTTTGTATGGGTCGTGATGGCTTTGGAGGCGACATTGATCGAATGAATGGCCCCAAGATCATTATCGGACCATGTGGTGAAGATAATAGATTTGGAATCGCGAGACCAGCTTGGATATAATTCTCTAACATTATCAGGAAGTTTAGTTAAATCACTGATTTTATTGTTTTTTAAGTTTCTTAGGTAAAGTTTTCCAAGACTTTCATAGACAACTTTTTTGCCATCTGGGGAGACTTGGACGAAGCGCGGCATTTTAGTCTCAAATTCTTCGGGTGAAACCTCAACGTCAGGACGCGGTGCATCCATAACTGTACGCGTATCTTTGACGGTAAAGTCAACATGCTCAATATTATCATTGGAAATATCAACCGAATGAATAAGGCCGTTTGCCCAGAAATAAAGCGTCTTTAAATCTGGGCTCCAATCCATATTCGGATAGAGACCTTGCACGCCCCATGTTTCCTGCATGTCTTGGTCTAGGTGATCAAATATCATGCGCTCTTCACCGCTTTCTAAATCTTTGAGGAAGAGCTTAGACTTGGCGCGAACCCGTTTGACAAAGGCGAGATATTTTCCGTCGGGTGAGGGCGCGGGACGTACGGCCCCACCAGCGCCGCCAGCCGCCGTATCAATTTCACCCGTTTCCATATCATAGCGTTTAATTTGAAAAATTTCGGTATTTGAATCCTGAGCATATTCGAAAATGGGGCCTGATGTGGTGTTCTGCGTATAATAAACATATTTACCATCATGTGAGAACATAGGCTCACCCAATTCTTTCTGATGCGCTTCAGATGGTTTTTTGACAAGCTGAACACCGGAGCCGCCGCTTGTGTGGTAAAGCCAGATTTCACCGACACCTAATGAGCGTGATGTTGTGAAATGCTTACGTGCCGCAATAAACTGTCCATCGGGGGACCAAGTCGGGTTATTTAAAAGACGGAAGCTTTCTTTGGTGACCTGTTTTTTATTCTCGCCATCAATATCCATAATCCAGATATTGTCGCCGCCCGCACGGTCAGAGGTAAAGGCGATTTGCTTTCCATCGGGTGAAAAACGCGGCTGCATTTCCCAGGCTAGGCCGCTTGCGATATTTGTCGCAGCTCCGCCTGTGATAGGCATGGTGTAAATGTCGCCCAGCATATCAAATGCGATGGTTTTGCCGTCTGGCGACACATCGAGGCTCATCCATGTACCTTGATCGACATTAATATCAATTTCCCGCTTGTCACCGGGTGGGTTCATGACATCCCATTTTTCATCTTCTTCCGCTTTATCTTCTTTATCAGCACCTTCTTTTAGGTCCATTTTGGCATCAACCGCTTTTGTGGCTTTTTTAGGTTTTAGCTTGGGTTTTGGCGCTTCGACTTTCGTACTTGCAGGGGTTTTCTTTTTATGAGGATGTGTATCTGCTATAGCTGTGAAAGCGATAGCCGTTGAAACGGCGATGCCGCCCAATAGAAGGTTCTTAAAGGATGTCATACGAATCTCACCTGTTTATGTTTTTAATATGTCTAAGCCTCGCCGCGAGCTGCGTCATGCGAGTTCGCCTAAAAGGCGAATTAAGCCTAGAAACGTCCAGCTGCACCCGGAAAGACAACGGGCGTTTCTGAGCCGTCTTTTGCGACGGCGCTGACTCCAAAGAAGTAATTATCAATGACGAGGTTTTTAAACTCCCATTCATTGACCTTACCGATAAAACGCGAATGCGTCCATTCAGGCGCGGTCGTTAAGCGCCAATGTACACGGTATCCTGCAAGATTGCTTGCATTTTCAGGCGTGTCCCAAGTGAGTTTGGCGGATGGTTGCACCGCGCCAGAGGCTTCGACATTTGCCGGGAAGGGCGGCGCGCCTGCCATACCTGCCATTGTAATGGCGTTGAGGGCTGTGAGTTTGGCAGCGTAGTTAGCGTCTACGCCGTCCATTGTGTCACCGTAAACGATGCCGTTCTCAGTTCGTAAATCTTGATGTTGCCTGTCATAATGCTCATGAGTTTCCATGATGCGTATGCCGGGTATACCAACGACGTTAAAAGGGCGGTGATGGCCGCCGCGTCCAAAACGATCAAGGCGATAGATGAGCATAACATTGAGGTTCGTCATATATTGATCAGCTTGCGCTTTGATATAGCGGGCGAGGTTACGTGAGGGGCTATCGACTTCACCGCCTGTAAAACGGCGGGAGCGGGCTTCGGCCTCCGTTTCATTGGCGCGCGTGCCTTCTGAGAAAACACGAACACTTGAATTATCTATCACGCCATCAATGCCTGAAATGTTGGAAATCATATCGTTATTGAGAACGCCTTTAATCTCCCAGCCTTCCTTGAGAGCATGTTCAGCCACAATTTTGCCGCCAAAGAGGCCCTGTTCTTCGCCTGAGAGGCCAGCATAGATGATGGAACCTGCATATTTGCGTTTAGACATGATGCGCGCCGCCTCGATTGTGCCCGCCATGCCAGAAGCATTATCATTTGCGCCGGGGCTGTCATCTGTCCCGTTGAGCGGGTCCGTGACGCGGCTATCAATATCGCCGCTCATCATGACATAGCGGTTGGGGTCTATTGTGCCTTTTTGAATAGCCAGAACGGAGACGACCTCGGTCGGCTCAGGAATGCGTCTTTCACCTTCTATTGTGTCAGAGACATAAATGACTTCAAGGCATCCACCGCAGTCTTTTGAAATCTTCTCAAACTCGGCAAATATCCATCGCCGCGCCGCGCCAATGCCGCGTGTCTCGCTTTCGGTTTCGGATAGTGTGTGGCGCGTTCCAAAATCGACGAGGGTTTGTATGTCAGCTTGAATCCGCTCTGCAGAAGGTTCTAAGGCTATAGCGTAAATGTCTTGGACTTCTGAGGGCGGGCCGAATTCCGATTTCTGCGCTTGAGCCGAACAAGAGACTAAAGACAAACTTGATATTAATAGCGTCGATGTAAATAAAAATTTGCGCATTATGGTCCTGTTTCTATTCATGCTGTCGTGGCGGCCTTCATAACTGAGAGATAGCCCTTTTTGATTTCCATCTGGCCATGATGGTTTTTCATGGCGTTGTGTAGGGCTTTTAAGCGGTAACAAGGCACGAACATATAGACATGATGCTCGACATGGTAATTTACCCAATAAGGCCCAAAGAAAATTTTCTCGAATATATTTGTATAGGTCGTGCGGGCATGGGTCAGGGGATTATCATCATAGCTCGTGATGGCATGCTCCGTAATGTTTCTCAGCCTCAGAACGACGAAGAACCACGTCCAAAGCGGTAAGAGCCATAAGACAATATAGACCCACCAATATCCAATTGCGGTTAAACCCGCGAAAAGGATGACGTTGGTAACTAGGTAGGGCCAAGGCGATGTTTTTTGAAAAGCATCTGCGCCTTCAATATCGAGCGTTTCGCCATCTTTCATTTTAAAGGTAGCGAGGCGAATGCGTAAAAACGTCATTCCCGTTATATCGCGGATAAGTTTACGGCGAAGGCTGGCTTTGGATACGGGGTATTTTTTCGATAGCGGGAGGTCGGGATCGAGCTCGCTTTGTGTAAATCGATGGTGCTTTAAATGATATTTACGGTAGCTATCTAAATCGCCGCCATAAGGCGCGCCCAATAAATATTTCCCGACAAATTCATTTAAGAACCTAGTTTTGAATAAAATACCATGGGCAGCATCATGCATTAAAATCGACATGCCATGTTGACGAGACCCAATGAGCAGGAACGCGAGAATAAATGTGAGTACATTCGGCCAAATGATAAACATCGCCATTGCGCCAAATACAACAAGCCAAACATGTAGCGTAAGCCAAGCGCCCCATAAATCAGACCTTTGCGCCAGAGTTTTTAACTGGGCCTTGGGGATATATTGTAAAGATGCTCCCATACCTCAACATGCGGCTCATGGGAGAATGTGTCAATATGACGGTCAAACCTTCCCACTCTAATGGCGCGTTGAAATATCCATCAATTATCCTTAGATAGTCTTCATGAGTGAAAAACCTGTTCGACCCAAAGCCGCAAAGCTGTCCCGCGAAGAACGCCTCGCAGAAAATTTGCGCGCAAATCTCCGCCGCCGTAAACAAGCAACGCGAAAAGTTACGAAAGATAGTACAGCACCCAAAACTCAGCCGTGACAATCAAGGCGAAACTGCCTTAAGACGGCCTAAGAATTGGCGAAATGATTCCGCAAGCTGACATCTTTTCGCAAAGGAACAAAGATGGATAAAATTGTAATCGAAGGTGGGTTTCCGCTGAACGGTGAAATCAAAATTAGCGGGGCTAAAAACTCTGCGATTAAGTTGATGGCTGTATGTTTGCTAACGGATCAGCCAGTCAAGCTCACGAATATGCCGCGCTTGCGTGATACGCGGTCTATGGCAGGTTTGCTCGAGCACTTAGGTGTGAAGGTCAATGCGGGTAAAGGATCTGAAATGACCCTGCATGCCAAAACATTGACATCGACGACCGCGCCTTATGACTTGGTACGCAAAATGCGCGCGAGCTTTAACGTGCTTGGGCCGCTCATTGCCCGCAATGGTTCTGCCAAAGTCTCCTTACCCGGCGGCTGTGCAATCGGCGCGAGACCCGTAGACTTACATTTAAAAGCCATGGAGTCATTTGGCGCAATTATCAAACTTGAAGAAGGGTACGTGATCGCCAAAACAAGTGGCGGTCTAAGGGGCGCAGAGATTACGTTTCCCTTTATCAGCGTAGGCGCAACTGAACATGCTTTGCTAACGGCTGTTCTAGCTAAGGGTGAGACAGTTTTAAACAATGCGGCACGCGAGCCTGAAATCATTGATTTAGCCGATTGCCTGAATGCGATGGGCGCGAAAATTACGGGCGCTGGCCGTTCAGAGATTAGAATTAAAGGCGTATCTAAACTTGGCGGGGTGACCCATGCCGTTGTGCCCGACCGTATCGAGGCGGGAACTTACGCCTTAGCCGCAGCAACAGCGGGCGGGTCTGTGAGATTGAAAAATATCAGATCTGATCATTTAGGCTCATTATGGCCGTTAATCGCGCAAGCCGGGGCAAAAGTTAGCCTTGATGAAACTTCTGTCCTGATTGAGCGCGGCGGCGGGAGGCCCAAAGCCGTTGATGTCGATACACAGGCCTATCCGGGATTTCCAACAGACCTGCAGGCGCAATTCATGGCTTTGATGTGTCTGGCCGATGGTGTGTCGATTATTCGTGAGAATATATTTGAAAACCGTTTTATGCATTGCCCTGAATTAGTGCGTATGGGCGCAGACATAACGGTGACAGGCCGCGAGGCGATTGTGCGCGGCGTTAGGGAGCTTAAGGGCGCGCCTGTCATGGCGACTGACCTTAGAGCGTCTGCATCACTTATCAATGCGGGCTTGGCCTCACGCGGAGAAACACATGTTGGACGCGTTTATCACCTTGACCGCGGCTTTGAACAGATTGAAATAAAGCTTGGACAATGCGGCGCGAATATCCGCCGCGAGAAAGAATAGATAAATGACCAAGCTTCGCCTGCGCGCAGAGACAAAAGCTGATCTGGCAATTATTGCTGCCGCTGTGCAGGACGCAATATTGCGTGTGGGCGAGATCAATTATAATATGACAGGACGTTATCTGACGCTTCGTATGTCGCGATTCCGCCATGAGGCAGATATGGGCGCTCGCGCGCAATCAGGTCTACGTTTTGATGGGGTCCTAAATGTCAAAGCGCGGGGCATAGATCGTTCCGACCCTGAAGCTATGGCGGTACTCCTAAATCTTGACTTTGAAGAGACAGATGCGCCCGGCGGCATTATGAAACTTATTTTTGCTGGCGGCGGCGAGCTTCATGCAGACGTCGAAGCGCTTGATGTCATTCTCGCTGATGTGACGGATGCGCGTGAAACAGATAAATTACCGTTGCATCCAGAATGAGTGAAGAAGAGATATATACCGATCACGATCATTATATCGTAGAGCTGAATATCGACTCCGATAGTCTGCCCGTCACCAATGTTGAAATGCAGCATGAACGGCGCGTGGCTATCTTTGATTTGCTAGAGGCCAATGGGTTCCGTCCGCTGGAAAGCGAACGGGGACCCTATCTCGTCGATTTATCCCTGCAAGATGGGCAGCGCCTTGTCATGGATGTCAAACGCTCTACGGGCACAGAAGTTGGTAAATATACCCTGTCTTTGACGCCGTTTCGACGGATTGTGAAAGACTACTTCTTGATTTGCGAGAGCTATCACAACGCTATTCGGACAGCGACATCTGCGCAGATTGAAGCGATTGATATGGGGCGCCGCGGACTTCATAATGAGGGGTCACGCTTACTAACGGATAGTTTGCGAAATTCAATTGATGTAGATTTTAACACCTCTCGCCGCATTTTTACCCTGATTTGCTCTTTGCATAGACGGCCCTCATGACGTCTAAACCGCTACCAAAATCAATTTTATTCGTGTGTTATTTGAATTCCATTCGGTCCCCTATGGCAGAAGGCCTGATGCGTAAACTTTATCCTAGCGTAGACGTTCAATCCTGCGGCATGGCTTCAGGGGAGCTAGATGACCTCATGGTGGCTGTGATGCGTGAAAAAGGTATCGATATGAATGATCACACTGCGCAGACTTTAGGCGACGTCAGCGAAGTGCCTTTTGATATTGCTGTAGCCTTTACAGACGCGGCAGGCGCGGCGGCTGAAGCGACATTTTTCGGGACTGTGACAGAGGTTGAGCGCTGGCCTATCCCCGACCCAACTCATGGTTCGCTTGATGTACGGGCGATGATGAATAATTACCGCGCGATACGTGATAATATCGAAGCGCGTCTAAAACGGCGTTTTGGTTAGCTATTTATGGAATAAAAAACTGTTTTTTTCAAAAAAAGCCCTATATAGGCCGTGAACACCGACTCATGAGGGGTTGGTGAAATAGCTAAAATAAGGATGTAGTTTGGCTAAAGAAGAACTTTTGGAATTTGAAGGCGAAGTCATGGAACTTCTGCCAAATGCAACATTCCGCGTAAAATTGGTCAATGACCATGAAATTATAGCCCATACAGCGGGCCGCATGCGTAAAAACCGTATTCGCGTACTTGCTGGCGATAAAGTAACGGTTGAAATGACGCCTTACGATCTGTCCAAAGGTCGTATCACGTACCGATTTAAATAAGCTCGCCGCGCTTTATGAGCGGTCAATCCCCCAAATTAATATTAGCAAGCGCCTCTCCGAGGCGGTTAGACCTGCTTGCACAAATAGGTATTGCGCCAGATCACGTGACGCCTGCTGATATCAATGAAGACCCTATAGACGGTGAACTCCCGCGTGATCATGCTCTGCGCCTTGCACAAGAAAAGGCCGCAAAAATCGCGGGACATAATCCGGACCACATAATTTTGGCCGCAGATACTGTGGTTGGCGTGGGGCGGCGCATACTTCCAAAGACTGAAACAGCCGATGAAGCTCGCCGCTGTCTTGAGCTTATGTCTGGCCGCGGGCACCGTGTTTTTACAGGGGTCGCGGTCATAAAAGCGAATGGCGATATGATGAGCCGCGTCGTTGAAACCCGCCTTAAGATGAAGCGCTTATCCTCGAAGGAACTGCAAGACTATCTCGATAGCAAGGAATGGAAAGGCAAGGCCGGCGGCTATGGTATTCAAGGCCGCGCAGGGGCTTTCATTCCCACGCTTATAGGCTCCTATACCAATGTTGTTGGTTTACCCCTTTTTGAAACGCGCAACCTATTAATGGGCGCGGGATATTTTTCATGAAAAGACGATGCGTTATTGAAAACTGTATCGGTGAAACCCGCGCAGCCGTCTATGAAGGGCGGCGCTTAGTCGAGCTATATGTGCGCCGCGATACTGATGTGAATAAGCCGCGGCAAGGTGATGTTTTTATTGGTAAAATATCTAAAATCGATCAATCCATGGGCGGGGCATTTATTGATATCGGGACGAGCGCTCAAGGCATATTTAAATTTACAAATTCGCCTAATGCGCCGCGCCTCACAGAGGGACAAATGGCCGAATTTGAAGTCTCTAAAGCCACGGAAATCGGGAAAGGCCCAGTATTAAAATTCAAACAGTTAAGCACGGCAGATAAACCCGTGAAGCTCTCTGGCGATGATTTGAAAAGCTTTATCTCAAAACGCTTTGAAGGCATTGAATTCGCAGAGGCTTCTGTCTCTGTTATTGATGAGGCAACAGAGACTGAGCTTGCGATAAAAGGCGGGGGCACGATCTCAATTGAACGTACGCGGGCCTTGATTGCAATTGACGTAGATAAAGGAACAGCGCCAAGCAGCTTTGATGTCTGCATGGCGACGCTTCCCATGATAGCGCATGAATTGCGCTTGCGCGGGCTGGGCGGCCTTATTGTTATTGATCTGCCCAATCTACGGCAACCGCGCCAACGCAATACTATTCAGAAAGCGGCTGAGCGGGCCTTTGCAGATGACCCAAATATTGTAAAGATTGCCCCGCTATCGCGTTTCGGGGCCATGGAAATGACCCGCTCTAAACCTGGTCTGTCTTTGGATGAAATTCTCAATAACCGTATGGGACGCCCAACCGATGAGACCTTGGCCCTAAGATCACTGCGTCAGTTAGAGCGGGAAGGGCGCGCTAACCCCGGCGCAAAGCTCTCTATGACTGTGCGCCATCACGTCATGAATTGGCTGGATGCGGGCCATATAGATTGGAAAGCGCCTTTAACTGACCGCCTAGGTGCGCGCTTTGAGATAAAAGCGGGCGGTACACCAAGCATATCGGTAGACAGATGAGCGATAAAACTAGCCAAAATTCAGAATGTCCAATTTGTGCTAAGCCAAGCGATGAAGCGGCGAAACCGTTTTGTTCTAAACGCTGCGCAGATATTGATTTAGGCCGCTGGCTAAAGGGTAGTTACGCCATTCCCGGCCAAGATGGTGAAGCCACGGTTCCAGCCAATGACCGTAATCCAGATGAGGATATCATCTTTCGTGATGAGGATTAGGTTTCAATCCACGAAGTGCTTTAGGGCTATAATTTGTCAAAAACCTGTTTGTTATCAATGAAGTAGAGATCGATATTAAATCTGTCTTTATGGCGTTTAATGTGCTCCCAATCCAGATAGCTAAAGGTCGTGACGGCAATTCCGTCTTTGTGGTAATCATCAACTAGCGCTCGTGTGATCATATTTTGCGGAACGCAGACAGAAGAGACAATATCTCTAAGTTCACCGCGTAGTGGCCCGTCAATGAACCAGCCTGAGCGCTCCCCATGTACTAAATTACGGTTTGCACGGGGGACATGTCCCATCTTAGCTTTGAATACGCGGTGGATTTTTCGGGTCATGGTATCCGGGGACTGGCACCAATGAGAGAGGCAATACTGCGCTTCTGGATGCAAGTCATACATGGCGTATAAGACTTCAGGCACCCATGATACATAGACCGCGCGCGAGCCTAACCTATTAAGCCTGACAAGGGCATGTATGGCGGCTTCAAATCCTGCATCTTTGATGTCGATAAGTAGTTTTGACGTTTTATTGGGATGCTCGCGGGCGATTTCAAAAAGTTCTTCCGCAGTAGAAATATGCGCAAAGGTGCCGCCTAAATCAGCAAAATCATCTGCCATAACATCACAAAGGTGATGTGTTTGACCGTCTTTATCTTTTGCGTGCTCATCGTGATAAATCATGGGCGTACCGCATTTGGCGACGCGAATATCAAATTCGAGATTTAAAACACCAAAGTCGAGCGCGCTCCGAAAACCCTCCAGTGTATTTTCATAAGGCGCGAACCCCCGAAAACGATGCGAAATAAGATTACGAATGTCTACCATGGGTAAAGTTTAGCAGAGGTAGCGCCCATATTAAAGATGGAGATTAAAGGTAGAGGTTAAATCCGCCCCATAAGACGGAAAAAGCCTCGCAATGAATAACAACGCTTTTGTAATTTGAGAGGTCTATATCTTCGGGGATGATATAGCTTTGCGCGCCGCGATTAGATTTTAGTACGCTGAGTTTGACAGAGCTTGCTTCTACTGTGCCGCTCTCAAGGTCTTCAAGGCTATTTGATGACAAATATAGCTTTAAATCTGGTCCGCCTTTGGTTTTGAAGTCTTCGTTAAACTGGATGATGGTCTGTCCGTCTTCTTGGGAAACTGACCACATGCCCTTGATAGAGTAACGTTTTTTGACGAAATGATTATTTGCCTCAATGTCATCAGATGTAGCTTTTTGAATGGTAGAGCTAAGCGTTTGATCTTTGGAGGTCTGTGCCTGAATTGTTGTTGCCGCTAATACGGTCACAAATACCGCAAGTACAATTAGGCCAATTTTGAAAACAGTTCTCATAAGGCTTGATGTCAGATTTATCAGCAAATCTGAAATCACGCTTACGTGAAATTACAGTTCAAGAACGGTTGCGGCCATGTTTATCGTGGCTTTCCACCCATTCATCCGCGACAACTGCGGAGGATAGGGATATTTCGCCTGCTAAGACTGTGCCAGCAATGATTTCTATCAGCTTTTCGACTTTCCCTGTTCCGTAACATCCCATCATTTCAAGGCATTCGCGCTGCGTGGCCAATCCGGTGCCCCCGCCATAAGTCGCGACAATCAAGGAGGGCATAGTAAGCGACCAATAAAGATCGCCATTGTCTAGCAGTTCGACATAAGTAATTCCCGATTGCGATTCGGCGACATTTGCTTCGTCTTGTCCTGTCGCGATGAAAGTGGCAGCAATTCCATTGGCGGAATGTACGCCGTTATTGGTTGTGCCCGCGAGCATGCCGCCAACCATAGAGACCTGACGCGCCCTATACATATCGCGCGTATCGGCGCGGGTCATTTGCTTGACAATATCACGCTTTAAAGTGGCCTCCACCACAACACGTGCGCCGCGTGAGTGAAGGGTGTTTAGATGGGAATGTTTCTTATCCGTATCAATGGCGCCAGATAGGGTGAAGCGCAATTTACCCGGATAGTTTTTCTCTATCCACTTACACGCCGCATGAGAGGCCTTGCCGCACATATTCTGACCTGCTGCGTCGCCTGTCGTGTAATTAAAGCGCGTATACCACATTTTCGAAACGCCATATTCTTCGATGTGAGAGAGTTTACCCACAGATGTTGTGGATTCAGCCGCCGCTTTGATGGCCTCAAAATTGGCATTAAGCCACGGACTGAAATCGCGGGCTTCGCGGGCGCTTTCAAAGTGAAAGACGGGGGCACGCTGCATGAAGCGCTCTATAATCGTTGTTTTTGCGCCCCCGCAAGTGGACAAAATACGCATGCCGCGTGAATAGCTGGCCACTAATGTACCTTCGGTGGTCGCCATAGGTACATAGAAATGCCCTTTGGCATATTCACCATCAATCAAGATAGGGCCCGCAAGGCCAAGCGGCATTTGCGCGCCGCCAATCGGGTTTTCGATATTCCCAATCAAGCTTTGCGTATCAATGGAGCTATGGGCGATATGCGGAATTTTCGCGCCCGTTTCCCGCGTAATAAAATCTTGGCGTTCTTTGATAATGTCTGGCTGAAAATTATTACCAGCAATGCGTGGTATGGATTTTGGTGATTTAGTCATGCCCTACAGCTACAACGCGTTTAAGGCTCCGTCGAGCGATTGTTTTTGACATCACCCTTTGCTTTTGTTCTAGTTAGCTAAAAGGGGATGGTTTTGACCGCATCAAGGGCCACAGGTAAAACGAAACGCCAAGTTTCGATACCGACCAAGATTGCTTACGGCATGGGACATAGCCTGTTGTCCGTAAAGAACATGTTATTCCATTTTTTCTTTCTCTTTTTCTTTTCAAATATCATGGGTGTGCCTGCTTTATTAGTAGGCGTTGTAACGGTTATTGCGCTGTTCTTTGACGCTTTTACAGACCCTATTATGGGACAAATATCTGATAATTACCGCTCTGAAAAATGGGGCCGCCGTCATAAATTCATGCTGTGGTCGATTATACCGACCGCCATAGCGCTCGCGCTTTTATTCGCCCCGCCCGCTACGCTGGGGACGACAGGGCTTTTTATCTGGATGTTGTTTTTTGCCCTTATCGTGCGTCTTGGACTGACAATTTATGGCGTCCCATATTATGCTTTATCAGCAGAGCTCTCCACGGCTTATAATGAGCGCACATCCATCACAGCGTTTAGAGAGCTTTTCAATAATCTGTTCAATATGATTTTATTTATATTGGCCTTTGTGGTTTTCCTCCCCGAGACGCCAGAATTTGAAGATGGGATGATGAACCGAGCGGGCTATGCCCCTTTGGTCGCAACACTGGCGATAATAGGTGTTATCGGCGCTGTAATTGCGACCTATGGAACGCGCCATAAGGTAGCTGATTTACGGCGCTATACGGATGATAGCCGCACGGGATGGCGCGAAACGTTTTCACAGCTCGCCTTAGCTGCAAATATTAAAAGCTTTGTCTGGCTCTGCGGCGGTTATGGGCTCACGCTCATCCTTTACGGGGCAGGGAGCGCGCTAAGCCTTTATATGGGGGTTTATCTCTGGCAGCTCACCCAAGAAGGCAAGCTTTTGCTCAGCCTTGCGCCTTTCATATCATTGATACCGGCTGTGATTCTCGCGACTGTCTTGGCTGCTAAAATGGATAAGAAACCCGCAGCCATATTTTTTGGCTTTGTTTATTTGATTTGCTCACTCTTGCCATATCTTGGGTACCGCCTCGGCCTCATGCCCGCGTTAGATGCGCCAAGTCTTTTGCCAATTTTAGCGATTGCCTCAGCTATTGGCTTTTCAGCTCTAACAGGGATAATCATTATTACGAGTTCAATGCTGGCCGATGTCGCGGATGAAATGGAACTTCGTACATCCAAACGCCAAGAAGGTATCTTATCGGCCTCCTATTCCTTCGCCCAGAAAATGACCTTTGCGATGGGCACACTTATCGCCTCTGTTGCTCTCGCCGTGATTAAATTTCCAAAACAAGCCGAACCAAGCCTCGTGCCGCAAAGCAAGATTAATGGCCTCGCTGATGTGTCAATTATTGTTGCAATATTTTTCGGTCTAGGTGCGATTTTTTGTTTTATGAAATACGACCTGACTAGAAAACGTCATGCAGAAATTCAGACTGCGCTAAGATAACTTGTAGAACATTTCAACATGACCAAACTAGATGGTATAGATGCTTACTTGAGGAATTATCGCTTTAGACGCGTTGATAGTATTACAGAAGACACCGTACGTTCGACACCTTCTATAGCAATGATTGAGTCTATAACATGGTCTAAGTCATTGACGCTCAAGGCGGCGACTTCGACGATGAGGTCATGTGGGCCTGAGACGGAGTAGATAGCGCGGACAGGGTCTAAAGTTTCCATGGCTTTGATTATCGTTTGGGTCATATGCGGATTCACCGTGACCATAACATGGGCTTTGATTTCCTGATCTAGGTAATCCGATGAGAGCTGAACCGTATAGCCTGCAATAACGCCTTCTGTTTCCAATCTTTCGAGACGTTTTTGAACGGTTGAGCGGGAGACACCCAGTATTTGGGCCAGTTCTGTCGTGCTGGCGCGTGCCTTACCGCGTAACAGACTTAACAGCTGTTGATCCTTAAAAGTAACCCGTATTGCCATATTTATTCCTCAATTTGCGCAAATTTATACATTAAACCGAGCTAAATAACACTGCATATTAAAAGAATATTATGGTCCATTTGCAAAAAAGGAGCGAATAGGGAATCGCGATGCGAGACATGCATGATACATATCTCTTTAGGCCCGTGGCGGCAGCTGATGCGCCCGCGCTCCTCTCCCTTGTTCAGCAATCCTCCGGTGGTTTGTCGAGCTTACAGCCGCGCTTGGCATTTTTAGAAGATTATATTGCCAGCTCTGAAGCGAGCTTTGCGGGAAAGAAAGATATAGAGGCTCCGCATAAATATTTGCTGGGAATGTTTGAAGCGCGCTCTGATAGATTAATCGGATGCGCGGCGGTCAAAACACAAATTGGCAAAGATAGTCCGTTTATAAATTTCGATATTAATGGCGACGGCCTTGAACAAAAACTCAAAGCCTCTTCGCGCTTTCGCGGGGCTACAGAGGTAGGGTCTCTTTTTCTGCATCCTGATTATCGAAAAGATGGTTTAGGGCGTTATCTGGCGAAAGTACGTTACTTATTAATTGCCTCGGAGCCTTGGCGGTTTGGCGAGAGCGTGATTGCAGAGCTTCGCGGGATATGCGGCGCGCAGGGCAGCCCGCTTTATGATTATCTGTTTGAATATAAATTAGAGAAAAGTTTCTTACAAGCCGACGCTGAATATTACGATCGTAACCCTGATGCTTTGGGCGATATTGTGCCGCTTGGCGAGATTTCAACAGCTGATTTTCCATTGTCTGTGAAAGCCTCTCTTGGACAGCCTCATCCCTCGGGTTTAGGGGCAATGCGTTTGTTGCAATCGGAGGGTTTTATTTTTTCGGGCACGGTCGATTTATTTGATGGTGGTCCGATCATGACGGTTCACCGAGATACAATTCGGACAATTATGAATAGTCATACCGCTGGCATATCTGCATCACCAAGCGGCGCTGGCGGTGATGTGACGCTAATTGCTAAGGGTAAAGTGGCTGACTTTCGCGCTGTGCTCTCGCTTGCTAAGCTGAGTGCAAATGGACTTTTAGTGCTTCCCGAAGCCATGCGCGTTCTTGATGCTGAGCCAAATAAAGCCGTGCGGTATTGGCAGGCACCTCCCAATGCAACGCGCTTGCAACCAACACTGGTCAAAGCCCACCACTAAGGTTAAATAAAATCAAACACAAAAGGATGCCCGCATGGCCTCTACGCCTAAAATGTCTCATAAATGGGACGACCCGTTATTTCTGGAAAGTCAGCTCTCCGAAGATGAGCGGATGATACGTGATAGCGCGCGGGCTTATTGCCAAGATAAACTCATGCCGCGGGTGCAAAGCGCCTATAGCGAAGAGCGTTTTGACCGAGAAATTTTTAATGAGATGGGCGAGCTTGGTTTGCTGGGCGCTATGGTTGATGAGGCTTATGGCGGTATCGGGGCCAGCCATGTGGTTTATGGTCTGGTCGCGCGCGAAGTAGAGCGTATTGATAGCGGATACCGGTCGATGATGAGCGTACAAAGCTCGCTTGTTATGTATCCCATTGAAGCTTTTGGATCAGAAGAACAGAAAAAGACATATCTTCCAAAGCTTGCGTGCGGTGAACATATTGGCTGCTTCGGATTGACAGAAACAGATGGCGGCTCAGACCCCGGCGCGATGCGTACAACCGCCCATAAGGTGGCAGATGGCTATATCCTCAATGGCTCTAAAATGTGGATTACAAATTCACCTGTGGCAGATGTGGCCGTGGTTTGGGCCAAGCTTGATGGAGCTATCCGTGGTTTCATTGTTGAGAAGGGCACTAAGGGGTTCTCTGCGCCAGAGATTAAAGGCAAGCTTTCCTTGCGGGCCTCTATCACGGGAGAGCTTGTTTTTGAGGATTGTCTTATTCCTGAAGATAATATTCTGCCCAATGTCACAGGACTTAGAGGCCCGTTTAGCTGTTTGAATAAAGCGCGTTACGGCATTGCATGGGGGGCAATGGGCGCGGCTGAATTTTGCTGGCATGCGGCGCGCGATTACGCTTTAGAGCGTATCGTCTTTGGCAAACCTATTGCAGCTACGCAGCTCGTGCAGAAAAAACTCGCCGATATGCAAACTGAAATCAGCCTTGGCTTGCAAGGGGCTTTAGCTCTTGGACGGGTATTGGATGATGGGGCATGGGCGCCTGAGTCAATTTCGCTGATGAAACGCAATAATTGCGGCAAGGCGCTCGATATTGCCCGTGTTGCGCGCGATATTCACGGCGGGAACGGCATTAGCGGTGAATATCATGTTATACGCCACGCGATGAACCTTGAAACTGTAAATACCTATGAAGGCACCCATGATATCCATGCTTTGATCTTGGGCCGCGCTCAAACAGGTATTCAAGCCTTTTTCTAGGTCATATTTTGGTCATATCTGCGCTTTACCTAGGCATAGAGTCGAGGCATAACGCACCGAACTTTGCTGAGGCTGATATGTTATTTATCAAACGCTTATTTACATGGTGGAATGGGTCTACATTTGGGACCAATCTCCAAATTTCGCGAAAAGGCGTGAAAGTCGGCGAAGATGCTTATGGTAACACCTATTTCCAAGAAAAAGGTGAGGGCTATGATGGCCGTCAGCGGCGCTGGGTCACTTACACCGGCTATGCGGATGCCTCACGTGTACCGCCAGAGTGGCAAGGCTGGCTTACATATACAAGTGAGCTTCCACCCACCGAGGACGGATACGTCGCCCATGATTGGGAGCTTGAACATCAGCCTAATCTAACTGGGACAGTACACGCCTATAAGCCCAAAGGAAGCCTGGATAGAGGCGGAAAGCGGGCCAAAGTTGCCGCAGATTATGAGGCATGGTCGCCGGATGCTTAGACGCTTTTGCGCCATATCTTTGATTTTGGTATCAGCATTAATAGTGTCTGGCTCGGCGCAAGCTGAAAACCTCAAAGGCACGGCTGTTGTCTTGCGAACTTTAGATAAAGTTACTGCGACGACCGAAGATTATAAGGTGCCTGTTGGTGATAAGCTTAAATACGGCTCGCTTACCGTGACTGTGCGTCATTGCGAGAAACGCCCTCCAGAAGAAATTCCTGAAACTTATGCTTTCTTACAAATTGATGATAAAAAATTTGATGGTAAAGGTAGAGTGGGAGAAACAGAGCGGGTCTTCTCAGGTTGGATGATGGCCAGTAAGCCTGCAGTCTCTGCATTAGATCATGGCGTTTACGATGTATGGGTTCTTGATTGCGATGTTCCTGCCCCTGTTATCGATTTGAATGACGAAGACGGAATCGATATTCCAAAACTTCGCTAGCTATTCAGCAGCTTCTAAGGCGCTCATATTTCCAGATTTTCCGCAATGGCTGTGACGATGCGCAATCATGCGGTCATGAAGGTCTGATATGGCTTGGCTGCCGCGTGACGTGCAAATAAAAGGGAATAGGCCGTGGGCGAAACAGGCAAAACTGTTTAGGAACATCTTTGTCCCAAACGAGAATGAACTGCGCATATGCTGAAAATAGTTTTCGCCAACGGATGCCGGGTGTTCAGTGAACGCTTTCATGACTAAGCCTATATTTATTCAATGCCATCAAAAAATACTATTATATATGTAAAAAATCTTCTTCAATATTTAGTATTTTCAGTCTATTAATCAAAAATTATTTGATATAGAGGCGGTATGAGTAAAAATATTGATGATAGCGACATTAAGATTTTAAAAATCTTACAAGTTGATGCGACGCGCTCGCTTGAGTCTATTGCCGAAGAGGTTGGAGTATCGCTAAATACGTGTTGGCGGCGCGTGCAACGCCTTGAAAGCGAAGGTATATTAGAGCGCCGCGTGGCTTTGGTTGATAATGAAAAAGTGGGGCTGCCTCTAACGGTGTTCGTGTCTATTCGTACTGATGATCACTCCAAGTCTTGGGCTGAACGTTTTGACAAAGCCGTGAAATCCATGCCCGAAATCGTTGAATTCTATCGCTTGGCTGGGGATGTCGATTACATCCTAAAAATGGTTGTCGGGAGTGTATCTGATTATGACAAAGCTTATCAGCGTCTTATCGGCAAAATAAAACTCTCAGATGTCTCGGCTAGTTTTGCAATGGAAAAAATGAAATTTACGACAGAGCTACCGCTTCGTAGTTGAAGCTATAGTATGTTCTGACCCGTCTTTTCCCAATCTTTGAGGAAAGCCGCGAGGCCTTTATCTGTAAGCACGTGATTGGCGAGGTTTTTGATGACATTGGGCGGAGCCGTCATAACGTCTGCGCCCACGAGCGCGCATTCTTTAACATGATTAACATTGCGGATAGACGCCGCAAGGATTTCCGTCTCATAGCCGTAATTGTCATAGATTGTACGGATGTCTTCGATCAACTCCACACCATCCAATGTGATATCATCTAAACGTCCGATAAATGGCGAGATATAAGTTGCGCCGCATTTCGCCGCCAATAGCGCTTGGTTAGGCGAAAAACAAAGCGTGACATTGGTCGGGATGTTTTCTTTAGACAGTGTGTTACAGGCTTTCAGCCCATCCATAGTCAGGGGGAGCTTAACGCAAACATTGCTTGCAATTTTACGCAGGTGCCGTCCTTCTTCGATCATTTTATCGGCTTCGGTCGCGACGACTTCGGCGCTAACATGGCCCTCAGTGATTTTACAAATCTCTGCGATGACGTCTTTGAAGTCACGGCCTGATTTGGCTATAATTGAGGGATTTGTGGTGACGCCGTCAACAAGGCCGATGTCATTTAGCTCTGCAATCTGGTCTAGATCTGCGCTATCAACAAAAAACTTCATGGGAGGCTCCGATTGTGGGACGATTCTATTCCAAGGTCTGCTATCACGAATCATGGAGCATAAAAATCTAAAATGATGAATGCGCAGGTCTTATTTCCTGTAAATGTCCCGGGGGCATTTGATTACCGTGTTCCTGCGGAGATGTCCGTGCAGCGTGGAGACTTTGTTTTCGCCCCTATTGGCAAGCAAATGAAGCTCGGCGTGGTCTGGGATATAGTCGAAGATGATGGAACCCGTACCCTAAAAGACATCGCCGGTATCAAAGCGGCTCAGCCTTTATCAGTGGACATGCTAAAATTTGCTGCTTGGACCTCAGCATATAATTGTGTCTCGCTAGGCCTTGTGCTGCGCATGATTATACGAAGTTACAAAGCCCTAGACCCAAGCCCAGTTGTCACGCAGTTTTCCCCAAGCGGTATTTTGCCCGCTAAAATGTCTCCCGCGCGAAACGCTATCCTAGAGCTTGGCGGGCCATTCCCTGCACGCGCCAGTGAGATTGCGCAGCGGGCAGGGGTTAGCGCTGGTGTTGTCCGCAGTTTTGAAAAAGCGGGCGGCATGACTGCGCAGAGCCTTGCGGTGGATCGCCCCTTTGATCTGCCCGTTTCCGATTATGGCGGTATGGACTTAACACCTGCTCAAAAGAACGCATCTGATGATCTTATTTATCAAGTCGCACAACGTGATTTTAATGTCAGCCTTTTGGACGGCGTCACAGGTTCTGGCAAAACCGAAGTCTATTTTGAAGCTATCGCCGAAGCTTTAAAAGATGGCGGCCAAGCCCTTGTTTTAGTTCCAGAAATAGCGCTTACCCAAGCCAGCATGTCCCGCTTTAAATCTCGCTTTGGGGTCGAGCCAGCGCCATGGCATTCACAGCTCCCCGATGCGCAGCGCCGCCGTGTCTGGCGTGAAGCGGCGCAGGGGCGCGCCAAATTGGTCGTCGGGGCGCGGTCAGCGCTTTACCTGCCATTTCCAAAGCTGCGTTTAATCGTCGTCGATGAAGAACATGATACATCCTATAAGCAAGAAGAAGGCGTTATATATAATGCGCGCGATATGGCGGTCGTACGCGCAAAGATCGCGAAACATTCTGTTATCTTGGCCTCGGCCACGCCGTCCCTTGAGAGCTTGGTCAATGCCCGTACGGGCCGCTACGCCCATGTGATCTTGCCCGAACGGCCGGGCGCTGTCACACTTCCTGACATCAACCTAGTTGATTTGAAAGACCATGCGCCAGAGAAGGGCGATTATATCTCTATGCCTTTGATTGAGGCGATGAACACCGTTTTAACGCGCGGCGAACAGGCGATGCTTTATCTTAATCGGCGCGGCTATGCCCCCCTTATTATCTGCCGAAATTGCGGCGAAAAACTCAAAAGCCCCGATACGGATAGCTGGCTTGTAGAGCACCGCACCACTGGACGGGCTATGTGTCATCAGACAGGGTTTTCCATGCGTATGCCCAAAGCCTGCCCAGAGTGCAAAGCCGAGGAGACATTAGTCCCTGTCGGGCCGGGCGTTGAACGCGTGGCCGAAGAGGCGGCGCGGCACTTCCCAGAGGCGAAAATTGAAATCTTTAGCTCCGATACATCGGGAAACCCCGCTGATATTGCCGCGCGCATGGCGCGCATGGAGCAGGGCGAGATTGATATTCTCGTTGGCACGCAAATGGTGGTCAAAGGCCATAACTTCCCGCACCTCACCTTTGTCGGCGTTGTTGATGGTGACCTCAGCCTTGCGGGCGGCGATCCGCGCGCGGGGGAGCGTACATATCAGACCTTAGTGCAAGTGGCTGGCCGTGCAGGCCGCGCCGATAAGCCGGGCCATGCCCTTATTCAAACCCATCAACCTGAACATGAAGCCTTAGCCGCGTTAGAAGCGGGGGATAGGGAGCGCTTTATTTCAGCAGAACTCGCCTTGCGAGAAGCGCTTTTACTCCCGCCTTACGGTAAGCTTGCGGCAATTATTATCTCTGGGCCAGACAAAGCGAAAGCAGAGGCCTTTGCCAAAAAGACCGTATCGCTCGCCCCTCGCGCTGAGGGGGTAGAGATTTTAGGCCCATCAGAGCCGCCAATCGGGCGACTGCGCGGCATGTATCGCCGCCGTATCTTGGTTCAAAGCGAAGACAGTGTAAATTTGTCTAAATATATGCGTACATGGCGGGGGCGTATTAAGGTGCCAAATAAATATAAGCTTCACATCGATATAGACCCGCAGAGTTTTATGTAGCTTACCAAACTATTCTTATTCACCTTCGTCATTACAAGGCTTGTTCTTGTAATCCATCTCCTGTTATCTACCGCGAGAGCCGTGATTGATGTTTATTCACCATCGATGATTAATTTGAAATTTGCATTTATAGAAAAACCTCGTGATGGATTGCAAGAACAAGTCGTGCAATGACGGAGAAACTGGGTTGAAAATTTAGACGGTTCTATGCTGCGGTGAGAGTCGGGTTTTTTCAAAAACCCGTAAAAGACGTTCTCCACTTTGATAAAGTGGACAGCCCGCGAGGGTTGCCTCCCGAAGGAGACCTAAAAATAACAACGTTTTACGAGAGGTTTCCCTCGCGGCGATGATTGTTTAGTGGCGGCCTCTTTCTTGCTCCCGCAGTTACATCCGTACACAACCCAATTTGAAAGTTGCTAAATGCAGCGGTCAGGCCCCGGCCACAAAGACCCGGCGC
>CALLMD010000026.1 GCA_938007935.1 uncultured Hellea sp.
GGGAACTCATAAGAGCTTAGAAGCTCACGGATTTCCATTTCGACAAGCTCTAAAAGCTCTTCATCATCAACCTGGTCGACCTTGTTCATGTAAACAACCAAAGCTGGAACGCCGACCTGACGGGCAAGCAGGATATGCTCACGTGTCTGAGGCATTGGACCATCAGCTGCGTTCACAACCAAGATACCGCCATCCATTTGGGCTGCGCCTGTAATCATGTTCTTAACATAGTCAGCGTGACCCGGGCAGTCGACGTGAGCATAGTGACGGTTTTCCGTCTCATACTCAACGTGAGCTGTTGAAATGGTGATACCGCGCGCTTTTTCTTCAGGCGCGCCGTCAATCTGGTCATAGGCCTGGAAATCACCAAAATATTTCGTGATCGCCGCAGTTAGCGTCGTCTTACCATGGTCAACGTGACCAATCGTGCCGATATTCGCGTGCGGCTTAGTCCGCTCAAACTTCTCTTTTGCCATTTTTGCTCTCCGTTACTCTTTCTTGGAGTTAAAAATATTCAGGGCCGCGCTTATGCGCCGCCCTGCTTTGAAATTACTTCATCCATAACCGCACGCGGGGTTGCCGCGTAATGGTCAAAGGTCATTGTGAACTGTGCGCGTCCTTGCGTGGAAGAGCGCAGATCATTTACATAGCCAAACATGTTTGCCAGAGGCACCATTGCGTTAGCGACAACAGCATTTCCGCGCATTTCTTGACCCAAAATCATACCGCGGCGTGAGTTCAAATCACCAATAACGGAACCGAGATACTCATCAGGCGTCACAACCTCGACCTTCATCATCGGCTCAAGAAGCTTAAGCTTACCCTCAACCTTGATTTGACGGAACGCTGCACGCGCTGCGATTTCAAATGCCATCACAGAGGAGTCAACATCATGGTATGCCCCATCATAGAGCTCTGCCGAGAAGTCAATCACGGGAAAACCAGCCAAAAGACCTGATTCCGCCATAGTACGAATACCTTTTTCAACACCCGGGATATATTCCTTAGGCACGTTACCGCCAACAACTTTGGATTCAAATTCAATACCTGAACCTGGCTCAGACGGCGCAAAACGGATCTTAACGCGGCCAAACTGACCAGACCCACCAGATTGCTTCTTATGCGTATAATCAATATCTACGGGCTCAGCGAGCGCTTCACGGTAAGCCACTTGCGGCTGACCAATATTCGCCTCAACACCAAACTCACGCTTTAGACGATCCACAAGGATGTCCAAGTGAAGCTCGCCCATGCCCGCCATAATCGTTTGACCCGATTCATGATCAGTTGACACGCGGAAAGACGGATCTTCAGCCGCAAGGCGCTGAAGGCCAATGCCCAATTTCTCTTGGTCAGCCTTAGATTTTGGCTCAACCGCAATCTCGATAACCGGATCAGGGAATTCCATGCGCTCAAGGATAACGGGCGCATTTTGATCGCAAAGCGTATCACCCGTTGTTGACCCCTTAAGGCCCGCAACAGCAATAATATCACCCGCATAAGCCTCTTGAATGTCCTCACGGTCATTGGAGTGCATCATCATCATACGGCCAACACGCTCTTTACGCTCTTTAACAGAGTTTAGAAGCGTTGTACCTGTCTCAAGCTTACCTGAGTAAATACGGCAGAATGTGAGCGTTCCAACAAATTTGTCATTCATGATTTTGAAAGCCAGCATTGAAAGCGGCTCTTCATCAGAAGCTGGACGCGTGGTTTCTTCACCCGTCTTAACATCAATACCTTTAATCGATGCAATATCGAGCGGGCTTGGCAAATAAGCCACAACTGCGTCCAATAGAGGCTGAACACCTTTGTTTTTGAACGCTGTGCCGCAGAATACAGGAACAACCTTGCCTGCAATCGTCGCTTCACGCACCAAACGCTGAATAGTCTCAACATCGGGCATTGCGCCTTCGAAATAAGCTTCCATGACCGCATCATCCATCTCAGCCACAGCCTCAATGAGGGCTTCACGGTATTCCGCCGCTTTATCAGCTAATTCAGCCGGAATATCGACAGTATCAAATTTAGCACCAAGATCGGCCTCATCAGCCCATGTGTAAGCGCAGTTTTTAACAAGATCGACGACGCCCTTAAACTCAGTCTCAGCACCAATAGGCAGCTGCATCTCAAGCGCGTTACCGCCCAGACGGTCCTTAACAGACTGAACAGAAGCGTAAAAATCTGCGCCGATTTTATCCATTTTGTTGATGAAGATCATGCGCGGAACGTTATATTTGTCAGCCTGACGCCAAACAGTCTCTGTTTGCGGCTCAACACCCGCATTGGCGTCTAAAAGCGCAACCGCGCCATCCAATACACGCAAAGACCGCTCAACTTCAATGGTGAAGTCAACGTGACCCGGTGTGTCAATAATGTTTAGACGCTTACCAGCCCAAAAACAGGTCGTCGCCGCAGATGTAATTGTAATACCGCGCTCTTGCTCCTGCTCCATCCAATCCATGGTGGCCGCACCATCATGAACTTCGGCAATCTTATGGTTTTTACCCGTGTAATAAAGAATCCGCTCAGTACATGTGGTTTTACCCGCATCAATGTGGGCCATAATACCAAAGTTACGGTAGTCTTTAAGATCGTATTCGCGTGCCATGATCGGTCTCTAATTCCTAAATTTACCAGCGATAATGTGAGAAAGCGCGGTTGGCTTCGGCCATACGGTGCGTATCTTCACGCTTTTTAACGGCAGAGCCGCGATTACTTGAGGCATCAAGCAGCTCGCCGGCTAGGCGCTCACGCATTGTGTTCTCATTACGCGCCCGCGACGCAGACACCAACCAACGGATAGCCAAAGCCTGACGACGGTCAGGACGGACCTCAACAGGCACCTGATAAGTTGCACCACCAACACGGCGAGATCGGACCTCAACAGCAGGCTTAATATTTTCTAGCGCGTCATGGAAAACGCGGATTGGCTCAGTCTTGGCTTTATCTTCAACGATATCCATCGCGCCATAGACAATTTTTTCAGCCGTAGACTTTTTACCATCAAGCATGATGGCGTTCATGAATTTCGCTAGAACCAAATCATGGTACTTAGCATCAGGAAGGATAACCCGTTTTTCTGCGCGGTGACGACGTGACATCTAATTCTACCCTTACTTAGGACGCTTCGCGCCGTATTTCGAACGGCGTTGCTTACGATCTTTAACGCCTTGAGTATCAAGGACGCCGCGAAGGACGTGATAACGCACACCCGGAAGGTCTTTCACACGACCGCCGCGAATAAGCACAACACTATGCTCTTGAAGGTTATGACCCTCACCTGGAATATATGAGAGAACCTCAAAACCATTCGTCAGGCGCACCTTAGCCACTTTCCGAAGCGCCGAGTTCGGCTTTTTCGGTGTTGTTGTATAAACACGAGTACAAACACCGCGCTTCTGAGGACAAGCCTCGAGCGCTGGAACCTTGTTCCGCTTGCGTTTGTCTTTCCGGGGCTTCCGGACGAGCTGCTGAATAGTTGGCATACTAAAAAGCCTTTTTCCTGCACAAAGAGCAAATATCCCGCCGTCCCGAACCACTCGAAATGACAGGCCATTTGCAACAAAACGGCCTATTTCGTGAAAAACTCCCACGAATTGGGCCGAAAATAATATCGTTTTTGTCTTAAATGAGGTTTCTACGGGAACCCGTAGACAGCACATCCATCAACGTGGCGGCGTATAGGGCGGGATTCGCCCCACGTCAACAGGCTAATTACTGTTTTTTTAAGACTTAAAAAGTCAGCCAAGGATTAAGCAGATTATATAAATAACCTCAGCAAACGTTTACTAGGAGCCACAATGTCTCTAAGTCTTAAATAATGAAAAACTTTACCTCAATAATCCTTCCAATCATTCTTTTAGCCTGCGCCACGACCGGCGAGGTTACAGACCGACAAAAAAGACAGGCCTTACTCAAAAAAGATAACGTCATACAAAGTAGTGTAAAAAATCAACGAGGCGTCGTGACTGAATATATTTTCGCTCAAGAATCCGACATTGAATTTCAAATGAAAACTGGTTTTTCCGAAGCGGCTCAAGCCTGTGAGAATTACGCACGTCAAAAACCCACGCAAAATAGCTGGATTGATAGTTGTGATACGGCTCTGGAGGACCCAACTTTATCACCCTTTAATCAAGCCGCATCATTATACAATAAGGCGCTGATTTTAGGCAATCTAACAAAGACCTCTGACGCCAAAGGGGTTTTAAAACATCTTATCCAAAAGCATCCGACATTTAACGAAGCCGACTATGAAATGTCACGCCTGGAATATGAAGATGGAAATTTTTCTCTCGCCAAAACATATGCACAATCAGCCATAAGCAAAAAAATTAAGCGCCCCAGCCGAGCTTATTACATTATTGGCAAAGCCTATGAAAATGACTTTGACTTTTCATCTGCACGGCAAGCCTATGAAAAGGGGTTATCTCATGATGCAGGGAACGGAAAACTTCGTAGAAACCTAGAGCGCATTAATCGCCTATGGCCTGATAAGTAGCGGTATTATTTAGCCGCCTTTTCGACCGCTTCCATGACCCGAAGTAGGTTTCCGCCCCATATTTTTGCTATATCTTCCTCGGAATAGCCACGTTTAACGAGTTCTTCGGTCACATTTTGAGTCTCTGAGGCGTCTTTCCAGCCAGCAATTCCCCCGCCGCCGTCAAAATCAGAGGCGATTCCCACATGATTGATTCCTGCCACCATTACGGCATGGTCTATATGGTCAACAAAATCAGCCACGGAGGCCTCAGGGGCCATCGCCGTAATATCGGCGCGCCTGTCCATATAAAGATCGCGCTTGGCCTGATCCCAGCTATTACGGTCGCCAAATTCTGCGTCCAATGCCGCCCGCGCCGCCTGTTGCTCTGCGGTTGGGAATTTAACATAAGATCCCAGCGCCACCATTTGCGCGACGCCGCCAACCTCTGCGATTTTGCGCAGCTGCTCATCATCAAGATTGCGCGCGCTATCGGCGACGGCCTTCACGCCAGAATGGCTCGCGATAATAGGCGTTCGGGATAAATCAGCTGCCTGCATCATCGTGGCTTTGCCCGCATGAGAGACATCCACCATAACGCCTAGGTCATTAAGTTCGCGGACAAGGTCTTTGCCAAGCGGCGAGAGGCCCTTCCACTTTGGGCCGTCATCGCGCACGGGATGCGGATTTGAACTATCGCCAAATTGGTTATGCCCGAAATGGGTAATCCCGACATAGCGCACACCTGCCTCGGCGTAATAAGCGAGCGTATCAAGCGCCTCCCCAATGGGATAAGCATTTTCCATCCCGATTAAAATAGCATGACGCCCTTCACCGGTAATGCGGCGCACATCATCTGCTGTTTTCGCTAGGCCTACGCGCTTTGCGTTGTCGGTGACAAATTGATCAATCGCGGCAATGCGCGTCCCTGCTATCTCTTGGGCCGCTTCTAAGCCCTCCTCCGTTAAGTCTCCTTGGGGTGTATAGACAATCCAGAAGCCGCTATCGAGCTTGCCCGCCGCAAGCTTTGGAATATCCACTTGCAAGTCAGTCATCTGACTTGGGTCGATCTCCGTCATATAGGTGAGCGGAATATCGATATGGGTATCAAGCGTCAGTGTTTGATCATGGATTTGCGCAACGGATTTCGCAGGTATCTCTGTTGTGTCTTTAGAGGCGTCAGGCGTCTGCGCTTGACAGCCCGCAAGAGCCAGTACCATTGCCGCCACGGATAAGACTAAAAATTTATGCATATTATGTCCTTTAGTTTCGCGCAGCATAGCCGCAAAGCTGAAACGCGCAAATATGTTTTCGTCTGCCGCTATATTCGTTATGGGTAAAATCATGAAGCCAGAAGAAAAAGAAGCCCTTGTCCAGTCCGTCGAAAAGCTCGCGCGGCTGATGGATAGCCGCTTTGCCCTCCCCGGCATGCCCGTCAAACTTGGGCTTGATACGATCATTGGGCTTATCCCCGTGCTTGGTGATACAATCGGCCTGAGCATTTCGGGCTATATTATCGCCCAAGCCAAACGCCTTGGCGTGAGCGATGCAACATTGATGAAAATGATCATCAATGTTTTCCTAGACTGGCTTATCGGGCTCGTGCCGATACTCGGCGATTTATTTGACTGGGGCTGGCAAGCCAATAACCGCAATGCCCAGCTCTTGCGCAAACATTATGAAACGCATTTGCGCAGGAATAGTCTTGATGAAACGGATGAGTCGCAAATGATTGATGTGACCCCGCGGGGGTAACCCTTTAGGTTATTGGCGTACAGGCTTTTTATTAGCAATAGATTTCCATAACATCGTCCTACTAGAACCATTTCAACTTTCTAAAAATAATTATTTGAACAGTTACTAATAATATAAGCATGCCGCAAAAAACAGCGAAAGCCGTTGGGTTATCCGACCCCGGAATGCCACCAATATTGATACCTAATAGCCCAGTTAAAAAGCCTAATGGCAAGAATATTGCCGCAATGACGGATAAAACATAGGTGTTTTTATTCAGCCTATCTGCAATCATATTTGCCAGCTCATCCTTAACGATTTGCGCGCGCTCGCGAATGGCATCCAGCTCTTCAACAAAGCGTAAAATGTGATTGTAACTTTCCTGCAAAGAACGCTTATCCAAATCGGATATCCAAGTAAAATCGGACATTCGTAATTGAGATATCGCCTCTCTCTGTGGCGACATATGACGCCTAAAAATGATAGCCTTCTTTCGAATAGCCACAATATCGTGGCGTAGACCCACATCAGCATCAACAAGAAGTTTTTCCTCAACGTCATCTGTATGCTCATCCAGTTCCAATAATACGCTCTCAAATCTGGACGTAAGCCTGGAGACTAATTGGGATATGAACGCGCCCGCATCTATTGGACCGCGCCCACTCTTTAAGCTCTCTTCAATCGAGAGGACGGCACGTAATTTTCGTTTTTGAAGACTGATGATACGGGATTTGTCTATGAATAATCGAACAGACACCATGTCTTCAACATCTTCATCTGAATTAGTATTTACGCCGCGAAGAATAATCAAAGCCCCGTCATTTATGGGTGTCATGCGCGGGCGAGTCTCGTCAGCCATTAAAGCTGACACAATAAAAGGGTCTAGATAATCTAGTTTAGCGGCAAGCCAACCCATCGTATCAGGATGGTCCGCGTCAAGGTGAACCCAAGCAAGTTTTTTGGCCTTAAGCGCGCTGCCCACATTTTGAGGTTTAAGTGTCTCGCCCATGCCGTTCGCGTTTAGGGTATAGGCGCAGAGTATATGATCAGACATATGAATGTGTCCCTTCAATTAGCCTGTAAGGCGAGTATCACATTCCTGTATAATTCTAAGATATAATTTGTCCTAATTTAGCCGATATCATTGCCAAGCAATAACCAAAATGCACGGCTATTGCACAAACGTTACGGAAAACATTTGAGCGGCGCAGGCCTCCACGAAACAGATGAAACGCAAATGATTGATGTAACGCCGCGAGAATAAACTAACTGTTTTGACGTTTACGCTGTAGGCGCGTTAAGTCCTCCGGCTCACCTATTATCGCGACTTCATCGCCTTCTAGCAGAAGTGTTTGAGGTGTAGCGGCCATTACTTTTCCGCCGCGTTCTATCAAAGCAATCAAGCAAGAATTGGCTATTTCAACTTCACTAATGGCTTTACCAACTTGACTTGCAAGTGCCGGGAAGGATGTCACCGGACCATGGAGGAAGTGGTCATCACGCATGAGGACTTCATTCATCTCTTTATCCGTTTTAGCCGCAAGCCAGCGCGTTTCAAAATGATCGCTTTGCACAACTTCGGCCAGATGTCCTGCTAGCCGAAGATCTAGGCCAACCGGTTTGTTAGGCGTGAGCAAAAACATAAGCGTATGAGCCTCTTCAGTTAAAGGCAACTCTAGTTTGGATTGCGGACCAAAACGCATTACAAAAAGCTCTGGCTGTTCAATATCAGATGAACTTTGATAGGCGATAAAAACACCACTATTTATCGGCCTTAATTGCAGTTTCTCTTTAGAGAACTCTGACTCAATGACATTTTCACCTATTTGAAAATGTATATCAGCTTGCTCTCTCATAATGTCATGCAGCTGAGGTAGATTATACATGCCGTAACGGAAATCCATCATGACACTCCGCGCAATGACCGCTTCATAGGATAGGTTTTCAGCTTGTGTACGATCATGAATAATCGTCATTAACTCAAGCTCTAGCCCTTCATAACGCTGCTGACCGAGGCGTTGATGCACATGAAAAATTGCCCCGCGCCGAACTGTGCGCTTAGCCCCATAAAAATGATACCAGAGCACGCAGCCAATCGTGACCATGCCTGTAAAAGCAATGGCAAGAATACCCATTTCGATGATAAGCCAAAAAGAAATCAGGATGCCTGTTATTTGTAGCCAAGGATAAAACGGGGCTTTGAAGCCAGGCTTGTAACTATCAATACGTGCTTCTCGCATGACGATAACCGCCACACAGACAAGACCGAACAAAAGAAGCTGGAAAGCAGAGGCCAGCTTTGCAACTGAAGCCACGTCAAAGAGTATCAGCACAACAACCATCGCCAATACGGTTGCGATGATAGCAATCGTGGGCGTTCCATATTTGCCAAGTCCAGAGAGTTTTTCCGGAACTAACTTGTCTTTCGCCATAGCATAGGGATAGCGAGAGGCAGACATAATCCCTGCATTACCTGTTGAGGCAAAGGCCGCAATGGCCGCCACAACAATAAGGAAAACGCCAATGCCCAAAGGCCAATTTCCCATGAAAACACGCCCCGCATCCGCGATTGGGGTGAGGCTTTCATAAAGCGCCTGAGGTTCTAAAACTTTGATGAGAATAAGGGTGCCAAGTGTATAGATAATTGTTGCTGTGATTAATGAGAGCGTCATACCTAGCGGAATATTGCGATCAGGGTTTTGGACTTCTTCAGCAACGCTGGCGACTTTTGTCAGGCCCGCATAAGAAACAAAGACGAGTCCAATTGTTGATACAAACCCAATAATACCAGACTTAAAAAACGGGCCATGCCCCTCTTCTGGGGCGAAGGTATTTGCTAGGCCTGTACTCTTAAATCCAAAAAAGCAAAACCCGACCAGAATTATCACAAGTGTCGTAACTAAGACGCGTTGTAAGAATGTCGTTTCTTTGGCTCCAAATATATTAATAGCGCCAAAAGCAAGGGTTAGAAGAATAGCCGTTATCGTAAAGGGGAGATCAAGATAAATCCCTAAATATGCGCCCATACCCACAAGGGCAAATGCGCTTTTAAAGACAACTGCAACCCAGGAGCCAAGCCCGCCTATTGTCCCCATAAGCGGCCCCATAGATCGGTCGAGGAAATAGTATGTTCCGCCCGCTTTTGGCATGGCCGTCGAGAGCTCGGCCATACAATACATGGCGGGAAGGATTAGAAACCCTGCAAGCAAGTAAGCCAGATAAACCGAGTTGCCAGTATACGACGCGGCTATTCCCGGCAGCAAAAAGAGACCAGAACTAAACATGGCCCCCGTTGACATCGCATAGACATCAAACAGTGTCAGATTTTTTTTAAGTTTTTGTGTCTCGCTCATGATGTCCTATTGGGCTCCGACTCAGAATAGTGTCCGAGCCTAAAACTATTTTTATGACTTTTCTATTATTTACGCAAAACAATCACAGCTCAATGATATTTCGTAATCCTAAAAAGGCTCCGCCTATTCAGGGTTAATTCTGATAGTCGTGGCTAATTTAAAACTTTGGCACCTCATCAAGACGCACAAAAGGATATTGCGTTAGTTTCTTGAGCTCATAATAGCTATTCAAACCAGATATCCCGACGCTGTTTGTCTGCTCCAAATCTATATCGCCTTCATTTAAGTCAATATCAGGCAAAATCAAATGCTTCACTTCTCCAATAACAAGCTTTGTCCCGTTTGGGAGTTCTATAGCCTCGACAAACTCCATCCCGATCTTAAATTTACTCTCTTGGACAAATGGCGCTTTAAAATTCTCGATAAATTCCTCGGTTAATCCGCAAGCCTCAAATTCTGACACAGTGCGTTTAAATTTTGCGGATGTATAATGCGCTTGTTTTGTAAATTCAGGATGGATGTGATTGATTGTATAGTCTCCACTTTCTGTAATATTTTGAAGCGTATGCCCAACGTCATCTGTTTGCGGCCTTGTAATCAAACCCAACAAAGCTGGCCGGCTTCCAAGATGAACCAGAGAGCTAAAAACTGCCAGGTTGGTTGTGCCATTTTCACCGACAGTCCCAATCAAATTTGCAGGCTTAATGCCCGTAACTGAATTTATGATTTTCAAACGCAGAACACGGTCCCAGCTTGAAATATCTTCTGAAGTATAATGCATAACGGCTTTCTTTATCTGTAAGTTATGAGGTCAATTGTGAGCAAGATAAGGTGTCTTAGACAATCTCGCCGCTCTCTATTTTTTTGAAAAAGCGGTGGGCATCAGAGATTACAGCCGCGCGCTTTGCCTGATCCATTTTGCTCAGCGTTCTGTAAGGCATAGCCATGCGAGGGTTAGCAGATAATTTATCGTGATTTTCAATCATGAAATTCCAATAAAGATAATTAAACGGACAGGCCTTAGGCCCATTTTTAGCGCTCACTTTATAAGAGCAAGACCCACAATAATTTGACATTCTATTGATATAGGCCCCGCTCGCGGCATAGGGTTTGGACGCTAAAACGCCGCCATCGGCAAATAAGACCATGCCCGAAACATTTGGCAGCTCTACCCATTCATAGGCATCGGCATAGACAAGGTGATACCACGCATTCACCTCATCAGGATTCAACCCAGCAATTAGAGCAAAATTACCCAGTACCATAAGCCGCTGGATATGATGCGCATATGCATTTTCGCGCGTTTCGGTCACGCAGTGCTTTAGGCAGTTCATTTGAGTTTGACCGCTCCAGTAAAACTCTGGGAGTGCCCGTTTTGCCTCTAGGTAATTTTCCGCCACATAACCCGGCATCTTCATGTCATAGATGCCCTTCACATATTCTCGCCACCCCAATATTTGACGGATAAAACCTTCAACCGAATTTAAAGGCGCTTGCCCGGCGTGATAGGCGAGTTCAGCTTTTCGAATACATTCAAGCGGGCCGAGCAGTCCGCAATTTAAATAAAGACTAATATGACTATGAAACATCCAAGGCTGCCCGCTCAGCATAGCGTCTTGATAGGTGCCAAAATTTGCCAATCGCGTTTCGATGAAATGATCTAAAGCCTCTAAGGCCCCTTGCCGCGTAACCGCGTAATGAAAAGGCTCCATGTCTCCAAAGTGATCTGAAAATAGCTCCGCCACTAAATCCATGACATCTTGTGTCACGGCGTCAGGCGCTTCCATATAGGGTTTGGGAATGCTGAGCTTTTCTTTGGCGGGTGAGCGGTTTTGCTTATCGTAATTCCAAGCCCCGCCCACGGGTTTATCCCCCTCCATAAGGACATCATATTTACGGCGTAAGCTTCGGTAAAAATACTCCATCCGCAGCTGCTTACGGCCTTCGGCCCAGGCCTGAAAGTCGGCGGCAGAGCATAAAAACCTATCATCTGGAAATATGGTGACGTCACAGTCTAAATTTTCTTGCCATGCCTTCACAAGCTCGCGCACACGGTGTTCAGACGGCTCAGTGATTAAAACATTTTGGGGCCTATAACGATTTACCGCGCGTTTAAGCTCAGCCGCGAAACTTTGTGTATTTTCTGGGTCATCTATTTTGACATAACAAACATCATACCCCTCCCGCATAAGCTCATCAGCAAAGTGCCGCATAGCCGAGAACAGGAACGCAATTTTTTTCTTATGGTGTTTGACGGCGGTCGCTTCTGCGCGGACCTCACACATAAGAATAACATCGTCAGCCTTATTGACCTCGGCTAAAGAGGGTAAGCTCAATGAGAGCTGGTCACCAAAAATGAAAATCAAATTCATAGTCTGTTTAAATCGCTCTCACGCGGATTAACTCTCGACTCATGTTTAGCGGCGCGGCCTGAGGCGCGCTTACGCCACATACGAAAGCTTCGAGGCTTCATGTTACGCCGCATAATGGCGATAACCTCAGGCTCCGTTAAGCCGCTTTGGGCCTTTATCGCGTCAAAACTCGTAAAGTCACACCAACCCATTTGAACGATTTCGGACTCAGTGAGCTGCCCTCTATCCTCACGCGGCGGCGCAGGCACAAAATCATCAGGAAATTTACGCACGTCCATATCAACTCTCTGAGTTTTATTCGGTTAGACCTTAATACGCAGGAGAGAACAAAACGATGTCAGATAGACAGCGAATAAAGGGATAAAGTTAGATTTCAGGGAGCGCTAATGCATGGTTTTACGCAAGCGTTATAAAAAACACCTAATCTGGGACAGCCTTAGCGAAATGGGCGGGCCGCAAATGAGTTATGGCTATGTAAAACGCGCTGACAACGTCAATCCGTATTAAATCACCAAGATATCCTCTCCGAATGTATCCATGTCGATACCAGCGCCATTTTGGATTTCCAGGATATCACCATTACCAAAGTCGAGCGTTAGGATTGTGCCAGTCGCGTTAAGGCTTCCGAACATATCAACGACTTCTTGCGCGGTAAGCGTACCTGCGCCAGCCCAAAGCGCGTCATCAAGCTCTAAGCGGTCTGTGCCCGCTTGATCAAAGCTATTAATGCGGTCCTCATCATAACCTTCCGCAAAGACAAAGATATCTCGCGCGCCATCTGCGCCGCCATTGAGAATATCATTACCCGCACCGCCATCTAAGCGGTCTGCGCCAACAGAGCCGTTTAAGACATCATTGCCATCTCCGCCAAAGAGTTGATCTGAGCCCCCCGCGCCAGAGAGGAAATCATTACCCTCCCCGCCAAAGAGCATATCATTGCCTGTACCGCCGCGTAGCGTATCCGCGCCGCCATCACCATAAAGCGTATCCGCGCCGCCTTGGCCAAGGATAGTGTCATCCCCCTCACTGCCATTGACCACATCATCGCCAATACCCGCAGAGATGTTATCTGACCCCTGATCACCATCGATAGAGTCATTACCGCCGCCGCCAAAAATCGTATCATCACCGAGGCCGCCATCGAGGATATCCTCGCCATTGCCGCCATCCAGAATATCGTTATCAGAACCTCCGCCAAGTATATCATCGCCGGCCTCGCCGCGCAGATTATCATTACCAACGCCGCCAAGAAGTGTATCATCGCCCGCGAGACCATTCAGAATATCATCGCCGCCTTCGCCAAGGAGCAGATTGGAGACTTGCGTGCCTGTCACGTCATCGCCTGCGTCACCGCCCGTAAAATCGGTCAGACCCGTAAGTCCTAAATCAATCGTATCGCCAAGGTTCGAACCAATAAAGTCATCAACCAAATTAAACAACGGTATGGCGTTTAAAACGCTGCTATCAATCGCCTGTGTGGAGCCTGAGAAGTCTAGTAACACGCCGCCCGTATCATTAAGCCCCACATGCGCCCCATCGGTTAGGCCTGCAAAGAAATCAGATTGAACCGGTTCGTTAAAGATACCCGTATAGGTCAAGGTCTGAGTCACGCCATTGGTCTCTAACCAAATCACGCCTTCACCCGTATCCGATAAATAGGTCACCCTCGCCCCCGCATCAATCAAATCCTGAGACAGGGTAATGCTATCTTCATTGCCTGTGGTATTGGCAAAGGCGCTCGCCGCCGCTGTGATCTGAACTGCACTCTCAATACGCCCGCCAGAGGCCTCGACAGTGAGTTGGAGAGGGTTAGTGAGAGGAGTAGGAGTACCATTGATAGTCAATGTTGTGAAAGGCAAAAACGAGTCTATTATGAAACTATCCGCTTGAGCTGTTCCAGTAATCGCCTCAAAATTCGTTAACACATCAGTTCCAATGGGCCCACTATCAGCTGTTCTGATTACTGTTACTGAGTTGGTACTGATTGTAGCGGTTACGAAAGCCTGAAGCTGACTATAATCGGCAGTATCGAACCCCAAACCCCCATCAAGAGTCAAGCCCGCTGAAATACCAACAAAGTTGAAATTATCATTCCCGTTGGTTCCTATAATTTGTTCGATATTAAAGAGAAAATCAATGCCAAAATCTGTTGTAATAGTCCCTCCTAAAAAATCAATAACCGACCCTTGCTTTGACACCGTCAGTGAAGGGCCAATATTTACAGATATAACGTCAAGATTAAAATAATTCGCCGTATCAAAACCGCTATTATTGCCGATATCATCCCCTTCCAATATATCATTTCCACGCGCCCCAAAAATCATATCATCGCCAAGACCCCCGACTAAAGTATCATCTCCCCCACCACCCGATAGTCGGTCAGCTCCATCCAGTCCAAAGATGCTGTCATTACCTTCCCCAGTAAAAATATAATCTATGTCATCACCGCCAATTAAATTTAAACCAAAAATATCTAGCGGGTTTTGTGGATTAGTAAGAAAATTCGCATTTGCACCTGGAACCGCGACATTACCATTTCCTAAGGGTAGAAGCACTTCATTGAGTAGGATAGGAGCATTTGAGGCCCCATTAGGCGCATTAAGATCGATACCGACGACACTCAGCAATGTGTTTACGAATGTATTTGAATTATAATCAAGGTCATAATTAAAGACAACAGGTACACCAAATTGGTCAACAATATTTGAGCTGGCAGCGATATGCGCTCTTGTTTGATCTTGAACTTGATCAAGAATATTCCAAATATCATCTACATTTCTTTCGCCAGTATCGATAACTGTAGCGCGATAATTGAATGATCGACATTACCGTTCATGCCTGTACCAGGAGTGTTTTCACCAAAATGGCTTCTGAACCCCACATCAGTACCAACAGGATCAATGTCATTGTCAGTTACAACCCATTGATTACCAAACGGGTTACCATCAAAGTCTCCCTGAACCTCAATTTCTTGCAAGTCTGCTCCACCGCCAAGATCCCTTACAATCTGTAAATGTGCTCCAAAGAATGCTGTCCTATTGGCCGCTAGAAATAAAGTTGGCATATTTTAACCCTCTTAAAAAAATTACATATTCTATATTTTACATCTGCCTCAACCAGTCCGATGTAACTGAAAGTACTGTTGTAGGTTTTCCATTTGATGAATTAAACTGAATGTTCACGCGATAAGCATCGGTAACAATACGCGGAACGGGTTTAGCATCACGAAATGGCAAACGGCCTCTCCATTCGAAACTTACTTTTTGTACAGGAGTTCCATCCGCCAACTGATATCTGCTAAATTTTTGCTCAGGGTTCAGAGGTGGCGCGTTCAGATAATGAAAAGATGCCCATAACTTTATCGCTTCCCAATCTTCAAGAGATTGAAAAATACGTTTTAGACACAAATTTAGCTCGACTCGGCTTGTGATGATCTTCCAGTCAATCAATCGCAAATCTGGCGTTTCCGCTTTTTTTTCTGACTCAATTAAACAATCCTGTGTCGTCGGAAATTTATTTACAGCAGAAATGAACTCAGGCTTCGGATATCCGGGGGCTGGGTTTTTAATAAATGACGTATGTGATGTTTCGGTTACGAGTTGTTTATAAGCAATAGGTGGCGATTTCTGTGACCTTTTTACATCCTTATTATCTACCACAGGCATATAGCAGGCGGAAACTGTAAAAGCACAAACTGAGCTGAACCCCAAAAAGACAATATTTTTTATCTGGCTTAACATATAAATTTAGAATCCACTCTAACCCAGCCAAAGAGCAAAGCGCTGAGACCTAAAAACCCTGCTTTGAAAAACTCTTTAATGTTTTGTGTCCCCATCACTTTATCAGAAACCCCACATTCCATAGACTTTAAGCCTTTGTTAACCATAACACAACCCACGCGGTAATCAACCCTAACGGGAAAAATAAAAACCTGACCTCAATTCCCTGTTCATAAAGGAAGCTTTATTCCCTAAGATAAACCATAATGCTAGGCCGCGCATTGCAATCTATGCGGTGAATGTTACGTTTGCTTCGCCTGTTGCGTTCGCTTCGCGAGCTACAACTAGCCACAACTACTCCTCGTAAAATATTGTCATCCCGGCCCTCGCGCCGGGACCTAACGACAAATACCGCGCTCCTGGATGGGTCCCGGCGCAGAGGCCGGAATGACACAGATTGATTAGTCACACCACCGCAAGTCATAGACTTGCCCGGTGCACATATCTTAAAGGTCGACATTAATTTAAAAGTCCGAGATATGGGTACCGGGCGTCTCCTTTGGAGTCGCGTCGGTATGACAGTAAAAGAACGACCGCTGTTCGCTTCGCCTGTTGCGTTCGCTTCGCCTGTTGCGTTAGCTTCGCAAGCCACAACGGGCCACGACTAATCAATCCTCATTAACCCCAGTTATTTTCCATTTGATTTCAAGCCCTTATCAAAAAAGCAAAGAGATTAATCCTCATCCCTGCGAAGTGGCCTATATTTCTTGTGTCATCGGGAGACTATCCTCGATGATGTAAGTTTCGATTGTGTGGACAGACTAACGCGTAGGTTTGTTATCAATTGGACGATGAGACTGAGCGTTGCGGAGTTACGACCGCAAAGATGCCGGGTCATTGTAACGTGGAAGCCGGACCGGCTGGGTTAGGTAGCGACAG
>CALLMD010000027.1 GCA_938007935.1 uncultured Hellea sp.
GACGAGCAAGGCCTTGCCTGATGCTCTCAATGCGCTTCCTGAAAACTACAGCGAGGTAGAGGCTAAGCCTCAGCTTGGCATTCTAGGCCCGCCCCTGCCGGGTGACATTGGAGCGGGTCTTTATGGAAAGCCCAAGGACATCCCAACGGATAACCCTTTTCGGTATCAGCCGCCTTCGAATTATAATCCAGTTCCGTCCGGAAGCTACGGAGGCACAGCCCCACAGACGACATCCAATGCCCCAACAGGGCGAACTTCCAATTTGTTCTTTATCGCAAATGATGGCGGCGGTGATAGCGCCAAGGCTGCTCAGGTTTCAGCGCCAAGCTTTGCTGATCCTGGAGTTGCGGCATTAGCTGCCTTGTTTGGACAAGGCGGAAATGGCTTAGTTCCTCAATCCCCGTCCCAAGACCTGCGAACACAGAGCAAGAAAGATGCTAATGGTGAGTTTGCGTCGGATTTGACTGATGCGGAAATTTATAATCCGCATAGTTTGCGGACCCCTGTATCGCCTTATCAAGTCATGGCAGGCACAATCATTCCGGCTAGCCTTGTCACGGGCCTGAATTCGGATTTGCCGGGACAGGTCATTGCCCAGGTTACCGAGAATGTTTATGATACGCCGACTGGTCAGTATTTGTTGTTGCCGCAAGGCACGCGGCTTCTTGGACGTTATGATAGCGATATTGATAATGGACAATCTAGGGCTCTTGTCGTTTGGAACCGGATTATCCGCCCAGACGGTTCCTCTCTCGTCATAGAGAATTTACCCGGTGTGGATTTGTCAGGCCAAGCAGGACTGCGCGATAAGGTGGATCGGCATACGGGAAGTCTTTTCAAAGCCGCAATTCTCTCATCCGTTTTATCTATTGCCGCTGAACTCGGCACTGATGAGGAAGATGAGCTTTCGGAGGCCATTCGTTCAGGCGGGCAGAGCACTGTCAATCAAGCAGGGCAACGGGTGGTTACGCGGGCTATTTCGCGAAAGCCCACGCTTAAGGTCCGTCCCGGATGGAGGCTCGGCGTCATCGTTAATCGAGACCTTGTTCTATCGCCCTACAATTTACCTAAGGGAGGCCGCTAATGACTAAGCCAAACAAACCCGCTTTGCGCATCGCGAAGTTGCCGAACTTAACACCCGTTAAGCTGACCGTAAGTTTAGAACCTGAAATCCATCAAATGTTGGAGGACTATGCTCGTATCTACGGTGATAGCTATGGCGAGACCGTCAAACCCGCTCAGCTTATACCGTCAATGATTGCTGGGTTTTTGGCTACAGACAATGGATTTAAGCGGGCTCGGAAAGCCCTTGCATCCCCATAGTAACTTGCTTGGCGCGCAAAATACGTGAGCGCGCCCAGTAAAACTGTTAATTCTGCAAAGGGGGCAAAGCGGACCTAAGGCGTGAGAAATTCCGCACCCAAATCTTCCGTGGATAAAGCCATAAATTGAGGGACTTAGACGGCATAGCCATATAACATTGAAGAAAGGCAATTGATTCGAATTTGTGGATACAAACAGTTTTGATAGAGACTTGGGGGAGTAATTCGCGTGAATACCAAATATCGACGCGAGTTAAATGCACTCGAAGAGGTCTATGAGGCTGCTCTTCGTGTTGATATTAAACCAGTTGTTCAATTAATAGAACGAATTAGCCAACATTCTCTCATAGCAGTCGGTTCAGGAGGGTCATACTCAACAGCAAGTTTTGCAGCGGATTTGCATGAGTTTAAAACGGGACATGTTGGAAGACCAGCAACCCCTTTGGAAGTGATTAGCTCTTCACCTAAAACTGCCGCGACCGTCTGCTTTTCAGCTAGTGGCAGAAATCGGGATATCGGTGTTGCTTTTCAAATCGCTGCGCAGGCAGAAGCAGGTCCGGTTGGTGCTATGGTTTTGTCAGCTGACACACCGCTTCATGCATTGCAAAAGCGTTATTCATACACAGACGTAGTTGAAGCGTCTGGATCAGTTTTTAAAGATGGGTTCTTAGCTGTTGCGTCCATGATTACTTCTGCACTTTTGCTTAAGCGTGCATACGATGCGGTATTGGGTTATGGAGAGACATTGCCGTCGGAATTAGAAGATTTCGCCAACAAAACAATTGGTAGAAACTCATTTTCATATATCCGTGAAACTGCACGAGAAGTTACGAGCAAGCAGTATTTAAGTTTGCTGTTTAGCCCAACTATGAAATCCACAGCAATTGACTTGGAGTCTAGATTTGTTGAGGCAGCACTTGGTGCAATCCACACAGCAGATTTCCGTAATTTTGGACATGGACGACATCACTGGATCGCCAAACGGGGTGGAAACACCGGAGTAGCAGCCCTTGTAGGTAATCGTGATGAAATTCTGGCAACACGGACGCTCAACCTTCTTCCTGATAATGTTGAAACTTGGCGGATAAATATTTCTGGCGAACCCGACGAGCAGTCAATAGCAGGTTTGATTGTTGGTCTTTATTTGAGTGAAGCAGCAGGGTTGTCTGTTGGCATTGATCCTGGAAAGCCTGGGGTTCCAGGTTTTGGGAGAAAGCTCTACGGACTTGGACCTGGTGCGCTCAAACGCAAGCCCTCCGATTTGAATCGGCAATCTGCCATATTTAGGAAAACAGCGGATGTTAGTTTAATCGATTCAGAAAGAGCTGCGTGGGAAATGGCGCATCAGGATGCCATCGCCATTTGGAATAAAGCCCCAATTAAGGCTATTGCTTTTGATTATGATGGGACTTTGTGTGACTCAAGAAGCCGGTTTGAACCGCTATCGAGCCACATAAAAGATGCCTTAACGCAAGTTGTTGAAAATGGGGTTTTAATTGGAATCGCAACAGGGCGAGGGCCATCGGCAGGTGAGGCCCTTAGGCAGTGTTTGCCAGCAAAACACTGGCCTAATGTTGTGATGGGCTATTACAATGGCGCTGTCATGACTACTTTAGACGATGATCATGATCCGTTGATAGGTCCTTGTGAGAGCGAAGAGCTACTAGTGGCATTGAAAACTCATCCAGTATTAGTTGGATGCGATTTTCATTCAAATGCTGCGCAGATAGCGATTAGACTCTCAGCTAATTTGGACATTCGAGAGACTGTTTCTGCAGTTAATTCTGTTTTATTAAGCCACGGATCTTCTGCAACTGTAACCGCGTCCAGTCACTCCGTAGATGTTCAGTTTGGTAAATTTTCAAAAATTGCTGTTGTTGACCAACTTCAAGCAACTATTGGGCCATCTGGGATCGTGATGCGTCTAGGAGACAAGGGAGTATGGCCTGGAAACGATGTTGAACTTCTTGAAAGCCCTTATGGTTTATCAGTGGATGAGGCTAGCCGCCACACGGGTAATTGTTGGGCATTAGCGCCCGCCGGAGTAAAGGGTGTTCAAGCAACGTTATATTATCTTAGAGCTCTCAAATTTAATAGGGGTATAGCAACCCTGGTACTTAAGCCAGGGGACAGGGGCAACGTATATGCGTCGTGAGCTAGCAGAGAAACTTCTCACTAAAATAATGGGATGGCAGAACAATGAGAAAGCTGCTGAGCGTGCGGCTTTAGAAGCATTCGCTGCCTATAAATATGACGAGTACCAACAGTTTGCACCGGGACGTCGGTTTTTAGAAAGTTTGGCGTTGTGGCTTAGGCAATTCAAGACTGATGGTGAGCGTAAAATTGCTTACAAGTTTGTACGTGAGAGGCTTGTCTTTATATCAGATACTGAGCTTAATCATCTTGTCGATTTAGCTTTTCCTAGTTTCGTTCGATCACATTTGATTAAGATTACGGCGGCGCAAAAAGCTGTTTCGCATCATAGGGTCAAACATGTAATCGATAGTGTTGAGTATCGCACCAATCTCCGCCGAACGCTGGTTCTTGGACTAAGTGACGGTGCTCGGACCGACCGTTTTCGGCGAGCAAACCCTCTATTGATCTCGAACGAACAGATTTGGCATGCTTATGATATCTCTAAAGCCAAGGTAAATAATTTGCGCGAAAAGCTTGAGCGAGACATTGGCCTTCTTAATCCTGAGCATAGTGATGAGGCGACATTCACTACGGTAACTTTGTTGGATGATTTTACTGCAAGTGGTACTAGTTATCTCCGCAAAACAGATGATATTTGGGAAGGAAAAATACACAAATTTCTTGAGATGCTAAACGATGATACAAGTTTAGGTTCTTTGGTCGCTAAAAGCGATGTTTCTGTGATCATTGTTTTATATGTCGCTGCACCGCAAGCTATCGAACACATAAACCAGCTATTAAAGACTTACTCTTTTTCCCGTGGCACGATAGAGTTCCAAGTAGTACATACGCTAGGCAATGACACAAAGCTTTGTCCAACGCGAGATGCAGATATTTTCAGCCTAATAAACAATGATGACTATTGGGACGAGGATGCCGATGATGAACATGCGCGTGTAGGAGGTAATTCCTTTCGCCAAGGGTATGCTGATTGTTTACTACCACTTGTTTTGGGGCATAATACTCCAAATAATTCAATATTTCTTCTTTGGGCTGAGGACATCCATGACGTTAACGGGTTGTTCCCGCGAGTAAGTCGTCATAGGAAATTTGAATAATGCGAAATCCATTTCGATTGCGTGCAGCACAACGTGCAGTAAATGACGACCAATTCGTAAAGCTATTCGGAGCCGGGGCACTTGAGTTAATTGACGAGTTGGAGGACCCTTGGGGTGGTTTGGTATTTCTTAGGAGCGCTCCCGGAGGTGGTAAGACTTCATTTCTGCGTCTCTTAACTCCTCGTCCATTGAAAATAGCCTCTATGCTTCAAGATGATAGTTATTCCAGGCCTACCTATGATGCACTGAAAAGTCATGGTGCTATAGACGATAACGGCCCATGTTTGCTTGGTGTGATGGCTACATTTACTCCTGAGTACCGTGAAATGGAAGATATAGACCGAGGAGGAGGGCTTTTCCGTTCATTGCTAAACGCTCGTATAGTTATTGCGACGTTACGAGCTATTCTTGAGGGTAGTGATAGAAGTTATCCTGAAGACCTAGAGACTATTACTGCTGAATGGAATCCGGATTTGAACGTAACTATCCCTGCAAAAGCTACGGGGCTTGAGCTATATGGGTGGGCAGCTGAAATTGAACGTAATTTTTATGATCGCCTAGATGATTTTGGCGACGATGAAGAAAATGTAATTGGTCATACTAAACTTGATGCCTTGACTTGGTTCTCAACGGCAAAATTAAGTGATGCACAAGGCCCCATAAAGGCAAGACGTTTATTGCTGCTTGATGATTTGCAATACCTCTCGAGTAAGCAGAGAAAGTCTCTTACGGATCTTTTAACAACCGCTCGTGCTGATTGTGGTATCTGGGTTGCCGAACGAATGGAAGCGCTAAATCATCAGGAAATTTTGAGTGAAGGTGTTCTTAGAGGAAGAGATTTCAACGGCGTCATACAATTGGAAAATAGATGGGCGGGGCGCTTGAAGTCCTACACAAAGTTTGTGTCTCAAATCGCAGAATTACGAGCGCGCCAAGCGGATAATTTTGATGGCCGTGATTTTTTTGCATCATTGGCAGAAGTTGATGATGCAGCTAATTGGGACAGTCGGTTCATTGAGGCTGCTAAAAGTATACATGCCGAACTTCTAGAAACAACCAAATCTAATCCACGATATGGTGATTGGTTGAGTTCCGCCGGAAATGAGACTGGCTCTGCATTAGAGAAGGCTCTTCGATGGCGCTCGACGAAGATTTTAATAGAGCGTGATCTTGCCAAGAAACAATCTTCATTTGGCTTTGATATTCTGTCAGATGAAGAGTATGCAGCAAAAGATAGTTCGGGTATGCGTAAAGCGGCAGCACATTTTTTGCGGGTGGAAAATAAAGCTCCTCTTTATTTTGGTAAAGAAATGCTTGCCGCTGTCTCGTCATCCAATGTTGATCAATATGTCGAAGTCGCTGGTGATATTTTTGAAGAAATATCGGCGAAGATAAGTGGACCGCGTGCGACTCCAACTTCACTTTCTACTGATGATCAACACAGAATTATCAAGGAAGCAGCAAAAAAACGCTGGGAAGCTATGCCTCGACGTTTACCACACGGGTATGATGCTCGGCGATTATTGGAAGCTGCGGGCGTTTTTTGTCGCTCCCAAACTTTTCGTCCAACAGCGCCATACGCACCAGGAGTAACTGGATTTGCAATTTCTATGGAAGATAGAAGGCGGCTTATTGATGACAAAGGGCCTGAATCAGGAAATTATCAAAAACTGCGTGACGTGCTGACCTCACTAGTCGCCCATAACCTACTTACGCCAAGACTCGATCACAAAAACAAGAATCGTGAATATCTTGTATTTTATATGAATAGACTTGTTTGTGTCCATTTTGACCTACCGCTCGGTTACGGCGGTTGGCGGGAAAAATCGCTAAAAGATCTCTCGCTCTGGACTGAAAAAGGGCGTCAGGCTGTCAAGGAGGCTCGTCGTGTCGAGTAAGGCTAAATCGATGAGGTGGGACCCTTATGTCCTGGCAACTGACGCGGAATTTAGCAATTTCTGGCGTGAGCATTTATCTACAAAAGAACGCGATGTCTTATTTGTTGTGGGGCGCGGATTCGATGTGAGAGCTAGTGAGGCGTGCACGAAGATTCTTGCGTGCGGTGGCAATGGGCAGAGAAACGCTTGGCTTATTGCTTTCAGCAACGGCCTTGTAGATTCGGAAACCCGAAAAAAATTGACTGCAGAAAATCAGAGCAAATACGAAAATATTTTTGGTGAGGAAAATATTACCCCTTTAGACGTTAATTTGTCCACGAATGGACGCCAAAGTGCAACATCGCGCAATGTGGTGAATGCTTTGCGTGATGTTGATACACTCCGAAAATATACGGATGTGATAGTCGACATAAGCGCAATGCCGCGAATGGTAGCAATGACGGCCATCTCAACGTTCATACATCTACTTGATAAATTATTTAAAGAAAAAGGTGTCGACGTTAACCTCCATGTTACTGCGAGTGAAAGCGTTTCATCTGATCGTGCTGCAAGCTCCGCGTCATTGAGCGATAGCGTGACAAGCGTTGTCGGGTTTTCAGGTAGATTAAATAGTGAAGTTGATGAACATATTCCGCGTGTCTGGTTCCCAATATTAGGAGAGGATCAAAGTGCTCGCCTCAGCCTTATTAGGCAAGAACTTAGGCCTGATGAAATCTGTCCTGTAGTTCCTTTTCCAAGCAGAAATTCAAGACGTGGAGATCAGATAGTGGATGAATACCGTCAGATCTTGTTCGACGAATTTCAAGTTGAGCCTAAAAATATCTTACACGCAAGTGAATATAATCCTTTTGAAGCTTACCGCCAGCTGCATGGAGCGATTGATAGATATAGAGATTCTTTGAGCGAACTGGGCGGTTGCAAGGCATTCGTATCGCCACTATCGTCAAAATTGTTGTCGATTGGAGCTCTCTTAGCATGCTATGATCACCGTGCTAAACGAGGCACTCAATCCGATCTGCATGTAGGTATGCCCTATGTTGAGACTGCTACTTACGGCGAGCCTACACAGTCCATAACAGATGGGATGGAGTTGTATTCGATGTGGATTAGAGGAGAATGGGAACGATGACACGAATAGACCTACAATTGAATAAAATTCAGGGTAATAAACTTGCTCTTGGAGCAGGCTTCGTTGCGTTAGATATTATCGAGGGGCGGGAACAGCGTTTCGCAGCTGCCGGAGGATCCTGTGGAAACGTCATGGCAATTCTATCCTGGTTAGGATGGAACTCAGCTCCCATAAGTCGTTTGGGACAGGACGCAGCCCATGAATTTATCGTTGATGAATTTAATTCAATCGGTGTCAAATTAGACTACCTTCTTAGTGATAGTAGCGTTTCGACACCTATCGTTATTCAAAAGTTTGCAGAATCTAAAGATGGAGTGCGCTCCCATCGCTTCTCTCTCGCTTGTCCTGATTGTAGAGGATGGTTGCCGCGTTTTCGACCGATGACTATTAAGCAAGCGGCACCATTGTTGGAGTCAAATTTAAAACCAAAGTGTTTTTATTTCGACCGTGTGACGCCTTCTGCACTTAGACTAGCGTCATGGGTAAAAGAACGAGGTGCTCTTATTATGTTTGAGCCTGCATCAGTTAACGATGAAAGATCTTTTCAACGAGCAGTCGATCTATGTCACATTCTAAAATACTCCGATGAGCGGCTTGGGCATTTAAAGGACTTAGAGGAAACTCAACATCCAAAAGTGATTATAAAAACTCAAGGAGAAGATGGTCTTGCAATGAGGTGGCAAAACCGTTGGAGTAACCTTGAGGCATTTGATGCTCCTTTATTTGAAGATGCAGCAGGCTCGGGTGATTGGTGTAGTGCTGGAATTTTACATACCCTTGGCGGCAAGGGAGTAGATATCTTTAACGATATAAACAAATCAGATTTGGAACGTGCCATCAGACTGGGACAAGGACTTGCTGCCTTGAATTGTGGTTTCGAAGGGGCGAGAGGAATGATGGAGTTTATGGATATAAAAACCGTAAATAAAGCCCTTCGCTCTCTCACAAAGTCTGAGCGAAGTTTAGATTGGAGTATTGACGGTAAAGAACATAGAGTATTTCCGAAACAACTTTGCGATCTCTGTGTTGAACCTAAGTCGAGGACCAATAAGTCAGTAGAAGCGGCTTAACTGAAAAGGATCATCAAATAATTTTTATGTAATAATACTACCCAAAAGCTATATTTGTAATTCTTTGGCATGCAAATATTTTTGAACGAAAGAAACACCACAGGACTTCGAGAATGAAATTTAACAATCTTTATGAGTTGTTATTGAGTGCAGCATCCGACTCCTCAGCGGAAAATGATGTTCAAATATTGGACGCGGCAATTCACAACTCGGGCATGACGAAAATTGCAGCGGAGGACGACAGGTTTGTAGAAATGAACACTGCGTACGAGGCTAGATATGGCGAAGAACGTTTGTTCATTCAGTATAGATATTATGATACATCAGGTCCATTCAGCAACCAGCCTGACATGAATGTCTATTTGTTTAGACATCCAAGAGGGTCAAAGGTAATTTCAGAGAAACAGATAAAATTTTTAGATAAGAATTAATTTCAAAACAACTTGTCGTGGTTTTCGTATTCGTAACGAAAAGCTGAAATGACGACCAATTCTTCAGTGAACATTAAAACTTAATTTTTAGACTGTGATGGATCTGAAACTTAGCTGTGTGACTAGAAGCAACCAAAAAACCTCTCTCAGCTGACGTCCGCTTTGGGGATTTTAGAGAGCTAAGACTGTCCGAAATTCACCCGACTAAAACTCTCATAAATCACTATACCTGCAATCATTGCGCCCAAGAAAACAATGATGGGCAACCCACCAATCAAGAGCGCAGCGATCGCAGGGCCGGGACAGAGGCCGACGAGGCCCCAACCAACGCCGAATAGAACGGCCCCAATGGCAAGTTTAATGTCGATTTTTCGGTTTCCGGGAATTTGAAACTTCGGCGCGGCAAATGGCTTGCTCTTTCGCCATGCCAAGCGGTAGCCAATAGCCGTCACAATC
>CALLMD010000028.1 GCA_938007935.1 uncultured Hellea sp.
TACCGCCCAGAACCTTCGGAAAATGGCCAAACTCTACATCAATGGCCGCAAAATGAGCACCGCGTAGGAAACGGGAACGCTCGGCCAAAATCCTGGGGCGACATAAACAAAGTTCCGCAGGGAGTTTTTCAACACTATCCCCCCACAGGCGACTAAACATATAATCGTGAACCATGAATCTTCTGGTAAAATTTCATGATAGGGATATAATCTAAGATATGGATAAGATAATAAAGGACTGCACTCAGCTATCTGACCCCAACTACCTTCATATCTTTTTGGGAATTACTGTCCTCTTCATTGGCCTAGCCATAAATTTCTGGATTATTAAAAAGTTCTATTAGCTTAGCGGCTAAAGTCACCTCTGCTGGGCTCAGAGCGCTGCGTGGTCTTGGACGTGGCGTATTCTTTAACTAAGGTTTTTTCTTTCACTACAGGATTGCTTAGGTCTTTGTGTGTCTTCGGCCCAGATTTGATTTTGACATCTTTAAAAAGCCTATCCTGAGCTTTCTCAAGCTTAAGCGCTTGCTCAAGGCTACTTTGTAATCGGGCTTTATTGTCAGTTATGATAGCGACTGAGAGGCGGTGCCTCGACGCACCAGTATATAGGCTGTTGAGGGTGGTAAGCGGACTTTTACGTGAGGGCATAACCACTATGGCATGATCAACCGTTTTTCCTTGGAACGCATGAGCCGTATTGGCCCAAGCATGGTCCATATAGTGAGCGGCTATATCAGAGCTGCTAAAGGTTTTCTCTTTGCCTTTATCCAAGGTGATAGTGATTTGGCCATCTGAAACTGATTTAACAACGCCAAAGTCGTTATTTTTAATGCCTTTGGGTTTGACGGCGCGGGTAAACCGAATGCGGTCATCTTTATGAAGCGATAGCTTCTCAGCGCGATAAACTTCGATTGAACTTTTTCCGGTAGCATCTATCGCTGGCCTAAATCTTATTGTTTTATTGCCCTTTGTAAGCGTTATGTTGGCTTGGTCTTGATTGATATTTGTGACTTTTAAAATATCACCTGACTTAATACCCAGTTTCTTATAATTCCGGTTAAAGCGAATATGGGTCGCGCCTTCATAGTTGGCGGCAAATTTCTTTTCCTCATTGGACAAATGAATGTTTACATAAACGCTTTGGCTTACCTGCGGGCCAGTCTTATTGAGGTTTAGGCTCTCTTTGATTTGAGTATTGATCTGCGTTTTCTGCCGGTTTGTTTGAACAATAATAGGGGCCTTATCATCCTTGAGGGCCTGCCAATGATTCACGGCTGCGCATTCAAGTTTGGATATATCTGTTTCTTTTATTTCTGGGGCAAGCTTTTTAAAGCCTTCTTTGATGTTCTCAATAGCTAAACTCTGTATGGCCTCTCGGTGTCGCGGAAGCGACTGGCGGACAACTTCATTGAGCTTAACTGTCCGCATACTTTTATCCTGCAGATCCTTAAACGGCGTTCCTGCTGCAACAGCGCCCATTTGGCGCGTATCACCCATCAGGACAACTTTGTGCATCTCTTTGTCATTAGCAAAGCGCATCAAACTCAGCATTTGATCTGTGCTCACCATTGAGCTCTCATCAACAACAAGAAGCGTATTGCGATCGCCCTCAGGGGTTAGCAGATATTGTTGCAGGGTCATGGTTTTATCAAATTTGCCTGTTTTCTCTAATTCATCCGTTGCCGCGCCTGTTGGGGCAATACCGATGAGTTTAAACCCTTGATCTTTTGCCAATGGCAGGGCCGCATTGAATGCCACAATCCCCATATTTTGCGTCATTGGGAGCGTCTTATTGAGAAGGTGTGTTTTCCCAGTCCCAGCTGTGCCCTGTAATCCAAGATATCGAGATCGGTGCGATAAGATTGCAACAGCGCCTGCGCATTGGCCTTTTGTCAATCCAGTTCCTTTAAAGCGAGATAGAGCCGTCTGACGGCCCAGAATGGGGGTTGACTGTAAATGCCCCTTATGCATTTGAGCAATAACTTCCTTTTCACGGCGAAGGGTTTTGGAAAGAGCGTAATGTTTTCCGTCTTTTGATTGCTCTAAAACGCCTTTTTCTTTTTGATGGTCTAATTCAGTTTGAACTTTATCAATGGTAAAATGACGATAAGTCTTTTCCATTACTGAGGTTAAAACCTCATATTTGCCAAAGGTTCTCTGTGTTTCAGCTTTGTGGTTTAGAGTAGATGTAACAATAGATTTCAGGTTTGGCGTCTCTTGTATTTTTGATGTTTTACGCGAGAGGGCCTTTTGCGTAATCTCTTTAAAAGATGCCCCTAGAGAGTTTAGCTCTGCTTGCCATCTTGGCATAAGCTGATTTGGGCTTAAATTTGATTTATGCCCGCGCGTAATCAGGTTGATGGCCTGCATTCTTTTTGGGTTTTGATAATCTACACCAGCTTTTTCAAGCATGTCCTTTCGTCTTTTGCTAAAGGCGTCTTTGACGTCAGCATCGACGTTTTTAATTTCAAACTGACCATGCTTGCCAGTCTTCTCAATATGAAACCCTTTTGCCTTCAAGTCTTTGGCAAGTTCTGCGCGAAACACTTGCCCTAGCAAAATTTGGTTTTTGTAGAATTTTTCATTGACTAGTGCCCGAAATTTTCCGTCCTGGCCTAAAGCGAGGTTGGGCATTGGGCCGTGAACATGTAATTGAGGGTCATCGGCTCGGCTCGTATCTTCCAAGAAAAGGGCGTAGATGATCTTTTGACCTCCAATGGTTTCTCTCTCGCCAGTCTTGCTATTTGTAATGCGGGTTGCAGCAAATTCTGTCTCGCCATATTCCATGGCCTTATGGGTTGCCCGCATCATAGACGCATGTATCTCTTCTCTTAAAGGCCCTTGTGCTAATATCGAGACTGACTTTGGCGCTGAGAAGGCAAAATCTCGTCCGGGATCGCTGACCCATTTACCTTCTTTAAGTTTTGCAATGCGGTTTCCATCAGGGACATGGCCATCAAAGAGCATGTCTAGTTGCTCTGCGTTAACGGGGCCATCACTTAAGCCAAGAGCCTGCATGGCCCCGCCGCCCCATTGTGATTGCTCTTGGCTGTCTTTGTAATATGAACTTCCCGTATAATAGGACCCGCCAGACCCAGGAATGCCGCCGATTGTGAGGGTCATTAGAACTCGGGACGTTGCGGCGCTCTATTAGGCCTGGGAGACGGCTTAACATTAGTTACGAAAAGCTCAGCTGTTTTTGGCTTAGCTTTGTCTGGCTCGGCTTTTGTCTTACGCGGCTTGCTGACTTCTAATTTTAGCCTTTCGACTTTGTCAGCTAAAATCTCAATATCTTTTGCAGCGGCCGTGATGATAAGCCCTTTTTCAGATAAGTGATCAAGGCGCGCGATTTCGGCTTCAATCCTTTTTGTTTTTTGTTTCCTCTCTTTTTTCAGTGTCTTGATATTTTGGTCCCAGTCATTCTCAAACCATTCGGCGCGGTTGATAAGATATATAAGACCATAGCAGAGCAAAGTGGTTGCCATGAGTTTTGAGCATATCAATCCGAATGGGATGAGTGTTTGGCTAAGACGTATCATAACTTGATCAGACACATCATCGATAAATGCTGTTCGTATAGATAACGCAATATGCTCAAGTGCTGGGATTAGATCCACCCAGGTCCAGCCCAAGAATATAATACTACCGAAACAGACTATCATGTCTCTTATAGATAGGACCTTAATGAGCGCGCGAGCTTTCAGTTCAAGGTCGGCCGGATGCATAGGACTTCAATTTTGTGAGGTAGTCCTTCACATGAGCTCTTACCCTCGCTACCACGTCTTTAGGCTCTTTCTCTTCGGCAAGCTTTCTGATAATTAAGATGCTTTCCAGCCCTAGTTCAGTTTGAGCGGTGTCATCCTTCTCTAATTGGAGTTTATCTCTCATCACACTCTTAGCCCACTGTGACAAGCTCATACCGTGTTTATGTGCGGCTAATTCAAACTCATCTAAATCATCGTGGCTTTTGAAACGTAAGTTTAAGCGCGGTTCTTTTCGGGTTCTAAATGAATAAGGCATTTCAAAACATCCTCTGAATATTTATTATAACGATTTTAAAAGGCCTTATTGGTATCATGCCATCTCCTCTTTCGTTTCACGGAGGGACGACATCCAATTTAAAATTTCATAAAACTTCCATCTTGTATAATGTGTACCATCCCTAAAACATTGTGGAAATGGATCATCAGGGTTGTTAGTTTTCCGCCATATAGTGACACGACTTAATCCCGTCAAAATTTCAACTTCTTTAGCAGTTATAAGTCTTTCTTTTTGTAGTATTTCGTTCATTTTTTTTCACCACTTTGTTTCACCTAACGCAACAACGTTTCTCGTAATTGCAAGATTATTAAGTTGATTCCTTTTTTAAAAATCAACCCATCGATGTGGTTTCAAGTGGTTTGAACTGGTTTGACCAATTATTTTTTTGTTTCTAAGTAAAGCGTTATTTGCTCATCGATTAGCTTGGAATTTACGATATTCAATGAGGCCACAAATTTGTCTAACGAGCGAATGTTAGGCTTTAAAAAGGCCTTTAGTCTTTTATATGCTTCTTTACTATCAGGCTCTTCAGGACAAAGTGCATATCTAAGTTTTTTCATGAGTTCTTTTTCTATACTTAAATCCAAATTTCCTTTTAGGTACTTTATCCAATTTTGTGAGCTCTCTAAAATCACTTTATAGGCATTGATACAAGGAATGAAGCGAGGATCTATAGACCTGTTTTTTATCTTTTGATCACCAGCTTTAACTAACTTCTTCATAAGCCCAATTTGACTTTGTACGGATCTCAGAAAAGGACACCACCTCCAATTTGGAGGCATCCCTAAGTTCACATATATATTTTCAGATAAAGCTGCTTTATTTTTTGTTTTAGCTATAGATGTTGTTTCTAACTTACCTACTCTTTTATAAAGAATACCGTATTTCTCTAATTCAGATTTTAGAAACAATGCTTCACCGCTTGGAGGTGGGGACGTACTTAAAGATACAGCTTGTCTAACAATACCATCACCGAGCAGGCCAATTTCCCAATTATCTGCCATCCAATAAGCTATATTAATTCTATAAATGAGCCCATCGGCTTCCAGGGTGAAGAGAAGCAGCTGATTAGTACGAAATATATGAAGAAATTGAGAGACATCAATTGCTACTAAAGCATGTTCCTTTTTAAAAAAATAGGTGAGAGGTTTTTGCGTGATAATTCTCTTTTGCTTTAAGACCTTTTGCTGAAAAAAGGCCGCGAAAAATGCGAAGCAACAAGTCAAAAAAAATGAAATCGATATTATGAGTGAGCCGTTATCAGAATTGTTTAAAAGCCCCAGTGTCATAACTAAAAAAGCAGAACACATTAGAAATTTTAGAATGAACACCAATTCAATTTCGTTATGAATTTTCTGCGGACGCTTTGAGGGGTCTATTATAAATTCTTGGACAGTCTTATTGTTTATTAAATTTGAGGCATCGGCCAAATCAAAATTGGCTTCTATGATTTGTAGTAAAGAAACATATTCCGCATTATTTTGTGAGTCTGCGGGGACTAAATTCCATTTCTCCCAATGTATCAATTTAAGTTTGTCTTTAAATTTAATCATATGTGTCCTTTCATCTATGCCGTGACTTTAAGAAAGACCCTTCAGATATTGGGACCACCTATCTAATGCATCTTTTTTTTCTTCTAAAAAATCATAGCGTGCATAGATGCCCGTCACGGAACTGCCCCCACCTTTATCACTAGAATGATTTAAAATTTGCGATATTATAAATCGATCAACCTTTAATTTACTTGCTAAATATGTTGCCCCTGTTCGTCTTAAGTCATGTGGAGAAAACTTTTCCGATAGGAGATTTTGAGACAATAATGCTTTATTGATCCGTGAACAGGCCCGCGTAATGGCGTCAGGTTTTATGTGGCCTGCCCCTTTAGTCATTACCTCGCGTCTGCGCCCTGGGAATACAAATGGCGACCCTGGACGCCTAGAGTTCTTATTTGCCATACCTAACACCTCGCGAGTTAAAGGCGAAATTGGTACAATATGAAGTTTACCGTTTTTTGTAATGCTAGCTGGTATAGTCCAGCACTGACTTTCAAAATCAATATCACGCCAACGCATACTAGCAACTTCGGCACGCCTAGCACAGGTTGAAAGCGCAATAACCAAGGCCAATGCTAGCGGCTTGGATACCCTGGCCTGCGCTAATAATTTTGGATCATATAATATATTCCAAAAGGTAGTGAGTTCATGTGTATCTAAATACCGATCATTACTTGGCAGAGGTTTTTTCTTTCCAAGCTGATAGGCGGGGGAGTATTCAGCCACACGTTGCTCCACTGCGAAGGCCCCTAATTGTGATATCAGAGCTTGTATACGTGCCCCTAAAGCAGGGGAATGAGAATTTCTAAAGGGTATTAGAAAATCTAGAATAGTATCTCTGTTAAAATGATTCAGATCGATATTATTAAGAGCGGAAGCTACATGTTTATTCCACAATGAATTTTCAAAATCGGCGCATTTCTTGATAGATTTTGCTTGTTTATGGTACTCCGCCCAAAGTTCTCCAATGTTATGATACTGCCTTGCTTTGTTTTCAAAGCGTTTGTTTTTTGACTTTGGGTCCTCGCCATTATCTAAGCACTTTCTATATTCTCGAGCAATAGTTCTGGCTTCTGATAAACTTGTTTGCGGATATTCGCCGATTCGCATTCGGATTTGTTTTCCTGACGGACTTAAATATCGAAAATAGAAAATTTTTGCGCCGCCATAACTGGCTACAATGGATAAGCCTCTGACGCCGGACGTGCCTTTGTCAGATAGCGTGACTTGCTTTTTTTCCTTAATGTTAATCGAGCGAATATATCTCTCATTCAATTGTTTCATGTGCTTGTTCCATTCAGTTTGATGCTGACATATGTCAACTATATGTCAAATTGTGCATGAAACTGACTGAAACGGGGTGAAACAAAAAATCAAAAATAATTTGAATAAATTGTTTAAATACAGCAACTTATATCAATAATATTTGTTTCATTAAACCAATTGAAAAGCGAGCTTTTATCATTACCAATGATGCGCTCTACCACTGAGCTACCGCGGCTAGTCATTGGTAAATCTTTATTCTAGATTTAAAGACGCCAATTTTATTCTTCTATATAAGGCGTTTTAAAAGGCGCAAGTAAATTGTAACGTCTTGTACCGTTAATTTCTCGATATCTGAATCCACAAAAAATCATCTTCTTGTTAACTCAGTCTTTTCATTTGCTCTTCTATAGTTTCGCAAACAATGACCGGGGAATTCATGTGATTGAAGAAACAACACATCCAAATTTAGACTCTTCATTAAGCTTGCCAAAATTACTGGATCAAACAGATCCTGTCTTTGGGCAAATAATGGATATGTCGGAGCTTGCAGTTGTTATCTTCAGTAAAAGTTTAAACCTAGAATATTACAATAAAAATGCTGCAAAATTTTTTGAACTGCATCTTTCTGATCTTGATAAAGACTTTTCTTATGAGAATGTGGCTGAAAAGTTCGCCTCTAACGGACTTATGCAAAATACAAATTTACTCGCAATAAAAAGCTTTATTAAACATAACTCTCCCGAGGATATCTCTGATAAAGATCACCAAACGAAAATGATGATGCCTAGTGGTCGCTGGCTATCATTAAAGCGCCGTATTGTTGATAAATATTATGTAATAACGGCCCAAGATATTACTCAAGCTCAGATGCATAAAAACACATTAGCTATAGCCCTAGAATCAGGGCGTGCTGGATATTCTAGATATAATTATGAAACTCAGAAATTTGAACTTTCAAGTAAATACTTTGAAAATAAATTCACAAAGTCTCAAATGAAATTTGCCAGGACACACGGTATTTTTTCAATCACGCACCCTGCAGATAAAGAGGGCGCGATTAAGGCATGGAATCATACCCTAAAAACCGGAGAAGATTATGACAGCGTGATACGTGTTATGACCGGCAAAGGAGAAAACCTTTGGGTGCGGTGGCATTGTCGCCCGCAGCATACCGATACAGGAAAGCTAGTTAGTATAAATTGCTTTTTTGAAGACATTTCGGACGAATTAGAAATTCGTGAGGCCCTTAGACAATCAAAAGAGCATGCTGAAAAATCTCTAAAAGTCAAAAATGACTTTCTAGCTAGGTTGGCCCATGAAATCAGAACGCCAATGAATGGTGTAATCGGTATTGCCGATGCCTTAATCCATCACCATTCGGACAAGACTATAAACCCTAAATTAGAACTGATACAAAGTTCTGCCGATAAAATTTTAAGAATAGTCGATGAAACGCTTAATCATACAAAGCTTCATGCGGACAAATTAACGCTAGATTCTAAACTAGCCTCACCTGCGCGGTCAGTAGAGGACGTTGTCAGACTTTGGGAGCAGAAGGCTCTACAAAACAACATTCAACTATCGTTTTCAATTGCTCCCTCAGTTCCTAAAGAAATTACTTTTGACAAATTTAGATACGAGCAATGCATAAATAACCTCATTTCTAATGCAATAAAATTCACCCCAAATGGGGAAATCAAAGTCATGCTTACAACGTCAGAAAAAGAGCAAGGGCGCTCACGCTTAATATTTGCCGTGCAAGACAATGGTATTGGCATGACTGCTGAGCAACAAAAACATATTTTTGAAGCCTATACACAAGGTGATAAATCCATTGCGGGCCGTTTTGGGGGGACTGGACTTGGAATGACTATAACAAAAGAAATTATCGAGCTTATGGGCGGTAAAGTCTCTGTAAGATCTGAACTTGGCAAAGGATCAATCTTTATCCTCTCTCTTCCTTTTAAACGTAATTTAGAGGAAGATAAGGAAGAAAGCGGTGAATTAGTGGACCAACTACTAAAAGACGCTAAACCAGAACCAACAGTTTATTCTGGTTTGAAAATTCTTGTGGCTGATGATAACTCAACTAACCACATGGTGGTAACATCCCTGATTGAATCTCTTGTCGCAGAAGTTCATCTCGCTTCGGATGGGCAGGAAGCCATAGATATTCTAAAAACAACTGATATCGATATAATTCTTATGGATATTCATATGCCTGTCATGGACGGTATTGAAGCCACATTATCAATACGAAGTTCAGAAGAGTCTTGGTCTGACGTGCTTATTGTAGCCCTAACGGCGGATCCACAATACCAACAAAAACGTCTTTGCAAAAATATTGGGATGGATGACGCTCTCGCAAAACCTGTTAAACTTAGCGATATTCTGCAAGCTTTTGATAATGTTTTGAAAATTGACAAAAATATTGATTTAGCGGCCTAATAAACACCAATTAGCTAGCCATTTTATGATAAGAGGGATATTCTGACCTTCAAAGGATGGTCAAAATGAAAAATTACTACGCTAGTCTATTTATTCTAACTCTACTTTCTGGGTGCCAAAACACTGAGATTAAAACTGAAAATTTTTCAAACTATTGCATCTCAGGTGGTACTATCTACACGGCTAATGATGCGGCTCCCACTGCGGAAGCAATTGCCGTAAACTCAGGTAAAATAACCTATGTGGGTCCAGTAACTGGAGACTGGTGTGACAAGAACACAGATAATAACCGAGAGATAATTAACCTTGAAGAGAATACACTTTACCCTGGCCTGACAGACTCTCATGGCCATTTGCTCGGGATTGGTTTGCGGGAAATGACCCTCAATTTAGAGGGAACTAAATCAGTCAAAGACTTACAAAAAAGGCTAAAAGAAGCTGTCGATAATTCAGACACAAACGGAACAATCTACGGGCGGGGATGGATAGAGACCCATTGGCCAGAAAATAGATTTCCGAATCGATCGGATCTTGACGCTATAATTCCTGACACGCCTGTAATTCTCGAACGCGCAGATGGGCATGCTTATGTCGTAAATTCCAAAGCTCTCGCCCTCGCAAATATTACGAAAGACACCCCTTCTCCCTTTGGCGGCGCAATCAACAAAGACGACAATGGAGAGCCAACAGGGATGTTAATCGATAATGCTGCCAACCTGGTTTCAAGTTTACTAGAGGCACCGGATGAAGCCAAAAGAGAAGCTGCTTATATCAAAGGTGCAGCGCTTTATGCGAGCAGAGGCTGGACAAATATCCACTCTATGTCCGTAGACCCTAATGATATGAACATGATCAATCGATTGTCTAATGAAGGTAAAATAAAAATACGCGTTTATAACTCGGTAAATCTTCTTGACGAGCGTTCCATGCCCTCCATGATTTCGAAGACATCTAAAGATAGTTCTCTAATAACAACACGTGCGATTAAACTTTACTCCGATGGTGCATTAGGTTCACGCGGCGCCGCCCTTTTGCAGCCATATTCTGATGACCCTGACAATACTGGATTGATGACCTTAAAAGAAGTTCAAGCTAAAAGTATTTTAGAAGCCGCCCTGAGAAATGGCACGCAAGTTAATACGCACGCTATTGGCGACAAAGCCAACCGCTACGTTCTGCAATGGTATAAGGATGCTTTTGAGGCCGTTCCTGAAGAAGAACGCCCTCATCCCCAACCACGTTGGCGAATTGAACATTCGCAAATCGTGCATGTCGATGATATTCAGCTCTTTAAAAAGTATGGGATTATTCCTTCTATGCAGCCCTCACACGCAATTGGGGATTTGCATTTTGCCGTAGACAGGCTTGGGAAAGAGCGTCTGGCCGGCGGATATGCTTGGCGGAGTTTAATTGACAGCGGCAGCATTATTGTAGGCGGCACTGATGCTCCCGTAGAAGTTGGTGACCCCCGTATTGAATTTTACGCCGCAACACAGCGTAAAGACCTTAAGGGATATAGTAATGAAGCTTGGTATCCATCTCAAAAAGTAACGTCACAAGAAGCACTAAAGATGTTCACAACATGGCCTGCCTATGCCTCTTTTCAAGAAAACAATTTAGGCAGCATAGAGATCGGAAAAGCCGCTGATTTTACAGTTTATGACACAGATATCATGACAGCTGTTGGATCTGATATCCTAAGCGCCAAAACCATAATGACAATGGTTGATGGGCAAATTGCCTTCAAGCGCTAATATCTATGCTTTGGTTGCTCAAATCATTAAAAACTTTAAATATTCATTCTCTATACTTTTTTATTGGTATAGGCTCTCAACTCTTTACGCGCGACTTGACGACGGTGAACGGAATCGGGTCCATCTGCAAAACGTAAGGTACGTTGTCCTTGATACATTTGCGCAAGTGGCGTGTCCTGAGAAATCCCTGTACCGCCATAGATTTGCATGGCTTCATCAATAACTTTTAAAGACATACGCGGGGCTTCGACTTTAATCATAGAAATCCAAGGCGCGGCATCGCGTTTAGACATATTGTCCATGGCCCAAGCGGCTTTTAAGCACAATAAACGGGCTTGCTCAATTTTGATCCGAGATTCAGCAATTATATCAAAGTTTGCTCCTAAGAAGGCTAATTGCTTCCCAAAGGCTTCGCGTTCTAATGAGCGTTTACACAGGAGCTGCAGAGCTTTTTCAGCTTGACCGATTGAGCGCATACAATGGTGAATACGGCCCGGCCCAAGACGGCCTTGAGACACTTCAAACCCAGCCCCTTCGCGTATCAGAAGAGAGTCTGCTGGAATGCGAACATTCGTAAACCTAACATGCATATGACCATGCGGTGCATCATCATGGCCAAAGACCATCATCGGGCGCAGAACTTCATATCCCGGCAATTCGGCATCAACAACAAACATAGAATGCTGCTGATGCTTTGTGCGTTCTTCACTTGGCGTATGTGCCATTAGAATAAAAACCTTACAGCGAGGGTCACCTGCGCCTGATGACCAATATTTTTCACCGTTTAAAACCCACTCATCACCATCTTTAACGGCTGAAAACTCAAGGTTCGTTGCATCCGATGACGCTACGTCAGGTTCTGTCATAAGGTAGGCTGATCGAATTTTACCCTCTAGGAGCGGCTTAAGCCATTTCTCCTTATGTTCAGGGGTACCATAACGCTCCAACACTTCCATATTGCCTGTATCAGGCGCGGAGCAATTCATGGCTTCTGAGGCCATATGCACCCAGCCAAGCTCTTCCGCGACATAAGCATATTCAACAGTAGAAAGACCGTAGCCCTCTTCAGAATCCGTCAGCCAAAAATTCCATAGACCGCGCTTACGTGCTTCGGCTTTCATCTCTTCGAGAATTTCAGTCTGACGCTCTGAATAGCTAAAGCGGCCATTAGGCCCTGTTCCTATGAGAGAGTCGAACTCTTCATTAAGGGGCGCAACGAAATTACGTGTGAAGTCTCTAATTTTTTCAACGAGTGGAGCGACTTTCTCGCTCATACCAAGGTCCATTGATGACATAATTTTATCTTTCTTATTTTTCTTAAAGTGTGCCTGATTTTATTTTATAACGCGCGAGATTACCTAGCGCCGTCATCATTTGCCCATAGGGTTTGAAACGTGGATTATCATTCTGACCACGATAGAAGCGTGCATAAATTTGCTGTATAATCACAGCAAGACGCCAAATCCCGTAAACATAATAGAATTGAAAGCCTGAGATATCAGCACCTGTTTTGGCAGCATAAAAGTCTAGAATTTCTTGCCGCGTCATCATACCCGGAGCCATACAAGGCTGCCTGACAGTTATCTTCATAAAGTCAGGATCATCTGCCTGTATCCAGTAAGCCAATGTATTACCGAGATCCATCATAGGATCCCCTAAGGCTGAGATTTCCCAATCGAGTAAAGCTTCGATTTGAGTCGGGTCATCTTGCTTTAAGATACAATTATCTATGCGGTAATCCCCATGAATAATAGCCGCGCCGCGTTCAGTCGCTGGCATATTATCAACCAGCCACTGCTGCACATCTTCAAATTTTTCGATGTCATCTGTCCACGCTTTTTCAAAACGGCGATTCCAACCCAAAATTTGACGGCTGACATAACCCTCAGGTTTACCAAAATCACCGAGCCCGACGGCATTATAGTCCACTTGGTGCATATCAACGAGTGTCTGGAAGAAATTTTCACAAAGCTGGCGAGCCTCTTTGGCGGTCCAATTCCAGTCACTTGGAATTTCTGTATGGATTAAATGTCCCTCAGAGCGGTCCATAACATAAAATTCAGCCCCGATAATTGAAGCGTCATCCGTATAATAAAGCGTGTTTGGCACTGGGATATGTCCCTTAAGCGCCGTCATGACTTTATATTCGCGGTGCATATCATGGCCGGATTTTGGTTTATCCCCAAATGGCGGACGGCGCAGAACCATGCGGCGCTCAGGATAATCCAATGCATAGGTAAGGTTCGAAGCCCCCGAAGCATATTGTTTGACAACCGCTTCGCCTTTTAAGTCAGGTAATGCGGCTTTCAGAACCGCATCCACAGCGACTATATCTAGCTCTTCACCCTTACGGACGTCTACGGTTGGATTTTCACTGCTCATCTTAGATGATAGCTCCGCCGTCAACGACCATGCCCTGCCCTGTGAAATAACTCGCTTCATCAGAGACCATATAGAGCACGGAGCCGACCATTTCTTCGGGTTGTGCCATACGGGAAATAGCCAGATTATTATTCATATAATCTTGCATCCCTGGCGCATTTTTGAGGGCTGCTGCAATCTTTGTATCTGTAAAGCCCGGCAGAAGGGCATTCACGCGAATGCCTTTATTCCCATATTCCTTCGCCATACCTTTGGTCATGTTGATAACCGCCGCTTTTGTCATGCCGTATATGACGCGGCCTTTGCCGGGTTGAATGCCGTCAACAGACGCAACATTTACAATAGACCCGCCGCCACCTTTAAGCATCAAAGGAATAGATTTCGCTGATAAAAAATATGGACCTTTAACGTTAACATCCCATGTTTTGTCATATGCAGATTCCGGGGCCTCATGGGATGGGCCAAAATAAGGGTTCGTCGCACCGTTATTAATAAGAATATCCAAGCGGCCAAACTCTTTTCCAATCATCTCTATAGCTCTATCGTGATGAGATAACTCCCCAAGATGAAGTTCAGCTGATATAGCATTGCCGCCTTTATCGCGGATAGCCTCGGCAACTTTTTCACAATCAGCTTGTTTGCGGCTCGAACAAATAACAGTTGCGCCGTGCTCCGCAAAGCCATGGGCGATTGCTTCGCCGATACCACGGCTCGCCCCCGCGATTAAAGCTACTTTTCCTGTCAGATCAAATCTTGCCATGTCTTCTTTCCTATTTTGGGAGTTGGTCGTTACCAATTTTTTGTTTTAGCTTATTCATGCCCGTTATATAGCTCTGATAATCCATAGCTTTATGTTTGAAATATTCGCCCACAACAGGATGCGAAAGAACCAAAAACTCATCTTTCTCAATCGCAATGCGCAGAGCTTCAGCTACGTCAGGAGGTTCTAATAGCCCGTCTTGATTTTTTTCTGCAAACTCAAAACCTTTGGTCATATTGGTACGGACATATTGCGGACAGATACAATGGGCGCGAATACCCTCATCCCAATGACGAATAGCAATCGCTTCGGCAAAACCAACAGCGGCATGTTTGGTTACGCTATAAGATGCACTCCCAATTTGCTGTAATAAGCCCGCTGCTGAGGCCGTAATAACAAAGCGCCCTGAACCGCGCGCCTGCATTCCGGGCAGCACCGCGCGCGCCGCGTAAACACTGCTCATGACATTAACCTTCCAGCTCAGTTCCCAGTTTTTATTGCTCGCGCCAGCAGCGTTTTTTGGATCACCAAAGCCAACACCTGCATTGGAAACAAAAATGTCGATAGGCCCATTCATAGCTTCGGCTTCTGTTATAAAAGTTTTTACAGCATCTTCATCAGATACATCACAAGCAAACCCAGCAGCGCCGATTTGTTTGGCGGTTTTTGATGGAACTTCAAGGTCACTAATGGCGACTTTAGCTCCGTTAGAAATAAACATTTCAGCAACTGCGCGGCCTATACCGCCATTCGCACCGGTTACCGCAATAGATTGGTTTTTAAACATAAAATCTCTTAGCAAGGGACATGGTTAGGGGCAAAGACTAATATGCAATTAGTTGCATATTTTCAAGTGCCTGTGACTATGCCATAAAGACTCTAGGAGGCGTTATGACGATACAGATATTGTTTACATAGAACATATTGCATCTTTGCGAAGAATTTAACCTTGATCCCGAAGGTTTTAAAGAAGCTGCTTCTATAGCCTTAAAAGAACCCGAGCGCGTAAATGGTCCCATCAACAAATACCTCTCACGAATAATGTTCTTCATGATCCATTCTCTATGATGATCGGGGCATTATTTATTCGGGGGAAGAACCAAGCAATGCTCTATGACCACCTCGTTCATGCGGGCTACATCCAAGCCTTTGCGTTTTTATTACTTTTCGTTTTATTCTGTTGGTGCATTCACCCCCATAAAAGGTCTAATCTGGATATACACAGCTATTTTGCTCATTTATTTACCTCTCTCTGCCAAACGTATGTTTGGCAGAGGTTGGTTTAAATCAATTTTGACTAGTTATGGTGTCGGGGTATTTTATACATTTACTATGATGATAATTATGACCACACTTATCATATTGGGTATGCTGGATATCGCAAAAGAAGTTGCCACACAGAGCTAACGTAATGCCCCCGCAGACGGCTTCGGAGCTCTATCTCCAAACCACCAAAGGGTAGCCGCTGTTGCCGCAAAAACTGCGGCCTCAACAACAGCCCCGTTTTGTGTCACTGTGAAAACCCATCCTGTAATGAGCCATAACAATAATGTAAGCGTCGGCCGTACTAACCTTAATAGATTTATCACCCATTGGCTCGCCTTTCCTATACTCGCATCTGCTGCGATAGATGCATTAAGTCCAAGCCAAGAGCCTTGCTGCGCCGCTAAAGCGAGCTCCATTTCAGTTTCTTGAGCTTGAGCCTGCATCTGGAGCTCATGGAGTTTATACTCATGTCCCCAACGCTGAACTTCGTGTTTATAGGTTTGTTTTCGTTCAAAGTATCCCGCAGCGCGCCCTAATGCAGTCCCTAAAATACCAAAAATACCACCCGCAGCGGCGTCTAATCCTACCCCAAATATATCTGCCATATTTCCTTTGCTTTCTCTCCGCCAAACCAATGGCGAGGCTTTCCTAAATCAATGTGAAGAAAGGTTTGATAATATCCAAACCCATGAAAGCCCGCTTGTTGGCAGGCCTTAAGAAGTTGCTCTTTGTCGTGCCCGATCAAAGATATATCGACCGCAAGACGAAGATGTTGAGATAAGGGAGCGCCGCCTACCCGGACATTGTGCAAACTGCATCTATGGCCTGATAAGATATCAAAGGGCCTTGCTACATCGTAACGCGCCTGTTGCAAACGATCCATAAACTCTGGCCAGACATAAACCTCTTGGCAATGACGACACGCGAGTTCCGAGATAGTAAAATTAGGCCATCGTTCCAACGACCACTTATAATGTTTATTTTGATGTCTCAACATAGCCAGAATATATCCCGGCACTTATTAGTGAGGATTAATAAAAAAACCCGCCTCTAGGGCGGGTTTAATTTAGTTTGTTAGAAGTTTAAAGCCTTGCTCTATTTCTTCTTTTTAAAATCAGGCATCGCTTTCATCGGGCGTGGTTTGCCTCCAGCGGCCAAGGTTTTACCCTGAGCAACCCATTCATCGCGAGCAATACGCCCGGGGAATGAATCGATAACACCTTCAACCATTTTTACATCCTTAGCTTTCCAAGCTCCGATTTGACGGAAGTAGTAGATGCCTTTTTTGTTAAGGTCTTTCTCAAACTTTGGACCAATACCTTTGATGAGTTTTAGATCATCAGGCTTACCATCGGTAGGACCGTCCGTGTAAAGCACTTTAGGCTTCGGTTTTGCTTTGGCCTTAGGCTTTGGCTTCGCTTTAGCCTTTGGCTTCGCAGGTACTGTTTTCGTTGCACGTGCTTTACCGCCGCGGGCTAAACCTTTAGCCTGAGGAATCCACTCATCACGACCGATACGGCCTGGGAATGAGTCGATAACACCTTCGACCATGGTCACATCCTTGGCTTTCCAAGCTGCGATTTGACGGAAATAGTAGATACCTTTACCGTTTAGGTCTTTTTCAAACTTAGGACCGATGCCTTTAATCAGCTTCAAATCATCTGGCTTACCGTCTGTAGGGCCATCAGTGTATAACACCTTTGGTTTCGGCCTTGCTTTTGCTTTGGGCTTAGGGGCAGCTTTCTTCTTCGCGACTGGTTTCTTAGCTACAACCTTTTTCTTAGCCACAACGCGCTTAGCTTTTGGCTTAGGCGCTTCTGCGACACGACCCTCTAAGTATTTAACCCGAGCTGCCAAGTAACGGTTACGCCATTCGAGGGCGTAAGTTTCATCATCGTCCCCTTTTGAAGCAACAGATGCCGCCGCTGTCGCAGCAGTCGCACCGGCAGCTGCGGCCGCCAATTTACTTTTAAGTGTAGAAACTTCTCCGTCACGTGTAGAGACACGTCCTTCAAGTTCCTGCACGCGTGCGCGGAGACCGTCGGCTTCTGCACGTAGTGCACCTTCCCCTTCAATTGAAAGATCACCAGATTGTTTCTTCCCGCGGAATAACAACCAACCAAGCAATAAGCCCAGAAGACCAAATAAAAATGGGATTAACCACCCAAAACAGGCGATGTAACTAAATATACTATTAAATGCTAACATTGAAATGTCCTCCTTATTCGGACTGTGTCACGACAAATTCGATACGGCGATTAAGCGCCTTACCTTCACTTGTTGAATTATCACCAATTGGCTTGACTTCCCCAAGTCCAATTGCCTGCATACGCTCACGCGCAACTCCATTTTGTGTCAAATAGGCGACAACCGTATTGGCACGTGCTTCTGAAAGACGCTGATTATAATCTGCCGACCCATCAGAATCCGTATGACCTTCGACATTTATACGGAAAGCTGCACATTCTTTTGCAGCAGCGGCCAAAGCATTGAGCAAATCAAAACTTTCAGCACCTCTAATGTCGGCCTTGTTATAAGCAAAGTTGATTTTTTTTCCAACTTTAACATCGTCTAACATTTTTTGACATACGGCCTGAGTTTTATCACCAGTGTTTGGAACAGTTATCGTCGCGCTACCATCATAGTTTGAGAGACTGGCTGCACGTGCAGTAATAGCATCCCGAGCGTCTGTAGATGACGTCATGCCTGTGATAACAGACCGACTGTCTTCCATTGCAAAACGACCTTTATCCAATCGATTCAAATCATCGATGTTTTGAGACAAAACGTTTCCCCAATCTGCATTGGGTGAGCCTGTTGCTAAACGAACTGTTCGGTTTGTAACTTTACCTGGAAACAAAGCATTAGCTTGGGCTAAAACCCGTTTGCGCTCGTCTTCGCTTCTAACATATCCATCAAGAACAACGTTCCCGTCAGCGTCTTTAACAGCGTTAAAAATGTAAGGTGATTGTTCAGGTAATGTGGCTACTGGAGCAGCCTTTGCCAATGACATATCGTTCTGAACACGATGCCATCTTTTCTTTCCTTCACAAGCCGAACATTCGGTGTTTTCAGCGATGCTTGTGGCTCGAGCCATTTCATCGTCTGTTTGCGCAACCCCAGTTAACGTAGCAACATTGCCACTCATACTCACTTCTGCATTAGACCCCGTGCTCCTTAGAGCGTTCCGGATATCTTCCCCCATCGCATCCGATCTGTCGGGTGCGGTAAACAGGGCCCACAAAAGCGATAGAAATGCGAGGATAATAATCCCCCAAAACCATTTCGCTCCCATAACATTCCTCCATAGAAATTAGGCAAGTCTGATAGACTCACTTAATTAGTTAACGGATTGCGTCGCGACTAGCAATGAAGCAAATTGATTATTTTCAGTTTATGATGAAAAATTACAGTGAAGCTAATATCTATTTAGATCGTTTATCGACTATTTAGAAACACGCTTTTGGGCTTCATCATACTCAGACTTAAACTGGTCGACAATATCTTCAATTGCCGGAGCATCGCTCACACTCCCAACACCTTGACCAGCCCCCCATATATCTTTCCAAGCTTTTGCATCAGTGTTCCCGCCTGATCCAAAATTCATACTTGTTTTATCTGCAGTCGGAAGGTTGTCTGGATCTAATCCAGCCTTTTCTATTGACCCACGAAGATAATTGCCGTGCACCCCCGTAAAAAGGGAAGAATAGACAATGTCTTCTCCAGAAGAGTCTACGATTTCATCTTTATAACCCTGCTCTGCATTTGCTTCTTTAGAAGCGATAAAACGTGTCCCTATATAAGCAAGGTCAGCTCCAATCGCCAAGGCCGCTGCTACCGCCCCCCCCGTCGCTATCGAGCCTGATAGTAACAATGGTCCATCATGAAACTGTCGAATTTCTGGGATGAGTGCGAAAGGTGAAAGGCGGCCGGCATGACCACCTGCCCCTGAGCAGACTGCAATCAACCCATCCGCTCCCATTGATAACGCTTTCTTGGAGTGCCTGATATTCACCACGTCATGAAGAATTATCCCTCCATAGCTATGCGCAGCATCGTAGACCGCCTGATTAGCTTGAAGACTTGTAATGATGATAGGGACTTCGTGTTTTGTACAAATTTCCGTATCATGCTCAAGTCGATTATTAGACGCATGGCAAATTTGGTTCACAGCAAATGGCGCAACTTTTTTATCTGGATTATCTTTTTGATATTCTTCCAATTCAAGCTTGATACGTACAATCCATTTTTCCAACTCTTCAGCTGGGCGTGCATTTAACGCAGGGAAAGAGCCCACTATTCCTGCCTTACACTGAGCAATAACTAGTTCAGGGCCTGACACTATAAACATGGGCGCTGCAACAATTGGCATTTCAAGGTTTTGCAAAATAGGCGGCAATGACATGAGGAATCCTTAAGTTTTATCTCATATGCAATTATATGCATATAGACAGAAGTCTAGTTGAAATTTAAACTCATAAACAAACTAATCATATTTTCAGTTCATTTATTGCCCTCTAAAATCCGTGTCAGCCTCAGAAGCCAACCACATCATCGTCGCAAAAGCTGCAACATTTTGTGCAATTTCGTCAGGATTAATTTTGTCAAAGGTGTCATCGGGTGTGTGATGAAGGTCGAAATAATCTGTCCCTTCTTGCTGAAATCTCATGACGGGCACACCTTCGGAAAACATAGGGCCAATATCAGGACCGCCATTTGTAGCCCCTTCAGACATCGGCAATCCCATAGCATTTGCCATATCGCGAATAACGTGTTCTCCTGATCTCACACCTGATTTTACTTCATAGGCTGGTCCAGCGCCAAAATCAGATTCAGTTGCCAAGACATGTCTATCCAAATCAGTGTCTTTATGGGCCTTAACATAGGCATAAGCCCCTAATAGACCAACCTCTTCTGCGCCAAACGCGACAACACGAAGCGTTCTTTTAGGTTTCAGGCCACTTTCTAATATAACTTGAGCCGCGCCAGCAGAGATACCTATACCTGCACCGTCATCAACAGCACCTGTTCCCAAATCCCAAGAATCCAAATGTCCACCAACCAAAACAATTTCATCGGGTCGCTCTGTACCTGTAATTTGGCCAATAACATTTCCGGATTGGCGGTCTCCAGACCATTTTGGTGTAAGCGTCATCTTAAGTGACACCTTTTGTCCACGTTTTAGAGTTCTCTCGAGCTGATCAGCGTCTGGCGCAGACAACGCCGCAATTGGAATTTTCTTTATATCCTCTTGATAGCGCATCATTCCTGTATGCGGAAACCGATGGCTGTCAGTACCAACAGAGCGAATAACAACTGCAATCGCCCCTCTTTTTGCCGCTTCAGTGGCCCCCAGCCTACGTTTTTGGTTCGCTGGCCCATAACCTGCACCATCAGGTGCTTTTTCCATTCTACCTGAAATAAATACAATTTTGCCTTCTAGGCCGCTTTCTGGAGCAGTTTTTAAATCTTCAAAAGTCGGAAAAAATGCGATTTCCGCTTCAATACCCTCTGACGGCGTGGCAACAGATCCACCTAAAGACGTTATGTAAAGTTGTTGCGGAAAAGGTGAAACGATAGCAGCTGTTTCAATACCGCGTTCCCAATAAGGCATGGTGAATGGTTCAATTCTTACATTTTGCAGTCCAATTTCCTTAAATTTTTTAACGGCCCATTCCCTTGCCTTCGCTTCCTCAGGTGACCCCCCGACACGCGGCCCAATTTCAGTCGTTAGGCTTTCCGTTATATCATAGGCGTGTGTGCCAGCCATCGCGATTTTTATAAGTTTATCAACCTCGCGACTACGAACTGTCTTAACTTTAGCCTCAGAATTTGATTGAGAGGCCTCTCCTGAGTCAATTTTAGCATCTGAGCACCCCAATAAACAAGAGGTTGCAAGTAATGAAATTAGAAAAGAGCGCATAGTTTACCTTTTATTTTTTTACCCATATGATTAGACACAGCAATTCAGTTTTCAATAAAAAAGAAGAAATAGGGTTTGGGTATGACGCGTCTGGGATTATTGGCATTAAGTGCCTCATTGTTACTTTTTACTTCCTGTGAGCAAGTTGGCACGCCTGATCTTAAAGCGAAGCCCGCTATCGCTTCCGTTGCAGACATTGGCAGGCGTATCGAACGTCTTTCCGCTGACGATTTAGAGGGCCGCGCACCAGGTACACCAGGCGGAAAAGCTGCGTCACAGTACATTGCTGACGAGATGAAAGCCGCTGGCCTATCTCCGATGGGTGAAAATGGAACCTATTTTCAACCTGTCAAACTAACAGAGACAGAAGTTTTGCCATCCTCTTCCCTTAGCATAAGCAAAGAAGACGATATCCTATTGACTGCAGATCAAGTGACAAATTCTGTTTTCTGGACCAAACGTTTAGACGAGACACAGACCGTCAGTGATAGTGACTTAGTATTTGTTGGCTACGGAGTTGTAGCCCCTGAATATGGTTGGAACGACTATGCTGACATCGATGTTAAAGGGAAAACTGTAGTTATGCTCGTAAATGATCCCGGCTTTGCATCTGGTGACGAAACCTTATTTAAAGGTAATGCCATGACGTATTATGGCCGCTGGACGTATAAGTTTGAGGAAGCGGGGCGCCAAGGTGCAGCCGCAGCGATCGTGATCCATGAAACCGAACCCGCAAGTTACGGATGGGATGTCGTATCAGGTTCATGGACCGGCGCTCAATATGATCTTGTTCGGCCAGATGGCGGCGCTTCGCGCACTCAAATCGAAGGGTGGTGGCACAAAGACACCGCTGAACAGCTATTTGAGGCCTCTGGCTTAAATTATTCTCAAATGAAAGCTCGAGCTCTTAAAAAGGGCTTTAAACCAGTCTCCATGGAGGGGTTAAAACTGAATGCAACTCTGAACCAGAAAGTTAAAACCGTAGAAAGTCGTAATGTCGCTGGCGGGGTAAAAGGCACGAAACGCCCGGATGAATATGTGCTTTATATGGCCCATTGGGACCATCTGGGTAAAAATGAAAATATAGCTGGTGAAGATAAGATTTTTAACGGCGCGGTCGACAATGCTACGGGTACTGCAGCCATAATTGAAATAGGAGAAGCCTTTGTTCAACAAGGCAAACCCGAAAGATCAGCCATTTTTGTAGCGGTTACTGCAGAAGAATCTGGACTGCTTGGATCTGCATATTACGCTGAAGATCCCCTTGTTCCTTTAAAAAATACTGTTGCAGGCATAAATATCGACGGCGTGCTCCCTTTAGGAAAAACCAAAGATATGAAAGTTATCGGTTTTGGAGCATCTGAGCTTGAGGATCGTCTCAAGAACATTCTCGATAAACGAGACATGTATATTGTTCCCGACGACAAACCTGAAGCTGGCTATTACTACCGTTCTGACCATATTAGCTTAGCCAAAAAAGGTGTACCGATGCTATATTCCGATCCTGGAAATGACCATGCTGTGAATGGTATGACTTATGGGGAAGATTTTGCTAAAACCTATACTGAGGAACGTTATCATAAGCCGTCAGATGAATATGATAATAGCTGGGACTTAAGTGGTTTAGAGCAAGCTTCTGAAATATGGTTTGAGCTCGGTTACGGAATAGCAAATTCAGAAGACTGGCCCAACTGGTATGATGGCACCGAATTCCGTGCATTACGCGATGAAATGCGAAAGTAACTCAAATAAGTGTCGTTCTTTAGGTGGTAATCCATATAAAATTTCTGGCAAAAACTTTGCCAGAACAGGACCAAAATCTTTGGCTATCTCTATTTCATAATAGGAATCCAATTATTGGAAATTGCCGATTTCATTTTGACTTGGATTATAGAGACTATGATTGGCTAGTCGTCTATGAAGGCTTACCTCCGCTCTCGGGGGAAAAGAAGATAAACCGTCGTGAACCGCTTAATTGTGCTCAAGAGAATACTCTCTTAATTACAACAGAGCCTTATTCAATCCGTATAGACGGGCCGCATTTTTTAAGACAATTCGGGCACATCCTGACAGCCAAAAAGCCAAAATATGTAAAACATCCAAATCAAATATTTCAAACGCCTCCATTACGTTGGTTTTATGGTCGCCCAATGTCCGAAGGAGACAATAAATATTTGGATTTAGATTTTTTCACCTCGCAAACTCCTCACAAGAAAAAACATGATTTATCAACGGTTTGCAGTAATAAACGAATGAATCACACCCTACATGCGCAGCGTTATGATTGCATTATGGAGCTAAAGAAACGTTTTGGCGAAAGTTTAAATTTATTTGGGCGTGGCATAAACCCAATTTCTAACAAAGCCGAAGCAATGGATGACTTTAGATATCATATCGCGATTGAAAACCATATTGAGGAAGATCACTGGACTGAAAAAATTGCAGACTGCTTTTTGGCACACTGCCTACCCTTTTATTATGGTCCGCCCAATATAGGCGAATACTTCCCTAAAAATGCCATTATCCCAATTGATATTTTCAACATAGATGAAACCGAGGCTATAATTAGGAAAGCAATTGCTAGCAATGAATATGAAAAACGGCTTCCTGCCATTAAGAAAGCTCGCAAGAAAGTGTTGAAGGATTATAATTTAGTCAATGTTATTGCGACTATAGTAGAAAAGCATCACAAAAAATTACCTGTACATTCAGGTAAGTTTATCGATGGAAGACACCTCTACCGTAAAAACCACCCTATTAAAGCCTCACTGGACGCGTTTCATCGCTTAAGATTTAAAAATGGGTGAATGTTTCCCCATTAAAGCGAAATCAGTGTAAATTTGCTGTATATTACCGCTATTGATGACCTAATGATAAATAAAGAACAAATCGATCCAGGGTATCCTATGAGCGGCATTAAAAAAGCATTCAAATACGGCTTTATCGCAAGCACGGCAGCAGTTGGAACTCTGGTTCTAACTAATCAAGCCTTTGCGAAAGATGGTCCTGCAGGCTCCTCAGGCGATCAAGTTGCTAAGTTTCGACAGCTCGGAACTGAACTTCCGACACCAAATATCTTTCGCAATGCGTCCGGCGCGCCTGGTCCTGCCTATTGGCAACAACAAGCCAACGTAAACATAGATGCTGCACTGGACGAAGATGAAAAGAGGATTGTTGCGTCTATGGAGATTGATTATGTCAATAATTCTCCTGATAGACTCAACTATATCTGGCTCGCGCTAGATCAAAACCGATTTAAAGATGGTTCCCTGGCCAGAGAGTCCACAGTCGCATCTGCTGCTGGATCTCGTCGTGGCGATGGTAAAGCCGGTTCCGACCGCATCAGCTTTGGAACTATGCGTTACCAACAAGCGATGGAAGATAGAGATTATGGCTTTGAGTTTAAAGCCGTAACTGGTGCTGATGGGGAGGCGTTATCTTATACAATCAACGACTCTATGATGCGAATAGATATCCCAGAAGGCTTAAATGCTGATGCTCGCTTTGCCTTTAAGATTGACTGGGAACACAACATAATCGATGAAGAAGCCGTTGGCGGCCGTGGTGGTTATGAATGTTTCACGGAAGAAGGAGAAGATGGAAATTGCATATTTGGCCTCGCACAATGGTTCCCACGCATGGCAGCTTACACAGACTATACAGGCTGGCAAAATAAGCAGTTCCTCGGACGCGGTGAGTTTACGTTGGAATTCGGTGATTATAACGTGAATCTGACGGTACCGAGCGATCACATTGTTGCTGCAACCGGCGTATTACAAAATCCGCGCCAGGTCATGACGACGAAACAGCGAAAACGTATGGATGAGGCCAATTCCGAAAAGCCCGTTTATATCGTCACTCCAGAAGAAGCTGAAGAAAACGAAAAATCCAAAGCCTCAGGCACTAAAACATGGCGCTTTAAAGCTGAAAATGTACGTGACTTTGCATGGTCCAGTTCTCGCAAATATATCTGGGATGCTATGCTCTTCGAACAAGATGATGAAACAAACCCTGTTGTTACTGCGATGAGTTTCTTCCCGAAAGAAGCCGACCCAATCTGGAGCCAATACTCTACACATGCCATTGTCCACACAATGGATGTCTATAACAAATTCGCTTTCAACTACCCCTACCCGACAGCTCAATCTGTAAATTCGTGGGAACGTGGGGGAATGGAATATCCGATGATTACCTTTAATGGCTATCGTCCATATGAAGATGAAAAGTCAGGAGAAGTAGTCTATTCTCGCGGCGTAAAATATGGTCTCATTGGAGTAATCATTCATGAAATCGGACATATTTATTTCCCAATGGTCGTGAACTCAGATGAACGCCGTTGGACATGGATGGATGAAGGGATAAACAGTTTCCTTGAATATCTTGCTGAATATGAGTGGGAAGAAAATTTCCCTATTACCCGCAACGGACAACAAAACCCTCTAGATGATATCACCCGTTACATGACGAGCTCAAACCAAGTGCCTATCATGACCCAATCAGATAGCGTCCTTCAATTCGGCCCCAATGCCTATTCTAAACCTGCCGCATCGCTTATCGTTCTACGCGAAACCGTTATGGGCCGCGAGCTATTTGACTTTGCATTCAAACAATATGCCCAGCGCTGGAAGTTCAAACGCCCGACCCCAGCTGATTTCTTCCGCACTATGGAAGATGCCTCAGCCGTTGATCTCGATTGGTTCTGGCGCGGCTGGTATTTCGGAACTGATCATGTTGATATTGGTATAAGTGATATGCGTGAATATACAATTTCAACTCAAGACCCAGAAGAAGAATTTGACAAAGATCGTGCAGACGATCTGGAAATGCGTCCTGAAAATATCACGCAACGTCGTAACCGCGCGGAAGGCATCAAAACGCGCCTAGAACGTTTTGACGATTTGAATGACTTTTACAACGAAAATGACAAGTTTTCGGTATCTAATAAAGACCGCAATAAATTTGAATCGTTTAAAGACGGTCTAAAAGGATGGGAAAAAGACGTTTGGGAACGTGCCCAAAAGGATGGAAATTACCTGTATTTCGTTGACTTTAAAAACCATGGAGGATTGATTTCACCTTTGCCAATCAAGCTAACCTACATGAACGGTGACACTGAGGAGATGATGATTCCGGCAGAAATTTGGCGTCGCAACAGCGAAGCTGTCACAAAACTTATCATTCGAAAAAACCGGGTAAAGTCTATCGAGCTTGATCCCGCTCACCAAACAGCTGACGCTGATTATAGCAATAATATTTATCCGCCAGTTATGCGTCCAGGACGCCTGCAAATGTACAAATCCGATTATAAGCAAAAAAGCATGATGGCAGATATGCTGGTCAAACTTAAATCTGAGGAAGCTGAGAAAGATAAAGCTGAAGAATCTGATAATGACGTACCTTTGAAAAAAGGAGGCGAAGCTAAATCAAAAATTACCGATACTGAAAAACCTGAAACCGCAGATATAGATGAAAAAAGCACTTCAGAGATACGAAAGAAGAAGTCTTTGCGTAAAACACTCGAAAAAATGATGGGTAAGAAATAAATTCCATGATTACGCGCCGTCGTATATTTTCAATACTTAGTGGCGGCGCCATTTTTACGGCGCTGCCCTTGTCTGCACTTGCGCATCGTCAAAAAACGACTTTATCCAAGATTGATTGGGATCCTACAGATAAGTCTCTGAATATCACCCATAGCTACCACATGCATGACGTAGAAACCGCATTGGCAGCTAAAGGCATCATAGACAAACCAGATGTTAAATCGTTACGCGCACGTGCAAAACTCGCGCTCTATACTGAGACACAATTTAAACTCTCCTCCGGCGGTCAACAAATTGAGCTTCAAATTCTTGGCGCAGAATATGAAGCCCGCACCGTCTATGTTTATCAACAAGTGTTCTTGGACAAAAAACCAAGCGAACTGTTAGTTTCTGCCTCTATGTTACGTGAGATAATACCAGGGCAAATTAATCATGTAGATAGCTGGCTAGCAGACTCTGTGAAATCAATTGCATTCAAGGATGGTGATGGCCCAAAAAAATTGTTACATAATTAGGCTTGCCTAACTTAAAAATCGCAGTCACAACCTCACTATGTTAACAGTTCACCATTTGAATAATTCGCGCTCACAGCGGATCCTCTGGCTTTTAGAAGAATTAGAGGTCGAATATGAAATTAAACATTATAAACGCGACCCTGATACAAACCGTGCCCCAGCAGAACTAAAAGCGATTCATCCGATGGGGAAATCTCCAGTTATTGAAGATGGCGATGATATCGTTGCGGAAACCGGCGCGATTATTGTTTATATCCTGGACAAATACGGCGAAGGCAAACTTCGACCTGAGCGCGGCACACAAGAATATCTTGATTATGTCCACTTCCTTCATTTTGCGGAAGGCTCGGCGATGCTCCCCTTTCTATTGGCCCTCTATACAGGTTATCTCGGCGAAGCTGCAGCGCCGCTACAACCTATCATCATGAACGAGATTAAAGGCGTCCTCGATTATTGCGAATACCGCCTTATCCGGAATGAATATTTTGCGGGTGATAAACTCACAGGCGCAGACATTCAAATGATTTTCCCGCTTGAAGCGGCTAAAGCGCGTGGACGCCTTAAAGGATTTGAAGCCTGTAACGAATTTGTAGAAAAAATCCACAAACGTCCTGCCTATCTAAAAGCACTCGAACGCGGTGGTGATTATGCTTATGGCCCCAAATAGAACCCGTCAGGTAAATGTCGACGATATTCCACCTCGCTTATCCCGTTAAGGATATCGAGACCACACGGCGATTCTACCGAGATGTTATCGGTTGCAAGCAAGGCCGCGAAGATACGACATGGATTGATTTCGACTTCTTCGGTCACCAAGTCAGTTTTCACGTTAAACCTGAAAGTTTTGATGACAAAGAGGCCACTAATCCCGTTGACGGAAAAGATGTCCCTGTTCGTCATTTTGGCGCAATTTTAGAGTGGCAAGATTGGCATGATCTACGAGATCGTCTTCTAAATGAAAAAACCGACTTCGTCATTGAGCCTTATATTCGGTTTAAAGGCGAAACGGGTGAACAAGCCACAATGTTCTTTCGTGATCCCAGCGGTAACACCTTAGAATTCAAAAGTTTCAAAGACCCATCACAAGTCTTTGCGGTCTAAGTTTCCTAAGACTTGCCATCTAGAACCTCCAGAGTTGTTTCAATTTCTTTACGCAATATATTAGACAATGTCGGCAAAACGCTTTGCCAACGCTCCCATGTATAAAACGATTTTATTAAAGCATCATCCTTACAGGCCTCACTAAGTGGAATTTTAAGTTTCAGCCGCCGTTGTTTTCTTGAAAAATCAGCCCCTGCATAAGTAATACTGCCTTTGGCCGCCGACCCAACACCAATAATTGGATTATTTTGCATCCGTTCATCCAAAGGAATCGTTTCAACAAATTGAGCCTCATAAAGCGCCAGATTGAAATAATATTTCATCTCTGAAAGTCTTTGCCTCATAGCTGAGGATTGTGATGCCAATAGCTTTTCTGAAGTTGTCAACTCGTCCAAAACTGAGCGGTGAAGTTTAATCCCATATGTACCGCTAATTGCCATTAAACCTGAATTGACTATTTCCACGCTTTCTGGATCATCTTTGCATTCAAGCAAGACATCAAAAGCCTGACTTCCTCGTTGTAATAACCTTGCGGTTTCACCGTTCAAAGTATCAAGCGTATCTATATTTGTTTGAGACTCGACAACAAAACGCTCCAAGGCGGCCTTATAATCATTCTGATCTTTTCGCTTCTCATTCAAATTCCCCATTTGAACACCCAAAAACACCCCCAAAACAACAATTAAAAAATTTAGCAAAACTCCAAACCAATTCTGTTCCTGTAAAAGTGTGGAAATGGTGCGTAAGTGCATATGATACTCCCTATTTAGTTTTGAGTTATCACTTTTTAGCATACTCGCAAACTTCGATGATTGATTGACACAATAAGAGACGTCAAAAGCCATTTGGTTTATAAGGAATTTTACCTTAGCATTAACTTGAAAATTTAGACCAAGGTTACTCATGCTAAAACTTTATGACTGCACAACTGCCCCAAGTCCAAGAAGGGCGCGTATGTTACTCTCCGAAAAAGGCATTGAGTATGAGAATATACAAATTAATCTGAAAACAGGCGAACAAATGGGACAGGCTTTTAGAGCCATTAATCCAAACTGCACCGTGCCTGCCCTTGTCACAGAGAATGGTGATGTTTTGACAGAAAATGCTGAAATTACAGCCTTTCTCGAAGCGGCCTATCCTGAAAAGCCGATGCTGGGTACTACTCCTATAGAAAAAGCCCTCATTGCCAAATGGAATTGGCGCGTGGAATTTAACGGGCTTGCTGCCATTGCATCAGCGCTTAGAAATTCGTCGCCCGCAATGAAAGACCGCGCGCTTCCCGGACCACGAAATGTCAAACAAATCCCCGAACTCGCCCAGCGTGGCCTCGATCGTATTGCCTGGTTCTTTGAAGATTTGGATGCTCAACTCCAAGATAACAGCTATGTGGCTGGCGATAACTATTCCGTCGCGGATATTACGGCGACGATCACAGTCGATTTCGCAAGATGGGTCAAAGTCTATCCGCTCGAGTCCCAATCCGCATTGTTAGAGTGGCATGAACGCATGAAAGCGCGCCCCTCCTATACGGCCTGAACTTAGGCAAGCTGCACAAGTAACCTTTTAGCAACCATGTACTGACAGCGCTGTCACGCTAAATAACTGAAATACATAGATTTTTACCAGTTATAAAGTTGATTATGGTATTAAGTCTGCTACTCACCGCACAATTCTGAAAGCAGGGAATAGCTATGATTATAACTACGCGTAAACTTGGCGTTAAAGGCTTTGATGCCGATTACAATATCAACTGGAATTGGAGCCCTGCCCGCTTTTACGAAGCCGCTGTTCGAAATGAAGGCGCAGAAATAGCGAAGGGCGGCGCGCTTGTTGTTAAAACAGGCAAGCATACTGGCCGTTCAGCCACAGATAAATTCGTCGTGCGCGATGAAGTCACAGAAGATAAAGTCTGGTGGGATGCCACAGATCATATCTCTCCAGAGCAATTTGACGCCCTTCGCGAAGACTTTGAAGATCATATGCAAGGCCTTACCCTATACGGCCAAGATACTTTTGGCGGCGCAGACCTAGAACACCGCCTGCCTGTTCAAATTATCACTGAATATGCGTGGCATGGTCTGTTTGTTCACCACCTACTGCGTCAACCAACGGCAGAAGAGCTCAAAACATATCAAGCAGAATATACGATTATCAACCTCCCCAGCTTTCGTGCCAATCCGGCAAAACATGGCGTGCGCTCAGAAACTGTGATTGCCGTTAATATGAAAGACAAAGTCGTCTTAATTGGCGGCACATCATATGCAGGCGAAACCAAGAAGTCGGTATTCTCTATCATGAATTACCTTCTCCCTGAAAAACGGGTCATGCCCATGCATTGCTCGGTCAATGTTGATGATAATGATAATGGCGCCATTTTCTTTGGTCTCTCCGGTACAGGCAAAACCACCCTCTCTGCTAATCCAGATCGCACGCTTGTGGGTGATGATGAACATGGCTGGTCAGAAAATGGCCTCTTTAATTTTGAGGGTGGCTGCTACGCCAAGATGATTAATCTCTCCGCCGAAGCGGAACCCGAAATTTACGCGACCTCAAAAATGTGGGGTACAGTTTTGGAAAATGTGGTCATGAACCCTGAAACACGCGAGTTTGATTTCGCAGATGACACATTGGCTGTTAACTCACGCGGGGCTTATGATTTGACAGCTATTCCCAATGCCAGCCCGACTGGCCGCTGCGGACAGCCGAAAAACCTCGTCATGTTAACGGCGGATGCCTTTGGTGTCTTACCCCCCATTTCAAAACTGACCCCGCTACAGGCTATGTATCATTTCCTTTCAGGGTATACCGCCAAAGTAGCCGGGACTGAAAAAGGCGTTGTCGAGCCGACAGCGACTTTCTCCGCCTGTTTTGGCGCACCCTTTATGCCGCGCCATCCCGCAATTTACGGTGAATTGCTACGTGACCTGGTTGCAGAACATGATGTGCAATGCTGGCTCGTTAATACAGGCTGGACAGCTGGCCCTTACGGAGTAGGTCACCGCATGCCCATCAAAGCCACACGCACAATGCTTAATGCCGCGCTAGATGGCTCAATCAATAAAGGTGAATTCCGCAAGGATGAGAACTTTGGCGTCATGGTACCAACAGCTATTGCTGGCGTGGATTCAAACCTTCTGAACCCGCGGAGTACATGGGCGGATAAAGAGGCATATGACGCCCAAGCTCAGAAGCTTGTCGCCATGTTTATCGATAACTTTGCCAAGTTTGAGAGCCGCGTAACTGCCGATGTGAAAGCCGCTGCCCCAAAAGCGGCATAAACGGAAGTGATTGTAGGCTATGCATAGCCGTTGATTGATAATTCATCTTTGATGTCGTAGATAGTCTTATGACATCAAGACGCATACGCCCGATTAAAGCCTATAAGCACTTTCGTAATTTAATTAAGGATAAGGAAGACACGACACAAGTCTTTGACATTGTCGAAGCCTTGGACGGGTCTAATCTCGAGAAAGATTTTAAGCGCTTTATGAGCACTGCCAAGGGTCAAGCCCGTTTTGAGGATCGCAAAGATCTTGTTCCTCTCCTTGATGATCATGAGACTTTAAGAAAGCTCCCCATGGGTTCTGTTGGTCAGCATTATTGTGACTTTATGGAAAGTCAGGGTCTATCGGCACAGGGCCTTGTCGATGAATATGACCGCTGGGGTAAACGTCTAGAAGATTATTATGACGCGGATGTTGCCTGGTTTGGCAATCGCCGCCGCGATGTGCATGACCTTATGCATATTATGTCGGGCTATAGCCGTGACGCACTCGGAGAAGCCTGCGTGCTTAATTTCACCCATAGTCAACATGGCGGGTTAGGTATTTATTTTATCGCCCATATGGCCTCCATAGAAGTTAGAAAACATGCCCCCAAAGGGGCTCCGGCTTGGAAAGCCGTGCGCGAAGCAAAAAAACACGGCGCTATAGCTGACAATATCTGCAAGCAAGATATTATGGCTCTTCTCGCAGAGCCTCTAGAGTCGGCGCGTAAACGGCTCGGTATCCTGCCGCCAACGCAATATAACCGCGTTCACGACATGATGAAGAATGCAGGTATAGACCCCTTCGGGGTCATAGGCGCCGCGGCTTAATCAAGACGGTTCTACCCTGTCATCAGACTCGGATTTTAAAAAATCCGCAAAACGAAACTCCATTTGATAAAATGGACAGTCCGCGAGAGCGGCATCCCGATGGAATACCAAAAATAAAAAGTGTTTTACGAGAGGCAACTCTCGCGGCGATGATTTTAGAGCAACGGCACTAAATAATCCCGAAGTCTGAGCCGTACAATAGCTGTCGCTACCTAACCCAGCCGGTCCGGCTTCCACGTTACAATGACCCGGCATCTTTGCGGTCGTAACTCCGCAACGCT
>CALLMD010000029.1 GCA_938007935.1 uncultured Hellea sp.
CTGTCGCTACCTAACCCAGCCGGTCCGGCTTCCACGTTACAATGACCCGGCATCTTTGCGGTCGTAACTCCGCAACGCTCAGTCTCATCGTCCAATTGATAACAAACCTACGCGTTAGTCTGTCCACACAATCGAAACTTATACCATCGAGGATAGTCTCCCGATGACACAAGAAATATAGGCTAGGTTCGAGGCATGAGGATTAATCTCTAAGATTATCTAATAAGCCATTGAAAATAAACGAAACTTAACTTGTATTCATGAGGATATAAATACATTCGTCCCCTTACTTGGTCTTTCAGGACGTGATTGAAACGGTTTTGATATTACAAAATGCCCGCAGCCCTTCTGCCGCCAACTCCCGGCCATAGCCAGATTTCTTGATGCCCCCAAAAGGCAAAGCGGGATGTGACGCCGTCATCGCATTTATAAATGTCGCGCCCGCTTCTATATTTTTGATCGCCATTTTTTGTTCATGTATATCATTAGTAAATACCGCAGATCCCAAGCCAAAAGGGCTATCATTAGCCAGTTCAATAGCCTCACTCATGGAACTCACTTTGAATAAAAACGCAACAGGCCCAAAAATCTCTTCATAATATGTATCTGATGACTTGGGAATATTTTCCAATATGCCGGGACAATAATAGAAACCTGGCCCATCAATGGGTTCAGCTCCAGTTAGGCGCGTTGCCCCTTCGCTTAAAGCCTTTTCGACTTGCCCAATGATTTCATTGCGGCTGCTCTGCGATACCAGCGGGCCTAAATCCGTTTCAGTATTATTAGGATCACCAACACGTATAGATTCAAAGGCGCTCTTAAACTTATCACGAAACTCGTCATAAATGTCTTCGTGAGCGATAAAGCGTTTTCCAGCGATACATGATTGTCCGCAATTTTGCGTACGTGCTGTAACCGCCGTGGCAACAGCCTTTTCAAGGTCAGCACTTGGCATGACGATAAAGGCGTCAGAGCCGCCAAGTTCAAGCACGGTTGGCTTTATGACTTCACCGCAAATAGATGCAACTGACGAGCCTGCGCGCTCTGAGCCTGTAAGTGTGGCTCCGCGCACACGGTCATCGCGCAACATTGCGCCAACTTGCTCAATACTCGCAAAAACATTTTGTAAGGCCCCTTCCGGAAACCCAGCACGGCGCACAACATCTTCAACCGAAAGACCGCATTGCGGCACATTTGACGCATGTTTTAAAAGCCCCGTATTCCCAGCCATGAGGGCGGGGCCAACAAAGCGGTAAACTTGCCAAAGCGGATAGTTCCACGGCATGACCGCCACAATCGGGCCCAAAGGCAGGTATGTTTTATATGTTTTAGCAGACCCACCTATTTCAACGGGTTCATCAGCCATTATAGCGGCAGCATTATCTGCGTAGTAACGACAGCCCAAGGCGCATTTTTCGACTTCGGCGATGGCGGATTTAAGCGTCTTGCCCATTTCCAGTGTAATGATAGCGGCCAGCTCTTGGGTTTCATATTCCAAAATATCAGCCACGCGGTGCATGGCCGCCGCCCGCTCTTCCATAGACCAAGACTTTAGTGTTTTGTGCGCTTCTATAGACAAGGCCAAAGCCTGTTCTATCTGCGCGTCGCTAAAAGTCTGAAATTCTTTGACTTTTTTACCCGTTGCAGGGTTAAGAGATACGAAAGCCATTATGTCCCCAATTCTGGAATTATATGCATTCCATACTAAGCAGGAATAAGCTCGAACTCATCTTGTTCATTTGAGAGCATGAGGCGGGCTTGGATGATAGAGAAATAAGCCCCTTGAAGCTTAAGCGTTCCGCTTTCCACGGCTTCTTTGACAAATGGGAAGCTCATTAGGTTGGTGAGTGATTGACGTACGCCTTCAAGCTCCATCTCAAGAACAACTTCATTTTCTGGAAGGCTGCGCGCAAGCACACGCTCCCTAACATTATTGATGATCGACACCCATTTACCGACATAGCCCGCGTCTGGGTCGTGCCCCATTCCATCAAGACAGCCTTTGATACCGCCGCAGCTTTCATGGCCCATAACGACTATCATTTCGACTTTTAGGACTTTCACCGCATATTCGATCGTTGCTGCCGTGCCAAAAAAACCATCGTCAGTGTCATAGGGCGGAACGATATTGGCCACGTTACGCGTGACGAACATTTCCCCGGGATAAGCGTCAAATATATCGGTTGGATCAACACGGCTGTCTGAGCAGGCAATCAGCATAACTTTGGGGCTTTGCCCTTTGGTGCCTAGCTCTTCATAAAGCTTTTTTTGCGCCTTATAATCGCCGGCCCGAAAGGCCTTATAGCCAGAGATGAGTTTGTCTTTACGGTCAATCATGGCGCGGGTGATAGCCGAACTATTTTATTAGGTAAAGCCACATATATCGCGCCGTCCCATCCTGTTGTAACGTCGCGGACTCGGCCTTTATCTTTGATCAATATAGCCTCACCTAGATAGCTCTCATTATCGACATCTATGAGGCGCACAGTCTGGTTTGCAAGGGACCCCGCCAATAGGCGGCCTTTCCATTCTGGGAAAAGGTCGCCCGTATAAACATCAAGCCCGCACACGGCGATGGACGGCGTCCACTGAGAGACGGGCTGCGCCATTCCTGGTAAAGCCGTATGAGGCGTGAGCACAGTTCCGCTATAATTTCGGCCGTATGAGATTTTAGGCCAGCCGTAATTTACGCCCGACTTTATGGCGTTAAGCTCATCACCACCTTTGGGGCCATGCTCAGTTTCCCAAACTATTTGCGTCTCAGGGTGGACAATTGTGCCTTGCGGATTACGGTTTCCGTATGAGAAGATTGTCGCGTAAGCGTCTGAATTATCTACAAAAGGGTTATCTTTAGGAATACTTCCATCACGCATAATGCGGTGAATCTTCCCATTGGGTCGCGAGAGGTCTTGCGCCATCTCTTTCTTACCACGATCGCCAATCCCGAAATAAAGATGCCCCTTATTATCAAAGGTTATCCGCGAACCAAAGTGAAAACCCGTATTGAGGTAATGCTCAGGCTTTGCTTGAAACAGCGTCTGCTCCTGGGTCCATAAAAGCGCTGAATTTTGCGCCTCAATTTTGCCGCGCACGATCTTGGTCATGAGGTTTTCAGACTTTTCTTCATCCGCATGGGTGAAGCTGAGATAGACCCATCCATTTCTGGCATAATCCGGGTCAATCGCAACATCCATCAAGCCGCCTTGCCTTTTATCGACAGAAGCTGGGATGCCGATAATCTCATTGCGTGCATTTGACGAAACCTGCCAAAGCTTCCCGCTTTTTTCGGTCACGAGGGCTCTATCTTGGCCAATGAATTCGATGCCCCAAGGTTCATTAAGATCAGTCGCCCAGTCCTGTATTTGAACCTGACTTTCTACCGATGAGACATCATCAATTGGCGCTGTGGTTTTAAGCTCTGCTCCGCCGCGAATATAAGCGATCATATCTTGCTTATCCGCCTCAGTAAAAGAGTCTGCAAATGCTGGCATCCCGACATCATCAATGCCTTCATTGATAACTTTCAGTATATCAGCATCACTGCTTCCATATTCCCAATTATCATCGGCCATACTCGGGGCTTGACCGCCCGCGAGGTTAGCTCCGTGGCATGAGATGCAATATTGTTGATAAAGTTTAGCACCGCGTTCAGTCGCGGGGTCAGCAGCTGAGCTCGCTTGTACGCCTTGACAGGCCGAGAGAATTAAGAGTGAGGTTAAGGATATTTTTTTCATAAATACACCACTAAAGCTAGCTCGAAAGTTTGACCGCAAGGCCAATAAGCAGCACCCCGAATGCGACGCAGAATAAGCCGCTGACATGCAGCGACTTATCATTGACCACGCGCAGGCTTTGCTCATAGGCCCGCCGCATTTGGGAAGGAAAGACCGCCCAAACAAAACCTTCAAGAGCGAGCGCGCCGCCAAAGGCGATTAGAATGATAACCCAAGGGCTCATTAGTTAATCCCGGCTGTTATTTAGCGGCGGCGAGGCCCACGTTGATTATCCAGATATCCTAAGAAATCACTATCAGGTGACAGCACATAGGTCGTTCCCGATCCGAGGCCTCGACGATAGGCTTCCATTGAGCGATAAAATGCAAAGAACTCAGGATCCTGATTATAGGCATCGGCGTAGATCTTATTTGATACAGCGTCACCTTCCCCGCGAATAGCTTGCGCTTTACCTTTGGCTTCCGCCAAGATGATTTTGGCTTGCTTATCAGCATCAGCGACAATTTCGTTCTTAAGTTTAGAACCTTCAGCGCGGAATAAGCGAGCTTCCTTCTCACGCTCAGAATTCATACGGTCAAAAACACTATCTGCGACTTTCGTAGGGAGTTCAGCTTTCTTAATGCGAACGTCGGTAATCTCGACGCCATAATCTTCGCCTTTGGCAACGAGGTTAGCCGCTTTCTTAATCTCAGCCATCAACTCAGCGCGGCGACCAGAAATGATTTGCTCACTATCAACACGCGCGAGAACACCGCGAAGTGATGAATCCATAAGTTCATCTAAAAGATTAGTCGCGCGGGCTTTAGTTCCTAGAGCTTTATAATAAGCAACAGGGTCAACAATGCGGTAAAGGATGAAGCTATCAACTTCGAGCGGCTTCTGCTTGATATCGTAAATTGTCTCCGCTGCGAAATCGAGTTCAATATTGCGGCGATCAAGCGTGATGACATTTTCAATAGGGGTTTTAAATTTTAGACCCGCATTAGCTTCTGCGCCTTCATTCCAAGCGTTTTCAACACGTTTATATTCGCCAAATTGAAGAACAAGTCCCTGCTCCCATTCTTTCAGCGTATAGGTACAGGTGAAGAATGCGAGAATAAGTAGGCCCAAAATGACCAAAGGTATAAATCCATTTTTCATCTTACTGGCCTCCAGATTTCTTCGACTTTAGCTGATCAAGGGGCAGATAAGGCACGACGCCGCTGCCTCCATCACCTTCGATAATGATTTTTTCAGCAGGCCCGTAAACTTCTTCAATTGTTTCAAGATAGATACGCTGACGCGTCACTGTCGGAGCCGCCTTATATTCTTTATATACGGCGTTAAACCGGCTGGCTTCACCGCGCGCAACTTCAACCACTTCGGCCTTATAAGCTTCAGCAGATTCGACCAAAACAGCCGCTTGACCCACAGCTTTTTCCGTCACTTCATTTTTATAGGCAATGCCTTCATTAACACGCTGTTCTTGTTCTTGCTCAGCCGTAACAACATCTTCAAAAGCTTTAATCACTTTTGGCGGGGCTTCCGTACGCTGTAGCTGCACAACGGTAATCGTCACGCCAGACTCATATTCGTCTAGCATGCCTTGAAGGAGTTCTTTAACCTCAATCTCAATCGGGTTACGGCCATCGGTAATTACATATTCAAGTTTCTTCTTACCAATGACTTCGCGAATAGCGCTATCCGCCGCATCGGCAACAACGGCCTCTGCATCTTCAAGATTAAAGATATAGTCTTTCGGCGCTTTGACGTTCCAGCGAACCGTAAAATCAACATCGGCAATGTTTTCGTCCCCTGTTAAAACAAGGTTTTTCTTGGAACCGACGGATCTTTCAGAGGTCACATTGACTTTCATCACCTCTTCAACAGGCATTGGAAGCTTAAAATGCAGACCTGAGGCTGTTGTCCGGGAATATTTACCAAAGCGCAGGACTATGGCCTCTTCCTGTTGAGCCACTTGATAGAAGCAGGACAAAATCATCATCACAAGCCCGGCCAGTAAAACGATACCAAAGGGTCCAAATCTCGCTAAGGGACCACCAATGCTAGGGCCGCCGCCGCGGGGTCCGCGGTTACCACCGCCACCGCCGCCAGTTTTACGAACGCGGGATTTAAAACCCTCTATGACATTTTCCAAATCAGGAGATGCCCCGCCTGGGCGCGGAGGTGAGCGGTCAGGTTTACCACCACTCCCCCAAGGATTATTCCCCTTATTACCACCATTGCCCCAAGGGCCTTTTTTGTCCGGCATGTCGCCTCCGATTAAATACTTTATACAATGTGGCGTGATGCGCCGAAATTATCAAGATGATTAGGTGAAAAAACTACCGCCGCTCATAGCGTTTCACTGTAAAAGGATGGTCATCCCCCTCTGTTTGGTCAAAAGATGTCTCTTGTACCAAATTCCAGTGATCCGCCCTTATAGCAGGAAAATGCGCGTCGCCGTCAATCATAACGTCAACCTCGCTTATATACATACGGTCGCAAAAGCGCATCAGAGCCGCATATAATTTCGCGCCGCCGATGAGCATAATTTCATCTGCGCCCGTTTCGCCGGCCAGCTCATAACCTCGTCCAATCATCTCGTACATGTTGTGAAATACTTCAGCTTTAGGCGCTTTGTATTTTTCATCTCGCGTGAGCACCAAATTCGGTCGCCCAGGTAATGGAAACGGCAAGCTCTCCCACGTTACCCGCCCCATTAGAACAGGTTTTCCCATTGTCGTTTTTTTGAAAAACTTCAAATCCGACGACAATTTCCATGGCAAGTCGCCATCAACACCGATCACGCCATTGCGTGACTTTGCGACGATCAAACTTAATATAGGATTCGCACTCATGGATAATGGGTTACACCCTCGCTCAACTCGCGTATAGAGACTTCATGTCAAGCTATGCCGAAAAAGAGCCGCCTAAAACAAGCCTTCGCTTTTTCAAATATACACTTCTTTATATTCTCCTTATCCCCTTTATCAATTGGAGCTTCACTTGGGCCCCGATGGTAGAGCTGCCGGGTCTTGCGGCTTGGTCCTTTAACCCTGTGACCATTGTAACGGGATTGGTGTTAGTCGTACGCGATTTTGCCCAAAGAGAGATTGGTCATGAAGTCCTCATCGCGATGGCCATCGCCCTGTTCCTTACATATGTCACATCTGGCGGCGCTTTAGCATTAGCCAGCGGCGCAGCCTTCCTTATATCAGAGCTCGTAGATTACGCGCTCTTTACCTTCACGAAATACAAATTATCGACACGAGTACTACTCTCATCAGCCCTCGCCGCCCCGATAGACACAACGGCTTTTCTCTATGGCGCAAGCTTTATCAGAGACGCACAATTCACAGTGCCAAATGTCGTCATGAGCGTTGGCGGTAAAATGGCTGGTGCGATTATTATATGGTGGCTCATTCGGCATCGAATGGAACGCTGATCTTAAATGAAGCTTGCCCTCTTAATTCTAATCGCCGCGACAGTAACCGCCTGCATTTCTGGCATATTCGGGATGGCGGGCGGTATGATATTTATGGGTATCATCGCCACTGTGATGGGTGTGGCCGAGGCGATGGTTGTTCACGGCGCAGTCCAGAGCATAAGTAATTCTTCCCGCGCTTATTTTCTAAAACCCAATATTCGGTGGGACATTCTTGGATATAAATTACTGGGAGCCCTGCCCGCAATTGCCATCCTCGCCATGATAAGCTTTATCCCGAGTAAGGCTGGGCTTTTTATTGTGCTCGGTTTGCTTCCTTCTATCCTATGGCTGCCCAAAGGTATCTTTAAAGGTGATGCCGCCAAGCCAGCTCATGCCGTATTATGCGGGGCTATGGTGATGGGGCTTAACCTCTCAGCCGGTGTTGCAGGGCCAGCGCTTGATTTTTTCTATGTGAAAACCCAGCTTTCACGCAAAGAAATCGTCGCCACCAAAGCCGTGACGATGTTTGCCTCACACCTTGTCAAAATTTTCTATTTCGGGCTTCCCCTCATCGCGGCTAGCGGGCTGACAACCTTGCCGCCGCTTTGGGTGTTTTTCGCCGCAATCCCCTGCATCATTGGCGGGACCTTCGTGGGAACACGAATTCTAAACCGCCTCTCTGATATAGGCTTTAAAAGCTATACAAAATATCTAGTGACGCTCATCGGAATTATTTATTTATGGCGGGGACTGAGCTTGGCGTGGCTGATATAGCGCGTTTATCAAAATAGGTATAAAGCCCAATGCCTAAGACTGTAATCAATGTGCCGACGCCGTCAATCAATGCAAACGGTTCTCCCAAAATAAAGATGGCTAGGAAAATTGTAGAGATAGGCGCTATCATGCCAACAGCCGATGTGGCCTGTGGGCCCACCCGCGAAATGGCCAGATTGACCATGAAGGATGGCAAAAGGGTAGAGAAAAAGGCGAGCGCTATGCCCAAGAGCCAAATGCGCCGCGGGAGATTTAAAACCTCCGAGACGTCACCCATAACGATATTTTCGGTCACAAAATGAATGAATATCATGACCCCCGCGCCTAACATTGCGCAGCATGTAAAGACGGAACTTCCCAAACGTCCTATCATAGGCTTTGCAAAAAGCTGAAAGAACGCAAAAAGCGCAGCGCACAAGAGTATCATTGCCGAGCCGAGTGGGACGTTAATACCAACAGCTATGTCGCCGCGAAGAAAAATAAGTCCGATACCCGAATAAGCAATCAGTACGGCAAAAATCGCTTCTTTCGTCAGTGGCTTTCCAAAAAATATGGCGCCAAAAATGAAAACAAAAATCGGATAGGTAAAAAGCAAAAGCCGCTCCAACTGCGCTGTGATATATTTAATCCCTTCAATATCAAGCCAAGCACAAGTATAATAACCTAATAGTCCAAGCAAAGCCGCCAAAGCCAAATCACGCTTTTGCAAAGGCGGCAATTCTCGACGTTTCCTCTGCCGTAAAGCAAGCCAAAAAATGAAGATATAAAATGGCGCAGAAAACCCCATCCGCATCGCCATTATCGTAATCGCCTCAACGCCGTTGATCGTCATCCCGTCCACAGGTCGGTAAATGAGTTTCACGAAGATCGACTTCATCGAAAAGAATACAGTTCCAAAAAAAGCTAAGACGTAGCCCCAATTCCGTCCACTCATCCGGCGCGGCGGTTCCTTAATGAGCGGCGATGAAATTTCGCGCAGGTTGGTTTTCATTTTCGGCGCGCTTTAAAGAAGGCTTTTAATAGTGCCGCGCACTCTAGCGCTAAAACGCCGCCTTTTATTTCAGGCCTATGATGACAGGTCGTTTGCTCAAAGAAACGCACGCCGTTTTCGACTGCGCCGCCTTTAACGTCAGACGCACCGTAAACGACGCGGTCAATCCGCGCATTCGCAATCGCGCCGGCACACATCGTACAAGGTTCAAGCGTGACATAGAGCGTCATGCCGCCAAGACGGTAATTTTGTGATGTATAAGCCGCGTCACGCAAAGCAAGCACTTCGGCATGTGCCGTTGGGTCACAAATACTAATCGGTGCATTGCCTGTTCGCGCAATAATCTTACCTGCCGCATTGACAATGACGGCCCCGACAGGCACTTCGCCGCGAGCAGACGCCCCTTGCGCTTCATGCAAGGCTTCGCGCATATAGTCTTCATCAGTCATGTGTTCTCTTCGGATGCAGATACAGCAAGGTCAACCATGGAATCCAATTCAGGCTTCGAAAAAGAAGGCGGCGAACGCATCGCAAAGTTCCTTGCCCGCTCTGGTGTGGCGTCTCGGCGAGGTTCCGAGCGGCTCATCGAAGAAGGCCGTATTAAGGTCAATGGTAAAACGCTGACAACAGCAGCCTTTAAAGTCTCCAATAAGGATACTGTTCTCTTTGACAATAAACCAATCGCCGCGAAAGAACCGCCGCGCTTATGGCGCTATCATAAGCCAGCAGGATTAGTGACCAGTCACAAAGATGAGAAAGGCCGAGAAACCGTCTTTGATAAACTGCCCAAAGAGCTTGGCCGCGTCATCTCTATCGGGCGGCTTGATATCACCTCCGAAGGATTGTTACTTTTGACCAATGACGGCGAACTTGCGCGCGCTTTGGAACTGCCCAGCACAGCGTGGCAACGCAAATATCGCGCGCGGGCTTATGGTAAAGTGACTCAAGAGCAGCTTGATACACTTATGAAAGGCATCAAGATTGACGGCGTCAAGACGGGCCCAATTGAAGCCGAGCTTGAACGTCAAAAAGGCGATAATTGCTGGATTGCCATTACTTTGCGTGAGGGTAAAAACCGTGAGGTCCGCCGCGCGCTGGATACATTAGGTCTTACCGTTAACCGATTGATACGTATATCTTATGGCCCTTTTCAATTGGGCGGTATTCCCAAGGAAGGCATTGAGGAAATCAAAGGTAAAACACTTCGCGATCAAGTCGGTCACTTAATTGACATCCCCGAATATGTACCGCCTAGCCAAGGGCAGCGTGGCCGCAAACCCAAACGCGGGACTCATGCCAGCGCCAAACGCTATGCCAATGATGTTAAACCTAACCGTCCGCGCAAACCCAAAACACCCGCAGAGCCCAAGCCAATGCCGACGGGGCGCGGAAAATTTGCGCATAAAGCCAAGCCCAAATCGAGAAAGCCTTCTTCTGGAAGACCTTCACATGGTAAGCCCTCAGGACGCCGCAAATAATGCGTATCGTCTCTGGCTCTATGCGTGGACGCAATATTGCGACCCCATCAGGGCGTAATACCCGCCCCACAAGCGATCAAACCCGCGAATCCATATTCAATATCCTCGCCCACGCCGATTGGGCCCCGACCTTAGACGGCGCAATCGTGACAGACATCTTCGCAGGCTCCGGCGCGCTAGGCCTTGAAGCAATTTCCCGCGGGGCAGAATTTTGCCTTTTTGTCGAGACCGAACCAAAAGCGCGCGCCGCCATACGGCAGAACATAGAGAAAATGGGGCTTTTCGGTAAATGCCGTCTCCACCGTCATGACGCGACAAAGCTAAAAATTGCACCGGGCAACCTCCGAGGCCCCTTCACCCATATCTTTATGGACCCGCCCTATAATAAAGGCCTATGGCGGCCAGTCCTTGGTAAATTGGAAGAGCATAAACTCATAGCCGATGACGGCGTTATTATTCTTGAAGTCTCTAAAGAAGAAGAGATTGAACTGCGCGGTTATGAGGTTTTAGCGGACAAAATATGGGGCGCAGCGCGGGTGCTATTCCTTAATAAGTCTTAAAGTATTAAACATAGCTATTAATCAGCTATAAATAGTAATGTTTATAATACATCCCTATGTTGGTGAGACACATATTGCTAGGGTGCACTGCCCTCATATGGGCGCCTATGGCCTATGGGCAAGTGCTTACGACCGATCTTGAAATCAAGCTCGTCCCCAATGTCGGCGCGGGCTGGACAACGGTAGCCCTTGAAAACACATATTCAGATGCCATCATTGTGTGTAGCTATGTCCTGCCCAGCTCATTAGCCCCGCCCGCTGTTACGCGCATTCAAAATATCACGGCCACAAGTTTTCAGCTCCGCATTCAGCAGTTTGAAAATAGCTCGATTGTCACGGCAGGCGATGTTCACTGCATCATTGCCGATGAAGGTCCGTATAATAGCGGGGGCCTAAAATATGAAGCCCGTAAAGTCATTTCAACAAATACAAGCGGGCAAGTCGTTCCTGGCAATTGGGGCATAGCCAATACAGAAGATGTGTCGACCGCTGTAACACAAACATATGCCGACCCCCATGTTATCGGACAAGTCATGTCATTTGCGGATGCCAGAGCCAGTACATTTTGGAATAATGATTGCGACACACGTTCTAATCCAGCCTTTCTCTCTGGGCAAAGCGACGGAATTTGTGTCGGCAAGCAAATTGGCCAAATCAATAGTACGCGAAATGATGAAACCATTGGTTACATCGTGATCGAGGCAGGCACGGGTACCGTCAATGACATTACATTCGCAACCGCCCTAGGCGCCGATAGCGGAGCGGGTGTTGGAAACGCGCCGCCTTATAGCTATTCTCCAACAGGTGATTTTGACACTGGCGTCGTGTCCCTCTCGGCGATGGATGGTGGTCATGGCGGCTGGGCAACTTTATACGGGGCTGACCCCCTACCCCCAAACCAAATCAACTGGGCGATAGACGAAGAAACAGTTGCTGGAGATACCACGCGAACACATACGAATGAGAACGTGGCTTACTGGGTTTTCGACGTCAACCAAAGCGCCAAGCTCGAAGCCAAAAAAGGCGTTAGCATCTATAGCGCAAGCGCCAGCCCTTATGCCATTCCCGGCTCCGAAGTTATTTATGAAATCAAAGCTGCAAATGGCGGCTCTGGCCCTGTGGATACGAATTCGCTCTTTTTCGTCGACTCTCTACCTCCCGAAGTTACATTTTATAATGGCGACATTGATGATGGTGGCCCTTTAACTGGCGTCGTCGATTTCGACCCCGTCAATAGCGGCCTCACCTTTACCGAGGCTACGGATTTAGGCTTCTCAAATGCGGTCACCAAACCCACAAGTTTCGCGGGCTGTACCTATACACCATCTGCGGGTTACGACCCCAATGTCACCTTCATATGTTTCGCTCCGAAAGGCGCGATGAGCGAAGGCACGATTACGTCTTCTGAATTCAGCGTGAAGTTTCGGGCTTTGGTCGAGTAATCCAAAACAAGACGGATTTACCCTGTCGTCAGACTCGGATTTTAAAAAAAATCCGCGAAAATATACCCACTCTCCAACGCAGGTTGGGTTGGCGGGCGGCAACCTGCCAACAAAAAGTGGACAGTCCGCAGAGTCAGATACCCTGATGGAGTACCAAAATAAAAAAGATGTTTTACAAGGCCCTAACCCTGCGGCGATGATTGTTAAGTAGCGGTCTCTTCGACTTTCCCGCAGTTACACCCGTACACGACCTCAATTTCCAAGTCGCTAAGTGCAGCGGTCAGACTCCTCTACAAAGACCCGGCACCTCAATGGACGTTAACCCATTGCGCTCAGTCTCATCGTCCCATTCAACAGAAAGTAACGTACTCTTACCTGTCCGTATGAATGAAAACTTAAATCATCGAGGATAGTTTCCCGATGACACAAGAAATATAGACCAGTTTTGGTAATTGAGGATTAATCTCTATATTTTGCTGATAAGCGATTGAAATTTAATAGAAAAAATTCCGTATAAATAAGGAGTGATGCTAAGTCTCTCCTATACGTAAATCGCCTCAAGATTACATTTTACTAGGATAACTTTAAATAGCATGATATGAAAGAGCATGGTTAGTTTTGCGCAACTGAAAATATTTTTCTTAGGTATATTAACTGCTGTTTGGTTGTCCGCCTGTGGAGGTAGCAGCAATTCAAGCACTACTGTTGTGAGTGCGGCCCCTCCGCCTGTCGTTAACCAATCTCCGCAATTTACATCTGCTGTAAGCACATCAACCGAAGAGAATATATCTGGGACGGTTTACACGGCTACGGCAACGGATGCAGATAATGATAGTTTGACTTTTAATCTGGTTACTTCCGATGACATGGATTTGTTTAGTATTACATCAACAGGCGAGCTTGGATTTAAGAATGACCCTGATTTTGAGAATTCTACAGATGCCAATGGCGATAATGTGTATAATGTCACCATAGAGGTCACAGATGGCACAAATACGGTTTCACAAAATGTTTCCATAACCGTGACTAATGTGGCCGAAAAACCCGTTTTTACTTCAAGTAACGCTATCACCACAAAAGAAAATGCAGGAGGCGTCTTTTTCAAAGTAACCGCTCGAGATGACGAAAATGACAGCCTAACCTACAGTTTAATCTCTGGCGACGATATTGGCAGCTTATCAATAAACTCTGTGACAGGCGAGCTAAGCTTCGTTAACGCACCTAACTTTGAAGAGCCACAAGACTCTGACTCTGACAACACTTATTTAGTCACAATCCAAGCCTCAGATGGAACATTGACCGAGATACAAGATTTTACGGTGTCAGTGACGGATGCAGTTGAACCTTTTAATGCCAAAGGATTAGCAACATTTGACCAGATTCCTGATATTAGTAAGATTTCAACCATAAATATTGGCTCTCGGGCTCACTTAGTTATTAGTTCGGTCAGAAGTATAACATTAATACCCGCCCCAACCTTGTCTGATCCCACAACCTACATAACGATAACCGGGGCTGGGGTTATTGATCATCATATACTAGATTTTGATAACGATACTCAATCGGATTTATTTTTACTAAGTCCATCCCGGCATAATCCCTTCGGGCCAAATGGAAGAACTCCATATGACATGGCTCTCATTTTAGGCACAAGCTTAGAAAAGTTGACAGCCGGAACCTATCCAATACAAGAGCTTGTTGACAATAATGAAGCATTTGCTTTCATTGATCACCTTGCAAGTACGAATTCTCAGATTAAAGGTGATTTTTTTCAAGATTTCAATAAAGATGGGTATGATGACTTGGTGTTGTCAAATACTTCCGTTGCACGATCTATTATTCTAGGTCGTGATTTATCAGAGCAACCTAATACAATCTCTCTAGAAGATTATGCAGCTGAAGGCCACCTTATCAGATTAAGTAGCGAAGGGAACCTAATTTTTCCTTCTGGTGAGCATTTATCCATAATTGACGATATTGATGGCGATGGTATCAGTGAAGTATTATTCTATCGACTCACTGAACGGATTTCCTCTCCCGAACTTTTCTTTCCCTTTGATGCATATATTTTGTCAGGTAAAAAAATATTAGATCACCCGGATCGTAATCAAGTCATTTTTGGCATTTTTGGTCTTAACGAAAATCTCGGCGTAGGGATTAGGATAGTTGAAAATAATGGTGGAAGTCGTTCGCCCTTAAATATTATGGGGTCAGGGGTTCACTTATCGCAAGGACAATCTGACATAGTCATCGGAAGGAAAGAAAGTGTGCAACACGGACCATCCCCAGATGAACAGGATGTTATCCTCATTGATGGATCATATGTTAAAGATTTATTACTAAATAATCCAAGCTCACTTACCACTTTCGAAGATGCTGTACAAAATTCATCTGTTGTAACATTCAGACTCCCTACAAACGAACCTGAGTATATATCTGTCCCTGATATGGATGGAGATGGAAAAGAAGAAATAGCATTAGCATTTCCATTTCGAAATCAGATTATATTTAGTCAGGATTTAAAAAATCATGCCTCTAACCCTGTGGATTTAACGGATATTGAAGAGCCAAGCCTTGTGTTTCAGATAAATCATGAAGACACACCGGGATTGTTCTTATTAAGGTCAGTGATAGATATAGATAATGACGGAGTCGTTGACTTTATCTTTAGGACAGAGGTACGCCTACTCAATGATTTTACATTTGAGCCCCTTAGTTTCATCGTTTCAGGCGCCGAAATTCTCCGTTTAAAAGCAGAGGGACGCTCAGAAGTTTCCATATCTGAGCTACAATAATACATAGCCAGACTAAGCTATAATGCTGATTTTACACAGTTAGCTAGACTAGCATTAATCACCGCTGCCCAAATAGCCGTCAATATCGGCAAGATTTCACTCTACTCATCAAGGTTTAACCGCATTTCGAGCATATGCGGCTTAAAACCTACTTTTTCATAGGCTCTTACCGCGGGCGCATTATCTGGATAAACTGTAAGGTGAACATCTGGCAAATTGTTCTCCTTCGCCCACCCAAAAAGATGGTTTAAGATCTTCTTATTAATCCTTTTTCCACGGTAGTCGGGGTCAACATAGAGAAAGCCGATAAAGGCGTGATAGTCATGGCTGACATAAGGGAGTGAACGTTTTTTCGTAACATATCCAGAGGCAATTAATTTGCCCTCAATCTCTGCGACAGCAACCTCAGAATCCTGCGAAACTATCTTTTCGTGGATATCATAATAGCTGATGGGGTCTGGCTTTAGCGTATCATCAAAAGGGCGTTCTGCGCTCACAATGCCTTGTTCGAAAGTGGCAAGGATTGGCAAATCATCCTCAGTGGCCGAACGAATGATGATATTCATTTCAATCTCCGCACTTCACCGTCGCCCAAATAGCCGTTCAATATCGGCGAGTTTTAGCTCTACATAGGTCGGGCGGCCGTGATTACATTGCCCTGAATGCGGGGTGTCTTCCATCTGCCGTAGCAGCGCATTCATTTCGGCTCCGTTGAGCCTGCGCCCCGCCCGCACCGAGCCATGACAGGCCATAGTACCGCAAACATGCTCGAATTTCTCTTTTAGGCTTAAGGCTTCGTCATATTCGCTAATATCATCGGCCAGGTCGCGCAGCAGGCTTTGGATATTCATTTCCCCCAAAAGTGCGGGGGTTTCACGCACGGCAACAGCCCCTGTGCCGAAAGGCTCTATAACTAATCCCATTTCTGCGAGCTCTTCTGCGCGGGCCAGCACACGGACCGCATCGGTTTCGCCTAAGTCAACTATATCAGGGATGAGCAAAGCTTGGCGCTCGACGCCTTGGCCCGCCATGGCCGTTTTCATGCGCTCATAGACAAGGCGTTCATGGGCGGCATGTTGATCAACAATCACAATGCCGTCCTGCGTTTGCGCAACCACATAGGTTTCATGAAGCTGCGCTCGCGCCGCGCCTAAAGGATTGGCTGTAAAGTCTTGTTTTTCATGATGATTATCATGCGCATAGCCTTCGCCATGCTCTTCAACTTTTGCAGAAAAGCCATAATCATTGGCTGTCATTCCAGCAGCTATTTGGCCATCGACAAGAGGCTGCATCGCGGGGTCATGGCGATAAGGCGCAGGCGCGCCATTATAGGGGCGGTTATAATTTTGCTGAAAGGCATATTGTGGTTGCTCGGCTTGAATTTTACCTAGCGCATAATCGGATACTGTCGTGCTGGCCCGGTGGCCCGCCGCGGCAAGGCTATGTCGTAGCGCCGAGACGATAAGCCCGCGCACAAGCCCCGGATTGCGAAAGCGTACTTCGCTTTTGGCAGGATGGACATTTACGTCAACATGATCGCTGGGCAAATCAATATAGAGCGCGACAACGGGGTAGCGGTCACGGGCGAGGAAGTCCTGATAGGCCCCGCGCACCGCGCCGTGGAGCAGCTTATCTCGCACGGGGCGTCCATTGACGAAAAGATACTGATGCTGTGCATTACCGCGCGAATAGGTCGGCAGGCCTGCGAATCCCGTTAAGTGAATCCCCTCGCGCTCTTTGTCGATTTCTATGGCGTTATCGCCAAAATCTGCGCCGAGTATGGAGGCAAGCCTTGCGAGGCGGCCCTCTTGGTCACCGCTTTGGCGCGCCACTTTAAGCGTGATGCGATTGCCATTGCTTAAGCTCATGCCGACAGCGGGGTTTGCCATGGCAAGGCGTTTAACAATATCGGAAATCGCTAGCGTTTCTGAGCGTTCAGATTTTAGGAATTTTAACCGCGCTGGCGTGGCATAAAATAAATCGCGCACATCAACCCGCGTGCCATGCATCGCAAATCGCGGCGCAGGTTTGGGCTTTGTCTCGGCCCCGCCTTCAACGGATATCTCCCACGCACTATCATCGCTCTCGGTCTGGGTCGTAATCGTTAGGCGCGCAATAGAGCCAATGGAGGGCAAAGCCTCGCCGCGAAAACCCATAGTCCCGATATTAAGCAGGTCCCACTCCCCCGCATCATTAGGCGAGAGTTTGGAAGTTGCATGTCGCTCTATCGCGATAGGCAGTTCCTCGCGGCTCATGCCCTTGCCATCATCTGTAATGGTGATAACCGCGCGCCCGCCATCTTCATAGCGGATATCAACTTGGCTTGCCCCCGCATCAATTGCGTTCTCGACAAGCTCCTTTATCACGCTGGCGGGGCGCTCTACAACCTCACCCGCCGCGATACGGTTGACAGTTTGCGGCGGAAGGCGGCGAATCGATATTGGGGTATGAGCCATTAAAAAAGCCTAACCGCAGCGAAGCAGTTAGGCCATATCGGTTTAGGCTAAGCCCTGTGGACTAAAGCGAGGGTTACAGCCCCGGGAGCTTTGCCCCGCGCGGGCGCTTCGTAATTTCAACTTCTCCGCCGCCTGTAGCCGCGCGGACAGATTCGAGGCGCTTGGCTTCAAGCTCATTATCCAGTGGTGAGCCATCTGGATTAACCATGCGGCCGTTTTTCCAAAATAATACGCGGTCAGAAAAGGCCGTTGACTTACGTTCAACTGAGTTTTGACCGTCAATTTCGAGGCGGATTTCTTGATTGGCATTTCCGACACCGGCTTTTGACATCAACACGATTTCACCGCGTGTGGGCTTAGCCGCGTCAACATCGCCGATCAACGCTTCACGGGCGGATTTTTGCGTGTAGTTATTTTCTGCTGAACTCGTGCCTAATTCTGGCGGGCGCAAATTATATTCCGGCGGCACCACCAATGGCGCTTTCGTTAAGATGTTAAACTCATTGGGTGCATTCTTTGTAATTCCCAAGGCTTTAGTCGTCTGGGTGCATCCGCCAAGCGCAACTGCGCCAAGCACAATAAAGCCAATAATTGTTCTCAAAGTCATGCGAGTCTCCAAAATTCTATGCGGTATTAACCAAAGATAAGCCCCGCGCCAAGTGACATAATGCTAATTTATCATTCGCCTATTTCACAACCTTTATCCTAGCTTATGCAAATATTCGCTTAAGTCATTAGGTGTATTAATATTATAAAACAGTTTTTCATCTGGCCAGAAAATGTGCCGCGCATGTGATGTGTTTACAATATATTTAAGTGGCATCTTATCTTCAAAATTTGCCGTTTGAAAAATACGTGCAAGGTCGTCCATGTGCCACCACGCAAAAGTCTGATGCATGCCCTGAGGCGAAATCGCAACGGCGCTTTTATCACCATATAACCGCTCGCAAAGGTTCGTTGGTAAAAGCGGGGCATCCACGGGGACTGTAAAAAAACCGTTGGGTTCATCTCTTTGTTTTAGGAATTTCCAAGCCGCATATAAGCCGGCCACGGGGCCTTTCGGTCCTGATGGGATATCGCTTAGGACAGGTACGCCAAGACCGTAATCATGAGGTGCTGAAAGCATGACCTCATCGACCTGCCGCTTAAAGGCATCATATACGCGGTCAATTAGCCGTACGCCATTGACCTGCAGGCGGGCTTTATCTTCGCCCATCCTCTTACTTTTACCGCCGGCAAGTATAACACCTTTCACACATTTCCCTTATTTTGTCGCCATAAGGCTTCTTTAACTTTATATCTTTGAGAACTCTAAATCATCATGCTGTAAGCTGGGTAGTTAGACAAACTGTAAACCGTTCATGGAAGATATGTTTATTTCCTAACACTTCTCCCCACGACAGCCATAGACAGGATATGCTTTTGAAAGGCATAACCTGTCTATGGAAAAGTTTTATACCCCCAAGACAGCCGCCGCCGTCATCATAGCCAATATGGTCGGGACAGGTGTTTTCACCTCCTTGGGATTTCAACTCGCCGATATCCAATCCGTTTTCGCTATTATGATGCTCTGGATTATTGGCGGCGTGGCCTCACTTTGCGGCGCGGCAACCTATGCCGAGCTTGGCGCAGCCCTGCCCCGTTCCGGCGGAGAATATAATTTCCTTGGACGCATCTATCATCCTATGGCCGGTTTCATTTCGGGATGGGTCTCGACAGTTATAGGCTTTGCCGCGCCCATCGCCGCAGTCGCCCTCGCCTTTGGCAAATATAGCACCGCCGCCTTGCCCGGCGACTATGCCCCTTGGATAGGCAAAGCGCTGGCCTGCGCGCTTGTGATTATCGTCACGCTAGTTCATGGCCGTAACCGCAAAGCCAGCAGCCAGTTTCAATTTGGGTTTACCGCCATCAAAGTCATTCTGATTTTGGCCTTCTGCCTCGCTGCATTTATATTTACCTCTAACCCCCAACCTATTTCGCCAATGCCACAAGCGGGGGATTGGGATGTGATAACAAGCGCGGCCTTTGGCGTTTCGCTTATCTATGTGTCCTATGCCTATACCGGATGGAACGCAGCCGTTTACATCTCGGGCGAATTAGAAAACCCGCAACGCGACCTACCCCGCATTCTTTTATTTGGTACAGGCCTCGTGATGCTGCTTTATGTGCTACTCAATTATGTTTTCCTCTACGCTGCGCCTATGGCCGAGATGGAAGGCCAAGTTGAGATTGGCTATATCGCCGCCAAAGGTATATTTGGCGAAACAGGTGCAAGGATTGCGGGCGGGATGCTCTCGCTCCTGCTGATTTCCACCGTCAGCGCCATGACCCTCGCGGGCCCGCGCGCCCTCCAAGCCATTGGCGAGGATTTCAAAGCGCTTAGCTTCCTCGGCAAAGTCAATAAGGACGGCATGCCGCGCAATGCCATTTATTTCCAATCGGCAATCGCGCTGCTTTATATCGTGACGTCGAGCTTTAAAACGATTGTGGTCTTTGCGGGCGCTATGCTGGCCTTTAATAGCTTCCTCGCCATTCTGGGGGTCTTTATTTTGCGTTACCGCGAACCCGACCTCCCCCGTCCCTATAAGACATGGGGCTACCCCCTCGTGCCGCTCATCTATCTCGCGATAACCTCCGCCATGTTGATTTTCGTGGTAATGAAAGAACCACATAAGGCCGTATTTGGGGTGTGCGTAATAGCGGTCGGTGTGGTGTTTTATGCGGTGTCGGCGCGGCTGAATAAGAGCTAATTGAGAATTTTAATAATGTGACCAAATTATTTCCAGACAAGCTATACCGATATCGTGCATTAAACGATAAGTCCCAAGTTGAAGGAGAGATCAACGATAAGTCCCAAGTTGAACGAGAGATCAACGCTATAAAAAATTCTTACTTATGGTTTTCTGACTTTAACTCTCTCAATGACCCAACAGAAATTGCTGATGCCGATGTAAAAAAATTTCCCGTTTTAGCCGATATAATGCTCCGAGTTATGCTTAAGGACCCACGTGGAAAAGTAGCGAAAGTTATGAACAATAGAGCTCAACATTACTCAAGTGGCCTATTAGATAAATCAACTGCAAGAATATGTTGTTTCTCTGAAAGAAAAGATCATCAAGCTATGTGGGCTTACTATGCAGGCAATTTTGAAGGAATTTGCATAGAATATGATATTAGAAAGCTTGTATCTCTGAATCAGTTTTGCTGGGGAAGCAAGCCTATAAAAGTCACTTATTCTGAAAAGCGGTTGGTCAGCGCTGAGAATACAATAGATTTTGGAACTAAGACCAGCGAAGGATTGAGTGCCTTATCCACTAAACACTTTGATTGGGAACATGAACAAGAGTGGAGAATGTTCAAACGTGATGGGTCTGGAGAAACCTATCATACATCTAATGTAATAACGCACGTGTATTTAGGCTCTCGTATAAAACAAAATACATCTGCCCAAGTTAGGCAGGTCTGCAAAAGTCTTAACATATCTGTCTCTACTATGTCGTTTAGCAATTATAAAATGCAATTTACAAAGCAAATTTCTAAAAAGAAAAACCGCAAACAAGTATTATGTGAACTAGCTGAAACTGGAATTAAAGGCAAAGATGCAATTATTGCGAAAGGGTATGACAAAAATAGTTTAGAAAAAGCAATAAGCAAAGCACGGCAATACCCCAATGCAAAATCAGTTTTCCTTATAAATTTAAGTGATAATGAATCATATATTTACATGTACCTTTTATTCAAATTTCCAAATGGTAAAGAAGACATAAAAAGCTTGAAATTCAAAATTAAAGGAAACCGAGTTTCTTCGGAATACAACTATTCTCTTTAACTACTAGAGACTATTACAACGTTCAACTCACCGATTAAACGGTACAATCAGGCCCTCACGGACCGTCAAGACGCGGTCCATATATTTTGTTAGCCCCATATTATGCGTAGCAACGAGCGCGGAAAAGCCCTCAAGGCGGGTGAGATCAAATAGGCTTTGAAAGACATTGCCAGAGGTCGCGGGATCGAGGTTTCCCGTGGGTTCATCCGCGAGCAGAACTTGGGGTTTATTGGCGATAGCGCGGGCGATGGCGACTCGCTGCTGCTCCCCGCCTGACATCTGGCTAGGTTTATGATGTCCGCGATCAGATAAGCCCATAATCCCTATGAGACGTCGGGACTCAGCTTCAGCGGCTTTATAGGACTTGCCTGCAATCATTTGCGGGATAGAGACATTATCAATGGCTGAGAACTCTTTTTGCAAATGATGGAATTGATAGACAACACCGATAGTTTCCCGCCGAATAGATGTGCGCTCATCATCGGAGAGTTTTAGGCACTCACGGCCATTTATGAAAACTTCACCTGCATTGGGTTTTTCGAGCAATCCAGCGGCATGAAGCAATGTCGATTTACCCGAGCCAGATGGCCCAATTAATCCAACCATTTCGCCGGGATAAATGTCAATATCTGCCCCTGTTAAAACGTTCAGAGTTTTAGGCCCCGACTTATAGGAACGGTGCAAGTTTCTTACAGATAGAATAGGACGGCCAGTTCTCATCATCGCCTCTATTCGTATCGCAATGCGTCGACAGGATCGACTTTGGAAGCATTAAGCGCAGGCAGGAAGGTAGCCGCGGCGGAAATGAGGAAGCCCCAAAAGGCAACACCAAAAACTTCTGACCAGACAATTTTGGCAGGTATCCCGCCAGACATACCGTAAACATCGGCTGGAAATAATTCGGTTCCTGTGATGGTTTCTATAATCCACTGGACGCCGCCAATATTGACACAAAATAAGATACCTAAAAGCAGTCCCGCAAAAGTACCTAATATTCCAACCATGGCCCCACACATAAAGAATATACGTAATATTCCGCCTTTGGTCGCGCCAATTGTCCGCAGGATCGCTATGTCTTTCGACTTATTTTTAACCAGCATAATCATCGAGGCCAGTACGGGAAAGGCTGCGATTATAACAACTATCATAAAGATAAAACGCATTGCAATTTGTTCCGTTCGCAGCGCCGTTGCCGTAGTGGCGTTTCGATCTTTCCATGTCGAGAGGAATACGGGTTCATTAGACGCCTCAGAAACTAAGCCCCTCATCTGATCTAGCGCGTCAGGGTCCTCTAAGCGAAGCTGAATTTCGCCCGTCACGCTTCCGCCTTCAAAGAGCTGCGTCGCTTGGTCAAAGCCCATATAAATATAAGTTTGATCTGTCACATATAAGCCAACCTCAAAGATTGCGCCCACGGTGTAGACCTTCTTTACAGGTACAGGCCCCGTAATTGTCTGACGGGTTCTGGGTGAAAAGACTAAGAGACGATCACCAACGGTTAGGCCCAAACCGCTAGCCAAAACAGCGCCCACCGCAATTTGGTTTTCTGATCCTCGGCCCTGTCCAAAATATTCAAGACTGCCGAGCTGAACACTATCAGCGATTAGCTCATAATTTTGGAGGTTACGCGGCGAAATCCCAATGACTTGCGCTAGCGCAAATTGTCCATTGGCCTGCACACCCGTATAATGCTGGGTGAATTGAAAAGCTTCATCCACGCCTTCAATAGTGGCCAAACGTTGTTCTAACTGCTCAACGCTCTCAGGCGTTGGCTTAGGTGAACTTGAGGCCACATACATATGTCCCTCTGACCCGACAGTCAGGCGTATCATATCTGACCGAAACCCGTTCATGATTGACATAATTATAATCATCGCGGCAATCGCGAGCATAATACAGGTAAAGGAAATCGCCGCGATTAACCCGACACCCCCTTGTGTTTTCTTTGCGCGAAGATAGCGCATCGCAATCATACGCTCGACAACTCCAAAAGGCTTATTCTGAACTCCGTTAAACGCTTTTATGTCAGAAGAGGCGTTCACTTATATAACACCCTCATATTCCGAGCTGATGAATTTCACGGCGTCGGCAGGAGACATATTTTGTTTCTCACCTGTCGCGCGGGTTTTGACTTCCACAATGCCTTCTTTTAGGCCGCGCGGCCCAATCACAATTTGATAGGGCAACCCAATTAAGTCCATTCTTGCAAATTTTTGCCCGCCGCGATCATTTTTATCGTCATATAGAGGGTCAATACCTGCCGCTGAGAGTTTTTGATAAATATCCTCACAGGCCGCGTCTGCTTCTGCGTCCCCAGATTTCAAATTAATGATACCCGCGCCAAATGGCGTAACGGATTTCGGCCAAATAATACCATCTTCATCATGGCTAGCCTCAATAATACCGCCAACAAGGCGTGAGACGCCAACGCCATAAGAGCCCATCATGACATTCACATTCTTACCATCCGCCCCTGTGACTTGAGCTTTCATCGGCTCGGAATATTTATCGCCAAAATAGAAAATATGACCGACTTCGATACCGCGGGCTGATAGCTGTTTATCCGCAGGCACTTTGGCAAATTCCTCTGCGTCATGTTTTTCGTCTGTCGCAGCATATAATGAGGTCCGCTGTTCGAAAACAGATTTCAAATCTTCCGCGTTGTCAAAATATCCGGGCGCTGGCATATCCACCAAGTCTTTGTGACAGAAAACTTCACTCTCGCCCGTTTCAGCCAATATCAAAAACTCATGGGACAAGTCGCCGCCAATTGGTCCCGTATCGGCCCGCATAGGTACGGCCTTAAGCCCGAGACGGGCATATGTATTTAGGTAAGCCACGAATTGACGATAATAGGTCAGTCTCGCCGCTTCTGCATCAATGTCAAAACTATAGGCATCTTTCATGAGGAATTCACGGCCGCGCATAACGCCGAAACGCGGGCGTCTTTCATCCCTGAACTTCCACTGAATATGGTAAAGACTTTGCGGTAAGTCCTTGTAAGACCTCACATAAGAGCGAAACATATCGGTGATCATATCTTCATTGGTGGGCCCATAAAGAAGCTCTCTATCGCCGCGATCTTTAATCCGGAGCATCTCTGGGCCATAGGCATCATACCGCCCTGTTTCTTTCCAATGATTAGCCGATTGGATTGTCGGCATGAGCATTTCAACGGCGCCCGCCTTATTTTGCTCTTCCCTAACAATCTGCTCGATTTTTTTGAGCACCTTAAATCCAAGGGGCAGCCATATATAAATGCCGGCGCTATCTTGTTTCACCATACCCGCGCGCAGCATGTATCTGTGAGACGCAATCGTGGCCTCTGCTGGTGTCTCTTTCAAGACAGGTAGAAAGTAGTTCGACAAACGCATGTTACGAATCCAATTAATTTAATCTCAGGCTTAAACACTTGTCGGCCTGCCTACAAGTTCGCGTATGAGGCGATTACGGTTTATTTAATCCAAGCAAAGCGGCCAATTGATCCCAGCTCACCAGTCCTGACCAAATGATACCGCAAACGATAATCCATAAAACAGTCGCGATAATGGTTGTGAGCTTAAATTTGCGTTTAATATTTGATTCAACAGGCGCGCCCGGTTCTGAACCTTCAACGACATCACCGACCTCAGCCTGCCCCCTAACCCCAATGGGCAAAACCATAAAAAGCGTGACCCACCATATAAGCAGATAAACAACGAATAACGAGAAGGGTGACATTAATGCTGACCGTCTTTTGGCGTTTCCATCAATTCGATAAGAACCCCGCCTGCATCACCGGGATGTAAAAAGACAACGGGCGTGCCATGCGCGCCAATGCGAGGTTCATTTAAAACCCGCATACCCTTCTCTGCCATGGCAAGGCTCGCTTGATGAATATCTTTGACTTCAAAGCATATATGATGCTGCCCCCCTTTGGGATTCTTTTCTAGAAACTTAGTAATCGGGGATGTGTCACCATATGGCTGTATCAATTCCACTTGTCCGCTTGGTAAATTGACAAAGGCATATGTCACACCTTGGGGCGGCAAGTCAGCTGGCTCTGTTATGTCCGTTACGCCAAAAACATCCCGGTACATTTTTATAGCTGCTTTAATATCGGGAACCGCTATACCAATATGATTTAGGGGCCCTAAGAAACTATCATACATCTACTTCACCTTATGAGCTGTGATTTCAACATGTGTACGTTTGCCTGTATAGGATTTTACAAATTTCTTGACCTTTGATCTAAGTCTATCCTCAATCAGATCTTCATCCCGACGCGCGCGCGGGGCCATATCTTCAAAGGCGTCCTCAGCAGCATCTGCAGTTAAATCAATCATTTCTTCTAAGAGCTGCCCGTCAGGGCCTTCGGGAAATCCTGAGATACGCACCTCAGGCCCACTGATGAGATGGGCTTTGCTGTTGACCACAAGGCTAACAGAGACATGACCCGCATAGGCCATTTTCTTTCGCAATCTCAGACCTTCATCATTATCTGAAATTATCGCATTGCCGTCTTGATGTAAGCGTCCCGAAGGCACGATATCAATAACGGCTGGCCCCTTATCTGAGAGCATTATCATTTCGCCATTACGCGGCGCGATTGAGAATTTCGGCGATAAAGATTTTGCGAGCTTGGCATGCTCGAGCAAATGCCGTCTTTCACCATGCACAGGAACAGCGATTTTTGGGCGCACCCATTTATACATTTGTTTTAATTCTTCGCGGCAAGGATGACCAGACACATGTATAGGCCGCATTTTCTCAGTCACAATATCCACGCCGTCATCAGCCAGTGCATTTTGTAGCGCGAAAATGCCGACTTCGTTTCCTGGAATAATTTTAGATGAAAATATAACCACATCGCCTTTGTGAAATTTCACATTTCGATGCGAGCCATTGGCAATCCTAGACAAAGCTGCGCGCGGTTCACCCTGACTACCCGTACACAGGTACAGGACATTTGCGGCAGGCATGCTATTGGCCTCGTCCTCAGTCACCAAAGCGCCAACATCTGATAGCATGCCGACGGATTTAGCTGCCCCCGTCATGCGCTGCATCGACCGTCCAACCAAGCACACACTGCGCTCATTGGCCTTGGCCGCCATCATCACAGATTCAAGCCTTGCAATATTTGAGGCAAAAGACGCAACAGCGACACCCTTTCCATCATATTCCCCAATGAGCTTTACGAGTTCAGCACGAACGCCCTCTTCACTCCCCGCATAACCGGGCGAAAACACATTTGTGCTATCGCATATCATCGCCAGAACACCATCATCGCCTATGGCTTTCAGCGCGGCGGCGTCAACAGGTTCGCCGATTTGAGGCGCTTCATCAATCTTCCAATCACCTGTATGCAAAATCGTACCAAGCTCTGTGCGAATAGCCAAAGCATTGGGCTCAGCAATAGAGTGGGTCATTGTGATAAATTCAAAATCAAAAGGCCCTAAATCAAACTTTCCTTTCAAGGGCACCTCATGGAGCTCCACATCATCCAAAAGACCAAATTCAGACAATCTATCTTTCACCAAATACATAGTGAACGGCGTCGCATAAACGGGGCATCTTAGCTGTGGCCATAAACGGCCGAGCGCGCCCATATGGTCTTCATGGGCATGGGTTAAAATAATGCCTAACAGATTATCGCGACGCTCAATAATAAATTCGATATCTGGCATAATGATTTCGATACCGGGCGTATCCGCGCCGCCAAATGTGACGCCAATATCAACAATCACCCATTTGCGATTGTCTGCTGGCCCAAAGCCGAAAAGGTTGAGGTTCATTCCGATTTCACCACAGCCGCCGAGAGGCAGGAAGACTAGCTCATTTTTTTTATTATTGGCCATTCTATTTATTGAGCTTCCAGATTTCTAAAAGACCATCAATGGTTAGATCACTATCGTAATGCTCAATCGTTTTAGACGCACCTTCAAATAATGAGGCAACGCCGCCCGTACCAATAACTGTAAATGGACGTTTAGCTTCTTCGATAATACGCTCAACCAAGCCATCAATCAATCCAACGTACCCCCAGAATATGCCTGACTGCATGGCTGTAACCGTCGAAGTACCTACCACCTTTTCTGGCCGCCGAATTTCAATGCGCGGCAGCTGCGCAGCAGCTTCATGCAAAGCTCTGACAGATAAATTAATTCCGGGAGAAATAATGCCGCCTTCAAAATAACCATCATCAGATACAATATCAAAGGTCGTCGCGGTGCCACTATCAATAATGATGAGATTTCCTTTATAGCGTTTCGTCGCCCCGAGTGCCGTCACAAGACGGTCAGCACCAACTTCCTTGGGGTTAACATTACGAACACCAATTCCAATTTCTACGCCATCTTCACCAATAATAATCGGCTCGACCTTTAAATGGCGGCGCGATAGATTACGCATATTAAACAAAGATTGAGGAACCACAGTAGAGATAACGCAGTCAGTAATGTCTTTGAATGTGAGCCCCTGCATCGTCATTAATTGATGAAACCAAACGGCATATTCATCAGCGGTCCGTTTAGCATTGGTCGCAATACGCCATTCGACAATCCACTTTTTGCCGTCATGGATGGCAAATAAAGTGTTTGTATTACCGGTATCTATCGCGAGTAACATTTAGGCTCCTTGATCGCCAAAGAAGACATCTCCAGCATGCACATCTCTTATCGTGCCATTCTCAAGGCGAACGCGCAACGCTCCATTTTCATCTAAGCCAAGTGCGTGTCCCGAAAATTTTTCATTAGTCAGGCGCACGATAACGGCTCCGGGGATATTATCTGCCCAACCCAGCCATGCTTGTCTAATAGGGTTAAAACCCTTTTCTAAATACATCTCTCGCCAATAATTAAACCTAGACGATAAAGTCGCCAAGACGGTGTCCGGCCCTGTCAAAATTGGTTCGGGACCGCTCAATAATGAAGGATCGATATGGCCCAAGAGATGAGTAGCAGTAGATTCTGTATTTTTGGGATGTGATAGCAAATTTATACCGATACCAACAACAATCCAATCTTTGCCGCCTTCCAATAAAATACCTGATATTTTTTTTCCATCAACCAAGACATCATTGGGCCATTTCAGTTTTATTTTATCCTCTGCTATGTAAGTCTTCAGCGTCTCAGTAACGGCGAGCGCCGCTACGAAACTAAACTTCGCGGCGTCATGCGCAGACCCTTCATGTGTGTATAAGCCTGAACAATAAAGATTGCCCGACTTTGAAACCCATTCCCTTCCGCGTCTACCACGGCCACCCGTTTGACTATTGGCTCTCACCCATAAAGGCCCATATTCGCCCCTATCCGCGAGACGCCGCGCCTCAATATTGGTTGAATCGACCTCATCTAAGGTGATAAATTTCAAGCTAGAAAAGGCTTTCTGCTGCCAGCGCAATTATCCCCTGCGATCTAACGGCAATAAACGGTAAAATAAGCAACGGAAATACAAGCAAGACAGATATCGCTGACAATCCACGAAGCGTTTTAGGGGCCTGAACAAATTCATTTTCGGGCTGTTCAAACCACATCGTTTTCACAAGCCGCAGATAATAAAAAGCGCCAATAACAGAGGCTATCAACGCCAAGACAACAAGCCATGTTAAATTAGCTTCAACAGCGGGGGCAAATGCAAACCATTTGCCAAAGAAGCCAAGCAGAGGCGGAATACCCATGAGCGAGAACATAAAGAGAGATAATATTATCGCCAAACTCTTATTAGACTTGGAGAGTCCAGATAGATCTGAGATTTGCTCAACCATCCCATTGCGAATACGCATTTGGAGAATACAGGCAAATATTCCAATGACCGTAATTACATAAATACTCATAAAAATAAGCATACCTTTGACCCCTGCTACTGTTCCTGCAGCAAGCGGCACCAAAGCATAGCCCATATTCGCAATCGACGAATAAGCCATCAGGCGTTTTACATTGGTTTGCGCTAAGGCCCCAATTGCGCCGACAAACATTGATAACACCGCAAGCACAATGATGACCTGCTGCCATTGCGTGACGATATCGCCAAATGGCCCAACAACGAGACGCGCTATCAAGGCCATAGCGGCAAATTTAGGCGCGGCTGAAAAGAAGCCAGTTACGGGCGTAGGAGAGCCTTCATATACATCAGGTGTCCACATATGAAAAGGCACGGCAGAAATTTTAAAGGCTAATCCACAGAGTAAGAAAACCATACCCGCGATAATACCCGGCGTCGCGCCCTCTGACACGACCTGCGCAATTCGGTCAAATTCTAGGGAGCCCGTAAAGCCATAAATCAAAGACGAACCATAAAGAAGTAGGCCCGACGAGATTGCGCCGAGAACGAAATATTTAAGTCCCGCTTCTGATGCTCTTAAGCTATCGCGGTTAAAGGCTGCCATGACGTAAAGCGCCAAGGATTGCAGCTCAATCCCGATATAGAGCGAAAGCAAGCTATTGGCTGACACCATAATCGACATACCAAGTACCGCGTAAAGCACGAGAACTGAATACTCATATCTGTCTAATTTTTCCGTCTGGAAATATGACTTAGAGAACATGAGCGCAGCAGCCGCTGAAAGCCCCATAAACATGTTCACGTAATGGCTATAATTATCAACGCGCAACGCCCCTTTAAAGGCCTCGCCTGTTGGCTGTCCTAAAAGAAGACCAATAAAGGCAAAGAGGATTAACAATCCAACGGCGATATAACGCACGATAATTGAACGGTCTTTATCTTTCGAAACGCCAAACCCAAGAAGTAATGATGCCGTAACAGCCAGCAATAGCTGCGGCGCGAATAATGAAATCGTTTGCAACATGGCTATTCCCCTCCCGTAGCTGTCGCCGTAGCAAAATCAGCAATCAGGTTCTCAACGGAGGCTGAGGTAACATCAGTAATCAAAGCCGGATAAACGCCCAAAACAATTGTCATAATGGCGAGCGGAGCCAAAACAATCCATTCGCGGCGTGTCATATCGGCTATTCCCTCTAACTTCTCATTTGTTTGTTCACCAAATATAACTTCACGGTAAAGATGAAGCGCGTACATAGCTGACAATATCATGCCGATAGCTGCGCCCGCCGCAATCCAAGGACTAACTTGATAGGCGCCGACCATCGTTAAAATTTCGCCGACGAAACCTGATGTACCGGGCAAGCCAACATTGGCCATTGTGAAGAGCATGAAGAACGCAGCATAAACTGGCATATGCTTGACGAGCCCGCCATAGAATGAAATCTCGCGCGTATGCATACGGTCATAAATCACGCCAACACAGAAGAAGAGCGCGCCAGAAATAACGCCGTGTGACAACATCTGATAAATCCCGCCCTGAATACCTTGAGTATTAAAGGTGAAAATACCCATGGTCACAAAGCCCATATGCGCGACCGAAGAATAGGCGATTAGCTTTTTGATATCATTTTGGCGATAAGCAACCAATGATGTGTAGATAATCGCAATGATCGACATCCAGAATATGATTGGCGCAAGTTCCAGTGAAGCATTTGGAAACATCGGGATAGAGAAGCGTAGGAATCCATAACCGCCAAGCTTCAACAAAATACCCGCAAGGATAACAGAGCCAGCCGTTGGCGCTTCAACGTGAGCATCAGGTAGCCAGGTATGTACAGGCCACATCGGCATTTTAACCGCAAAGCTGGCAAAAAATGCAAGCCATAGCCAAGTCTGAGCACCACCTGGTATTTTTAGCTCGCTCATCAAGACTCGCATATCGGTGGTCGGAGAACCTAGCTGTTGACCGCTATGGCTATATATCCAGAGGATAGCCGCCAGCATCAAGACTGACCCCAATAATGTATAGAGGAAGAACTTGTAGCTCGCATAGACGCGGTTCTTTCCGCCCCATACCCCGATGATAATAAACATGGGAATAAGAACAGCTTCAAAGAAGAGATAGAATAGAACCAAATCAAGAGCGACAAAGACGCCAATCATCAGCGTTTCCAAGACAAGGAAAGCCACCATATATTCCAGCATTCGCGATTTAACCGAGGTCGCACTGGCAATGATACAAAGAGGTGTCAAAAACGCCGTCAAAAGTATGAATAAGATAGATATCCCATCCACGCCCATGCGGTATTCTATACCGCCTCCGAGCCAAGGATATTCTTCGATGAACTGGAAGCCAGCTTTGGCGCTATCAAAATCAAAGGTGAGTAAAAGGGATAGTAAGAAAACAACACCCGACACAACCAAGGCAACGCGAGGTGCATTTTTATCAAGCTGTTCTCTACCTGTCTCGCCCGCGAATTTCGAAATCACCGCTAAGATGAGCGCCCCTACAAGCGGGATGAATGTAATCAAAGATAGAATGGGAATGCTATCAAACATATCAGCCTCCTACCGTGCGAAAGACAAGGGCGATAATAGCCGCAACACCCAAGAGCATCACAAAGGCATAATGAAAGAGATAGCCTGACTGTAATTTTGAGAGACGTTTCGCAGCTCCCGCTGTGAAGGCCGCCACCCCATTAGGCCCCAGCCCGTCAATGATTTTAATATCGCCGATCTTCCAGAATAAATCGCCTATGGCTCTTGCGCCTTTTACAAATGTCGCATCATAAATTTCGTCAATATACCACTTATTGAGCAGGAACTTATAAAGCGGGCTACCGCCAGTTTCTTCAATCGTTTCGATATGCTGCTCTGCGCCGCGCCCACGCATATACATCATAAAGGCCGTTATGAAGCCTATGACGGAAACAACGAGCGGCAATAAGAGAACCCACCATGGATAGCCATGGTACTTGTTAAACAGCCATCCAAACAATCCGCCATGTTTGACCTCATCATGATAGGCATCGCTTGCATGTGATGTCTCTGCGGCGGCATAAAGATGTTCAGGTGCCAAAGCTGCATGCTCGCCCGCATGAACTGGTAAAGCGCCATGCCAAAAGTCACCCGCATTGCCCATAAATTTGGAATAGAAAATTGCACCAGCCGCAAGCGCGCCAACACTTAACAAGCCTAACGGCACAAGCATTGTCATCGGGCTTTCATGCGCATGATCAAATGTATGCTTGTCACCTCTATATTTTCCGTGGAACGTCATAAAGATAAGACGCCAGCTATAAAAACTTGTCATAAGCGCCGCGACAATCCCGACCCAGAATGCAAAGACACCCGCGTTGGAACCGCCTACAGTCCCAGCGGTATAAGCGGCCTCAATAATCGCATCTTTGGAGAAGAAGCCAGCAAAGCCAATTTTCGTCCCTGGAATACCAATGCCCGTAATGGCAAGTGTTCCAATAATCATGGCTATATAGGTAAGCGGAACTTTCTTTCTAATACCGCCCATTTTGCGCATGTCTTGCTCATGATGCATCGCGTGAATGACCGAACCTGCGCAGAGGAATAATAACGCCTTAAAGAAGGCATGGGTAAAGAGGTGAAACATCGCTGCGCTATAGGCGCCAACACCAGCGGCAAAGAACATATAGCCCAATTGGCTACAGGTTGAATAAGCGATAACGCGCTTAATATCATTTTGCACTAAAGCAACAGTTGCCGCGAAGAAGGCGGTAAACGCGCCAATGACGGTAATAAATCCAGATGTAATTGGCGCGGCCTCATATATAGCCGATGCACGGCAAACCAAAAAGACCCCAGCCGTCACCATTGTCGCGGCGTGAATAAGCGCGGAAACGGGCGTAGGCCCTTCCATCGCATCAGGTAGCCAGACATGAAGCAGGAATTGAGCCGATTTACCCATAGCGCCGATAAAGAGAAGCGCGGCGATCAATTCTATCGCGTCAAATTCCATACCCAAGAATGGGAGTTTACGGTCACTATTTTCGGCAATCGCGCCAAATACGGTATCGAACTCCACAGAGCCAAAGACGAGGAAAATCGTCATCACGCCTAAAGCTAAGCCAACATCACCCACACGGTTGGTAACAAAGGCTTTGATAGCCGCTGCATTGGCGGACGGTTTCTTATAATAATACCCAATAAGAAGATATGAGGCGAGGCCCACCCCTTCCCAACCGAAGAACATTTGGATGAAGTTGTTTGATGTCACCAGCATTAACATGGCGAAAGTGAAGAGAGAGAGATAAGCAAAAAAGCGAGGCTTATAATTATCGTCGCTCATATAGCCCCAGCTATAGAGATGCACCAAGGCAGAGACCGAGTTCACAACAACCAGCATGACGGCGGTTAAGGTATCTATTTTAAAGGCCCAATTGGCTTTCATATTGCCAACATCCATCCATCGAAGGACATTTACATCAGGTTCTTTGTGACCTCCGCCGATTTTTATGAAGGCGTACCAAGATAGAATAGCGGATAAAAACAACAATCCAGTTGTAATAATCATGGACGGCTTTTCGCCGAGCTTACCGCCCATAAAGCGGGTTCCAGCAAGGCCTGCGATGATAGCGCCAATAAGCGGCGCAAATACTATGACATGATACAACACAGCCCTAGCCCTTCATCAAATCAATGTTTTCAACGGCGATGTTTCCGCGGTTTCTGAAATACACAACCAAAATCGCAAGACCGACAGCGGCCTCCGCGGCCGCAACGGTGAGGATAAACAATGCAAAGACCTGACCTGCCATAGGGTTATTCCCTGCCCCTTCCGCCATATGCGCAGAGAAAGCAACGAAGTTAATATTGACAGCCAACAAGATAAGCTCAACGCACATCAAAATAATGATGACGTTTTTACGGTTTACGAAAATTCCAAAAACGCCAATCGTGAAAAGAATAGCAGCAACAACCAGATAATGTGCAAGACCGATAACCATTAGCCAATCCCCTGCCCAGGTTCTATGTCCACATGCTCAACACCCGTGGCGCGCGTACGCGCATTTTGCTCAAGAATATTTTGTTTCCTAACGCCCTCACGCTCACGAAGGGTCAAAACAACCGCGCCAATTAAAGCGACGAGTAAGATAAGGCCTGCGGCTTCAAACATGCCTGCATATTCTGTGTAGAGAACTTCGCCAAAGGCTTCGAGGTTAGACACATTAGGGTCACGTTCAACAACCGTTGTTGGCTCCCCTGAAAAATAAGCCGCCCCGACCAAGAACATTTCAATAAATAAAACGACCCCAACCAAAGCACCTACAGGTAGATATTGCAAAAAGCCTTGTTTCATTTCCACGAAATCAACATCGAGCATCATAACCACAAAGAGGAAAAGAACCGCAACCGCGCCGACATAAACCATAACAATCAGGAGCGCTAAAAATTCCGCGCCGAGAAGTATGAAAAGTCCAGCTGCACTAAAGAATGTCAGGATAAGATACATCACAGAATGAACAGGGTTTTTGCTAGCGACCACCATAAAGGCAGCCGCGATTGCGACGGCGGCTAGCAAATAAAATGAAATGGCTACAAGCACTGTTTCGTCTTCCTTCTAATTCGCATCGCCCTAGCGATACGGCGCATCCAAAGCTAGGTTTTTAGCAATCAAAGATTCCCAACGATCACCATTCTCAAGGAGCTTTTCTTTATCGTAATAAAGCTCTTCACGCGTCTCCGTTGCGAATTCATAATTCGGGCCTTCGACAATGGCGTCAACAGGGCAAGCTTCTTGGCAAAGACCGCAATAAATACATTTGACCATATCAATGTCGTAACGCGTTGTGCGCCGTGACCCATCAGGGCGCGGCTCAGCTTCAATCGTAATGGCTTGCGCGGGGCAAATCGCTTCACAGAGCTTACAAGCAATGCAGCGCTCTTCGCCAGACGGATAACGGCGCAGCGCATGCTCACCCCGAAAGCGCGGTGATAATGGGCCCTTTTCAAACGGGTAGTTAATCGTAATCTTCGGACGGAAAAAATACTTCATTGCGAGCCAGAAAGCCGATACAAATTCGAGAAGGAAAATACCGCGAATGGCTTGTTTGATACGTGTCATCATAATTTGTCTCCAAAGAAGACAACCCAGCTAGAAACAAAAATCACTGCGGCGATTGAAATTGGGAGAAAAACCTTCCAGCCCAAACGCATGAGCTGATCATAACGGTAACGCGGAACAATCGCCTTCACCATCGCAAACATAAAGAACATGAAAAGGCATTTGAGCGTAAACCAAAGTACAGGCGGGATAATTGGATTTTCCCATCCAAAATCAATTGGCGCATGCCAACCGCCTAAGAATAGGATTGTAAACATCGCGCACATCAAGGTCATGTTCAGGTACTCACCAAACATGAAAAGAAGATAAGGCGTAGAGGAATATTCGACCATAAATCCGGCTACGAGTTCTGATTCAGCTTCTGGCAAATCAAACGGTGGCCGGTTTGTCTCTGCAAGCGCGGAGATAAAAAACATCACGCCCATAAAGAACATAATGGGGAATAAAATCAGTGACATTGGCTTGGAAAAATCGAGCATGAACATATGCCACTGCCAGAAACCGCCGGCTTGCGCGTTGACGATATCACTTAGGTTCATAGACCCGACAAGAAAGATGACGGTCAGAAGGATAAATCCGATAGACACTTCATAAGAAATCATCTGGGCAGCCGATCTAAGCGCGCCCATAAAGGGATATTTCGAGTTTGAAGCCCAGCCGCCTATAATGATGCCATAAACACCCAGAGAGGAGATTGCTAAAACGTATAACAAGCCAATATTGATGTTTGACATCACCCAACCCGGCGCAATTGGAACAACGGCCCAAGCCAAGAAGGCCATAACCAAGGTAATTATCGGCGCGAGGATATATAAACCCTTATCAGAGCCAGACGGAATAATGATTTCTTTGAAAACAAATTTAAGTAAATCAGCAAAAGATTGCAGCAAGCCAAACGGCCCGACAACATTAGGGCCGCGGCGCATCTGAACAGCCGCCCAGACCTTACGGTCCATCAAAATCAAGAAGGCAAGAATAACGGACAGAATAAGGACGAAAGCGCCAACCTGCGCAAGCTTAAGACCAAACCAAGCAAACGGCGTTAAATCAGTCCAGAACTGTATCATCTGAGCCGTCATTATTCAGCCGCCTCTCTGATGAGGTTATTTTGTGTTTCAGAACACTCCGCCATGACATTCGACGCGCGCGCGATCGGGTTAGTCATGTAGAAATCAACGTCTGAGTTTTTAAAAGCCTGAGCGTTCATTTTTCCAGCTTCACCAATAGCGGCAACATCAAATTCATCAGCCCCTTCTACGCCCGGTGCGTAACCTAGGCCTGCAAATGTAGGATGATCAGCAAAAAGTTTTTCACGGAGCTGCGCTAAATTATCATAAGGCAATTCGCGGTTTAAATGACCTGATAGCGCCCGAATAATCGCCCAATCGTCTTTGGCCTCACCTTTAGGCGCAACTGCGCGCGTTCCCATCTGAACGCGGCCTTCCAAATTAACATAGAGACCATCTTTTTCCGTGTAGGCCGCGCCAGGCAGAATAACATCAGCGACATGCGCGCCTGCATCACCGTGGCTACCTTGGTAGATAACGAAGCAATTTTTAAGCTTTGCCGTGTCAACTTCATCTGCCCCCAAAAGGAACACTGTCTTAACAGCGCCTTGTTCTGCAGCATCTAAAATCTCGTTAGTAGAAAGTCCGCTCTCAGCAGGTGTAAAGCCCATATCTAATCCGCCAACACGCGCTGCGGCATCATGAAGAATGTTTAAACCGTTCCAGTCAGACCGCACAGCGCCAACTTTTGCTGCCAAAGTGCCTATGGCTCGCAATATTTGCGCGCCATCCGTACGCGATAAAGCGGATTGGCCAACAATTATGGCAGGGTTCTTTGCCGCCTTAAACTTTTTAGCAAAACCTTTTGTCGAATCCATGAAAGCTTTGATATCCGATGGCTTGGTTCCAATATGCTCAAATTCATATGTTAAATCCGCAGCCTCACCGATAAGCCCGATTTCCATGCCGCCAGCAATCCATCCTTTACGCAGGCGTGTATTGACAAGCGGCGCTTCCAGCCGGGGGTTAGACCCAATAATGAGAACAGCATCAGCGGCTTCAATTCCGTCTATCGTTGAATTAAACAAATAAGACTGACGTACGCCGCCAAGCTTTGACCCATCCTGACGACAATCAGTATTCTTAACGCCTAAATTCTTCATAAGATCAATCAAGGCTTTCATCGACTCAGCGTCACAGATATCTCCTGCAAGCGCCGCGATTGACTCTGGGTCGCCTGAGAGCTTTTCAGCCGCCAATGCTAAAGCCTCATCCCAACCTGCAGGGCGCAACTTTCCGCCTTCCCGGATATAGGGCTGGTCTAAGCGCTGGCGCGCGAGACCATCCCAAACGAAACGTGTTTTATCAGAAATCCACTCTTCATTTACGGCGTCATTTATGACAGGCATAATCCGAAGGACAGCGCCGCCGCGGCTATCAACACGGATATTCGACCCAACAGCATCCATAACATCGATGGATTCAACTTTATCAAGCTCCCAAGGCCGCGCATTAAAGGCATAAGGTTTGGATGTCAGCGCGCCAACAGGGCAAAGATCAATCACATTACCTGAGAGCTCTGACGTCAATGACTGCTCTAAATATGTTGTAATTTCAGCATCTTCACCGCGTGAAGCTAATCCAATTTCTTCAACGCCAGCGACCTCTGTTACGAAACGCACACAACGCGTACACTGAATACAGCGGGTCATGATTGTATTGACCAAAGGCCCCATGAATTTGTCATCTACAGCGCGTTTATTCTCTTCAAAACGCGAGCCGTCACGGCCATAGGCCATGGCTTGGTCTTGCAAATCACATTCCCCGCCTTGGTCACAAATTGGGCAATCAAGCGGGTGATTGATCAGAAGAAATTCCATCACACCTTCACGCGCTTTTTTCACGGTTTCACTATTGGTGCGGATGTTAGCAGGCGTACCATCGCGGTTCGGACGTAAATCTTTGACCTGCAGCGCACAAGAGGCTTGCGGCTTAGGCGCGCCAACCCATTCGACAAGGCACATACGGCAGTTACCAGCGACTGACAGGCGTTCATGATAACAAAAGCGCGGGATTTCAGCTCCTGCCGCCTCTTCACAGGCCTGCATTAGTGTGTAATCGGCTGGCACTTCATACTCAGTACCATCAATATTTAATTTGCGCAGGTCAGACATTTATTTGCTCCTCACAATAAATTTTGAGAGGGTTGATATTACTTTTACGGCTAAAAACGAGGCAAGAAAAAGCGACACTGTACAAAAAAACAGATGGTTTATGTCGACATAAGGCGTATAGGGAACAGTTGCATATACCATAACCTACTCCGCCGCCTCAATAATCGGAACAAATACCGGTTTACCCGCGCGGTAATTATCAATGCGTTCTTCAATCTCATGACGGAAATGACGAATAAGGCCTTGAATAGGCCAAGCCGCTGCATCGCCGAGCGCGCAAATTGTGTGGCCTTCGACCTGTTTAGTGACAGCGAGAAGCATATCAATCTCTTCGGTCCTTGCTTCGCCGCGTACCATGCGCTCCATGACGCGCCACATCCAGCCCGTGCCTTCGCGGCAAGGCGTACATTGCCCGCAGCTCTCATGCTTATAAAAATAAGAGAGCCGCGCGATGGCCTTCACAACATCTGTGGATTTATCCATGACGATCACAGCCGCAGTGCCAAGCCCTGATTGATGTTCGCGCAGCGCGTCAAAATCCATTAGAACCGTGTCGCATATTTCTTTCGGGAGTAGCGGCACAGACGACCCGCCCGGAATAACGCATTTTAGATTATCCCATCCCCCGCGAACGCCGCCCGCATATTCCTCAAGCAGCGTCTTCATCGGAATAGAAAGCGCCTCTTCAATATTGCACGGTTTATTCACGTGACCAGATATAGAAAAGACTTTCGTGCCTTTATTATTATCGCGGCCAAATTGCGTCCACCAATCCACGCCGCGTCGCAAAATCGTCGGCACAACAGCTATGGATTCAACATTGTTCACCGTGGTCGGGCAGCCATAAAGCCCTGCCCCCGCTGGGAATGGCGGCTTTAGGCGTGGCTGACCTTTTTTACCTTCGAGCGATTCAAGCAATGCCGTCTCTTCGCCGCAGATATAAGCGCCTGCGCCGTGATGCATGTAGATGTCAAAATCCCAACCCGTACCGCAAGCATTCTTGCCGACAAGACCTGCTGCATAGGCTTCTTTGATCGCAGCTTCGAGGCGGTTTCGTTCTTGGATATATTCACCGCGCACATAGATGTAACAGGCATGGGCTTGCATCGCGAAAGAGGCCACAAGACAGCCTTCAATGAGCAAATGTGGGTCATGGCGTAGAATATCACGGTCTTTGCAAGACCCCGGCTCAGACTCATCAGCATTGACGACAAGATAATGCGGACGATTGCCGACTTCTTTGGGCATAAATGACCATTTAAGACCTGTCGGGAACCCTGCCCCGCCGCGCCCGCGTAGGCCAGAAGATTTTACTTGATCAATGAGCCAATCTTTACCTTGAGCAAGCATAGCTGCCGTGCCGAGCCATGCGCCGCGATCACGCGCGGCATCAAGGCTCCAATCATTTAGACCATAAAGGTTTTGAAAAATGCGGTCTTTGTCTTCAAGTAACTGGGCCATTATGATTTACCCTTCTTTGCAGAAGATTTTGCCAATGCCTTACCTTGCTTCACCCAATTATCACGCTTCACACGGCCAGCGGCTAGAGACTTAATCTTCTCTTCGACAACTTTGACATCAGCCACTTTCCATGCCCCGATTTGGCGGAAGTAATAGACGCCATTTGAATTGAGTTCTTTTTCAAATTTCGGACCGATGCCTTTGATGAGTTTTAAATCATCAGGCGCGCCATCTGTTGCCCCGTCAGTGTAAAGCACTTTCGGCTTCGGCGTTTTTACATTGCGCGCAGGACGAGCTTTTTTCGGATCATCATCGACAAGGCCCACTGTTAGGTCACGGCCAAGATTTCCTGAACGCTTCTTGGGGTCAGCGCTCGCATTACGTTTTGGATCAACCCAGCCCTTACGCGTCGCACGTTTCGCCTTTGGGTCCCACTCATAATAATTGACCTTTGCCGTTTTATCCGCATTGGGAAGTTTCTTCAGATTGCCGCGCGCTTCAGACAGGTTCTTGGTGTTAAGCACCATGGCACCGCCAATCGGCTCAGAGCTAAAGCGTCCATTTTTAGGCCCTTGGGGTGGCTTTTTACCCGCAACAAGATCATCAAGAACCTTTTCAAGGCTTTCCGCTGTCAGGTCCTCATAATAATGATCACCATCGGCGTTTGAAATTTGAACCATGGGTGCATTTGAACACGAACCAAGACATTCAACTTCAAGCCATGATAGCTTTCCGTCTGCGGAAATTGAACGCTGAGGCCCTATTTTACGCGTTAACATGTCTTTCAGCTCATCCGAACCGCGAAGCCAGCACGGCGTTGTGCCGCACATTTGCACATAATGCGTTCCAACTGGTTCAAGATTGAACATCGTGTAGAAAGTCGCAACTTCATAAACGCGGATATAAGCCATATCGAGCATATCACCGAGTTCACGCAGAGCGAGTTCTGGAAGCCAACCGCCAGCATCCTTTTGCGCAATCCACATAGCGGGTATCAAAGCCGAACGCTGACGATCTTTGGGGTATTTCTTGACCCAAGTGCCAATCTCTTTTTTGGCTTTTGCTGAAAGCGCAAAAGTCTCCGGCTGTCTTATGGCGAGGCGGCGTGCGCTCATCGGTCGATCTCCCCGAAGACGATATCGAGCGAACCTAAAATCGCAGAGACGTCGGCGAGCATATGCCCTTTATTGAGATAATCCATAGCCGCCAAATGCGGGAAACCCGGCGCGCGCACATGACAACGATAAGGTTTATTTGTCCCATCCGCGACAAGGTAAACACCAAACTCGCCTTTAGGGGCCTCGACGCAAGTATAAACTTCGCCAGCTGGCACATGAAACCCTTCGGTGTATAATTTAAAGTGATGGATGAGCGCTTCCATGCTCTGCTTCATATCCGAGCGGCGCGGCGGGGCGACCTTTTTGTCTTCTGTCATGACGGGACCTTCCGGCATCATCTCAAGACATTGCTTCATGATTTTACAGCTCTCATACATCTCATCGACACGGCACAAATAACGATCATAGCAATCGCCATTTTTACCCAGCGGTATTTTGAAATCGAGTTCCGAGTAAACTTCATAAGGTTGATTACGGCGCAAATCCCAAGGAATACCAGAGCCGCGCACCATCACGCCCGAGAAACCCCAATCATAAGCATCTTGCTTACTCACAACGCCGATATTGACATTACGCTGTTTGAAAATGCGGTTTTCCGTCAGCAAGGTCTCGATATCTTTGAGTTTTTGCGGGAACTGATCACACCAGTTAAGCATATCGTTGATAAGCGCAGGCGGCAGGTCTTGATGCACGCCGCCGGGGCGGAAATACATGGCATGCATACGCGAACCACACGCCCGCTCATAAAATACCATCAACTTTTCACGCTCTTCAAAGCCCCAAACGGGTGGCGTTAACGCGCCCACATCCATGGCTTGCGTCGTGACATTAAGCATATGCGATAAAATACGGCCAATTTCAGAATAAATGACGCGAATAAATTGCGCGCGGCGCGGCACTTCAATACCCATCAGCTTTTCAATCGCCATACAAAAGGCATGCTCTTGGTTCATCGGCGCAACGTAATCGAGGCGATCAAAGTAAGGAATAGCTTGAAGGTAAGTCTTATGCTCAATCAGCTTTTCAGTCCCGCGGTGAAGTAAGCCAATATGTGGATCAACGCGCTCGACAATTTCACCTTCGAGTTCAAGGACAAGGCGAAGCACACCATGCGCCGCAGGATGCTGAGGCCCAAAGTTTATGGTGAAGTTGCGGTCGTCGCCTTCAAGGATTGCTTCAGTGGTCGCCATTATTCAGCCCCCTTCTCATCACCCGGAAGGATATATTTTGCGCCTTCCCATGGGGACATAAAATCGAAGCTACGATATTCTTGCGGCAGGTTCACAGGCTCATAGACAACTGATTTGCGTTCTTCATCATAGCGCACTTCGACGAAGCCAGAGAGCGGAAAGTCTTTACGCAGCGGATAGCCTTCAAAGCCGTAATCAGTAAGGATACGACGTAGGTCAGGATGCTGGTCGAAAAGGATACCATACATATCGAAAGCTTCGCGCTCATACCAATTCGCATTAGGGAATATCGAGGTGATGCTGTGAACCGGCGCAGTTTCATCCGTTGTGACTTTGATACGGATACGCGTATTATGCGCCATAGAAAGCATATGATAGACAACATCAAAACGGCGCTCGCGAGCAGGATAATCTACGCCGCAAATGTCAATCAGTGATGAGAATTTACAAATCGGATCATCGCGCAAAAAGCTTATGACTTTCACGATTTCAGCGCGCCGCGCCTCGACCGTGATTTCGCTATTCTCAATGACGACAGCATTGACGGCATCGCTGAGCTGCGTTTCGATATGATCTTTCAAGTCTTCCATGACTATCTTTCGATGTTACCTTCGCGGCGAATTTTTTTCTGTAGCTGCAAAATACCGTAAACTAGCGCCTCGGCAGTTGGAGGACAGCCCGGCACATAGACATCAACAGGGACAATACGGTCACAGCCGCGCACGACAGCGTAACTATAATGATAGTAGCCCCCGCCATTGGCGCAAGATCCCATAGAAATCACATAACGCGGATTAGGCATTTGATCATAAACCTTACGCAGCGCAGGCGCCATTTTATTGGTGAGCGTACCTGCGACTATCATCACATCAGACTGACGGGGGGAGGCTCGCGGGGCAAAGCCAAAGCGCTCTAAATCATAACGCGGCATTGAGGCTTGCATCATTTCTACAGCGCAACAGGCCAGACCAAATGTCATCCACATAAGCGAACCCGTACGCGCCCATGTCACAAGGTCATCAGAAGCCGCTGTAATAAAACCTTTATCGGCGAGTTGATCCGAAAGACCATCAAAATAAGGGTCGTGCTTTTTAGGGTCATAGGCTGGCGTGCCAAGGTCGCGCGCTGCCGTTCCGTTTGGTGTAATAATCGAACTCATCCTATTTCACCTATTCCCAATCCAACGCGCCGCGTTTCCACGCGTAAACCAAGCCCGCAATCAGCTCGAGCAGGAAGAGCATCACAACAAACCAGCCCCAAAAGCCAACTTTGTCGAGCGAAACGGCGTAAGGAAAAAGAAAGGCGACCTCGAGATCAAATATAATGAATAAGATCGCGACAAGATAGAAACGAACGTCAAATTTCATCCGAGAGTCATCAAAGGCGTTAAACCCGCACTCATATGTCGAGAGCTTTTCTGTATCAGCCTCTTTGGGCGCAATAATCGCGGGAACAACAAGCAAAGCGAGGCTAAATGCCGTCGCTATCCCTAAAAGTATCAATATTGGCAGATAATTGAGCAAAAACTCAGACATGAAAGGCTCTTTTTCCAATTTTGACGAGCCATAAAGACTCACGATAATGCGTCCACAATCGCGGCGGAACCTAGTCACCTCCCCCTATGAATGCAACGCCTATCTTAGAGAAAATTACAAGAAATTTATATCGCCAGAATAGACTGAGCCTAGTTGATATCCGGTTCTCCCGGCCAAATCACGATGCGTGTGACTTGTTCTTCTTCTGAGACTAAAATTTCACTCGTCACGGCATCTTGAACGCTCATGCCCACTTCATGGATTGTATCCCGCGACCCGCTTACAAGATGATGATAATCAGGAAGGTCTTTGCCCTCCCAAATGAGGCGATAGGCGCAGGTTCTCGGCATCCATTTAAGTTGCCCGACATTATCAGGCGTCAAAGTCACGCAATCAGGCACTTTTTGGCTTCGATTGGGATAATCACTGCACCGACATGTCTGCGAATCAAACAGTTTGCAAGCCACATCAGTAATGTAAATTTGAGCTGTATCTTCGTCTTCCAAACGAATACAACAGCACTTACCACAGCTGTCACATAGGCTCTCCCACTCTTCGGGGCTCATTTCTGCCATATTTTTGGTTTTCCAGAACGGAAGATTTGTTTTGCTCGACATAGGAAGCCCATATACAACGATGGACGAGATGCCAACATACCGCGCCGATATAGATGTCGCTAACGACAATGAAAAACGCAAAAAGCGCAATATTGTGCTGGCCGTGATTGCTGTGCTCGCCGTTCTGGCAACGATTGGCTACTTCCAAACGCGCTATTATCTCATGGATGGCTTGCCAGATTTGCCTGACAAATCGACGATGTGGGAAATGAACTTAGAGCCAAATCTAACAATTCTGGACAAAGACGGACAAATTATTGGGCACCGTGGCCCCTTTCTTGGGGAACCTATGAAGCTTAATGATATGCCTGATTATGTATCTAATGCATTCTTAGCCATCGAAGATGAGCGCTTTTATGAGCATGAAGGCGTCGATAATAGAGCTATTTTACGGGCCATGTTTGAAAACACGAAATCGGGCAGTAAAGGGCAAGGCGGCTCAACACTGACGCAGCAGCTCGTAAAAAACATGGTTCTAACGCCAGAGAAAACTTACCGCCGGAAATTTCAAGAAATGTGGCTAGCCCGTGAGATGGAACAACGTTTGACAAAGCCTGAAATTCTTGAACTTTACTTAAACCGTATCCCCCTTGGCCCCCGGGTTTTTGGCGTTGAAGCCGCGTCTCAAAAGTATTTTGGTAAATCATCGCGAGATATTACGCTATCAGAAGCCGCCCTTTTAGCGGCGCTCCCCAAAGCCCCTTCAAGATATGACCCGACAACAAATTATGATGGCGCGTTAAGCCGTTCGCAGTTGGTACTGTCCCGCATGGCCGCAAATAACATGGTTTCTTATGAAGAATTGACAAAAGCAGAAAATTCCCCGCCTGTTATAGCGGATGATGCAGAACCGTTAATCACCGCCAACGAAATTGGTCACGCATTTGACCTCATAGCTGAGCGCGCGCAAGGACTTGTAGGCAGTCAACATAAAGATCTCGTTATTAAAACGACTTTAGATACAAAGCTTCAGAAAAAAGCACATAGCTCTATTGTTAAAATCCTTGAGAAGAATGAAAAATCGAAAAAAGTAACGGAAGGCTCGCTTGTCTCGATTGAAAATCAATCTGGCGCAGTTAGGGCATTGATAGGCGGACGAGATTACAATGCCTCAAAATTTAATCGCGCGGCGCAGGCAAAGCGCCAACCGGGAAGCTCCTTTAAATCCTTCGTTTACGCAGCCGCGCTTGAGGACGGCTTCACCCCTGGAACTATTCGCATTGACCAACCGACTGAGATTGCAGGCTGGGCGCCAGAAAACTACACGAAGCGCTTTAGGGGCCCTATGTCTCTTCGCGAGGCTTTAAAATTATCAATAAATACCATTGCTGCCCAAGTCGGTGCAGAAATCGGCCCTACACGCGTTGCATCGCTGGCAACGCGTTTTGGGATTACGACAGAGATGAGGCCTGAATATTCTATTTCATTGGGATCCTCAGAAGTAACGCTTTATGATTTGACCGGCGCTTACACTGTATTTGCGAATGAAGGCCAAAAATTCTCGCCATACCTCATTGAAAGTGTGTCCAACACCGCAAAGACACCGCTTTATACGCGAAGATCAACTACGCCCAGCCGGGTTTACTCTGTTCCATACGCCCGACAAATGACATCTATATTACGCGACGTTATTGATAGCGGCACGGGCCATGGCGCTCAATTAGGATCACGCCAAGCGGCGGGAAAAACGGGGACCTCACAAGATTATAGAGACGCTTGGTTTATTGGGTTTACCGCAAATTACACCACGGGTGTTTGGCTCGGAAATGATGACAATTCCCCTATGCGCAAAATTACAGGCGGGCTACTCCCTGTTGATGCCTGGAAAGATTACATGCGCGCGGCCCATAAAGGCTTAAAAACAAGGCCGCTTAGCGCGCCAGACCCGCTAGTGGACGATCCTGAAATTTTAAACCAAATTGCATTTTACGATAGGCTAGCAGAAGCTTTCAAAATTGAACGCGATGTAGCAAGCGGCGCAAAATCCGCCGGTGGCGGGGCTAGAACCGCAGGACGATAATTCAAATTTGCGGATAGCACTTAACGCTTTATAAACCATAAAACGGCATATCTTCTAACTAGTTTAGAGGATGATTATGCTGGGTAAATTCACACCACTTTGCGTTATAACACTTTTTGCACTTACTGGGTGCGCAACAGTCACTGACAAGATTCCAACTGTTAAGATTGAACGCAAAAAACCTAGAGTTATCAAGACGGTACAATCTAACGTTCATACAACCGCGCCCCGTGTCGAACAAGCCGAAGCGGCGATGGTTTGCGAAAATGACAATATGCGGTCTAAAGCCCAAGACGGGAATTCTAAAAATGATAGTGCTCGCGTGCTGATTCTCGAAGAAGGAGGCCGCGCGTCTAATGTTATTGCTGATGTTGAAGTTAACTGCCGCGATTATTTCCAGCGTGCAAGCACACGGCGTATCTCGCCCAGCTATCCCACAACGACGAGAGTCGTCTCTGCGCCTCAACCTACCTATGTTACTACACAATCTGTGCCAGCACCTGTAGTTCAACACGTACCCGTTCAGAACACTCAACGCATCGTTCAAACACCAGTCATAGAACAACCATCCGTTATTAAAGCCTCATCTAAAGTTCAGGCCGCTGATGGATATTATTACTCAATCAAAAAAGGCGATACGCTTTACCGCATCGCCCGTGAAAACTGCTCATCTGTCAATGACATATCAGTCTTAAATGGAATATCTGACCCAACAAAAATCGAAGTGCATCAAATAATAAGGCTACCTGCGAAGAAGTGTAACGCTAGAAATTAGTATCAGACCGCTTTAAGACGACCTGAACCACTATCTTTATTATTCGTATTCTTTGCCGCTTTTATCGCTTCTGAGATAGGCCGCTTAATTCCAGCATCTGACCGAGCTGCTTCAGCAGCGATCATGCTTTGACCAATACTTACGCCGCCAATCGCCGCATAACGCTCAAGCTTTTGCTTCTGAACCTGATTAATTTTACGTAGCGTATCAATATCTTCCATCGCCGCAGAGAATTTAGCATTTAGGTTCTCAAACTCCACTTTTGAACGTGCGAGAGCGCGGGCATTACGTTCGACTTCATCGGCTTTACCACGGAAACGTTGCTCATTACGGTCATTTCTCTCCCGCTCAGTTTCAAGCTGATTTCTAAGCGTAATAATTTCCTCATCGAAATGGCTCGACATATTGTCCTTGATACGCACTTGGGTATTGAGCTGCTCAATCCGGCTCTTTAGCGCTAAGGTTTCATCATCACGGCGCTTTAATGTATCATCATAGACATTTTTTTGTGTTTTTATATCATATTTAGCATTTTCCAAAGCCGCAGAACTCTCGAAAAATTTAGCCTTCATATCGTTGAAATCTAACCGTAGATTTTTAAGCTCAACAGTAGATGTATCACTGTCTTTAGTTTTACGCTCTAATCTTGACGTAAGCTCTTCAACGCTTTTTTGAAGCTCAAGAACACGGTGGTTTTGCGCAGAAAGGTCTGCGGCTTGTTCCGCAACTTCATCTTGGAAGTTTTGGTTTGCCATTTGCAATCTAGCTAATGTTTCTTCTTTCTGATTAAGCTGGCTGGACAGCTGTTCGATGTCCCTACCCTGGCTAATAAGTTTTTCGTGTTCAGAAACTTCGCGATCCTTACGCTGCGCAATTTCAGCTTTGGCAAGTTCAAATTGCTGACGCATTTCAACGTGCTGCCGCTCTAAGCTAACTAACTTGTTTTCTTGCTCAGAAGCCCAGCTTGTTTTCTGTTCAAGTTTTGTACGAATGTTATTTAATTCGGTTGAAAGTGCAGAGTTCTCACTCTCTAATCTGGCAACATGACGCAATCCAATTTCCATCTTTGAAATTGTCTTATTCAGAGCCGCCATGCGTTTGGCTGCAATTTGTTGCTGATCAGCCGTTGCTTTAAATTCTCCAGTCAAAAACTCTACAGAGTCTCGTGCCGATTGGATATCATCTGAACTTGCAGTTTTTCCTACAATAGACGCAGATTGCTGATATATGGGCTTTACGCCTCTTGAAATTTCAACACTGTCCGTTGATTTATCACGTTTAAAAAACTTCATAAGTCCCCCCAGGGAAGGTTTGAAAATAATCAGGCGAAACCCGAATCATAATTTAACAATAGGTTAACGATACATAAAAGCGCCTGACCAACAAGTTGAAAGACTGAGCGAAGCCCCACAAAAACTTCGAAATATCACTATAAACAGTCTAAATTAGCTCTTTGGGGAACTGTCATTTCACTGCATTGTTACCTCTGCTTAACTTGCAAATCAGGTTAAGACTAAGATAGAATTCGCCAAACATAGGAAAATATTGCTTGCCCCTTCCCTTTATAAAATCTGTCACAGCTATGTGTGCCGCCTTTGTAATTTTACTGGCACAATCTCTACCAGCCTATGCACAATCTCTTTTACGTGACACTGAAATTGAAGAGACGTTAAAGGAATATACACACCCGATATTACGTGCAGCAGGATTAACCCCGTCAAATGTTGATTTGTATCTTGTTAATGACCCGTCACTCAATGCATTTGTAACGCGCGGACAAAATATATTCCTGCATAGCGGGCTAATCCTCGAGTCTGAAACGCCAAACCAACTCAAAGGCGTCATCGCTCATGAAGCCGGTCATATAGCCGGCGGCCACATTGTCCGCAGTGATTACGGTAATCGTAGCGCATATGGCGCCATGTTAATTGCAGCAGGGATAGGACTTGCCGCAATCCTAGCCGGCGAAGGACAGGCTGGTGCATTAGTGCTTGGCGGGTCTCAACAATTTGGCGCTATCGAGGCCCTCGCCTATTCTCGCGTGAACGAGTCTGCGGCTGATCAATATGCAGCCCAATATATGGAACGTACGGGGCAATCCGGTCAGGGTTTAATCGACTTTTTCGACAAATTCAGAGCGCAGGAAGTTTTATCGCAAGCAAGACGTTATCCTTATTTTAGAGGGCATCCGCTTTCAGCTGATCGTATAGACGCCCTCAGGGAACGAGTGGAAGAAAGTGAATATGCCGTAAAACCCGATACGGAAGAACACCAATTCAGACTGGACATGACAAAAGCAAAACTCAGAGGCTTTTTAGAGGGGCCTCAACTTGTCTTCTCACGTTTCCCGCCAACAGATACATCAAAGCCAGCCCGATATGCGCGCGCTGTCGCGCATTTCAAAGCCGCAGACTTACGAAATGCGTTACGTGAAATTGACAGTCTGATTGCTGAAGAACCCGACAATCCATATTATTATGAATTGAAAGCACAAATTCTTTACGAAAGTGGTCAGGGCAATAAATCTATTGAGCCTGCTAAACGCGCACTTGAACTCAAGCCTGATGCCCCATTGCTAAAACTCGCATTAGCGCAGGCCTATTTGGAGTCTGGCGAAACTGAGAAAGTTAATATGTCAGTGGACCTCTTGAAATCTGCGCTACAAAGTGAACGACAAAATAGCTATATGTGGTATACTCTCTCCAGAGCCTATGGTGAGCTAAATCAAGAGGCCTTGGCGAAATATGCTACAGCGGAACAAGCTTACGCCATTGGGGACGTACAAAGAGCACGCTCTTTTGCCCAGCGCGCGCAAAAGGATTTACCACGAAACGAACCCCAATGGCGTCGGGCTTCGGATATTATCGTGATCTCAGATGCCGAGCTGGCTAAAAAGCGTAGCAAAAGAAGCCGCAGAAAACCTCTTTCCTTCCAAGTGTCGCGGAATTAAACAACAGCCACTTTAATCAGTAAGCGAAACTTTACGTTTCCGCTTTAGCCCTGTTAAAAATTAGCATAGAAGCACCAAATAAAACGATATCCGGATGGAGACACCCATGAAAATCTTTACAGCGACAGCTATTGCAATCGCCTTAGCGGCGACATCAGGATGTGCAGAGGCAGGCCCCTCATCTGAACGCGACATGAAGCGCGCCGATGTTGAGCAAATTATTCAAGATTACCTGAAGGAAAACCCCGAGATTGTTCGAGATGCTCTCATTGAACTGGATAAAAAACAGAACCGCGCATCGATTGCGGCTGTTTCTGACGCCCTCTTCAAAGACCCGCGTGATATTTCTATCGGCCCAAAAGATGCAAAGGTCACAGTCGTCGAATTTTTTGATTATAATTGCGGGTTTTGCAAATCATCTTCTGACTGGGTCAAAGGCGTTATGGATAAATATCCAAATGATGTCCGCATTGTCTTCAAAGAACTCCCGATATTAGACGGCCGAACAAAGACATCTAAAAATGCCGCCAAAGCCGCCCTCGCTGCAGGTCGCCAAGGCAAATACGCAACCATGCATTTTTCGCTTATGGCGGAGCGTAGCCTTACCGCTGAACGCGTGCTTCAAATTGCTGAAAAAGCGGGATTGGATATCAAAAAACTCAAAGAAGATATGAAGGACCCGACCCTAGACCGTCAGCTCGAAGATGGCTTACTATTGGCCAACCGTATCCCATCTCTCACGGGCACACCTTTTTTCGTCATTAATGATGACTTTATTTCTGGCGCTGACACCAACGCATTAGATGAAATGCTCGAAAATGCGCTAAAAGGCAGTTAGGACGCCGTTACTTTTGACAGCGCGGCAAGGTCCAATATAATTGGATCATGCCCCGTCGCCTTAGAAAATTTAATCATATCTTCGCTTGAAATCGCAGTTGTCGCATCATTAAGAAGTGGATGAAAATTGACAATATCATGCCGCGTTAAACGCTGATCTATAACCAAAGTCACCTCGCAGGCATTATCATTGATAATTGAAAACAAGGTCACGGAGCCCGGCACCACGCCTAATTTGTCCAATAATGCCTCCGGCTTGCCAAAAGAGAGGCGCTTACATCCCAAGACAGGATGAAGCTTATTAATTTTAACGGGCGTATCACTTTGCGCGCAGATCAAAAAAAACGCGCCTGCTTTATCTTTCAAGAACAGGTTTTTCGTATGTCCCCCCGGCATATTTGCTTTAATCGCAGCGCTCTCCTCAACGGTAAAAACGGGCGCGTGATCCTGCGTCTTATGCATGATATTTAAATCATCAAGTTTTTGAAAAAGTTCTGAACGTGTAACTGGCATAGGTCTCAATTAAGTCTCATTTTAGATTTGTAAATACAATTTAAACCGAATCATCTATTAATTGTAATAAGGCGCGCGACAATTGTAGGAGTGCAAATGTCAAAGTTGGAGAAAATACAGGCCCTAAAGCAGGAAATTTCTCGCCTGAAAAAAGCGAAGCAATCCCGTTTTGCGCGGCACATAGATGTCGCTAACTTGTTAGACGCAAGAGATAAATTAAGAGCACTTGAAATAGAAGTCCGCCTAACAATATCGGATACGCCCTAAATCTACAAACCTTCGATTTAGAAGTTTAAAAAACTACATAAAACTCAAAAAGCCGCTTGATAATCCCCCTGCATTGGGTCATATAGCGGCTCTTCTGCCAAGCTCGCTTTTGTGGGCATCTACGCAAAATATGAGCGGGCGTAGCTCAGTGGTAGAGCATCACCTTGCCAAGGTGAGGGTCGAGGGTTCGAATCTCTTCGCCCGCTCCATTTTGAAGTCCCAAAAATAAACGTTAGAACGTGATATTGAACCGAATTGGACGTTTTTGGTTGCACAGAAAATTGCGATCCCAAATGCGCGGTTATCTCTCGGTTACATGTAGGAATGACTGAATCCTAATTTAAACTGAGAGTAAATAGATTTTCAATATCATCTGAAACTGTATCACCAATTCCACCAACTGCAGCTCCTGTTTTGATTAACACACTCGCTTTTACAGAGCCAGCCATAGGAAATCTCGCGCCAGAAGTTGAAACTCCTGTCGACATTGGGGCGGGAGCGGCAGTCCCAATTCCAGCAGTAAACCTTGAGCAGAAGTTGAAACCGTAGTTACGGCCGGCTCCGCCATCAATTTAATCTGACCGCCATAAGCATAGAGCAAGATTATCTAGGTGCAGTTTTTAGGATTGTATTAGCTACGTTTAGACTACCTAACATTTCAAGGACATATTGAGCCTGTATCTTCATTTTCAGATAATCCATAAACTTAAAAGACATCATATGAATTTTCCCTGAGATAGCCGTTCATTTTTTACGCGCCTTAGGGTAGAGATTTGGCATGAGACTCGACACGAATACATTAGGCCCTGACAGCCCGCCACCTTTAGGCCTTGCGCTTGGCGGCGGTGTTGCGCGCGGCTGGGCCCATATCGGTGCCATACGCGCTTTAATCGAGGCAGGTATTCGGCCTGATATTATTGCGGGCACCTCTATTGGCGCACTCGTTGGCGGCGTGTACTTAGCCGGGAAACTTGACGTGCTTGAGAAATGGGCGAGATCGCTCAATCGCCGCCGCATGATGAGTTATATGGATGTAAGTTGGGGCGGCTCTGGTTTTATGCGCGGGGAACGCCTCGCGCGGGTTTTACGGCACTATATGGGGGATCTTGAAATCCAAAATTTGGATCGGAAATTTGCGGCTGTGACCTGTGATCTGAGAACAGGTTACGAAGTCTGGTTACAACGCGGGGAGATTGTTCCCGCTATCCGCGCCTCCTATGCCCTGCCCGGTGCTTTCGAGCCTATTAAAATTGATGGACGATTTATGATTGATGGCGCGCTAGTCAATCCCGTGCCTGTTTCTGCCTGCCGCGCCATGGGCGCGCATATGGTGATCGCTGTGAGCCTAAACGGTGACGCTTTTGGACCGATTGGGAGTTCTCATGAGCTGGCTTTGGATGATGAAGACGCTGCCGATCCGTTTGAGCTTGCGGCGCAATCACTTAATAAGCTGCGTCCTGATCGGCTCTTACTCAAAAGCATGATAGGTGATGGAAAATCAGGCAAAGGCCCCAAAGTTGGCTCCGTCATGATGGGAACTCTCAATATCGTTATGGACCGTATTTCACGCTCTCGCCTTGCGGGCGATCCACCAGATGTTTTTGTGGCCCCGCGTATTGGGCATATCGGTATGCTCGAATTTACCAAAGCGGACGAGCTTATCGAGCGCGGCTACCGCGCTATGCAACATGAAATCCCTTTGATTAAATCCGTTATGGATGTTTTGGGTCAAATGCCGAGCGGTAGTAATGCGGATAAAAGCTAGCGAGGCTTGGCAACCTACTTTACGCCGAAACTGGCCGCTCCCTCTTCGGCGGATAAACAGGCTTGACGAAATGTTCCGAACAAATCTCGTCCAAACCCAAGAACCTTGGAATTAGGGTTGAAGGAAACGGATGGACGCGCCTCGAAAATATTTGGATCAATATCAACATCAAGCACCCCAGTTGTCGCATCTAAAGTGACCATATCGCCATCTTGAATACGGGATAGCGGCCCGCCTTGCGACGCTTCTGGAGTCACATGAATAGCTGCTGGTATTTTACCAGAAGCGCCAGACATACGGCCATCGGTCACAAGCGCAACATGAAAACCTCTATCTTGAAGAACCCCTAACGACGGTGTGAGTTTATGAAGCTCTGGCATCCCATTGGCGCTAGGGCCTTGATATCGCACAATAACAACGACATCTTTATCAAGTTCACCAGCTTCAAAGGCTTCAATCATGGAATTTTGAGTATTAAAAACACGCGCTGGCGCGGTGACTTTATGATGCTTAGGCTTCACGGCCGAGGTCTTTATAACGCTGCGTCCTAATTTCCCATCCAAAACAGAAAGACCGCCATCTTTGCTCGCGGGTGAAGCGGCTGTGAAAAGAACCTCTTTGTCCTGACTTTCAACTGGGCCCTCTCTCCAGATGGCAACACCGTCTTTTAAAACTGGCTCTTGTGTATGCGCGCGAAGGCCTCGCCCCATAACCGTATTTACATCTTCATGAAGTAAACCAGCATCTAGAAGTTCTCGAATTAAAAGTCCCATTCCGCCTGCGGCATGGAAATGATTCACATCGGCCTGACCATTTGGATATATGCGGGTTAAAAGCGGCGTTAATTTTGAAATTGCATCAAAGTCGTCCCAATTTACAATGACCCCAGCCGCTCTCGCAATTGCTGGAATATGCAGTGCGTGATTGGTTGAACCTCCCGTTGCCATAAGACCTACAATCGCATTGACGATGGATTTTTCATCTACGATTTCGGCAATGGGGATGTAGCTATCCCCTAAAGTAGTAATTTCAGAGGCACGCTTCACAGTAGCTTTGGTCACAGCCTCGCGAAGGGGCGTGCCTGGGTTAATAAATGCAGCGCCCGGCATATGCAGCCCCATAATCTCCATAAGCATTTGATTGGAGTTCGCCGTACCATAAAACGTACAGGTGCCCTGCCCGTGGTAACTTTCCATTTCGGCTTTCAAAAGCTCGTCTCGACCTATTTTACCTTCTGCAAAAAGTTGCCTGATACGAATTTTCTCTTTGTTAGGAAGACCTGAAGGCATAGGCCCCGCTGGCACAAAAATAGCTGGGAGATGACCAAATTGTAGCGCGCCAATTAAAAGCCCGGGAACAATTTTATCGCAAATGCCAAGATATAATCCCGCATCATAAGTATCGTGAGACAATGAAACGGCTGTACTCATGGCAATGACGTCACGAGAGAAAAGAGATAATTCCATACCGTCTTTGCCTTGTGTCACGCCGTCACACATAGCAGGTACCCCGCCTGCAACTTGTGCCGTAGCCCCGTTATCACGCGCTGCTTGTTTTATAATATCGGGGTAGTTTGCATATGGTGCATGGGCCGAAAGCATATCGTTATAAGACGTAATAATACCAATATTGGGCCACTTAGCGCCGACCAGAATATTTTTATCATGTAACGCACATCCCGCATAAGCGTGAGCCTGATTTCCTGCGTTCAAATGGCTGCGCGCTGGACCATTACGGCGATTTGAGTGCGTTAATGACAAATATGCTTCACGTGTCTCTTTTGATCGCTTCGCAATTTGATCGGTGATCTCTTGAAGTTTTGGGTTTAGATTATCGGTCATAATTACGGCGCATAGAAGATTGATAATTGATTGGGCCTTAAACCCATTAGATGTGCAACGGGTAAATTCTGATCAAAGCCAGCCAAAACGGAGTCGATAATTTTCTTCTTTGCCTCTCCGGTAATTATCAAAATGACTGAACGACAAGCCGCAATTGCGCCATATGTTAAAGTCATTCGTTCTAAATAATCGCCAGTAACATCAGATTTCTGAGCTATAATCGATTGCACTAAATTCTTATTACTTGGATCTACTGCCGCTGCTAAGCCATCAGAATCAGGAAACCAAGAGCAGACATGACCATCAGTCCCCATCCCTAAGATAGCTATAGCATTTTTTGATGAAATTCTTTGATATGATTTGGAGACACTGGCTTGTGCACTCCGCGAGGTTTTGTGATTAGTCTTCATGCCCAAAAACTTTGCAGCGACGGCATAATTGGTTAAAAGGGTTTTCTGAATGAGCCGCGCATTTGACCCGTGGTTTTCACTATCAACCCATCGCTCATCTACCAAGCCAACATTTACATCCTGCCATGATAGCTGTCGTTCAGAAAGCGCCTGATAAACAGGCCCAGGCGTGGAACCGCCTGACAAAAACAATGATGTTTTTTGGTTTGAGTTTAAACTTTCTAATAGGAGCGCCGCTATTTTATCCGTCGCCGTATGATATAATAATTCCCTATCAGAAAAGCATTTATATGTATGCATTGTTACTATTGTTCCCACCATTCGCGGCCATCTCTATCAAGAAGCATAGCGGATTGTATAGGGCCTTGAGTGCCTGCAACATACGTCTCTAAAGGCTGACTAACTTCGTCCCAGCTTTTCAAAAGCTGATCCACCCAACGCCACGCAGCTTCAACTTCATCACGGCTCATGAATAAGGCTAAATTACCCCTGACAATATCCATCAATAAGCGCTCATAAGCATCAGGATAGCGCACTGTGAAGTTTTCTGCATAGGATAAATCAAGCGGCAAATATTTAAGGCGCAAACCACCTGGTCCAGGTTCTTTGATTTGCATGAAAAGACGCATGCCTTCATCAGGTTGCAATCGCATCACAAGCCGGTTTGGAAGGCGGTCAGCTTTATCAAATAACGGATGCGGCGTGGGTTTAAATTGAATCATTATCGAAGAACGACGCCCTTCCATCCGCTTACCTGTACGTAGGTAAAAAGGAACTCCCGCCCAACGGCCATTTTGAATTTCTACTTTTAGAGCGACAAATGTTTCCGTCGTACTTTTAGGTTTTTCACCTGATAATGACTCTTGATACGAGACAACTTTTTTACCTTTAACAAGTCCTGCATCGTATTGTGCCCGGGTAGAGTTTTGTAATACTGTTTCCGCCGTATAAGGTTTAAGCGCTTTCAGCACTTTGATTTTTTCGACTCGAACATCATCAGCTTCTAAAGAATTTGGAGGCTCCATAGCTGTCAGACATACGAGTTGCAAAAGATGATTTTGGATCATATCCCGAACAGCACCGGATCGGTCATAATAATCAGCCCGACCTTCTAGTCCCAACTCTTCAGCTACAGTAATCTGCACATGATCAATCGCGTTTCTTGACCAAACAGGTTCTAATAATGCGTTAGCAAAACGTAATACAATTAAGTTTTGAACAGTTTCTTTACCGAGATAATGATCAATACGGTAAATGGACTTTTCTTCGAAAATTGCTCCAACACCCGCGTTAATTTCGCGTGCGGATTCCAAATCCGTCCCAATAGGTTTTTCTAGAACTAAGCGAGCATTAGGCGTGTTCAGGCCAACCTCGCCGAGTACATTACATATTGCAGTATAAATTAGTGGCGTTGTGGCAAGATAGAAAACTTGCGGACGACCATCATTCGTCAAATACCCCTTAAGCGTATTCCAAGATGGACCCACTTTCGTGACATCCATATGAATATATTCAAGAAATTCAGAAAATGACCCCCATTTACCTTCATCCCAATTAGAAGACGCGGCTTGGCAAGCCTCCTTTGCCAAATTAACAAATTCTTGGCGAGATAGCTTTGATCTAGCAACTCCAACAATCCTGCAAGACTGATCGATTTGGCCATCCAAAAACCGATGAAACAGCGCTGGGATTAATTTACGCTTAGATAGGTCTCCCGTTCCTCCAAAAATGACGATGTCAAAGGGGTCGACTGGGATAAATTCTGCCAAACTTCTAACTCCAAATTTCAATGCCAGCAGCGTTACATTTTAACGGTTGCTTCAGGGCTGCATAGACTGCGATATCTAAGACTAGCAAGTTCATTTTATTCAGATAAATTTCGCCATAACAGATGCCGTATCTAACATACGGTTAGAAAAACCCCACTCATTATCATACCAAGACATAACACGAACAAGACCACTATCCGTAACATATACTTGATCGCTTGCGAAACTGGAAGAATGAGGATCATGGTTTAAGTCAATAGATACGAGGGCTTCATCCACAAAGCCGAGAATATTTTTCATTGATCCAGCACTAGCTACTTTAAAAGAATCTCGTACTTTTTCTGCAGATACTTTCTCTTCGAGATGAACCGTAAGATCAACCATTGAAACATTAGGTACAGGTACACGTACAGCTACCCCCTCCAACTTTCCGTTAAGTTCAGGAAGCACTCTTCCAATCGCTTTGGCCGCCCCAGTGGATGTTGGCACCATCGATAAAGCTGCAGCACGACCACGATAAATATCTTTATGCATTGAGTCTTGAGTTGGTTGGTCTCCAGTATACGCATGAATGGTTGTCATAATTCCGCTGACCACGCCAAAATTCTCATGAAGAACTTTTAAGAGCGGCGCTAAAGCATTGGTTGTACAAGATGCATTTGAAACAAAAACATCAGTAGCATCAATGAGATTATCATTCACCCCATAAACGATTGTTTTAGTATCATCTTTAGCAGGAGCTGACATAAGGACTTTTTTTGCCCCAGCGAGAATATGTTTGCCGCATAAGTCTTGAGTCAGAAAGAAACCCGTACACTCCATAACAATATCAATCCCGAGCTTTTCCCAGGGTAAATTTTCCGGTTCGCGTTCATTAAAGACTGGGATTAACACCCCATTAACCGAGATTGCATCGTCGCCTGCTCCTATATCGCCGGGAAAAGGACCATGCACACTGTCATATTTAAGTAAATGAGCCAGTCGTGCAGCCTCTGCCAGGTCATTAATAGCTACAACTTCGAGATCTTTTCTTCCTGTTTCGATAAGGGCTCGCAGTACCATTCGACCAATTCTGCCAAACCCATTAATTGCAATTTTAACCATTGAAGTATCCTGTGATTCAATTTGCTTATTCAATAACAACATTTTTATACATTTTAAAAGAAAAATGTTCTAATAACAACATTATTGTGGTATTTTGAAAATCATTGCAATTCGTCTTATTATATGAGACTAAAAATTATGAGTGAAAACCCCTCTATCAAACCTGATGTGAAAATAGGTTCTTATTTCGAACCTAATGTCAGGCAGTCAAAGCTAATCAAAATGGTTTTAACCCATGGATTTGCTGAAACTGAGCTTGCTGCGAGAAAGTTTGGAAAAACAACACAAACAATAAGACGAGACTTTGACATTTTAGAAAAACATGGGCTAATCCGCCGCGTACATGGCGGTGCTAGCGCAGTTCAAGGATATGAAAATCGTTCTTACAGAGAGCGTTTAGCTTCACGCTCTGGAGAGAAAAACCTTATAGGACAAACAACGGCTGCCCTTATTCCTAATGAAAGATGTATATTTCTGAGTTTAGGCACAAGTACCGAAGCCGTTGCCCGTCACTTAATCTCTCATCAGGATATGCAATTCGTTACGAATAATCTAAACATAGCTCATGTGCTTCAAGACACGGAAACCTCAGAGTTAACTCTTTGTGGAGGCCACGTGCGACGCCAAGATGGCGGCATGCTGGGCCCTCGTGCGTTCGATATGATCTCAGAACACCGTTTCGACTTTGGGATTATAGGAGCTGGCGCAATTACCCCATCAGGAAACCTGTTCTCTTATAGCCTCAATGAAGCTAGAATGGCTCAAGCCATTATCGCCCAATCTGACGTAACAATTTTGGTCGCAGATGAAAAAAAAATCGGTCAAAATGCTAATCACAAGATGGCCGCACTTGAAGATGTTGATATATTTGTAACAGATGACAAAACCAATGATTTTATTGGTGAACTTTGCATAGAGCAAAACGTCAAATTAATCATTGCAGCTGATTAAACTGGAAGGGGTCAACCCCCGCAATCTTCGGCTTGTGGCAATACAAAGAGGCAATCGGGAAGATCTTGATTTATCGCGTATCGCTCCCAAATCACCTCATTAGACTTTGTACCGTTATAATAAAGGCGCACCCTACCTGGCTGTACCCAGCTTTCATTTGGGTTGGAATAAAAATCCGAATAAATACGCTCGTGCCAACCTCGCGCCGTATCGAATCCAACTTTTAAAATTTTATAATCCTTTTGCGCAATCCCGAACTTTGTTTCACCGCCAGCAGGATCAAACACTTTAATCATATAGGCGGACTTTCCATCAATAAGATCATCAGGCAAACGTTCTAACCGATACCCATCACCCAAGGCATGGCGAATAACACCAAACCCAAAGTTTTCAGACCACCCTTTATCCGCGTCCGTTTTGGGCTGCGCGCCCTTATCGGTATAAGTAGTGATGCCATCATAACTTATATTTATAACTGCCTCACCGTTTTTAACGGAGTAAATTCGTACTTTTCCAGCAACTTGTCGCGCATCAGTTTTTCTAGCTGCATATACGCGCCACATTTTATGACTTTCATGACGATGGGTCTTCCCGTCTTTATAAAAAACTGCATAACCTCCCAGAGCCAAAGAATTTGGCCTGGCCCAAGTTAAACCGCCTGTAGCTTTATGTGCACGCGTGATTATGTCTCTAGGGGTCACGAAATCATAATCTGTGATTAGTGTATTCGTTTCTATTTTGGGTGTCGTATAGACCTTTTTGATTTCGTTAGATTTAGACTCATCATTAACCTGAGCAGGGGCATCTGAGTTCTTAAATTCGACTCGCTCGCAGCCATTTATGAAGACTGTTAAAGCGCCCATCATAAAAACATAAGACAACTTCATCTTACCAACCTATACTGCAAAATCCCATACAATTGGTACATCATCCAACTCTTCTTGATAATAGGCCTGAAAACCTGGCATTTTCACCTGATTTAAAAAACTTGAATAAGCCATATAGGATACTAAAAACCTTAGATCTTTTGCCCAAGGCGGCATGAACTCTGGCTCCCTCATGCGGCCCGAGCTTGCCATTTGAGCTAAAGCAGGCACATCTTCAATATCCATTTTACCACAAAATAGAACACGAATGAGATCCGCTCGCCCTAACTTAACCACCGTACGCATAAAATTGTGCACCCGTAATAAACCATTTAGATAAACCATGTCCTTGGTGAACGGTGCGCCGCCTGCTATGATACCACCACGAAAGATACGGCGCGTATTCTCAAAAGCTTGCTCTGGAACTTCGACACGTTCCTTGTAAAAATCAAACACCTCTTTAAAATCCGCCCCATCAATCGACATTTGGATGCCAATAACTCTATCTGACAAACGCCGGAACCGTTCTGGATCCATAGCTCCGCTAATAATCTCGGCAAATACGGCGAGCCCTTCTTGCACTTCGGTGGTTCCGGCATGTGCCCGTCCAAGAATTTTGAAATGCGGTTGCGCGCGCCCATTTAGAGCCGTCGCCGTATGTATCAACGCTTCATGCTGAAGAAGTTGCTCAATATCGCGGTCAGTGAACTGGGCACTGGAACGAATACGAATACGTGTGCGGCCTGCCACGGCTTTGGCAGATAGCGTATCAGATAGCTCAACGGTCGGAGCGCTCGCGCCAAAATGTTCTGACAGCCGCGGCATCAGTTCGTCAGCAAACTCACGGGCACTCAAATGGGTTTCGTAACCTTCGACAACAAGCTTAGAAAAATCGAGCCCATCAAGCGTTCCGTCCATATGCTGTGCTAAGTCTATTACGCGTGTTTTACCGTCCAGCATTAATTTTTTTGGACTTCCGAAGAGATTAGATGAGGCTTCATAAAATGCATGTGTCCCGCGAGAAGATATCAGATGGGTCGTCGTTTCGAGTGTATCAGCCAAACGGTTAAGCCATTCAAAAACGACATGCTCTCCTTGTATGGATTTTCGAGCGTCATGTATAAGTTCACGTGGGCGTGAGACATCTATCGAAGCATATTCAGGGGTCGGTAGTTTTTCAGATTTTAAAAAGCTTTCACGGTGAGTATCATCCCATGAAACAGAATCTAAAATACGCATTGACTTTGCTGCGAGATTTAGCGCACGCCCCGCATCTTTTGCTTGCCTGAAATATTTAACCGGTAGCTTCTTCACGATACAGTCGTGGCAAAGGCTAAACTATTTGTCCAGAATAGAATCTAGGCAATACCACTTGCCCTACTCCTTTATTCGCCTTATCTCCGCGCCATGTCCAAAGCCCTTGAATCTGAACCCAGTAAACGGCGTGTTTTTGCCATTATCTCTCATCCTGATGCGGGAAAGACAACTCTAACAGAAAATATGTTGCTGGCAGCTGGCGCGATTCATCAAGCTGGGCAAGTCGCTGCACGTGGTGAAGCGAGGAGAACACAATCTGACTGGATGAAAATAGAGCAAGAACGAGGTATTTCTGTATCTTCATCCGTCATGACCTTTGAGCATGCGGGCCTAACATTTAACTTACTTGATACGCCAGGGCATGAGGATTTTTCAGAAGATACTTATCGCACACTAACTGCCGCGGATTGCGCCGTAATGGTCATCGATGCAGCGAAAGGGATTGAACCACAAACATTAAAACTTTTTGAAGTATGCCGCCTTCGCGATATTCCGATTGTAACCTTCGTGAACAAGCTTGACCGTGAAGCCCGCGACACATTTGAAATCATCGCTGAAATCGAAGACAAGCTTGCCCTTGATGTTGTTCCTATGCAATGGCCAGCTGGCTCTGGTCGAAGATTTCGAGGGGTTTCGGATTTACGTAGCGGCCAATTCCTTACTTTTGTTAAGCCTGAAGACGGTGGGATACATAGTTGGACCCCAATGGAAGGAAATGCCATAGGAGCCCATTTTGATGATAACGAAATGCTAGAAGAGTTTGTAGAAGAACAAGAACTAGCGAAAGAATACCCGACCTTTAACGAACAATCATTTCGTGAAGGCCATATGACGCCTGTTTATTTTGGTAGCGCTCTTCGTAAATTCGGAGTCTTAGAATTAATCAATGCACTCTCTGAATTTGCACCGCAACCACAGCCAGAGATTTGCACAAAAGCTGGTCAAAAAATCGAAATAAAGCCAACTGATAAAGAAGTTGCAGGGTTCGTTTTTAAAGTCCAGGCCAATATGGACCTTAACCATCGCGACCGGGTCGCTTTTCTAAGAATGTGTTCAGGCGAGTTTAGACGTGGCATGAAATTGAAAACAACCGAAAATAAAACGATTTCAGTTCACAATCCTATCCTATTTTTCGCTCAAGACAGAGAACTTGCAGACCACGCTTATGCGGGTGACGTCATTGGAATCCCCAATCACGGCGCGCTTCGCGTAGGCGATAGCCTGTCAGAAAATGGGAAAATAAAGTTTGCGGGAATTCCTAATTTTGCTCCTGAAATATTACGCCGCGCCCGTCTTGCAGATCCGTTGAAAGCCAAACATTTACGCAAAGCTTTGGAAAGCCTTGCAGAAGAAGGTGTCACACAACTTTTCAAACCTGCATTCGGGTCTGATATGATAGTTGGCGCGGTGGGCGCTCTACAAATTGACGTTATGCGCGAACGTATAAAAACGGAATATGGTTTAGACGTTACTTTCGAGTCCCCGCCTTATCAAATTGCCCGCTGGCTGGCATGTGATGACCCAATTAAACTCAAAGCATTTATGGACAAATCCCAAGCATCAATGGGTGAGGACCTAGACGGCGCCCCGGTTTTCCTTGCCAAATCTGCTTGGGATATTGGTTATGCCCAAGAAAAAAATCCAGATATCAAGTTTTTAACGACAAAAGAACGTAGCTAACGCTAATTTGGCCTGACGTTTGCGTCGCATGTTTCATATTTTTATGAAAAGGCGCTTTTGGCTCATGTTGGCACACTCACTACCAGTCTTAATAATGTTTCTTTACACGATCCTCACGGTCTCATTGTTCTTCATTCCTATCACAAAATTTCCTCGAAAGAATAAATTACTAAATTTTTACTGGGTCGGGTTTTGGACGTTTTTAGTCATGATTGCCGCATTCGCAGGGGGTGAGAACACATTAAAAATGCTGGAATATGACGCCTCGGGAACTTCAAAAGTTATCCTGGCTGGTATTTCAGCGAGTTTTGTATTCTTTGTGATGTTCGCATGGTTTCGCTTTTCCGCAAAAATTATCGCAACACTTCTTACTCGCGGATACGCCAAATTACGAAGCTAAAACCCAAACGCGCTATCCTCCTGCTAATACACCCATTGGCTCTTGAGAAACTGCAATCGTAGGACGTGACTGAGATGTCGCAATAGGCACGTCATTTTCCGCAGGTAAATTTAACATTGGACGCGGCGCGCTCACATCATCATTTAAACTACCAAACAAACTGGCCTGTGCTTGCTCAACACTCATTTGCGGTGCTTGAGCCGCACGTTGTGCTGCAGCCACTTCAGCCTCACGCAAACGTTTCTCAGCATTTTGATGTGTGACAGGATTGTTCACGGAACCTTTCGGAAGTGCCGCTTGGGGGCGAGGCGTAATAGGCACTCCAATAGGCGGGCGTGAATTCTGCAAAGGTTTTGAGAGCCGTTTAGCCTGCATCATTTCTTGCTGAGGTCCGTCTAACGCATGACTAAATTGCGGCATAGTTTGCGGAGGTCGAGCCATCTGAATTCTAGGGTCTCGCATAAGACGTTGCGCCCCGCTTCGTACTGGACGGGTTGAGTTCATAGCGGCTCGCGCAATATGACTTGGCAGCTGCCGATGAAAGTTTTGTTGCGCCGTAAGGGAGTGAATAGGTCGGCGAACTACACTCTGCGTTGGACGAACTTGCTGCGGGACAGCTTGGCGTATAACGCGTCTATTGGGTGAGGTTTGACGAACAGTTGAACGCGCTTTTGTAGCTTGGGACGTCCCCACACGAATAGTATTGGTTGCTCCAATAGAAACATTGGGCGCGATTAATGATGCTCCCTGACCACTAATACTTATTGCGCTTTCAATCGGATTCGCGGGTTTGGAATTAAATTCACAGACCCCAGGAGCGCGCAGATTGACTTTCACATAATTCCACCCCCTGCACTGCGCATCCCCCGCACATTGATTTTCACACACATCCGCAGCTGGCGCGATGACACTATGATAAGGCGCACCCGGGCGGTAAGTCCCAAGATCAGCGGCAAAAGCAGGGGCAGACATAAGAGATGCTAAAGATAAGATAGATAAAAAGCGCATAAAGTTCACCGACATTGATTCGTTTCCTAAACTTGCCGCAAGAGTTGTTAGCACTTCGTTAACCATAACATTAATCTTTCTCAGTTTTATTAATCTATGCATGTTTCGCACGCTTACATAGAACAAAACATAAACATTAATTGACTTCAATGCTTTCATATGCATTTTAGCAAATACAATAATACGGAATCTTTATGCCTAAACCCTCATCATGTTTTGTTTGCCAATCTTGCGGTACGGTTCATTCTAAATGGGCAGGTCGCTGCGATAGCTGCGGTGAATGGAATGTCCTTGTCGAGGAAATCACGAGTCACAATGAAAAACCTGCGCATAAACGCAAGAGAGGACGCTCCCTAGATTTCATAGACTTAGGCGGCGAAAGCAAAGACATTCCCCGTCTTAAGACACATATAAACGAATTAGATCGCGTTACTGGAGGCGGGCTGGTTCCAGGATCTGCTATTTTAGTTGGCGGCGATCCAGGTATCGGGAAATCAACATTACTTCTACAAGCAACTGGAAAATTAGCGGCTGCTGGATTCAAAACGGCCTATATTTCAGGCGAAGAATCTGCCGGACAAGTTCGCAGGCGCGCAAAACGCCTTGCTATGTCACATACGCCGGTCTCTTTGGCTGCGGAAACGTCTCTCGGACCGATTTTAGATGGCCTCATGACAGAAAAACCCGATGTCGTTATTATCGACTCAATTCAAACGCTTTGGACCGACCAGCTCGGCGCGGCACCGGGCACTGTTGCTCAAGTCAGAGCTTGCTCGCAAGAATTAACACGGTTTGCGAAGAAACGCGGATGCTGTGTTATTCTCGTGGGGCATGTCACCAAAGATGGGCAAATCGCAGGACCGCGAGTCGTTGAGCACATGGTCGACGCTGTTCTGTATTTTGAAGGCGACCGCGCGCATCAATTCCGAATTTTACGAGCCCATAAGAACCGCTTTGGGCCCACAGATGAAATCGGCGTCTTTGAAATGCGAGAGAGTGGACTTTCAGAAGTTCTCAATCCTTCAGCTCTATTCCTAGATGGGCGCGGCGAGGCCTCTTCAGGGGCCGCTGTTTTTGCAGGCCTCGAAGGCACACGGCCCGTTTTAACAGAAATCCAAGCTCTCGTTGCGCCTTCCGCCTTCGGAACCCCGCGCCGTGCTGTTGTTGGCTGGGATAGCGGACGTCTAGCCATGGTGCTTGCCGTGTTAGAGGCCAGATGCGGCGTTAGTTTTGCTGGTAAAGACGTTTATCTTAACGTTGCTGGCGGTTTGCGTATTAACGAACCGGCTGCTGATCTTGCCGTAGCAGCCGCTATTGCCTCATCTGCATTTGATATCCCCTTACCTTCAGATACTGTTGTTTTTGGCGAAATTAGTCTCTCTGGAGATGTTCGCCCCGTTGGTCGTTCTGATGCAAGACTCAAAGAAGCCGCCAAGTTAGGCTTTAAGCAAGCCATTTCAGCCCAGCCTATGAAATCATCCACTAAAAATGATAATTCCGCACTGCCAATTATTGCAATCAAGACTTTGCCTGACTTGATAAGCCGTGTAGAAGCCAGCTCAGAACACGGCCTAGATGACGATTCCGCTTGGGGAAACGCCCATAAGGCCGCCTAACAATGGTGAGCATTAGGCATGAGCATTGGCCCTTGGGATTTTACTGGCTTTGACGTCGTTGTTCTCCTTATTTTATTGATTTCTCTGATCATGGCCGCTCAGCGCGGACTTGCCCGTGAACTTACATCCCTACTTGCCTTATTAATTGCATCTGCAATAGCCCTGTTCGTTTTTGGACGCTTTCGTTTCGCCGCGCAGGATTTTATATCGCCCTCATGGCTCGCAGACGGCGCCCTTGGGCTGGGAACCTTTGCGCTGGCCTATATGCTCATGGTTTTTCTGTTGAGCGGAATTGTTAAAAGCCTCAAAGGCAAGAAGGTCGGCCTCATTGACCGATTATTTGGCGCTGGATTTGGTGTCATGCGCGGACTTTTAGTTGCTGCATTAGGTGTCATGCTTCTTACGTCTCAATACCGCGCAAGTCAGGAGGCTCAGGAATTCAAAGAATACATCTCTGAAAACCAAGGTGAGATGTCGCCTGAAATCCTAGAGAAAATGCCGCGTTCCATGAGAGAGCAAATGGAAGCCCCCGCAGCAGAACTTCCAAAAATGCTTCAAAATTCGACATTCTATCCACTTTTAGCGAAAATCGGGGACGGCGTTAGGGCCTTGCCTTTCACCAAAATGCGCTCATATGCAGACCGCGTTAAGGACGGTGATATTCAAAGTATCATCGAGGAGATAAAGTAATGGAGAACCTAGCTTGCGAATTTGATCCAAATGAAGATAAAATTCGCGAAGAATGTGGTGTCTTCGGTATTTTTGGAATCGATAATGCAGCCTCTCTAACGGCGCTTGGCCTTCATGCCCTCCAGCACCGTGGACAAGAAGCCTGCGGTATCGCGACCTGTGACGGAGAAACATTCCATACAGAGCGCCACTTTGGGCTCGTTGGTGACAATTTTACAGGCGACGACCCATCAGAGCGTTTACCCGGTCATATGTCTATTGGACATAATCGCTACTCAACCGCAGGCGGTCAAACCACACTACGTAATGTTCAGCCTCTTTTTTCTGAACTCCATTCTGGCGGGTTTGCTCTTGCCCATAATGGCCATTTGACAAATGCCTTCACAGTTCGCGAGCAACTTGTCGAGGCAGGTGCCCTTTTCCAAAGCACTTCCGATACCGAAGTCGTTATTCACCTTATCGCCCGCGCACGTAGCGGCAAGTTTATAGACCGCTTCATCGCCGCCGTGCGTCAAGTCGAAGGTGGATATGCTTTTGTCGGTATGACCAAGGATGTTTTAATTGGTGCCCGTGACAGGCTCGGCATCCGTCCTCTGCTCATTGGACGTCTTGGCGATAGTTACATTTTAGCCTCCGAAACCTGTGCTTTCGATATGGTTTCAGCCGAATTCATTCGAGAAGTTGAACCCGGCGAAGTGGTTGTTATTAATTCAGATGGCATACGTTCCTTCAGAGCCTTCCCCGAATCTGCACCCCGCCCCTGCATATTCGAGTTTGTCTATTTTGCCCGTCCAGACAGCATTGTCGGGGGCAAAAGCGTCTATGAAGTCCGCAAACGGATGGGCCAAAGACTGGCCCAAGAAACACCCGCCGATGTCGATGTTATAATCCCCGTCCCAGATAGCGGCGTTCCTGCCGCGCTCGGATACGCGCAAGAAACGAAAATTCCTTTCGAACTTGGCATCATCCGTAATCATTATGTTGGCCGAACATTTATCCAGCCCACCCAACAAATCCGAGATATGGGTGTCAGGCTTAAGCATTCGGCCAATCGCGCCATGATAGAAGGCAAACGTGTCTTATTAGTGGACGATTCAATCGTACGCGGCACGACCTCTACAAAAATCGTTCGCATGATAAAAGCAGCCGGCGCGAAGGAAGTCCATTTCAGGTCAGCTTCACCGCCGATCAAATTCCCAGACCATTACGGCATTGATATGCCAACCAAAGAGAAGCTTATCGCGGCTAATTATTCCTTAGAGGCCATGACCGAGATGTTAGAAGTCGATAGCTTAGGCTTCCTTTCCGTTGAAGGTCTTTATTGGGCGATGGGCGAAGAATACCGCTCAGAAGATTGCCCGCAATATACGGATCATTGTTTCACAGGGGCTTACCCAACGCCGCTCATTGACCGGGACCGCAAGATGCTTGATGGCTCCAAGCAGTTATCTTTCCTCGTTGAAATTGCGTAAAAACCATGTCTGATAAACCTTTATCTGGACGAGTCACCTTAGTGACAGGCGCATCGCGTGGTATTGGATATGCCGCTGCCCTCGCCTTAGCTGAAGCTGGCTCTCATGTCGTCGCAATTGCCCGAACTCAAGGCGGACTTGAAGATTTGGATGACGCCATATCAGCAAAAGGCGGCGACTGCACACTCGTCCCGATGGATTTAAAAAATCTCGACGGCATTGACCGTCTTGGCGGGGTTATCAATGAGCGCTGGGGACAGCTTGATGGCCTATTTGCCAATGCCGGCATTTTGGGAGAAATTACTTTAGCCGCGCATACAACGCCTAAAAGCTGGGATGATGTCATCGCCACAAATCTGACAGCGAATGTACGTCTTATTCGGTCATTAGACCCCCTACTGCGTAAATCTGCATCGGGACGCGCTGTTTTTCAAACATCAGGTGTTGCTGCTACCCGCCGGGCTTATTGGAGCGCCTATGCAGCCTCTAAAGCGGGTTTAGAAGCCTTTGTGCAATGTTATGCCAAAGAAGCCGAAAGCTCTTCTCTGCGCGTAAATCTTTTAAACCCTGGCGCTACGCGCACAGCCATGCGCGCAAAAGCAATGCCCGGTGAAGACCCAAACACCCTCCCCAATCCAGCGGAGCTCGCGCCGCTCATTGTGGAAATGCTTTCACCAGAATTTGAGGCAAATGACACCCTCGTTACCTTCAGAGAGACTCAGCACTTTCAAGCTTAGCCCTAAATCCGTCACAAAACTTGACGGTTCTATCCTGTCATCAGACTCGGATTTTAAAAAAACCCGCAAAAGAACAGAACCCTGTTGATTTTTTCCTTCGGAAAAATTCAACGAGGACAGTCCGCGAGAGCGGTATCCCGATGGAATACCAAATAAAAAAAGTGTTTTACGAGACGCAACTCTCGCGGCGATGATTTTTGTGTAGCGGTATCTTCGCCTTTCCCGCAGTTACACCCGTACACGATCTCAATTTCCAAATCGCTAAGTGCAGCGGTCATACTCCTCTACACAGACCCGGCACCTCAATAGACGTTACCCTATTGCGCTCAGTCACATCGTCTAACCCGCCGCTAAGCCAACGATCACTCAACTGTCCGTGCAGGTCAAAACTTACATCATCGAGGATATTTTCCCGACAATAGATGAAATATAGACTGGTTCTCGTAACTGAGGATTAATCTCTCAATAGCCCTGAAATGGTCGGATTTATTGGTATTTTCACTAAGGATTGAGTACTACCATCATAGTAAAATTGCGTATGGCGTAAGGTTAAATACAGAAATTGAATTTTTGAAATTCAATACCATTCAAAACTTAATTTGAATGGCGCGAGTGGCCTGCAACTATGTTAATTAAAACAGTGACTTGTTACCACTTTAGGGTTAAAAAATAGCCGTGAACATATCGTGAAAATGGGAACAGTATGCCCACCACATAGATAAACACGACGCAGGCCAAGGCGAGGAATATCCAATAGCCAGCCTGATACGCGAGTCATTAAAATAGCCTCTTATACCACGGACCTTTCGCCCGCTTTGCTAATTCCGGGAATAAGTTCCATCATTAAAGCTCGACTTATTATGACCAGATCGAGACGCGAACCAGAAAGCAAGCGTCATCTCAAAGCTGCTCACCATAGCCAGCATTAGATAGCGGTTCTCATCAGTCAGCCCGACAGTCAGCAAGCTATAACCAGCATACACGGAGACAATAGCCGTCAGATAGATTGTAATGCTTGGTCGGATAATGGCGCGCATAAAATTGGCAATATCGCCAAGCTTGGACTTGCCCCAGACGATTTTACTTAAATCGCTTTCAGCTTTAATACCCGCTTTGAATACATCGAGGGAACCTTCCATATCAGCAAGAGCTATATCGCGCTCACCCTCTTGCGCATCCAAAGCCCCTTGAAGTGCTGCCCGCTCCATTTCAAAGGCGTAAACCTTTTCTTCATGGTCATATTTTGCAGATATGCGCTTTGTGTCTTCACGGTAAATGTCGCGCTCATGTTTGCGCTGCAAAGCCCCGCCGACTATGCCGATGATAGGAGACGCGATGATCGAAAATATTTCTAATACAGCCATTATGCGGCCCTCTTTTTTAATGTGCCTTTGAGATTATCATTCGCAGCCCAATAGCGGCGGGCCTGTTTACTTCCATACCAGAAACGCTTGCGGCCCATATCAACATGAAGCCAAGTTGAGTAATATCCCGTCCCCGTAAAGCCAACCGCGCGGCAAGCTGAGAGAACATGAAACCGATTATGCCCATGCAAAGATATATCAAGCGCAAGCTTTTTATGCTCGCTTCTAGGAGCGCCGCCTATGCGTTGATTGTACCAAAATGACCTATGGGCGCTATTTATAACTATAGGCTTGCCTAGCGCCGTTCTAACAGCCTGTATTTTGTCAAAAAACTCAGGCCACCAGTAAAATTCACCGCTTTCAGGACACGCAAATTCATGCGGCAAAAAATTAGGCCACCGTTTTGCATCCCAAGGCGCTAATGTCCAATGTGAGTAAATCACAAGGCTATTTGACCGCCACGCACTCGCTTGACGTGACAGCGCCGCCATCAAGGCCGATATTATTCGCGCCATCCTTAATTCTTGCGGTGCACTCGCTAAGAGTTAAATCGAGAAACGTATCTTTACCAATTGAACCGTCTTGCTCGACATATTCGACAACGCCGTTATATTTTGGAGCCGTATCTGGTAGCCACATAATGCCAGCGGCCCCAAGTAATACAACACCGATAAAACCGCCCGTAGTTTTTTTTGTTCTATTCATTATAAAGTCCTTTGCTCATCAGATAGCTTGCCCGCATTGCCGCGTAATTGCACATCACCAAGGCTTTCGCCCCATGCCCGCAGAGCCGAACGGTAAATTTCAGTTATTCGGCCACTAATCTTGCCGGCGAGGTTATTAAGCTGTTCCGCGTCACGTTCCGCGTATATTTCCAGCCGCGTACCGTCCAAGTTAAGAAAAACGTCATGAGCGTTAGCCACATCTAAATGACCAGCAGGGCTATGCATACGCAGGACAGGGCTTCTATTCGCCGGCGGTTCATCGCGAGTATTGTTTTGAGCCGTTAGCCAGAATATCGGCTTATCGCGGCTTTCTTTGAGCCCCATCATGATAGGCAGGAAGCTTTCACCGTCTTGCGTACCGTCAGTTGACCAGCCAAGCATCTCAGCAATCGTAGAGAGAAAATCAATACCGCAGATAGTGGCGTCAATTTCACCGCCCGCTGGAATATCGCCGCCCTTCATTGCGAAGAAGGTTCCAATACCGCCATTGTAGAGATTACCCTTGCATCCCCGATATGGCCCCATGCAGGCGGCTTGATCCGCAGACGTTGGCGATAGGTAGCGAGTACCGCCGCCATTATCAGCCGTGATAATGATAATAGTGTTATCGTACTGGCCTGTTTTTTTAAGGTGCGCGACCATACGGCCAAAAGCCACGTCAGAGCCATAAATAGCGCCGAGATATCTGGCGCGCGCACTGTCACGGTTAAACTCGCCGCTTTCACGGTATTTTTCTTTTTCATTGGCAGGTGCAACGGCGTCTAACCACTCTTGCTCATAATAGCAGGGATAATGCGGCGTATCGAAAGCCACCCGCGCAAGCCAGGGCTCGTCATCCGCGGCGAACTCAATAAACTTGTCAGCGGCATATGCGTCACGCTGAGTATAAGCCACTCTAGGGTCTAAACCCTTTAGCGCCTCATCTGTTGTCGGCGTTGTTCCGTCTGGCAATACAGGGAAGGCCCACCCATTATATTCATCAACAGATAAATCAGCCATGCTTTGCGCGCCATCAGCGCCCATATGCCACTTGCCGAAATGAGCCGTTCTGTACCCGTTGTCTTTCGCAAGTGAATAGAGCGTTTGGTCAGTTACCGAAATGCCTGTGCTATCATTCCAAAAATCATTCAAAGACGTGTCAGCAAATAGCGTAGTATAAACGCCGTTTTGCGCCGTAATGCGGCCCGTCATCATGCCGTAACGGGATGCAGAGCAAACAGAGGCAGGCGTCAAGTATCGGTTAGCCCGAATGCCGTCACGTGCCACCTTGTCCATATTTGGCGTATTGTTGCCAACACCCCATCCCATGAATTTAACGTCACCAATGCCAGCATCATCTAAGTCAAGAATAAGTACGTTCATGGCCTTACTCAATCTCGCCTTCTGAAAATTCGCCAATATACAGCTTAACCTCAACGGCGGGATTTATGCTGCCGTCTTCGTTTTTTGTCTGTTTGGTTTTAGATACTTTTTTTGGCTTCTTTGACATATTATATGCCTCCTCTATAAACCTCGCCACGATGGAAAGTTGCTCCAATTCTCAGAACATTTGTTGGATTTGGCGTATAGTTTTTCTTACGCATGACTATATTTAGCGATAGGGTCGCAAAGCTATTCTCATCAATGAGAGCGTTGCCTTTAATTAGGTGAGGCTCGCCTACAACTTGGCTTAACGCCCCTGCAGGGTGACCGTAAGTGTCATAAGTTGCCAGAGAGGTTCCTGTTGTTTGAACATCAAGAACGCCGGGGGTTCTATAGCCAACAGAAACCTCATTATCAGGCAATGCCGTAAATGAAACGACCGTTCTCATAACGCCAGAATAAACAGCTTTTTCATCCCACGAATTTGGAATTTGAATAGAGATAGACGCAACCACAACATCAGTATTATCAGGCATGGCTTGTAAGTCGGCATCTCGCAAAGTTATCAAGGACATAGCTGTTGAGTTTATTCTAGTGACACGCGCCGTCGCAGGAATAGTTGTCGCGCTCGAATTAAAGGCGTCACCTCTAAGAAGCTCTTGAAACTCATCATCATCAGTTTTGACAATAAAGACCTCATCCCCGTTAGAATTTTCAACCGTGAAAATAGTCGGTGCAGGAGCGGCCGCAACAGCCGCATTATTCGCCAAATCAGCCAAAGTAAGGGTCTTTTTAAGCGGCCCGACCATCATGTGAGATATGACGCACCCCGCCGCAAATGTCGGCTTTGTAGGGTCAACAGGGTCACTAGGGTCAATAACAACACCCGTATCGCCAAGGCCTAGAAGACTGATACACCCAAGAACAGAAACCGCATCATCTTTTGCCCCCTCAAAAGTCAGTAAATCTCCGTCAGTATTGGCGCGCACTATGGAGAGACCAGGCTCATCCCATTTTGCGGCCCGCAGTAGAGGCCCCGCAGGACCGCGCCTTGCAACTAAACCCGTCCATCTATCTTGCGTATAATCGGGAACACCTAAGCCCGCCGTGATAGCGCCATGATCCAAAGTCACACCCGTCGTGCTGTCATAAGCAAAATCAGGAGCAATGCCGCCATTATTCACAAATTGACCATTATAGGCTTTTCCAACAGATGAATTATAAGCCGAATTGAACAAAACACCTATTGCGCCAGAGCTTAGAGCCTCGCCTGATACAACATTAACGTTATCACCTTGCTGGACAAAAACATCGGCCAGCACACGTACATCACCGTTACTATCCAGCTCATTATTTACGTTTTGGCCGTTATCTTCACCGCGAACATTTACGAGCGTGATATTCGTCACGCGGCCCGTATCGTTCACCGTCACTGTGTTAATTCCTGTGTCGATTTGACCTAAAAGAAACTCACCAGTAACGAAAGTGACACAGACTTGACCATTTACAATTCGATCAAGCACGCCATGCGCTCCAGTTCCAGGCTGAGAGAAAGCAAACATAACCCGCGTGACAGCGCCAGCAGGGCCGACCCATGCAGGATAAGCAGTGCTATCAATAGGATTTCCTGCACTGTCTAAAAGCTCAAATGTGTTGCCTGTAATGGTGCCGACTTTGAAAAGAGGCTTGTTTAATTCACCACGAGCCGCAGACGTGTCGCCAATTACCCTAATAAACTGTCCTGTAGTCAATAGAGTGCCATCACTCACATCGACGAAAGTTTGAGCGCCGAGAGCGATATTAGTGACCGCAATACCTTCTCTTATCGTACCGCCGTTCATTGTCGTTTCAGGCGTAGCAGTCACCAAGGTGGCGTCATCAACGTCAATACAGCTAATAGCGCCGCCAAATTGCGCACCGTGGCCGTCATTGAAACCAGTGTAAAGATTTGTCCAAGTGTGATTAGATGAGCCGCGAACCACAGAAACACCGTTTTCGCCGCCGTGTATAGAAGTTACGCCATCAGCAATAAAGTCATGATGGTTCATGAGCGCGATTTGGTCAGCCGTTGCGCCTGCATTTACATCAGCAGGAAAACCAGTGCCCGGCGTGCCCTCAATATGAACGTTTTTCATTGAGCCGCCGAACGAAGGTTGACGGCCATTGGCACCATTAATCCAAATACCGTTAATCGGATTATCTAAAGACGGCTGTTCAAGTTTGAAATTTTCCCAAACAGGATTAACCGCGGCTTCGCCAGCATTGAAGCCGTTCTCATAAACAGTGCCGTATTTCCAACCTATGCCGTAAATATTTTTAAATGTCGGATTTACAGGCCATTCAGCGCGCACAATAAAATTAGTTGTTGAGCTCATATCAAGATTAAAGCCGTCAACAACGATATTATCGCCAATATCAAAAAGATCGTCCAGCGCCGCCGTCACTTTTAGATTTATACGCCCTTTAGGAGCTTTGAGCGTAAAGCCATCAGGAACAACAATCGTGCAGCCGACAGGATAAGTTTCAATTCCCGTAGGCTGTTGAGGCAAAACAGTGAGCGTATGAATACCGACCAAAACCGCCGCTTGCATCGCGTCATTAATCTGTACGCAAAAATCATCAGCGCTAGTCACGTCATAGACGAAAGCGACATCAGACGGCGCAACACCAGCAACCGTGCCAGTAGCAAGGCCAGAGAAAACAAGCTTTGTGTCCCATGCGGTTTGAACAACACGGCTAGTTGAAGGGTCAGTAATTTGCCCGACGATTGACTTGCCTTTAATCTCTAGGAGCGCAAAATAATCAGGGCTATATACAGTGATAAAGTCGCCAACTTTTGCAAGATTATCGTCTAATTCTGCGAAGGTGTAAAATCCGTCAGCAATAACCGTAGCTAAAGCCTCAGTTTCGTTACGTTCCCAAACTGATATTGCGCCGTTCTTCGCGTCCTGAGAACGACTTTGCGCCGCGCGTCCTGAATTTGTCGCCATGATAAAAGTCCTCTTTTATGCTATTTTGAGAAGGCGAACCCAACCGCCCGTTACATCGGTAAATCCGACTAATGTTGAATTTGTTTGCGCCTCGATGCTTAAAACCTGCCCGTCACTCACAGCGAATAAATCAGGGTAAACATTGGCCGCGCTGTCATGATTTGTGGCGTCACGTAAGTAATTATGGCCCTCCATTGAGGAGTATTCCGCGCCGTCGATCATGATCCGCTCACGATGAGCCGCCCGCGCACTGTTATCGTCGAAAAAGTTAAGGACGATATCAATCATATAGACGCCGACAGGAAGCTTGACGTCGCCACCAGAAACAGAGGTTCCGATAGTATCTATAGAAGGTGTGCCTATGAGTATTTCATTCCAAGGCGCGCCAATATTAGCGATAGTATTAGGCGTGATAGGAAAGCGCGCATGTTTCATAGACAGCGTGATTTTATCAGGAATTTCCCCGCCCTGATTAAATTCAGAGCCGAGATTATCAGGCGTTATGAACTGCTTAGGCATATATTTATTGCTTGACCATCACAATGCCCGCAACATTGAGCGGAGCCGCGCCAGTGCCGTCAGTTTGGTAACGCTCGCCAGTAGCAATACCGCCCGCACCCGCCGCCGTATCATCTGCGAAAGGCAATAAAATAGGGTCTATAGCAATCCACTGTTGCCATACACCGCCGACACGAGCGCGAGTAAACGTCTCGACAATACCGCCGCCAGAACTACTGACCAGCGTATAAGTCGCGCTACCATTAGTGAGCGTACCGCTGTAAAAATATCTTTTTGCGCCCGCTATACTAAATGTTGGTGCGTCACCCGTAATCGTTGTTGAATTGGGATGATTGACTATTTGCACCGTGTTAGATGGCGCAGCGTCCAAGTCAAAAGTATCAGAGCCAACAAGTGATAATTGGTCAATTTCGTTTTTTGTGAAATCATTAAGAATTTCAGGAGAGCTATAAAGTTCAACAAGTCCTTTTTCAGCTTTAAACCCACTGTGTGTGCGCTCGATAAAATAAAAGCCATTTTCAGGATTGCCAGACGCAACATTTGCATCAACCTTATCCCTAAAGAAATAGGAGTCTTGATTGAAGTAAAAGCGATATGTACCGTCCGCAACATGCGCCAATGCAGTCGGGTCGCTCGTAATCTTAGCAAACTCACCATCAAATGGTGGCGTAGCTGGCTTTATAAGCTCGAATGTGTCGCCAACTTTCTCAATAGCCTCGACAGTGCTTGCGCGGCGGTTAAAATTACTATTCGCCCCGCTACTAAGATTAACCCGCCCGTCGCCAACATCAGAAGCATTTAAAAGGTTGTCATAACTGACAGCTAGGCCGTTTTTAAAGGTGGTGAAAAAAGTACCACCATCCCCCTCATGAGCAAAAACAAGATGGAACGGCTTTAAATTGTTTGTAAATTCATTAACCTCAAGAGCGCTTGGCTTCTCGACCGGGCAATGAACAAAAAATTCAACTTTGAAATCAACAGCAGTCGATGAGCCCCCAACGCAAGGCGTTAAGAAATAGGACGTTCCTTTTTCGAGGTACGCAAATATCTCGCGGCTTTCACCTGAAACAAAGCGATCACCAGAGCCATCAAAAACGTCAAAAGAACCGTCAGGAGAAACGTCAGTCGTTCCTATTCTAAGAAAAGCCCCCGTAGCCCCCGTATAAGTAACAACGCTATGAGGAATGCGGTACATGCCAGTAACAGGAGGACGGAAAATATACCGTGTGTCTGAATTGACATTTGTTCCATCGTTTTGAACAAGAGCAACCGTCTTTTCGTTAATTAGCTTTTCAGTATAATCACACGGAGCCCACTCGTTCGGAATACCCGCAGAAATATCGGGCTGATCCGTAGCATCGGCGCGATTGATAGCTTCCTGAACAAAAACATTATCATCTATCGTCTTTGTCGTAACCCCGTATTCAATACCCGTCGTCACATCACGGTAACAATCAAATCTTGAAATAACACCAACTTCGGCCACAGGTGTCGCCACAAACGGCGTCCAAAGCGCGATTTCAGCCAACGTAGCAGAGCCGCCAGCCGTTGCGCCTCCAGCATAAGTAAACAAGCCCGGTCCCGCAGGAACAGGATTGCCATTAGCATCAACCGCCGTCGATTGCGTCACGGTATGCGTAAATAACTCACCCGCAGCGTAAACCGTGCCACCCACCCAAGCCTCGCCAGCATCAACAAGCCCTTGAAGCGCGGCAATCGCAGTATCTTGCGCAGCTTGACCCGCAACAAGCGCCGTAATAGCCGCCGCATTTATGTCAATATCAGTCCGATTGGCCGCTGCAACAGCGTCTTGAGCCGTATCAATCACCACTTGCGCCGCCTCAATTATGTCACTTTCAGCTTGGGTCAGATTGTCGATAGCCTGCAGAGCCGTTACCAGAGCCTCTAAAGCATCAATATCGCCCTCATTGACCGTCAAACGGCCATCTTGAGCCGTGTCTAAAACAGCTTGCGCCGCCTCGATCACGTCGCTTTCAGCCTGGGTTAAATTATCAACAGCTTGAAGCGCCGTAACAAGGGCTTGCAGAGCCGCAACATCAGTTTGATTTATTGCAATTTGAGGATTAGCGACCGCCGCACCAGAGCTGTTAACAACAGTGTCAAAAGCCGCGCCGTTTATACTTCCAGTAATCTCAAGGCGTGTTGTATAGCCGTTACCCTCAATTACGACAAAATCACCATTAACAGCTAAAGGAAGCTCAGAACGTAGAATATAGCCCGGAGCCTCGACCATTGCTTGTGTTTGGTCATCTGCCACCATAAAGGAAAAAATGCGCCTAACTTTATCGTCAGAGCTGTAAGAGACGGGTTGAAGTGCTGTTAATTTAGTTGCCATTTTATTACCCTATGCTTGAGGAAACGCCAAGCAAACATCGACACCGAAAGCGTCCTGAATTTGCTCAGTTGCAAGATTAGTCCGAAGGTCAGCCACAGAGACTAAAACCTTATTGTCAGTGCCAAGCTTGGCGACATTGACTGCATCGGTTGAAATGCCGGGCGTGACAAACACACCAGCCGCAGAGACAGAGACAGTGGACGGGGAAGCAGGATCAGGTTGGACGGCCACATTTGTTGAACCGTTACTGACCAGACCATCACCAAAGGCCAGATTTCCAAGTACCGAAGCCAGAGTATTGGTTAAATCGTCAAATTCGAGGCCATCAGCCGCGTCAACAACCATTGTTCCAACAGCGTCAGTGACCGCCTCGACAAAATCAACATCAGTCCAATTAAATGTCGTGGTTAAATCATGGCCATTAGTGCCGCCCGGCGTCACAGTCATAAATCCCGCAGAGGCCGCGTTTTGTGTCAATGCCGTTTCAGCGGCTTGAAAATCAGTTGCGGTAAAGAGCGCCTTACCGTTAGCGTCAGTATTGAGCAGATTAAGCGGGTCAGGGGCAACGATTTGAAGCGCAGAGGCAGAAAGTCCGATTGCGCCGCTTATCGGGTCTTTAGCCAGCGTATTATCAACAACGAGCGTGATTTGGTTAGCCTCGACGCCGCCGATACTAAATTCGGAGCCAAGATTTTCGGGTTTAACAAATAATTGGGGCATGATGACCTCTAAGTAAGTTGATGAGGGACGCTAAAAGCGTCGCAAATTTTGACAGAGAACGCGCCATTGCCCGCATCCGTGCTTTGAATGTTTGTGTTGAATTGGCCGAGAGGGTCTTGCGCCGTAACTTTCAGAACAGCCCGATAATCGTCGCCAAAGATTTCTACTAAATCACCCTTGCGCATATCAGGCAGGGTTGAACGCTTATAATATCCCGGTGCAGCAACATCAGCTAAAGGCAAAGGTTCATAACGACGCCAGCAACGCACTGGATTATCTTTCGTCGAATGAGTTAAATGTTGAACGGCATGACCCGGCATAGCAAAACGCTTCTCAAATAATGATTTTGATTTGTCTGCTATGGTAGTGCGAACATTACAATTCGCTACATATCGGCACTACATGAGTTTTTTTGTAATTGCAATACGTGTTTTGGTCTTGCTTTTAATACCGTCTCAACATATAGCCTTAGAGGCTTACTATAAGCATTAGCAGAAAAAATGTATTTGTTTTCAGGTTTTCTCTATGCGCGAAGCAACCATATCTGACATTGATAGTATGCTACGTCTAGGACGGCTTTTTCACAAAGCCAGCCCTTACGCTTCAATAGTTAGATTTGATGATGTTTCCATGAGGGAAACTTTGAGCAATCTTATTAACTCACCTAGCGGCGTGGTTTTTCTCACAGATTATGCGATTTGTGGCGGGTTGTTGGTTCCAATGCATTTTAACAAATCGGTGGTGGTAGCTGCCGAATTATTCTTGTTTTCGGAAAAGGGCTCTGGCTCTGATGTTCGCAAGGCATTTGAGAATTGGTCTGCTGATAACGGCGCAAAATTTATCCAAATGTCATGCTTAGTGAACGCAAAAGAAAAGCCTATGCGGCGTCTTTTTTCGAGCTTTGGTTACGAGGCTAAGGAAGTCTCATTTTTGAAAAAGGTTTAAAATGGCTGCTGTATCAAGTTTAATTGCTGGTGGAACCGCTATCGGCGGGGCTCTGATTGGTTCGCGCTCTGCTTCACGTTCTGCAGATGCTATTCAAGAGGGTTCCGACGCTCAAGTCGCATTGGCGCGTGAGCTTTATCAAGACCAAAGAGCTTTAAATCAGCCTTTTTATCAAACTGGTGTTGCGGCTAATGCCGCTGCTGCTGAATTAGTCGGCGTAACGCCTGCGCAGGGCGGGGCGTATGCAAACAACAACACGGCCAATCCTTACGGTCAAAACGGCTCGTATGGCTATAATGGCGGCTTTGGCGGCGGTTCTGATTATAGCGCTGGTGCGGCGGCTTTCGGTTCTGGCGGTTCTTCGAGTTTTGGCGCATTTTCTGGCGGCGGTTTTAGAGGTTCGGCTGGTCGTGGCGGCGGCGTTACAAATACACCTGCTAATGATGGCGGGACATTTGCAGGACAAAACGGCTTTGGCGGTGGCGCTTCGCCTGCTGGCCGTGCGTCAAATGACAGCCCTATTTATCAGAACGCTCAATTATCAGCGCTACAACAAAGCCCTGGTTATCAGTTTAGAATGCAAGAGGGGCTTAACACGCTAGATCAAAGCGCTGCGGCTCGTGGAGGGCTTCTGTCTGGCCGTCATCTTCGCTCCGCAACACAATACGGGCAGGATTACGCATCTAATGAATACAATAACCGATTTAATCAGCTTCAAGCCTTATCGGGCGGCGGTCAAGCTGCGGCGTCTAACACGCAAAACGCGGGTTCTAATTTCGGCAATACTGCGGGCGCGGCCTTGGGGCAGTCTGCAAGCGCTCAAGCAAATTTACATCAACAGCGCGGCTCTATCTATGGCGGGGCTCTTGGTACGGTTGGCGGTATTGCTGCGGGGGGTATTTATAACCCCTTTAATCCTAAAGGTGGCGGGGGTTAAGTCATGAACGCATTTCAAGCCACTATGTCGGGTTTTGAGGGTGGGTTTAACTTTACCCAAGATATGAAGCGCAAAAAGGCGCTGGCTCAAGCCCAAAAGACGCAGAAAAGTAATCAGGATGCTATTAACAAAGCTATGTTTGGCGGCTCTGGCGCGGGTAATGTCGGATCTGGCGGTGTCCCTGCTGGTACGGTCGGCATATTACCTGCCTCTCAATCTGGCGGCTCTTCTGCGCCTGCCCCTGCGCCTTCTGGCGGTGCTTCGGCTATGGGCGCTCCTAATTACGGCGCTGGCGCCGCTGCGGCCTTTCGTGTTGGCGATTTTGACACTGGCCTTAAACTACAGGGCATTCACGATAAAGGCGCTGATGCACGCTCTAAGGCGCAAACCGCTGAACAAAAAGCGCAACAGGCAGGAATGCAAGAGATTTACCGCGTCGGCAAATTGGCTATGGATCCACAAAGCGGTGTTACATTAGACCAAGCCAAGCAATTCCTTGTCCAGTCTGGTATGGACGCGCAAATGCTGGCCCAAGTCAATGACCAAAATCTCGG
>CALLMD010000030.1 GCA_938007935.1 uncultured Hellea sp.
AAACTTTTCGCCTTTTGAGTTTTCAAAGTAAGACTTTTTACTTTCCACCCAAATTTCTTCACCAACGCTATTTGTAGTAACTTCAATATTAACGTTGGTTTGTTTTGTCTTGAAGACTACATCATCTTTTTCCCAAAATAAATCCGACTGCTCTTTTGGGGTCACATCATAATCCGACTTACCCAGAAGAAACTCTTTTGGCTGACCGAATAATTTACAAAAAGCAGGGTTAACATAAACCCAGAGATGATTAATATCTTTGACGTATATAGGGCTTGTCAAATAGTTTAAAACTTGAATATGTTCGTTAAATTCTACCCAGCATTTATAAACCTTGGCTGTATCCATAAATCTCATTCAATATTAACTAGACGCTTAGAGGTCACGTATTAATGCATAAAAATCGCTCTTACATCTAGTTCTAACCCGATTTATAGGGCAATCTGAAAGCTATTTACCATACATGAGACAACGATGTCTTATATTTCAATAGAAATCAAGATAAAAAGGGCTAGCTTATGTTATTCCAGTTATACGATTTGATATGCCACAAATAGTAAAAAAAGTGCTGCCAAGTTAAAGTTGACAGCTCTAAGTTATTGTTTTATTTATAATAATCCACCAAGCAGCGCGCCATGTGAGGGCACCTCTAAATCATTAAATTTTTTGAGATTTTCTACTGACGGCGAAAGTTGCAAATTATGCTCTAGCTACCCTATAGGCATTAGATGCGAGCGTGTTTTGATATGATGTACGGAGTTTCGGGAAGGTTACAGTTTGCCAGAGCGTTGCCTAAGTCATAAAAGCCTAAAGAATCAATTTTCACAAAACTGACTCTAACACGACTACCACCAATGACCTGAAGGTAAGACTTGAGCGTATTCAAAACCGATAATCCAGCAGAACATATATAAAATTTCAACTATGGACTAGGCAAAATGCAGTTTGGCAGAAACGGAAGCATAATCGCCAAACCGGAAATCCCAATCCGAAAAAATTAATTCGAGTATTGTACTTTTAAGGTTTTATCGTTTGATAATCTGCCGATTAATTTACATCTTCCAGTAACGCCGCGGCTCCAATCAACGGAGCTAGCGGGCATTTAAGTAAGCGTATGGGAATATCACGGATGTAATCAGATCTCACACCTCGATTTAAAAACCGGTTCATAGCATTGGGTTGCATATAAAAATCAATCATACGCTCACTAACTCCTCCGGCGAGCACGATACCTCCGCGTGCGCCGCCTGCTAAAGCGAGGTCACCAATAGCTCCCATCGTTGCTGACGCACGAATACTACACACATCTTTACAAATCGAGTCACCTTTTTTTGCTTGCTCTCGAATAGTGTCGGGCTCTAGAGGTATATAAGTTTCTGCATAAATATCACAGACGGCTTTGTGAATTATCGGCAACCCTCTGCCTGAACTCACTAGTTCAAGCGAAACAAAATCTCTATCATTGCGCAAAATTTGTAAAAGCTTGAATTCCAGATCTGATTGAGGGTTATAAGACATATGCCCCCCTTCAGTCGAAAGCACCCGAATATCATTTTTTCCAGGAACCAGGTATCCAACACCAAAGCCAGTTCCAGGACCTGCTACTAAAATGGGAGCATCATTGTGAGCCCGCCCTTTTCGTATGACTTTAAAGTCTCGGTCTGAAAGCTCATAGATAGAACGCGTCATACCTGCGAAATCATTGTATAGACCACAATTCTCAATGCCATGAATGTCTTCTACCTGGCATGCAGATATGTGCCAATCTGTATTCGTGAGTTTGATGTACCCTTTTTCGACAGGCCCAGCTGCTGAAAATGCGGCGCGTGTAGGTTTGTGATCAAGGTTGCTTAAATAAGCGTAGAGTGCATCATCAAATGTAGGAAAATCTGCGACTTTGATTTTTGAATAATTATGAACTTTCCAGCCACCACCCACCTTAGGCTCGAGGCAGCCAAATCGGGTATTTGTTCCCCCAATATCTCCCGCTAAAATCATAATCTACAAAATACTTTTCTTATAACTTTATAATCACTCAACATTTATCACCATGATGTAACTCAATCAGTTACATACTCATGATTCATGTTAGCGTTATCATATACTAACTTTTCTAGACTTAAAAGAGAAGTTTATAGTAAATTTCAAACTATTTTAGTGACTTATTTGGCAATGTAATTGAGTCCCGCTCAATAAGTTCGAAGTCCAGTATTGCACTTTGGGTGTCAGCCTCAGTTTCTCCGAGGATATTCGCCGCGAGTAAATTTACGGCGCAAGCAGACATTTCTGAAATAGGCTGACGAATAGTTGTAAGCGCTGGCCAGATATTCGTTGCGATCTCAGTATCGTCAAATCCTGCAACAGATAAATCGTTGGGTACAGTCAACCCTTTCATATAAGCGGCCGTCACTGCCCCTGCCGCCATGTCATCATTGCAAGCATAAATAGCCGTGGGCGGCTTCGGGCTTTCCAGCAACAGCTTAGCCGCATCAAGACCTGACTTATAGGTAAAATCCCCGCCCACAATGTAATCAGGATTGACCTTAAAACCATTCGCTTTCATGGCCTGTATAAAACCGTCATATCTATGATATGTGGAAGGATGTGTTTCGGGTCCCTTGATAAAGGCAATATCTTTATGACCCTTGCTTATAATATGACTCACGATTTTTGTTACGGCCGCTTTATCATCCATCGAGACATGCAATTTATCAGTTTCAATATTCCGCGCCGCAATACGAATAACGGGAGTACCAAGGTGTTCTAATGTATCAACAAACTTTTCTATGTCAGATAAAGGCGGCGTAACAATAACGCCGTCTAATCCTGTACCGGCTAGATATTCAGCCGTCTTCACAGGTTCAGAAAAGGGCGCACGCAAACCAAGGTTTTCAAGAACAAGGTGGTGCCCATTTTCTCTACAAGCACTCAGACCACCCACGAGAATTTTAGTCAGATAACCAGGACTAGGGTTGTGGTACACTAACCCTAAATATAGAGACTTACCGCCCGCTAGTCGCCGCGCACTTAAATTAGGACGATAGTTCAATTCATCAATCGCGGCTTGTACTTTTGCCCGTGTAGCCTCTTTTACAAGACCTTGCTTATTCACCACGCGAGAAACCGTCATCTGCGATACGCCGGCACGGAGAGCTACCTGCTTAATCGTTACATTTTGTTTCTGATTTAGAATGCCTGCCACCTTCTTTAGCGTTTCCATATTGATATAATCCTATATCCAATGATGTAGCAAATATTTCCTCGTCAAATAGACTTCAAATACTTGACATACTCAATATTTCCCATGAAAGTGAGCGCTAACATTATGTGTATACAGCATATGTCACATTGTCGATTTTAGAAGTAAATTTACACTGTGACTGGGGAGAATTTGAAATGTTTTTGAATCCATTAGACCTATTAGTCGTGGTCGTTTACGCTATTCTTCTCTTTGGCATAGCTCAATATGTGTCTCGTGAACCCAAAGGCGCTCAGAAAAGCACTGAAGATTACTTCTTAGCAGGAAAATCCCTACCTTGGTGGGCCATTGGCGCGTCTCTTATTGCTGCTAACATCTCCGCAGAGCAAATCATCGGTATGTCTGGCGAAGGTTATCGCATTGGTCTCGCCATCGCCGCCTATGAATGGCAAGCGGCCATTGTCCTCATTATTGTTGCAAAATATTTCCTACCGATTTTTCTAAAAAGAGAAATTTACACAATGCCTGAATACCTAAATCAGAGATTTGGCTCAGGTGTTAAAACAACCATGTCTATTTATTGGATTGCCCTATACACACTCGTAAATCTCACCACTGTATTATGGCTCGGCGGCATTGCGATTGAAACATTGACCGGTATGAACATCGTTCTTGCAATGGCCTGCCTTGGTGCCTTCTCTATAGCCTATTCCATTTTCGGCGGTCTTAAAGCCGTTGCTCTTACAGATATTATTCAAGTTGTTATCTTGATTGCAGGCGGAGCTGTCATCGCCGTTATGACACTGAATATGATTGGTGGAGGCAACTTTATCCACGGCTTTGAACGTTTATATACTGAATTACCTGACAAGTTTGATATGATTTTTGAACCAGGACAAAAGGGTTATGATACATTACCTGGCATATGGACGCTCTTAGGGGGGCTCTGGATTTTACACCTGAATTACTGGGGTTTTAATCAGTATATTATCCAAAGAGCCCTCGGTGCAAAAGACCTCCCTGAAGCTCAAAAGGGGCTTGTCTTTGCCGCTGGCTTGAAGCTAATCATGCCCTTAATCATAGTTCTGCCTGGCATTGCTGCCGTCATGCTAGCGACACCTGAAATGGGCATCTTAGACCAACAAGCCTTAAACGCAAAAACAGACTCAACCTATCCATCCTTGATGCGTATGATGCCTGCTGGCGTTCGCGGCCTGATATTTGCCGCTTTGATTGCTGCGATTGTATCCTCACTTGCCTCAATGGTGAATTCAATCTCCACAATTTTCACAATGGATGTTTATAAATCTATGATAAAACCCAATGAAAAAGAAGGGCACTACGTTACTGTCGGGCGTAGCATTGCTGTTGTTGCTATGATTATCGCAGTCATAGCCGCGCGGCCTTTCTTGGGCGGATTTGAAAGCGCCTTCCAAACTGTTCAAGAATATACAGGGTTCATCGCCCCTGGTGTTGTCGCCGTATTCCTTCTCGGCATGTTCTTTAAGAGCGTGAACTCGCGAGGTGCATTTGCAGCCCTCGGCGTCTCTGTTATAGTGTCGCTAATATTTAAATTTGCAATACCAGACTTCTCATTTGTAAATAGAATTTGGGCCGTATTCTTACTTTGCATGCTGTCAGCACTCATCGTTTCTAAGTTTTCAGATAAACCAAGGGCTGATCAGTTATTGAGCACTGGTGATGTTAATTTTGCGACGCGGACAAGTTTCAATATTAGTACAATAGCCATCGTAGTCTGTCTCATTTTACTCTATTGGGTCTTCTGGTAAGACTAAGTTTATTTGGAATTCGTGAATGGATATAACCTCTATTTGCATCGTCGGAGGCGGAACAGCGGGTTGGATGACCGCTGCCGCCCTTTCTTTTAAGCTTCGCAATTCACCGGCTAAAATCTATTTAGTAGAATCCGAGCAGATCGGCACTGTAGGCGTTGGTGAAGCCACCCTCCCTCATATTCGTTTTTTTAATAATGCCCTTGGCATTGACGAAGCAGACTTCATGAAAGCTACAAATGCGACCTTTAAATTAGGAATCGAATTTTGTGATTGGGGCCGTATTGGTGATAGCTATATTCATCCCTTTGGCGATTATGGACAGCCCTTAAACGGAGTTGAGTTTTATCACTACTGGAACAAACTTCGCCTCAATGGGGCCGCAAATCGGCTAGATGAATATTCTTACCCAATTATGCTCGCTGAACAGGGTAAGTTTCACATGCCTCATGCGGATACACAAAAGATTGAGTCCACCTTTGGCTATGCTTATCAATTTGACTCAAGTGAATATGCCAAGTTTCTCAGAAAATTTTCCGAAACAAATAACGTCACACGTATTGAAGGCCCCATCACGCATTCCGATAAAGATGAAACAACAGGTCATATTTCATCTGTGACACTCGAGTCAGGCCAGTCTGTCAAAGCCGACCTCTTTATTGATTGCTCTGGCTTTCGCGGTCTTTTAATAGAACAAGCCTATGAAGCGGGGTATGATGACTGGAGCGAATGGCTACCCTGCAATCGGGCCATAGCCGTCCCCAGCGAAGCCATAACACCTCTACCGCCCTATACACGCGCGACGGCGCGAGAGGCCGGCTGGCAATGGCGTATCCAGCTGCAGTACCGCTCAGGCAATGGTATAGTCTAATGTAGCGACTATATCTCAGATGACGCTGCGGCGGAACAATTACTGACCACGCTTGAAGGTAAAGCTTTGGCCAGCCCAAACCACTTTATTTTAAAACAGGACGGAAAAAAAGTTCCGGCACAAAAACCTCGTCTGGCCAGCCCTCATTTTATGTACCAGTGTAATTTATAGTTTCTGGCACTGGCTGACGCATGCTTAAGGATTGATGTGGCCGGATATATGGTTGTAATCTTTAAGCCACATATTGATGACTGTTTGACATTCTGCATTTAGAACTTCATGACGCAGGGTTCAGGGTTCATTTAAGCGCTCATTGTAGCGGTTCTCCTAGGGCTGCCAGGACAAATTTGTCAAGCATGGTTTTTATGCAACGCTTAAGCAAGGCCGCAAAGGAAGACTAGCCTTCACACTTAATAGAGTCAGAGCTTTCTTGCTTCAAACGCACATTTGCAATTGCAATTTCAGCAGTTTTTTGCGTTCTTACGGTAAAGGCATTCTTCATATTATGCATATCAACGCCATTGGCCAATGCGCAGCGTAAAGAAATTCTTTTCTCGCTCCATTCAGTCGAAATGTTGACATCGTGGTAATTTGTGCAATCAGCAAGCTCGACACAGCCAGCTGCAACCGAAGCCCTCACAGGTTCGCCTAACGATCTGACTTGGAAGGAAAGCTCCATCGCGGCATTTGCCTCACGGCTATAGTCAATCGAATTGCCAGAAATAGAAAATACATTATTCGGATCTGTGAATTTGACACGAACAGCATCTTCCTGTGCTACATAATCAAAAGCCGCGACAGACATACCAGCTTCGGAATGCGGCATCTCAATTGGAGACCCATTGGCCGTTAAAATCCATGGGCGAGTCGTCAAACCTTTTTCAAAAAAGACCCCTTTATCACCCAGACCCTCTGATACACCACTTTCAACTGATAAGACACCGAGTGCCTTATTATCCTTAAGCGACAAGCCATATCCAAGCGGGAATAATGGGTCATATCCTGCATGATGCGGATTAAGCTTAACTTGCGTGGCTAGCTTAGGCCATGAGAAGGATAAACGACCTGTAAAATCGAAATCACTTTCTGTTTGGAAGAGCAAATCAGTAATGCCTGCTGGTTCACTTCCTGGTAACCAAGCAGCAACAAAAGCGTCTGAGCTATTAATTTCGGGGTTCGTCCAAAGCGGACGACCTGAGATAAAGACCGACACTACAGCGATGCCATCTGATTTATATCGCTCTAAGAATTCTGGGTTGAAATCATTTGGCTCAAAATCGACATTAGCGCGATCTCCTTGAAACTCAGCATAAGGGTCCTCACCATAAACTGCGATAACAACATCTGTTCCAACCGGAACTTTCGTACCTTCCGCATCATATGTAACGGATCCTCCCGCTGGCTCGACCACGTTTTTTACGGCTGATAAGAAAGTCTCTGCGTTTGGAAAATCCTCATTAATATGGTCACGCCCCTGCCAAGATAAAGTCCACCCACCTGATAATTTTGTTATGCTCTGAGCACCAGGGCCAACCACATGAACTTTGGATCCTGCCGCTAGAGGCAAAGTACGGTCATTGTTTTTTAGCAATACCATTGACTTACGCACAGCTTCACGCGCCAGCTCTCGGCTGTCTTTTGTCCCCAAAAGCTCAGCCTTACCCGCCAGAGGCCTCAGGCTAGGCTTAGGTTTTTCAAAAATTCCAGAATTGATTTTAGCTCTCAAAATACGGCGGTTAGCATCCTCTAATCGTTCCATTGGAATGCGTCCAGATTTCACATGTTTTAGGGTTGATTCATACATACCCTTCCAGCTTTCAGGCGCCATATACATGTCCAACCCAGCATTGAGAGCATCCGGACAATCCGTAGCCGTACAGCCTGGAATAAGGGCATGACCATTCCAATCCCCGACAATAAAGCCTTGGAAATTCATTCGTTCTTTCAAAATATCTGTCATCAAAGCTTTTTGACCATGCATAGGCTGACCTTGCCATGATGAAAAACTTGCCATAACAGATTGGACACCATCAGCCACTGCCGTCTCATACCCTGTAAGGTGTAGCTCTCTTAATTCCACCTCCGAGATAATAGCATCACCCTGATCTATACCGTTTTCAGTGCCCCCATCACCAAGAAAATGCTTAGCTGTAGACATAACACGGCGATCGCCCATAAAGTCTGCCGCACCCAGCTCACCTTGCAAGCCTTTGACGATTTCACCGCCATAAGATTTCACAATTTCTGGACGCTCAGAAAATCCTTCATAGCCCCGCCCCCAACGATCATTTTGCGGAACCGCCAAAGTTGGCGCGAATGTCCAGTCGTGACCTGAAATATTAAGCTCAAGCGCTGTAACTTCTGCTATTCGTCGGATAAGGTCAGGGTCATTCGCAGCGCCCAAGCCTACATTATGCGGAAAAACGATTCCCCCAATTAAATTTGTGTGGCCATGGACCGCATCGATTCCCCAAATCGTTGGGATCGCAATTTCAACACCTTCTGGATCAATTGACGCTTCATAGTATTCATCCGCCGCAGCAAGCCAGCTCGCCGCATCAGCATAAGGTTTGTCGCCTGGCGCAGAGTTGCCCCCGCTTAAAACAGAGCCAAGCCTATATTCTTTAACCTCGGCAGGCGTCACAGAATTTGTGTCGCCTTGGATAACCTGACCAACTTTTTGCTCGAGCGTCATTTTAGCCAGAATATCGTCAATGCGCTTCTCTACAGCAGGGTTAAGTGCAGCCGTCTTGATCTCAGGCCATATTTCATCATCTATTTTCCCATTCAGCTCAGCCTCAGTGATATCTCCATAAATTTTGTAAGAATTTGCCGTAACAGTTTTGGATATATTATTCGAATCCGACTTTTCTGTTGAAGACGATTGTGAACAGGCCGCTAAAGCCATCGTAGAAACAGTGAGCAAAGCCGCGATATGGATTGATCTTTGGAATAGCATGTAAACTCCCCTGATTTTTGAGTTAGCATTGAATTAATGCAATGTGAGCGGTAACATTTTTGTTTAAGTAAGCAAAAAAAAGCAGCTAGTCAAATTTGAAAATGTTAAAATAGGGGTAAATGATGATAAAATTTCAAATTATGTTTTCAATATTGGCCCTCTCCATATATTCTGGAGCCATCGCACAAGAGAGCGCAGCTACGAAGTCTCTCCAAGACCCCGTTAATATCAACGAAGTTATCTCTCAAGGACAAAGAGCTGGCAGCAACCACCCTAGCATGAACGCCTTTTTCGAGGGTGACTTCACGAAAGCAGAAATTGAGCTTGAACGGGAGTTTTTATGTCTTAAACGCGGTAAAAGAGTAATAGAAAACGCGGCTTTTGAAGCCGTCAGCGGACAACTTCGTTCGTAAGAGCTAGGGTCCATATCAAGCGCAACAACGCCTTCAACTAGCCCTCTGAGCGGCGGAGCCACTTCTTCAATTCGACGGGTATCGCTGACGGAAACCGTTAAAACAAAACAGGCCGCGGCATACTAACTGACGGTAAAGTCACCGATCATGATTTTTCCTTTTTATTAAACTATATCTAAACACGATGGGACATATTATGGATTGTTTTGGCGAAAAGTAATAATGGTTGAACCCTTAATCGGTGAAACTGACGTATGCTCGAACTGTAATGCACTTTTATTTTTCGATGATTAACTTGATCAGGTTAACGAAACGCACCGCTTAGAAATTTTGAGCCAATCGAAGGCAGCCTATGCATGTCAGGCCAACCATAGATATTGTTCAGCCTGTGATACTAATGCGACAGAAGGGGGACTACGTGGCGGATGCGCAATATGTTCTTCAGCGGGAAAAACCGAGGGGGTATCGCGCTCCAAGAGATATCTATTTTTCTAATGTGAACCCGAGTCCCCTTTATGGTTTTGCATACAACCCGAAAGACTTAAAGTGCCTAAATTGCAAGCAGCCAATAGATTTCGAAAAATCCGAAGCACTCGTTTGTGACAAAGGTCATCGTCATTGTTCAAAATGTGCCTGCCAGCATATACCTTCAAATCACAGTGTGTGTCCAGAGTGTATGAATGGGCCAACAGAACGACTTGTTGTTGGAATATCCGTATCGATTAGTTTATTTTTATAGTGCTAAAATTGATTTACCAAATGATTGTTGAACAGAGTGCTTTGACTTGGTGTGCACTCTGCTTTATTGAGTTAAACGGAGCCCCTGTAGTAAAATTCCGTACTCAGTTGAGATCTTGTGGTTCATACATGTCAAAAGTTGAAAGTAACTTGAATAAGCAAAGTTACTATTACCAACAATATTTGTTGAGTATGCGCAAAGAATTAGACGTTGGTTTGTATTCGGCAAAATACGATTCACCGACATTCGAAATATGCAAGCGAGCTAGTTCACCAAGCAATCCAGCGGGTTGGAGGTTACCCAAACCCTTGGGAGCAACCATATTTGGACGGCATGTAAATCTTGTCTAGCTGAAGCCAGCAAGCTAATGGCAGACAAAGCGGGCGATAAGACTTATTAGCTATAATCTAAACAAACTTTTGTGCCACAAACTGCATAGTTAGCCGTGCTACAAAATCAAATTTGACTTCATTAAGTTATTGTTTTATATGGTTTTATCTGCTCAGCATCGTGCTGTGTGGGGGCACCACTAACCATTATGGCGTTGAATTTGGCTAATCCTTAGAGCTTGTATTTCCGTCACGAAATTTCCCTAAAAGTCCCGACTTTTCAGCTCGTTTGCCTTTCTGGCGAACGATATGAGGTTCGGTGCCCTGTTTAGGCACCAACTTTTCTTCTATAAATACCAATTAAAGCACTGAAATACTTACACATCACCTCAGATTATCTCTGACAATCTCGGATTTTCGAGTAAATTGTGCCACAAGCTGTGCTACAAATTGTGCTACAAATCCTTTACCAAAAGCTGCCAAAACAGTCTCCATAATGCCATCACAAGCAATTACTAGATAGCCAGAGAACGTCTGAAATCAACGGATGGGTTAGGAATTAAATGAATAATATTGATCACTATTCCTTTGGAGAAGTATAAACATCCCATTGCCGGACGTTAGCAAGATATTCATGACCCCACACCCTAACTACATTTCATCATTTATTTTGTAAAAAACTATTCACCGTTAAACGGCCTGTTCTTGGGTTTTGGCTGAATGGCAAAATTTTAGGAATAAACCCGGAATGTAAGATTATGCCTCTATAAAGAATGCACCGATTATAAGCAGCGTCAATTTTACCTATGCGTTCAAATTGCTCCGTATCTTCACGAAAATAATCTCTTCTTGGAAGGCCGAATATTTTTGCCTCATCTTGAAGGGCTTTTTTGTAAAGCTCAAAGCGATCTTGGTGAACGGTCTCAAACCCCGTTTGACGATGTCTGTAAAAGGCTGTGCCGCCTGTCTCAGGCCCTGACAAATAATGAAGCAATGCCAATCGCCCCTTCTCCAAACCATCATAATGCGGTAGCGATTGTATGGGCATAAGGTCTTGGGGCCGCGTTGTGACGAGTGAGTAAGCACATTCGGTCAATTCCGCACCGTCATGCATATCAAAGACATTAATCAACACCTCTTTGAGGAGCGCCATTCGTTCGCCCAAATAGGCGGGATTCGCTTGCGCGCGGATGCCCGGATAAAAGGGTCCGAGTTTCTGATATTGCTTGGACGCGGCATCTCTGAGTAAAGCTTCGGGATCAGAATAAAAATCATCTATAATGACGACAGGCTCTTGCTCCAGTCCAAATCGTTCAACCTTGTAATTAAGTTCCGCCATGTCGTCTTATCGGATATAAATACGATATTCCCAAGGCTGTAATGATAGATTTGTTTTGGGCGTCAGGGTCACGGAACCAGCGGAGCTAAATGTTTTGTATTTGCCCTGCATAGCTTCACCCGAAATTTGAACATCGAGCGCTGTATCTGACAGGTTAAAGACACCCACAATGGCGCTATTCGCGTCTTTACGGACAAAACTTAAAACCTCTCTTGGATAAGATGATGTCAAAACTTCCAGCGGCTCGCCCCACTCCCCATTCCAAAGAACAGAATGGCTTTCTTTCAAATCAATGAGCTTTGTAATGAGTTCCTCATCAGGATGATTACCCCACTCAATCAAGTCTTTTTCAAAAAACTCCAGACGCTTCTGATTGCCAGCTTCTTGGCCATTATAAATTAGAGGAATGCCGTCGCCAACAAATGACAGCGCGAGCACCGCCTCAAAAGAGTCGCCATAAATTTCGCCAGTAGATCCATCCCAAGTGTTTTGGTCGTGATTTTCTGTGTAGCTCATGCGCATTGCGCCTTTGGGCCATTGCGTTTGATAGTCGGTGTAATAGCCGGCCATGTCCGTCGCATCAGCTTTGCCTTTGACGATGTCCTGCATGATTTCTTTCCAGCGCCACGCATAGCTGGCATCAAAAGCCTTTTCGTGCAGTTCGGGTTCTTGCCATTCCGCAAGCATGAAGACAGGCTTTATGGCATCAAGTTTGGGGCGAACCGAATTCCAGAAATCTGTGGGCACCATGCCCGCGACATCACAGCGATAGCCATCAATCCCGACATCACGCACCCAATATAGCAGCGATTCTGCCATATAATCACGCAGGCCGTCCTGCGAATAATCTAAATCTGCAACGTCATACCAATCTGTCTCCGGCGGGTGTTGCATTTCACCATTTTCATTGCGCGTGTAATATTCGGGATGCTCGGTGATGAGAAAATTATCCCAGGCCGTATGATTGGCCACCCAATCGATAATCACTTTCATATCCATAGCATGCGCGGCATCGACAAGGGATTTGAAGTCTTCCAATGTGCCCAGATCAGGATTAACTGCTTGAAAATCTTTCACCGCATAAGGACTGCCCATCGAGCCTTTGCGTTTCGCTTCGCCGATGGGGTGAATAGGCATGAACCAGAGGATATCAACGCCGAGGGATTTAATTCGCGCAAGGTCTGCCTCCACGGCTTTAAAGGTTCCGGCCTCAGAATATTGGCGCGTATTGATTTGATAGATGACGGCGTCTTTTGCCCATTCTGGGGATTGTACGCTCGATTCAGTTTGCGGCGCAGGGTCGTCAGCGGTCTTAGAGACAGGCTGGCAGCCCCATAAAAATGCCGCCAATGCCGTTAAATAAATAGCCTTCATTTTTCTTCTCCGCCATCTAGGCTGCGGCCCTCTAATAGGAAGGTCAGCGGGATATGGACACGGTTCCGCCAAGCTCGCTCGGAATGGTCATGGCCTTCGAATTTTCGCGTTGTCCAATTGACCCCGCGCTCATATCCCGCAGCAAGAAGCGCCGCGTCAATTCGGTCTTGATAACCCTCATAATTATAATCCAGCGTCAGCGTGCCATAATCAAAATAGAGCCGATGAGTTTTGGGATCAGGTAGATTGTCCTTAAAATACTCAACCAATTTTCCCTCAGCGAGCGGGAAATGGGTGCTGACATTCCCTGCCGCACCGTAAACATCCGGATATTCGCTGATCGCATAGAGCGAGATTAACCCGCCCATGGAAGAACCCATAATTGAGGTATCTTGCGGCCCTGTCAGGGTGCGATATTTTCCGTCTATAAAAGGCTTAAGCTCGGCGGTTAGAAACTTCAAATAGCCATCCGCACGTAATCCTTGGACGTCAAATTCGGGCATCGCCGCTTTGAAATCTTTGGCGAATAACTCTCCCGCCTTTTGCGGAAAGTAATCAGCATTGCGCCACTTATCTATGCTATGCGGGGCCACGATAATGGCTTCGCGAATATCTCCGCTTTTAATGAGGGCCGTCATGGCCTCATCAACGCCCCAATCCCAACCTGAATATTTTGAGGCGGCAGGATCAAAGACATTTTGTCCGTCATGCATGTAAATCACGGGATAACGCTTCTCGGGCGCGGTCTCATAGGAGGGTGGCAACCAAATCTCGACATCGCGCGCCGTGACAAATTCGGATGAAAAGGCGCGCTCATAAACGACGTTACCCGTTATGCCTTTATAGTCTCCTGCGACACTATTGGGATCGACAGGCGTTTCTTGTGACCAATCGACTTCAGGCTCAGACGATTGCTGCGCGGAGCAAGCCAGTAGAGTTAAGCTCGCAAAGGTTAGGCTGACCGCCCTTATCATGGCTTTTTCAAGCGAATAGCGGCGCCGCCACTGCGCCCCAAGGCCAGCGATAATTTATCGGCGGCTGTCACATCCCTCGTTTCAATCACGATGTCATAGGGATTAGTCTCATAATCGGCATCTGGCCCGTCACGATAGATTTGAGCCTCATATGTCCCCTCACCTAAGAAGCTGAGATCGACGATAAGCTTGCGGGCATCCGCATCGGTTAGCGCCGCGACATACCAATCTTCGGAATTGCGGTCTTTGCGCGCGATGACAGCATAATCGCCAACCTCGCCGTCCAGCGCTATAGACTCCTCCCAATCCGTTGGGACATCTTTGATAAATTGGAAGGCATCCGGCCGCGCCTCGTAATTGCGTTCCAAATCCATCACCATTTGGATGGGCGAATAGATGGCGACGAAAAGCGAAAGCTCTTTAGCGAGCGTATGTTCAATCCGAGAACGATGATCATTACGTTGTAAGTCCTCGGCGACAACGGGCATCTCATTCGGGCGCAAATCAAAAGCGCCTGCTGTGTAATCCATCGGGCCTGAGAGCATGCGTGTATAGAGCAAATCAAGCACATGGTCAGGCCCATTTGGCGGGATGCCCCAGGCATTAAATTCCTGTCCGCGCGCGCCTTCGCGAGATACCCAATTCGGGTAAGTGCGGCGTAGGCCTGTATCTTTGACGGGCTCATGCGGGTTCATGGCAATCTTGTGTTCGGCGGCAAGCTTGACGACTTTTAGGTGATGGTCAACCATCGCCTGACTGTCGTGAAACTCATATTTTGCAATGCCGTTTTCATCGACACGCTTAATATCGCCTGCATCAGCGACATAGCCTGATTTAATCACGCGCACATCATGGGCTTCCATCAAATCCATCGCAGCTTCGATCTGGTTTTCATAATTGCTGATATTGCCCGACGTTTCGTGATGCCCGATCAGGCGCACCCCGACCTCTCGGCCATAACGGGCGACATCTTCAATATCGAAATCAGGATAGGTTTCGGTGAAGGAAAAGACATCGCCATTATGAAACCAATCCCCATCCCAGCCCACATTCCAGCCCTCGACGAGCACGCCGTCAAAGCCATGCTTGGCCGCGAAATCCATTTTATCCTTGGTCGCCTGCGTCGTCGCCGCATGATGGTTTATCGGCCCGTCCGTATTGCCCCAGGTCCCTTCTTTGACATGTTGTTCCCACCAAATACCGGCATATTTTCCGGGCGTGACCCATGAGACATCGCCCAGCTTATTCGGCTCATTGAGATTCAAGATAAGGTCAGAATTAATCAGGCCGATGGCTTCATCCGCAATCTGCACGGTCCGCCACGGCGTTTTGAACGGCGTTTGTGTTTTGACCAAATGCCCATCGGCGCGCGGGGTCAAATCCGCCCGCAAGACACCTTCGCGCTGTTGATGCAGTGACATGGCGGAATAATCGACCAGCGCCGCTTCGTGGATAGACAGGTGAATGCCATTTTCCTTTTCAAAGGTCGCGGGCGTATGCACCATTTGCAGCTCGCCCACAGGCTTCTCGCTGTAAAGATATTCATAGCGGTTATACATGCGCGCGGGAATGGTCCAAGAATTTGTGCCTTGCCCGACATTGAAATCGGTCAGTTCCCGCGTAATGAAAACCTCGCCCAGACCTGGCTGCTCCGGCACCTCATAGCGAAAGCCGATGCCGTCATTAAAAGCTTTGACGCGGATGTTGAATTTCAGATTTGGGCTGACGCGCTCCGCCTTTATCAGCAGCTCTTTATGATTGTCGCGCACGAGGCGGCGCTCTCCCCAAGGCTGTTCCCATGTTGTATCGGATGCGCCTGTTTCAAAAGAGAGAATACGTAAATCTTTATCGAGCCCATGTTGATTGGCAAAAAGCAGGCCGAGGCGCGAGTCGCCTATGACTTCTTCCCCGCCGCGCGTTATTGTGTAACGGAGCATTCCGCCTTCATCCCGCAGGGTGATTTCGTTTTTCCCGTCGGGGGAAGCCAAGCTCACCATTTGCACCTCACGCTCTGACAGAGACGACGCTGCATTTTGACTCGCAAGAGGCGCATCTGTTTTCACCGGATCGCTCTGCTGCGAGGCAGGCCGGCACCCGGAAAAAACAAGGGCTGAACCCAACATTAAAAGAGCGGCGTGACGCATATACATTCTAAGAATCCCCGTTTATAATTCTGTGAAATCATTTACAATATTTTGTAAAATTTTTAAAGCTAATTTGTATAAACGCTGAAATTATTGATATTTTTAATGTAATTTTTTGCAAACATGTTAGAAAAACATATGAATGACAAACCCATTGAAAAATTAGCCATCATTGGCGGAGGCTCTGCGGGCTGGATGACCGCAGCGGCTTTGTCTAACGCTTTGGGTAAGTCTGTGGACATCACGCTAATCGAATCCGAAGCCATCGGCACGGTCGGCGTTGGCGAAGCGACCATCCCGCCCATTCGTCAGTTCAATGAGCGGCTCGGTATCAGCGAAGGTGATTTTCTACGCGCCACTCAGGGTAGCTTTAAGCTTGGAATCGAATTTGCGGGATGGACTAAAGAAGGCGAAACTTACTTCCACCCCTTCGGTCATTATGGTGCTGATTTTGATGTCCATGTTCCCTTTCATCATTATTGGCTCGCAGACCAACTCACCGAACAAAAGGCCGGGCCTCTTGATGATTTCAGCATTTGCTACGCCGCCTCAAAAGCCGGACGGTTCAGTCACCCCAATCGTGATCCGCGTCAAATTCAGTCACGGCTTGACTATGCTTATCATTTTGATGCAACGCTTTACGCTCAATATTTACGGGCTTATTCCGAAAAACGCGGCGTAACCCGCATAGAAGGACGCGTCGACAATGTTAGGCTTCATCCGGAAACAGGTTATATTCTTGGCGCAGACCTGAGCGAAGGGCAAACCATTGATGCAGATTTCTTTATCGACTGCACGGGATTTATAGCCGTATTGATCGAAAAGGCGATGAAGACAGGCTATGAAGATTGGTCTGAATGGTTACCCTGCAATCGTGCCGTGGCTATTCCTTGTGAAAGCACGGGCGACATCCTCCCTTACACACGCTCGACCTGCCGCAAAGCCGGCTGGCAATGGCGCATTCCACTGCAACACAGAACAGGAAATGGCTATGTCTATTGTGATGCCTTCACAACGCCGGAAGAAGCGGAAACCACTCTACGAGACACGCTTGACGGAGCTCCCATGGCTGAGGCGAAACACTTGCGCTTTGTCACGGGACGACGCAAGAAATTCTGGAATAAAAACTGTGTGGCTATCGGACTATCCGCCGGATTTATGGAGCCGCTGGAATCGACATCTCTTCACCTAATACAATCCGGCATTATGCGGCTGCTAACATTATTTCCCAGCCGTAATATTTCACCGCTTCTGGCTGAGGAATATAACAAAGTCACGACCGAAGAATATGAGCGTATCCGTGATTTTCTTGTCCTGCATTACATCGCAAATGAACGCGAGGAGCCTTTCTGGAAAAAAATGGCTGCGCTCGACATATCTGAAACGCTCCAATTTAAAATAGATCACTTCCAAGAGAACGGACTTATCTCCCTCGACGCACGAGAATTATTTGGCAAACCCAGTTGGCTAGCCGTTATGGTCGGACAAGGCCTGACACCTAAACGCGCGCCCGGCCTTTCAAGCCGCGCCGATATTCGCGGCATTCCCGTTGCGCAGCGTTTCGAGCAAGTCAAAAACGCTATACGAAGCGCCACAGACGCCATGCCTACCCATTCACAAGCAATTCAAGCCATGATGAAGGCGCGTTAGCCGCCAATATTTTGGGCAATAAAATCGGCATGGCCTGGCAAGGGCGCCACAGCTTTCGTAATGAGAGAGTCGACATCTGAAAGAAATTGAGTCAATTGAGCGCCGCTGAGCTTATCCGCCATTCGGTGATAAGCGCGCGGCATGAGACCCTGCCCTAACATGACCTGCACCCAACTGCTCTCACGAAAGAGATCATCAATTTCTCGGTAAATATGCCCGGTCTCAGCGAAAAGCTCCATCTTGTGGGTTAAGCTATCGGGCACGCTCATGTTTGCGCAATAGCGCCAAAATTCCGTGTCATCTCGGCGGGTTTGTTTGTAGTGCAGAACAAGGAAATCACGGACAAGCTTAAATTCCTTGCCGACAACGCGGTTATATTCTGCCTGCGTGGCCGGGCCAAAATTCTTATCAGGAAAGAACTCCAACAGGCGCGACACATGGCTTTGCACAAAATGGATGGAGGTCGATTCAAGTGGCTCTAAAAACCCTGATGACAAGCCCAGTGAGACACAGTTTTTTGCCCAAAATTCTTTTCGGCGGCCTGTTGTAAAGGATAGCTGTTTAGGCGTGCCAATTGCTTTACCATCTAAACTCTCCAAAAGGCGTGTCGTCGCCGTGTCTTGATCTGTAAATTTATCGCAATAGACATGGCCATTGCCCGTTCTGCTTTGCAAAGGGATGCGCCATTGCCATCCCGCCTCACGGGCTGTGGATTTCGTATATGGCAGGAGCGGTTTTGTCGCTTCGCAGCCAATAGCGACCGCACGGTTACACGGTAAAAACTCGGACCAGTCCTCATAACCGACGCCGAGGGCGTCGCCAATAAGAAGGCCTCGAAATCCTGAGCAATCGATGAAGAGATCTCCTTCAATGTTAAGACCATTTTCTAAGTCTACCGAATCTATAAATCCTGTTTCAGGCCTAAGCTTTACGTCTATGACTCGGCCTTCTTGGCGAGACACGCCCAGACTTACTGCCAATTTCCGCAGATGTTTTGCGTAGAGCCCCGCATCAAAATGATAGGCATAGGACAAGCCGCCCATTTGCGTATTCCCGACTCGCTGTAGCGGTGCAAATTTATGGTCATAGGCCGCGCGATTATGGAGCGAATAATCCCAAAGCGAGCCTTCTAATCCCTCTGCTTGCTGCGCGCGAAGCCAATAATGGTGAAATTTCAGTCCTGATAAATCTATGCCCGGATCACCAAATGTGTGCAGATAACTTTCGCCTAAATGGCCCCAATCATTAAACTCTATCCCGAGCTTAAAACTGCCCTTTGTTGTGCGAATAAACTCAGCCTCATCGAGGCCTAATGACCCATTTAATTTTCGAATTTGAGGAATCGTGGCTTCGCCAACCCCCACAGTGCCAATGGCATCTGATTCAATTAAAATAATATCGACAGTTTTACCCAAAAATTTGGCAAGTGATGCCGCGGCTATCCAACCTGATGTTCCGCCGCCAACAATAACTATCTTTTTAATTCGCGTATCAGACATAAATTCTTCTATCTATTTATCTCGCGGCTGTCAGGTGAGAAATCCCTGATAAAAATCACAAAAAAAGCCTGCCGAACGAACCGGCAGGCTTGGTATTTCACCAAAAGTTAAATCCAATCGGGAGAGTGGAAATTAGAATTTCTTGGATACGGTGATGTTATATGTTCTTCCGTAATCCTCACGGCGGCGAACAAAGTCTTCGCCTGCAGCTGTTGTATTGGTTGTGCGGAAAGGCTCATCCGTGATGTTATAGACTTCTAAATTAATTGAAGTTCCATCCACGAATTTACCAAAGCGATTATCGAAATCATAGCCAATTTGAGCGTCAAGGAGCGTTTCCGACAGAGCCTTAGCCCCAATATTCTGGCCATTGAATTGCAAAATCTCAGCTTGGAAACCGCTACGATAGCGCGTGTTCAGACGCGCTCTGAAACCATTACGCTCGTAATAAATTTCGCCGGAAGCTGTCTCAGATGAATATCCAGGAATATCAACATTATTGCCATTAAATTCGACAGTGGCATCTGTATAGGTAAAGGCTGCATTAAGACCGAACCCAGACAAAAACTCACTATCCGTCACGTCCTCAAAAGGCAAACGTAAGGCTATTTCGAAACCCTTCAAGTCTCCCGTACCAACATTGGCTGGACCGCCTACATTGATAAAGGCAGCATCAGGATTGGCCGCGACGAAATCTGTTCCAAGGAATTGAGATGCGAGAGTTGCGTCATTAATGATTGTGTTAAAGCCTTGCACGTAATCATCAATATCTTTGATGAAGCCAGCCAATGAGATAGCCCCTGCTGGTGAGAAATAATACTCAGCCGAAACATCCCCATATGTCGTCTCATATGGACGCAGGAATGGGTTACCGCCGCCAAACCCTAAACAGGTATTTGTCGTGCTCGGATCCAAGCCTAAGAATGTATCAGGGACCCCATCCCCGTCAGTATCCGGACAAACAAGTGCGCTGGAGCTGACGCCCAGATTTGCTGACAAATCATTGATTTGCGGTCGCGAAATTGCCTTACCAGCTCCGAAACGCAGGACTAGCTCATCTGACGCATCATAAGACAGATTTAGAGTCGGCAACCAATGCGTATATTCATCACCCAATGTCGCTTGTGAACCGGGGTTATTTCCGAATGACCCGAATTGTCCCGTCGATTCTTGGTCCGTTCTTACATATTGGAGACCGATATTGCCGCCTATACGTGAGTCCTCACCCCCTAAATTCGCCATAACGTAAAGTGTCGTGACACCTTCATTAATATCAACGGTCGTCGTTGCAAATTGGTCTACGACATAAGTGCCGTTATCAATGAGGTTAGACGGATCATAGGCAACAATATCGAATCCGATAGAACCGCTATCTGTTGAACCTATAACATTTGGAATGGGCGCACGATTATCTGTGAATGCACCGCTCGCACGCAAAGCTGCCGGGATATCACTCGTGGATTTATCGCGCTTTGTGTACAAAACACCCGCAACAATGCCGTCAATGAAAGGCATATCCAAATCATGGCTGACTTCACCACGAAGCTGCATCAACTCATCTTCGACTTCATTATTACGAATAAAGCCAACCTGGCCCCAACCGCCCGGATCTGTCAGGAACAGAGATGAAGCGTCTGTGTAGTCACGTCCGGCTGCTATAGAATATTCACCGCTTTCAGGAGTCGTGAAGGTAAAGTTATCCCGGAAATTCGGATTAAAATTATCAGGTCCGTAAAGGATGTTGCTACCAAGACCCGCATAGCTTTCATAATCCACACCGTTGGAAGACACTTTGGAATATCCCGCATCAAACATCATGCGCGTATTCTCGCCAACACCAAATTCCACGTTCCCGCCAAGAGCATAGATTTCCGCTTCATTGCCTTGCGTATCCGTCCGTAAAATAGCCGGGTTTTGAGTGTATGATACAGAGTCTACAAAGGGGCCCGTTCCGGTTGAACCGGTAACAGTGGGCGGGTTGTCACCTGTCCAGGCCGTCGCCAAGGGTGTCTCAACGCCCCGGAAAATACCTGTGTCGTCAAAGTCGGAATAAAAACCATCAAAGGTAAATGAGATATCCGAAGCTGGGTCAAATTGCAGAGCACCCGCAATCGACGTACGTTCAAAGTCACGCGACTCCACACCTGAGCGTGGGTTGTCGAGCGGATAAGCTGTATTGGTCCCGGGCAGCAGGCCAGTCCCTTGCGTTTTTAAATCGCGTTGAAAGATTTGTGTCGGGTTGGACTGATGCGTAATACCGACCGTTAAGCCCAATGTGTCATCATCATTTCGGAAAGTACCTGAGCCAAAGAGACGGTAACCATCAGCAGAAAAATCCGGGTTTAAATCACCATTACTATTGATAACATATTTACCGGAGACAGCAAAACCTTCTTCCGTATCCAGCGGCTTGCGCGTCCGCAAATCAACAGCACCTGCAATACCTGTCGCGGCGAGTCTTGCATCCGATGTTTTATAGACAACACCTTGACCAATCAATTCTGAAGGAAATTGATCAAACTCAACACCGCGATTGCCACTCGTGGAGACAACTTCACGGCCATTTAAAAGTGCTAATGAAAACTGCGGGCCAAGACCGCGAATAGAGATTGACTGCGCCCGGCCTCTTACCCGCTGCGCCGTGACGCCCGGCAAGCGTGCAAGCGAGTCAGCAATCGAGACGTCCGGTAATTTACCTATGTCTTCAGCCGTAATCGCCTCGACGATCGAATCGTTATCCCGTTTCAGTGCAAGGCTATCTTCAATAGACTGACGAATCCCTGTTGCGACAACTTCGTCTTCTTCTACGAGATCAACGTCTTGCGCGATGGCTGTCATGCTCATCGCAAGCGTTAAAGCTGTTGCCGCGGCACTGGCCATGTAAGCGCGCTTAATATTGGTAGTAGATGTCATTTGTGCTTTCCCTTCAACGACATGCCATAATGGCGTCTCTTATTCTGACCAAATCTGCGAAAGGCGCAGCTTCGGATACTGTTATAAGAACATCTTTACACAATTTTACATTATTTTTGCAAATTGTTTTATAATTATTTTGTAAAAAATTATAAACTGTTGCAAGAATACCACTTAAAACACTCCAAGTTATTGTTTTTTTGGTCTTTTTATAATTACCTTTAGAGTGAATGATGTCTACGATGTGAAATTATCTTATGTAAATTTTTACATTAGGCTTTTCATTTGAATTAAAACCTCTTAGAAGACCCCTATATAAGGGACCTAAAAGAAGACTCACCTCATGATTCTGACGAGAAAAATAACATTGTTAAAAACAACATTACTCGGCACAGCCGCCTGCCTTGCCCTTATGGCTTGCCGAGCCTCTTCGAAAACGGCGACGCCCGACACTTCAGCGCAAGATGGGACCATAGCGCAAACACTGAACGCCGAAGCTACTGATAAGGTTACCTTTTCAAATTATTTGACGCGGGCGCCAGAGGATGACGTTGTTTACTTCATGCTGCCCGACCGTTTTGAAAATGGCGACCCGTCAAATGATACGGGCGGCTTCCCGGGCGGCAAACTAGATCACGGTTTCGACCCGACTCATAAAGGGTTTTACCATGGCGGAGATTTAAAAGGCCTCACTTCGCGACTCGACTATATTAAAGATATGGGTGCGAGCGCGATCTGGCTTGGCCCCATCTATAAGAACAAACCCGTCCAAGGCGGCCCCGGTCAAGAGAGCTCCGGCTATCATGGCTACTGGATTACAGACTTTACCTCTGTCGACCCACATTTGGGCACGAATGCAGAACTAAAAACTTTTGTTGATGAAGCGCATAAGCGGAATATGAAGGTCTATCTGGACATCATTACGAACCACACAGCCGACGTCATTGCGTTTAAAGAATGCCATGACCCCAATTATAAAGACGATGATAAAGCCACCGATGGCTGTAGATATCGTAGCTTGGCGGATTATCCATACACTACCAAAGGCGATGTGAATGGCCCGGCCATAAATCAAGGGTTTATGGGCGATGAAGACCACCACCAAACGGCTGAAAATTTTGCGAAACTGACACGGCAAGATTATGCCTACACCCCTTACATTCCCGCCGGAGAAGAGAACGTCAAAATCCCGGCATGGCTGAATGATGTCAAATATTATCACAATCGCGGCGAAACAACATGGGAAGGTGAAAGCTCTCTCTATGGCGATTTTGCAGGGCTGGATGATCTTTTCACAGAGCATCCGGACGTCGTGGACGGCATGATAGAGATTTTCAAAGGCTGGGTGACGGACTATAAAATGGACGGGTTTCGTATTGATACGACGCGCCACGTCAATCCGAATTTCTGGAAGCAATTCCTTCCGGCTCTAAAGGAACATGCCGCCAAAGAAGGCATCCCGAATTTCTACATGTTTGGCGAGGTCTATGACCCCGACCCGGCAGGCCTGGCGCGCTTCACCCGAGTGGACGGTTTTGATCAGGTCTTGGATTTCGGTTTTCAATCTGCCGTGTTTGATGTCGTCAGCGGAAAGACGGGCACAGACCGTTTTGACCGCTTTTTAAATGCCGACTCGCTCTACGGCGAGGCCACGAAGAACGGCCGCACCCAACCCACATTTCTCGGCAATCATGATATGGGCCGTTTCGCGGGTATGATAAAACTCGAAAACCCGGATATGAGCCAAGATGAGCTTTTAGCCCGCACGAAACTCGCCCACGGCCTGATGATGTTTATGCGCGGTGTGCCTGTGATCTATTCAGGTGACGAGCAAGGCTTTGTTTCTGACGGCAATGACCAAAGCGCCCGCGAGGATATGTTTCCGAGCCGCACAGCTGTCTATAATGATAATGACCTTATCGGAACAGATGCGACAACGGCTGAAAGCAATTTTGACACCACTCATCCCCTTTATCGCTATATCGCAGAGACAGCCGCTATCCGCCGCGCGCACCCTGCCTTGTCACGCGGAGAGATGTTGCCGCGCTTAACTGAGAAAGATGGCAGCCTTTTTGCTTTTTCCAGATTTGATCCTGATACGGGGCATGAATATCTGGTTGTCTCTAATACAGGCGCCGTTGACCGTTCAGTAAATGTCGCCATAGATACGGGCTCCAAAGATTTGCAAACACTGCTCGGTAATTGCGGTGTGATGAAAACGACCGGCATTGTCAGCTTGGATATCACAGCCTTTGGCCTGAGCGTCTGCCGCTCGGCTGCGCCTTCAACACGGTTTGGAAAATAACGATGTCAATCAGTGAAGGCATGAGCAGCGCTGCGCAGGGCTTTGAGGAGGAGGACATTGCCCTTCCCGTCCAGAACCGCGATATTGCCTGGTGGAAAGGCGCGGCGATTTATCAAATTTACCCGCGCAGTTTTAAGGACAGCAATGGCGACGGCATTGGCGATCTGCCAGGCATTATCGAGCATTTAGACCATGTCGCCTCATTAGGCGTTGACGGCATTTGGCTATCGCCTTTCTTCACCTCACCCATGGCTGATTTTGGCTATGACATCGCCGATTTCTGTGATGTTGACCCTGTCTTTGGCACGCTGCAAGACTTTGACCGCCTTATCGCCAAAGCGCATGAGCTCGGCCTAAAGGTCATTATCGATCAAATTTACTCGCACAGCTCTGACCAACATATCTGGTTTGAGGAAAGCCGTCAAACCCGCACCAACCCGAAGGCCGATTGGTATGTTTGGGCTGACGCCAATCCTGATGGGACGCCGCCCAATAATTGGCAATCTGTCTTTGGCATGGGCGCTTGGCAATGGGATGCGCGGCGCGGTCAATATTACCTGCATAATTTCCTCGTCGAGCAGCCGGATCTGAACCTGCACAATCCAGAGGTTCAAGAAGCGATTTTAGCGGTCACAAAATTCTGGCTAGAGCGCGGCGTAGATGGCTTCCGCCTAGACGCGCTGAATTTCGGCATGCATGATCCGGAGCTAAAAGATAACCCTGTCGAGACGGTGTTTAAACGTCCGCCGACGCGCCCCTTTGATTTTCAGCGCCACGTCAATTCCATGTCGCATCCTGACATCCCGACACTCCTCGAGCGTATTCGCGCCGTGATCGATGATTACCCCAACCGCTTTACCGTCGCCGAAGTCGGCGGCCCCTTCCCGATGGATGAGATGAAAGCCTTTACGCAGGGCGATAACCGGCTCAATTCAGCCTATGCTTTTGATTTCCTCTATGCGGATAAACTCACGGCAGAGCTCATTCGACAGACTTTAGCTGATTGGCCGGGTGAGCAGAATGAAGGCTGGCCAAGCTGGGCTTTTTCCAATCACGATGCCCCGCGCGCGGTGACACGCTGGCGCGGCAGCTGTGATGAAGCGCGCTATTCTAAACTACTGGCCGCCGTCCTCGCCAGTTTCCGCGGCAATATATTTGTCTATCAAGGCGAAGAGCTTGGCCTGCCCCAAGCCCATGTCGCCTTTGAAGATTTAAAAGATCCCGAGGCGATTACCAATTGGCCGGAGACTTTGGGACGTGACGGTGCACGCACACCCATGCCTTGGAATCAAGCCAATCGCTGCGCGGGTTTCTCGACAGAAAAGCCCTGGCTGCCTGTCGATGAACGTCATACGGCCATGACAGTTACGCATCAAAATGCGGACAAAGACTCGGTTCTGAATTTTTACCGCGATATTTTAGCTCTGCGCAATGCCAGCCCTGCTCTGCGATATGGTGATATTGAATTTTTGGACTCAGACCCGGAACTCCTGCTTATCAAACGTGAGTACGGTTCCGAAACCCGAATATGCGGGTTTAACCTAACGGATAAACCGCTTCCTATATCGGTAGCAAAAAACGTTGTTGCTGAACAAATTGTCGGTGAGCCCATAAAGGACGGAAAACTGCCCTCTTATAGCGGCTTTATCAGTGCGCCGCTTTAAGCCCCGCAAGATTCCCGCATAATCAGGTCGGTCGGCAGACGTTCCGAGACCATATCCTGAGGGTGTGACGCATTCATGAGCTTGGCCACCATCATACTGCCCGCTTTGGACAGGTCTTGGCGAATGGTAGTGAGCGCCGGACGATTATAACGGGCCAGCAAAACATCGTCATAGCCAACAACTGAGACATCCTCCGGCACGGAGAGGCCTTGCCGTTGCAACGCTCGAATAGCCCCCAAAGCAATCATGTCACTACTGGCAAATATGGCATCAAACTTCGTGCGTCTTGACACCATCGCATCGACCGCAGCTTCTGCGCTCTCAATTTTAAAATGGGCCGGCGAGACCAAATCGGGGTCAAGCTCAAGCCCGGCCTCTTTAAGCGCCATAGCGTAGCCATCATAACGCTGCCCGATTTCCGGCGCTTCCGTATCACCGAAAAAGGCAATGCGCTTTCGGCCTAATCGCGCCAGATGCGCCGTCGCCCGTTTGCCGCCGCGCACATTATCGGTGCCCACAGAACAATAACGTTGACCCGGAAGTTCGCCGCCCCAGACCACGAAACGGGTCGGATGCCCGACAAGACGGTTGAGCCGCTCATGCAGGAAACTTTGGCCCAGAACAATCACGCCTTCAGATTGGTTGAACTCGAGCATACGCGACAGGTCATCATAATTTTGCGGCGCGGCATGGGATACCAGAAGATCACAATTGCGGTCCCGCGCAGCTTCGCCCACAGCGCCAATCAATTCTTGGAAAAAGGGGTCGCGCAACCAACCCTCGCGCCCTTGAGGCGGGGGAATGATGAGACTGATCGTGGCCTCGGCCCGGTCAAGTGAGGTCGGCATGGTCGGACGTAGATTATAGCCGTTTTTCCGCGCAAGATTCCAAATCTCGCGCTTGGTCTGCTCATTCACAGAAGGGCTATCATTCAGCGCACGCGAAACCGTCGCAATGGACACGCCGGCAATGCGGGCAAGGTCTTCAAGCCTGATTTTCTTTGCCATGGCTAGCTGTCTTTCACATCTTTATGCGGCACGAATAAAAGCAAAACAGCGCCCAGCGCCATGATGCATCCCGCCAATATGAGTGTACGAATGGGCTCATTCGACAGGAATGTCGAGAGCACGGCACCCATAATTGTGCCGACGACAAGCTGCGGGATAACAATGAAGAAATTAAATATCCCCATATAGGTCCCCATACGCGAGGGCGGCAGCGCATCGGCCAGCAAGACATAAGGCAATGTCAGCACGCAGGCCCAGACAATGCCTATACCAGTAGCGTTAATCCAAAACAGCTCCGGCCCCATAAAATAGAGGCCTGCAAATGACGCGCCGCCAATTAAGAGCGCCAAAGCGTAGAAGGGTTTCACGCCCATAAATTTCGTGAAAAACGGAATGGCCAGCGCGAAAAACATCGACACGATACCGTAAAGCGCGAAGATATCATTCACGGCTAAAGCGCCATTCCCATAAGCCGTGCTCGCCGTGTCCGAACTTCCAAAATGGTGAGACGTGATCGCGGGCGTCAGGTAGACCCACAGGATAAAAAAGGCGAACCAAGAGGTGAATTGCACAAAGGCCAAGCGCTGCATGACTTTTGGCATGGTCGCAAAATCATCCATCAGCGTCCCGATAAAACCCGGCTCTCGCCCGGCTTTAAGACGGGATGAATTATAGAGAAACAAACCCCCAAATATCGCAACTAGGCCTGCGAAAATGATGAACTGCTTTTCCGTATTAAATACAAAAACCGCCGCAACAAAAATGGCAGAAAGGGCAAGAGCGACCCCGCCCCAGCGCGAAAAGAAACTCGGCTCCGGCACGATGCGCTGCGTCTTCCGCAGGGCCGCCATATCGGACTCATCGGCCGCTTCAAAACCTTCCAGCTCTTCAGGGGAATATTCCTTTGAGGTCAGCACGGTCCAAAGCACAGAGAGAAATAAGAGCAAAGCGCCTGCAGCAAAGGCACATTTCACGGACGGCGCGATAGATCCTGCGGCGGCGACATTTTCCGCCCCAAAGAGACCCATCCATTCGGGCAGCTTAGAACCAACATAAGTTCCCAGACCGATGAAAAAGCCCTGCATGGCATAACCTGCTGTCCGCTGTTTTGAATTGAGGTTATCGCCCACAAATGCGCGAAAGGGCTCCATGGAAATGTTCAGCGCAGAGTCCAAAATCCAAAGCGAGGCCGCGGCTATCCAGAGATAAGGTGAGTTCGGCATAAAGATGAGCGCACAACTCGCCATGATCGCGCCAATTAAAAAGAAAGGTCGCCGCCGTCCAAATCGACCCCACGTCCTGTCCGACATATAACCAACGATGGGCTGCAATATCAGCCCCGTGACAGGTCCCGCCAACCAAAATAAAGCCAGCTTATCATAATCCGCACCAAGGGATTGCGCGATACGCGAGGCATTAGCATTTTGCAGCGCAAACCCAATCTGCAATCCAAAAAACCCAACAGCCATATTGAAAATGCCCAGCCAAGGCAAATTAGGCTTTTGCCGTGCAGCGACGTCCATGTGATTACCTTAATGTAAATTTATGCAATTTTTACAATTTTTTTACATGAATCCGAGCTCATTGTCGAGCCAATCTTAGATTAAAACGTTAAACATCTGAGGTCCGCTATTCTCCCTTGCAGAAGTCGTCCCCAAACAGAATGTTGAAATATTACTTATCCAAGAGTCCAAGAACATGCGAAACTCGCAAAGTATTTTAGGAAATTCCGTCATCAGGGGCTGCACTATCTCCATGTGCTACAACCTACGCAATTGACTGTGCTACAAAATTAGATTTGACCGGTATAAGTTATTGTTTTATATAGACTTTACCACATAGCATCGTGCTGTGTGGGGGCACCATTTTCTCAAAATTGAAATAGCGCAAGTCTTTGATAAGACCTATATTTTCCTGAGAAAACTTGCAAACTCCTCAAAGATACCTTCATTTTGGGCCACACAATGGGACACAAAATGGGCTACATTATGAGCGAGATGAAGACACTCGACCAATATCTGAAACAGCGTAAAGGCCGCTGGTATTATGTGCGCCGCGTACCGCACCGCTATGCAGAAGTGGATAAACGGCGGCTAATCAAGAGCGCGCTTAAAACCTCCTCGCGGGAAGTCGCCAGAGCAAGGCGAGACTCGCTGGCCGAAGCAGATGATCTCTATTGGTCATCACTCGTGACCTCTATCCGAGTACGGGGAACGCCTAAGCGTTTGGCAAGTGCGATTGCGCTCATCTCAAGCGGCGTGAGATAGAGTTCTTTTAGCACTTCGCCGGGGTGCATTGGGTTTTCTAACAAGCTCATATCCATCTCCTCTAGTGGTAGTCGACAATCTCGACACCCAGTTAGTCCATACTTAAACTTCAGCTTATCAAGTAGAGTCAGATAGTCATCACAGCGCAGTTAGAGATAAATGATATACTCTTCATATATCGGATATGCATAGTGCTTCCGATTTTTATGCAAAACAAAGATTGAAACAAGATATCATTTTAAAGCTTTGATATCTCTAGCATCATAAACATTCTTTATGTCCTCAACAGGGCCTATACCCATTATATATTCTATACGAACAGAATGTTTAATCTCGTCACGGTCATAAAAACCTGACCTAATGTCACTATGATAATCCGTGCGATAGGTTGTTGAACATCCTAATAGTCCACAACGACGTTCTGGCACGCGCCGGACAGATTCTCGAAACCTATTTGATGAAGTAGTTTTTTCTGTTTCATATTCACGATCAATTACGCGAAACCAATCATAGTCATTTTTGAGTGTTTTTTTTGCTGCTTTGTATAGCGCATCATCAAAAACCTTATCACGACCATCATACTTATTTCCTTTTGCGCTTACTTCGTAGGTTTTTGTTGATGTGCGCTCGTAAGCATTCGCTGCACTTGCCGCTGTTTGGGGCGCTGCCGTCAGTAAAGCAACTGTGACAGTTGATATTAATAGACTTTTAAACACGTAAATGTTCCTTTCAATCTAGTAAAATGGTCAATTAGGCGGTGAATTCCAAAATATATTATATTGTATTTTTCCGTCTATAAGATGAGTGAGAGTTTTGGGCTGTTAAACATAAAAACCCCAGGCTCTTAAAAGAACTTGGGATCAATTTTTTTATTTGCGCACTTGTCCGTTTGTCCAATATGTTCGCCCAGTATCATGATCGAAATAATAATAACGATCAGCTACGCTGTCGTAATATCTTTTTTGATTAGCCTCAGCGTCACGTATGCGTTTTTCGTATAAATCTTGATCTTTTTCATAGCCACGAGCGGCGCCCGCTGTCCCGCCGACAGCGGCTCCAATAGCTGCGCCTGTTGACGCATCACCATCGCCAAAATTATTGCCGATAATAGCGCCAGCAACAGCACCAAATCCAGCCCCTAGTGCTGCATTGCGTTCGACATTACCTGTAGATGTGCATGCGGTTAAACTTAAAATGAGTGCCGTAGATATCGATAGTTTTTTTATCATTTTGAGTGTCCTTTTAAAGATAAAGGCAAGTTGGTATTATTGAGAAATTAGATGATCAATAAAATACAAACTTAGAGAACTTTGTGTATGTTCTGTGATGATGAGATGATGAGATGACGTGGCGTTTAGGCTAGCTTTTTGTCTCTACTGCGACTTCAGAAGTTTTCTCGCCAACACTTTGTAAGTCTTGACCAACACCTTGAATTGTATTGCATCCTGTTGCCAAGAAGCTTGTTGCAATTAATGTACAGAATATTGCGGGTTTTAAATTTAATGTTTTCATTTTTTGTCTCCTTAATGCCCAATCAACATCTGAGGAGAAGAAAGGTTCCAAATAGTCTAGAAATTTAGATGTGTGCTCATTTAATTTCTTGTTTGACTAAGATCGACATCCAAAATGAAAAAAGGTGCAAGCTTTGCAGCCTTGCACCTTACACTAAGTCGATAATTTAACTTAAGAATAATCCGCAGTGGTCTCATTATTATCAACTGCCATGACGCTGTTAATAATATGAATTTGACCATTACGAACGCTAATATCAGCATGTGTAATTTCGGCTAAGTTTCCTGCGCTATCTGTTATGGTCACATATGGTCCATCTAAAGCAAATGTAAGCGTCTTGCCGTTCAGCGTTTCACGTGTTGAGGTGCCGCTCCCAGAACTGGTAATTTCTGACACTAAAGTCGAACTATCAATTTTACCTAAAACAACATGTGAGAGAAGGACGTCTTTGGTATCCGAATCTCCTTGCATAAGCATTTTATAGTCGTCTGAGTTGATTTGCCAGAAAGAACTGTCCCGTGGCGCAAACACGGTGTAGGTGTCACTGTCAAGAGTTTCGCTTAAGCCTGTAAGTTCCAACATCACTTCTAGATCGGCAAGAGTAAGAATATCTTCGACAGCTTCACCGAGAGTTCCATTAGAATCATACGTTCCTATGTTCTGCATAATGAGCGCAGGAGATACATAATCATATGACTGTGCGAAACTTGCAGGAGCCGTCATAATAGCTAAGCCAAATGTAACTGAACTTGCCAATATTGTAGATTTAACTAATTTATTTAACATAATTTTTCCTTTGCGATGAATGAGATAAAGGAACTCTCCGAGCGCTAAAAGGTTTCAAAATATTTTCAGTTTTATAAATTCAATATTTGTGGCGTGAGGTAAATAAATCAGAGTTTTCACCTGAGGTTCAAATTGGATTTAGTCTTTATCCAAAAGCGGTTAACTTACATCTGCGGATTGTTTGCCTAGTATTGAAAAGCGCAGACAAACGCATGTAACTCATTTAGACATTGAATTATTGAAAAACAGAAACCTCTAAATCCTTTTATTTCTTGGAACTATTTTGGGATTTGAACATTTGAGTAGTACACATCAACCCAAGGAAAATATCATGTCTAACATCAAAACGTCACTCATTCTTATCGTTTCCAGCTTATTACTCTTGCCAGTCGCAGTTCATGCTGCACAGGTTGAAGCTAGTCTCTCAGAACAAGTTGTTACGGAAAGCCTAACAGTTGGCGAATTAGACTATGAAACAAGTACAACAGGTAATGCAAATGATGGAATATTAGAGTTACAAAAAGATGTTTTTATAGTCAGTGACGAAAACGGTAATATTTATTTCAATCAAATTTTATCACACGGCGAGTTGCCAAGTATTAAATATGATTTTGATACAGTTGAAACTTATGAATTTGACTACCAAGGCAAAACATTTAGAAATAGAATTGTTAAGTAGTCATCAAAATATAGAGACTTCCAACACCCTTAGCCTGCACCTATTAGGTGGTTCGTTATTTAACAGGGCAGGCCACTTTTTCGAGTGAAAGTGCTTTCAACTTCCTTCGCTTGTATTGGCTTTAGTCATTTTAAGTGCTTGAGCTATTGAGGATTTATCATAGGGTTTTTGCACGACTGACACACCTTCAAATCGCTTAGTCACTTCCGTTGCGTCGCCATAGCCCGTGGCAAATGCAAATGGGATTTTTTTTTCCGTGAGTTTTATGGCGACCGGTTCACTTGTTTCTGTGCCAAGATTCACATCCAAAAGGGCAAAAGAAATATCCGTTTCGTCAATAACCCGCAGCGCCTCTTCTACATTCGACACCACACTTACCGCTGACGCCCCAAACTCTAAGGCAATTTCCTCAGCGTCTATGGCAATGATGATATTATCTTCCACAACGAGGACATGCCCGGAAAGCGAAGCCCCCTCTTGTGTTTTCGGTTCAACTTTTTCCACGTCATCATTACCTTTTGGCTGACGATATTCCGAAACAAATGATGGCGGAATAATAAAGAGGGCTTCCAGGCCCGACATGTTATAGCTAATATTAGCTTCACCGCTGAGCTCATAAGGGATGGAGCGCTCAATAATCGTC
>CALLMD010000031.1 GCA_938007935.1 uncultured Hellea sp.
CAACTTTCAAATTGGGTTGTGTACGGGTGTAACTGCGGGAGCAAGAAAGAGGCCGCCACAGATAAATCATCGCCGCAGGGTTAGTGCCTTGTAAAACATTTTAGAAAAATTTGGTATCCATCAGGGTATCTGACTCTGCGGACTGTCCTCGTTGAATTTTTCCAAAGGAAAAAATCAACCGAGGAGAACGCTTTTGCGGATTTTTAAAAAATCCGAGTCAGGTGACAGGGTAGCTCCGTCTTGCGATATGTGGCATCTAGGCCATAGCCAAATCGCTGTGTTGTCCTTATGTTCCCCCCATGTCCGCCGCCGATTCGTTTAAACCTGTTCCGCCTCGCCCCGATATATCATCTGATATGTCTTCTGGGCCGTCACTTTCTGCGCAGGCTATGGCGCGTCCAACGGTTAATACAGGGCCTTATTTAGAGGGGCTTAATCCCGAACAGCGCGACGCTGTACTCACAACAGAAGGCCCTCTTCTTGTCTTAGCAGGCGCAGGCACGGGTAAGACGCGGGTTTTGACCTGCCGCCTCGCCCATATTCTTGAAAATAAGATGGCCTTCCCATCTCAAATTCTGTCAGTCACCTTCACCAATAAAGCCGCGCGCGAGATGCGTGAACGTGTCGGCGATCTTATCGGGCAAGCCGTTGAAGGCCTGCCATGGCTCGGCACTTTCCATTCTATCGCAGCTAAAATTTTGCGTATTCATGCCGAGCTTGTTGGGCTGAAATCGACCTTCACAATATTAGATACGGATGATCAAATCCGTCTGCTTAAGCAAATTATCAAAGCGGAAAATATTGATGAGAAACGCTGGACGGCGCGTTACATGGCCTCGCTTATTGATAGCTGGAAAAATAAAGGCCTGACGCCTGATAAAATTACGGCCAAGGAGGCTTATAAATTCGCCGACGGTAAAGGCGATGCGATTTATAAAATCTATCAAAAGCGCCTAACCGATCTTAATGCCTGTGACTTTGGCGATTTGCTCCTGCATAATCTCACGCTGTTTATGAACCATCCTGATGTGCTGCGCCGCTATCATGCCAAGTTCAAATATCTCTTGGTCGATGAGTATCAAGATACAAATGTGTGCCAATATTTATGGCTGCGTCTCTTGGCTCAAGGCTCGCATAATCTCTGTGTCGTCGGAGATGATGACCAATCTATTTATGGCTGGCGCGGCGCCGAAGTCGATAATATACTGCGCTTTGAGAAAGATTTCCCCGGCGCAAAAGTCATTAAGCTGGAGCGCAATTACCGTTCATCCGAGCATATTCTTGGCGCGGCCTCTGGTCTCATCGCCTCTAATCAAGACAGGCTGGGCAAGACGCTTTGGACCGAAGATCATGGCGGCAATAAAGTGTCCATCACAGGCGTGTGGGACGCGCCAGCCGAAGCCCGCATCATCTCCTCAGAGATTGAAAATTGGCGCTCTAAAGGCCGTAGCTATAATGATATTGCTATTCTTGTCCGCGCCTCACGCCAAATGCGTAGCTTTGAAGAGCGGTTCATTCAGCTGGGCCTGCCTTATCGCGTCATTGGCGGGCCGCGCTTCTTCGAACGCCAAGAAATACGCGACGCCCATGCTTATATTCGGGTGCTCCGGTCCGAAACGGATGACCTCGCCTTTGAACGTATCGTCAATGTGCCAAAACGCGGCATTGGACAGACAACTATTCAAAAGCTGCAAACAGCGGCCCGCGCCATGAATATGAGCCTTGAAATGGTCACGCGCGAAATGGTCAAGACGGATGAAATTCGAGGCAAAGCCCGTACCTCGCTCAAAGCCTTTATCATGGATATTGACCGCTGGCGGCGCGAAGCTGTTGAGCTCCGACATACAGACATAGCCGAGCGTATGCTTGACGAGTCGGGCTACACACAAATGTGGCGCGATAATAAAGATGCGAAATCCGCCGGCCGATTGGAAAACCTCAAAGAACTCATACAGGCCATGGGCGAGTTTAATACGCTCGATGAATATATGGAGCATGTCAGCCTTGTGCTTGATGTTGAGCGCGGGCCGCAAGAAAATGAGATTTCCCTGATGACGCTTCATTCAGCCAAGGGTCTTGAATTTCCGCTCGTTTTCCTGCCCGGCTGGGAAGAAGGCATGTTTCCGAGTCAAAAATCTATGGATGAAAGCGGTATGGCAGGGCTCGAAGAAGAGCGCCGCCTTGCCTATGTCGGCATCACCCGCGCGCGCGAGTCGGCCAAGATATATTTCGCCGCCAACCGACAAGTTTACGGCTCTTGGCAATCGAGCCTACCTTCTCGCTTTATTGATGAATTGCCGCCAAAGCATGTCGAGGCGCAATCCGATACGGGCTATTATGATAGTCAGAAAGTCGTCGGCCAAGTCGCTGAACGATTTACTGATTCATTTGAGCACAACAGTAGCCAAAAGAGAGGCCAATATAACTCACCTGGTTGGCAACGTTTTCAAGCTAATCAAGGTAAAAAATTTGGCCGCGGGCCAAAAGAGTTTGAAGGCCGCGCTATTAGGCGTGAGACTAAAACTGAACAATCGAGCTTCAAAGTGGGGGAGCGTATCTTTCACCAAAAATTTGGTTATGGGACTATTCAGTCAGCAAATGGCACCAAATTAACTGTCGACTTTGAAAAGGCCGGAGAAAAAAAGGTTCTCGACGGGTTTGTAGAACGTTCATGATTGACCACATCAAAATTGTCTGCCTGATAACAGCAATGTTTCTAATAGGCTGTGCGTCAAACCCTAAAAGCACTTTGACCGTCCATCACATAAATTCACTTGCCTCCTCTGATGGAAATAATGGGAGCTTTAAGGGCCTCGAATATCTGGCTGACCCTGTACCCGGCACGTTTAAAAACCGCGTCAATATTATGTATCTTCACGGGATTGGCTGGACCGAAGATCGTAATAATGGTCAGCTCGCAGCAGATTTTCTAAGCGGTATCTCCAAAGCATATGATCTTGATGCCAGTGACGGTATTATTACGACTTTATGCGGTGAAGCGCCTTACGCGCCTGATGCGGCGCCAACACCGCACATCTATATTAGGGCGGATGAAACGAAATATTTTGAAACCGCCATACCCGGATCGAAATTAAAGCTTGATGAACTTGTCTGTATGGACAAGCAGACATTGGCGATTGATGATAATCTAGAATTTGTTCTCTACCGCGTCTTTTGGGATAATATCTTCTGGGACAATTTACAATTCGCCCATGTCGGACAAGATGATGACCGCGGATCATCTAAAGATATTGCGCGGCTTCGGCGTAAATATAACCGCATTCTCAAAGATGATTTAGTCAATTACGGCATAAGTGACGCAGTGATGTATCTTGGCGCTGCAGGAACAGAAATTCGCAATGCTATTCGCGGCGCGATGTGCAGTGCGGCCATGGACGCAGCCGGGCAAGGCTTTGCTTCACAAGGCCGGAGCGTCACGCATACCGAGATATGCCGCCAGACAAGCTATCGTAATTTTCAATCAAACCAATTTGCATTCGTATCGGAAAGCTTAGGCTCTAAAATTACCCTCGACGTCATGCAAGAAGCTTTGTCTGATAGCCGCGAAACAGTGCATGATGACATGATTATGGGCAGCGAAACGTATATGCTTGCCAATCAGATACCGCTCCTATCTCTTAGTGATCTTTCAACTCGTCAAAGCCGACCAGTCGCGAAACTTGCCAATAAAGATCGTCCGAAAATAATTGCCATGTCAGAATTAAATGACTTTTTGGGCTATGAACTCGTTCCGTTTTATGAACAGCTCTGGAAGCGCTCAATAAGACCTCAGCAAAATAACTTACACACCCTCACAGATCCTATGCGCGAAAAATTAACCGCTGATCTTGGTTTTGAAATGATAGATATGCGCCTAGAATTTGCAAAAAAAATCATTCCCGTTTTGAAGGGGTTTGTTGACCCAAATGATGCGCATAAAGGCCATGCAGATGAGCCCGAGTTAATGCTCTATATGCTTTGCGGCGCTGAAAACGGACAGTTAAATGACAAAGAATGTTTGGCATCTGAACTTCAAAATAGATGATATCTTTTATGAAAAGCAACCAACCTTACGCACTCTTTATTCGCGGCAGCAAAGAACAGGCCTTTGAAATTTCAGATCAGTTGGGGTTCGATTCTCATATAGAAGCCCTTGCAATATCTCTGTTCGAAGATGGTCCCGAGACTATGCATGTTCAAGCTTTATTCGAAACGCAGAAACAGGCAGAAGTCTGTCTTAACGGACTTAAATTTTCGGCAGATATGGAGTGCTTTATAACTCAGCTTCCTGATGAAGATTGGGTCAGTAAAAGCCAGGCAGGCTTGCCGCCTGTCGAAGCTGGCCGCTTTTGGATATATGGAAGCCACGATAAAGACATCATTCCCAAATCCGTCCCCTTTCCGATTGAAGTCAATGCAGGACTGGCTTTTGGCACAGGACATCACGGCACGACCAAGGGCTGCTTGATGATTTTTGATAGGCTTTTGAAAACGGGTTTTTCGCCAAAACACGTTCTTGATCTTGGGTGCGGCGCAGGTGTCTTAGCGATTGCTGCGGCCAAAGCGCTTAAGCAACCAATTCTAGCAACAGATATTGATTCAGACGCCGTGGCTGTAACTTCAGAGAATGCAGAACTCAATAAAGTTGAAAAATATATAGAGAGCTATCAAGCTGACGGTTTTAACAGCCGCTACCTCAAAGGTCGAAAATTTGATTTAATATTCGCCAATATACTTGCGCGGCCACTTATGGGACTCGCGCCAGACATCGTAGATGCTCTCACGCCAGGCGGGAAAGTTATATTATCTGGCATTTTAGACGAACAAGCTGAAGCTGTAAGTAATACCTTCACAGAAAAAGGGTTGGAAATTTCTTCCCAACCCTCTTTATCTGGATGGACGAGCCTGCTTGGCTCATCCCCTCTTTAATCGCCCTGACCTAGGATTGTTACCTATTACAGTGTGCGGTTTGCACGACGATCGCGGCGGGCGTGGCGGCGCGCTACTACGTTAAGCTTCGGTGCATCACGGCGCTGGCTAGCCAGGGTCACGAATTCTGTACCGTTCAAAACAGTTGTCATTTTTGTCTCCATTCAAAGCGGGGCATCCGCTCTATTCGATGATCACTATCTAGGTTTTATAAATCATATTTTGAACCGATGAGAACGCCTATGGAGCTATGCAGAATTGCATAGATGGCTAAGGTCTTGTTAATCTCTACGTCTGAAAAGGAGCAAATAAACTAGTAAGTATTGTAGCTTGACGACTGGATTTTAATGTCTGGATGTTTACATTAACCCCATAAGGAGAACCGTCCATGCGCCAAGACTTTGATATGATACAAAATTTCGATGTTCAGGGCGGGCCTGATTATGGTCAGCGAAATTTACCTAAACTCAGAAAAGCTTTAACCGATGCTAGCCTAGACGGTTTTTTAATTCCGCATGAAGATGAATATCAAAACGAATATCTCCCTGATTGTAATGAGCGCCTGATGTGGGCCACCGGATTTACGGGCTCAGCAGGAGCGGCCATCGTTTTGATGAACAAAGCCGCCATGTTCGTTGACGGCCGCTATACGCTTCAAGTCCGCGCGCAAGTCAGCGGTGATCTCTTTGAATATGAATCCATCGAAAATAAAGGCATGACGCGCTGGTTAACTGCCAACACAAAAGCTGGGCAAATTATAGGATATGACCCCCGTCTTCATTCTCCAAATGATTTGGCCGCCTTTGAAAAAGCGGCCTCTTTAAGCGGAGCAACACTAAAAGCGCTAGAGCAAAACCCCATTGATGAGGCCTGGGATGACCGTCCCGCTACGCCCGAAGCGCCGCTTACAATTCAACCCTTGAAACTTGCAGGCGAAAGCCATGGCGAGAAACGCGCCCGCATTGGCCAAAAAATCACAGATATGGGCGGCGATATCGCGCTCATCACCTCACCTGCCTCAATTGCGTGGCTTTTAAATATTCGCGGCGGCGATGTTATGTGTACGCCGCTGCCGCTCTCAACTATGACCATTAACAAATCTGGTCAAGTTGATCTTTTTATCAAAGCCTCAAAAGTCACACCAGATATTCAAACGCATCTTGGTAATGATGTCGCGATCAAAACAGAAAGCGATTTACTCCCACATTTAAATCAGCTCTCCAAAAAAACGGTCATTGCTGACCCCTCAACCACTTCGGCTTGGTATTTCCAAACCTTGAAAGACGCTGGAGCCAAGATCATTCGCAGCCAAGACCCTATTGCGTTGCCCAAGGCCTCTAAAAACGCCGCTGAGATTGCAGGCACGACACAAGCCCATAAGCGCGACGCAGTTCCTCTCATCAAATTCTTACATTGGCTCGATACTGACGCACAAAGCGGAGAATTTGACGAAATCGAAGCCGCCATAAAGCTTGAAGAACTCCGGCATGAAACAGGCGTTCTCAAAGACCTTAGCTTTGAAACAATTTCTGGCGCTGGTTCTAACGGCGCCCATTGTCACTACCGCGTCAACACAGCGACGACAAAGCGTCTTGAAAAAAGCTCGCTTTATCTCGTTGACTCGGGCGGCCAATATCAGGACGGGACAACTGATGTCACCCGCACAGTCCCCATCGGCGAGCCTACACAGGAAATGCGCGAGCGCTTTACCCTTGTCCTTAAAGGCCACATCACATTGGCCCTAGTGCGTTTTCCGACTGGAACCACAGGGTCAAACCTTGATGTCCTTGCCCGTCACGCGCTCTGGCAGCACGGCCTTGATTACGACCACGGCACGGGACATGGCGTGGGCGTCTATCTCGGCGTGCATGAAGGTCCGCAGCGCATTTCAAAAACGCCAAGCACCGTTGCGTTAGAACCCGGAATGATCGTCTCTAATGAACCCGGCTACTATAAAGAAGAGGGTTACGGCATCCGCATAGAGAACCTCCAATATGTCACCCCGCCCCAAGACATTAAAGGCGGAGAGCGTCCCATGATGGGGTTTGAAACCTTAACCCTCGCGCCGATAAACCGTGACCTTATTGTTGCCGCAATGCTGACCGAAACAGAACGCCAATATGTGAATAACTATCACCAGCGTGTATGGGCAGAAATTGGCCCAAGCGTTGCAGGTGATATTAAAGCATGGCTAAAGGCGGCCTGCGCGGAGATCTAATTTATGACAGTCAGGCGCGTATTACTGGGCTTTATCCTCTCCCTTGCATGGGGCGGATTATCCTATGCTGCGCCCTATAATACTGTCCCAGCCCAAGACTTTCTGGGCCCAGACTGGATGCAAAGCCCCGTTCACCGGGTCTTGCCGCGCGCGACAAATAACGGCCAAATCAATACTTATGTCATTGAAACCCATCACGGGGTCTTTCACGTTAAAGGAACTGATCAAGCCCGCGCCTTTATTCGCGAAATTGATGCCGCCGCGCAGCTCAGACATAAATCCACCCCTGGCATGGTCGGCAGCGCCTTAAAAAGCCGAGTTGTCAATCTGGTCAAAACCCCCGTCGAAACCGTCAAATCCGTTGGCAAGCGCATAGACAGCGTTAGCAATGCCCAAGACGCCATATTACTCGCGCCGCGCACCGTCATTGATGTTGGCGGCAAGGTCTTAAACGGGGCCGGCGAAATGGTCTATACGGGCAACCGCCTCCTAAAAAGCGCGAGTAGCGGAGGCACTAAATGCCAAGGCCTTGGCGAATGCCTTACAGATGCGGGCGAGGACATCCTGTCCGGTATGAACTCTGTGGCGGGCAAACATAACTCCGCGCGTAAGCTCCATGCCAGATTTGGAACCGATTCAGAAACGCGCAACCCTATCCTCAAACGTGAAATCGACCGTCTCGCCTATGCCGAAGCCTATACAAAAACGGGCTTCAAACTCTTTGCCCCCAATACAGGCTTTACCGAGCTTGATACTTACCGCCAAGGCGTTGGGTTTTATAATAATAGCGAGCTTGTCGCCAATTATCAGGACGCTTACCGCAGGCGCGATCAACAAAGAGATGACCTTATTGCGCGCGGCATAAATCCCGATATTTTAAACGCCTTTTACAAGCATAAAATCTACACCAAGAAACAAAAATTTGAGCTGATTGAAAACTTAAATCAGCTAGGCCCGCAGGCAAATATTACCCCCTTTATCCAAGACGCGATTACGGCGCGAAATGTCTATCAGGCCAAAAGCTTTGCTGATAAATATGCCTATTTCGCAAGGCTCAAATCCACGCGCGGGATTTATAATTTTAAAGACGGCCCCCTTCCATCCCAAGGCCCCATTGCGCTAATGTCCGATGGCCATCATGTTTTGGCCATCAAGGCCGATTTATTGTCGTGGACCCCCCAGACCGATAAGGCCATAACCCATTTAGCCCAGCACCCAAAATCCGAACTCCATATTCTCGGCCATGCCAGCCCAGAGCTAAAACAGCGCGCCCAAGTCAAAGGCGTAAAGGTGATTGAACTGCGCTAGAAATTAAGACGGTTCTGTGCTGCGGAGGGAGTCGGATTTTAAAAAAATCCGCAAAATTAGAGCTTCAATCCATAAAAATGGACAGTCCGCGAGAGCGGCATCCCGATGGAATACCAAATAAAAAAAGTGTTTTACGAGAGGCAACTCTCGCGGCGGTGATTGTTAAGTAGCGGTCTCTTCGACTTTCCCGCAGTTACACCCGTACACGACCTCAATTTCCAAGTCGCTAAGTGCAGCGGTCAGACTCCTCTACAAAGACCCGGCACCTATTGGGTCGTAACTCCCAATCGCTCAGTCTCACCGTCCAATTGATAACAAACCTACGCGTTAGCTTGTCCACACAATTGAAACTTACATCATCGAGGATAGTTTCCCGACAATAGATGAAATATAGCCCCGCTTTCGATAGCGTGGATTAATCTCTTAAATCCTAAGCAAAATAGGGGTTTAGCGGCGGCGGCATTGAGGATTGATATTTTTAATTGTCATACCGACGCGACTCCGAAGGAGACGCCCGGTATCCATATCTCGGAATTTTAGATTAATGTCTGCCTTTAAGGTATGGGCACCGGGCAAGCGTTGCTTGCGGCGGTGTGACCTATCAATCCCTGTCATCCCGGCCTTGAGCCGGGACCTATCCACGACTACGGTGTTTGCTGTTAGGTCCCGGCAAACGCAACACTCGTCGCTTTTATCCCCCCCAGTCCCCTACCCAATAAACGCCAGCCACTCATCTTCGGTCATGGTTTTTACGCCTAGTTCTGTTGCTTTCTTAAGCTTGGAGCCTGCGCCCGGCCCTGCGATGAGGATGTCGGTTTTGGCTGAGACGCTGCCTGAGACTTTTGCGCCAAGGCTTTGGGCTTTGGCTTTGGCTTCGTCGCGAGAGAATTTTTCGAGCTTGCCTGTAAAGACAACGGTTTTCCCTGAGACGGGACTATCGGATGACGGCGCCTTTGCGTCAATGACTTTGACCTGCGCGATAAGGTTATCAATCATGGCCTCATTTTGCGGGTTATTAAAGAAATCCACGAGCGAGCCTGCCGCCGCTTCGCCCATGCCGTCCACCGAAATTAGGTCGGCCCAATCTTCGCCTATATGGGTTTTGGCGGCGCGCAGAGCCGTCTGCATTTTTGCCCATGACAAATAATGCTTGGCGATTAAATCGGCATTGCCCTGCCCGATATGACGAATACCAAGGGCGTAGAGCGCGCGGGCAAAATCAATTTCTCGTCTCGCGTCAATGGCGCTTGCAAGGTTGGCGGCTGAAGTTTCACCAAAGCCTTCGAGTTTTGAAATGACATCATAATCAAGTTTGAAAATATCGGCAGGTTCTTTGACCCAGCCTTTGGCGTAAAATAGCTCGATTTGTTTAGCCCCTAAGCCGTCAATATCAAAGGCGCGGCGAGAGACAAAATGTCTAAGTCCTTCAATGGCTTGAGCGGGACAGCTCAGCCCATTTGTACAGCGGCGCACCACATCTATGCGGCCTGTTTTTTCATCGGTATCGCGCACAGCATCCGCCCCGCAAATTGGGCAATTTGTTGGGAGCTGATAATCCTCAGCGCGGCCTTCAACATCGCCAATAACGCGTAGCACTTGGGGGATAACATCACCTGCGCGCTGTATCTCAACCGTGTCACCTGCCCGCACTTTCAGCCGGTTAATTTCATCCTCATTATGCAGCGTTGCGTTAGAAACAACCACGCCGCCAACGGTGATGGGGGTCAGCCGCGCCACGGGTGTCAGCGCCCCTGTCCGTCCGACCTGCACGTCAATGGCCTCTAATGTGGTGATGGCTTTTTCTGCCGGGAATTTATGCGCAATCGCCCAGCGCGGCGCGCGCGAGACAAAGCCAAGGCGATCCTGTAAGGCAAGGTCATTGACCTTATAAACCACGCCGTCAATGTCATAACCAAGGCCCGCGCGTTTCTCTTCGATCTCATGATAATGGGCGATCATCTCGGCGGGGCCATTATGAAGTTTCATTTGCGGATTCGTCTCAAAGCCCCACTGCGCAAAGCGCGCAACGGCCTCCATTTGGGTGGCCGCAATGGGCGCACTTATCTCGCCCCATGTATAGGCAAAGAATTTAAGCGGGCGCGTGGCCGTGATGGACGGGTCTATCTGGCGAAGTGACCCTGCCGCCGCGTTGCGCGGGTTTTTATAGGCGTCTTTTCCCGCCTTTATTTGCGCCGCGTTCATGGTCTCAAAATCAGCATGATCGATATAGACCTCTCCGCGTACTTCGAGGACATCAGGCCAGCCTGAGCCTGAAAGCATCTTGGGGATATTATCCACCGTTGAGAGATTAGCCGTTACATCCTCACCGACCTTGCCGTCTCCGCGCGTGGCCCCTGTGACTAGCTTCCCATTTTCATAACGCAAAGCCGCGGAGAGACCGTCAATCTTGGGCTCCGCCGTGAAAGCCATAGGCGCAGCATCGTCTAGGCTGAGGAAACGCTTCACCCTTGCGCAGAAATCCGCGACGTCTTCATCGGTAAAGGCATTATCCAGAGAGAGCATGGATACAGTATGCGTGATTTTGCCAAATTTACCTGACGGCTTCGCCCCGACCGATTGTGTCGGGCTGTCTTTGGTTATGAGGTGGGGAAACTCGGCCTCAAGCGCAATAAGTTCCTGCCTCAGCGCGTCATAGGCCGCATCCGTCATGACGGGAGCGTCTTCTTGGTAATAAAAAGCGTCAGCGGCTTTAATTTCACGAATAAGAAAGGCAATCCGCTTTTTAGCCTCTGCGCTCCCATTATCTTGGCTCATGACGCTATTAGCTGGCGCGCAGCTGCTCTCGCCTCTTGGGTGACGGTTTCGCCCGCTAGCATACGCGCGATTTCTTCTTCGCGGGCATCATCTGCAACGAGGCTAACATGAGTTGTTGTTGTGCTGCCTGTTGATGATTTCTTGATAAGATATTGATGGGCCGCCCGCGCCGCGACTTGCGGACTATGGGTGACCACAAAGACCTGCGCCGTGTTTGAGAGCAGCGCCAAACGTTTACCCACGGCATCGGCCACAGCTCCGCCCACGCCTTGGTCAACTTCGTCAAAGACCATAACCGCGTCGTTCTTCCCAGCTAGGGCAACTTTAATGGCGAGCGCAAAACGCGCCATTTCTCCGCCAGAGGCAATCTTGTCCAGCGGGCCTAGCGCCGTGCCCGGATTGGTTGAGACTTGGAAGCGGACCTTATCAATCCCTAATGCCGACTCGCCCGTCTCTTCGATATGGGTGATAAATTGCGCGCGCTCCATTTTTAGCGGCGGTAGTTCTTTTATCACGGCTTTATCAAGTGACTTTGCCGCTTTCTGGCGGGCCTTAGAGAGCGCCTCTGCCGCCTTGTCATAAGCCGCTTTGGCTTTTTTGGCGGCGGCCTGCGCGCGCGATAAATCAACATCAGCATTATCTATCGAGGCGAGCTGCGTCGCAAAATCGCTCCGTGCTTCGACAAGGCGCTCTATATCGCAATCATATTTACGCGCTGCCGCCCTTAGCGAGAAAAGCCGTTTTTCCGTCTCGTCCAATTTGCCCGGCTGGACGTCAAATTTTTGCGCCGCCTCTGAAACCGCGCTGCGGGCCTCTTGTATTTCCAGCAAGGCGCGCTCTAGCGCACCCGCTGCATTATCGAGGGATTTACGTGCGGGGCTTTCGCTCTCACCAAATTTACTGCGCACGCGCTCAATCCCTGCCAAGGCTGTATTAAGGCGCTGCTCAAATGCGCCGTCTTCACCAAAGGCGGCCTCTGCGGCGGTCAGTTCAGTCAAAGCGCCTTCGGCCCCTTGTAGAAAGCGCCGCTCCTCAGCTAGCTGCGCATCCTCACCCGGCTTTGGCGCGAGGCGGTCAAGCTCGCCAATGGCATGTTCAAGGAAATCACGGTCTTCACTTGCTTTAGCTTGCAGCGCAATCAGCGCGTCGACTTGGCGTTGGGTCTCCCTGCGCGCGGTAAAAGCCTCGGCGCAGGCCAAGAGTAATTTCTGATGTCCGCCAAAAAGGTCAAGCAAGTGAATATGTGTGGACGGGTCTAACAGCCCCTTCCCGTCATGCTGACCATGGACTTCAAGCAGCAGATTTCCAACTTCGGAGAGGAGTTTCACGCCAACAGGCTGATCATTGATAAAGGCTTTGCTGCGGCCATCTTTGGTGACGCTGCGCCGCAAGGTTAAATCCTCAGCTTCGTCCACATCAATATCGTGAATATCGAGTATTTCGCGGATAGCCCCTGATTTTGGCGCCGTGAAACTTGCTGTGCAAAGCGCTTTGTCTGTGCCCGCGCGCACAAGTCCGCGGTCAGAGCGCGCCCCTGTCGCCATACCCAGCGCGTCTAAAATAATGGATTTACCTGCGCCTGTTTCGCCCGTAAGCGCGGTCAAGCCAGCGCCAAATTCGAGGTCTAGCGCCTCTATCAAAACAACATTTCGAATAGACAGCCCGGTTAACATAGCCGGATTAGAACAAACGCTCTCTCAAACGAGACCAATATCCCTGTTTGCGAGGCTTTTGAACTTCTGCATTCAAGTCCACGCCATATTTAGACAGTAGATTATAGCTATCCTCATACCACTCACTTGACGGGTAATTATATCCAAGAACCGAGCCAACAAGCTTGGCCTCGTTGATAATCCCAAGCGATGTATAGGCCTCGACGAGGCGGTGCAGCGCTTCTTCGGTCTGAGACGTTGTTTCATAATCACGGACTACATTCTTAAACCTGCCAATGGCGGCAAGGTGCTGGTTATCTTTCAAATAATAACGGCCAATACTCATTTCTTTACCCGCCAAATGGTCATGGGTCAGTTCGAGCTTTAAACGGGCATCGCGCGCATAATCACTATCAGGATAACGGCGGACAACCTGTTGCAGTGCCGCTTCGGCGCTAACTGTTGTCGCTTGATCACGTCCAACATCATAAATTTGGTCATAATAATTCATCGCGATCAGGTAATAGGCATAAGGCGTGCTCTCATTACCGGGATGCAGGCCAATAAAGCGCTCAGCAGTGGCGACGCTTTCCTCATAATCCGTACTACGATAATTAGCATAGGCTTGCATTAGCATAGCGCGGCGGGCCCATTTCGAAAATGGGTGCTGACGTTCAACCTCTTGGAAGAAAAGCTTGGCGCGGTCCCAATCTTGGCGCTCCATACGGTCAAAGCCCTGATTATAGATGCTCTCGGCAGGGCGCTCGACATAAGCCAGCTTCTCTTTCTTATTGCCGCCAATCCCGAGGGTTGAACAGGCAGAGAGGCTAAGAGCCAACGCTACCAATGCTGTGGTTCTATAAATGCTTTTAACAGGCATGAAGGTCTCACTGATTCCCATATGATTTCGCCAAGTGATTCCGGGCGAGATATTATCGGATGCTTCTAACGAAGAATAGCGGAGTGTCAAAGTGAGAAAAGCGCAATGTAGGGGACGAAAATTATGTAAATACAGCGCAATGACGAGCCCTAGGCGGATAAGGATTCCTTTGCGTGAACCACATTATCTTCCCCTAAAGATACAAATTTCCAGGCATTAGGGGTCGCATAGAGCGCCATGAGCAAGTCATGATTAAGCCCATGCCCGCCTTTAACCGTAGTCACGCGGCCCAAAATTGGCCCGCCCAGATATAAATCACCCAATAAATCCAAGGCCTTATGGCGCACAAATTCGTCGGCGAAACGCAAACCTTCAGGGTTTAGGACCGTATCTCCATCAACAATTATGGCATTATCAAAGGAACCACCCTTGGATAATCCGGCTTTTTGAAGGGCCGCAACTTCGTGCAAACGCGCAAATGTACGGGCTGAGGCAAGCCGTTCTCTAAAATCACGAACATTAGGCACAATTTCTACCCGCTGTTTTCCAATGGCTTTATCAGCAAAATCTATCGTGACATCCAGCTCAAGTCGGGCGCAGGGATCAATTCGGGCATAACTATCACCTTTACTGACCTCAATCTTTTTTAGGACTTTAACGTATCGTCGCGGCGCAGCTTGGGTCTTAATCCCGACTTGTTCTATTAATTTTAGGAACGGTTCAGCGGAGCCATCCAAAGCCGGCAGCTCTTCTCCGTCCAACTCTATATAGAGGTTGTCGATACCACTGGCCGCAAGAGCGGCCATAAGATGCTCAATCGTTGCAACTTTTACATGCGCTGCATTGGAAAGGGTCGTACAATTTTTGACCCCAGTAACGGCGTCAGGCGTTACAGGAATATGATTGTCGCGATCATTTATATCAGTCCGAATAAACACTAGGCCCGTTCCCATAGGGGCAGGCTGTAGGACGAGACGTGTATGCTGCCCGCCATGAAGCTCAATACCTGCTGTAACGACAGCTGCATTGAGTGTGGACTGTCTTTTGACATTTGTCATAAAATCGCTTTCTTCAGCCCGAAGATAACACTTGCCAGTTCCTCTACAAGAAAAGCCAGGTTACAGCGTGTTACAAAGCATTAAGTTACTGCAATAAAAATGCCGCTTAAAGCGGCACTTAAATAGTCGTATTTAATTTTAGAATTTATCTATTTTGGCGTCTGAGGAAACTTGGAATTTCAAGCTCTTCATTCATATCATTGCCAAAGAGATCACCAGACGGCTGCGGTGCTTGACGCTGAACAGGTGTAGTCGCGACAGGTTTTTGTTTTTTTAGCCCAAAGAACCCAAAAGGTTTTTTCACGACAATACGGGGCTCAGGCTGCGGCGTTGGCGCGGCCTGTTGAGGCGCTTGATATTGCTGTGGCTGAGGCTGTGGTTGCGGCGCAACTTTAGGCGGGTAAGGTTTTGGCGCAACATAGCTAGACTGCGGCGCTTGAGCTACAGGCGTTGGAGCAGGCGCGGGCGCAGCGGCAGGTGTATAATGAATTTCTTCCTCAACATACTCATCTTCGATCTCGAACTCGTCTTCGATCTCATATTCGTCTTCAACAACCGCTTCAACTTCGCGTTGACGTACTGGTTTAGCGACTGTTCGGTATTCTGATTCGACACCTGTTGCGACAACAGAGACACGCACAATACCATCAAGGTCTGGGTCTAAGGCCGATCCCACTATAATATTAGCATCTTCATCGACTTGCCCGCGAATAAGGCTGGCAGCTTCGTCAACTTCATAAAGTGTAAGGTCACGGCCACCTGTAATATTGATCAAAACGCCTTTAGCGCCTTTGAGAGACACGTCATCTAGTAATGGATTATTAATAGCTGATTCAGCCGCTTCAATCGCGCGGCGATCGCCTGTGGCCTCGCCCGTACCCATCATGGCCTTACCCATCTCATCCATAACCGTGCGCACATCGTTAAAGTCGAGATTAATGAGGCCCGGAACGACCATAAGGTCTGTGACACCGCGAACACCGCTATGAAGAACTTCATCAGCCATAGAGAAAGCATCTGACATTGTCGTTTGCTCGGTCGCGACACGGAAAAGGTTTTGGTTAGGGATTGTAATCATTGTATCGACACAACCATAAAGGTTTTCAATACCTTGCTCAGCAAGCTTCATGCGGCGAGAACCTTCAAACTGGAAAGGCTTTGTAACGATACCTACTGTCAAAATACCGCGATCACGGGCTGCGCGCGCGATCACTGGAGCTGCGCCCGTCCCTGTTCCGCCGCCCATACCAGCCGCAACAAATAACATATGCGCGCCGTCAATATGCTCTAAAATTTCATCAAGGCTTTCTTCTGCAGACGACTCGCCAATCTCGGGTCGCATTCCCGCGCCAAGACCCTGTGTGATACTGCCGCCTAATTGAACTTTACGGTCAGCACGTGATAAAGCCAAGGCTTGTGCATCCGTATTGGCGACAACAAATTCTACGCCATCCAAACCCGCGGCAATCATATTATTAACTGCATTTCCACCTGCACCGCCAACGCCGATAACGACGATACGAGGTTTAAGTTCTACAGATTTCGGTAATGAAAGAGCGATTGGCATGATGGGTTCCAAAACATGGTAAGTAAGAAGTTAACTTAATGTCGCTCAAAACCCTTAAACAGATATTAATTAAAGTTAAATTTGCGGAGTAAACATGCAATTTTAAAAGTTTTCTTTCAGCCATTGAAGAGACCGACCCAAACTATTCCCAGTATAGCGTTTTTGCCTATAACGACGGCCTGACAAATCAGGCGGTCCAGAGATTGCTTCTGTAGACTCCATAAATGCACATTTCAGCAAACCCGTTGCCACCGCAAAGTCTGGTCCAGCCAATGTATCGCGCATACCCAGCACGCCGTGAGGACGGCCTATGCGTACCCGCTTATTAAAGACAAATTCGGCAAGCTCCCTCACGCCATTAAGCTGACACCCACCACCTGTTAGAACAAGTCGTCGCCCCGCATATTCTTCAAGACCTGAATCCGCGATACGATCTCGTAGCAATTCAAAGGTTTCCTCAATACGTGAGCGCACCACCGATGTTAAAAGTGTGCGGGGCTGATGATGCAATTCATCCTGAGCGCCCATGGGCGGACAAGGTACCATAAAATCTTCATCATCCGCCCCGTGTAGAGCAGATCCATAAATTATCTTTATGCGCTCGGCCGCCTCCGAAGGGGTGACAAGACCTCTTGCAATATCATTGGTCACATTTTTCCCGCCCACCGAGATGGCATCAACATGAGCTAAAGTATTATCTCTGAAAATGGCCGCAGAGGTAATACCCCCGCCCATATCTATCACTGTAACGCCCAGATCACGCTCATCTTCTGTGAGAACGGCCATACCGGCCGCATAAGGTGAGACGGTTACCGAACTAATATCTAAATGGCAGCGCTCAATACAATGCGCTAAATTACGCAGCGGCCCGACGCCCGCCAGAACAAAATGCATATCTACGCCAAGGCGTTTGCCAAACATACCACGCGGATCGCGAATGCCGCTTTCATCATCAACGGACCAATTAAGCGGTATAGCATGCAATATCGCGTCTTCGGGCTGAGACAGCTCTGATAAAGATGAAGACAGAACACGTTTTAGGTCGCGATCTGCGACTTCTCCGCTGGCAAATTCGGTTTGCACATTCATGTGCTGTGAGCGCAAAGACCGTAGAGCAACATTAACAGATACCGTTTGCACAGTAACGCCCGCGGCGCGTTCAGCTTTTTCAACAGCCGTGCGAATACCTGCCTCTGCGGCTTCCATGTCTATAACCGCGCCATTTTTCACGCCAGCACTGACGCCAAAACCTGAACCGATAAGGCGTACCCCAAAATTAGGTTCTCGGCGGCCAATCAAACACACGACCTTTGAAGACCCTATGTCTAAAACGGCGATTGTCTCTGACTTGCGATTTACCCCGGCTTTAAACATTATTACGCTGGCGTCTCTTCGGATGCAGAAATCGTCAGGCGGTCTGGGAGCCGCATATCAATAACAGAAATTTCACGGTCCAAAATTTGAGTTTTCGCCTGCAAATTCGCTAAGGTGTTTAAAGCCTGTATATGTTGATCTCTCGGAAGTTTGATGCGCGTCTTGCCATCATCAAGCACAATATCCCATCTTGAATTACTCACATGCACAAAGCTGGGATTACGCTGCGCAATATCAGGAGAGCCGCCGATGATATTTTTCATTTCTGAAACTGCAAATCGAGACTGCTCACCCACAAATAGTGTCAGATGAGCAAATTTCGTTGCATCAGCATCTGAAATAACTTCGCCGCTAACGTCAACGACTTGAACTTTACCTGCATGCTGCCAAAGCGCATAGGGCTGACGCTCAATAATTTGAACAACAATACGGTCAGGCCAAAGACGGCGAACAACAGCGCGGTCAACCCATGACAAGCTCTCAACACGCGATTGCGCCTGCGCCATATCTACACCAAAAAAGTAATCCCCGGAATAAACGCCCAGCGCTTTACGCACATCTTCTTCACGCAGACGTCCTTCGCCCATTACGTCTACACGGTCCACGACAAAGCCAATCGACATCATACGTGCCCGCGTGAAATCTCCTGTTGTTTGACGTGCATGGGGCAGAAAGCCGCCAAGCCATAACCCCATAAAAATAATAAAAATAAAGATTGCGACGATAGAGGCGACAAGACGCACAAAGCCCTTCTGCGTATGACTCGCCGCGCGCACTTGTGCTGAGGCCCAATTTCGGGCCCCTCTTATTCCGGGTTTAAGCGGGCTAACGCGCCGCGTCTTTGGTGATATAGAGCTGCGCTGTCTCTTTACCTGGGCCATGAAGCATCCTCAACAATCCAGCGGCAAAGCTGGCCAAAACTTAACCCGACATGGGCCGCTTGCTCAGGCGCAAGCGATGTCGGAGTCATTCCAGGTTGAGTATTAAGTTCAAGCATTACTATTTTGTTTACGATATCTGTTAAATCCCCAGAAACATTTGAGTTAATATCATTAAATCTAAAGTCTGAGCGGGTAATTCCCCGACATCCGAGCGCTTCATGGGCCATAAGCGCCCAAGTTTTGCACATTTCAGTCACGTCATCAGAGATTTTCGCAGGCACGACATGGGCCGAACCGCCATCGGCATATTTAGCCTCATAATCATACCATTCCGTCTTTGGGATGATTTCTGTTACGGCTAAAGCCTTTCCGTCCATTACAGCAACTGTCAGCTCTCGCCCCGGGATAAATTCTTCGACTAAAATCAAATCGCCCATGGCCTCATTATTGGCCATGTCGCTAGGGGCAGCATCGCCCTCTTTTACAATATAGACACCAACGCTGGAGCCTTGTGCATTGGGTTTTGCGACATAAGGCGGCTCCATGGGATGATCTTTGGCGGCAGATAGGCGCGGAACAAGCGCGCCTTTAGGTACAGTAATCCCAATATCTCTAAGCACGGCTTTGGAGCGGTGCTTATCCATCGCCAAAGCCGAGGCCATAACGCCGCTATGTGTATAAGGCGCGCCGAAAAGATCAAGAATGCCCTGTACGCGTCCATCTTCACCCCACTCCCCGTGAAGCGCATTGAAAATCACATCAGGGTCAGCAGAATTAAGTTGCTCCCACAGATTTGGCGCAACGTCTATTTCGGTCACATCATAGCCTTCATCGCGCAAAGCTTTCGCGCATTCCGCGCCAGACACAAGAGAGACATCACGCTCGGAGGAAATGCCCCCTTTAAGAACAGCTACGCGTTTCATGTCGCCACCTCACCTATGCGTTTAACTTCCCAGTCAAGATCAACGCCTTGGCTTTCTTTGACCATATTACGCATCGTCTCGCCGAGCGTTTCTAAATCGGCGGCTGTCGCCTCGTCCGTATTTATCATGAAGTTACAATGTTTCTCACTCATCTGCGCCCCGCCGACCTTATAGCCTCGCCCGCCTGCCGCATCGATGACTTGCCATGCACCGCGGCCCTTTGATTGAATTTGGTCAGGATTTTTAAATGTCGAGCCACCTGTCTTTTCCCGAATGGGCTGGCTCTCTTCACGCTTCGCCGTAATAGCGGCCATACGCGCATGAATATCCTCAGGGTTATCGGCCCTGCCTTTAAACTTGGCTTGAACAAATATAAGATCATCCGGCGCATTAGAATGCCGATAGGAATAGCCTAATTCTTCAAGCGACATCACCTGACGGCGACCCGTACGGTCAAGGGCTACAACTTCGGTTAAAACATCTTTAGTTTCAGCACCATAGCAGCCTGCGTTCATGCGAAGCGCCCCGCCTATTGTACCAGGAATCCCCGCATAAAACTCAAGCCCTGCAATGCCAGCTTTCGCGGCCTCTTTGGCGACTTTGTTATCAAGCGCTGCAGCACCTGCTGTGACTATGAGGCCATTTGTCTCCACCTTTGCAAAGCTTGGCCCCAGCCGGATAACCACGCCTTTAACGCCGCCGTCACGCACAAGTGTATTGGACGCAACACCCAAAATTGTGACGGGAATATCGTCTGGTGTAGAGGATAAAAAATGCGCAAGGTCAGCTTCGTCCTTAGGCATGAAAAGCGCTTCCGCTGGGCCGCCAACCCGCAGCCATGTATAAGGCGCAAGCGGTACATTTGCGGAGATTTTACCGCGCACAGATGGGAGGCGGTCGATGAGGCCCACTTAAACGGCATCCAGATTTTTAGCCAAATCAGCGGCCCAATAGGTTATGTCACCCGCGCCGAGACAGACGATTAAATCCCCCTCAGAGAGGTGGGGTTTCAAGTCTGCCGCCAGAGAGTCTTTGGATGTTTCACGCGAGTTTTTATGCCCATGTGAGATCAGGCTCTGCACCAAGGCGGGACCATTTATGCCGTCAATTGGACTTTCGCCCGCCGCATAAACATCCGATACAAAAACATTATCCGCATTATTAAAACAGGTTGAAAACTCTTCAAATAAATCTTCGAGTCTGGAGTATCGGTGGGGCTGAACAACCGCATGGACTTTCCCCTTTGACACTTGACGAGCCGCCTGAAGCACAGCTGCAATTTCAACAGGGTGATGCCCATAATCATCAATAATTGTTACGCCGTTCCAATCACCCACATGGGTAAAGCGCCGCTTAACTCCGCCAAAACTTTCAAGCCCTGCTCTGACTTGCGCTTCGGTCAGGCCCAATTCACGCGAGACCGCAATCGCGGATAAAACATTTTGCGTATTATGACGCCCCGCCATGGGTAGAAACAGCCCGTCCCAGCGCACATCTTCGCCGTCTACATTGCGAAACACCACATCAAAACGAGAACCCGTTGACTCAAGCTCTAAATTCTCTGCCCGCACATCAGCTTGCGGATTAAAGCCATAAGTTAGTATTTTGCGGTCGGATACACGGGCGACCAAGGCCTGAACCTCTGGGTGATCAATACACAGCACAGCAAAGCCATAAAATGGGAGGTTCTCAACAAAGGTATCAAAGGCCTTACGCAGGACATCAAAGTCGCCATAATGCTCCATATGCTCAGGGTCGATATTGGTGACGACGGCTACCGTCGGGAAAAGCTTGAGGAATGAACCATCGGACTCATCGGCTTCAACCACCATCCAATCCCCCATACCCAGTTTGGCATTAGAGCCGTAAGCATTGATAATGCCGCCATTAATGACGGTCGGATCGAGTTTTCCGCCTTCCAAAAGCGCGGCAATCATCGTCGTTGTTGTTGTCTTGCCATGCGTACCGCCCACAGCAATCGCCCATTTAAGGCGCATAAGCTCAGCCAGCATCTCAGCACGGCGCACGACGGGGATAGAACGCGCCCGCGCTTCAACCAGTTCAGGGTTATCAGCTTTAATCGCCGAGGACATAACGATCGCCCCCGCGCCGTGAACTTGCTCAGCTTTTTGGCCTAAATAAATCGTTGCGCCTAATTTTTCGAGACGCTTTGTTATGGGGCTTGTACGGCCATCAGAGCCTTGAACCTGATAGCCCAAATTAAGCATGACCTCGGCAATGCCAGACATACCAATGCCACCTATCCCCACAAAATGGATAGGCCCGGTATCAAAGGGAACCTTCGTGGCTAAAGCGCGTTGTTTTAGGTCTGGTTTGGGCATAGTGCCGTCTTCATTATTTAACAGCTGATATGACCAGCTTGGCCAACTCCGCTGCGGCATTGGGTCGGCCTTGTCCGCGTGCTGCGGAGGCTGCCGTTTTAAGCCAGTTCGAATCATTAAGTCTTGCCTCCAAGGTAGATTTCACACGCTCTGGCGTAAACTCTGATTCAGGCAAAATATCAGCGGCATTATGGCGAGCCAGTGACAAAGCATTGGCCGTTTGATGATCATCCATCGCAATCGCAAGCGGGACGAGCAATGAGGGCTTCCCCATCACAGCGATTTCCGACACTGACCCCGCCCCTGCGCGGCCAATAACGAGATGCGCGCTGGCAAGATGTATTTCAATATCGGAAAAGAAAGTTTCGCAAATGGCGGTAACACCAGCGTCTTTGTAAATGGCTTTGGCCATCTCATGATATTCAGGCCGCGTTTGCTGCACGACCTTTAGGCGCTTCCGAATGGATTGAGGTAATAGCGCAATAGCGGCAGGCATCGTTTCGCTAATTATCTTTGCACCAAGGCTTCCGCCCACTATCAATAAATTTATATCCGTCTTAGGCGCTTTAAAGACATTTGGCACAGCGCCGATAATCTGGGCCCGCATAGGATTACCTGTGACAACATGATTTGCGCCATCGGGAAGTTTCGCAAGGTCTGTGAAGCCAGACGCGACATGCAGAGCATTAGCTGCAAAAACGCGGTTCACGCGGCCAAGAACGGCATTTTGCTCATGAATAATTGTTGGAATACCGAGCTCTTGCGCGGCCCGCATAGCTGGGAAAGCCGGATAGCCGCCAAACCCGACAACCACATCTGGCTTCCATGTTTTGATGAAACGGCGGGCTTGCATGACGCCCTTGGCTAATTTGATCGTGCCAAATATAGCCGCAATCGGCCTTCTCGGAGAAATACTCGCGGCCTTGACCTCAATAATAGGATCAGCTGGTATACGCCCCACATGTTTACGCCCGCGCGCATCGGTCATCATGGCGATATCCCAGCCCTGCGCTTTGAGTGTTTCAGCTAAGGCCTGCGCAGGAAACATATGCCCGCCCGTACCGCCTGCGGCGAGGAGCAGTCTATTGCCCATAGCCATATGCGCCCGGGCGCTTGCGCGTAAATGACAAAATAAGCCCTGCCGTAAAACAAAGCGCCAGCATAGAAGACCCTCCATATGAAATAAAGGGCAAGGTCATCCCTTTAGAGGGGGCCATATTTAAATTCACGAACAGATTGATGACCACCTGCATGCCAATCATTGTCGCAAGACCCGCTACGGCGAGCTGGCTAAAATAATCATTGAGCTTAAGCGCGTTTCGGAAACAGCGAATAACAAAACCTGCGAGTAAGATAATCAAGAACATCGAGATCAAGAACCCGAACTCTTCGACAGTAACCGCAAAAATAAAATCCGTATGCCCGTCTGGCAGGCTATATTTAACCGCGCCTTCCCCAGGGCCGCGCCCGAAAAAGCCGCCATTTGAAATCGCTTCCAAAGCCTTATCCGTTTGATAGGTGTCTGAACTATCAGGACTGAGGAATGTCTCTACGCGTGAGCGCACATGGGGCAGCGCGGCATAGGCGGCAAATGCCCCAAACATCGAAATCGAAATCATGAAAAGCACCCAGCCCAAAGACAGGCCCGCAAAAAAGAAAACCGCCGCAAAACAGAGCGTTAAAAGGAAAGATTGACCAAAATCAGGTTGACCAATCAATAAGGCCACAAGGCCTAAATAGGCCGCAAAAACAATCCCAACTGCGGGAACATTACTATCGCGTTTTCGAACAGAAAACATCCAAGCCGCCAAGACAATAAAGGCGGGCTTTGCAAATTCAGATGGCTGAAGAGAGAATGAGCCGAATTTCAGCCAGCGCGTTGCCCCTTTTACCTCATAACCAAATGTCGGCAAAAGTAACATCATCATAACCGACCCTATCAGGGCCAAGACCCCAATTCGCCGGGCATTAGAGGGGCTCATTAAGGAGAGCGTAAACGCCCCCGTTAAACCCATCAAAACGAATAATCCTTGCCGGTATAAAAAATGAAAAGGATTGCTTATACCTAGGCGCATGCTTGCCGCAGGGGAAGCTGCCATGGATAAAATAAGCCCTGCCCCAATAAGGCATACGAGAAACCCGAGCGTAATATGATCGACGCTGCGCCACCATTCACCCAAGAGGGAGCGGTTGGTACGAGAGGTCTTAAATGTTGCGGTAAACACCATATTTAAGCTGCTGTCATCCTGTTCTTTTCCTGCTCATACAAATCAATGATTCGCTGCACATATGTTCGGAATGCATCGCCTCTGGTTTCAAAACTCTTAAATTGATCAAAACTCGCGCAAGCGGGTGAAAGCAAGACTATCGGGTTAGGCTTTTTTGAGGCCATAGCGTCACGCGTGGCGCAGAGAATAGCTTTCTCCAATTCGCCAGAGACTTTATGGTCTACTTTCTTTTTAGTCAGTGTTTTATGAAATTCTGGCGCAGCGGCCCCAATAAGATAGGCTTTGGAAATGTGACCGAATAAATCTGACAAAGGCTCAATGCCTCCAGATTTAGATTGCCCTCCAGCAACCCAGAAAATATTATCATAAGATTTGAGCGCTTGCTTGGCAGCGTCAGCATTAGTCGCCTTACTATCATTGACAAACCGGACGGGCCCGACAGTTCCAATGGTTTCCATTCTATGGGCGAGGCCCGGGAAGCTGAGTATCGCCTCCCCTATCGCTTTGGGGTCAAGGCCAAGAGACTGCACAGCTGCAAAAGCTGCAGCCGCATTTTGATGGTTATGAATACCTTCTAGGGCTTTTGCATTGGATAAATCACATATCTCAACAGCTTTGTGATGAATGTTGCAATATAGCTTTCCCTTCATCACAGAGGCCCCACGGCCCAAGCACTTTTTAACAGAGACAGGAAATATACGCCGTCCATTTTGAGCTGTCACTTCTGAACAAATACGCTTTGTGGGTTCAGAGTCGACGCCGATAATTATCGCGTCATCCGAGGTTTGATTATCAAAGATGCGCCGCTTTGCTGTTTCATAAGCTTTCATATCACCATGACGTTCAAGATGGTCAGGCGATAAGTTTAAGAACACCGCCGCATTCGTCCGAAGTGAGTGCGTGCGTTCAAGCTGATAAGAGGAGAGTTCAATTACATAATGCATACCCGCATGCATTTTATTCAAGTCCAGAACCCCGCGGCCAATATTACCGCCAATTTGAACGTCTTTCCCGCAGGACTGTAAGATGTGACCAATAAGCGCCGTCGTTGTCGATTTCCCATTTGTGCCTGTAATAGCAATGATTTTCGGACGCTCATTTTCTGGTTTCGCCGCAACTTCACTGGCGAAAATCTCGATATCACATATGATTGGAACGTCATGCTCTTTTGCCTTAAGCGCAGTCCAATGCGGTTTTGGTAATTTATCTGGAACACCCGGCGAAAGGACAAGCGCGTTGCAATCATTCCAATTCGCTCTGGATAAATCCTTGAGGGTCACACCGCTTTTTTCTGCGGCAGCTCTTGCAGCTTCATTATCATCCCATGCCCAAACGGTTGCGCCCCCGCGCGCGAGCGATAAAGCCGCCGTTATGCCCGTACGGCCAAGCCCGAATACGGCGAGTGTTTGTCCTTCATATGTACGCGCTTTTATCATGGCCCTACCGTAACTTCAGTGTGGAAAGTCCGATCAGCGCAAGAATGATTGCGATAATCCAGAAACGAATAACGATGGTGGGTTCAGCCCAACCTTTTTTCTCATAGTGATGATGGATAGGAGCCATGCGGAAAACGCGCTTACCCGTCAGTTTAAAGCTCGCGACCTGTACAATCACAGAAACGGCTTCAAGCACAAAAAGACCGCCAATTACGGCTAGAACAATTTCATGCTTAATCGCAACAGCGGTGGAGCCTAAAGCACCGCCTAACGCTAAAGAGCCTGTATCGCCCATAAAGACCATGGCCGGAGGGGCATTATACCAAAGAAACCCAAGAGAGGCCCCAATGATTGCGCCTAAAAATATCGTCACCTCTGCGGAGCCTGGCACGTAAGGGACGCCAAGATAGTTAGAAAATATCGAGTTTCCGACCAGATAAGCAATCAAGGCCAAGCTCATACAAGCAATCATCACAGGGACAATGGCAAGCCCGTCCAGACCATCCGTCAAATTCACGGCATTAGAAGCCCCGACAATAACGAGACAGCCAAAAGGAATGAAAAACATGCCGAGGTTAAATGTGTAATCCTTCAAAAAAGGTATCGCTAAGCCCGTCTCAAACCCCTCAGGGGTTTGCGGAAATGCATTAGTAAGTACATAACAGGCGATAGCCGCGATACCAAATTCCAGAATGAGCTTTATCTTACCGCTAAAACCCTTGGGGTTTTGGCGCGAAACTTTGAGATAATCGTCATAAAAGCCGATTAAACCGTAACCCGCCGTCACTAACACAACCGTCCAGAGGAAAGGGTTACTCAAATCCGCCCAAAGCAGTGTTGAAATCATCACGGACAATAAAATAAGCAAGCCACCCATAGTCGGCGTTCCAGCCTTTTTTATGATATGCCCTTCTGGCCCATCTTCTCTTATGGGCTGCCCTTTACCTTGCTTGGAGCGCAAGAGATTGATCATGCGCGGTCCTAAGATAAAAGCAATCAACATAGAGGTCATCAACGCGCCGCCAACACGAAAACTAATATAATTAAACAAGTTGAAGGCTTGAAAGTCTTCGGCGTAGCGCGTGAGCCATTCATATAACATTAGGCAGATTCCTCTTTAAGCGCTGCGACGAGTTTCCCCAGCCCCACACCATTTGATCCCTTTACGAGCACGACATCGCCATCCTCGATCTCTTCTTTCAGTGCATCCAATGCAAATTCCCAATCACGGCCCCATGTGCCTCGCATCTGTTGTGGCAAAGCCCCTTTGAGCGCGCGCATACATTCGCCTGTGAAAATTACGCGGGCCACTCCAGCTTCTTCTAAAGGCCCCGCAAGCGCCGCATGCATGGCGATTTCATCTTTTCCAAGCTCGAACATATCCCCAAGCACAGCGATGCGGCGTCCAGCTTTAAGACCTAAAACATTGATTGCGGCTGCCATACTTGTTGGGTTTGCATTGTAGCTTTCATCGATAACCTTAATGGCTTTGCCGTCGATCTTTAGCTCGTGCAAAGCGCCGCGGCCTTCTTCTGCGCGCACAGCTCGCAAGGCCATAACGGCTTTGCGTAAATCAATGCCCGCCGCATAAGCAACAGCTATACAGGCCGCGCCATTACTGACCCAATGCTCGCCGGGAACGAGTAACGTCACATCAATTTGCTGTGCGTTAATTCGCAAGCGCGTATTGCTACCATATTCATGCGTCTGTGATGTGACGATGGTGACATCGCAATCATCCGAATGGCCAAATGTAATAATTTTTTTGCCCTTGGCTTTCTCAGCAATTCGAGCTGTATGCTCATTATCAGCGTTTAAAATCAAGGTTCCGTTATTTCGAAGCCCATCAATAATTTCAGCCTTGGCATCGGCAATCGCCGTGACATCGTCGAAGTGGGCCAAGTGAGCCCCCGCAACATTTGTAATAAGCGCGATATCAGGGCGTAAAAGATTAGATAAATCAGATAGCTCCCCCGCATGGTTCATGCCCATCTCAAAAATTCCGAACTCTGTCTCTTGCGGCATACGCGCCATTGTGAGCGGCACGCCCCAATGATTATTGTATGATTTCAGCGACTTATGCGTATTTCCGAATTTTTCAAACATTAGCGCCAAAGCTTCTTTGACGCTTGTTTTTCCAACACTTCCGGTCACTGCAATACGCAGAGCTTGCGAACGCTCTACACCCTCTTTGCCAAGCGTCCTTAAGGCCCTAAGCGTATCATCGACGCGCACATGATTGCCTGCAACATCCTTTTCAGACAGCGTACCGCCTGCGCCTTTTTCCATCGCCATTTCAATAAAATCATGGCCATCGCGGACATCTTTAAGCGGTACAAAAAGATCTTCTTTATCAATCGAACGCGTGTCAATTGATACGCCGCTAACCGACCAATCACCAGAGGCAGTCCCGCCAGTTGCTTTTGCTATATCAGACGCCTTCCAAAGCTCAGACATGACCTAACTCCTTCAGCGCTAATTTGACCTGCTCAACGTCAGAAAACGGGATAACTTTTGTGCCGATTATCTGCCCCTGCTCATGCCCTTTTCCGGCGATGACAAGACAGTCTTGTGGGCCGAGTTTTTCTATACCTGCCCGAATAGCCGCAGCGCGGTCTCCAATTTCATCTGCATCAGGGCATCCCTCAAGCACCGCTTTGCGAATACTCGCTGGCACTTCGGTACGTGGATTATCATCTGTAACAATAACCGTGTCAGCAAGCTTAGCCGCAACGCGTCCCATCTTAGCGCGCTTATCTGGGTCGCGGTCACCACCGCAGCCAAAAACGACAATAATCTTGCCCATTGTATGAGGCCGCACAGAACGCAGCAGCTTATCAAGCCCGTCCTCAGTATGTGCAAAATCGACAAAAATCGGCGCGCCGTCCTGTGCTCGGCCCGCGCGCTCCATACGGCCTGCAACACCAGACAGATGCTCCAATGCCTCTATCGCTTTATCCATCTCAACTCCCGTGACCATCGCAAGGCCTAACGCGGCAACCGCATTTAAAACTTGAAATTCGCCCGCGAGCGGAAGTTCAATTTTACAGCGCTTGCCCTGCACAACCAAATCTACAATTTGGCTACTGGCACGCGGCATCACTTCATCAATACGGATATCTTGCCCCGACCAGCCGACTTGCATGACGGATTGACCGCGCGCTTTGCACATATCGACGAGACGCTGCCCATATTCATCATTCACATTGATAACCACAGGCGCGTTTGGCGGCGTTAGCTCCATAAAGAGCCGCGCCTTAGCTTGGAAATAATCTTCGGCATCAGGGTGATAATCAAAATGATCTTGCGTAAGGTTTGAAAAACCTGATGCCACCACATTCACCGCATCCAATCGATACTGATCAAGACCGTGCGATGACGCCTCCATAGCAGCATGGGTCACCCCTTCAGAGTCTAATTCTGACAAGGTTTTATGCAGCGCCACAGCATCTGGCGTAGTATGCGCAAGAGGACGATATCCGCTTGGCGCTTGAACACCCAAGGTCCCAAAGCAAGCCGCCTGCTTACCCGCATAAGCCCAAATTTGGCGTAAAAACTCGACTGTCGAGCTTTTACCATTGGTCCCTGTCATCGCCACAAGCGTTTTAGGCTGTCCTTTATAAAAGGCCGCCGCCATTTTTGCATAAGCCAGCCTTGGATTATCTACAGACAGATACGGAATGGGGAGGTCGAGTCCAGCCGTCGAGAGAACGGCGCTCGCCCCCTTCTCAATCGCGCCTTCTATATATTTTCGCCCATCCGTGACCGTTCCGGGAAGCGCGGCAAAAACATAGCCCGGCTTCACTTCGCGGCTATCACAGGTTAAACCCGTCACAGTTTCATCACTATCAAAGCCGATATCTCGTAAGGTTAAACTCATGGCAGCGCTCGCTTGCCAAATGGGCTCATCGCAATAGGGTCGAGCTTACGCTCCACGCCCAGCATAGGCGCAATGCGTTCAATAACATTTCCTGTTGTCGACGCCGCGTTCCACCCCGCAGTCGCCCAGCCATAAGTCCCCTCAACGGCTTTAGGCTCATCATAGGTCACCATCACAACATAAGTCGGATCTTCATATGGAAAAGCCGCCACAAAAGACGTCACAAGGCGCTTTTCGTCATATCCGCCAATCGCAGGTTTTTCCGCTGTGCCCGTCTTACCCATAACGCCGTACCCTTTGACGCGCGCTTTTTTGCCTGTCCCATGAGTCACAACATAGCGCATCATATCGCGCATTGTTTTCGAGGTATTTGACGCAAAGACGCGGCGCTTTTGAACGGGATGGGCCGCATCACGCTTTAAAAGGGTTGGCGAAACATATTCACCATCATTGAGCATCGCGCCAATCGCCGCGGCAAGACTAAGGGGCGTGACCGAAATACCATGACCATAAGAAACCGTGACTGTCGTTAGATCAATCCAGCGATCTTGAACTTGCGGCTTCGCGCTTTCAACCAATTCAAATGGTACCCGATCCAGAAGACCGAGCTCTTTGAGATATTTTTTCTGTGCGTCAGCTCCAATCTTGAGCGCAAGCATCGCTGTACCTCGATTGGAACTTTGAGCCAAAATATCAGGCATCGCCAAAGGAGTTTTAGAGGGATGGTCATCACGTATGAATTTATTTCGAACCTTAAAAGGCTTTTGCACTGGATATGTCTCCGTCAGGCTTGAAGCGTTCTCTTCCAACGCCATAGCCATGGTCAGGGGTTTAAAGACTGAACCTAAGTCGTAAGTGGACATTGAGGCGTGATTAAAGCGAGTTTCGGGCAATGTTGCGCCCGGTTCATTGGGATCGAAGTTAGGCAGGCTCGCCATGGCCACAATTTCGCCTGTCTTGAGGTTAAGAACAACGCCCGCGATTGAAAGCGCCCCATATTTTTCCAACCCCTTTTGAAGCTCATCCGAAAGCGCAAATTGAGCGCGCATATCAATACTAAGCGCCGTTGCGGGCGCATTATCTGCCGACAATTTCTCATTAAAGGCTCGCTCACCGCCCGCAGCGCCGTTTAAATCAACGTCAGTGAAACCAACAATATGAGAGGCAAGATGACCGCGCGGGTAAACCCGCTTTGGCTCTTGCCGAAAGGCAAGCCCGGGCAAACCGAGCGCAAAAACAGATTGTCTGGCCTTTGGGGTAAGCCCGCGCTCAATCCATACAAAAGCCCGATCCATAGATAAACGCTTGCGAACAACATCAATGTCTAAATCAGGGCGCACAGCGACGAGCTTTCTGGCCGTCTCTTCGACATTCCAAATTTTACGGGGCTCTGCATAGAGAGAGAAAGTTTCCAAGGTCGTCGCCAGAACTGCGCCGTTACGATCAACAATATCGGCGCGTGTCGTGGTGATCGCGGTCGGCAATGCGCCAGAGCCTGACTTATCTCCAAATAAAGACACTTCAGCCAAGCGTAAGATGACCAACATCAAGACGGCCATAAAGATACACATACCAATTCGAATACGAATACGCCCTTCTGATACTGACACATATTCATCATCAGCGACCGTCATCACTTTGCGGTTTGGAATCGTATCCTTGAGCTGGGTTACGCTCATTCATCCACTCCCGCATCAGAATCTCTCAGCGGAAAGCGCACCGCAATATCAGATATTGAAATCACATTATCATTGGCAATTGGTTTCAAGCCAAGATGCTGTTCAGACAGCTCCATGAGCCGCTGAGGATTTTCAAGATAGGCAATTTCAGCCTTTAAGACCTGCAGGCTTGCTTCTTCTTGCGAGATAAGGCGCTCCAAGCGGCGCACTTCTTTTTTGGCAGACTGCGCCCGCGTTTTTACATAATAAAGCCCAACTGTGAGTGAGACACCTATGACGAACAAGATAAAGGCCGTCATACGCCGCGCCGCGCGAATATGGCTGGGGACATAGACGCTCATAGCGCGCCTCCCAAATCTTCGATACGCAGCTCATCCACATGTGGTACGTGAGGCAACAAATCATCATCCATCGGGAAATGCGGCGCATCTGCCCTAATAGCAAAACGCAGCTTGGCGGAGCGAGAGCGCGGGTTTTCTTCGACCTCTGTTTTGGACGGTCTAATGACAGAACGTTTCCCTTGAACAAAGCTTGGCACAGGGCCTTCACGCTTGACTTCGGGCGCATATCTCGAACCGCCGCTAAATTCACCCGCGCGGCGACGTAAAAAGGATTTCACAATTCTATCCTCTAAGGAATGGAAAGTCACAACAATCAACCGCCCGCCCGGCTTTAATATTTTTTCGGCCGCGCAAAGCCCGCGGTAAAGCTCGCCAAGTTCATCATTTATAAAAATACGCAGCGCTTGAAAGACGCGGGTTGCAGGATGATTTTTACCAGATCGCCCCAAAGCCTTTTCAATTAAATCAGCTAGCGCCTCAGTCGTATCAATGTCGCCTTCTTCACGCGCGCGTACAATAAAATCGGCAGCACGGCGCGCGCGCCGCTCTTCGCCATAAACTTGAAAGACTCTTATTAAGTCACTGTGAGATAACAGTTTTATAGCATCGCTCGCGGTCGCACCTTCTGCGCCCATACGCATATCTAAGGGGCCAGAGCGCATAAAGGAAAACCCGCGCTCCGCCTGATCAAGCTGCATAGACGATACGCCAATATCTAAAATAACAGCATCGACCTGATTGATATCAACCTCATCCATTTTAGAAAAAGGAGTCTCAATTAAGCGAAACCGCCCCTCATAATCTTCTGATAATTGCGCCGCACGCGACCTAACATTGGGGTCGCGATCAAGACCTATGACATTGCAATTTGCAGCTTTCAGAAAAGCCTCGCTATAGCCCCCATTTCCAAAAGTCCCGTCAACATAAGTCTCGCCATCTTGCGGGCCAAGAGCGCTCAGAACCTCGGGGAGCATAACGGGGTAATGTTTCATCATGCGCCCCCATTGCCATCAAGAACGGGCTTAAGACGGTGACGATTTTCTTTTGCCAATTTGCGGATATTTTCATTTTGCGCTTCAAGCGCCTTGGGACTCCAGATTTCAAATCTACGCCCCAACCCCACAAAGGTGACCTTTCCATTTAAGCCCGCATATTCATGTAAATCCTTGGGGAGCGATACACGTCCGCCACTATCAAATGAGAGCGGGCGGCTCGCCGCAAAAATGGCGCGCTGCAAGGCAATGCGCCCTTCATCGTAATGATCAATACGGTCGAGGGATTTTTGGTAGTCCTCTAGCAGGGCAATACCACCGCCCTCAAGATAGGCACCATCAAAGCTTGGCCAAACAATTATACCATCAAAATCCGAATTTGCGACGACATTTCGGAAGTCCGCAGGCACCGAAACACGGCCCTTTGCATCCAAACTATTCGTCACCGTGGACAAAAACATCGACAATTTCCCCTTAAGGTGCAAACGAAGCACCAAAAATGGGATAACATGGGATTTTATGGGATACAATGCCTATTTAAGGAAAAATTAGCCATAATTCCACATTTTGTGCGAAAATAGCCGCCCCACCGTCACCCAAACACTGAATTTCAAAGATTGCGTTAAAACCAGAGCGCAAAACGCATGATATCATCCCCATTTGCACTTCTTATCGCACGTGCTAACGCCGCTCTGTGGAACATCAGGTTAAAATATGCGGGCTGACCCGTGTGCAGGATGTCGAGGCCGCTATTGAATGCGGCGCTGACTATCTCGGCTTTATCATTGAAGCAAAATCTGCACGCCGCCTAAGCACGGCCCAAGCGGCTGCCCTCGCTTTGCCTGCGAAAGGCATAATCCCGCGCGTGGCGGTGACGGTTAATGCTGATGACACGCTAATCTCGCGCATTATGAGCGAGATGGCCCCCGACTATATTCAATGCCACGGGGATGAGACGCCCGCGCGAGTCGCCGAAATTACGAAACGCTTTAAAGTTAAAACCATCAAGGCCGTGGCGATTGCAAACCAAAGCGATATGATTACCGCCGAGCAATATGCGGGCGTGGCTGATTTCGTGCTTTATGATGCGAAACCACCCAGAGGGGAAACCATACGCGGTGGACATGGACTATCCTTTGACTGGAATATTCTAAGCGGCGCGCCCCTCCCAAAATTATGGGCGCTGGCAGGCGGCTTAACTCCTAAAAATGCCACCGAAGCCATAAAACGGACAAATGCGCCTATACTCGATGTTAGCTCTGGCGTTGAAGCAAGCGCAGGCATAAAAGACGCCCTTAAAATTCAAGCTTTCATGGATGCAATTCGTCATGGGTAAACCCGAAAATATAACAACGCCAGATGAAAACGGGCGCTTTGGCGATTTTGGCGGGCGTTATGTCGCCGAAACACTTATGCCGCCTATCCTTGAGCTTGAAGCCGCCTATGAAGACGCCAAGGCCGATCCGAAATTTCTCTCTGAATTAGATGAGTTTTTCGCCCATTATGTGGGCCGCCCGTCCCCGCTTTATTTCGCGGAACGCCTGACCGAATTTGCAGATGGTGCTAAAATATATTTCAAGCGCGATGAGCTGAACCACACTGGCGCGCATAAAATCAATAATTGCATGGGGCAAATCCTGCTGGCCAAGCGTATGGGCAAGACCCGCATTATCGCCGAGACAGGCGCAGGACAACACGGCGTCGCCACCGCCACAGTTGCCGCGCGTTTTGGCCTGAAATGCATCGTCTATATGGGCGCGACGGATATTGTGCGGCAAAAACCCAATGTGTTTCGCATGCGCTTACTCGGGGCCGAAGTGCGCGCTGTCCATAGTGGCACCGCGACCCTAAAAGACGCCATGAATGAAGCCTTGCGCGATTGGGTGACTAATGTTGGCGATACCTTTTATTGCATCGGAACCGTCGCTGGCCCGCACCCCTACCCCGCTATGGTACGGGATTTCCAAGCCATTATTGGCCGCGAAGCCAAGACGCAAATTTTAGAGCGCGAAGGCCGCCTGCCTGATGCCGTCGTCGCCTGTATTGGCGGCGGGTCAAATGCAATGGGCCTGTTTCATGAATTCGTGCCAGAAAAGAGCGTGCGTCTTATCGGGGTTGAAGCGGCAGGACGCGGTGTTGAGAGCGGATTACATGCCGCAAGCCTGACAGGGGGCACCCCCGGCGTACTCCACGGGAACCGCACTTATCTCTTGCAGGACGAGCATGGTCAAATCAAAGACGCCCATTCTATCTCGGCTGGCCTCGACTACCCAGGCATTGGGCCAGAGCACGCGCATCTACACGATATTGGCCGCGCGGAATATGTCAGCGCCACAGATGACGAAGCCCTACACTGGTTCCAAGAATGCGCGCGATTAGAGGGCATCCTCCCTGCGCTAGAACCCTCCCACGCTATCCCCCGCACAGTGGACCTCGCCAAAGAGCTTGGCAAAGACGGGCTTATCATCATGAATATGTGCGGCCGTGGTGATAAAGATGTCTTCACGATTGCGGATGCGCTGGGTGAGCATATTAGTGAGGGGACGGAGGGGTGAGGTTAAAACTAGCTTTCATAGCTTTTATGCTCGCTATCACCTCAATTTCACATGCTGAAACCATTTCTGATTTTCCAAAATTAACAGATTGCCAAGATAAAATCATATTAATTGCTCCAGTCTTTTCCCAAGTGACCTGTCTCCAGCTACCAAAGAACAATAAAACTGACCAGAACCATAAAATTCTCCTTGATAAAATCGAAGAATTGAACGCCTTAGGTTGGAACGGTTTTAATTATCAGCACATAATGAAACCAAAAAATCATGACTACTATTCAGATGGTACTCATTACCAATTATTACGTCAAAAATCTAAAATCACTCAGTCAAAACAACCATGTTTCGAGTCTATGACTCTAAGAGTTTTAGATAAATTAGCTGTAAAACCATTTACTAAACAAGAGTATCGAAATGACTTGTTAGGAGGCGATATTTTATTTATTGGCCAGACCACTCTACAACCCTGCAAAATCATATGACACAACGCATCGACCAAACTTTCGCTGACCGTAAAGCCAAGGGCCAAGCCGCCTTTGTGGCATACATAATGGGCGGGGACCCTGACCGCGCGTCCTCACAGGCTGTCCTCAACGCCCTTCCTGAAAATGGCGTGGATATTATCGAGCTGGGCATGCCTTTTACCGACCCTGCTGCTGATGGCCCGACCATTGAGGAGGCGGGATTACGGAGCCTTGCGGCAGGCACAACGCTGACCACCATACTTGAGATGGCGGCGGAGTTTCGCAAAACGAATGACACCACCCCCATCATCATTATGGGCTACTGCAATCCCGTCCATCATATGGGCTATGCCAATTTCGCGGACAAAGCCAAAGCCGCAGGCATAGACGGCGCAATCATTGTCGACTTGCCGCCCGAAGAAGATAGCGAGCTGCGCGAAGCTTTTGCCGTGCATGACCTCGCCCTTATTCGCCTCGCCACACCGACCACGAATGAAGCGCGCCTGCCCCTGGTCGTCGCAGGCACAAAGGGGTTCGTCTATTATGTCTCTATGACAGGCATTACAGGCGCGGCCTTTTCTCAGGCAGGAAGCGTGACAGAGCAAGTCGCCAAGGTACGCAAAGCGAGCGGCCTGCCCGTTGTTGTCGGCTTTGGCGTCAAAACACCCAAGCGCGCCGCCGAAGTCGCCAAAGATGCAGACGGCGTTGTTGTCGGCTCGGCGATTGTGAAAGAGTTACATGAGAACGGCCCAGACGCCGCGCTGGCTTTGGTCAAATTACTCGCAGACGCAACGCACGGGGCTTAATCCAGCTTTGCCATACCGTCTCAGCCAAAGGCTGACCCGGTACCCATGCCTTAATATTACGCCTGTAAGCATTATAGTATTTAAAAGCGATATTCAGGCATGGATTCCGGGCGCCGTAAACGTCGCGTCGGAATGAAGATGTGTTTAATCATCCCAAGTAAACACCAAATTTTTCCGGCACATTCTCAGACTCGATTTCAAATTTCAAGAGGTTATATTCGGCTTTAGCGTCATTATAAAGTTTCTCAAGGCGCTCTTTCACGCTTCTTTTTTCTTTCGGACAGGCAGACATTTTTTGCTGGGCCAAGGTCATTTGCCACGCCAAATCACCCATGCGTTTTTCTTTTAAGAGAGCTTCTGTCGGTTTACCCGCGCGCCCTTCGCGCATCAAAACAGCTCTTGTTTGACCACTATGCATTTGAACCTCCACAAATGTTCAAGATTGAAGGTCGTGCAAGTGTCGGGCCATATTTCCACTTTTTCATGTAATCTGCGCTAGCCAGATTCCGCAAACATTGTTAGCAAGCCTTATGTGGCCGCGAATTATAACAAGCTTACTCACCGTCTCCCTTATCGCCTTGCCTGCTTGTGCGAGCACCTCTGAAAACCCCGTGCCAGCGCTCAGAACATCACAAACCACGCCCGTGCAAACGTCCACAGCGCAAACTATTCCAGCCGTTACACCTGCCTCAACCACTTCAACAGCTAACCTATCCCGTGGTGAACGGTTTAACCTCTGGAAATCTGACTTCATCACCCGTGCGGAACAAAAAGGTTATGACCGCGATCTTGTTTCACGCCTTATATTACCCGCAAAAGTCAATGAACGCGCCATTGACCGGAATAAGAAACAACCTGAATTTACTAAACCTATCTGGTCTTATGTGGACGGCGCAGCCTCTGCTGACAGGCTTAATAGAGGCCGCGCGAAGCTATTGGAGCAAAGCGATATATTTGACCAAATAGAGGCGCGTTATCAGGTCCCCCGTCACATTTTGACATCTATTTGGGGCCTAGAAACAGCCTATGGCCGTATCATGGGCAGTCATGATATTATCAGCGCCCTCGCCTCATTTGCTTTCGAAGGACGGCGTCAAGAATTTGGCGAGCAACAACTCTTTGCTGTTTTGGATATGGTCAAGCGCGGTGAAGTTCGCCCCGATCAACTTACGGGGTCATGGGCAGGCGCGATGGGTATGACGCAGTTTATCCCCACGACATTTCGTGATTATGCCGTCGATTTTAACGGCGATGGTAATAAGGATTTATGGGAAAATGAAGGCGACGCATTAGGCTCTGCCGCCCATTATCTCTCTCGCCATGGCTGGCGTTACCGCGAACCCGTTATGACTGAAGTGACTGTCCAGACTGGGTTTGACTATAGCCATGTCGAAGGCGGCAAGAAATCTATTCGGGACTGGGAAGCGCTTGGCGTAAAGCCCATTAGCGGTCAAAATTGGTCAGAGGCAGCACGGTCACTGGAAGCAAAAATGATTGCGCCTGGCGGTCACCGCGGCCCTAAGCTGCTGACGTTCAAGAATTTCGACGTTATCAAAAAATATAATAATTCGACAAGCTACGCTATGGGTATAACCGTTTTGGGCGAAGCTTTACGAGGCCGATCTTCGATCTCAACGCCGTGGCCCCGTAGTGATAAGCCCCTCTCTTTCGAGAATAAAAAAGCTATGCAGTCCAAACTCAATGCCCTTGGCTATAATGTGGGCGGCGTTGATGGCCAAATAGGCCCCAATAGCCGCAAAGCCATCAGAGCCTGGCAAAAATCCCAAGGCTTACCCGCAGATGGATATATGGAACAGCGGCTCTATCGCCGCTTAATCGCCCAATAATTAGATCAAATCTAATATTAAGTATCTGTAATTTAGGCTTTACAATAGGTTAATGAACGTCAATATCTCGCCGCAATTCAGATTCAATATGAATTTGTTAATGGGAGAATCAACATGAACAAACATCTACTCACAGCAATGCTGGCGGCGACAGCCCTCACATTCACTGCCTGCTCACAGGCCAAAGACGCTGCTAATAGCGCGAAAGACGCCACTGTGTCCGCTGCTGATAAAGCAAGCGACATGGCTAAAGACGCCGCAGAAGCGACAAAAGACGCTGGCGCAGCCACAATGGATAAAGCTGGTGATATGGCAGGTAGCGCAAAAGACGCAGCGGCTAAAGCTGGCGACGCCGTTAAGGATGCAGGCGCGGCAACAATGGATAAAGCTGCAGAAGCAGGCGATGCCGTCAAAAATGCAGGCGCTGCTACTATGGATAAAGCTGGCGAAATGAAGGATAAAGCTGAATCTTACGGCTCTGGGGCTATGGATAAAGCTGGCGACGCTATGAAAGATGCTGGCGAAAAAGCTGGAGAAGCCATGAAAGATAAAAAGTCTTATGGTTCTGGTGAATAATTATTTTACCAATTCTTATTTAAAACGCCTCGCTTTGCGGGGCGTTTTTTTATGGCTTTACCTTATTATGAAGCTCTGTGATAAAATAAATTATGCCGCCGCCGCTCCCCCTAACTCAATGTGATCCGCCACAACTTGACTGGAGCCGCCCGGGCACGCCTGCGGCAACAGATTTTGGGGACATATATTTCTCTACAGATGGTGGATTAGCGGAAACAGAAACGGTTTTCCTCCATGGCTGTGGGCTACCTTCGGGTTGGCAGGACCGCGAACGCTTTGTAATTGGGGAGCTTGGATTTGGATCTGGACTCAATTTCCTCGCATCCTGGAAGCTTTGGGACGAGACAAAATCACCTCAGTCTCGCCTTCATTTTATCTCAATTGAGAAATTTCCATTTGATGAAGCACAGCTAGAAAAGGCCCTTTCAGCTTGGCCCGCATTATCCTTCTATTCTAAAAAAATGATTGCGGCATGGCCCGGGCGGGTGAAAGGGTTTCACCGCTTACATTTTGGCGACGTCACACTCACCCTCATTCATGATGATATAGCCCCCGCATTAGACGCATTGGACGCCACTACTGACGCATGGTTTCTCGATGGATTTAGCCCCTCAAAAAATCCAGATATGTGGGCACCTAACATCATGCACATGATAGCAAAGCTATCAGCCCCTGCTGCTAGACTTGCGACATTTACTGTGGCTGGGTCTGTAAGATCCGCTCTTAGCGACGCCGGATTTGAAATCAAAAAAGAGGAAGGGTTTGGACGCAAGCGCCACCGTCTCGAAGCTAGATTTTCTGGTAGGGCGCAAGAGATAAAAACGAATATAGCCCCGTCAATTATTGGCGCGGGTATAGCGGGCGCTTCACTCGTCAAAGCCTTTGCCAGACGTGGTATTGTGCCAAGCGTTTATCACGATCCTGACCATCCCGCCGCAAGCCATAATGCAGCGGCTTTAATCAAACCCCGGCTTGATTTACAAGACCGCCCCGAAAGCCGCTTTTTCCTCGCAAGTTATCTTTATGCCTTACAAGCATATCAGGACTTCGTGATTGCCGAGGGCATCAGACACCTTCCTAAAAATGATCAAGACCTTACGCGTTTTGACAAGCTATCTCGCAATGCACCCCTGCCAGCTTCGCATTTAACAATGCAAGATAAGGTCATGATTTTAAATAAATCTTTGGTGATTAAACCCGAATCTGTTTTGCAAGATTGGCTTAGCAACGCCCTATTAGAGGGCCAACCTCACAGCGAAGGATTAACAATACTCGCCGCTGGCTTTGGTCTCAAAAAAATATTGAAAAACACGGATATCGCTCTTCGATATTCGCGCGGACAATTGACATGGGCAAAACCGAATGATGAAATAAAAAAACCTATAACTTATGGCGGTTACGCTATTCCCTTAATGGGCGGCACCTTACTCGGCGCAACTCATGACAGGGTTACAAGTGACACACCTTTTGAGGCGCGAGATGCAGATGATCTCACCAATATAGAAAACGCGAATACCTATACAGGCGTTACTCTTTCGCAATCCCAAAAACCTTCTCGCGCAAGCGTGAGAGTTACGACATCAGACACCCTGCCTTTGGTCGATAAGCTTGATGATGGTAGATGGTTATTTACGGGGCTAGGCTCGCGCGGTTTCGTCTTTGCGCCCCTATTAGCAGAAGCTCTGGTCTCCAAAATATGCGGCGACCCAATGCCTGTTTCTAAACAACTTTGGGCGCGCTTTGCGGAGAGAGAGAAATCCAACCGAAAAACGCGCCCGTCATAAGCCGCTATATGTGGGGGTGCGGCTTAATTCAAATCGAGTTGATTATTAATCTATTGTGATGTCAGCTGCGCCAGACTCTTTACTGCGGACTTCGCCGGTAACTTTTCGGACGTAAATATCACTCGCACCCGCAGCATAGAGATCAGCTGTGTCAGCAACGCCGCCAAAATCAAAGTCGCTAGCACCTGACGCAGAAACCTTTAATGACGAAACCTTTCCGCCGCCAATATCCGCGTCACCGCTTCCGGCCACATCAACTGAAGCACGCCCTGTGACGGAACTAATGGCTAAATCTCCGGACCCTCGGCCATCATAGACGAAATCACCTGTGACATCGCCAATATCAATATCTGATGATCCTGAGCTTTCAATGCCAAGTGGACCATTTACGTTTTCAATTTCAACATCTCCAGACCCGCGCACGACAACATCGGCCGAACGCACATTTTCGGCCTGAACATCCCCTGAGCCTGTAACTTTCAAACGTAACTCATTAGCATTACCCATATCCACATCACCCGAACCGCGAATTTCAATGTCAGCACTGCCGCCAACATCGCCAAGATTTAGGTCACCAGACCCTCTAATATCAGCTAATAAATCGCCCGAAAGATCACCCAAATTGACTTTCCCGCAAGAAACAAGTTTGAGGTCAGCCGAGCCTAAATTATCTGCAGTCACAAAAGTAATAGAATTGCGAATAATGAGCGTCGCATCCTTAGGCGCAGTTACTGTCAAATTGGGGAAATCTTCCAAATTCTTATAGCCGCCCAAATCGCCGCGGCTTTCTTTTTTAAACCAGCTTATAGAATAGGAACCATAATAACCTTTGCAGTCATTTCCGTCCGGTTTTTCAATTCCGCCGTCGATTTTAAGACTATCTCCATCCTGATAAAGGTTTACGCCCTTCATATTCTTATCTTTGGTGATGCTTATTTTTGAAGCTGAAACCGTCTCGACGTTAATCGTTCCAACAAAATCTTCGATTATCAATTCTGGTCCCGCATATGCAGGAAGCGCGATAAAACTGCTCAATAATGCAGCGTAAAAAATAGGTTTAAACATCATATCCTCCTAAAACCTTATCGCGATAACGCGGCCTTTTTTAGTTTTTAGACGTATTGCATAGTCGGACTTTTCAACAACTTCGGTGGAAAAACCCGTCTCATCTAAGCTGAACTGCAATGTTCCTGCTGTCAGCTCGATTGTTTTTGGCTTCACTGTATCGACAGCCACGGCACTGGTTCCAACACTGCTTAAAACAACGAGGCTGATAAGTACGGTCTTGATCATTATCTCTCTCCTTTATGATCAAGCCCCTAGGGCGCACTTATTATTTTATTTTAACGTGCGCCACTAAAGGCAAGGCTGGGCCTAGTTTTCTAGGTCCCGAAAATCGCGGCGTAATTTCCACTCTTTGCTTGTGATAGACCGCTCTAGGTCCTGCATACGTGTTTCGAGCGAACGAAACTTAGACTTCACATCCCGAAAGCTTGTTGTCCGCGCGAGGGGAACCTCAGGGTTTTCACGGTGCGCGCGCTTGGCACGGCGGCTTTCACGATATTCGCGGTGGTAAGGCGCTCGCTTGTCCTTTGGAATAAAGACCCACAGGACAAAATAAGCGATTAACGGAAACCCTAAGAATATCACCGATATAACGGTTAGAATTCGCATGATAGTGTGGTCTATAGCGAAATAGTCACCAATTCCGGCGCATACGCCGCCAAATATACCGTCTATCTTATTGCGGCGAAGCTTATTTGGACCCGCATAGACGTAACCATCATCATCACCTTCCCACGTTTCGTCCCACAGCGATCTGTGAGCTTTGTTTCTATATTGTTTTGTCATTTTTCTCTCTCCAATTTGGCACTTCATCGTCTAAAATTCTCTCAAGGACATTGACCCGCTGGTCGAGGATGTCTGCAATTTTTGACATTTGATCGAGCTCTGCGATTTGATCGCCGCTCATATGGTGCATCATTTTTTCCTTATGTTTGTAATGCATTTTCAGCATTCCCGATCCGATACCCATGACGATAGCGATAATCGGGATCATAAGTGCAAGAATTTCTGGTCCCATTTTATTGTCTCTCTCTTTAATGTCGGCTCGGGTTCTGATGGTCCGTTCGAAGGGGGGAGGAAGACCGCCACCCCGAGCCTATTCTTATTATTTATTGGCAGCTTTCTTAGCTGGCTTTAAGCTAGCCTTAAGAGCCGCAAGTTCAGTCTCGATAGCTTCATCAGCTTCAAGAGCTGCGAATTGTCCCTCCAGGCTCTCACCTGATCCGAGGTCAAACGCTTCAACATGCGCTTCAAGCTCGTCAACTTTGCGTTCCATCCGCTCATAGCGAGATAAAGCATCATCAACCTTGTTAGTATGAAGCTGCGAGCGCATCCGAATTTGGCCTTTCGCAACATTCGTGCGCATCATCAGCGCCTTATGTTTCGCTTTGGCTTCATCAAGCTTAGTTTGCAACTTGGACAAGTCACCATCAGCTTTAGCTACGGCTTCATCAAGAACGTCAATCTCTCTTAATACGACTTCACTCATTTGCTCAGCCTGTTGCTTCGCTGCGAGTGCACCGCGAGCAAGATCTTCACGGTCTTTAGTCAGCGCTAGTTCCGCCTTTTCAGCCCATTCACCAGCGCGAGACTTATAAGCCTCAGCTTTGCGGGACAGTTCCTTACGTTCCGCAATATTGCGAGCGGCATCAGTGCGAACTTCAACCAATGTATCTTCCATTTCCTGAATAATCAGGCGGGCGATCTTCTCCGGATTCTCCGCCTTATCAATCATGGCGTTGAGGTTGGAGTTAATAATGTCACCCATGCGAGAAAAAATTCCCATGTGTCGTCTCCTTAGTTAATCTAAAAAATTGTAGCGATCAGGTAACCTGCGGCGAAAAAGCCCCAGCATTCCATCTTGCGGGTTGAAAGGTAGCGAAGGAAGCGGGCGCCCTTAGAGCGCCAGCTCTCTTCTGAGTAATCGTCATCGTAACGGCTCATACTCTCTCTCCTAAATGCCGAAGCCGGCAATACGAGAACCGCCGATGCGAGTTCCCATCACGGCGCGGTAGCGACGTGAACGCGCGTGACGGACTGATGCGTCTGCATCAAATTCTGGGATGGCACTCCCTGTATTCGAACCTGCATCAATGTCAAAAGTGCGGTAAGTCATAGTCTCTCTCCTTTTATCGTCTCCTTATGCTGAGATGTTTCCCTCAGCGACAAATTCAAATTGGCGAATTTGGGAGGAAATGTCGACATTTTTTAAGTCATTGATTTTATTATATTTTTCATTTTTTTCAAAATTTGACAACTTTTATTTAGTAAATAAAACTAATAATATTTGCCATTTAGTCATATTTATTAGTATATTTAACCTATGACTTCGATTCCTGCGCAGCCTATCGGTCAATCCGAATCCTTCCATGCCCTGATGGACCGTGTTTCCAACACGGCCTCACTCGACAAACCCGTTTTAATTGTTGGCGAACGGGGAACAGGCAAAGAAATGATTGCCTCACGCCTCCATTTTCTTTCCCCGCGTTGGGAGGCTTTATACATAAAAGTCAATTGCGCGGCCTTTTCCGATGAGATGCTAGGCCGTGAACTTTTCGGCGAAACCTTCATGGATGGCCGAGATGACACCAATGGACGCTTTTTTGAGGCTGATGGGGGCACGCTATTTTTAGATAATATAGAGACGCTCTCCCCCCGCCTTCAAGAGAAACTCATGCGCGCTGTGGAATATGGTGAATATGAAGCCGGAGGCGAAGCCGAAACACAGGAAGTCGATGTGCATATCATTACAGCGACAGGAATCGATTTGCCTGCTGCGGTCGCCCGAGGTGAATTTAGAGCAGATTTAATCGACCGACTCGCCTTTGATGTCATTACATTGCCGCCCCTCCGCGCGCGCAGAGAGGATATTGCACCGCTGGCCGAACATTTTGGCCGTAAAATCTCAGCTGACTTAGGGGCAGAGGCCTTCCCAGGCTTCACCCCTGAAGCGCTGATTGAGATGGAAACAAAAGAATGGCCAGGTAATATTCGTGAATTAAAGACGGTTGTTGAGCGCAATGTCGCGCGGGCTTTTCTTATAGATGAGGCCTTATCTCACCCAATCTCGGATTTGAACTTTGACCCCTTCGAAAGCCCCTACCGCCTAAGTGAGGGCGCCCATTCACTTCCCGAAACCTCAACCAGTGCCCCGCTGCCACAAGAGGCAGCCCACAACGACACAGATAGCAAAGGCTTTAATGAGCGCGTTTTAGTCTTTGAACGCCGCCTCATTGATGAAGCCTTATTACAAAGCAATGGACATCAAGGCAAAGCGGCGGACTATCTAGATCTAACCTATCACAGCTTTCGCGGCTTATTGCGTAAACACGGCCTTAAAAAATAACCCAAACGAGTTACCTACCATCTCGACATGGCTGACGAGATTTCTACGGGGGGAATATCTTGAACGCGTAGCGGCATCGTTAGCGACAAACCCGCCAATGTGCGGGCGCGTGACAACGCCACATAGGTTTGCCCTGCAGCAAAAGCCCCATTGCCAAGATCAATCCTAACATCTTCAAGCGTTAAACCTTGCGCTTTGTGTATCGTCACGGCCCAGGCCAATATAAGGGGAATTTGCTCGAATGTTGCGGCTGCGGACTCTTCCATTTTTTGCGTAATGTCATTCCATTTATAGCTTATCGCTTCCCATTTCGCAGGTTCCAGCCTTCGCACCGCCCCGCCGCTATCAAATTTCACATAAACAGCTTCAGAAGTCAGATCGGTGATTGCACCCAGAGACCCATTGACCCATCTTTTTTGCGGATCATTCTTTACGGCCATAACGCGTGCGCCCTTTTTCAGCATAAGCTTAGGCGGGGCTGGCGCGCGGCTGGCATTAAATTTCCCCTTAATCACGCTCTCATATTCCATCGCTGTAGGGCCTAAGCCCTCAAGCCCCCTTTTATTGTAGCGCTCTGCAATAGCATTGGTCGCCGTGAGCATAACCGGCATATGCCCGTCTCTATGCTGCCTCAGACATAGTTCATTTAAAGTGGAGACAGCTGCTTCAATATTACGGGCGATTCTTATATCCGATAAAAGACTGACAAAATCTGCATCCTTTTGGCGGTACACTTTGGTCAGTTCAAAATGCACAGGCGGGTAATTTTCTAAAACCTTTGCATCATAGGCATAAGGACCTTGATACCCAAATTGTGCCAGCACAGCTTTTTCGCGGGCAGGTATAACAGGCGGCAGCTGATGAAAGTCACCAACACACAGAACTCTGCATCCCCCAAAAGGAAGGTTTGGATTTTGCGCGCCTCTGAGGACGATATCGATGCCATCTAATATATCCGCGCGCACCATAGATATTTCGTCGATGACAACTAACTCGACTTTTTTCCAAAGCCGATTGCGCCGTTGATCGCTTAGCGCGTTCTCATCAATAACCTGAAAGGGAAATCGGAAAAAAGAATGTATCGTCTGCCCGCCTATATTAAGCGCGGCCACGCCCGTCGGGGCGAGGACAACAGTGTTCCCTATATCCCCTAGCCTCTTTATATAATTCAAAAGCGTGGATTTGCCTGTACCTGCTTCCCCCGTGACAAGAATAGGAGAGCGGTCATCGGAGCGAAGCTGTTCTAAAATATGGGCGATTATCGGCTCAGCCTCATAATTATCAAATATGGGTTCCAATGATGACACGTCAGCCTTTCGCGATTCACCTATGGCTTACCCCTATACATTCATCGCAGAAAGCATTGAATTATCGAAAGAAGAATAATCTATCTCACATAAGGCTTTACATTCTGCCGACTTTTCGATTAGCGTTCGGAAAGTCGAATTTAAGGGGAATGTTCCATGATGAACACATTATCTAGAGCGAAGCTGCGCTCTATCAGCGCCGCCGCACTTCTAATCGGATTGGCCGCTTGTCAGCCTAGCACAAGTGAAAAAACTACGGACGATATGGCATCTAAAACCAGTTCAGATGTAGCTAAACCCGTCAAAATCGAACGCAGCCCGACGAAGAATGCTTATTTTGGTGACACCCATGTTCATACCAAAAACTCTTTCGACGCCTTTATTGTTGGAACGCGCACAAAGGCCGATGACGCTTACCGTTTTGCCAAAGGCGAAGCCATTGATAATGGGGAAGGCCACCAAATCAAACTTGATGGCCCGCCGCTTGATTTCTATGCCGTCACTGATCACGGCGAATATATGGGGGTCATCGCCGCCATGCGGGATAAAGACTCCCATATCTCCAAAACAGAAACGGCTAAGTCTATTTTTGGACTTTTTGGCGGCTCCCGTGAAGATCGCATGAACGCCTTTATCGAGATAGGCACAACAATCGTAACAGGTGAAGAGATTGAAGATATTTATGATCGCGACTTTATTGATAATGCCTGGGCGGAAAATGTTGCAGCCGCTGAAAAGCATAATGAGCCCGGTAAATTTACGACATTTGCTGGCTATGAATTTACCGCCATGGAAATACTGGGCTCAATCGAAGACAATCTTGGGGCCGTCAATTTACACCGTAATGTCATTTTTGAAGACGCCGCGCCAAAGCGCCTTTTCACCACCCTTGATAGCCCCAATCCCGAAGATCTTTGGACATGGATGAATAGTGAACGCGCGGCAGGGCGTAATGTGATTTCCATCCCGCATAACTCGAACGGCTCTAATGGCCAGATGTTTGATCTGGCGAAAACAGATGGCACGCCTTTTACAACAGAATATGCCTCAAACCGGATTAAGAACGAGCCCATCGTGGAAATGACCCAAATTAAGGGCACATCAGAAACACACCCCCTGCTCTCACCACAAGATGAATTTGCTGACTTTGAGCTCTATGAGATTTTGATTGGCTCTCCTACCCGGTCAAAAGTGGACACGGGGAGCTATGTTCGCCCAACACTTGGACGCGGACTTAAACTGGAAGCTGAGCTTGGTGAGAACCCTTATCAATTTGGCTTTATTGGCGCCTCTGATACACATGTCAGTGCGCCTTCGCTTTCAGAAGAAAATCATTTTGGTAAATTTGCAAATGACATGCAACCTGATGTTCGCGGCTCTGTGCCGCCAGAGGGCGCAAAAGCATGGCCCGAAGGGTTTGAGATTGCACCAGCCGACTTAATCGCGGCCACACAATATGGCGCGTCTGGCCTTGCAGGCGTCTGGGCCGAGTCCAATACAAGAGAAGACATATTTAATGGCATGAAAAAAAAGGAAACCTTTGCCACATCTGGCCCCCGCATCCGCCTGCGCATGTTTGCAGGTGAAAATTATGAGCCAACAATCTTGACCAAGCCCAATTTAACTGAACTCGCCTATGCGGGCGGCGTGCCGATGGGCGGTGAGCTGAAAGCTCAGACCAAGTCTCCGACATTCTTGACTTGGGCGACACAAGATCCCAATGGCAAGCCCTTACAGCGTATGCAAATCATCAAAGTCACGCCTGCAGGCGAAGCCATATATGATGTCGCCTGCGCAAATGGTAGCGCCATTAACCTGGCGACGCATCGCTGCGCGGATAATGGCGCGCGTGTTGACCTCTCGACTTGCGCGACCAACGACTCAACCGGCGTAGCAGAGCTCAAATCCATCTGGGAAGACCCTGATTTTAAGGCGGGCGAAGCCGCCGCTTACTATGTACGCGTTCTGGAAAACCCAAAATGCCGATGGAGCACCTGGGACGCGGTTAGGAACGGCACGCCCCCTAACCCTAAAATGCATACCACGTTGCAAGACCGTGCCTGGAGTAGCCCAATTTGGGTTAAATAACGCCAATTTGGGCGCAGCCGACGCGCTCAAATATTATTTCATCTTTTCTGACACTTACAGCTTGATAAAGCCCGCCCCACGCCATATATGACGCGCGCGGGGTGGAGCAGCCCGGTAGCTCGTCAGGCTCATAACCTGAAGGTCGTAGGTTCAAATCCTACCCCCGCAACCAAATCTAAAAGAAACTAGCTAAAACCGTCCTCCAAAAGAGGTGGTATTTTTTGTTAGGCTCATTGCCTTGACGACGATTTCTAAGGCCACGCCCTCAAATGAACCGTATCCGAAATATGTAGGGAAATTTTTAATCACAAATTTAGTAATTTTAGCAAGATATAGACTTGTGCGCCTAGCCGAAACTCTGCTACACGCCGCTGGCCTTACTACCAAAAGGCACACCGATTGGTGATCCGCAATAGCTCAGTTGGTAGAGCAGCTGACTGTTAATCAGCTTGTCGCAGGTTCGAGTCCTGCTTGCGGAGCCATCCATTCGGGAAGATTTCTTCGAGAACTACAAAAAGGCAATTTCCAAGACTGCTAATTACCGAGGCTGACGCAGACAGAAATTGACTGAAACATTATAATTGCAAAACCTAGGAGCCAAAAATGAAAATTGCCCTTATTATAGAGAACAGCCAAGCGGCCAAAAGCAAGACTGTTTATAACGCTCTTAAAACTGTTGCAGAACCGGCAGGCCACAGCGTGTCGCATTATGGAATGTATGGGACGGATGATGATGCCTCTCTTACATATGTTATGAATGGCTTATTGGCCGGCCTGTTGATAAATTCAGGCGCGGCAGACTTTATTGTGACAGGTTGCGGTACAGGTATGGGATCCATGCTTGCCTGTAATGCGATGCCGAACGTAGTTTGCGGCCTGGTAATTGATCCGACAGACGCATTCCTCTTTGGGCAGATCAATGACGGCAATGCCATTTCTATGCCATATGCAAAAGGTTTCGGCTGGGCTGCGGAACTCAACCTGCAAGATTGTTACAGGAAGCTTTTTGAAATTGAGCGCGGCGTAGGTTACCCAAAAGAACGCGCAGAGATCATGGCGAAAAATCGTAATATTTTTAGTGAAGTGAAATCTACGGCAACAAATGACATGCTATCGATCCTAAAATCGGTAGACCAAGATTTGCTTAAGTCCGCAATTGCAGGTGAAGAGTTTGAAAAGCTATTCCTCGCAAACGCTACGGATGAGGCTTTGATTGCTCATGTAAAGAATCTATTAGCCGCTTAACTTTCGCGGATTTTCGAGATTTTTCGATCCCCCACTACTTATAGGAGCCTCCATGAATGTGAGCCCTTTTGACCTTTCTAACAAAGTCGCGTTAGTCACCGGCGCGAATACAGGCCTCGGCCAGGGTATGGCAATTGCATTGGCCGAAGCCGGAGCAGATATTGCACTCATCGGGCGTTCAGAACCGAGTAATACTTTGGCAAAACTTTCCGAGGTCGGCGTGAAGACACATTCTATACTAACTGATCTAGGCAGTGCCGATAAAGTTAGCGGAATTATATCCGAGACCGCTGATATCTTAGGTCGAGCGGATATTCTGGTGAATAATGCTGGTATCATTAAACGGAATGAAGCGATTGACTTTACGCCGGATGAGTGGGACGCAGTCATGAATGTGAACTTGCGGACGCTTTTCTTTTTATCCCAAGCCTTCGCCAGGCACTTGATCGCAGCTAAAAAACCCGGCAAGATCATCAACATTGCCTCCATGCTGACTTTTCAAGGAGGAGTTCGCGTTCCGTCTTACACAGCATCAAAAAGCGGTGTAGGCGGCCTTACAAAGGCTTTAGCTAATGAATGGGCTGGTCATAATATCAATGTAAATGCGATTGCCCCTGGCTATTTTGCGACGAATAACACCGCAGCACTGCAGTCGGATGAAAAGCGCAATGCCGAAATTCTTGGCCGTATTCCTTGCGGTCGCTGGGGCAGACCATCTGATCTGGGCGGGGCTGCTGTCTTCCTCGCCTCACAGGCATCGGATTATGTTCAAGGCATTACGCTGCCTGTGGATGGCGGTTGGCTTTCCAGATAAACATACTGAAATATCAAACTATAAAAGCGAGGCCAATTAAGCCTTGCTTTTTTTTATCCGCTCATAACTTGATCGCATTATCTGACCAACAATAGTGAAATCTGCGGAATATAAGTGACCAGCAACAAGCATAAGATAAGCGCCAAATAGAAAGGCCACATTGTTTTCACCGCATCCTCCATCCTGATTTTACCGACAGCTGAGCCTACGAAAAGAACCGTCCCGACGGGCGGCGTAATTGTACCAATCCCTAGAGCTAACATCATAATGATGCCAAAATGCACAGGGTCAACGCCAATGGATTGCACCACGGGAAGAAAAATCGGCGTAACGATGATAATCAGCGGCGCCATATCCATAAATGTCCCTAAAACCAAGAGACAGATCAGCACCATTAGGAGAATCAAAACTGAAGAATCTGTTAGACCCAGAATGAGATTCGACATCATCAAAGGCGCTTCTAAAAGAGCAAGTAACCAGCCAAATGCCGCCGCCGCACCAATGATCAACATGATCATCGCCGTTGTTTTAGCCGAGTTAATCACAGCTGTTTTAAACTCCTTCAGACCGAGGGTTCGGTAGAAAAAGACTCCAATGACCAGCGTATAAACAATCGCAACAGCAGAGCTTTCTGTGGGAGTAAAAACACCACCCAAAATACCGACCACGATAATCACCGCGGTCATAAGTCCCGGAATAGAGGCAATGGCAGAATAGAGCAACGATTTGAAACCGGGAAAAATCCCTTGGCCATAACCTTTTTTGCGAGCGATTATCGAAATGACAAGCATCAAGCCAATCCCACACAAAACACCTGGAATTATGCCCGCCACAAAGAGATCCCCAATTGATATAGAGACACCTGACGCTGCCGCGTAAATAATCATGTTGTGACTTGGCGGAATAATCAGGCCTAAAATCGCCGCAGAGCAGGTCACATTGACAGAGAAATTGCGGTCATAACCTTTCTCTTCCATAATCGGAATCATTGTTGACCCTATCGCAGAGACACTGGCGATTGCTGAACCTGACACGGCGCCGAACATCATTGAAGCACCAACATTGACATAACCAAGTCCGCCTCGCACGCGGCCAAATAATCCTTCAGCAACTTTAATGAGCCTTGCGGCAATTCCTGTCTGGGTCATCAGATCACCGGCGAAGATAAAGAACGGGATGGCCATTAAGGTGAAAACATCAATACCAGCTGACAATCGTTGCACAGCAACAAGCGGATTAAGTCCTAATTTGGTAAAGACAATCATAGAGGAAATCAGTAGCGCAAAGGCTACTGGAACGCGTATAGTGAGTAAGCCTATTAAGCTCAGAAGAAGGATAACTAGGTCCATTTTAGTCGGCTTTCTTGGAGGCAGAGCGAAGATCATCGATTAGGTGCGACCCAGCGAATAAAGTAATGAGAGCGCCAGCAATTGGTATGGGAAGCAAGGCTAGACCTCGCGGAAGGCCCAAAGAGGGTATATCAAAAGGCCATAGCGTGGTAGTAAGGTGCAGACCTGCGATTACCATGACAATGCCTGTACAAATAACGACGAAATTCGCCCCAATATCAAAAGCTTTTGCAAGTTTCGGAGAGACAGCATTACGCAACGCATCAATGCGGATATGAAATTTTTCATAAACACCTGTCGCCGCGCCGAAAAAGACTAAGTAACCCAACAGAACCAGAGACAGGCGTTCCGACCAAGCGGGACTCGCATTAAAGAAATAGCGTGCCACAACTTGATAAGATATTATGGCGGTCATGGCGACAATACTAAGCGCACTGATAAATAGCGATAGGCGACTTAATCGATCCAGTAAAGGCTTCATGTCCCTTGCTCCGCTACACGGTTAATTTTGGTCAAATATGGCTGAAGTTCCGGCGTGACGAATTGATCGTAAACAGGGCCCATACGAGCACGGAATGGTTCGCTATCAATGTCGGACAAGATCATACCGCCCGCATCTCTTAAGGTTTTCTTAGATTTTTCAACGCGAGCATCCCAGAGGCTACGCATAACGCCTACCGAATAGCGTGCAGCCTCTTTGATCAACGACTGGTCATCTTTTGAAAAACTATTCCACGTGCGTAGACTCATAATCAGCATATCGGGTGTTCTGAAATGGCCCGTTTCAGAGAAATTGGGTGCGACTTCGTAATGGCGTGTACTAATGTAGCTCGGCCAATTATTTTCGGCCCCGTCAATAACATTTTGTACGAGCCCCTGATAGACCTCACTGAAATTCATGGGCGTAGGATTAGCCCCGAGTGCTCTCATCGTTGCCAGGAATATATCGGAATTGGGTACGCGAATTTTCAAGCCTTCCAATGCGGAAGGGTGCGGGATGGTTCGTTCGGTTGTATAGAATCCCCGGCCGCCCGTGTCGTAAATAGCAAGCCCCCGCAGATTAAAGGCCTCTAGAGATTCCAGGATGGTCTCGCCGACTTCTCCATCTGCGACACGTCGCTGATGCTCAGTAGAGCGAAAGAGAAAAGGTAAGCTAAAGAGTTTTGTTAGAGGAGCAATATTATTCAGAGCGGCGGTGAAGGTTCGTGTCATATCTAAACCGCCAAACATAGCTATCTCTAGCGTACTCCCTTCCGATCCTAATTGCCCGCCAGGATAGATTTTCACACCCAAGCGCTGGTCTGTTTTTTCAGCCAGATACTCCCCCATGGCCCTGACAGCCTCAACCGTTGGATAACCATTGGGCAGAGAGTCTGTAGAATAAAGAAGACGCTTCCCGCCAATGTCACTATTTGAACATCCTGCCAAAACGATAGAGCCACTGGCAATAAACTGACCGAATTTTCTACGGTTTAGATGTTTAGGTGACACCATTGAGGTCCGGACGGTTTGACTATAAACGTTTTTCGTCATCTATTTTTCCGAGTTATTCGTTTTGCGCTTCGCTAATTGATAATCATAAAGGGAAGGTATGTCTGCCATAGAGCTGTTTATGCGTTCCATGTAGGGCATCGGAGAATATCTCACGTCAAATACTCGATTACCTGAGATGCCAATCAAGCGAGCATCTGGACCCTCGGCCAACCCCCGGAGCTCTACTGTTTCATCACGTGCAGCGCCGCTGCGAACATTAACCTTCAAATTCCACGTCGTGTTGTATCGGCCATGACCAGGCTGCCAATAACCAGCGCCACTCCCGTCCCATACCGGATAATAAGGTCCCGCATCATCGCGCCGAGCATCGACATTTAACAAGATGTTATCAAATAAGTTTTGATGATTGGCCCCGGCATGTTGATCCAAAACGGCTGCTTGATGGACAATCGCGTTTTTAAAGACACATTTTGTTGACTGAGTGTTCAGGCTAAGCGAGTGAATAGGTGCGTTGGAGACTGTCAAATTTTCAATTAAGACATTGTGTACATTCCCGGCATGAACCGAATAATGAGCCTGACGATCCCCGACCGTATCGATATTTGAAATCGTCACATTGGCGCTATTATAAGTCAAGATGCCACTGTCACTATTTTCAAACGTTAAATCTCGGATCCACCCATCAAACACACTGGTAAAATAAATACCATTATATCCTCGCTCCAGATGATGTCCAAAATACGGAGACGGCGGGAAACTAATTTTCAAATCTTCGATCCCCACATTTTTTAAGTGTTGCCACTCCGCAATTTGCGCAGGGATGTCCGCTGAAACTGTGTGTAGTAGGGGGTCACTTATAGTAATCTCACTTTCGTCAATTGCGAGAATTTTCGTTTTTTGCCGAATGAGCGGACGCTCACCGAAGCTCCAATGATGCGAGCCGATTTCAAGGTCAGTGTCACCATAAAGCTCCGTAAGAAGAGGCCCAGTCTCTCCTTTGCGGTTGAACCATTGCAACTCGACAACGTCACCTATACGCAAAGATCCTGCATCTGTGAGCGTCAGAGTTTTCTCACCTGCCACACCAGCTATGGCATTGGCCAGAACCTTAATCTCTGGGTCATAAGTTTCAAGATAGGCGGCAGCTCTCGTATCCTCTTTCTGCACCCATATAAAACCCCCGCTCCAAGAATATTCAGAGAAGAGTTCGTCAATATTCCGGTCCTTCTCACGCTGACGTTTATCATATTTTTTGAGATAGGTTCGCAGCTCATCTAATGAATCTGACTTGTCCACAACCTCAAGTGGGCGAGGAAAATGTAACTCCGTTCCTCCATCTCCGTTGCCAGCTCCGCGTAAGACAATATCACTGCGTGTTATTTTCAATATTTCAGAGATAATGATACGTCCAGTTGGAAATTCAATGCTGACAGGACCAGCTACTTCTTTTGCGGCATTGATAGCCTTCAGCACAGCTTTGGAGTCATCAATCTCATCATCGGCAATCACGCCATATTCAGAAACATTGATGACCGCACCTGCGACAAAAGGGATGTCACCAATACCGTTATTAAAACCTGCATAGGAAAAGTCTGGTAGGCGATGTTTGCCAGTAACATGCTCATTAGAGACAATTTTGACCGGGGCCAGACTATCAGCAGAAGCAATCTGATTTAGGTAAAAAGCAGGAAGGCAGGCCAACCCTGCCAAGAATATTAAACTCATATGACGTTTTCGCATATTCTACCTTATCTAATAGACCGCACTGTTTGCTGGAACTTCGACAGAGTTTTGATCTATAAAACTTCAATTGCATAGCACGAGTGACAAACCTATGCTAATAGATTTATCGATTTTTTGCTGGCCCTCTCGATCGAATATTGCAGTCCTTCCAGAAGAAGGCGGAGAAGAGTGAAAATGTATTATATTGCTTAGATTTAAGTCAGATTGATACTGACTTGTTCTATCTAGCGCGAAAGCAGAATTCATTGAATGATACAGACCAAGATACATTAGGCTAAGACAGAAAAGGATTAGACGCACGGTAGTCTCCAACGATTATAGGGTGATAAATCATCACATGTAATTGTGCAATCATGCCTATCAGTTGCCACCCCTCGTCAGATTTTGCCCCGGACGATAATCCCGCGTCGCTTGCGGCAGCACTTCTTCTAGCGTCATTGGCATCGCCTTATATTCGCCCTTCGCAAATAGCGGCACTTGATCGTTATAATGGGGTGAGTTTTCATCAAGGGTGGCAGCGCCATATTGATGAATAGACTCCAGTATTAAGTTTCCTGCCGCGTCCCAATCCGCGTACATGATGTGGGTATCGCCCGCAAAGGCGTTCATCACGCCGTCTTTGGAAATGCCGTCGCGATCAGCATAAATTGCTCGCAGTACATCGGGCGCGCCGTCTAAAGGCATGTCCATATCCCCGCGCTGAATACGGTTTATCTCTCCCCATTCAGGGTCCAAACGGCCAAAGCGCTTTTTGAGTTCCGCCGCAGTTTTTACAAGCATTTCAAGGGGCTGGCCCTCATTTTCAATGTACTCATATCCCAAAGCCCGCGTGCCCGTAATAATGGCGAGGGCTGCCCCGCGGCTTTCCTTAACGGTATCCCCATCCCAATTACGCAAGACCTCTTGCGCCTCTTTGATGAGCGGGTCATCTGATGGCGTACTCACAAGTTCGACAACCATCTGCATAATTTGTGATTGCGGATCATATTTCGTATCGGCGCGGTACCGCAGTAACTCCTCTTCTGATATCGCCTCATCATTTTCAAAGAGGGTGAGCGCGCGGCGAGACCGGTTCGTAATACGTTTCTCAATGCCGTAAGTTTCGGAAAATTCGCTACGCTGATTATTACAGGCCGCATCTGTGATATTAAACGGCGTCGCATTCGCCGAGAACACCCAGCCGCAATCGGGATTCCAGATTTGCGGAAGCTCTAAAACTTTGCGGTAGTCTTTCCAAATCAATTTGGATTGATCGCCAGGGAGAACTTTCTCCCAATTTGGGCCTTCAATACGGTTTGGCATTTTAGCATTATAAATCTGCCCAATATTACCGTCTTTATCTGCGTAAACGATGTTAAAACTCAGAACGCCATTTTGCTCCAGTGCCGCTCGCCACTCAGCCATATTTTGAGCTTTGCTCATCTCATACCATTGCTGAACCGCGCCGACCTCGCCCAGTCCCGCAAAGCGAATGGCATAATGCCCTGTCGGGGTGCTGAGGACGGGGCCGTGCTGTGACCATAAAACATCGCGTTTGATCGGCAGCGAAAACGGTCCGAAGAGCTTTACGCGAAATTTTGATTTGGTAATTTCAAAATCCTGCCACGCACCATCGAGTTTATAACGCTTGGGCTTTTTTTCATCGTCAACCTCTAAGGCATAAACATCGACAAGATCAGGCTGATTGACCGTATGTGTCCAGCCAAGATTGGGCGTGACGCCTTGGGCCAAAATCGGCGTTCCGGGAAAACCAGCTCCCGCAAGGTTCAATCCCTCTTCAGAGACAAGATGCGCTTCATACCACGCATAAAGCCCGTTCATGGGCTGATGTGAATTGACCACCAGCCGTGTATGGCCATCGCTTGAGCGCGACGGCGCAATCGCAAATCCATTAGAACCGCGTACAGCTTCAGGTAAATTCAAGCTAGATGTTTGCTGCCACGGCGAAACCGCAGGTTTGTTTTCAGCCGTGAAAAGCTCTTCCAGCTTGCCGTCCAAACGGTAGAAGAACGGCGTCATCCATGTATAGCCTGCAACTACGTCTTTCTCAGTGACCGGCATAACGCCCGGCAAAACCTTATCTGGGTGCTGCACAGCATAGAGATTTATGGCGTCAACATAGGCTTTGACGATTGCGCGCGTTTCGGGTTTTAAATGGGTGAGGTATTTTTCATCAACCGCCTCACGGACTTTAAAAAGATCAAAGAGGTAATCCTGCGGCGCAGAGTCTTTGCCATTATATTGCGCGCTCATACCCCGCGCTCCGATCAAACTTTCTTGGATATGCTTCCAATCGTCCTCGGCATGGGCATAGCCAAAGCCAAAACTCGCATCAGCGTCAGTTTTACCAAATATATGCGGCACGCCCCATTGGTCGCGAATAATGCGCGCGTCATAATGTGAAGCCGCCGCCCGCATGGCGTCAGCGTCAATTTTAGGCCCCTTGGGCGTAAGCCAGCACACGGGAATAGATAAAATACCGATAAGAGCTACCGCCCCCAATAATTTCCAGCGCATTTTCATGACTCTGTGTCCTCGGAAACTTGAAATTATGCAAGCTTTTAAGATGATAAACCATGTCTGTATAAAGCGCTTTGGTACCATGGGGCGCATCTGGTATAGAATCAATCACCATTATCGGAGGACACCATGGCTGCTGAACAACTAAACCTTAAAAACCTTGATCTTAAAAATTTAGATGCCCAACAGCTCTTGGAACAAATTCTTGCAACGGGGAAAGACCTTGTTGCCCAAGGCAAAGCGCAATCGGGCGATCTTAGCGTCAAAGGTAAAAAGCTCGCCGCCCAAGGCGAAGACTATCTGATTGATAAGCTTAATATCGAAGATACGGCGGTGAGCCGCGAAGCCCTTCGCAAAGGCGTTGGCACTGGCGCAGCAGCAGGCGCCTTAGCGCTCCTCCTCTCCTCTCGTTCTGGCCGTAAGATGGCGACGCTTGGCGGGCTGAGCGCATTAGGTGTCTTGGCTTATAAAGCCCATAAATCAGGCAAAATGCCGACGACAGCTGATGAAGTCATTGGTCTTTTGAAAGGCCCGAAAGCCAATGCACGCTCCGAAACACTTATTCGCGCCATGATTTCTGCTGCCAAAGCAGATGGATCTATCCATGATGACGAAGTTGACCTGATAAAAAGCTATAAAGGCGCATCTGCCGAGGCGGTTCAAGCCGTTATGGATCAGCCTGCCAATGCTAAAGCTATTGCGGCGCTTTCCGATAGCGACCAAGCCGCAGCGGAAATCTACGCTGTATCTTGCCGCGTCGCTAATGGCTTAAACCCGAAAGAGCGTGATTACCTCGACCAGCTTGCGATGGCGCTTAAGCTCGATCCAGATGTTGCGGCGCGTATCGAAACGGATGTGCGTACGGGCTAATGCGCGCGCATTTACAGGCTATTTTATCCTTTGTCTTGCTATTGGGCATGGCCGCCTGTGCCGCGCCAACAGATACGCAAGTTAAAGAGCCTCATAGCGTCAATAATCATATTCCGCCGCCCGGATTTCCTGTATCTTCACCCTCAAACCCAGATCAGCGCTATTGCGGCGGCTTTCGGCAGGGCCCCGCCCCTGTTTGTGTTGAACCGCGCGAATATTGTCACCGCGAGATAAAAGATATGTGCGGGGCAGCAGATGCGCCGGGCGTGTGCCGAGAACGCCCTCAAATGTGCACAATGGATTATACACCTGTTTGTGGCTGTGACGGTAAAACCTATCCCAATGCCTGCGCGGCCAATTCAAATGGCGTTAGCGTAAGCAGCGAAGGTGAGTGTTAGTTTAGCTTATATTGGTTATTAAGATCAATTACGTCTCCTGATGATATAAAACTATCTGGTACAATAACGGATTAGAATTCTTGCTCTGATGTCATGACTATGTAAAACACAGACATGTTTCAAAGTTTCTTCACAGAACTGCGCGCAGCTAAAATACCCGTCACGATACGGGAATATCTAACCCTGATTGAGGGCGTGGATAAAGGCGTGGCAAATGATAGCCTTGATGGGTTTTATTATCTCTCGCGCACTGCCCTCGTCAAAGATGAGCGCGACCTTGATAAATTTGACCAAGTTTTCTCTCACGTCTTCCGCGGCGTGGATTATATCAATGATATATTCGGACAGGATGAGCATGAAATCCCGATGGATTGGCTTAAAAAACTCGCTGAAAAACATCTCACCCCTGAAGAAATGGCCGAGATAGAAGCCCTAGGTGACTTTGATAAGATTATGGAAGCCCTTAAAGAACGGCTCGAAAATCAAGATAAACGCCATGAAGGCGGTAGTAAAAACATCGGCACGGCGGGAACCTCCCCTTTCGGCGCTTATGGCTATAACCCAGAAGGTGTGCGGATCGGACAAGCAGAGAGCCGCCACAAAAAAGCAACCAAGGTTTGGGACAAGCGGACGTTTAAAAACCTTGATGGTGACCGCGAAATCGGCACGCGTAATATTAAAGTGGCCCTTAGGCGCTTACGTAAATTCGCCCGTGAAGGCGCGCAAGACGAACTTGACCTTGACGGCACCATACGCGGAACAGCTAAACAAGGCTGGCTCGACATCAAAATGCGGCCCGAGCGCCGTAACGCCGTTAAGGTTCTCGCCTTTTTCGATATAGGCGGGTCTATGGATGCCCATGTCAAACAGGCGGAGGATTTATTTTCAGCCGCAAAATCGGAATTTAAACGCCTTGAGTATTTTTACTTTCATAACTGCGTTTATGAGCATGTCTGGAAAGATAATATCCGCCGCATGCGTGAAGTGACCCCGACATGGGACATTCTGCACAAATTTGCCTCTGATTACCGCGTCGTGATCGTCGGTGACGCCGCGATGAGCCCTTATGAGGTCGCTATGCGCGGCGGGTCAGTAGAGCATTGGAATGAAGAACCCGGCGCGGTCTGGCTAAAACGTCTGACCGATGTTTACCCGCACCTAATCTGGATTAACCCAACTGAAGAAAAATACTGGTCATTTTCTCAAAGTACGAAAATGATTCAGGAAATTATTGGCGAAGACAAGATGTTTCCGATGACATTATCGGGACTCGAAAACGCCATGAAAGAATTAGCACGATAATCAATGGAGATTTCAATGAAAAAAATATTAGCAGGATTAGCCGTCCTTACCCTCGCGGCATGTGGCGGAGCTGGGAATGATACCGGGAGTACAAAAGTCAAAATCGCTGAAGCAGGTGACGGCTCCCCGATTTGCCCCGCTAGCGAAATCATCAACGATGTCGCGGCTTATAAAAATGACCACACAGCCGCTAATGATGATTATGCCGCATGGCATGCCGAAAATGGCGCGCGCGAAGGCGTTAAGACAACAGAATCGGGTTTGCAGTACCAAGTCATCAAAAAAGGCGCCTCTAACGGCCCGTCACCTGTCGGCAGTCAGATTATTAAAGTCAATTATCATGGCTTTTTCCCCAATGGAGAAGTCTTTGACAGCTCCTATGAACGCGGCGAGCCTATCGAGTTTCCAGCTAACGGCGTCATTCAAGGCTGGATCGAAGGCCTAGGCATGATGAAACCTTGTGATGCATGGACATTATACATCCCCGGCAACCTCGCATATGGGCCCCGCGGGCGCCCCGGCATTCCGCCAAATGCGACACTGGGCTTCCATGTTCAACTCCTTGAAGTGAAATAAAGATTTAAACCAGATTTCACTTCAAAGTTATCGGCCCATATTTTTATCATGACGGGCTTGCGTCTTGCTGCGTTTTCCCATAAAGAGCGCCGCAAATTAGGATTTTTTTGCTTTAAATCACTATAAACCGCCTCTTTTTTGATTTGGGGCGGTTCGTTTTTTTAAAGCGAGGTAAACAGGACAGAAAAATGAGTATTGTACTTGATCTAAATGTACGTGAAAATACCGGTACAGGCAGTGCACGCGCTGCGCGCCGCGAAGGCTTTGTTCCAGGCGTCATATATGGCGGCGACGAGGCCCCTGTAGCTTTTTCAGTCAAATATAATGAAGTTCTGAAAGCAATTAACTCAGGCCAGTTCCTCTCAAACATGATTGAGGTTACAACTGACGGTAAATCACAGAAGGTTTTGACCAAAGATGTTCAATTCCATCCTGTGACTGACATGCCTGTTCACCTTGATTTTTACCGCGTGACAGCAAAATCAATCATTGAAGTTGAAGTCAGTGTTGTTTTCGTTGGCGAAGAAGAATCGCCTGGCTTGAAAGAAGGCGGTACGCTCAACGTTGTTCGTTATTCAATCGAAGTTAAATGTCCAGCGGGTGATATCCCAGATAATATCGAAGTTGATGTCTCAAAAATGGAAATTGGCGATTCAATTCACATTTCAGAAGTTGACCTTCCAAAAGGCGTTAAGCCATCTATTTCAGACCGTGACTTTACGATTGCGACTGTTGTGGCCTCACGTGCAGCTGTAGAAGAAAGCGCTGAAGACGGCGAAGACGCAGCAGCTGAAGGCGAAGCACCAGCAGCTGAAGGCGAAGCGGCTGAAGGCGGAGAAGGCTAGTTACGAACTGGTTTTCTTGGCTGCGCAATCCCTTTAACAGGGTCAATGATCACGCGGAGCCTGATATGCTTTTATGGGTAGGACTCGGAAATCCCGGCGCAAAGTATGCTGGGAACCGTCACAATATCGGCTTTCTCACAATTGACGCGATTGGCGATGAGCATCATTTCTCCAGTGAAAAATCTCAATTTAAAGGCATGGCGCGGTCGGGCCTTATAGACGGTAAGAAAATTCTGCTCTTAAAGCCCATGACCTTCATGAATGAGTCGGGTCAATCTGTTCAAGCCGCCATGCAATTTTATAAAATCCCACTCGAAAACGTGACTGTTTTTCATGACGAGCTTGATCTTGAGCCTGGGAAATTCCGTATGAAACTTGGCGGCGGTATTGCGGGTCACAATGGTCTGCGTTCAATTCGCCAACATTGCGGGGAAAATTTTCATCGCGCGCGTCTTGGTATTGGTCACCCTGGCCATAAAGACAAAGTTCACAGCTATGTCCTCAGTGACTTTGCAAAAGCAGAACACGGCCTGAGAGATGACATTTGTTATGCCTCAGCCCGCTACGCAGATTTACTTGCGACAGGTAATCGCGAGTTATTCCAAACCCGCGTCACAGAATATTTAAAAGGTTAGTTCCATGGGTTTTAAATGCGGTATCGTTGGACTTCCAAATGTCGGAAAATCCACACTTTTCAATGCTTTAACGAAAACAGCGAATGCACAGGCGGCAAATTATCCCTTCTGTACAATTGAACCCAATGTTGGCGATGTGGCCATGCCAGAACCCCGCCTTGACGTGATTGCCAAAATTGGCGGCTCCGCCCAAATCATCCCAACACGGATGAATTTTGTCGATATTGCAGGCCTCGTTAAAGGCGCGTCAAAAGGCGAAGGTATGGGCAATCAGTTCCTTGCTAATATTCGCGAGACAGATGCTGTGATCTACGTGCTTCGATGCTTTGAAGATGAAGACATCACCCATGTCGATGGCCGCATTGATCCGATGTCAGATTTCGAAACCATAGAGACAGAGCTTATGCTGTCAGACCTTGAAAGCCTTGAAAAGCGCAAGGGCGGACTTGAGAAGAAAATTAAACAAAATGACAAAGACGCCTTACAAACAATGCGCTTAATCGAAACCGCGATAGCCGTCCTCGAAGATGGCAAACCCGCCCGCACAGCCGAGATCGAAGAAGACGACAAAAAGGCATGGAAGATGTTACAGCTCCTAACGTCTAAACCGGTTCTTTATGTCGCCAATGTCGATGAGGAGAGCGCGGCGGATGGCAATGACTATTCTGCCAAGGTGCTTGCCCATGCCAAAGCCGAAGGCTCACAAGCTGTCATAATCTCCGCGCAAATCGAATCTGAAATGGCTTTGCTCGATGATGAAGAACAGGCTGAATATTTAGACGCAATTGGCCTGAAAGAACCGGGCCTCAACCGTCTTATTCGCGCAGGCTATGCCCTTCTTGGCCTAGAAACCTATTTCACGGTTGGCCCCAAAGAAGCCCGCGCTTGGACCTTCCAAACGGGCTGGACAGCCCCGAAATGCGCTGGAGTCATTCATGGCGACTTTGAAAAAGGATTCATACGCGCCGAAACGACTGCCTATGAAGACTATGTTGCCCATAACGGCGAACAGGGCGCCAAAGAAGCAGGCAAAGTCCGCCAAGAAGGCAAAGACTATATTGTCAAAGATGGTGACATCATGCTGTTCAAGTTTAACGTGTAACACAGTTTCAACCTGAAGTAAGCGTATATTTTTTTAAGTTTTTTGTGATTAAATGTCCCTGTGGGAAAAGGGATTTTCAAATGTTATCACGTCTTGTCTTAGCGACGCTTTTAGGCTGTCTTACGCTCAGTATTGCAGTTTCAGCCCAAGCTAAAGAAACGCCATCGCTGGTTGCCTTGGTCATGAAACATAAACCGAGTCAGGTAAATTCTCGCTCTGAACATTCACTCGAAAAGTTGGATTTGACACTTACAAAAACCGAGTGTGAAGACATTGAACGTAGCCTGACAGAGGCTTATGGCCCTGCAGCAAGAACACGGGGCAGCCTGCGGATTTGGGAAGTCTCCAATAAGCATAAATCCAGCGGTCAATCCAAATTTGTGACGATTATTGCAGGGCAAGAGGCTGGACGTTATTTTGTAAAACTGGACCGTCAAGGTTATGCCGCAAGCAATAACCCTCGGCTTAGGAAAAATAACAAACCGCGTTCGTTCAATAGACCACAAAATAAACCCTCACAGTATCGATCTAAAACGACGATAAAATCTTATGAGCGGGACTAATCGGGATAATAATCTTTTAACTTAAACCCCCTACTCTAAATTCGGGATGAAGGACTATGCTAGCTGCGTAGTTAATATGGGATGATAAAGAACTTGGAGCCAATCCGGCTTTTCGTTTATGTCTGTTTTTTATTCGCTAGCCTTAGCGCCACCCTATCCCATGCCCAGAGCTTTACCAATTCCATAATTGGAAATATCAATGATACAACTTTGTGCCCGGGCGCAACAGGAGCCGGTACAACGGCAAATCTAACACGGACATTCAATGTCAGCGGGCTTCCAAGCTCGGGGATCGACCTTAATGTCGGGTTTCTGGCCTCACATAGTTGGCGCGGAGATATTCGCCTCACATTGCGCTCTCCTGGTCCTTCACCTGTGAGCGTCGTGCTTATCACAGAAGACACATCTAATAACGGAAATGACAATAATTATAATTTGGAACTTGGCGATGAAGGCACAGTGACTGTTAACACAGGCGCAGCAGATGGACCTCATGACATCACGCTCACGCCTTATCAAATCCTAGCCAGTCCAAATAATCCTTTATCCGCTTTTAATGCTGTTAATCCTAACGGAACATGGACCTTAGAAGTGTGTGATGATTATGCGGGTGAAAGCGGGCAGTTTTTACAAGCAACTCTTTTCTTTGCTTCACCTGATGATGCAGACCTAAATCTCTCTGTCGCGATTGATAATAACCTCCCACAATTCACAGAAACCGTTACCTTGACCTATAATTTGGTCAATGGTGGGCCCAATTCTACATCTGGTGTAACCGTTAATGCGCCTTTGCCATCAGGTCTTAGTTTTATATCTTCAGCTGGTACAGGAAGCTATAATAGCGCGACGGGGCTTTGGACACTTCCTGGAACTCTCGGCCCAAACTCAACATCCACACTGACAATTACGGCAACTGTATTGGGCGCTGGCAGCAATGTTGTCACGACTGAAGTCCAATCATCCGCCCAGAATGACCCAGATTCAACACCAGCCAACGGAATACCCACGGAAGATGACTATGCAACCCTCACTTTTTTCCCGCAGCCTCCCCTCACGCCGCCCGCGCTAAGCTGCTCTGCCGCCACGCAATTTGTACATGCTTGGGATGCTCCAGGCGCGACTAATGGATGGTCATCAGGCGTGTTAGCGAATAATTATACAGCAGAAACCACGCCGTTAAACTTTACGATAACGGGCGATACGGGCAATCTCGGGCAAATTAGCGGCGTGAATACGCCTGTGACCCAAAATACATATACAGGTGGCCTTGTTACAGCTGAATATAGCCTTGGCATTGCAGCGGATCATGCCAATGCCGCCCAGGAAATCGTCATAACTGCCGATATTGGCACACCAGGTGAAGGCATTGAAGCGCTTCAATTCAGTGTTTTTGATATCGATCTTGGCGGTTGGGTTGACCGCCTAACTGTTACGGGTGAAATCAATGGGAACACCGTACTTCCCACAACGATGACACCAAGTGGAAATAACTACATCTCTGGCAATTCCGCCATAGGAACCAATGGGAATGCAGGCGCAACTGCCGCAAGTGGTAACGTCACCGTCACATTTAACACGCCTATAGATAAAGTGACTATAGCATACGGAAATGATCCTTCAGTTGGCGCAAACCCTGCGTTTCAAATCATGTCCGTACATAAATTTACGATGTGTCCCCGCCTTCTTGCGGACATCTCTGCCGTAAAATCTGTTGACGTCTATGATCCTCTCAGTGAAGGTCTTTATATGACGCCTGGTAATGAAGTCCTTTACAAGATCACGGTGACCAATAGCGCAAGCGCAGACGCACCTGCAAATGACATTGATATAACCGATACACTACCTGAAACTGTTAAGTTCATATCCGCAACGACTACAGGCTTTACAGCTGGAAGCTTTGGCTCGCCGGCCCTACCCGCAACCAATACCGATTGTGACAGCGGCGCTTGTGTTATTCACTTTTCTGGCGGGACTTTGCCAATCAACACAACAGGCGAAATCATCATGCGGGCCTTGATTAAATAAGGCCTAGGCAATTTTCCATGGGGTTTGAGTTTCTAGAACTGTGACGATATCACCTTGCTGAACGCGGCCTTCATTTAGGGGTATGGCATTGACCCCAAATAAGACTCCTTTAAGACGTTTATCAGCCGAACGGCGCAAATGCGTTAAAGCTTCTAAAGACATATTCCCGCGGCTTTCTCCGCTCTTAGGATCAAGGGTCGTCATAATACAGCGCGTACACGGCTTAACGCAGTCAAAAACAACATCCCCTATTTTGATGCGCTTCCAGCTATCCTCTATCCATGGAGTGCCAGTGCCGCCTATAACAACATTGGGTCGAAAGCGTGACATGGGTAGAGCGGCTTCACTATTAGCTGTAACATATTCATTTACGGCATCCAGAGAGGCCTGCGCCGCAATTAAAACTGGATAACCATCCGCAAAACTCACATCAAATGGCTCGTTTCGCATAAAACTTTTGCGGCGACGCTGTGTTATCAGGCCAAAACTTGCTAATTGAAAATTTCCTTCAAGCTGTTCTGAGAGCCATTGATTTATGGGGCCATCGTAAAGCGCGGCTGGAAATTCATCACTCCACACAGATACATCTTGATCGGTGGTTGACGCCTCAAGATTTAAATCAAAATGCGCGTCCTTGAGTGATAAGTGTAAGCCATTTTGCGTGGGCAAAGCTTTTAGCTGGGCAAGTTGCGGGTGAGTGCGTTGTGATATGAAACGGTTTACGCGTTTTCCGTCCTCAGCTTTTATCGCTTCAACAACGACCCAGCGGCGATCATGTTTTAAACCTAAAAACTCGACATCTGCACTATCGACATCAATCACACGTCCTGATTTAACAGGATAGATGTGCAGGCTAGAGAGTTTCATATTTTGCCTTAGTGCCCCTCAAAGGCGACGAGCGCCGTTACAGGAACGCCTAAATCAGTAATCCGCTTTACCCCGCCTAAATCCGGCAAATTCACAACAAAAGCTGCGCCAACTACCTCTGCCCCCGTTTTACGAATGAGCTTAATCGCCGCTTCTGCGGTGCCGCCTGTGGCAATTAAGTCATCAATAAGCACAACGCGCTCGCCCTTACGGATAGCATCGGCATGTATTTCTAGGGTATCCTCTCCATATTCGAGCTCATAATCTTGCTCATATGTATCAAATGGGAGTTTGCCCTTCTTTCGTATCGGCACAAAGCCTGCCCCTAATTCATAGGCCACCGCTGTTCCAAAGGTAAAACCTCTAGCCTCAATCCCTGCAACATTATCAATATCTTGCCGCGTATAAGGCGCTGATAATTCCACAATGGACTGCGTTAAAGCGCGTCTATTAGTTAGCAAAGTCGTGATGTCACGGTACATAATACCCGGCTTGGGAAAATCAGGGATGGTACGAATGGCGTCTTTGAGGTTCATTGGTTCACCTTATCTGTATCGGGAAGAATATGGCTCTCGGTAAAGGCCATGGCTTCCCAGTCTTGAAAGTCAGGGTCAGCCATAAGCTCCGATATATAGGTATCAGATCTTGCCGTGCGCGGGAGATCATAACTGGCAAAGCGCGTCGCTGCAGGCGTATAAAACGCATCTGCGATAGACCAATCATTAAATAGGAACGGGCCGTCATGACGCGATAAAAGCTCATCCCATAACGTCACCATCTGCGCGGCGTCATCAAGACAGCTTTGCGGGACAGGTTTTGATGTTCTACGGCGAAGGTTCATGGGCGCTTCACGCCTGATGTTCTCAAACCCTTCATGCATAAGCTTGGTCACGCGGCGAGCTTCGATTTTATCGGCTTCATCTTTGGGCCAGAGATTAGGCACAGCTTTGGCGCAAAATTCAGAAATTGCTAAACTATCAGGAAGCTTGTCACCATTAATATCAAGAACAGGCACAGTTCCTGCATCTGTTAAAGCTAATAATTTATCTTTATATCCGGGGATATCGAGATCGATGACCTCTTCCGTAAAAGGAAGTTCTGCTTTGCGAAGCACGAGCCACGGCCTTAATGACCAAGACGAGTAATTATAATTACCAATATAAAGCTTGAGAGACATATTTCTACCTGTTGATTAACTTAAGCGCCATGAGAAGCTTTTCACGGTCTGCCGTAAAACCGCTCCTTATCCAAAGGGCTTTTAAAGCCTCTAGCATCTTTCCCATTTGCGGACCTGACTTGACCCCTGCGGCTTTCATATCTTTGCCAGATAGCGGAAATTCTGGCGGCGTCCAGCCCATGGCCAAATCACATAGGCTCATCCAGCGCGTACTCACGATTGCATCATCCTCACCCGCCGCGCGAATACGGCAGCGGTCAATAACAACTGTCTTGCCCCCAAGATAAATCGATTTAAGCTGTTCCTTGTTTTCGCCATGCGGGTCCAAAGCCACAGAGCTATCAGACCAAGCCCGTAATCTCTGCGTCTCCTTACTGCTCATCTTAAGCCGCTTACATAGCAATGCCATTTGTAATGGCTCACGCGCCGCCATCGACATAAGCCTCAAAAGAGGGTCAGGTTTAATCGCTTCGCGGCGTTCAAGTTTCACCATTCGCGAAAGTCCTTCCGCATTACTCGCTTCGGGTAAGACCTCCTCAAGAATTTCATTGGTTAGCATGATGTGAACCGCTCGAGATGGATCAGGCGCAGAGAGAATTTTTTTAATTTCGGACCAAACACGTTCAGCCGATAATTTTTTAAGGCCGCTACGATTTTCGCGGCAGGCCTTAAGCGCGCTGGCGTCAAGTTTTGCTGCGCCGCCATACCACGCCAGAAACCGAAAATAGCGCAGGATACGTAGATAGTCTTCTTTAATGCGTAAGTCCGCCTCGCCCACGAAACGAAATTTCATCGCCTTAATATCATCAAGGCCTTGTCCTGTTGGATCAAAAACTGTGCCGTCAAAATCAGCGTATAGGGCGTTCATCGTCAGGTCACGGCGCTGTGCATCCTCTGCCCAATCCTGCGTAAAGGATACCACGGCGCGGCGACCATCTGTCTCAACATCTTTACGTAAAGACGTGATTTCAAACGGTTTTCCGTCAATTACCGCCGTTATCGTACCGTGCTCTATGCCTGTTGGGACATACTTTATCTCTGCTGCTTTTAAGGCGCTCGCAACGTCATCAGGTTTTAACTGCGAGGCGAGGTCAATATCACCAACCTCCACGCCCATAAGCGCATTGCGAACACACCCACCGACAAAACGAAGCGTATTGTCAGGAAAGGCTTTAAAAAGCGCGGAAATATCATCGCCGCGCATCCAAGCATTCTGCTCTGGGTTTAAACGTGTCATAAACGGACTCTACTGATGCGCGCAGATGCGTCTAGGCTTTTATCGATTTCGCCTTTAATAATCCGTTTCAAAAACACCTAAGTAAGCTCTCTGATAAAGGCGGTACATCGTCATTGCGGTCATGCCCCAAATATTGCGGTGCGTTCCATCCTCTTCGTCATAGGGCATATCGTAAAAACGGTGATCTTTGCCGCCAAAGAAAACATCACGCGCCACATGGTTTTCAGGGTTCATCAAAAAGCTAAGCGGCGTTTCAAACACATCTGCGACCTCGCGCTGATCTGGAATGATAGCCGCCTTCGGATCAACAACGCCAACAAATGGCGTGATGCGATATTCTCCAACCGCGTTAAAAGATGGCAGACGCCCTATAAGCGTGATGCTCTCTGCTTGCAGGCCAACCTCTTCCTCTGTTTCGCGCAGCGCAGCTTTCTGAGCGGTTTCTCCCACTTCGCGCTTACCACCGGGAAACGCAATTTGACCTGCATGGGACGGCATAGTCTGTGGCCGCTGCGTAAGGATAACTTTCCATTCATCCCGATATACCAAAGGCATAAGCACAGAGGCCCCGCGTTGCCCCTCGCGTTTAATTTCATCTGATGCATCAGAAATTTTAACCGGGAGCAAGCCTGCTTGAAGCTTGGTAATTATAGGGTCAGAATCAAAATTCATAACCGTCTATATTTCATGCGCCCCAACTGGGCCTAACGGAAAGAAGCTGCCAGCAGCATAAATTCCAAGCTGATTACCTGCCTCGGTCTTAATTTCAACGGCGCGGTCAACAAGTTCATAAAAGACAGGCCGCGACAGGGCCGCTTCAAGGCGTCCTCTGACCGTAACAAAAGGCGACGGCTCTAAAGTCTCAGGATCAGTTTCGATACGGATAGGGTTATCCGGCCCCGCTTCAACAACCTCATCTAAATTCGTCGTAAAGAAAACACGCTGATCTTTACCCTCACCTTCAATATCGACGCGAACGCCAATAAAGTGAGCGCGTTCCACCTGAATGCCGATTTTCTCAACTGGCGTTACAAGATAAGTCCGCCCATCTTCATCCTTGCGCAATATAGAGGCAAAGAGACTCACCAAACCTTTACGCGTTATACGGCTACCCTCATGCCACCAAGACCCGTCAGGCTTGATAACCATATCCATTTCGCCGCAATAATCAGGGTTCCATTTTTCAACAGGACGCTCCCCCTCTTCGGTATCTTGAAGGGCTTTCATTAAATCCTGCAAAGAGAACTGCGGCTTACTGCCATTTAACGTATTTTCCATGGACTTTCTTTTACGCTTATCCCATCATTTTTCTAGTCTCATGACCTGATTTGGTCATAAAGAAAAATATCATTACGGCTACACGGATTGAACACTATGTCTTTGCAAACATCCATCCCGGTTACGGCAAATATCGAAAAGGCGGCCAATAAGGCGGCAGACCAATTACAAAAGGCAAAAGCCAGTATTGGAAATGTCATTCTCGGCCAAGATAAAGTTGTCGAATTATCCATGGCGGCCATCTTATCGGGCGGACATGCCTTGCTCGTTGGCGTTCCCGGTCTTGCCAAGACATTACTGGTTGAAACCATTGGCACCGTTATGGGCCTTGATGGAAAACGCATACAATTCACACCCGACCTTATGCCCGCAGATATTGTCGGTTCCGAAGTCCTTGAAGAAACAGCTAAGGGCAAAAGAAGCTTCCGCTTCATTCCAGGCCCCGTCTTTTGCCAACTCCTTATGGCGGATGAGATTAACCGCGCCTCGCCGCGCACGCAGTCTGCGCTCCTACAAGCCATGCAAGAACGTTTTGTGACAGTCGCGGGGGCGCGCCATGACCTACCCGCGCCTTTCCACGTTCTCGCAACGCAAAACCCAATTGAACAAGAAGGGACTTACCCTTTGCCAGAAGCACAGCTTGACCGCTTTCTTTTTCAAATCGACGTTGGCTTTCCAGACCTAGGGACAGAACGTGACATTCTTGTCGCAACGACTGGCGCCAAAGATGCAACGGCTAAAAAAGTCCTCACACCCAAACAGCTCATTGATATGCAAAAGCTTGTGCGGCAGCTCCCTGTTGGCGAAAAAGTTGTCGATGCCATTTTGACTTTGGTGCGTAATGCCCGTCCAGATCAATCGGCTCTCGAAGATGTTAAAGAAACAGTCGCATGGGGCCCAGGGCCACGGGCTGGACAAGCCTTGATGCTCGCAACCCGTGCCAAGGCCCTGATGGATGGACGTTTGTCGCCGTCAATTGATGATGTTTTGGACTTGGCAACACCTGTTCTTCAGCACCGTATGGCTTTAACCTTCGCAGCAAGGGCTGATGGAAAATCTATTTCCCAAACGATTTCCAAACTCAAAGACAGCATCGCCTAGTTATTTATGGCAGCCCCTGCGCCAAATCCTGTTGAGTTACGCCGCCGCGCCGAAAGCTTAGCGGCGGGATACCCTGCGCTATTGGCAGAGGCCGAACGCGTGGCCGCCGTCGTTGCGCAAGGCGTTCATGGCCGCAGACGCCCGGGACAAGGCGAAACCTTCTGGCAATATCGCAATTACCACAGCTCTGATGCCGCGACGCAGATTGATTGGCGGCGCTCGGCACGTGGTGACCAAGTTTATGTTCGCGAAAATGAATGGGAAGCGGCCAATACCGTTTATCTATGGCGTGATGGGTCAGAAGGCATGCAGTGGCGCTCTTCAAAAAAACATCCAACAAAACAAGACCGCGCCACTGTTTTGTCTATGGCGTTGGCCTCGCTCTTAATGCGAGCGGGTGAACGCTGCTCGGTGATTGGCGAATCCGAACGCCCGCGCTCTGGCCGCGTCGGACTTGAGCGCATTTCAAGACGCCTTGCCTATTCAGATGGGCCAGCGCGTAATTTGGACGGCGATATTCCAGCCTATGCCCGCCTTGTTATTGCGTCTGACTTTTTAGAACCGCCCGAGATTTGGCGAACGCGCCTTGCGCGCCTCTCTGGCCGTCCAGCCAAAGGCATCTTATTACATGTGATTGATCCCGCCGAACGAGAATTTCCATTTAAAGGCCGTGTCCAACTTCGCGTGCCGGGCATATCCAAGCTCGAACCGATTTTAGTTGGCCGCGCTGAACGCGCGCAGGAAACTTATAAAGCTAAATTTACGGCTCATTGTGAAGCTTTGGATAGAACCGCTAGCCGCCTTGGTTGGCCTCTTATTCGCCATTACACAGATAAACCTGCAAATGCCGCCCTCACAGCGCTTTATGTTGCCATGGCAGGAACAACGCTTTGACACTTGGGCCTATAACATTCCTTACCCCTTTGGTTCTTTTGGGCTTGCTTGCTCTCCCTTTCATTTGGTGGATTTTAAGAGTCACGCCACCCTCACCCAAAAAAGAAACCTTCCCTCCGCTACGCATTTTAAAAGATGTCGTCACCGAGGAAGAAACACCGGACTCGACGCCCCTTTGGTTATTACTATTTCGTATTCTTATGGGCGCAATAATCGCCATCGCTTTGGCGCGGCCTATCCTACAGCAAAATGAAGGCATTACGACGCGCCCTCTAACATTGGTCATAGATGACGGATGGGACGCGGCCCCCAACTGGACAAATGTGATGCGAGAGGCCGATGCCAAGATTTCCGATGCTCGCCGTAAAAATGTCGATGTATTGCTAATCACGACATCCATACCGAATGAAGCCGCAAGTTTTGGGCCGGCTGAAGATGCCCTGCGAACACTCAAGTCTTTACGGCCCCAAGCCCTCCCGTCAAAACGCAAAGATACGGCTGATATCCTTACAAAAACCGAGCTTAGCGGAACTGACGCTGTTTGGTTGTCTTCCGGTGTCGATTTTGGAAACTCAGATTCCCTTCGTGACGCGCTTAAATCTGCGAGCAAAATAACGCGGCTTGACCCTATCGGAGAAGCCAGCATCATAATGCCCGGCGAGATAAGAGAAACGCCTGATGGATTTAAAACTGTCTGGCACCGACCCAATGCCTCTGGCCTTCGTAATGTTGAAATTATTGCCGCGGCCAAAGATGGCCGCGTTATTGGCCGCTCTGAGCTTAGTTTTGTTCCCGGGGCATCTCGCGCAGAAACCGAATTTATCTTACCCAGCGAGCTACGCTCGCGCGTTAGCACACTACGCGCAAATGGGGTGAGTTCAGCGGGCGCCGTCGAATTACTCGATGATAGTTGGGGCCGCCCCTTAATCGGTGTTGTTACCCCCGCCAAAGATTCCGCCAGCCCGCTTTTATCAGAACCCTTTTATGCCAAAACGGCCCTTGCGCCCTATGCAGATATTTTTGAAGGCACGCTTGAAGACCTGTTACCCTTATCACCGAGCGTCATCATTATGCCCGATATTGCGCGCACAGTGAATGAAGAGCTTATTGAATATATCGAAACAGGCGGTTTGTTGCTGCGTTTTGCAGGGGAGAAACTGGCCGAACGTCCAGATGAATTACTCCCCGTAGCCTTACGCACGGGTGGCCGCGCCCTAGGCGGCGCGCTGACATGGGAGGACCCGCAAAGACTCGCGCCGTTCTCCACAGAAAGCCCGTTTTTTGGATTAGCTATTCCAAGTGATATTACCGTCAAAAGACAAGTCATGGCAGAGCCGGGTATTGAGACAGATACAAAAACATGGGCACGTCTCGAAGACGGCTCCCCTGTCGTGACGTCCTCTACACGCGGTTTGGGACGGATAGTTCTCTTCCACGTCACCGCAGGGCCCGATTGGTCAAACCTGCCAGTCGGCGGTTTATATGTGAATATGCTGCGCCGTATTTTGCCCCTTGCCCGCGCCGCTCCTGCGCGAAACCAAGAAAGCACTGGTGACTGGGTCGCAGAGAAAGTTCTGAACGGATTTGGCAGATTGGAAACGCCGCCCATTGAATCTGCAAGCCTCTCAGATGAAGGGTTTGAGAGCGTAGAAATTTCACAACAACATCTGCCTGGCCTTTACCGCCAAGGCGCAAGACGGCGCGCGCTCAACACTGTTAAAAGCCCCGAAAGCCTGAAAGCCATTGGCACGCAATCAGGTGTCACGCTTTCAGATTACGGCCTAACCAAAGACCGAACGATTGGCGGGATATTGCTCGGCGCGGCCCTGTTTATGTTAGCTCTAGACGCCTTTTTTGCACTTATGTCCTCTGGACGCATGGGTTATTTAAAACCACGTCTTTCCAAAGGCTTAGCTGTTTTAGCTATAGCGGCATTTGTAGTTATGCCATCAGATGTTTACGCCCAAGACAAAAATCTCGATGCGGCCACAGCTTTGCATTTAGCTTATGTAAAAACGGGCAATGGCCGCATGGACCGCATGAGCGAAGTGGCTCTTGAAAGCTTAGCGCGCCAACTCACAATCCGCACAACAATAGAACCCAAAGGCGCGAAGGGCATTAACCCAGAAACAGATGATCTTGTTTTTTATCCTTTCCTATATTGGCCTGTCGCGCGCGACGCGCAGCCGCTCTCGGAAAAAGCAAATGCGAACCTTAATGCTTATATGGCGGGCGGCGGCACGATAGTTTTCGACACGCAAGATGAAGGCGATAGAGTTCTACGCGGATCAGAACCTCATCCAGGTCTTACGGCTCTGACACAAAATTTGGATATTCCTGCCCTGAATAAAACGCCTGAAGATCATGTCCTGACCAAGTCATTTTATCTCATTCAAAGCTATCCCGGACGTTGGGCCAACGGGCCTGTCTGGGTTGATAGGGATATAAACGGCGCAGCCCGAGACGGCGTGAGTTCAGTTATTGTGACAAGTAATGACTTAGCCGCAGGCTGGGCGCTTGATGAAGACGGCAATGAAATGGCCGAGCTTGAAAAAGACATACCCCGTCAGAGGGAAATGTCTATTCGCGCAGGTGTCAACATCGCCATGTATGCGCTGGCTGGTAATTATAAAGCTGATCAGGTTCACGCCGCAGCCCTCATAGAACGGCTAGGCAAACAAAAGAAAGCCCCGCGCGATCTTGGGACGGAAACGCCCTGATGTTTGTCCAAATTTTTGAAAATCTGCCCAATATCGCCTTTGATCCTCTTCTGAGTAATAGCTGGATTATTCTTCTGGGTGTTTTCATGTTTATTGGCGCGCTCGCAGCAGGTATTGGCCGCCTTAAAAGCTATTTCCTTAGGTTGCTCGCAGGTCTTTTCATTGTCCTAGCTCTGCTCAACCCGCAAACAGTTATTGAAGACCGTGAACCGCTCCAAGATGCCGTGCTTGTCATAAAAGACGAGTCAGAATCGATGAAACTGGGCACGCGCGGTGACGCCGCTGATAAAACCTATGCGGCCTTAATGGAAAAGCTAAAAGCCGACCCTACCCTTGAGATTAATACCGCGATAATTCGCCCTAACTCTGATGGGACGCGGCTAACAACGTCATTGATAGATGGTCTTGGGAATATGCCCGCTAGTCGTCTCGCGGGAGTTATAGCCATCACAGATGGTCAAATTCATGACTTACCTGAAAATCCTGCCGCTTTACTTCCAGACGGCGTCCCCTTTCATAGCCTTATTATTGGTGAAGAAACCGCGCGCGATCGGCGCATTAGCGCGATTGTCGCGCCACGCTACGGTCTTGTCGGCGAACAGGCAGAGTTTGAGCTGCGCGTAGATGATCCCGGCTTTGAAGGCGAGCGCGCCCAAATCGAAATTAAACTGAACGGGGAAACCAAAGCCCGCTTTCCAGCCACCATAGGCAACCGCATCTCTATCCCCATCGAGATTGAACGCCGCGGCAGTAACACAGTTGAGCTTACCGTGCGCCCTGTCGAAGGCGAACTCACTCTCAATAATAATGTCTTCGTCGCCGAAATTTCAGGTATCAGGGACCGCATGCGGGTACTCTTGGTCACAGGCGAGCCGCATAATGGCGGCCGGTCTTGGCGTAATCTTCTCAAAAGCGATCCAGCTGTTGATCTCGTCCAATTTACGATTTTAACAAACCCCCGCGTTAAAAACACAAATGCGCGGCAAAGCGAGCTATCATTGATAGCCTTCCCGACACGTCAACTTTTTGAAGAAAAGCTCTCTGAATTTGATTTGATTATTTTCGATCACTTTAAACGCCGTTTCCAGCCTGGCCGCAGCGGTAGGTCTACGCCGATACTCAATCCCTATTATCTTCAAAATGTCTCTCAATATGTCGAAGATGGCGGCGCGCTCCTTGTCGCAACGGGGCCGTCCTTCGCCGCCAATGAGAGTATCTACCGCTCACCGCTCGCTGCGGTTCTGCCCTCACGTCCGACAGGTGAAACGACAGATGAACCCTTTAAACCTGAGCTGAATGCAAAAGGGAGACGCCACCCCATCACGGCCTCTTTTTCTGGCAAGGAAGACAAAACATGGGGCAAATGGTTTCGTATTATCGATAATATCCCGATTAGCGGCAATGTGCTGATGGAAGGCCCTGACGCCGCGCCTTTGCTCGTGATTGATAAAATCGGAAAGGGGCGCGTGGCTATGCTTATGTCCGATCAGGCTTGGCTTTGGGCGAAAGGCTTTGATGGCGGCGGCCCTTATAGCGAAATGTTTCGCCGGACCGCGCATTGGTTGATGGGTGAACCTGACCTTGATGCTGAAAAGCTAATGGCTACAGCCGAGAACGGTCTCTTGGCCATAGAACGGCGCACGCTTAATGACGGCGCGCAAAAAGTCATGGTTCAAAAACCTGATGGGACGACGGAAAATGTCACCCTCTCAAAAACTGGCGAAGGCGTTTATCGCGGGAGCCTGAAATCAGCGGGTCAAGGTGCTTACCGATTAACCAGCGACGAAGTTTCAACCATTGCCGCGATTGGTACTCTAAACCCCAAAGAATATGCCCAGCTTCAACCCACAACAGAGCTCCTAGCGCCGTTAGCCGCCAATACGGGCGGGAGCCAGCATATGATGGGACTGTCAGGAAACTTGCCTGAAATACGGCGCGTCAAAGCGGGGGCAAGGGCCGCAGATACTAATTGGATGGGCCTTATCGCCCATAAAGATTATTCTGTGCGCGCCTCCAAGCGCTCTCCGCTCGCGCCGGGTTGGCTCTTCTTTGCACTGGCCCTGCTTTGCCTCGCCGGGGCTTGGCGCCGCGAGGGGCTTTAGCAAGCTGCCACTGCAAAAATGGCTGGAATTTAACTGGCGTAACTGAGACAAGCTTTGCATGAAGCTATTTCATAATGAGATCTCGACATGAATTTTATACCGCTTGCAAATATTTTACTTGCCGCATGCTTTGCCCTCAGCCCTTTTGCCGCCAGCGCGGCTGACCCTATTGAAGATTTTGAAGAGGATATCGAGCTGCTTCCCAATAAGAAATTGGAAAAACGCGGCGAACGTATAAGCGGCCCTATAACCTCAATCTCTGCGGCAGGTCTCCTCTTTGCTAGTTTTGATAAAAATAGCGACTATATCATTGACGCTTTGGAGTTATCTAAAGGCCAATCAGCCGCTTTCAAAATTGCCGATAAAGATAAAAGCGGGGCCATAACTTTATTCGAGCTTGAAGATTGGCGCAAAGCGGCCCTTGGCTCTTTGGACGCGCCCCCCGGAAATATATCCTTTGATAAAGATTATGATCAGCGCGTGACGAAGGCAGAATTTAAGCATGCGCTTTCTTATGTGTTTCATACCAAAGACAAAAATGAAGACGGTAGATTAAGCTTTGAAGAAATCACGCGCGTCTTTGAAATGCCGCGCCGCCCTATTATCCAAGAGCCTGTCGAAAACAGGCTTGATCGGTTAGAAGACCCCATACAAAGACGCCAAGGCCCTTATCGGCGTTAAGGCTGGCCCTCCATAAACCATTTTAAGAATTTATTAGCGATGTTTCCTAAGCAAATTTTACCGATATCTTGCTAGGAACGGGACACGTTAAAAAGTTGAGACCCTCAATGTTAGTTAAAAGATTTATCCTTATCGCCAGCGCCCTTTCAATGGTCGGCTTATCAGGCTGCGCCGTTGTTAAAACAACCGGAAAAGTTGCCGCGTTGCCGTTTAAAGGCGTTTATAAGACGGGTGAATTCGTCGGAAAAGGCGTTGTCGGCACAGGAAAATTTGCAGGCAAAAGTGTTTATAAAACCGGGGAGCTGGCGGGCAAAAGCGTCTATTATACGGGAAAATATACAGGCAAAGGCATTTACGAAACGGGGAAATTTGCCGGCAAATCTATCGCCACCGTCGGAAAAGGTGTCTATTTTATGGGCACAGTCCCCGTGAAGATCACCGACAAAGCCCTTGATACAACGGCTCAGGTTTTAACGCTTACCACCCAAGCCGCTGATGCAACGGGAAAAGTTCTCGAAGTCACGCGCACAATTCAAGCGGCAGAGCTCAACGCAGAACTGGCAGCGCTTAAGGGCGCAACTGGCCTGATTAATGTGATTGTGGACGCAATTTCATAATCTCACATCAATGTGACTGTCTCCGTGAATTGAAATTTTACCCAAAATCTGTTATGTTCTTACATCAAGGAGAACATTATGCGTAAGATTTTCACGGCGTCCCTACTCACAATTTCATTATTGGCCTCTGCCCCTGCTTTTGCAAAAAGCTTTGGGTATGACTCCACAATCGTTGAACCTCTTACATCGGCGGTGAAAATTGAAGTTGTGCTGAGTGAAGATCTCTCCCACCGCGCCAATAACCTGCCTAAAAAGCTCAAAGACCGCCACGGCAGCCACCGCTTTAATGCAGGGTTTTCAAATAACGGTTTTTACGGCGAGCGCGATCTCCAGCGCTTAACCGAACGCCTGCAAACAAAGATTGAACGCAAATTTGCCAAGAAAGGCATTACCGTCTCTGATACGGCTTCCACAGTTTTGCGCGTAACAATCGCCAATGCAAAACCTAACCGCCCCACATTTGAACAGCTTAGCCGCGAGACAGGCCTTTCCTATCAAAGCATAGGTATAGGCGGGGCAGAAATTGAAAGCGAGCTTATCGCGCCAGGCGGGCGCTCCCTCGGTACGCTAAATTATAAATGGTATGAAAACGATATCCGTGACGCCCGTTATAGCGGCACATGGGGTGACGCGCATCGAGCCTTTAGCCGCTATGCCAGTAGAGCGGCGAAGACGCTAAGTCGGTAGATGTTATCAGCTGACGAATGCGGCTCTATAAGATGGTTATTATCAGAAACTGAATAAAGCAATCTAAAAGAATACGAACATGCATGGTCTTTTATGGTCGCAGCATAGTCTAAACTGTTGTGGTCACCGGTGTGGGCTAAGATTACCTACCTTTGTACACGTCCTGAGCCGTCACCGCCCATGAGCGCTTCGACTTCTTTGACATTTACGCGGTTAAAGTCTCCCAAGATTGAATGCTTAAGCGCGCTGCCTGCGACGGCAAATTCTAAGCTTTTTTGGCGGTCTTCATAGAGGTTCAACCCTGCAATGAAAGCACTAGCGAAGCTATCGCCGCCGCCTACACGGTCAACAATATCTGTGAGTTCATACTTCTTTGAAAGAAGAAATCCGTTTTCACGGTCCCGCATACAGGCAGACCAGCCATTGATATTGGCGTTCACGGCCGCTCTTAGGGTAATCGCAATAGTGGACATGCCTGGATAAATATCGAGTACCTTCTGAGACAGCTCTTCATATTTACTCGTATCGAGATGCCCGCTTCCGCTTTCAACATCGACGTCGACAGAAATACCAAGTGACTTTTGGCAATCTTCTTCATTGGCTATGCCGACATCAATATGTTTTACGAGGTCGCACATAACTTCTGGGGCTGTCTTTCCATATTTCCAGAGCTTGCCGCGGAAATTAAAATCACATGACGTTGTAACGCCTGCCTTTTGGGCCTCTTTGACGCATTCAAGACTTAAGTCAGCTGACCCTTGTGACAAGGCTGGCGTAATGCCTGTAATGTGTAGCCACTTGGCCCCTTTAAAGATTGTCGGCCAATCAAAGTCACCTACGCGAGCTTCGCAAATTGACGAGGCGGCACGGTCGTAAATAACTTTAGAGGCTCGCTGATTAGCGCCTGTTTCAAGATAATAGATTCCAACGCGGTCACCTTGACGTTTCACATTTGACGTATCAACACCCAGCGCGCGCAAACAATTAATCGCGTTTTGCCCGATATCATTATCCGGCAATGCTGAGATGAACCCTGCATCAAAACCATAGTTTGAGAGAGAGACAGCCACATTGGCCTCGCCCCCGCCAAAGGTTGCTTCAAAGCTTGGGCTTTGGAAAAAGCGCTCATATCCATTCGTCCGCAGGCGAAGCATGATTTCGCCAAATGATAGAAAGTCAGTCATTTAAGTATCCGTTTTATGAATGCGCGATCGTAATCGCGTCTTTGGCTAATTTAGTGATAGCCCCGAAGTCACCGGCTTCAATCGCGTCTTTAGGCGTAAGCCAAGAGCCGCCACAGGCCAGTACAGCGGGTACAGCAAGATAATCATTTAGATTTGCAGGGTTGACGCCCCCAGTGGGCATAAAGCGCACATCGCGATAAACAGAAGATAACGCTTTGAGCATTTTTGGTCCTCCGACGAGTGACGCCGGAAAAAGTTTCACGGTGCGAAGGCCCATATTCCAGGCTTGCTGCAGTTCTGTTGCTGTAGAGATGCCTGGCAGGATTGGAATCCCAGCTCCATTGGCAACATCAACTGAAGCCGCATCCAATCCAGGAGAGACAATGAAGCTAGCCCCTCGCCGTATGACCTCTTCGCTTTGAGCCGCACTGAGAACGGTTCCTGCGCCCACATGGGCATCTGGAAACTCTTTGGCGATAGCTTCAAGGCAATCAAGCGCCGCATCCGTGCGAAGGACCACTTCGAGAACATCCAACCCGCCTGCGAGCAAGGCTTCTGAAATCTTTAGGGCTGTTTTTGGATCATCTGATTGCACAAGCGGAACGACCCGCTTGGCTTCAAGGGATTGAATAAGGTCTGTCATTTAATAGGTCCTAAGAGTAGTACATACCGCCGTTAATGTCGATATTCGCGCCCGTGATATAAGATGACCTGTCAGATGCAAGATAAACAACCGTATCGGCGCAATCATCCGGATGCCCTTGCCGGCGAAGCGGGACTGTCGCTTCTACGTTTCGGCGCGCCTCATCCGTGGAAAAGGTATCGTGGAAGGTTGTCGCAATCATCCCTGGGTTAAGCGCATTACAGCGAATGCCTTGCGGACCAAGTTCTTTTGCCATAGCGCGCGTGAAAGCACTGACAGCGCCTTTAGATGTGCAATAAGCTGATGACCCATTACCGCCGCCATTTTGTCCTGCTAATGAAGCTAAGTTCACAATAGAGCTGCCCGCGGGCATATGCGGAACAACGGCTTGTGTCGCTAGAAATGTCGAATTCATGTTGAGGGACATGACGTGGTTGAAGAAATCTTCGTCCATTTCGGTGATCTTTTTGCGCGCCACTAAACCGCCGACATTATTGACGAGAATATGAATGTCCTTGCCGAAAGCTTTCACAGTCTGGGCAACTAAATTCTCAACATCTGCCTTTTTCATCATGTCGCCTTTGACGAGTATGGCTTCGCCGCCCACTTTCTCGATAGCAGAGACAGTCTCTTCGCCAGCCGCTTTACTGCTATGATAATTTACAACAACTTTCGCGCCAGCCTCAGCCAATTTAATTGAACAAGAGCGTCCGATATCTCGTGTACCGCCTGTGACGATTGCAACTCTTCCCGAAAGATCTTTCATCTTTAGTCCTTAAATTTTATTTCCAATTACTTCTTAAGCTTGACGAAGTAGTCGAAGATTTCTGGAACATTTCCATCACCCATACCCGCATCAACGGCGGCCTGTAGGCTTTTAGATGTCGCTTCAGCCACTAAGGAAACCGACCCTAAATCTGACACCATCTGTGCGAAATAACCTAAGTCCTTGTTTGCATTGTTAATGGAGAAGCCCAAATCGCTGTTACCATCCACGGCGTAGTTCTTACAGAACTTCATGAAAGGTGAATTAGACGGGCCTGCTGACATGATATCGTAAAGCTGCTGACGATCAACGCCTGCAAGCTCAGCGGCTGCGAAAGCTTGTGACATAGCCGTAACCGTCGTCATGCCCATGAAGTTATTGATAAGCTTCGTTGTATGCCCTGCGCCAAGAGCGCCAAGGTAGAAGACGTTCTCGCCCTGCTCTTTAAGCATAGACTCATATTTGTCGAAAGTCGCCTTGTCACCAGCCGCCATAATGTTCAGCAGGCCATCTTTAGCATGTGCAGGCGTACGGCCCAGAGGTGCGTCAATCATGCCTACACCCTTTTTAGCTAGGTCAGCGCCAATCTTCTTAGTTGAAGCCGGAATAGATGTACCAAAGTCAATAAGGACAGAGCCTTCTTTGATACCTTCAAGAACGCCGTTCTCGCCATAAACAATCTTCTCTACAACAGCAGATGTTGTTAGGCAGAATTGAACGATGTCAGCTTTTTCAGCAAGTTCCTTTGGCGAGCTCGCTTGTGTAGCATTTCCGCGCGCTAAGACTGTATCAACAGCATCCTGGTTCAGATCCATAACAATGACTTCAAAGCCGCGCTTTTGAAGGTTTTCGACCATGTTTCCGCCCATGAGGCCAAGGCCGATAAATCCGATGATTGGTTTTGACATTAGATGTCTCCTATACTTATTTCTGTAACATTTAAGTTTGAATTATCCGACTTTTACGCCGCGTGGTTTTAAAGGTTCAATTTTGCCGCATAAGAACAACACACTTGCAATAGCTGTTAATGCTAAAATAGCTCCGAGAATAAAGACGGTCGAATAATTCGCCCCCTTCGTCATAATTGGAACTAAAAGCGTCAAAACAAATGCGGTTAACTTGGCTGCCATTCCCGCAAAACCAGCTAATGTACCCACTGTTCTTCCGCCGTAAAAGTCACTGGGAAGTGTCTGAACATTACCAATTGCCGTTTGAAAACCGAACAAAATTATAAACATCAGCGTCAACGCCATAACTGGCGTTGTAGCAACTGACATAGCGAGCAAAGATGGCAACATAATCAAGCAGCCAAGAATAATTACGAACTTACGTGTTTTATCAACACTCCAACCTGATGAGAGACGGTTTTGCGCTAACAGGCCGCCAAACCATGCACCAAACATAGCACCAACAAACGGGATCCAACCAGACCCAACAAGGTCTTTAACGTTGTAACCGTGAACTTCGAACAAATATGTTGGAATCCAAACGATGAACAACCACCAGATTGGATCAATCGCTGCAGAGGCTATGATAACACCCCAACTCTGCTTACGAGACAAAAGTTCTCCAGTATTTGGATTGTAGCCACCATCATGAGTCCCATCGCCATCGACATCTTCATTAATTTGACCACTTAGGATATATTCACGTTCGTCATCGGACAGCCATGAGTGAGCTTTTGGCGGGGCTTTAACAATAATGAGCCATGGGATTAACCAAAGCAAACCAAGCGCTCCTATTAGAATAAAGACCATCTTCCAGTCCATATAAATAGATAGGTAACCAATAAGTGGAATTGCGATAATCCCTCCAATGGCGGCGCCAGAGTTAAAAATACCCTGTGCAAATGCACGTTCTTTTGTCGGGAACCATTCGGCATTCGCCTTTGCGGCGCCCGGCCAGTTACCGGCCTCTGCGACGCCTAGTAATGCTCGGAAGAAACTTAAACTCCAAACGCCTTTAGCGAAGGCATGCAAAGCCGTTGCGAGTGACCAAATACCAATAGAAAGCGCAAAGCCAATACGTGTGCCAACCCAGTCAAAGATTTTACCGAAGATAGCCTGACCAAAGGCATAGGCAAAAATAAAGACCGATGAGATTATGCCTAAAATAGCTTTGTGCCCATCTGCATCCATATCAGGAAACATATCTGGAGCCATTTGAGCTGGCCATAGAACTGTAATGGCTTGACGATCAATATAATTAATAATTGTCGCTAAGGCGACAAGCCCGACAACGACCCAACGCAACTTCCCCTTCATCATGACGTTTGTTCCGCTGGCTTTTCGCCTTTATAATAATTTTCGAAAAAGTCTTCTCGGATAGGTGTGAACATGTCCAGCAAAACGCCGGCTTCGATGCAAATCGCGCCATGCATGATATGAGGTGTCATCAGAAAACTATCACCTGCCTTGAGGCGCTTCGTTTCTTCGCCAACGGTTACGTCAAAAACACCGCTTTCCACATAGGCAATTTGGCTGTGATAATGCGCGTGCATATAGCCTTCAGCGCCCGTTTCAAATGTAGCCTTCACCAACATGATATCATCACTGTGACTTAGAATTTGACGCTTGATGCCGGGATCAACATCTTCTTTCGGGACATCCTTGTCGAAAACAAAATTTGTACTTTGCATAATTAATTCCCCGCAGATTTATGTTTATTTGAATGGAAGAGTTTATAGGCGCCCGTCCAAGTTACGGCCTCACCATTTACATCAACCGTGTGCGTGAGGGTTGGGTCAGCATCTCCCGCCAAGCCTAAGCCAACTCTCTCTCCGTCCTTGGTTTGAATTTGAATATATTCATTTGCTCCGGCTTCGAAATGCGAAAGGGATTTAACCTGACTATGACTTCCGAGCGTATATTCAAGCGTTGGGTTATAATCCCCATGCGGTTCAATAACGGAGACAATAGAGATGCCGTCATTAGTTTTTGCGCGCAGCATAAAGCCGGGCTCATTTTTAAGGTTGAAATTCGGATCATTGGCCCCAACTTGGGTAAAAACAACTTTGGTTCCATCGGGCACTGCAGATGAAACAGAATAAAACTTCCTGTCCAGCAACCAAGTGACTTGAGAGAGACCATCAATAGGCAACGCCTCCGCAAGTTTCCAAAGATATTGGTAGCCATTTTTATTACCAAGCGGTGTGCGTGATGTTGGGTCGGCCTTCACCTCGAAATTCGTTTCAATTAAATGCCCATTATAGTGGAAGGGCAAATCATAGCTATGTGGGCTTTCTGAGTGAGCTTCAACCAAATCAATAATCACAGGGCCGTCGAAAGCGGAATCTTTAATAATTGCAACAGAACGGTCTATCCTTACACCGTCATAAGCCGTTTCGATCTCAGCAGATGTTAGCGTGACATTGTCATCATCAATGAATGTCCCAAGTTTCGGGGCGTGCTGATTTCCAACTCTTACATCTCCATCAAAATGGCTTGTTTCGTCTACGACCAAGGCATTATGAGAGACAGTTTGCTTTGCATAAGCATTATTTTCAGGGAGATAATGCCCGCCATATTTCGCTTCAACATTCAGGAAACGGGCAGCACCGTAATCGCGCAGTATTTCGTGGCCTGCATCATAGACGAGCAAACCCATTTTATCGAAATGTCCGTGACCAAGGCCTTGTGATGTGTTTTTAGCAACAACCGCCAAACCTTTGGGGTCATTAGACGCCCGTAATATATCAAGCGCCCCCTCTGTGCCATCCTGCCCGTCACCCAGCCGCATTGATTTATAATCAAAGGGGGTTGCTTTCCCAGCCGCCAAATCGCGCGCTAACTTACGGCTTTCCGGCGTGAGAACAAATGTGTCTTGCTCTGCTGCGATGGACAACAATCCGGTGTCACCCGTCAGTTCATAAGCAATAGCCACGCCGTTTAGCAGTTCATTTGTCCGAATGCCTTTTTCTTTAATGGCATCATTAATCGGGAAAAATAGGCCGCCATAATTCTGTTGAATTAAGCTATAAATAGCCTTTTTTAAGATACCATCACGTTTCTCGAATATCTTATATTCTGGATTATTCTTCTGAACAGCTTGCGCAAATATAACAAATGGCTTCAGCGCGAACCGATGGTAATACGGCCCTTCATTATAATATCCATCAGGAGAAAAGAGCACGTCCATTTGTTTGAGGAAACCAGCCTCCCCGGATTTATCTAACCCCAATAACGCCTTTTGGACATATTCATCATCACCAATTGCATAACCCGTAAGGCCAACAGCGGCTGTTGCCCATGTGCCATGATTGTGGACCTTGTTGAAAGTTTCTGGCGCTTCCACAGATAGAAAATCTGCCATGTTGCGTAGTAAGTCTTTCTCAATTTTGTCTTGCTGTTCCTGCGAGAGCGTATCTTTTATAGCATTGTAGCACTGCGCGACATTGAGCAGAAACATGCTTTCGTTCAAATTTTGCCAGAACATTCTTCCAGGGGATTGCTCTTTTTTTGCAGGATGTAATTTCCAACCCGGATAAACTTCAGCATAATCCATCATGGCTTGCCCTGCGAACTCGGCATATTTTTTATCGCCCGTCAGTGCATAGAGCTGCCCTACATCATATAATAAAAAACCATTCGCCTTGTGTGTTTCATGCGTATAACCACCGCCCGGATCTTTGGGAATGGGCATGGCTAGAGGACTATCCATCTTTGTCGCGAGATTAACTTGCGCAGCCTTTAATGTGCGATCAAACCCAGTCATTTGCCCAGACTTTTTTACGGCATTCGTCATGGTCTTTGGCGATTCAGAGCCCTGGCAAGCCGTCAGTCCTGCGGTCAAAGCAAGAGCAGATATAAAGCTTAAAGCAAGGCGCATTACGGGTTCAGCCCCTGATTATCAGCTATAATAGCTGTGTTTTCTAAAATACTATTAAGCTCGAAGACCTGCGGCGAAGGCACATCCTCGAATTTATTATTGGTAATACGTGTCTTTGGCTCTCCAACCGTATGATTGATCAAAAATGCAGGACTATCCTCAAAGGTATTTCCTGTCATATCAGTCACTTGCACGCCGTGCAGATAGATAGATGCTTTATGCTTATTACGTTTGTCTTTGCCGACATTAGAGACAGATGAATTAGTCAGCGCGAAATGTGGCCCAAAGGTGCTTTCATCACGACCACCACGATAGTAATCTACAAGCGCGTGCCCTATATTTTTAAAACTTGAATCTTCAATGGTCAGATATTCCGCATTATAGATACCGTAATCATCGCTCTCTTTATCGAGTTTGAAAATTGCGCCTGATACATTTTCAAATTTTGAGTTTTTGATCAGAATATTATCTGCAAATGTTCCCTTTGAAGCCGTGACAATATTAAAGGAATGGTTTGTATCAATATCTCTGAAATTACTGTCGATAATCTCTAGTCGATAATTGGGCAGCATAGAATAAGGACTCGTCCGAATAACAGAATTACCCGCATAATCTGGACTATCATCCCCTGAAATATTCACATTTATAAGCTGCAAACTACCGCCCGCCAATATTTCAAACATGGCGGTACGCTCGAAGGTCAGGTTAACTTCGCCTTCGCCTTTAAATGTTAAAGGCTTGTCGAGTTTTAGGAATTTATTGGCGACATAATTTCCGGGCGCGAGGACTATTACGTCGCCAGCTCCTGCCGTAGCAATCGCCTCAGACAGAGCTTTTTCTTTTGGCTCAATATTGATGGTCTTGCCTGACGCAAAAGCGATTAAAGGCTCGGCTTTGGGAAACCATGACACCCCGGTCATATCCTTTGTCGTAACTTTCAGATTTCGCGCGGCTCCAACATCTTCGTTTGTATTGGGATATAACAATCCATTTTCAGCCCGCTCTAACTTAATTTCTTGAACGTTAAAACCCGTCTTTAATTCTGGCGATGGCTCTCCGACCAGAGCATTGTTTTTAAAATCAATCCCGGACATATCGTCATAGATTGTAAAAACATCGCGCCCATCGTCATGATAAATTAAATTACTTTCAAAGGTACTATCTTCTGGAACACCGCTGCGTTCCTCATCGCTTCCCGCGCCAAGCTGAATATTATCACTATTGATGATGCTGTTATTCTCTATGCGCGCATTGATAACAGGGTCATAACGGTTGATCGGTCCATTTGGCACGCCGTTCATGACAACCAACGCGCCACCAAATCGTGTTCCTTTAAGGCCTTCCATGTAATTATTGCGTATGGTCTGACCTGCATTAATCACACGAATACCACCCGTATGGTCTGCATCATTTCCTAAGAACACATTACCTTCAACAAGGTTATTATTCCCATGGCGCATCGTGAGCGTGCCGCGCGATTGGTAAAATGTATTATTCAAAAACTCATTCTTACCAGATTTATTAGAAATGATTTCCAGCTCACCATCACAGCGGTCAAAGTAATTATTCTCAACAGTGGTAAAGCTGTTCTTTCGTGAGTGATGGCTCGTTCCAATTCTTAGTGTTTCTCCGCCATTCGACCCAAGTATAGGCCGCGGGCCAAAATAATTATGATCAATACGGTGATAGTTTTCTAGGCTTTCCTCCGTATTCAAGCGCACCGCCATGGTGACGCCTTTATTACGCTTCCCAACAAGGTGATTGTGGTCAAAGCGGTTATGCTTGCCATACATCATTACCCAAAAATCAACTTCATAACGCTCTGGCTGATTATAATTATCAATGACGATTTCGGTTACGCGTGAATTGTTAGCAAGATTGTTCTTATTCTGACGAAAGGAAATCACTTCACTCGTTGGTGTATACCCGTCTTTAAAGACCAAACCTGATACTTCGAGATATTCACCCGCCAGACGTAGATTTGACTGCCCCGTCAAGATGACTTCGCCCTTGGTCTCGGCGGTTAAGGTAATCGGATTATCTTTCTTACCCTTACCTTTAAATAGAATTTCAAAATCATCCCAGGTTCCATTGGCTAATTTTATGACGTCCCCAGGACCAGCCTTGTCTAAGGCCTCTTTATATGCGTCTTGATCTTGGACGAGATATTCTTCAGCTTGCACTTCGCAGCCAGAAATACCGACAGCAACGCTTAGAATAATGACAGGTTTGAGCCAGTTTCGCAAAACATTCATGCTATGCTATTCCCCTGAATTATCCCTCTCGCACCATTACAAGCGGACCTTCTATTTTGAAGGAAAATATCTGTAAAACAGGCGGTTTTGTCAACCAATATATTAAACCAATTTATATAAATTGGTATATAACTAGTGAAGCTGCTGTGTCAGCGTAAACCTTGACCGACTCTCAGACGCCTTGCGCTTAACTTCTTCGTAAGCCGCCTCTTCAGAAGCCACTAAAAGCGCTTCGATCATGCGATTAAAATGAGCCCGCATTGCGCTTCTGGCTGTCGCTGGATCTCTATTTTTGAGAGCGTCCAATATTGCTGCATGCTCGTCTTCACGATGACTGCTATCTTTATCACAAACTGACTTATATACGTTTTGAAGCTGCGCAGCTTCAGTGCGCATCTTCCACATACTATCTATGACAAATATAATTGCATGATTATTTGTCGAGCGGGCTATGGTCATGTGAAAGGCTTCATCGGCTTCATCAGCTGTTATATCCGCCTCAACCTTTCCTGACATAATTTCGATATAACCCTCTAACTCTTTAATCGCCTCATCGGTAATGATAGGCGCAGCTAAAGCAGCCGACTCTGCCTCAAACAGAGCGCGGGCTTCAGTAAGCTCAAATGGCCCGACTTTGGGCAGACCATTTAAAGCTTTATTACTGCCATCCAGAACATAAGCACCAGACCCAACTTTAATCTCGAGCCGACCCTGGGCTTGCAAAGCGATTTCCGCTTCGCGAACAGCAACGCGGCTTACACCGAATTTTGTGGCCAGATCTCGCTCACCGGGCAAGCGACTTCCCGCAGGGAAGACGCCAGAATCGATAAGTTCTAAAATCTGATTAGCAACAGAATGATATAAACGTTTTTCAACCATGCCCCAACTTATACCAATTATTCTTGTTTCACAATATTGGTATAACCAGTTTCACTTGCCGTCAACTTAGAAACGTCCACGAAGTCCGAAGAAGATACGAGGACCATAATCATTGACCTCGTAGCGATCATCATCAACGAAAGCAAACTGCTCTTTAGGCTCGCTTGTAATATTGATAATTTCAGCCGAGAGGCGGAAGTTATCAGTAAGTTTATACGCCGCACGAGCCTCCCAGACACCAACGTCGCCAACATAACGCAAACGCGTTCCATCGGATGTGAACGGCTGGAAATACTGGTCACGATATTTGTAGTTCACAGCTAAATCAAGATCTCCAATTCCGTAATAAACTTGTGCGGAAATTGTGTTCTCTGACAGCCCTGGCAGTCCGCCAGGAGCAATAATACCCTGGTTTGTCTGAACCAAAGACCCATCAGGCAAACGCGTGAACGCATCACCATAGCGGCTATCCTCAAACTCAAAATCAGAGTCAACATAGTTATAGCTGATTTTTGCGCCGAGACCGCTCAATAAACCGGGAAGATAAGTGAAACCGTGAGATGCCGTAAGTTCAAGACCAAAAAGATTACTTGTTTGATCACTCGTCTGCGTGGTCGTCACATCACGCGTAACTGTTTGACCGTTAAATTCGAATGATTCGGGCTGAATAACAGTTTCAAACCCACCTTGAAATGACTTGTAATACGCACCAATCGCCAGAATTGAATCTGCATTCGGATACCACTCGAAACTAGCATCGTAATTCCATGACATGAGCGGGTCGAAATTAGGATTACCGACAGCTCTAATTTCTCCGATGACATCATCAATAGATGCAGCTGTTTCGCTTCCATCATCATCAATATTCGTAGAGAATATACGTGAGAACCCAAGATCTTGCGGGTCAGCCCGTGACATAGCACGGAAGACACCCATCCGAACAAGCTTATCCTCAGCGACTTCCATAATCAGGTTCGCACTTGGAAGAAGCCTAGTATAGCTATGGCTCTCCGTAATCTCCTGAACTGCTCCAGGATTGGTGAAATCTGGCCTAACTAGTGAAAATTCACCCTCATCATTTTCAGTAATCGTGATAGCTTCACGGTAACCAGTCGCTGTGACATCTGTTTGAACCAAACGCGCACCAATATTACCGGAAATTGGTATACCACCAGCAAATGTACTCTCATAATTCGCCATCAAATAAACCGAAGAAACATCTTCTTGAACATCGACAGTGTTATCACGTTCGACAATCAATTCAGGAATTTCACTGCTTAACAAGGCGATAGGATCTGTCGGGTCTCCAGATAAATCATTAATACCTGAATCTAGCAGAGCTGCATTAATCTGATCATTGATACTATTGATGAGACCAACACCCGTTTCAGCCACACACCGAGCATCAAATGTAGCCCATGAATTCGTTCCAACACTTTGGAAGGCACCCTGATCATCAAAGAATCTATTTGTAACAATATCTCCACTGCGCACACTACTTAGGAAGTTATTTTCAGGTGTTCCCCCCGAATAACAAGCATCATTAACCTGAGCAATAAACCCGATATAAGTATCAGCTAAATCACCTGAGGAGTCGAAGACTTGCTGACTTTGAATTTCCAAGTCACGGTTATCTTCGATTTCAAATGTCGTACGGCCAGTTAATCGATTATAGGGATTATTCGCATCAATACCGCCGCCCAAGCTTAAATAATCGCGCTGACCATATCTAACGCCAGCTTCAAGCTCTTTGAAGAAACCGTCACCAAGATCATAATTAAAATCTAAACTGCCTGACAGAACCTCATCTTCACGATGTAGGTCATTGTCGATACGAACGCGCAGACGATCCACAAAGTTAGCCGGATCGTTTACATCAAACTCTTCACTATGCAATGTGAAGAGCCCAACACCACTATTGCGCTGGTCAAATTCAATAACAGGGGATGCATTTGATTGAATACGAAACTCGAAAGCGCGCTCATCACGCTCAGTCTTTGAATAACCAATATCAGCCGTGGCCGTTAAGCGGTTTGTTAATTCATATTCGACATTCAATCCGCCGCCCAGATACGTTTCTTTACGCTCATAATCACCCCCCTGAATCTCAATTGAGTTATCTGTAATCGCCCGCAAAACACCTCCCTGAGGCGTCGTAACCAATGTATCAAGCGTCGTCGTACTTGACGTATTTCCACTAGCATCAATGACATTAAGACTTGTGTCATTTCGACGGCCACCATTGAACGTCAAATCATTTCTAAGCTCAGACTGAGTCCGTTCTGACCATTGAACATCTAAATTGACATCCAAACGATCATTTGGCTGATATTGAAGAGCACCGAAAAGCGCATCGCGCTCATCGCGCGTATCATTTTGACGGAAATGGCGTTGAGATGGCGCAAAGACGAAAGGAACACCGAAGTCATTGAGCAGACCAGTCTCAGGATTAATAGTTGTATCAACACCCTCTACGCGAGACCCACTCGCATTACGGAAACCCGCCAATTCTGCAGCTGTCGGACTTGCGCTACCACTTGTGTCGGATAAATCAAAACCTTCAACATTAACATCATCACAATCGTCATCGCCACGACGTCTTGTTTCCGGGTTGTTAGAAAAACCAGTCGCTGTACCAAGCGATTGAGGCTCAATAAAGCTGGCCAAGCCGTTTGTAATCAAACAAGCTGGGCGTGAGTTACTTGTTGGCCCTGTCTGGCGCGCTTCAGCTTCTGGCTGAGAGATATCGCTGCGCTGAAAACCGATTGAAAAACCAACATCGCCAGTTCCGACTTCAAATTGATCTGTATAACTTACTGTACCCCGATAACCAATATCGCCAGCCTCAGTATCACTTTGATCCAATTGGTCAGGATTTACATTCCCCTTGATATCAAATTGAATTCTTTTCTTCCCATAATCCAGCGGCTTGATTGTTTCGAGATTGATTTGACCCGCAACACCACCTTCAACTTGGCTCGCATTTTGCGTTTTAAAGACTTCAAGCTTATTAACCAGTTCAGATGGGAACTGCGAGAAGTTAACAGAGCGATCGCCAGATCCGTTCGTCGCCACACGACCATTTACCACTGTCGATGACAAATATGGCCCAAGGCCGCGAACTGAAACTTCTGTCGCGCCGCCATTTTCCCTATGCGAGGCAACACCCGTAATAGTTTCCAAGGCTTCACCAATAGAAAGTGCGGGAATATCGCCAATTTCATCCGCGGAAAGTCCGTCAACAATTTGTGTATTGTCGCGTTTAAGCGCAATTGCATCTTGAATAACCTGACGCGATCCCGTGACAATAACTTCATCGTTAAGGTTATCCTGTGCCAGAGCCGTTTGTGAGAGCGCTAGCATTGAGACGGATACACTCCCCATAAGAAGCGCTTTCGCAGATTTCATTTGAATAATATTAGAACGGTACTTCGCCATTGATCGTCTCCCCTGAGATTATGGTTTAATTTTATAGAATAAGAACCAATAATACGTTATTATGTCAACCTATTATGACAACCGATTTACTTATACTGGTATGACCAATGCATAATACCGCTCAGCTGTTGCTTAATAGTCACGCTTTAAAGTTTCATACTGCCACTAAAAGTCGCAAATCCCTACTTCAGGATAAGCTTGGTCGAATCTGCTTTAGCTTGATGAGCCTAGTCACCGCCTCTTTAACCTCCCCCATGGTCTTAGCGCAAACAGGTACCGTGCCGCCTTTAGAGCTCAACGATTGGTATTTAACACTCCCTATTGATGACGATAAAAACGGCAAGGCCGATACTATTAGCGAAACTCAGCTCGTCAAAGGCTGGACAGATAAGCGTTTTTTTATCCCTCCGAGGATGGTGGATTGGTTTTTCGAGCGCCTATCGCAGGCGCCAAAACATCAAAAAACACAAATTACGTCCGAACAGAGCTCCGGGAAATGTTGCGACGCGGGAATACAAAGATAAAAACGTCAGAGCCTGGGAAGAACAACTGGGTTCTCTCGACCGCTGCAAAACGATACCGCAAAAAGGCGGGCGGTGTTGATGGTGAGCTTCATGCAAGCCTTGCCGTCAACTACGTCACGACCACTGGGGCTAAAAGTGAAGTTGGCCGCGTTATTATCGGCCAAATTCATGGGCGCGATGACGAACCCGTTCGCCTCTATTATCGCAAGCTCCCCCATCACAGCAAAGGAACGCTTTATTTTGCGCATGAAGTTAAAGGCCAGAGCGAGGATATTTATATCCCCTTAATCGGCAACCGCGCGAATAAGGCTGATGACCCTATTGATGGCATTGCTCTAAATAAAGTATTTTCATATTCAATCGTGGCCGCAGGGCACGCTGCTGAAGTCAGTATTCATAAAGAAGGGAAAGTCATTGCCCGCAAACGCATAGATATGAGCAAAAGCGGATATAATAGCTCTGACGAATATCTCTACTTCAAAGCTGGAGTTTATAATCAAAATAAAACGGGTAATCCAGATGATTACGTCCAAGCCACATTCTATTCTATAAGAAATTTGCATAGCCGCGCACGGTAAAACCGCTAAGCTCAATGCCAGTGAATTCATCTCATCTAATTTAATTTCTCACAAAAAAAAAAGGGCGCCGAATAATCGACGGCCCCTCTTTCAAGAATATTTACTTCCTAAAAAGTGTAGCTACCGCCAAAGACAACACGACGATCTGGGTAGCCAACGAAACAGATTGGACCTGTGTCGGTAACACAGCGCTGAACAACATTCGATTTGGTTAGGTTCACGCCCTCGACGCCAATGTTGAAGTTATCTGTGACATCATAATTAATGCTAGCATTGAGCTGACCACGACTTTCATTGACGACTGGAAAGCTAAATGTTGAGTTAACGCTGGCACCACCGGCAAAGTCGAGTGTCCGGTACTGTTCACGCCAAGTGTAACGTGCCCGAGCTGACAAGCCATACTTCTCATAGAAGGCCGTGAGGTTATAGGCGTTCTTGGAGTTATCCAACAATCCGCGCGGCAATGACTGGTCGCCTAACACAGTTCGTCCACGTCCGCCTGTCGTATCAACGATCGAACCGCCGCCGAACTTTTGGTATGTGTAATTGGCGAGAATGCCGAAGCCTGAGGCCCAAGCAAATCCGCCCATACGGTCTTCATAGTCATTAAGCGTATGCTGAAAAGAGACTTCGATACCCTCTTGCGAGATAGAAGCAGTTTCGTTCACAACCGTTACAAGGTCTACACAGTAGCCAATTGTTCCAGTAGGCGCGAATTGGTTTGCCTCAACAACTGGGTTGAATATACCTCCGCCTGGACAATCTGGATTCGTTTCACGAACTAGACCTGATCCTGAATTACCAGCACTAAGCGCAGCTTCGTCTGTAATTTGACTGATGGTAGAGTTTCGCTTTTTGTTAAAGTATCCAATACTGAATACGGATCCAGGTGAAAAATACCAATCAGCCGAGATATCGAATGAGTCTGTGACCGAAGGCTGTAGACTTGGATTACCAATTCTGATGGGCGTATTTTCGTTCTGTGTGAATGTCGTCGCCGTATTGATATTTCCAAACCCAGGACGCAGAATATCCTGATTATAGGCTGCGCGGATTAGAACATTTTCGACTGGTTCGAACGCGAGGTTAGCTCGCGGCAGGAAGAAGTCATAGGTGCCTGATGTTGTCTGTAGCGACCCACCTCCTCCGGGGGCAGGAACAAACGATGTCGAGTCCACATCTGTCTCAATGTATCTTGCACCTACATTACCTCGAAACATTCCAAAGCCGAAATTCGCTTGTGCATAAAATGCATCAGTTGACTCGTCAACGCTGTAGGATGAACCTTGAAGAAGTTGTACGTTTGCTGTGGTCCGGCCATCAGCTTGTGGCTCAAGAAGGCGTTGCTGGGCGAACGCATTTTCAAGTGTAGCTAAGGTGCCACTTGGATCGTTAAACGCACGGTCTGGATCAATTAGCAAAAAGTTCTTAACAAACAGCTCGCGACCATCGGCGTCTCCAAAATTGTCAGGCCCTGGAACAAGTAGGTCTGCGAATAGACGGCCATTGGGACTGTCTTCAAGACGACTAAAGCCACCAATACGGCCCTCGACACGTTGGAACTCGGTAGAACGGTCGTTGTTGCGGTACCCGACGTCAATAGATGTCAGGAACTCGCCAAATGAACTGCCTTCCAAGTCATATGAGAGATCGAGACGCAAAGATTCTTCACTATTGTCCGTCGTATTACGCCCAACCCGAACATCATCAATTACGACATTGTTAGGGTCTAGTAGCTGCGCAGCGGTAGGCGCGAATGGCGAGGAGAAATCAATACCAAAAGAGAGAGACTCGTTGGAGCGATCAAAGATAAACGGTACAGAGTTGTCATTACTTGTTCTTGGGTCGCCCGTTGCTCCGCCGTCAAGCGGTGTATTCGGGTTAATAAAATTCAGTACGGTGCTGAGGTTAGGGTTTTCCGTTTCGGATGTTGTGTTAGACCACTCTGCACGACCTGAAAGACGGTCTGTGATATCCCATTCACCGCCCAAAACAAATACATTGTTCACCGTAACCCGCGCACCTGTATCACTAGCGAAACGCAGGTTCGGATCATCATCATCGACGCCGAGGTTAACTGGAATACGGCCAGATACAGCCACCTCGCTTACAGTGCCCGGAAAGCCGAAGTCGATTGGCTCAAATGTGTCAATTTCTGCAACTGAGCGGAGAGAACTTACACCAGAAGCTTGTACACGATAGGAGTCTTGAGCCCGTTGTTGATCATTGACGATAGCATCAAAGTACAACTTCACATTATCGCTAGGCCTGGCCTCGACCGTGCCTGCAAGGTTAATTGTTTCATATTTAAAGTTTTCCTGTTCTTGAAGCAGGAACTGAATACCAAGGAAATCTCTACCATCAACCGAGCGAAGCTGGTCTACATCGGCTCGCGGACGAAAGGAAACTGCATCTTGTTCAGTGTAAGAGCCACTAACGACAAAGCCGATTTCCTGACCAGAGGCGTTATCCCACTTTTTACCGAGCGCACCAGATAAACGAGGCTTAATGCCTTCTGTACTTAACTCACTATATTCACCTTGAACTCGGACAGAGGCGAGAGTTTCTTTCAAATCAAGTGGACGAATAGTCCTTAGGTTAACGGTACCACCAACTGAACCCTCAATCGTTGAAGCTTCTGGCGCTTTGATTACCTCAACACCAGCAATAATAGCTGGGTTGACATCTTCAAAACTGATGCCAACTCGGCCCGAACCAGAACCCACCGTCGAGACACCATTAATTTCAACACGGTTATCGTTAGTACCACGAATTTGAACACCTGTACCAACACCGGCCGTTCGTGTGATTTGAATACCTGTGACGTTTTCCAAAACTTCAGCGAGGTTTTGATCTGGAAGCTTACCGATATCTTCTGCCAATATAACCTCGACAAGGCTATCCGCATTACGCTTTTCAATGATAGCGTTTTCAAGTGACTGACGGATACCAACTGCGATAACTTCATCATCTGGAGCACTTTGCGCCAAAGCCGTTGATGTTACCATCATAGACAATGAAGATCCGATTAGCATTGCTGCTTTTATCGAGCCATAACGGCGGTTTTTCTGTATCGTTGTTAGCATATTCTTGATTCCCTCTGCTTATTTAAAAAATACATTATTCTTGTTGAGTCGCAAAAGAACCCCTAGATGACAATTTGTCAACCTATTTAAGAACCAATTTTATATAATTGGTATGACCAATTAACGATTATTGAAACATGTTGCATTTAGGCAACAAGATACCAATTCCCCGGAAAATATGTGTTATTACAGACTAACAGGAAATGCTGCCTTTAGATTATTAGCAAAAGCCTGTAAATACAAAGCCTTAAATATAAACTATTCTGGTGGATGACCGATTAAAGAACGATCCTTGTATCGCAATGTCGATTGTTTTTCTATCGGTACAAAAAATTTCCAACTAGACAATGGTTCAGTATCCCCCACATTATCAGATGTAATTAATGTCAATATGAACGCGTCTTGAGGCGCAACTTTGAATTCATAAGTAGGCATAGATTCCTTTCCTTCTTGTGAAATAAGAGCACCATCAGCCTGACGCATTAAACCTTTAACCGAAGCGGAAAGATGCGGCCAAGGTATTGTCATGTTCACTACATCCTCATTATCACTTGCATTATAAACTAAAAAACGAACTTCGTTATTTACTCGGGATACGGACTCAATAATCAAACCATCAGACATAGAGAAACCCTGCGCGACTTGGCCAGACTTTAAGGGCTGCAAGTTATACTCCTTTGCAGCACGCGAGAATTTAACCGGATCATCAGCGCTTGATAGAACTATTGCATAATTATATTTCAGTTCCGATTTTCCAGATAAAAGCTCATTCTTTTTGCCTCGATAATTAGCTTGCGTATGCGCCAATAAAATATCTGCAAAACTATCACCCCATTGACGCCCAGCTAAACCCTTATCCAATATTGCGACCCCCTTTTGTGAGGCAGTTAAATGACTTGACCACCCCATTGCCGGCCCAATCGTGGAGTTCAATCCTAAATTTTTATGATCGTAAAAAGATTTCAAGTGCTCAAGATCTCTAAGCTCACTAGGTTTATCCTGTACAAACCCAAAAGGTGTACCGCGATTTTGGTAAGAAATATTATCTGGCAATGAAAAACGCGCGCTCACTAATAGGCCATTAGGAACATTCTGAGTAGAGGTCTCAAATTCAATACGTTTTCCTCTTTTTGGAATTCGGACAAGACGCTTAAGGACCATTCCATTTGAATGGGTATTGATTATACTTAAGCTAACAAAAAGCGGTCCATTGGTTTGTCTTATTTTCGCAGGCAGCTGGTCTGAAGAACCAAGGTATTGCAATTTTTCAAGTGGGGATAAAAAGTCAGACGCGCTTAAACCTTTTTCTAATTTTAAAGGATCATTCATCCACACAATCTTGTTTGAAAATGTCGTTAGCGGTGTACCAGCTTTATCCAAAATTGATATTATCTCGCCCGTCGAAGCATCAAAATTGACTTTTAGGTCCTCTGTTTCAATGTATCCCGTAAATTCATCTAAAACAGAGCGCTCAGCCTTTGATGGCATTAAAATATTTCCAGAGAACTGACGCACGCCCCCTTCACATATAGCTGACTGATTTAAAATATCATTCTTTTCACATATCGCGCCGTTTGGTTGAGTTTTATCATCAGCCCATTGATAGTACCCATTTCGCATCCAGCCAATTGGGTCAAATGCATATGTTTCTTCCATACTATTGGATATCTCATCTAAAAGTTTTACCGCCATTTGGGTCCGGTCACGAACATTCCATTGTTCTTCACCGATGAACGGGTCATCAGAACCCGCCCCCCACAATAATGCTCGGTCTGCATTAAGTAATACCATCCACCAAGCATCATGTAGTTCCGCAGATTTATATGAACCGTTATCTTTACCCATAGATAAAGATGACATTATTTCCGTCGAAACTAATTGATTTTCAAGACTTCTAAACTCTTGTTTAATTTGTGGAAGATTTACCCAAAAGGCATTATAGCTAAAAATACCTGCCTCATCAATTTTTGGTAGACTAACACCGGATTTCAAAGCGTTATCCAGACTGAATTGAAAATCTTCCGTCGTTCCAAGGCACACCTCTCGACCCGTATCATCTTTCACTGCTGTAATCATTTCTTCTAAGCGCGAAATATCTTCCGGAGCTTCACTATAATCACCATTACCAATAAGCCATAAGAAGGGAAGTTCTGGCTGCAGAGCTGCATCTAAACGAATTTCAGACAGCATTTGTTCTTTATAGCTGTCTGGCAGTACCCCCTCGCCTTTAAACGCCAAACGCCATTGGGCATAGCTTTTAACATTAGCGACCATTGTCGATGCCCCACTGGGGGCAACAAGTTCATATAATTGATTCTTTGTGCTTGAATTCCTCTGATGCACCATCAAATCAATATCTAAAAGGTCTAGATACTCAGAGATATTTGGATTTACGCCTAATAGATCAATATACCATGCTATATCTGGGCGAATTCCAATTTCGGAAGAAAACCAATCTTGAGCTATTTGCCCCATTCTAAAATTAGTTGCGCCTGAGGATAAAGATGAATCATACTCAACGGCAAAGGCATTTGTTAAAGATGCTTTTCCAGACTGAAGTAGTCCAAGGAGTCTGTCATACTCTGCTGGACTTAAATTTTTAATAGCGATCGCCGTCGGCACCTCTGAAAACACAAACGGTAGATTGGATTTATCCGCAACATCAATAAAGCTTACATAGTTGTTCACCATATAGTTTCGCTCCGGAGCAAAACCAGTAAGCCACCCAGTGGCTGTTCCATGAGTATTAGGCACAACCCAAATTGGATTTTCTACATCAAGGCAATTTTGCGTCTCTGGGCGTGGTATAACATGACTAACGATATACTCTTGAGTGTCGTCAATTTTTTGAGATCTACATGCCTGCAGAAAAGAAACGATTATCATGCAAAAAACAAATATTTTCATATTGCGTATTAATAAGTGTTAAAATGAAATTGCAACATTTGCTTTATCTAATTCATGAATATTTCTTCCTAAAGGCCTTAATCCATATTACGAACAATATGGCAAGAAGTTCACCAATTTATTTGCCCCTTCACATGGACAAGTCGAAAAATAATCAAAGTCAAAAAAGATTAAAGACCCCAAATAGGCTCTACTCATAGACAATATCAGCCTTGGTTTTGGCTTTGATTTCATCTAGGCTAACGCCATTCGCGATTTCTGTGAGGCGGAAACGGTTTTGTCCACCTTCTCGGTTAAACACGCCTAAATCCGTAATGACCATATCAATGCAGTTTTGCCCTGTTAGGGGTAAAGTGCATTCTTTAAGAAACTTGCTCTCACCGCGCTTATTGGTGTGATCAAATAGTGCGATGCACCGTTTGACACCCGCGACAAGATCCATCGCACCGCCCATACCTTTAACCATTTTACCTGGTATCATCCAATTGGCGATATCACCATTTTCAGCCACTTCCATCGCACCCAAAATAGACAGATCAATATGTCCCCCGCGGATCATGGCAAAGCTTGTTGCGCTGTCAAAGAAGCTCGATTTTGGCAGGGTCGTGATAGTTTGCTTACCCGCATTGATAAGGTCAGCATCTTCTTCGCCCGCATAAGGGAAAGGGCCCATGCCCAGCATACCATTTTCAGATTGCAGCGTAACATCCACGCCCTCAGGGATATGGTTTGCGACAAGTGTTGGAATGCCAATACCCAGATTGACATAAAAGCCATCTTCAAGCTCTTTGGCCGCCCGCGCCGCCATATCATCGCGTGTCCAGCTCATGATGTACTCCTTCTAATTACTACCATGACCGCCATTTCCCACCGCCAAAATATGCATCTACTTCCTTAATAATTTCATCAAAGTCGATAAAATCTGCCTCTAAAAAAGAACCTGAAATTTGACATCCGCCACCTTTGCCCTCTTTGAAACGTAAAGATACCATTTCTCCATGCATATATGGATCTTGCTGTAACGCTAAAAGGGAATGATACGCTTGATCGGCATTTTTGCCTTCTAAGTCATCATACCAAACCTGTGTATATTTTGCCGTGTTAGCTTCTTGGTGATGCAATCGAATTTTTAATCGCATAACCTAAACTTTCTCCCTAACCGTCAGTTGTTCGATACGTTTCTCGCATTTAGCTTCAACTATGCGCTGTACAAAAACGCCAGGCGTATGGATGAAATTTGGGTCAAGACTGCCAATGGGAACGATTTCATCAACCTCGGCCACGGTTATCTTACCTGCCATCGCCATCATGGGAGAGAAATTTCGTGCGGTCGCTTTAAAAACAAGATTACCCGCCGCGTCGCCCTTCCATGCTTTAATAATCGACAGGTCAGCTTTCAGCCCTGTTTCCATGATGTAAGTTTCGATGTCCCCATTTTCATTTGGAAACTCTTTGTGCTCTTTGCCCTCGGCAATTAAAGTCCCCACGCCCGTCTTGGTATAAAAGCCGGGTATGCCCGCCCCGCCTGCGCGGATACGTTCAGCCAATGTGCCTTGGGGGTTAAATTCAAGCTCTAATTCTCCGCCCAAATATTGGCGTTCAAATTCTTTGTTCTCGCCGACATAGGAGCTGACCATTTTTTTAATCTGGCGTGTTTCCAAAAGTAGTCCTAACCCAAAACCATCAACGCCCGCATTATTAGATATTGCGGTGAGGTTTTTCGCGCCGCTATCGCGTAACGCGCCGATAAGGTTTTCCGGAATGCCGCAAAGGCCAAATCCGCCAGACATGACTGTCATGCCGTCATGACAAATACCGCTTAAGGCCTCGCTCGCCGTTTTATAGACTTTACTCATATTAATCTCCTAGCTCGCGATTCCTGCGCGCATTTGTAAGGCGAAATGCACGGCAATATCTTCCCCTTTTAAGCGGCCTGACGCATCATACCATGCGTTCAGCCAGTTGAGCGCGCCCATAAAAAAGAAGACATGCAATCTAGCATCCCCGCTTCTGATAGACCCATCTTTTTGCCCCTCTTTCACGAGACGGATAATTTTACGTTCAATCTTTCCGCGCCGCGTGAGCACAACCGTTTTGTTTTCAGCCCCTAAACTATTTACATCTGTCAAAAGTGATACACCCGACGCCGTCAGCATTTCTACCAAATCAATAAAGAGCGCTTCAAGTCTATCAAGAGCAACAATGCCTTTGGGTTTTGAGGCTAAAATCTCATCCATCGCATCATACGCCATAAGGTGGCACTCAAAGAGCACCTCTTCCTTATTGCGGACATAATAATAAAGGGCAGCTTTGGTAAGACCAAGCGTTTTAGCAATCTCTGTCATGGACGCGTTGTGATAACCACGCCGCCGAAAAGCTTGCCCCGCTGCAAGAATAACAGCTTGCCGTTTCGTAGCAAATTGCTTTTCTCTATTGAAGGGTTCTTTGAGCGCTGCATCCATACACTATTTTCTTAGCACAAAATAAATTTGACTCAAGAGTCAAATTTATGTATTTAAAGTCAAAATTCATGTGAGTCATAATTCATGCCTAAAATTATCAGTAAGATAAATCCTGACAGCCCTGAATTCCGCGCTAATGCTGCGGCCATGCAAGAGCTTGTCGATGACCTGCGCGATAAAGTTGGCAAGATTGCTCTTGGCGGCTCTGAGCGCTCGCGTGAACGCCATATTGGGCGCGGCAAACTATTGCCAAGAGAACGCGTTGAACGCCTTCTTGATCCCGGCACGCCATTTCTAGAGCTGTCTCAAATGGCTGCTTATGAGTGTTATGATGATGATATTCCCAGCGCTGGTATTATCACAGGGATTGGCCGCGTGGCGGGACGCGAGGTTATGATCCTCTGTAATGACGCGACCGTCAAAGGCGGCACCTATTTTCCGCTCACCTGTAAAAAACAAACGCGGGCTCAGGAAATTGCACGTGAGAACCGCCTACCCTGTATTTACCTAGTTGATAGCGGCGGCGGGAACCTGCCTCACCAAGCTGAAATTTTCCCTGATAAAGACATGTTCGGACGGTGCTTTTATAACGAAGCCACAATGTCAGCAGATGGCATACCCCAAATCGCAATTGTGATGGGCTCTTGCACGGCGGGTGGGGCCTATGTGCCCGCTATGGCCGATGAAAATGTTATTGTCGCCAATCAAGGCACAATCTTTTTAGGTGGTCCTCCCTTGGTGAAAGCGGCGACAAATGAAGACGTCACAGCAGAAGAGCTAGGCGGCGGCTTGCTGCATACATCGGTCTCAGGCGTTGCCGATCATCTCGCCAGTAATGACGCTCATGCCCTACAGATAGGCCGCCATATCGTCAAAAATCTAGGCCCAGCTAAATATAGCTATGAGCCTAACGACGTGGAACCGCCTGCCTATGATGAGGACGAGCTAAATGGCATTGTCCCTAACGACCTGCGCAAGCCCTATGATTGCCGCGAGATTATCGCCCGCATAGTCGATGGCTCGCGCTTTGATGAGTTTAAAAAACTCTATGGCGATACGCTCGTCACTGGATTTGCTAAAATTCATGGCTACCAAGTCGGCATTCTGGGCAATAACGGCGTGCTCTTTTCCGAGAGCGCGATGAAGGGCGCGCATTTTATTGAGCTTTGTGCGCAGCGGAAAATTCCGCTTATATTCCTGCAAAATATCACAGGCTTTATGGTCGGCTCCAAAGCCGAAAGCGGCGGCATTGCCAAACATGGCGCTAAGATGGTACACGCTGTTGCGAATGCCAAGGTGCCTAAATTTACCGTTGTTGTGGGCGGCTCTTACGGGGCGGGTAATTATGGCATGTGCGGGCGAGCTTATTCGCCGCGCCTCATGTTTATGTGGCCCAATGCGCGGATTTCCGTCATGGGCGGCGAGCAAGCGGCGATGGTCCTCGCCTCTGTGCATCGTGACCGCGAGAAATGGAGCGAGGCAGACCGCGAGGCCTTCATGGCCCCCATCCGCGAAAAATATGAACGCGAAGGCCATCCTTATTATGCCAGTGCCCGCATCTGGGATGACGGCATAATCGCGCCGACAGATACGCGCCGCGTTTTAGGTCTAGGCCTAGCCATGGCCGCCAATGCGCCGCTAGAGGAGTCACGCTTTGGCGTGTTTAGAATGTAGTTATGTCAAACAACCGTTTCGACTTTTTACGGCTATTATTTGCCAGTGTGGTATTTATTTATCACATTGTGGTCTTGGCCCAATTAAATCTTGGTGAAGCCCAGTGGGCCCAGCTTGCCGAGATATCCATTCAAGGCTTTTTCGTGATTTCGGGCGCTTTGGTTTACGGCTCATTTATAAGATCGCAGACAACGAAGGTTTATGCCGAGAAACGCATCCGCCGCCTTTTACCTGCTTATCTCGTGGTCATCCTCGCGCCATCCGTAATAGCCTTATTTATGACAGGGCACCTAGCCTATATCCTGCGTTATCTCGGTTGGAACAGTGTGTTTCTAAACTTCATGCAACCGACACTTCCGGGCTTGTTTGATGGCAATCACATAACCGCCGTCAATGGCTCGCTATGGACGCTGAAAATTGAAGTCTTGTTCTATTTGATTTTACCAATTTTGGCATGGATAATTTCCAAAGCGGGGAGTGCTAAATGGTTGCTTTTAGCTGTCATCTACATCACCGCAGAAATCTGGCGACAAAGCTTGTTCAGCGGGGCGGTATCTTTGCCGGGACATCTCGCATCTTACAACGAACAGCTCTCACGGCAGCTTCCAGGGCAAATGAGCTTCTTCGTGACGGGCATGGTGATCTGGATGTTCTGGGATCAAGCTAAGAAAGCCCCAATCTGGCTTTTACCCTTGGGGCTATTGTTCACACTCTTGTCTGTGTTTTTACCTTTATTTGAGACTTTACGAGCGGCAGGGCTCGGCTTGCTAATTGCCTATATCGCATTCGCCAAGGGGCCAGCGCTGAACGCGGCGCGTTGGGGTGATCTTAGCTATGGCGTTTATATTACGCATTTCCCGATCATCCAAATGCTGATTGCTCTAGGCGTCTTTGCCGTCAGTCCAATCTTGGGAATTTTAAGTGCCACCGTCTTAGTGTTCGCCGCCAGTTTTGTCCTGTGGCATGTCATTGAAAAACCGTCTTTGCTACCAAGTTCACATTACCGCCAGAAAGCTGCGGAGAAAAAAGCCCGCGCATGACAAAAAAGATCAAAAAAATTCTGATAGCCAATCGCGGCGAGATTGCGTGCCGTGTCATGAAGACCGCGCGCAAAATGGATATTGCGACTGTTGCTGTTTATTCTGATGCTGACCGGAAAGCGCTGCATGTGCGCATGGCGGATGAAACCGTGCATATCGGCCCCTCCCCCGCCATAGAGAGCTATCTCGTTATTGATAAAATCATAAATGCGGCCAAAGAGACGGGCGCAGATGCTATCCACCCCGGCTATGGGTTTCTGTCTGAAAATCCTGATTTTGTACGGGCCTGCGAAAAAGCCAAGATCACTTTTATTGGCCCGAGCGCGCAGTCAATGGAAGCTATGGGCCTTAAAGACGCCGCGAAAGCCTTAATGGATAAGGCAGGCGTGCCGATTACCCCCGGCTATCACGGGAAAGATCAAGACCCGAAACTGCTTAAAGCCAAAGCGGGCATGATTGGCTATCCCGTCCTGATTAAGGCCGTGGCGGGTGGCGGCGGAAAAGGGATGCGCAAGGTCGAAGCCGAGGCGGATTTCGATGCCATGCTGGCCTCTTGTCAGCGCGAAGCTAAATCGAGCTTTGGTAATGACGATGTCTTGATTGAAAAATACATTCAAAGCCCGCGCCATATTGAAGTGCAGGTCTTTGGCGATACACATGGCAATGTCGTGCATATGTTTGAGCGCGATTGCTCGCTCCAGCGCCGCCACCAAAAAGTCATCGAAGAAGCCCCTGCCCCTGGCATGACCGAGGCCGTACGCAAAGCCATGACCGATGCCGCCATAGAGGCCGCCAAGGCCGTGAACTATATCGGCGCAGGCACAGTTGAATTTATCGTCGATGGGTCAGGAAAGCTGCGCAAAGACGGCTTCTGGTTCATGGAAATGAATACAAGACTGCAAGTCGAACATCCCGTGACCGAAATGATTACGGGACAAGATTTGGTCGAGCTACAAATCCGTGTCGCGCAGGGTGAGAAACTTCCCAAGCAGAAAGACATTAAGATGGAAGGTCACGCGGTTGAAGCGAGGCTTTATGCCGAAGATCCAAACCGCGATTTCATTCCAACGGCTGGTGATATCATTTACATGAATGATGATTTAGGCATTTTTGAAGATGGCGGTTTTCGTATCGATACTGGGTATGACCATCGAATGGACGTCTCCGTTTTCTATGACCCAATGATACTTAAGGTCATTGGTTATGGGGATAAAAGACAGGATGCTATTGATCATACCGATATAGGAATTGGTAGTGTAGAGGTTTATCCAGTTATAACGAATGCTTCTTTTTTATTGAATTGTCTCAATCATAAAGAATTTGAAAATGGTAACATATCCACTTCTTTCATTGAACAACATAGCTCTCAGTTAATTCCATTTCCAATTCGAGATTGTGACGAAATTTTTGCTTTGGCAGCAATTAAATTAGATAGAGCTGCCGAAGAAAAAATAACAACACCTTTTGGAGAAATCGAAGGATGGAGACTTAATTTAAAGCCTCAAAATATCTGGCGGTTTCAAAGAGAAGATCAAATTATAACGGTTAATTTAATTCGCCAAGAACGATACTTTGCAAAAGTATCGATAAATGAGCAAGAACCTATATCAATCAGCCTAGATTCAGATCAAACAATAACGAATACACAAGAGGCATTGAAAAACTTCACGGTTTGGGATTATAAAATTAAAGACGACTACGTGAGTATGCATGCCAATGGCGTATTTGCTCAGGTTAAAATGTATAATCCATCATCTGACTTAATATCCACCTCATCCAACGCCCTCACCGCGCCCATGCCGGGTAAAATCATTGCCGTAAATGCTAAAGCTGGCGATAGCGTCAAAGCTGGCGACCCACTCATTGTCATGGAAGCGATGAAAATGGAAATGACGCTTGAGGCGCCGCGTGACGGCATGGTGGCAGAGGTCACGGCGCAGGTCGATGCTTTGGTCACTGACGGTGAAATGCTATTAAGTTTAGAAGAGATTGAGAAAGATAAATAATGCACGTCATTCCGTCGTGTCTCAAAGAGACAAACGCGGTTTGCATGGAGGCGCTATTATTAAATATGGGCACGGGGCGCGGGCTTTGCCGCGCGTCGGTGTGACAGCGAATAGAAAGACCTATTATGACAACATCCTACCCCACCTTGCAATTCGGACATTCCGACGAAACGCAAATGATACGCGAGAGCGTCTATGCCTTTGCGCAAGAACATATCGCGCCCATTGCCGCCGATATTGACAAAGACAATAAATTCCCGCGCCATCTCTGGCCGATGATGGGCGAGCTTGGTCTGCATGGTATTACCGTGTCGGAAGAGGATGGCGGGGCGGGTCTTGGTTATCTACAACACACAATTGCTCTCGAAGAAATTAGCCGCGCAAGCGCCTCTGTGGGGCTGTCTTACGGCGCGCATTCTAATCTGTGTATCAATCAACTGCGCCGTTGGGGTAATGCCGAGCAAAAGGCCAAATACCTTCCTAAACTTATTAGCGGCGAACATGTCGGCTCGCTCGCCATGAGTGAACCTAGCGCTGGCTCTGATGTCGTGTCGATGAAGCTTAAGGCCGAAGGCGCGCAAGGGGGTTATTTGCTCAACGGCAATAAGATGTGGATCACCAATGCCCCCGAAGCGGATACATTGTTTGTTTATGCCAAGACCGACCCCACTGGCGGTTCCAAGGGCATTACCGCCTTTATCATCACGCCTGATATGGAAGGCTTCTCCACCGCGCAAAAACTCGACAAGCTGGGCATGCGCGGCTCTGACACTTGCGAGCTTGTTTTTGAAGACTGTTTTGTCTCGGATGAAAATGTCGTGGGCGAAATCGGCCAAGGCGCAGAAATCCTCATGAGCGGCCTTGATTATGAACGCGTTGTCCTCTCAGGCCTTAGCGTCGGTATCATGCAAGCCTGCCTTGATGTGGTTTTGCCCTATATTCATGAGCGCAAACAATTTGGAAAACCCATTGGCACGTTCCAGCTTATGCAGGGCAAACTCGCCGATATGTATGTTACGCTTTCCACCGCGCGCTCTTATGTTTACGCCGTCGCGGCCGCATGTGATCGCGGCGAGACGACACGTAAAGACGCGGCGGGCTGTATTTTATATGCGGCCGAAAAATCAACTCAGATGGCGTCTGATGCCATCCAAATGCTCGGCGGGATGGGCTATATTAATGAGAGCCCGACAGGCCGCCTCTGGCGTGATGCCAAGCTGATGGAAATTGGCGCGGGCACATCTGAAATCCGCCGCTGGCTCATTGGCCGCGAGCTTTTCGGGGAGACTACGTAATGTCAGGCAAGTGGTTTGATGAGTTAGAAATAGGTCAACTATTTCAACACCCTATACGCCGTACCTTAACCGAGACAGATAATATCCTCTTCACATCCATGACCCATAATCCCGCGCAATTACACCTTGATGCGGAATATTGTAAGAATGAGACTGAGTTCGGTCGGCCCCTCATCAATAGCTATTTCACACTTGGATTGGTAGTGGGCATATCAGTCGGTGATACCACGCTCGGCACAGCTGTAGCCAATCTAGGCACAGACAAAGTCCGCTTCCCTGCGCCTTTATTTCCAGGCGATACAATACGCGTAGAAACAGAAGTTAAAGCCCTACGAGAGTCAAAGTCACGCCCAACACAAGGCATCGTCACCTTCGAACATCGCGCTTATAATCAAAGAGATGAGCTGGTTTGCATTTGCCAGCGCACAGGTTTACAGCACAAAAATCCGTCTACATAAGTACATCAAATCACTTGTTCATCATTGACGCGCAAGGTAAGGCTCCATTTCGATATAAATGGACCCAAAATGAAAATTGCAAATTTCATATCTCTCATTGGCTTGGCGGTGTCATTGCCAAGCCTAGCGATGGCTCAATCACCTACACAAGATATTATACCCAGAACAGCCGCATTTTGTCCAAATGGAACGGTCATAATCGTTGATGATATTCGCCAGTGCCGTATTGATGATACGCTGGACACTTTAATCGCTGACTTTGAACAGGCCGAAATACAGGGTAATCCAATAGCCGCTGGGCAAGAAGGTGACCGCGCGGCCTTACGTAAACTGCCTGATGTATCGCCAGAAGGTGCCAAAAATTATCAAGCCATTACCACAGAATTTATTCGCCGTCACAGCGCGCTCTCAACACGGCCAATGTCTGGCGAAAAGCGGCTTAATTACGATTTGCTAGGCTTCGTCCTAAAGCAACGTCAAAGACTGATGCCTTTTGATCAAGCCCGTATTCCCTTTACGAATGATAGTGGTTTCTTCAATCAAATGAGCTACATTTCACGGCAAACAAATTTTGCAATTATGGATGATTATGAGGCCTATGCAGCGCGTCTCTCTCAGCTTCCTTTAAACTTTGCCCAACACAAAGCCAATATGCGGCGCGGTATTAAGACCAATATGACGGCCTCAGCTGAAATTATACCCGGCATTATAGAAATGGTGAAAAAGCTCGGCGCAGGAGACGCGAAAGATCACAGCTTCTTTGCGCCATTTAAGACATATCCCGACACAATAAGCGAAGAAGACCAAACGCGTCTGACAGCTTTGGGCGAAGCGGTGATGAATAGCTCGGTCCTACCCGCTTACAAAGATTTAGAAAGATTTCTTGTCTCGGAATATTTGCCTAAAGCCCGCTCAACAGTCGGTATTGGCACAACAACAGAAGGCCGCGAATATTACCGTGCCTTGGTTCGTTATTTTACCACGCTGGATATGTCCCCTGACGAGGTTCATGAGTTAGGCCTGCGCGAAGTCGCGCGCATTCGCGCCGAAATGGACACAATCATTAGGGAGTTGAACTTTGACGGTAGCTTTGCTGATTTCTTAAATTTCCTACGCACCGACCCACAATTTTACGCCACCTCCGAAGAGCAATTACTCAAAGAAGCCGCATGGCTGGCCAAACAAATTGACGGCAAAATGCCTGAATTCTTTGGTACGCTGCCGCGCTTACCTTACGGCGTTATGGCTGTGCCCGCCGAGATTGCGCCTAATTATACGACAGGGCGTTATTGGGGCGGCAATCCAGAACAGCACCGTGCGGGTAATTACGTTGTCAACACCTATGACCTTAAACAGCGCCCCCTTTACAATCTGCCCGCTTTAACGGCGCATGAAGGCGTTCCAGGACATCATCACCAGATTGCGCTGGGACAAGAGCTTAAAAACGTCTCCCGCTTTCGGCAAAGTCTCTATCCAAATGCTTTTGGCGAGGGATGGGGGCTTTACGCTGAAAAGCTCGCGGGTGAGATGGGAATTTATAAAACGCCTTATGAGAAATTTGGACAACTGACCTATGAAATGTGGCGGGCCTGCCGTCTTGTTGTCGATACGGGCATGCACTGGAAAGGCTGGACGAGAGAGCAAGCAGAGGCCTGTTTTTTTGAAAACTCTGCTCTTGCCCCGCATAATATCAAAACAGAGGTCGAACGCTATATAAGCTGGCCCGGTCAAGCCCTGGCTTATAAAATCGGCGAGCTTAAAATCATTGAGCTTCGTGAGCGGGCAACACAAATCTTGGGTCACAAATTTGACCTTCGAAGCTTTCATGATGTTATTTTGAAAGATGGCGGCATGCCGCTGGACTTACTCGAAGTAAAAATAGACCGCTGGATTTTCGAAGAAAATTCCAAACCTTAAGGTATTGCATAAAAAAATCCCGGCTCAGAGGCCGGGATTGATTAAATCATGAAGATTTTCTGTGCTTAGAAACGATATCTACCACGCAGCATGACCGGAATAGATGTCCGGCTTCCGCCATTATTTGTTCCAGCAAGGGGTGTTCCCTCAAGTCCATTCGCAGAACGTGGGCCCTGTGTATAGCGGATACCAGATTCAAGCGCGATAGTCGCATGGCGCGCAATTGGTGTTTCCACGCCAACAAGACCTGCAGCTGAACCAACCCAGCCACTTCTATAGAAAGGTACATCAGTTGCCGAGAAAGCTGTGCCGCCAAGACGCGCGCCTTCGATATTAATATCATCAAGATGCGTAGCGCCCAGCTTACCTTCAACATATGGACGAATATTACCAATAAGCGGACCACGGCGCGGCGCGAAATACTGACGTAAACCAACTTCAGCACCATAAGACTTATAATCAGACAATGCGCCCGTTAGGTTTTGAGCTCCAACGGTACCCCAATTCAATGCACCTTCACTTTTAGCCTGCTCATAATGAACATTACCTGTGAGTTTACGGTTTGGGCTCAATGCATATGATCCCCCGATTTCACCGCGAACGCCCGGCTTATAGGCTTGCTTAAAGCTTACGTTATTAATATCGGCGATGGTGCCCGCATTTGTGCGATCACCTGTTATGGCTTTGCCGCCGACATTGATCGTTGGACCAAGTGCAGCTTCAAGATTCCAACGACTCAAACATTTGCCAGAATTACAGCCGCTTGTTGCCTTTGGTTGATAGTTATAATTGCCATAATTCGCATTATGATTATAGCTCTTGTAATTATTATTGCTTCCCAGCCCTAACCAAGAACATCCTGATAGCGCGATTGCTGACACGCCTAAGATTAAGATACGCATAGTTCCATTCCCTGTTGTTTCGAATTGGTACAAATGCCACCAACTCCAGTATTGAACGTTTCCGTTGCAACAAATGGACCAATTCGATTTTATGGGAATGTTCTCTATAGGAACTTCCTAAACATATAAGAAAACCCGGGCGATTAAACCCGGGTTTTTGATGTTATAGTTAATTTTCGCTTAAGCTAGAATGCGACGCGTCCGCGAAGTTTTACAGGAACAGACCAACGATCCGTCGCTGATTTGCCAGCAATATTTAATGCATCCGTCCAGCGAACACCTGATTCAATGCCAATCGCTGCACGTGAACCTATGGCCATTTCGGATCCGAGGACAGCAGAGGCTGTTGGGTTCCATCCACTTTCTATGAACTCACCTTCATTGAAAAGAAGGCCAGTATCGTCGACTTGGGTTAACGTCACAGAATTATTCTTTGTGAAACCACCTGTTGCGCCAACATAGGGGCGGAAGCCTGGATTGTGACCGACATACTTACGAAGACCGCCTTCGACTGTATATGTTTCAAGGTCTGAGAATTCACCAGTTAGGTTACGTGTTACACCGCCAACGGTTGGTGTGAAGTGACCAGACGAATCATATGTACCTGGTGTGAAGCTACCCGTGCTCACTGACTTACCATCAGCCTGGCCATATTGTAGCGTACCAAGAACTGTCATGTCACGACTTACGTCATATTCTGCTGTTCCGCCGATGGTTTTCATATTTCCAAAGGCATCATCATAACCAATCGCATCGATTGCACCAGCTTCGCCGCCGCCGCCATCTGCAGGCCCAGATTCTTTTTCGCCAAAGACGTCACCGCCAATACCAAATTCATTTCCAACCGCGAGACCTAACCCAAATGGAAGGGCTGCAGCTGCTAATCCGCCAACACCGCGCAATTGTGGTACGCCGTAATATGAAGGATATGGCTGCGGCACATAAATCGGAGCGCCTTGTACTGTCTGTACGCCAGCGCCGTTTACAAATTGACCATTAGAATATTGTGTTCCGACAACATTTGTCCCGTATGCGGCTGATCCATAAGGCGCATTCATACCAAGCGTTGTTGTTCCGCCAGCACCGTAACCCGTGCCATACATGCCAGTTCCGTATCCGGCTGCGCCAGTACCGTATGCGCCAGTACCGTATCCAGCACCCGCGCCATATCCGCCTGCGCCAATACCGTAACCAGCACCCGCGCCGTATCCGCCTGCGCCAACACCGTAACCAGCACCCGCGCCGTACATTCCAGCACCGTAACCAGCACCTGCGCCAGTACCATACATGCCTGCGCCGTAACCAGCTCCATATCCAGCATCAGCGCCGTATCCGCTACCTGTTAGGCCATATCCGCCGCCTACTCCACAGGCGCCAGCAGAACCGCCGCCATAATATGCGCCGCCCGGGGCACAATGCGCCCCGCCTGAACCGCCCAATCCAAGCCAGGAACATCCTGACAATAAAACCGCTGATAATGCGCAAACTGCAAGTCTCATGTCGGACTCCCTTTTCGTTTTCATCTCTATTGTTTCCTTTTAAAACACGGTATGTTTAAGAAATAGTTTTCAAATCGGAAACAAAACCTTAATATTTCCAGCTATTTAGCTAAAAGTTGTAACTACCTCTGACTGTAAACGGCACGGCAATATTTTTATCACCCTTTTCACCATTCGAATATTTACGCGCACCCTCAACTCTTAAGCCAGATTCAAATGCGAGCGCTGTTTTTGGTGTCACTTGCCATTCCACGCCAGCATTTAACTGGCCGGAAGGAACCCATTGACTGTCATAAAGGTCAACGCGAGTTGATGGTCCCGTCACTTCATAAAAATCCGCAACATCTCCACCAGATTCAAACGCCCGCTCATAAAATAATTGTGACTGTGATGTATCAAATGAAACACCATTAAAGTGAGAAGCACCTAAAGAGGCCCCAACAAATGGAGTGAGTGTTTTAAATCCCTGATCTTTAATAATTGGATTAAAATAATGTCTTGCGCCCAACTCTAGATCAATGCGCTTCATATCTGTAAAATCGTAACTAAACCGCGCAATTTCTTGATTTGGAAGATATGATGTCGAACGAGAGACACCGCCATTTTCTATAAAATTCCCAGTCGGTGGGTTAGGGTCTCCCATTGCATTCAATCCAGGATCTTCTGGAATATAGTCTTGAGACTCTGTTAAACGATATAAAGTTGCATTAACTGTTCCTACAGAACCCGCTTTTCCTTCTGCAGCTGAGTATCCTGCATTTGCAAAGAAAGTGGTTTTAGGCGAAACAATGTACTCGACCCCACCCGCAACTCTAAACGGTGTGCTATGCACGTCGTCAAAGGATATATCGGGCGTTAACGCTTCCTCATACTGATTCGGAGTTAGGACGCCCAGACCTGTTACATTCTGATTATTTGCAGTCCATGTGGTATCAGTTATGTTCCCTGCAGCCTGACTACCAACGCGGCGTCCTTCATTGTATAATTGAGGATTATAGATGCCGATCGGGTCCAAGCCTGAAACATTAGCATAGTCCAGAATATTACCAGAAAAACTTTTTTCAAATCCAGCTGAAAGAGACCCACGTAAATTAGGCTTTCTAATGCGTTTACGGGGCTGATAATGCGCGGCTTGCTGTCCGGCCACACTGGCATGTGAGCCATATCCACCGCTTGCATAATTTCCGCCGCCAAAATTAGGCTGTTGCGGGAAACCACCAGAAGCGGCTCCAATTGTTACACTTGCTGGATCACATCCGCGCGGAATTGGCGCCCGCGGAGAGTAAACAACGCAGGGATTGTGCTGGCTAGCCGCCATGCCGCCATATTGAGAAGAGTTATTAAAACGAACATTATTTTGAACATTCGTAGCATTCCTTACATGGTCACCCAACCAAGAACATCCCGATAGCAAAACTGCTGATAATGCACAGACCGCAAGACGCATCTTATTCCTCCAAATTAGCCGCGCCTCTCAAATGAGGACAACTATGGTTAATGAAGGAAATGCCCTGTTTTGCTTAACAAGGTGTTTATATAAGGAATTTTTTTAGGTTTTTACAAAAATTGTGTCACATTTTCCGGCGGACGGCCCAATATCGCCTTTTGGCCCTTAACCACGATTGGACGCTCTATAAGCTTTGGATGTTGTGACATCGCCGAAATCAACTTCGCCTCATCTTGCTCTGCCTTAAGATTAAGCTCTTTATAGACAGCTTCCCCTTTACGCATTAATTGCTGCGCGGATGCAAAGCCCAGCTTTTGTAAAAGCGATGAAATTGTGCGCTCACTTTGCAGATCCTCTAGATAGAGAACTGTTTCAACCTCTACGCCCGCATCCTCTATCAATTTGAGGGTCTGACGTGATTTTGAACAGCGCGGATTATGATAAATCGTCAATGACATAGAAACTCCAGTTGCTTTTCTCACGCTTATATAGTCGTTTCAGAGAATGAAAACAGCCCTCGTCCTTTCTTCATTTGTCGCCGCAAGCCGCGTCGGCGCAACGGCCAGCGCATTTAGTCTACGCCGCCTTGGCATAGAAACAATTGTACTGCCAACAACCGTCTTAGGCCGGCATCCCGGCTGGGGCGCGCCAGGCGGCCAAGCCCTTGAAGCGGCGCATCTGCGCTCCATGTGGGAGGCCATAAAAGCACAGGACATAACCATAGATGGCGTCTTGACTGGATATCTCGGCGTTGATGACCAGATAGAACTAGCCCTAGATATCATAGCAGACGTCAAAGCTGTAAACCCCGAAGCGATTATCGTGGTTGATCCTGTTATGGGAGATAATGGAAAGCTCTATATCCCCGAGACGCGCGCAGCCGCGATAAAATCTAAGCTTTTAGTGCAAGCAAATATCATAACGCCAAATGCTTGGGAATTTTCCTATATTACAGGCTGCGACCCCGAATCTTTGGCGAGCATAAAAGACGCCGCCAAACATATAGAAATGCAAAGCTTAATCACATCCGTCCCTATCGCAGGCGATATAGGTGCTTTGTATAACGATAATTCTCAGAGCGTCTTGGTCTGTCATAAAAAATTCAAAGCTGTGCCCCATGGCGGGGGCGACGCACTGAGCGGTACCTTCTTAGCGCATCTTTTAAACGAAGCATCACCGCATGAAAGCCTCGCTAAATCTGTTTCAACGATTTTTTCAATTCTCTCTGCCGCGGTAAAAACGGATGCAGGGGAACTGCCCTTAATTCGAATGCAAGACGCCTTCATTAATTCAGCGCCGTTAAAAATTGAAATTTTATAGTATCGTGATGCTCATTCAATAACGCGTTAAAGCATGCCCATAAGTGATAAGAGCTGGAAGCGCGATACGTCTTCCGTATTTTGAGCTTGGATAAGGTTGATCTCGGCATCAAGTAAGGTTTGCTCGATTGACAAAACATCGAGCGACGTCGCAAGGCCGGCTTCTCTTTGCCTGTTGATAGCCTCATATGCTTTTTGCGCCGCTATTTTTTGCACCTCATTAGGTGCTTTACTACGCCGCGCGGATTGCACATTTGCCCAAAGCTGTTCGAGTTTTTCATTCAGGTTATCATGGAGCTCATGATTTTCTAAAACCGCCCTTGATTGTGCCAAGGCCGCTTGCCTGACCCGTGATTTATTTTCACCGCCTGACAAGAGAGGCACATTAATATTTAAGAGAACCTCTGCCGCCGAGTTCCGGCGAATAGTTTCTGATTGCCCCTCAGCAGCCCTTAAAACACCCTGTAGAGACAGTTTTGGCCGCCCAAAGGATTTGGCAACCTCAATATTGTGATAGGCCGCTTCAGCCCGCGTTTGTACGGCTTTGACCTGCGCATTATTCTTTTGGGCGGTGGCCTTAATTTCTTGAAGAGAGCTTGGCAGCTCAACTCTACTTGCCGGCATAAGAGACGGCGCAGGACGCCCCACTAATTTCTTATAATTACTTTCACTAGCGGACAGGCTGGCCTTCGCTTGCTCTAATCTAACTTGGATAGAAGCGAGGCGCGCATCAATAAGGGCTTGATCTGTAATCGTGTTTTCTCCGGCGCTAACCATCGCCTGCACATTATTTTTCTGATCTTTCAAAAGCTCGACATTACGCGCATAGAGCTGGATTAATTCACGGTCCCGAATGACGTTTAAATGCGCAATCACCGCCTCTTGTGTCACAGCCGATTGAACAACCTCATAATTGGCTTTCGCGGACTCGATACCGACCTTCGCCACTTTCTTTTTCGCATTGATAAGTCCACCGTGATAAATCGGAAGAGATAGATCAAGATTTGCCGCGCGGCGGACCCGAAAATCTGAATCATTTCTATTGACCACATTAAAGGCCGTTTCAGATTGGCTGGCCCCGACAACGCCTTCCAGATTTAACTTAAAGCGGCCCGCAGACTTGGCCTGTATCAAGCCTTCTTCGGCTTCCCGTATCTTTAAATCCTCAATGGCCAATCGTGGTGATTGCTCGACGGCGCTTTGCAGGGATTGATCAATTGATGCCTTAGCAGCGTTTGACGTTATGTCTTGAGGGGGCGCTTCATATTGTGGCGAAGGCGAGACATATTGAGGCGCAGGTTCAACATATTGAGGCGAAGACGCAGCAGGGTATGTATGGCCCTCTGCACTTTCAACATATGTGTATCCCCTATCGTTATATACAGGGAGAACATATCCTGACTCGTCAAGATGATGACTAAATTTTTGAACCCTTACAGGGCCAGAGTGCTGCATTTTGGGCATCGCTTGAGTCTGCGTGGGGTAATCCTGATAATAATGCCCTTGAACAGGTCTCTCATGCGCGTACATGCCTCTTAATTTCGGCGTGATATTATTCTGGGCGAGCCTGACATGAGAGACAGGTATCACGCCATAATTTTGGAATATTGGCTTGTATCGCATTGACGAAACATGGGCGTTATTTTGGTAGTCAACAGACGCAGGATTCCCAGCCATACAGGCTGTCAACCCAAGCCCAAAACTTGACATTATAAGGGCTCTGACGCTCGGACCACGCATCCAGTTTTTCATGGCTCTAGCCATCCCGCATCGTCTTATTCAGCGTATCTTTTAGCGGGCCCAGCAAATAATCTAGAACAGTGATATTATCGGTTTGGATAAAAATATCCGCCGGCATGCCCGGAACTAATGATTGTCCATTTAATTTCGGTAGCTGACTTTCAGCAATTTCGACCTCGACAAGAAAATATGGAAAGCCCGTAATTGGATCGACGAGATTATCGGCGGAAATATAAGACACAGTGCCATCAAGTTCTGGTGCAGAGCTTTGCTTGAGCGAAGAAAAGATAACATTTGTATTCTGTCCAAGCGTAACCTGATCAAGGTCTTCAGGCATGACCTGCGCCGAAATAACGAGGCTTTCACGCTCGGGTATGATTTTCATAATTTCTTGACCGGGCGCAATGACGCCGCCCACTGTCGAGACAGTCATTTCATGCACCACCCCAGAAACTGGCGCTTGAACTTTTACTAATTTGTTTTTGCTCGATACGGTCTTTAACGCCTCGGAAAAACTATCAGCTTGGGTCTGCGCGACGCGTAAATCCGTCAAGACCTGTTCATTGCGCAGTCGCTGAACCTGATCAATTTTAATCTGCGCTTCTTTAATCCCGTTGCTTAACCCCTCACGTCTGGAGTCGAGTTTAGCGACAGCATTTCTTAAGCGTGTTCTATCACGTTCAAGCTGCGTGACGCGGTTTCTAGAAATCAGGTTTTGACGCAGTAAATCCGTAAGCTTGGCAAATTCTTGTTCAACCAAAGCAAGTTCGGATTGCGTGAAACTAATTTCGGAGACTAGGCCTTTATCTTCATCACGCAGCTGTTCTATACGCTGCCGAAGCTGACCAATTTCCCCCATAAGTGCCCCGCGGCGCGCGTGAAATAACTGCTCTTGGCCCGACATAGCCAGCGCAACTCTGCGGTTCCCGCGTTTGCGCGATAATGCGTCTGACCACATAATGCGATCCTGCCCAGTTTTTTCAGCCTCAAGGCGGTTTATAAGAGCTTGGTTTTCAAAATAATTTGTTTGCGCAGCCTCTAAATTGGCGTTCAAAATTGTAGCATCCAGAGACAGAACAGTCTGACCCTTCGTCACCACATCACCTTCCCTTACAGTTATGTCGCTGACGATACCGCCATCTAAGTGCTGAACAAGTTTAGGTTTGCCTTCTACAGCGACTTTACCCGTCGCAATGACGGCCCCTTGGATTTTAGCAAAAAAGGTCCAGCCGCCAAAGACAATGACGAGTAAAAACAAGCTGAAATAGCTCACGCGCAAATATGTATTCAAAGACTGAAATGAAAGCTCAGTCTGCGCGCCTTGCTTTTGGGGCTTTATATTTTTTTGACGTTTTTTCATCATCATTACGCTTGTTGGGTTTGGTAAGGGTTCGGCCTTGCCGCAGGCGCTTGCTGCGCTGTTTGAAGGCGTTGCTGCTTTTGACGAGCTTGCGCTTGAAGGCGCTGTATTTGCGCCATTGTTTTTGTAGGTGGTACGCGGTTTCCGTTATTTAGGACGTCTTCTCTTAATCCAAATTTCTCTTGTTCGCCGCTGCGCAAAACAAGAACTTTATTGACCGCCGCCATAGCGGTTGGACGATGAGAGATAATGATGACTGTTTTGTTCTGACCGCGCATATATTGGATAGCGGCATTTAAAGCTTTATCACCTTGCGCGTCTAAATTGGAGTTAGGTTCATCCAGCACGACAAGACAAGGATCCCCAAAGACTGCCCTTGCTAAGGCAACGCGTTGGACCTGCCCCACAGAGAGAACAATACCCCCTGCCCCCAGTTTCGTATTATAGCCATCAGGCATACTCAGTATAAATTCATGTATGCCCGCAATCTGGGCTGCGCGAATAATAGATTCAGGCGCGATATTGGATTGGAAACGCGAAATATTTTCGCCCACAGTACCATCAAATAATTCAACCGTTTGTGGCAAATAGCCAATATGGCGGCCTATCTCTGTGTTTTCCCATTGATCAAGTGTCGCGCCGTCGAGCCTGACAGATCCCATTTGCGGCATCCAGATACCCACAAGTAAGCGCGCAAGAGATGATTTGCCCGATCCGCTATGACCCAAAACACATAATCCGTCCCCTGGCACGAGGTCAAAGTTTAACCCTTTAAGTGTGGCTTTCTTGGCGCTGGGAGGGCCAGCAGAGAGGTTCTTAACACTCACTATACCCGTAGGCTGAGGCAAGGATAATTTTTCCACGTCTTCTGGCAAAGATGCATAAAAACTGTTTAAATCCCGGTAAGCGGACTTGGTTTGAATGTAACTTCTCCACTGACCAATCACCATTTGAATAGGGGCCAAAGCGCGCCCTAAAATAATGGATCCTGCAATCATAGCGCCGGGCGATATAATTTGCTGCACCGCGAGAGCTGCGCCTAATCCCAAAATGGCAGATTGCAAAAACATACGAAACGCTTTGGATACAGCTGTTGCTCCGCCGGCAATATCACTTGCGGAAAGATCGCTAGCATTGCCCGCATTTTTGATACGGTGCCATCTCTTGGCCATATCATCAACCATGCCCATAGACAGGATGGCCTCGGAATTTGAATAGACTTTTTGCGTAAAAACCTGACTATTTGACCGTGCGCTCTGCGAGTCCGTCTCTTTGTTTCGTGTTCTCATTTCAGCGATAATAGCAATACATAAAACGATGAGCGCGCCAATGATTGCGAAAACACCCAAGGTCCAATCAATCATAAAAATGACCCCGATATAAATCGGTGTCCAAGGAATATCAAAAAATGTTGTCGGTGCGGGGCCTGTGAGAAAACGCTTTAAGACGGCAAGATTTTGAAGCGGCCTTTGCGCTGCGCCGCGCTCACCTCTAACGCCTTGCGCCAGCCATGATTTAAATATCGGCGCGCTTAATTCAGCTTCGACATAATTCCCAATGCGCACAAGAATGCGAGTGCGTAGAAAATCCATCAACCCCATAAACCCATACATTGCGACCATTAAAATAGACAAGACAATAAGAGTGGACATGCTTTGACTGGTTATCACGCGGTCATAGACCTGCAGCATATAGAGCGGACCTGTGAGCATCAAAACATTGACAAACAAGCTTAAGAACCCAACGCCAAACCATGCCTTTCGCATAGAAGAGATCGTTGCGCGCACAGGCGATTTTTTGGCCTTAACGGCACTGGATTTGGATCTAGTCTTCAACATTCACACTTAGATTATTTTTCTAATTATGGAACGTTTATGCCCATAGAATGATTTATATTTGGATAAGTAATATGCCTAATAATCGCTTAACGGATCATCTTGTGCGCGACATATCATTTTGTGAAAATGGTAGGGGGAGCGCTTTTCCATCAGAACCCCTAGAAATTGGGGGTTCTGTTGGTAGGGGGAGAGGGACTTGAACCCCCGACCAACCCGTTATGAGCGGGTGGCTCTAACCAACTGAGCTATCCCCCCACTGGTCAATGAAGCGGCTCTATAGCGCGGCGCGCGGGCGAGGCAAAGAGGCAATTTGCCTGTTTTGAAGATTATCTCATGGAGAGCGCCACAAATTCACAGAGTAATTTTCGCGTCTCTCGCGGATCGATAATATCCTCAACGGCAAAGTGCTCTGCGGTTCTAAAGGGCGAGGTCACCTTAGCGAGGCGGTTTTTGATTTCAGCCAGTTTTTTCTCTGGGTTTTTAGATTTTGATAGCTCGCTTTGATAAGCGACCTCGACGCCGCCATCGATAGGTAGGCTGCCCCAATCCCCGCTCGGCCAGGCAAAACGATATTGAAAGCGCGTATGGTCTGACATAGCCGCCCCCGCCACGCCATAAGCCTTGCGGATAATGACATTGGCCCAAGGCACCGTCGATTTATAAATCGCGTTCATTGTCTCCACGCCGCGCCTGATAGTAGCGGTGCGCTCGGCCTCTAGCCCGATCATGAATCCGGGATTATCAACCAAGTGAATGACGGGCATCCCAAATTGCTCGGCGAGCGCAGTAAAGCGCTTGGCTTTCTCCGCCGTATCGGCTGTCCACGAGCCGCCTAAAAATGTTGGGTCAGAGGCGAGCACGGCAACGGGCCAGCCATCAAAGCGCGCAAAGGCCGTAATCACCGCCCGGCCCCAACGCCGCCCCATTTCAAAGACGCTGCCTTTATCAGCAACCGCGTCCACAATACGGCGCATATTGTAGGCTTTAGATTTATCACGCGGCACAATCGTGGCGAGCTTCTCATCTGCGCGGTCTATGGGGTCATGATTGTCAGAGCGCAGCAAAGGCGCGCCCGCATAAGAGGGTAGATATGAGAGAAACCGCTTCGCCATCTCCATCGCCTCGGCCTCGTCTTTGGCCTCATCATCGACAACGCCATTTCTTGTATGGATGATAGAGCCGCCAAGGCTTTCTTTATTTTGCGTCTCGCCCAGCGCGGCGACAACGGCGGGGCCAGCGGTAAAAATTTGCGAGAGCCCTTTGACCATGACGGAATAATGGCTGGCCACAACACGCGCCGCGCCAAGCCCTGCGGTCGGGCCCAACGCCAAAGCCACCACGGGCACGGTGTCGAGGTTTTTCACCACATGATCCCAGCCCGGCACAAAGGGGACATAGGTAAAACCCATATCTTCAATCATTTTGACTGAACCGCCCCCGCCTGTCCCGTCAATCATGCGTATGAGCGGTAAGCGCATCTCATGAGCCATTTGCTCGGCTTGGGTAAATTTGCGGTGGATAGACGCATCCGCCGCCCCGCCCCGCACAGTAAAATCATCTGCCGTGGCCACAACAGGCTGTCCCGCAACATCCCCGCGCCCAAAAATAAAATTACTCGGCGCGAAGTCTGTCAAATCACCCTTGGCATCATAAGTGCCCTTGCCCGCAATTTTCCCGATTTCTCGAAAAGACCCATCATCAAGCAGCATGGCCATGCGCTCACGCACATTAAGCTTACCGCGGTCTTTTTGGCGCTTAAGTTTATCTGCGCCCCCCATTTTTTCTGCAAGTTTCTGGCGTCTTGCGAGTTCGCTCAGTTCGGATTTCCAGTCATTTGTCATATCTCTAAATGGCAAACTCTATGCAAGACGTCTATGCAAAACTGTGGCTTGCAATCTTGCCCGCCAGAGCAGATATCTAGCCTATGTTTACCCGTGATGAATTCCTCTCCAAAATGCATGTTGAAGAGCTTGATGATCTTCTCTTCAGAGGTGAGCCCTTGGATTTAGGATTGCCCCGTGTTTTTGGCGGGCAGGTTCTCGGCCAAGCCCTGAATGCCGCCGTTAGAACCGTAGATAGCGAACGCCGCCCGCATTCCTTACACGGCTATTTTCTGCGACCCGGCGATATTAGCCGCCCGATTATCTATGAGGTCGACCCCATCCGTGATGGGCGGAGCTTTGCCACACGCCGCGTTGTCGCCAAGCAAAAGGGCCAAGCGATTTTTAATGCCTCTATCTCTTTTCACAAATTCGAAGATGGGCTGGATCATCAAATGGATCTACCCGCAGGCATTCCTGCGCCTCAAGATGTTCTACCTGATCCAGAGCATTTAGAGGAACTGGCGAAGACCAGACCTGAACTGACAATAGATAAGCTGCGCTCATCGAGCCTTGTTTTTGATAAGTCGATTATTGATATCCGCACGCCCAAGCTTTTGAACATCTTGGTTCCGGGCGAATATGAGCCAGAATTCGGATTTTGGTTTAAGTTCCATGAAGAGATTGGGGATGATCCGATTATTCACCGCACCTTGCTTGCCTTTATTTCTGACAAAGCTCTGATGTCTGTCGGGATGATGCCGCATAATGTTGACCGCAAAACCCACCGCATGATTGCGGCGAGTTTGGATCACGCCATGTGGTTTCATTCTGAGATACGCGTCAATCAATGGATTTATTATCATATTGATAGCCCCCGCTCGGCAAGGGCCCGCGACTTTGGCCGCGGCAGTTTTTACACAGAAACCGGCGAGCTGATTGCCTCAACTGCACAAGAAGGTCTTATCCGCGTTGTTGAAAGAGATTAGCTATGTTATCCGCTAGCTAACGGAGGACATTATGAAAGCATTCTATCTCACAGCCTTATCGGCGCTTACACTAGCGGCCTGTCAGCCCGCGACAACTTATGTTACATCAGGAGAGGTCCCTATGGCTAAAATTCAAGTCACGGCCACGGGCAAAGCCAATATGGCCCCAGATATGGCCACAGTATCCGCCGGCGTTGTGACCCAAGGGAAAACCGCGCGCGAAGCCATGTTTGGCAATGCCACAAAAATGACCCGCGCCTTTGAAGAGTTAGAAGCGGCGGGCATCGAGAAGAAACATATCACAACGTCACAGCTCTCTCTCCAGCCCCGCTATAATTATCAAAACCGCCAAGCGCCAAAAATAGAAGGCTATGAGGCGCGCAACACTGTCTCTGCGAAAACATATGATCTGGATAATGTCGGCGCGATGCTGGACGCCCTCGTCAAAGCAGGTGTGAACAATATTAACGGTGTGCAATTCTCGATTAAAGATTCCAAAGCTGCCAAAGAAAAAGCGCGTGAAGATGCCATTCGTGAGGCGCGGGCCAAAGCTGAAGCTATGGCTTCTGCTGCGGGCGTAAAGCTGGGTAAGCTAAAATCACTTTCTGAATCAGGTGGTAATTTCAGACCACAATCCGTGGCCTATGCCGCGCGGTCTATGGATATCGCTCAAGCTAGCACTCCTGTCTCGGCTGGCGAGCAAGAAATAAGCGTTACCGTCAATATGAGCTATGACATCATAGAGTAGTGACCGGCTGCGCATGGACGTCTTGATCCTGATAACAGGCGGCACGCTCGATAAGGTGCATGATACTTTTACGGAGAGCCTTGTCTTTAACGAAAAGGGCGAGAGTCAGTTGCCTGATATTTTACGTGTTGGCCGCTGTGATCACCCTGCCCTGCATATGGTGATGCAAAAAGATAGCCTTGATATGGATGATGAGGACCGAGCCGCTATTCTCAAGGCTGTCGCGGCGGCCAAAGAGGACCGAATTGTCATCACCCATGGCACAGGTACGATGGAGCTTACGGCGAAATATCTTGACGGGAAAGTGGGCAATAAAACTGTCGTCCTGACAGGGGCAATGCGGCCGCACTCCCTTGGCAAATCAGATGCAGAGTTTAACCTTGGCGGCGCCATTATCGCCGCGCAGTCTCTGGATTATGGCGTCTTCGCCGTCATGAATGGCCGTATCTTTGAAGCGCAAAACCTACATAAAGATACGGATTTGGGACGGTTTGATGTTTAAAAATTACTTTCAAAATAGGCTTTTGTTTCGTCATTGGCAGCGAAGAATAATTCGACGCGGCGTTCACTCAGCGCTAAATCTTGTACTGTGCTGAATTCAGCGAGCATGGTGAAAAGGCTAAGCTCATGACCGCCCAGATTAACCTGCATAGTCAATACAGCGCCATAATCAGAGAATGAGTCAATATCGCTATCTGTGATACGGCTATCATTTGCGAGCCGGTTATATAAATCCAGCAACGGACTTTCGGGGCCATCGCGCGATATCTCGGCGCGTAGGCGTAACAGAGTCCAAGTCGCAATGACCGACCAGTTCAGAAAACAAGGCTTGCTTGGCTCATCATTAAGTAAGGCGTCAACGACGCAAAGCGAACCTTTGAAAGGAAAGAATTGCATCATTTGCTGCGCAGGAACATTCCCGCCCAGAATGTTCCACCCAGCATCAATAACAATCGCTGGCATAGGGGAATGGTTTTCCAGAATCGTCATTATAGCGCTCATGGCGGGCGCAAGGTCAGCATCATCCATCGGCAAAGCATGATATTCAGGCGCAAAGCCTGCGGCTAATAATGCCTCATTTATGGCTGGCCGTGGCATATCAAGAACACGCGCCAAGGTCATAACGCTTCCGCGGCTAGGCTTTGAGCGCCCGGTTTCCAAAAAACTTATATGGCGGCTGGATAGACCAGATTCTGTACTGAGCGCCAATTGACTAAATCGGCGAATATTTCGCCAATGCTTAATTAAATGTCCGAAAGCCGTACTCATAAAGCCTTTATACATCAGGATTGGAAGAATGCACTTACCTGAGAGGTAATTGTTTTAACCCCGCTGCTTTCCTAAAGGGGCGTATCAACGGAGATGATTATGAAACCAAGACATGTCGCCAAGCAACTCCGCCTGATGGGCTGGGGATTTATAATATTTGGGTTAATTTTTGTAACGATTGCCTTTCCAAAATTTGATGGATTTGCGCATTCATTAGCGAATATATTTGACTGGACGGGCGGTACACATACCGAAAACCTGACCCGGGATGCGCGTTGGTTCGCCGCTATAATGTCTGGATTGAGTGCTGGCTTTGGCGCGCTTTACGCCTTTGTTGTGGCGCCATTACTCACTGTTCCAAACGCTGATGCGCGCCAAATTGCGAAACGCGGCGGCCTTATAAGCGTAGTAATTTGGTTCCTTGTTGATAGCCTCGGCTCATTTGCAGCAGGCGTGCCTTCTAATGTCGTGATGAATTTGATCTTCTTTTTGTTAATCGCAGGACCACTTTATATGGTCAAACTCACCGATTAGCTGGGTTTACACCCCATAGACAATTCCAGATATCTGCCCCATTATTGCTAAAAACAATATGGGGTGACTTATGTCGACTTTACGCATTCTTGGATTAACAGCGTCTGCCATTGTCATAGCAGCCTGTAGCGAAACGGGTGTTATCCCAGATATGCCGAGCAAGGCGGCGCTTGAGATAAATTATGAAAAATTCACGCTTGATAACGGCCTGGATGTTATTTTCCATATCGACAGATCAGACCCTGTTGTCGCGATTGACTTAGCCGCCCATGTCGGCTCAGGCCGCGAAGTGACGGGACGCACAGGCTTTGCCCATTTATTTGAGCATTTGCTGTTTTTGGATTCCGAAAACCTTGGTTATGGCGGGCTTGATGAAATGAATACGCGTATTGGTGGTGAAGGCACAAATGGCTTCACCACCAATGATATGACGCAATATTTCCAAGCCGTGCCCAAAGACGGACTTGAGAAAATCATATGGGCCGAAGCGGATAAGCTCGGCTGGTTTATCAATACCGTCTCCCAAGATGTGGTCGATAATGAAAAGCAAGTTGTCAAAAATGAAAAACGTCAGCGTGTCGATAATCAACCTTATGGGCATAATCTCTATATAGTCTCCAAAGCTCTTTACCCCGAAGGCCATCCCTATAATTGGCAGGTTATTGGATCGCTCGCCGATTTAGATGCGGCAGGCCTTAAGGACGTTAAAGACTTTTATGCAAAATGGTATGTGCCTAATAATGTCACGGTCACGCTCTCTGGTGATTTTGACAAGGCCGAAGCCAAAGCCATGATTGAGAAATATTTCGGCGAAATCCCGCGCGGGCCAGATATTCCAGATTATGATGCCAAGCCCGGCAGCTTAACCGAGAGCCTGAATTTTTATCACGAAGATAATTTCGCCACTGTCCCGCAGCTCTCCTTAACTTGGCCCGCCGTGGAGCAATATCACCCTGATGCTTACGCGCTCGATATCCTGATAAGCTACCTCACAGAAGGCAAACGCGCCCCGCTAAATGAGGTGATGATTGACGAAGACAAAGTCACCTCGGGCGTTTCCGGTTTTAACTACACCAAGGAAATAGCGGGCGAAGCTTATCTCTTTATCAGCCCGAATGAAGGCGAAGATATTGACGGTCTTATCCCCTCTTTGGAAAAGGGCTTTGCGCGGTTTGAAGAAAACGGCATTTCACAAGACGATCTTGGCCGCATTAAAGCCGGCATTGAAGTTGATTTTTACGGCGAAGTTCAAAGCGCGCTGGGTAAAGCTATTCAGCTTGGCGAGTATAATGTCTTTACGGGCGATCCCGGCTTTTACAAAAAAGACATCGCCAATATTCAAGCCGTAACGACAGATGACGTCATGCGCGTTTATAATACATATATCAAAGACAAGCCCAGCATCGCCGTTAGCTTTACCCCCAAGGGAGAACCAGAGCTTGCGCTTGAAGGCGCTGTAAAGGCCAATGTCGTCGAAGAAGCTATCGTAGCGGGAGAAGGCGCGGCCCCTGATTTTGATCCTGCCGCGCGGGTGCTGGAGCAAACAACGCCCTCTGCATTTGATAGAACCAAAGAGCCAGAATTTGGCGAAAGCTATGTTTTGCCCACCTCTGATTTATGGCGAGATAGACTGGGTAATGGCCTAGAGGTTTACGGTATTCAGTCCGATGAAACCCCGCTCATTAATTTCTCTCTGCGCCTTGATGCCGGACGGCAATATGGCAGCGTTGATAAACCTAGCGTACCTGCCCTCACCGCTGACCTGCTCGAAAAAGGCACCGCCAATAAAACAACGGCAGAGCTGGAAGACGCGATTAAGTCCCTTGGCTCCTCTATCTCGATTTCCAATGGCAATACGGGAACATTTGTGTCTGGCACCACGCTTAAACGTAATTTCGAAGCGACTGCCAATCTCGTCATGGAGATGCTAAATGAACCGCGCTGGGACGCAGAGGAATTTGCGCTTTTAAAAGCTAAAACCTTGCAACAAATTACGCAAGCCGAGGGTAATCCCAATGCCATCTCGGCCCGCGAGAATGCGAAGCTTAACTATCCGGCGGATAATATTTTCCATTATACAGGCTATGGCCCCAAGGAAAAATTAGAAGCTGTCACAATTGAAGATTTGAAAGCCTTTCACAACGCCTATTACGGGCTTGGTAATGCAAAGCTGCGTATCGTGGGCGACTATACGCCTGCTGATGTGAAAGCGGCCTTCGGAAGCGGACCAGAGGTTACGCAAGACGATATTCGCGTGCGGCCAGGCCCTGCCAAACCTGTCACAGAGTCAAAAGTTTATTTCTATGATGTGCCGCAGGCTAAGCAATCCGTACTTCGCATAGAGCGCCCGTCCCTTACGGCAAAAGACCCAGATTACCCGCTCGTAAATGCGATTAACTTTCCGCTGGGCGGCATATATACCTCTGACCTTAATTCAGCGCTACGCGTAGAGAAAGGCTATACTTACGGTATTCGCTCAGGCTTTAACGGCGATGAAGACCGCGGAACGTTCAATGTAAGATCAAGCGTGCGCACCAATGTCACGAAAGAGTCGATTGAGCTTATCCGCGACATTGTTAGCTCTTACGGCCCGGATTTCACCCAGGAAGAGCTCGACATCATGAAAGGCGCTTTGCTCAAAGGCCAAGCGCTGAAAAACGAAACTTTGTCTGATAAGCTGCGTATGCTGGGGGACATCAGCGCCTATGATTACCCCGCAGATTACCGCGCGCAAAATGCCAAAGCCATTGAAGCGATGACGCTTGAAGACTTTAAAGCCTTGGCCGCAAAATATCTACGCCCTGACGCGATGAATTATCTTGTCGTTGGCGACGCGGCCTCTCAAGCCGAGGGCTTAAAATCCCTTGGGTATGGCGACCCCATAATGTTGAATGGAACAAAATAATGAAAAAAATAACCACCGCCATGAGCGCCACAATGGGCGCTGCCGTCTTAATGGCCTGTAGTGATACATCTTTACCAGAGACAAATTTTGATAAAGCGGCGATGGATAACTTACTCTCCAGCGCGGTTGAGGCCAAAGATGTCATTGGCGTCTCGGCCCTTGTGTTTAATGAGGGGCAGACTGTTTATAAAGGCGCCTTCGGGCTGCGTGACCGTGAGCAAAATAAACCAGTAGAGCTCGACACAGTTTGGCGGATTTACTCCATGACCAAGCCCATCACATCCGTTGTGATTATGGACCTGCAAGAAGAAGGCAAGCTCTCCCTCCAAGACCCCGTGAGTAAGTACATTCCAGAGCTGGGCAATATGCAGGTTGCCTCCGCAGATGCTAACGGCAAACCGATATTCTCACCTCAAGCACGGCCTATGACGATTGAAGACCTGCTCCTTCACCGCGCGGGCCTAGGTTACGGTATCTTTGGGGATATAAATCCCGTCGAGACCCTCTATGCAAAGGCGGGGTTATTTGAACCCTCTGAGACGCTTGAAACCAAAATGAAAAAACTGTCTCAGCTTCCCTTAATTGGGCAACCGGGGGACGCATGGTATTATAGCTATTCCATTGATGTTCTGGGCCGGATCGCCGAAATCGTCACAAAACAAAGTTTTGGCGAGATTCTGAAAGAGCGTATTTTTGATCCGCTGGGCATGACTGAAACAGGCTTTTACGTCACGCCCAAGCAAGCGCCCCGTTTCACACAAAACTATCTCATGCGAAAAGATGGCAGCTTTAAACTCATCGAAGATAATCCAGAAAACAATACGCTTAATTCCAATCAGTTTTTGACAGAAAATGCTTTTCACTCAGGCGGGGGCGGATTGATTTCGACTCTTGATGACTATGCTAAATTTGCCCAAATGATGCTTGATGGCGGCATTTATAAAGGTCACCGCGTACTTGACGAAGCGACCGTTGAGACAATGATGTCCGATCAAATGGGTGACAACCCAAAATTTCTCTTTCCATGGCTTGGCGGCGAGACCAATAATAGCTTTGGTTATGGCGGAAGCGTTGTCATCAAAGACACGCCCGAGCAAATTGTGCGTAATGGGCAAGGCGTCGGTCAATGGGGCTGGAGCGGGGCCGCGCGGACGACGTTTTGGGTGGATAGACGTAATGCAAGTTTTGGGATTATTATGCTGCAATTCTTTAGCGAAGACGATCCGCAAATCCATGATGATTTCAGGGCCCTCGCCTATGATCAGACAAGAAATAAATAACAGTTTCTGCCCAAGGATTGAAGGATGTGCTGCGTCTTACATGTAAGACATATAATGAATGAGGCGAAACATGAAAAAGCTAATAATACCTTTGGCGCTTATTTTAAGCGCATGTGAGAACTCCAGCTCGGTACAGCTTGACAGCCCAGAGGGCATGACAGTGTTCAATGGGGTCTCAGACTCAGCGGTCGGGCAGGAGTCTGGAACAACGCGGTTATATAATAAAACAAGAGCAACAAATACATCCGCATCCGCCCCTGTCCCGCCGCCCACTCCAGATACAAATAATAACAATCCTTCCGGCCTGAACTTCCTCGCTTATCGCTATAATTACGGCTTTAGGCTGCCCGCGCGCGCGGTTGCGGCAACGTCCAAATCCCATGCCCAGACCTGTCTGGATGCGGGGCCGCGCCTGTGCCAAGTCATCAACTCTTCAACATCGGCCTATAATGAAGATAATGTAACCGCGAACCTATCCCTACGCGCGGAGCCAGACTGGCTTGAAGGCTTTAAAACCAGCATGCAAAGCAGCGTCGAGGCCGCCAAAGGCAAGATGACCAATAATAGCGTGAGCGCCGAAGACCTCACCCGTCAGATCTTAGATACAGATGCCCGCCTTAAAGCCCAAAAAACGCTAAGGGACAGGCTGCAAGGCCTTTTGGCAACACGCGATGCCAAGCTCAATGATTTACTCGCGCTGGAGCGCGAACTTGCCCGCGTACAAAGCCAAATTGAGAGCGCAACAACAACGCTAAATGTGCTGCGTAAACGCGTCTCGATGTCAGTCGTAAATATCAATTATCAAAGCGAAAGCGTCGCAGTCAGCCAAAGCGCCCTCGCCCCGATTGGCCGCGCCCTAAAAGGCTTTGTCGGCGGATTTTCCCGCGGACTAGCCGATGTAATCAACTTCTTAGCGGGTGTCTTGCCGTGGCTCTTAATTGTCATCTTACCCGCTCTATGGCTGTTTCGGCGCTGGTGGCGGAGCCGTTCAAGTAAAAAAAAGATAGCTAGGACAAAGCAAAGCCAGTCTTAGATACTGGCATTGATTGAATGGGTATTGGCTCTGAGCTTAGCTGCTCTTCATCAACAATGCGGCGATCTAATGGCATCGTAATTTTAAAGTAAAAGGTTGTGCCGTGCCCGACATAGCTCACGAGATCCATCGTACCGCCCATCGTTTCAACAAGGTTTTTCGAGATGGTGAGCCCTAATCCAGTCCCCTGAACATCGCGGTCTCGGCGATTATTGACTTGTTCGAAACGCTGGAAAACACGCTTTGAATCTTCTTCTGAAATACCAACGCCGCTATCTCGCACATATACGGCTAAATCGAAATCGCCGTCAGTTTTGTAAAGCCCATCTACATGTATTGTAATGCCGCCTTCATGGGTAAATTTAACAGCATTTCCAATGAGGTTATTTATAACCTGTCTTAACCGTCCCTCATCACCGATAAAGCGGTGGGGTACGCCAGGCTTATAGTCTAGCTCAAGGCTTAAATTCTTGGCGTGAGCGGCAGGTTTATGTAAGGCAATCAATCCTTCTAATAAATCCAAAAGAGAAAAACCTGCATTTTGCAAAACCATTTTCCCAGCATCAATCTTTGAAAGATCAAGAACATCATTAACAATCGCAACGAGGTTACGACTCGAATTATGCACGATTTCGGCATATTGTTTTTGCGTCGGGTCTAGCTCTGTCTTAAGCAGCAAGCCACTCATTCCGATTACACCGTTAAGCGGCGTACGAAGCTCATGGCTCATATTTGCCAAAAAGGCTGACTTTGATCTATCCGCGCTTTGTGCCTTTTCTATATTCGCTTCCAAGGTCCCAAAAAATCTGAGCATATTCACGCTGAAAAAGGCGGCTGTGCAGGACACAATAACGAAGGCGATAGAGGCCTGCATAGCGCGTTGAAAGTTAGTTGCCGCAAATTTTTCCGCGCTGAACATTAAAGGAAGTGGAGCCGTACTTGAAATGTAATATAAGCCCCATATCAAGGTGATAGCACCAAGCGTATAGGCTAAGACACTTCGCCAATTCCCGACATAACCATTTAACAATGACCCCGCGATAATGAGCGGCAAAAGAGCCGAATTTATACCTGTATGCTCAGAAATCGCAGAAGCAAATACGCCTAAAAGTAAAAGAACTGAATAGAACAAGGCATAGGCCATGAAGTTTTTCGAATAACGCAAAGTATGAATGGCTATAATGACCAGAATAGACGTTGTAACGGAAATCGTGTGATCTAATGTCCAGCTCCCATAGCTGATACTCATAGAAATCATATTGATGATTTGGGATAAAACGAAAACCCAACCGATTAAATAAACGCCGCGCGCGCGCATGATACTGGCAGTCGTCTTTAGCGCGTCAAAGCGTAAAAATCCTTCATATTTCTGAACTAAGGACTCTATCACGGCTTGGAACGACTCCCCACAGGTTCAATTATATCCAAGGGCTTATTATAGAGTCACAAATAATCCATTAAGGCTTCGTATAAACGGATATAAAAAAACCGCTTCGTGCATTTTGCAAGAAGCGGTTTCTTTTATTGATCCAAGAAGCTGCGTAGCTTTCGGCTTCGGCTTGGATGTTTTAATTTCCTCAAAGCTTTGGCTTCAATTTGCCGAATACGTTCCCGCGTAACCGAGAATTGCTGCCCAACCTCTTCAAGCGTGTGGTCGGTATTCATCCCGATACCAAAACGCATACGCAGCACGCGCTCTTCACGCGGCGTTAGCGAGGCAAGAACGCGGGTAGTAGTTTCGCGAAGATTTGACTGGATAGCCGCTTCAATTGGCAGAATAGCATTACTATCCTCGATGAAATCACCTAATTGGCTGTCTTCCTCATCCCCAATAGGGGTTTCAAGCGAAATAGGCTCTTTGGCGATTTTCATAACTTTGCGCACTTTTTCAAGCGGCATAGACAGCTTTGCGGCCAGCTCTTCTGGTGTCGGTTCGCGGCCAATTTCATGCAGGATTTGACGCGACGTACGCACAATTTTATTGATAGTCTCAATCATATGTACCGGAATACGAATGGTCCGCGCTTGGTCCGCAATAGAACGCGTAATCGCTTGGCGAATCCACCATGTCGCATATGTCGAAAATTTATAACCGCGGCGATATTCAAACTTATCGACGGCCTTCATCAAACCGATATTACCTTCTTGAATTAAGTCGAGGAATTGCAGGCCGCGATTTGTGTATTTCTTGGCAATTGAAATCACGAGGCGTAGGTTAGCCTCAACCATTTCTTTCTTGGCTTGACGCGCTTCACGCTCACCTTTTTGTACCGTCTGGACAATGCGGCGAAACTCATCAACGGGCACACCTGTTTCTTGGGCAAGCTCGCCAATTTCGTCGCGAATTTTGACAATGGAAACACTTTCACGTTTTGCAAATCGCGCCCAAGCGTCAGATGTCGACGCCATATCCTCAAGCCATGTTGGCTTAAGTTCCGAGCCCAGATAGGATTTCAAAAATTCCTGTCTTGGAACGCCGTTACCATCGGCCAAGCGCATCAAGCGGCCTTCAAGGCTGATAAAGCGCTTATTGATCATATAAAGCTGATCAATCAGGGCTTCGATACGGGCATTATTGAGCTGAAGTGACTTAATCTCTTCGATGATTTCATTTTGAATTTGTTCAAATTCTTCATGTTGCGGGCGGCGTAGCTTTTTACCAGAGAGGCGCGCACGGATTTGCATTTGCTGCAATTTCTGGAACCGGCCAAAATCCTGAGAAATACGGTCAAGCTTTGCCATGATGTCTTCACGCAGCGCAGCTTCCATATTTGCCATAGAGAGGTTGGTTTTATCTTCTTCCTCATCCTCATCGTCATCAATGGGCTTTTCACCCTCTTTATAATCACGATTGATTTCGATTTTGGTTTTACCATTATCAAATTTCTGGGCGAGATCTTCGGGCGTGGCCTCAAGCTCGCCTTTCTCGATTTTTTCGCGGCGAACAGCGGCTTGGGAGCGGTCTTCCTGAATATTACCAATGGCGCGGTTATATGTCGTATCGAGATCAATAATATCTCTAAGCAGGATACGGCCTTCTTCAAGTTCCTCGCGCCAGACCATAATCGCTTCGAAAGTTAGCGCAGACTCGCACAAGCCCTTAATCATCGTATTACGGCCAGCCTCAATACGCTTGGCAATCGCAATCTCGCCTTCACGTGAGAGCAGTTCAACAACGCCCATTTCTCGCAGATACATCCGAACAGGATCATCCGTGCGGTCAAGATCATCTTTGGAGTTACCGCCTTTGACCGTCGTCGTTTCAGGACGGGCCAGCGTTTTCGACCCGTAAGTCGGCTCATCTTTTTCATCAATCACGGAAATGCCCATTTCGGACAATTGCGCTAATGTGATTTCAATATCTTCGGCTGTGATGCCTTCGATTTTAATGTGCTTGTAAAGCTCTTTGGTCGTAATCAGGCCAGACTTTTTGGCCACAACGATCATGCGTTTAACATCGGTATCTTCAAGATCAAGACGATAGGTCAGCACTTTAGGCTTTGGCGGGGCAACTTCTGTTGTCACCTCATTTTCCGCTGCCAAGGCCGCGGCCTTTTTGGCTTCAGCTGCTGTTGGCTTTTTCGCCGCTGTTTTCTTGACGGCAGCTTTCTTAGCAGCAGGTTTTTTTGCGGCTGGCTTTTTTGCCGCCGTTTTCTTAGCAGCTGGCTTCTTTTCGGCAGGTTCTTTGGCAGCCGTTTTTTTGGCAGACTTCGTTTTAGTGGCAGCTTTGGCCATATGTAATTACTCCGGCAAAAGGCCGCGCTACAGCAAGGCCCTTAAAAATACGTTTAGCCCGCCGCTCACACTCATTAAAAATGAGGGATCGGAAGGCCGAATCTTATTCCTGCGAGCTTTTTAAGGCCCGCATTCGACGCATTAACGCGTCACTATTATCACTGCGGATAGCATCCGCCATTAGGGACCGAGCTTCATCGCTATCATCATCAGTTTGGGCTTGCCCGGTCAGGGCGGCGGCCTCGTCTTGCCAAAGAGCCGTACGTGTGTCCAAATCTGCGTCTGCTCCGCCCATCGCCGCTTTGATCAACAAACGGTCCCGCGCGAATTCACGATGAAGGTTTTTCAATCCTTCGGCCTCTATATGGGCATTTAATGAAGACTTTTCAACCGCTTTTGTTGTCCGCCAATATGAAAGTAATATGCGCTGCATTTGCGCGCATGAAGAGGTGGTAAAAGTCAGCTCAAAAAGGGTCTCATCAATACGGGGTAATAGCTCAGGCCACTCTAATATGGCTCCAATGAGCCTTTTTTCACGACTAGACGCCATGGCATTGGGCTTCATATCCGCTTTCATCGCAGGTGAAGCTTTGCGTTGGCGGGGATGACTCCAATTATTCCATTGTCCTTTATTCGCTGACTTTCTGCGGCCAAACTCAGCATCAAAACGATCAAGCAAAGCGGTTTGATATTGCGCGCGCACATCATCATGGGTGATCTCTTTAAGCGCGGCAAAAATACGGGATTTCAGACCCGCTTTCGCCTCTGGAGTCGTCAAAGGCTCCGCGCTGACTTCGCGCTGCCACAACATCTCAACCAACGGAGATGCCCGATCGAGCACATCTTGCATCGCTGTCTTGCCCTTGGATTTAATCAAATCATCAGGATCCAGCCCTTTAGGAAGCAGAGCAAAGCGCAAGCTTTGACCCGGACGAATATGAGGGAGCGCACGCTCAATCGACCTAAAGGCCGCGCGCTGCCCCGCGCTATCCCCATCAAAACAAAGTATAGGCTCTGGCCCTGCCCGCCATAGCAGCGCCAGCTGGTCCTCGGTCAAGGCTGTGCCCATAGGCGCAACAGCGTGCTCAAACCCGGCGCGGGATAAAGCAATAACATCCATGTAACCTTCGGCCACAATCATCCCCCGCGCGCCATTTTGCGGATTGGATATCGCTTTTCGCGCGCGGTGATAATTATAGAGCAGCTGCCCCTTTTGGAAAATTGGCGTCTCGGGCGAGTTGAGATATTTGGCCTTGGCATCCTTCTCCATCGCGCGGCCGCCAAAAGCCACCAAACGCCCGCGGCTATCATGGATTGGAAACATGATACGATTTCTAAACCGGTCCCATGGTTCTCGGCCTTTATCCTCTGGTTCTATGATAAGCCCCGCCTCTATCAACATGCGCGCAGAAGCGCCTTGCTGCATCAGCTCATCTTTAAGCGCAGAAAAATGATTAGGCGCAAAGCCCATGCCGAAATTTGAGGCCGCGGTTTTCGTCAGCCCTCTATTTTTCAGATACTCTCGCGCGCCGCTTCCCACATCACGGTAGAGCGATTTTTCAAAAAAGACCTGCGCCTGTTCCATCCAGCTTATTGTCTTTTTATTGCGCGCGGCGCGGCGCTCTGCATCTGGGTCAGCCTTTGGCATTTCCATACCCGCCATTTCCGCAAGTCTTTCAACCGCTTCGGGAAAGGATAACCCTTCGACCTCCATTAAAAATGAAATGGCATCCCCATGCTTTCCCGAGGAAAAACAATGATAAAATCCTTTTTCATCATTGACGAAAAAGCTGGGTGTTTTCTCATTGGTGAAGGGGGATAGCCCTGCAAATTCACGGCCCTGACGCTTGAGTTTAACATGACGGCCAACCACATCCGAGGGACGGATGCGGGCTTTTATCTCTTCGAGGAAGGATTCACCAAAACGCATAGGCTTTAATCTAAAGACTAAACGAGAATAAAGCGAGTCGACGAGGCAGATTGCCTGTTAATACGTTAGGCCGCCTCTTTATAGCTGGCAGGGACAACTTGATTGCGCCCCCCATGCTTGGCCTTATAGAGCGCGTCATCAGCGCGTTTGAAAACATCACGTAATTGCTCGCCTTTCTGGACCTGCGCAACGCCAGCGCTGGTCGTTATACGCAGCGCCTGACCATCGACAAAAACAGGTGTCCCTGCAATAAGAGATCTCACGCGGTCGGCAGCCATTAAAGCATCAGCTTCGTTTGTTTTTGGCATAGCGATCATAAATTCTTCGCCCCCATAACGGCTAACCACGTCAACGGCGCGCATATTTGTGGCTAGTCTTGCGGCGATTTCTTTTAGGATTTGATCGCCCATATCATGCCCTAAAATATCATTGACGCGCTTAAAGTGATCAATATCGAATACCATGATTGAAAAGGGAAGGTCATTATCTTCCAAATCACTGAAAAATGGCTTGATAGACCGTTCAAAATACCGACGATTGCCCAACCCTGTCAGCGGGTCTGATACCACCATTTCAAGGTTTTCATTAAAGTTTTCACGCAGGCTATCCGCGTAAAATTTGCGGCGTAATAATGTATTTACGCGGGCGTGCATCTCTTGCTTTTCTATCGGACGCATAAGAGAGTCGTTAATGCCGATATCATAAGCCCGCACCAATCTGGCATCATCCTCTGGGTCGGCGACAATCAAGATTGGAATATCTCGCGTTGATTCATTAAAACGAATGCTCGCACAAACACGAAGCCCATCAAAACTTTGAGACACCAAACTGACAATAATCAGATCGACACCTGACGCTGCCATTTTTAGGCCCTTAACGGGTTCTCCTTCAACAATAACCTTATGGGTTTTACTCAAAGGCTTAGAAATTTTATCCGCCCGCAGGTCTTGATCTTCAATCAATAAAATTTTGCCTGCACGCTGACTAATTTTTTCTAACAAAGGTCTTGAATTCTCACTGGTGTGACCCGTATGGCTGAGCAATTGATCCGTCACCATTTTGAGCCGCAATAAAGAGCGGACGCGCGCCATCAGATTAAAATCATCAATAGGCTTGGTTATGAAATCATCCGCGCCAGCTTCAAGCCCTGCAATTCGGTCTTTTGTTTCTTCAAGCGCTGTGACCATGATAACAGGAATATGCCATGTATCTGGATTTTGCTTAAGTTTTTCACAGGCCTCAAACCCATTCATCCCCGGCATCATCGCGTCCATAAGAATGAGGTCTAGTTTTTCTTTGCCCGCAATTTCGAGCGCTTCCTCGCCGCTGCGCGCAGTTACAACATCATAATATTCAGCTTGCAGTTTAACTTCCAACAAATGAATGTTGGGGGCCAAATCATCGACTATGAGTATGCGGGCCGACATTGCGCCGCCCTATGCCGCTTCGGCGAATTTCCGTACTGTAGCCAAAAATGATGACACAGTAATCGGCTTCGCGATGTAGGCCTCACAGCCGCCATCCCGAATACGTTTCTCATCGCCCTTCATCGCAAATGCCGTGACCGCTACAACGGGAATATCGGCAAGAGCGTCATCATCCTTTAGCCACTTCGTGACTTCCAGTCCCGAAACTTCTGGCAATTGAATATCCATCAAAATCAAATCAGGTTTGAAAGAGCGCGCCATGCTAATAGCTTTCAGCCCTTCGCGTGTTTGACGGGTTTCATATCCATGCGCGTCAAGTAAGTCCGCGAACAATTTCATGTTCAGCTCATTATCTTCAACTATGAGGACTTTTTTCGGCATGATTTTTAACATATTTCCGCTTCACCAATTACGGGACGTTGCCCGCAGTTATTATCTATCCTCATCTTATGACAGAATATCATTAATCAAGAGTGTGTCTGACTTTAGGTTTCGATTAACCATAATGAGTCTTCACATCTTCTTATTTATAGAACATATAAAGAACATAAATTAAGGAGTTCTGAATCTGTCAAAGCTTGCAAACATGACGAAACTATGTCGCGACTGCGCAGCGCCCGCGACAGGAAAAACCTGCGCGGCTTGCGGTTCAACACGCCTTATCGCGCATCCGGAAATAAACGATCTGACTATTGCTCATGTCGATTGCGATGCGTTTTATTGTTCGGTTGAAAAGCGCGATAACCCGGATATTCGCGATAAGCCTGTCATTGTTGGCGGGGGTCAGCGCGGCGTTGTTTCTGCCGCCTGTTATCATGCCCGCATTTACGGCGTGCGCTCGGCGATGCCCATGTTCAAAGCGCTTAAGCTCTGCCCCGACGTCGTTGTTGTCAGAGGCGATATGGGTAAATATGCACGTGAAGGGGCCAAAATACGCGAGATGATGCGTGACCTCACCCCCCTCGTCGAGCCGCTCTCGATAGATGAAGCTTTTTTGGACCTTTCCGGCACCCAGCAAATACATGGCCGTACGCCAGCGCAAAGCCTGATTAAGCTTCAACAAGATATTTTAGATAAGGTTGGCGTAACCGTATCAGTCGGGCTCTCTTATAATAAGTTTTTAGCCAAAACCGCATCGGACCTCGACAAGCCCAATGGTTTTGCCATTATTGGTAAAGCCGAGGCACTTGATTTTCTGCGTGATAAGCCTGTTGAATTTATATACGGCGTCGGCCCCGCCTTTACGCGTAGCCTGAATAAAGTTGGCATACGCACCATTGCCGATGTGAGGCGGCAAAGCGATAAGTCCATGGCTAATCAATTTGGCGATATGGGTTTGCATCTGGCCCGTCTGGCCCGCGCCGAGGATTTCCGCCCCGTAAAGCCGACAAGCAAACGCAAATCGGTCTCCGCCGAGACGACCTTTAACGAAGATATTTCTGATCTCGAAGCGCTTAAAGACAAATTATGGCAAGTCTGCCTGAAAACAGCGGATAGCAGCAAGGCCAAGAACCTTGCGGGCACGGTTGTGACCTTCAAACTCAAAACCAAGCAATTTGAGTCGATTACGCGGCGGCGCACCCTGCCCCAACCTGTTCAGCTTGCGGACGCCATTTTTAGAACCTGCTTGCCCCTGCTTGAGAAAGAAGCCAATGGCCGCAAGTTCCGCCTTATTGGCGCGGGTATTTCGGGGCTCACCTCACCCGTTGGCGATAGCGGAGACTTATTAGATCCCTACGCTATGAAACGCGGTTTGGCTGAACGGGCTTCGGATAAAGCGCGGGCCAAATTTGGTAAAAATGCTGTCATGACGGGGCGCGGGTTTAAACTCGCCAAGGCACGCGAAAATAAGGCCGTGTCTTTGCCCAGTAAAATACGCCCCGATAGCGCCGAGGATTAAGCTAACTAAATTTAGACGGCCGTCCTTTTTCTATCCAAGCAACAATCGCTGCGAAAAGACAAAAGATTGTCAGCGTGGCAAATCCTAGTGTGCGACCTTGCAGGCCGTCACTCATATCAAAAGTCCCAGCTTTAACAGCCAACCCTGGCATTAAAACGACTGCAGCTTGCAGCACCGCCATAAACAAAAACAGACACCATATTGCGATATTATATTTTGGGCTCTTGGCTCGCGTGACTTTTTGCCAGAACAAAAATCCAGCCGCCATTAAACCCATTTCCAAAACATACGCCATGACCGGGAAGTTCCATAGCGAGAAGCCAAACATAACATCGCTACCGGGGTAGAGCGGCAAATCTGGTCGGTGGACAATCAAATCTAAAAACCAGTGCGAGAATACCAAGCCCGCAATGACCCAAAAGCCGCGCATCCCCGCAGAGGGTTTCAGAGCCCGAAATAGCCCGCCACAAAAAAGAGCCAATAACAGAGACGTCACCAATGAATGGGACCACGGGATGTTAAAGAGCGGCACCCCATCAACGACGCTCCCGGCTCCTTCTATTCCCAATATCGTCAAGATTGACCACAGCAGGTCCATCGCCTGAACCGCAAGAAAGCCTTGCCACAGCGTCACAAGAGGCTCCCCATGTCCGCGCTGCGTGTCAAATACCGCTGGACCGTAATGACCTATAAACATGTTAGCCCCTTTTTACTTTATGCGCCTCTAATTCGAGGCCCTTACTTGCTAGCGTAGCTTTGGAAATAATCCCAGACCGCCTCATCTTCACGGCTTGCCGCATCTCGCCATGTCGGCGCGGTCTCGGCGTTTAAAACTACGCCATGCGAATTCGTTATAAAAACTGTCGGCGTCCCGACAATGGATTCCACGCCAAATTTTTGCGCTTGGTCTATATTGCGATCCTTTTGCCCGACATCGACATATGCAAGTTTATAATTATTTTGAATGAGCGTGCGAAAGCGCGGCGTGTCAAAATACGCCGCAAGCGCGCGGCTATCGTGACACCAATTCGCGCCAAAAACCAATAAGGCTTTTTTATTCTCTGCCTTCGCCGCCGCCAAAGCCTGCGCAATATCCGCCGCAGCATCTGCGCTTGGATCATAGGGTGTGAACTCGCTGTGATGATGGGCGTAGGACGTGCCGCTAGACGCTTTTGCGCCAGCGGGTTTGAACTGAACCTCTGGAGCTTGCTCCGTACTCGCATCAGAAGCGCATCCGAGTAAAAGACAGAAAAAAAGCAAAGCGGAGTATTTCATGAGCTATAGTAACATAAAATATCTGCCCAAAGAAGAGAGGTAAATAATTATTACCGCCCCTCCAATTCCTGTTCAAAGGCGATGAGATCATCTGCGTCAGCCTGGGAAATTTCGACACCTCTTGAACGAAAACTCTCAATCATAGCCTCTGCGCCTATTCCGCTCTTAGCCCCATATTGACCGTTACTATACGCGCCATCTCTGCGGTTGAATTGCTGCGTTCCGATTTCAGAGTTTTGATTCAAAGAGGTCCCATTTTGAAAAGATTCGGCTTCAGATAAACCTGCTAAAATTTGGCGTTGTTTTTTCTCAATCAACCTAATTTTGTGCATACTGGATGTGAGTTTAAAGTCAGGCAACTTATATCCATTGCCACTATCAACCATGGCAGACCCATCCACCTCCATATCATAGACCCTTTTGCGGATATCTAGCATCTCATCATTCAAGCTATTCAAACGTTCGACATCTGCCTCTGGAACGACATAACCAACCTTATCAGCCCGGGACTTCAATGTTGTGCTATAATTTTCAACGCGGTCCTGTAACTCGGCATATGAAGGTGAGTTTAAAGGCGCGTCCTGTGGAATTTCGCCGGCCCGCTTTTTATCCTGCCAAACGGTACTCCATTTTAACTGTGCTTCCATTTGTAAGCGCTGCTGTCTTAATGCTGGATTATTGGCTTCTTTTGCTTCGGTCATCGGCGCAGAAATTGCTTTTATGCGCGCGTCGATTTCTTTGATACGCGCATAATCTTCGTCATTAATCATTGGCGGAGATTTGGGACTAATATCTCCGCCCTCTTCGAGCCATTTTTGCATCGCTTGACGTTCAGCATTAGTTTGGATTCTGTCTTTTTCCGCATGCAGCGCAATTGTTTCATCAATTTCACTTTGCAAAATCGCAACACCAGACTCCTGACTCAATTGAGTCAGGCTATTTTTAAGTTGTTCCGCTTTTTCCGCCGCCTTTAAAGGCCCTTCAATAGCTTGGATACGTATTTGCGTCTCCATCATGCCTTGCAAGAGATGCTTTGGAAGTTTGTTTATGATTTCAGCTTGAGAGATTTTTCCGCCATTGAGTTGATTTTCCTTTTGCGCGTCCATCATAGCTTTAGAAAAGGACAGCATAATTTTTTGATTTTCGGCTTCGAGCGCCGAAAGCTCACTAATCTGAGTGTCGGAAAGTGATATGTTATGGGAGGCACCTAATTTATCTATGCGCTGTGTCAGGCGCTCAATTTTATTCGCATTTTGAATTTTTCCCTGGAGTTCCATCAGGCGAGGATTGACATCAAATAATGAAGCGGCACTAGGATGCGGCCCTCTCGTCGCTGGGTCCAGTTTAGCCCAAGCTTGAACTTTTTCCTGTTGTTTTAACTGTCGCTCCATCTGCGCGCGTTGCAAAACCATGAGCTCATTGACCTCATCTTGGGATAAAATATTTGGAACGTGAGCCTCATACTTCTTTCGAGACATAGCCATTTGCAGCTTGGTCTCTAAAATGCGATAACGGTTAGTATCGTCTTCGGACTGTAATCCATGAGTCCAACTAGGCTGCGGACCTCTCCTTGCAGGGTCTTCTTGGTTCCAGTCTTTTAGCGCCTTATGATATTTTTGACGGGTTTGCGTGAGCTTTTCTTGAAGCGCAATGTGCTCATCAATCTCTGCCCGTGATATATCGATCGGGTTTAAGCCCTGATACCTCTTTGGAAGCTCCGATGGATCATTTTGACCAGCAGAAGTTTTAGGTGCTGCCGCATTTTCATTATGACTTATATCTTGCGGCGCAGGCTCTGCGAGCTTTAAAATTGGCTCCGGCGAATTTGAGACTTCAATGTCAGTTTGCGGATCCTTCGCGCAAGCGCTAAGGATCAAGCCCGTCATAATAGAGGCCGTAAAAATAAATTGACGCATAAAATCCCCAATACATAGTTATTCAATTATAACTTTATAAAATTGTTCTACAGGTTATGAGTGCAACTTCAAGATTGCATGGCATGTTACAGGCCAAGGATCTTCAGCTATCCAAAGGGGAAACTTATATTTAAGGACAAGCCGGACTTTACTTTGGGGTACTCGGATTTCTATGGTTGGCGCTTGAGGGAAATCTGCGTGTCACGACTATTATCGATATTTTCAATAGGTGCGCGCAAACAAACGATTGCGCAAAATTCTGAAATCTACAAAGACCGTTTCGTACTTAGGCAAGACGACGATAACCACGAAATGTCCGTAGTTTTGTGAGTCAAACCACTTCCACCCTCATAGCCCGCAATACGTCATCTCAAGAATTCATCGATTTTTGTAATGAGAAGAATATTGATATTGTTTCAATAGCAGATAGCCTTGGAAAGCTTTTGCTACCAGGGCCGGGTGTGCATTTTGAAGACTTCAACATTATTTGTGACTTCTATGAAGCTCTAGCACAAGCTGGAAATAATGAACATTTTGGCCTCGACTGGGCGCTGGCTCAAAATGATGATTTTAAAAATGCTGGTCCGATCACATTTTTAGCCAATAGAGTTCGCTCCTGGCGCAGCTTTATTGAAATCAGCCTTGATTACATCAACAAATTTACCACGGGTTTTCGATATTCTGTCACGGAAAAACCAGACCTCGGTGTTTACGTCATTGAATGTGTCGTTCACCCGCTTGCAAGCCCTTGTAAACAGCTGCTGGAACATCACTTCGCAACGATTGCCCAAATGAGTTTTAGGGCTGTCCCAAATATGCGTTTTAGGACGGTTTCGTTCCAGCATAGTGGGACGGCAAAAAACCTTATTTTTGATAAAGCATTTCGGTGCCCGGTAAGTTTTAACGCGGCGACTAATAGCATGACGGCCGATTTGGATATCCTAAATACCTCACCGTCAAAGTCTGCCAAAGTCATTCGAAGGGGTCTCAATGCCTATCTTGATTTCCAGATTCGGGGGATAAAAAAAGAAAATGCCAATATTACGACCTTGGTATCAAGCCTAATTCCCAGCCTGCTGGGCGGCAGACAGATTGGTCTCAATCAGCTTGCCAATGCCTTGGAAATCAGTCCAAAAAAACTACAAAGATTGCTGGTTGAGGAAAATACAAGCTTTTCAGAAATTTTAGACAGAACACGGCGAACTATGGCCGTTCGCTATTTGTCGGAAACAGATTTGACCCTTAAACATATCGCACAGCTTTTGGATTATGCGAGCCAGGAAACTCTGATTCAGGCCTTTTACCGGTGGCAGGGTATGACGCCCTCTAAGTTTAGGTCATCCGCAAAAAACAAAAAAAACGCGATCATGAACAGCCGCCAAACGCCAAAGACCCCAGCTTAACGCTCTGTTTGTCAATGAAGAGTTGGAGGAAGCTTATGAGCATCTTACAGTGGGCGTTATAGGCCTCTCAGTTCAGCGGCTTACTTTGGACGAATTTAAGCCGCTCAGTTTCGGCAAAATTTTGACTATTTGGAAATTACTTTCTCTTGAGCGGTTATCGGTTTATCTAATGTTATGAGTACCAGTTTTTAAGTATTTCCATCCAACAAAACGTGACCTAAGTCCGATTCCACTTTCGGACAACTTATGTCCCAGACATTTCAGTCTTCCCTTTTCAAAATAAGCAATTGACGAGAGGCGTGAATCACTCAGACGACAAGGCCGAACTTTGAATGAGCGGAGAATCTATTGTGCTGCCTTTGTCACAAAGGCTTTCACAAACGCCGCCTCATCGACGAGGCTTTCATAGCCGAAAATCCACATGGCTTCTGATGTGTCTGAAAAATCCAGACCGCCCGCGCCGATGGCTTTATTATTATATCCGCCTGCCGCAATGGTCACGTCGTCAAATCCTTTTCCGTTTTTGGAGAGCGCGAGCCTTTGTGCCGTCGTCCATATGGGACCTACATTCGGGTCCGCTAAGAGCGCAGGCCAGACGGCCGTGGCTTCGGTCCGAAAGCCCGGCGAACCATTGCTCTGCTCATTGCCATCGGGGATTTTAACGTAATCAGTATTAGTTTTGACAAAACTGAGCGCCGCTTCGGACGTCACCCGCTCATTCCAGTCGCTATGCTGGACTAAATGCACATTGGTTTTCAGTGGCGCGTCCCGATAGTCTTTCAAGACATTGCGCAGAGTCTCGGCGCTGACATCGGATTGCCCGCCTTCCATGATCCAAACGTGACCACCGGCCTTGAGGGTTTTGGTTACATCCTTGGCCAGTCTCTGAGTTGCCGCCTCCCGGTCGACATGGGCGTTGACCCAGTTGCCGCCAAAGGCATCTGCGAATATCGTTCCAGGATCTACATAGGTTCCGCCTTGCGTGCCATAGCTGCCGGAAACGGCGCGGTAATTCACACATTCAAATTTGGGACTCGCGAGGAAAGTCGCGACAGCCGCTGCCGAGTGCAAATCATCCGTATCGGTCTTAATATCAAATTGAGCCAGAAACAAATCAGAGGCCGGATCAAACCGCCCAATTTTTTCGGCCGCCTGGCAGGCATTGGTTTGCGGAGCGTCACCGGCGCAGGCCGCCAAGGCTAGGGAGGTTAAAACGGTTATTAAGGAAATACCATATCGCATGGGTAGAATTTATCGGTAATAGAGGCAGCTTTTGCAACCCTAAACAAAGAAAGTCCGTCTATTCGAAGAACAAAAGGCTCAGTGTCTTATTTTTGGGCGATTGAGGACGCTAATTTTTGGTACCACAATTCCTTAAAGAGCTAACAATAAAATATAATCTAGTTTCACACCTTGAGAATAAATTTTATAGGCAGTCTATGTCTTTCTTTGATTTTTTCCGCCGTAAACGACCTGCTCCTGCGCCCCGCCCTACCCCGTCTAAAACGGAACGCAGCGCCAAGGATGCAAATAGGGCGCACGATATACGCCGTCACTTTTACAATGAAGCGGGGTTTCAATGTTATGCGAGTTTCTTTGCTTATTGGGAGGGATGGATATCGGCGGGGCATTGCCTGACCGAAAGTCATGATTTGTTTCCGCCCTTTGCAGGCGGTGAGCTGCGCTCTTGGCCGGGCGGGCTGGACGCGGCGCTGATGGGGTGCCGCCTGCCCGCTAAACGGCCCGAAGCGCCCATTATCGGACAAAGGGTTGTGATTAAGGGCTTTCCTGCGGGGTGCCGCACGTTGGAGCAGCGGCGCGGCCATGTCTATATTGAGCGCGGCGCGGGGAGCGGCACATGGATTGCCCATATTGAAACGCCCGATGAGCCCGTCGTGACAGGTATGAGCGGCGGACCCGTTATTGACGCCGATAGCGGGGAGCCGCTAGGCATTGTCATAACGCGCAATAGCCCCGCCGATTTAAATAATGACCGCGACCCGGATGAGAGCTGTGATTTCATCGCCCTCTCGGCGGTTTGGGACGCGATTAAAAACGCGCAAGCTTATAGCTAGACCAATTTCGCCGCTGTGCTGAGCGCCATAATAATAAGCAAGATAGCGGATAAGACGAAAAGCGAAAAGCGCACCAACACATTATTAGATGTGATTTGGACAATGGAGTGAATGACGCGAATGGCGACATAGCCCCAAGCACAGTAAAGCGCGAGCGGGGTGACCTTATCCATCAAGAATATCGTGAGCATAAGCGCATAAAAAATCGTCGGGCTTTCATGCAAGTGATTATAATTGTCCGCCGCCCAGCGCGCAGGCGCAGGAATTTTTTCGCCCAGTTTAGGATCGTCGATAAAATCTTGCGTACGTTTTGAAATCGCGTTCATCGCGGGAATACGCCGCTTATACATCACCACCATAATGATAAGCGTCCAGATAATTAGTGCGAGTACCGGCGTAAGAAAATGTGACATGTGAAATCCCCTCTATCTTTTTTATTTTATGTCTTCATTCTGCGCATCTTTTATTTGCTTGGCAAGCCTATCTCTTGGCCCGTAATGCCGCTATAGCTATACTATGAAACATGCTCTCTTATTTATCCCCTTCGTCATTCTTGCCTGCACGGCCGCGCCGCCTAAAGCGAGTGAAAAGCCCACGCAAGGCTTTACCGATAATGTTAGAACTTTTTGCGGCCAAGCCTTTGCCGGCACTATCGTGACCACGGATGCCGCCGATGATGAGTGGCGCAAAGAGGATATTAAAATGCATGTGCGTGATTGTTCTGGGGAAGAGATTAAAATCGCGCTGCATGTCGGGGAGAACCGCTCGCGCACATGGATATTACGCGAGGAAGACGGTGTTTTTGCGCTGCGCCATGATCACCGCCATGAAGATGGTAGTCCTGACACCCTCACCTTTTATGGCGGGCATCTTGGTGAGCTAACCGAGACACGCGCAGAGTTTCCGGCCGATCAATCGACGAAAGACCTTTTTGACCGTGAGGGCATTCCAGTCTCCAAAGCCAACACTTGGGCGATGGAGGCCCGCCCCGCGGATAATCTCTTTGCTTATGAGATGCGCCGCCCTAATCGCGATTTTCGTATAGAATTTGATACGGCCAACCCTATCCCTGCCCCGCCGACGCCTTGGGGATGGTAAAGAGTTAATAAGGGTTTTGTTGGGGCGTACAGCTCTTATCCAGACATTGCCTTATCTTTTGAACCTGCTTGTCTTTCGCAGGAAAGACCCATGTCGGGCAAGGCGACACATTCAGGAGCGGTGGTTGGTTCTCTCGCGCCTGCACAAAAGCAATAAACTCATGGCCATTGGCGGGGGGCGAACTACACCACGGGCCTGCGCAACTTGTCTGAATATCCACGGGAAAGCGGGCTAGATGGCTATCATAGCGCGGGTCTTGCGCAACCGAATAACCCTCAAACCATGACCGAATGACTTTGGGCGGCTTGGGGCGATGATTGTAATGATTATAGGGCTCAGCTTGATGTGGCTCTGAGGTGAATTTACCCACAAGAATATAATAAAGCTTCTCACTGGATTTGGCCTCTTCCAACGTTCTTATCAGGTCGGGCTGCATACAGCTTAGCGCATAGGCGTTCTGTGATAGGCCTGCGCTCGATAGGATAAGCGCGCCAATAATTCTGGCAAAAACAGATCGAAATGTCATAGCGCTACCTCCGCTGATTAAGCCTATTCAGACAGGTTTTAGAAAAACCGAACTGAATGCAGGCTTAATCAGGGTGATAGGCGAGGTTCACTTAAAGCTTAGCCTAAATCATAATGCTTGTATAAAGACAGTATGAGGCGATCTGAGGCTGTCATATCATCTTCATGGGCGGGCTGTTCCCTGCGCCATAACTGCAAGATGTTTTTAATATCAATATCAGATTTTACGGGCGCAGATGCCGCCATCAGCAAAATATCTTCTTGTTTTGCCAATGACGATAATTCCTTGTCGCTCACTTCCGCATCAAGCGCCTCATCCTCGCCATATAAATGCGCGGCGCATTGATGTAATTGCACCTGCGCAATATCATATCGCGCAATAAGTTCTGACAGGTCAGCGGTAGAAATCTCTACGATATTAGGATTATATTTTAATTGGTGCTGGTTCATTTTAGTCTCTATTGTCTCTCTTGGCCTAAGCCACGTGAAAAGGCGCCCACGTGCGAGCCACATTGTTTAAAAATGTATTTGAAACATCCCCCTAAACTTCCCCCCAATTAACGGAAGCCACCACATAGGAGTTTTAAACTCTATTGATAACGCAATCTTAAGAATAACTTTTAGATTGTAGAATCACCAATAATGAAACCTAAGGCTTTAAGTGCTAAGATTCGGTTAACGGTCAAATAGATAAGAATACCTATAAAAAAAGCCGCCCCTGAAACAGGAACGGCGCATAATTTTAGGGCGCGGCGCGCCCCTGAAAAAGCTTAGTCAGCCATTTTGATGTTGTTGACAGCTGTCTTGCCTGAACGCTCATCAACAGCTGTATCAAAAGCAACCTTGTCGCCTTCTTGTAGGCCGTCAAGACCGCTACGCTGAACCGCAGAAATGTGGACAAAGACATCTTGTCCATCTTCGGGTTGAATAAAGCCAAAGCCTTTTGAGGTATTAAAAAACTTAACAGTTCCTGTTTTCATATCTGACATGTGTATTTCCTTTCACGTCATAATGTGCCGGGGCTCCAACACGAAGCCGTGGCGTTAGTCGATGTCGGGAAGAGTAATATAGTAGTTCCCCGCCAAGCTTATCCCTTTTGGACAGGGGCGCGCTTAACGGATAGTAAGCCAGATTGTTCGGCCTTAGATCGATAAAGGGCATATGGTCGGGAAACGCGGCGAATGCAAGGCTTATTCTGCGATTGGCCTATCTCTACTCAGAGGCACGATAACGCCCACCCAAAATTTTAGTCGAAAATTTTAAGGCGCAAAACGCTCAAACCTCATGGCGGTAATCGTTGAAGCCGCGTCGCGGTGCTTGGCGGCGGCAACATAATCAGGGCGGCTAAAGAAATCCTTATAATGCGCCTTGTCACGAAATTCGAGCAGCACAGCCTTATCCGCTTTAAGCCCCGGCGAAATCGGCACAGGCGCTTCATCATTCCCCAGCACCTTGACGCCCTCACGCATAAAAATCGGAGTCGCAAGCTCCACATAGCGCGCATAACCCGCCTTATCGTGAATTTGAAAATGGGCGAAAACAAAAATGGACATAGGAGGCTTTCTTAAATGAGTGGGCTTTAATGATAGGCTTATGAACGGCTTAACCGCCCCGCGCCTCTTTGCGCAGCATTACGCCGGAGGCCAGCAATACCCCCCCCCGCAAGGGCGAGCATATAAACGCCCGCAAAAGGGCCGACATGGATAAAATTAATCAGCGCATCGACTAAAATCAAAAGGCCAAAGCCCATCAACACCGCCGCGCAGGCCTTGGATTTATAACGCGATAGTCCAATCGCCATAAAGGCAATAAATATCCAATGCACCGCCGGCAAAATCCACATGGCCGGCAAGCCCGCCTGAAAAAACCCAGGCTCCAACGCCCCCAAAGCCCCCTTAAGCGGCGTCAAAGCCGTCATATGAAAAGCGGCCCCAGCCAGCAAGATAAGCGCGCCAAGGATGGATGTGATTTTTACGGCGGGTTTGGTCATGGGGCCACCCTAGCCAATATCAAGAGCCTGTCAATTTTTGGTGCCTTACTTCACCACTCCATTCACCCCGACAAAGGTCGGGGGCCATCACCAACACCTAGTAAGAATTAGCTAATCCTATTTGATAGGCGCTCTGGCTAAAATCATGCGGATACATGCGCTCAGGGTCACATAAAGCCGTCTCAGTCAGCCCATGAAATAAATCATCCCAATTTGGGTTCGTCTCGCGAAAGAGGTTCAACCTCCACGCCCGCTTCCATTCTTTAATTTGGCGCTCGCGCTTAAACGCCGAGTCTCGCGTCTCATGAATTTCAAACCACATTAAACGGTCAATATCATACTTGGCCGTATGCCCATCATAACGCTTGGTCTTATGCTCATAAATGCGCTTAAGAAGGTCATCACACTGCCCCGTATAAATAGCGCCGTTTTTGCGATTAGCCGTGATATAAACAAAGAACATTAAGTGAACATACTTAAAGAAAGCAAAGATTGCAAGCACCACTCACCCCGACGAAGGTAAGGGCCCATCACCCACCTTGCCGTCATCCAACGCATGTCGCAATTTACTTATCGAATCCGGTCATCACTACCACCCACCCCGACGCAGGGAGGCCGTTCACCCCGACGCAGGTCGGGGCCCATCACCAACAACCAGCGTAAAGAAAAAATCAGGAGATGGCTCCCGACCTACGTCGGGATGAATGGATATGGATGATGAAGGCGGCAATCCATCTCCCGCTCTCTCAAAACCGATAGATTCAGTGATGGATTACCGCCTACGCGGTAATGACAACATGGTGAGGATAATTGGCAAGCTCTTATTTTGTAGCGCCCAGTGCAATTTGTTCTGCCATTCTTCTTATCAAGGGAGTTAGGCGCTCTAGATTTCTATTATTTGTCAAAGTAGGCAGAATGACCTTATTCTCTCGTCTTTCTCTCGCGTGAACCAATGCATTCCGAATTTTTGTCAAATAATCATAAAGCTTTGGCATCCACATTGTGTTCCAAGATAGCAAATCAGTAGAGTTAGAAATCAGGGCCTTTGTTTCAAAGCCTCCTTCGAAACAATGCGAATTCGAAAAAAAGTCTTTGTCATTTTCTATTTCCTTCCAAATTACACTTGGATCGCAATATGCCGATATCATTTTTCTAATCTTTACCTCGTCATTATGATTTAAGCTTGGCAACAAATTTAGCAGTTCCGAAATTTTGTCTTCAGAACAATTTATAACAGTTGGGTCTTTCAAAAATCTTTTAAGTTTAGATCGTGTTTCCGCATCTATGTGATAATAACCAGCATATTCGAGAACCTGATAGTAATATACGAATGAAAATCTAGCAGACGTGACCCGCCCTACCTCAAGTAGCTTTAAAAGAAAATCATCCATTTCAGGAACAGAGAACTCATCTGGGAAAGCCCCTTCAATATATCTTATCGGTTCGGGCTTTTCGGGACTTTCAGAATCTTCATAAAGCTGAATTGTTGGGCTACCTCTATCATAGCTTGTCATTGCAAAATTCATATGTCGAGCTAACGCTTCGATTAATGCGTCGTCACTCGGCTCAGGGCATTGTACAAAAAATGATCGTGGCACACGTTTATCAAAATACGCTTTTCTGCGTTCGTTAGAGTCATCCACATTGGTATAGTTTTTAAATGCAGCTATCTGGCGGACGGACCTACTATGAAGTTCATAATGCAATCGTTCAAAACTTTTAGCAATTGCATACAGTCGATCCGTTGGCTCTGCAAAATAACAATTATATCTCCGACCAGAATAATGAAACCAAAAATTACGATCTATAATTTCTTTCTCATTATCATCCGTTGGATCTAAAAAAGCATATATAAATTCAACAAGATTTGCATCGGTATGAAAAATAGCATCAAACTTATTACTAAGTCTGATGTTATTCAGTGCATCAACAAACCCCTTATCTTCCGCTTTACCGACTAGACGGGCATCATTTCTATTCCAGGGACATAATATGATAATACGATTTTCATCATCCACTTCAAAAGAACTGTGAGTGTTAGTCAAAAAATAATTACTGAGAAGCTTTTCAATATACCCTTTGGAACTCATATTTCTTAAACCTTGTATAATTTCAAACAACCAATACTCACTAAAGACAAAATAACAACCATATCTTGGAGTAAAGTAGCTATTGTTTCAGAAATTTATTACATATCGCATGAAATTTATCCTCATCCGTAAAAATAAAAACCTCTGCTTCTTCAACATCTTAGCTTAAAAACACAGAGATTAATCCTCACCACTTCAAACGGATCTATATTCACAACTGTTGAAGTTCAGGGATAGGCCCTGATCATGTGTTTGGTTTTACCAAGCACAAAATGAAAGGAGCTTATAACTGACTTGAACATAGTTCTGTCTTGGGTGGACAGGTGAGACGTTACTGACTGCCAAGAGAGACGATGAGACTGAGCATCGAAGCTTAACGCCTTCGACTGTGCCGGGTCATTGCAACGTGGAAGCCAGACCGACTGGGTCAGGTGGCGACAGCCATCGTACCGCTCAGACTTCGGGATTACCTAGTGCCGTTGCCCTAAAATCATCGCCGCAGGGTTAGTCTTCTGTAAAATTTTAAAATCTTTTCGGTGTCCATCAGGATGCTGACCCTGCGGGCTGTCCATTTATATCGCGGTCAGCCAAACCATCTTCCTCGTCCCCCATATCAGGGCGAGCGGATAATGACCCCTGCCTTAAACACAATCATCATAAAGAAAGACCCTTATGCCTAGAAATAATGCCCCCATAACTTCCCATGAAAATCAACTCGCCGCAACGAAGCTCGCCATAGAGAAAGCACGTCTTGCCAAACTTGAAGGCGAGCAGCCCCAAAGTACGCCGCAATATACGCGCTATGAAGATATGCCCCCGCCCTCGCCCGAAGAGCGCGCAAGGATGGAAGCTGAGATGCTCGCCATATTTGACCGTATCAAGGCTGAGGAAGAAGCTGAGAAAAAAGCATGGTATTTGTCTATGACACAATACGCCCCGTAAACTTTTTCTTCTTCGATGAATTTGGAAATGAACAAAAAAGGTTCATTTCCAAATTCAAATCTTTGAAAAAGTTTACAAACAAAACTTCCCTGCAATGCGCCGCCCCCTACCCACCCGTGCAATTCGCTTGCGAGCAGCCGTTTCCCACACAAAATTGCGCCTGAATCAGCACAGATTGTCGCACATAGTCAGAATCCTTAAATCTCTATATTTATCAATGACTTAACAGTTAGGGCAATTGGTTGACTTCGCCCCGCCATATAGCTAGGTTCCGCCCGCTTTCAGAGGGTTCTATCAAGGGATTCTGTGAAAGAGAGTTGTTATATGTCTAATCAAAATGGAAAGCCTAATTTTTCTGAAAAACCTAATGATTTGAAGGCGTTAGAAGAGCGCCTATCGCAGGCGAAAGCCAAGCACACCAAATCAGATACGGCAGAAAAAGTAGATGGCTCTATTTTGGGGATGGCGTGGCGACTGAGTACAGAATTAGTAGTGGCTGTTTTAGTTGGCGCTGGTTTGGGCTTTGGTCTGGACAAGTTATTTAACACACAGCCTTGGTTATTGGTTGTCGGTCTTGGATTTGGATTTGCGACGGGAATAAGAGGTGTATTGCGAACTGCGGCAAAAATGGACGCAGCCTCGGCACACATCCCCATCGGCGAAGACATTGAAGACGATGACGAAGATGATTGAAGGAGAGGGCCGTGGCAAACGACCCCATGCAACAATTTGAGATCAAAAAGATTTTTGATCTGCCGAAAATTGCAGGACAGGATATCTCATTCACCAATTCCTCCCTTTGGATGGTTTTGGCCGCGCTTGGCGTTGTTGTCTTCTTTGCGCTAACCGCCAAAGGCAAGCTTATCCCCGGACGTATGCAGTCCCTGGGTGAGATGTCCCATGAATTTATTGCCAATATGCTTAAAGACACGACAGGCCCCGAAGCCATCAAGTTCTTTCCTTATATATTCGGGATATTCTTCTTTATCCTCTTCGCCAATCTCTTTGGCATGAACCCCTACGCCTTTACTTCGACATCGCATTTGGCGGTCTCCGCCTCCCTCGCCCTCTTTACCATCGGATTGGTGGTTGTGGCCGGCATTTGGAAGAACGGATTTAAATGGTTCAAAATCTTTGCGCCTGCGGGTCTGCCTTTGCCCATGTATATATTGATTATTCCGATTGAGATTATTTCTTTCCTCTCTCGTCCTGTGACGCTCGCGGTTCGCCTCTTTGCGAATATGACAGCGGGTCACGTTATGCTTAAAATCTTTGCGATTTTCATTGCCTTCCTTATGGGCAGCGGCGGTTGGAAAATATTCGCCGCGATTGGTCCGATTATCGGAACAGCCGCAATTGTAGCTCTCGAATTCCTTGTCGCCGGTTTGCAAGCCTTTGTGTTTGCTATCCTGACCTGTGTTTATCTCAATGACGTTTATCACGTTGATCACTAATCTTATTCCATCATTCTAGGAGAACTATCATGGAAGCAGAAGCAGCAAAATATATCGGTGCAGGCCTTGCAGGCATGGCGCTAATCGGTGCCGGTCTTGGTATTGGTAACATCTTTGGTAGTTACCTTTCTGGCGCCCTACGTAACCCATCCGCCGCAGCGTCACAGCGCACAAACCTTCTTTTGGGTTTCGCGCTTTGTGAAGCGACTGGCCTTTTCGGTTTCGTTTTGGCGATGATTATCCTCTTCGGTTCCTAGGTCTTAGACTTAACGTCTGAGGCTAACGTCTTTCAGGAGAGCCCATAATGGCTGCAGAAAAATCATATGATGATGCTACCAAAGCCGCAGATGCGGCCTCTGGCGGTATGCCGCAATTTGCCATTGAAACATGGTCGGGTCAGATTTTCTGGCTCTTCCTCTCCTTTGGGGTGATGTATTTCATCCTCTCGCGTTTTATCCTGCCTAAAATTGGACAAGGCCTGACAGATCGCGGCGACCGTATTGCCGATGATTTGGACGAGGCCTCGCGCATGCAGCAACAAGCCACACAGGCCGAAGCGGATTATGAGCGGGCCTTAGCCGATGCCAAAGCCAAAGCGCATAATATTTCCGAGACAACGCGTAAGTCTATTGACGAAGAACTCACTGCCGAAGCCGAAGCTTCGGAGGACCTATTTGCTCGTAAGCAAGCCGAAGCGGATGCGCGCATTCGCAAGATTAAAACGGCGGCTCTGGGTAAAATTGATGATGTGGCTGCTGATACGGTCGGCGAAATCATTGCTAAAATTGGCGGCATGAAAGCCAGCGCCGCCAGCGTGAAATCCGCTATTAGCCGCGTGAAAGGATAGGACATGATGCTTATTCAAGCTTCCGCCTCTGGCCCGTTACATACGGATCCCACCTTTTGGGTTGCGATTTGTGTGCTCGCCTTTCTCGGCTTTCTCCTGTTTAAAGGCGTGCATAAATTAATCGGCGCGGCTCTGGATGAGCGCTCGGCCAAGATTAGCGAAGAACTGGCAGAAGCGCGGCGTCTGCGTGAAGAAGCGCAGGCTCTCCTTGCGTCTTATAAGCGTAAGCAAAAAGAGGCCGAAGATTTGGCCGAAGATATCGTCAAGCAAGCGCGTCATGACGCCGAGCTTATGGCGGTCAATGCGCGCAAAGATATGGCAGAGCGCCTGGAGCGCCGCACGGCAATGGCCGAAGCTAAGATTAAATCTGCCGAGGTTCAGGCTTTGAATGAAGTCCGCGCCAAGGCAGCGGATTTATCCCTAGACGCGGCTGAAGCTCTCTTGCGTAAAGATTTGAAATCCGCGCAACATGCGAGCCTGATTAAAGACGGCATCGCGCAAATGGGTAAGGTCCTAGGGTAGGATAAGCGCCAAATAAGACATAAAAAAGCCGGCCTCACCGCCGGCTTTTTTCGTTTTACGCTTTTGTTTTATTCTTTTGTTTTACTCTGCCGCTTGCTTATCCTCGCTCGGCGGCGTCCATCGCAGAACTGGTTTACGCGCGGCTTGCGTTTCATCGAGGCGGCGTTTGGGGGCATATATCGGCGCTTGTTTAAAGCTCTCTACATCGCCTGATTTGGCCCGCTCAACCAAATGACGCATAGAGCGAATAAAGCGGTCAAGCTCTTGCTTGCTCTCGCTCTCAGTCGGTTCAATCAACATCGCCCCATGCACAACCAAGGGGAAATACATCGTCATAGGGTGATAACCTTCATCAATCATCGCCTTAGCAAAATCCAGCGTTTCAACGCCCGTATCTTGGAGGAACCGATCATCAAACAACGCCTCATGCATACAGCTACCTTCAAAAGCAGGGGTCATGACATCTGATAAAGAAGCCAAAACATAATTGGCATTAAGCACGGCGTCTTCGGTGGCTTGCTTGAGGCCATCAGCGCCATGGCTCATCATATAGGTCAGCGCGCGGCTATACATGCCCATCTGTCCATGAAAAGCGCACATACGGCCAAAGCTGGCTTCATTGGCATCCTCGACTAAATCAAAGCCGTCATCGGTTTTGACGACATAAGGCACGGGGGCATGATCTTTCAGCGCATCGGATAGCACGGTTGGTCCAGACCCAGGCCCACCGCCCCCATGAGGCGTTGAGAATGTTTTATGCAAATTAATATGCATGGCATCGACGCCCAAATCACCCGGACGCACACGGCCAACAAGGGCGTTAAAATTCGCGCCGTCACAATAAAAATAACCGCCTGCGGCGTGGATAAGCTCCGCAATTTCGATGATGTCATTTTCAAACAATCCGCAGGTATTCGGATTTGTCAGCATGATACCCGCAATATCGCTATCCGCGCCAAGGCCTGAGAGTTTCTCCCGTAGGGCCTCCATATCCACGCGGCCTTTATCATTGGCCGGAATTTCATCCACCGAAAATCCGCATTGCACCGCTGTGGCCGGGTTTGTGCCATGAGCACTTTCAGGGACTAGCACGCGGCGCTTATGAGACGCTCCATCAGCGTCCAGACGTGCGCGAATGGCCATCATTCCGCAAAGCTCGCCATGAGCTCCTGCTTTAGGCGTTAAGGCCACAGCGGGCATATTACAGAGCGTCATGAGCCAATCAGAGAGCTCATACATAAGCTCGAGCGCGCCCTGCACCGTAGAAGTTGGCTGCAAGGGATGCACATCGGCAAAACCGGGCAGACGCGCAACTTTTTCATTCAGCCGCGGATTATGCTTCATCGTGCAAGACCCAAGCGGATATACGCCCAAATCAATCGCATAATTCTTTTGCGAGAGGCGTACATAATGGCGCATGGTTTCAGGCTCAGATAATCCCGGCAGGCCAATCTCGCCGTGGCGTTCATGTCCCCCGAGGCGCGACGCGCGGCCTTTGGGTTCCGGTAAATCCACACCCGTGCGATTTGGTGTGCCCGTTTCAAAAATCAGCTTTGTGGCCTGCTCCAGCGCTTTATTGCCGGAGACGGTTGTCACATCATTAGAGTTAGCTGCCATAGGGCTTGTGGGACGTCCTTCGGTTTTCATGACAATACCTCCTCAAGAGCCTGGCCGAAGGCATGCATATCTTCATCGCTTACGATTTCTGTTGTGCAGACGAGGAGTAAGTCCTCATGCGCGCCGCCAGAAATCCTTGAGAACGGAACACCGCCGAGAATATCTTTATCGGCGAGGGCCTGAACGACCTCTGCAGCAGGTTTGTTGAGCTTCACTGTGAACTCATTAAAGAACGTGTCATTCACGACCTCAGCGCCCTCTATACCGTCAATAATATCGGCCATATGGCAGGCATTTTCATGGTTCAGCGTGGCCATACGTTTTAATCCCGCATCGCCGAGCAAACTCATATGAACCGTGAAAGCGAGGCAACAGAGGCCTGAATTAGTACAGATATTCGAGGTCGCTTTTTCGCGGCGAATATGTTGCTCACGCGTGGAGAGGGTCAGCACATAGCCGCGCTCGCCATTGGCATCGACGGTCTCGCCGCAGACACGGCCCGGCATTTGGCGCACAAGTTTTTGGCGGCAAGCAAAGAGCCCGACATGCGGTCCGCCAAAGTTCAGACCCACGCCAAGGCCTTGGCCTTCGCCAACAACAATATCTGCGCCCTGCTCTCCCGGTGATTTAATCGCGCCAAGCGCAACAGGTTCTGTAAAGACCGCAATCAAAAGCGCCTTATGGGCATGAGCCTTCTCGGCAATCGGAGCAAGGTCAACGATCTCGCCAAAGACGTTAGGGGATTGCACCACAACACAGGCGGTTTCATCCGTAATCATATCAATGACAGAGGCATCTGCGCTCATTTCAGGCGTCACTTCATTAATCTGAATATCCAGCGTTGAGGCGAGTGTTTGCGTGGCCGCTGCGTAATGCGGATGCAGCCCCGGCGCGAGGATGGCTTTGCTTTTGCGCGTCACCCGCTTGGCCATCACCACCGCTTCGGCGCAGGCGGTCGAGCCGTCATACATAGAGGCATTGGCGACATCCATGCCGGTCAACAGTGCGACTTGGCTTTGGAATTCAAAGAGCGCTTGTAGTGTGCCTTGGCTTATTTCCGGCTGATAAGGCGTATAAGCCGTGAGAAATTCAGAGCGCTGGATAAGGTGATCCACAGTCGCAGGGATATGGTGCTTATAAGCCCCTGCTCCGCAGAAAAACGGAACGCTAGACGCGCTGACAGACTTACTCGACAGCCGCGTCATGTGACGCTCTACAGCCGCTTCGGATTGATGCATCGGCAGGTCAATGAGCCCCTTAAGGCGCGCCGCCTTGGGCACATCTTCAAAGAGGGCATCAATATTATTAACACCAATCACATCGAGCATCGCAGCCCGATCATTCGCATTTAATGGGAGGTAACGCATTTAATTAGTCCTTTTTACTGTGTTCCCCGCCTTGAGCGGGGATCTCGCTCAACAGGAGCGTTTGATCGGTGGAGACCCCCGCTCAAGGCGGGGGACACAATGTTC
>CALLMD010000032.1 GCA_938007935.1 uncultured Hellea sp.
TCTATGATACGGTGACAGGACAGCATCTGCTTATCCCGCAAGGCTCTCGTTTAATGGGACGATATGATAGCGTCATCGCATTTGGCCAGAGCCGCGCGCTCGTTGTCTGGACGCGGCTCATTCTACCTAATGGCGATAGCATTCAGCTTGATAATTTGCCGGGCTCTGACAGTCAGGGTTTTGCTGGGCTTAAGGACAAGGTCGATAAACACACATGGCAATTCATTAAAGGCGCAGCGTTATCGTCTCTACTCTCTATTGGGTCAGAGCTTGCCAGCGATGACGGTGACCGTCTGACGCGCGCCTTGCAAAATGCTGGGCAAGATACTGCTAACATTGCGGGGCAGCGCATCATTGACCGTAACCTCAATGTGCAACCCACACTCAAAGTGCGCCAAGGCTGGCGGTTCAACGTTATTGTCTCGCGCGACCTTATCCTCAAACCTTACGGAGCAAGCCCATGAGCCAGCCTCAGATAAAATTACACAAACTTCCCGATACCAAGCCAACCAAGCACACAATCTCTGTGATGCCGGACTTGGAAGCTGATTTGGAAGCCTATGCCAAAGTCTATGAAAAGGCTTACGGCGAAAAGGCCGATGTCTCAGCGCTAATCCCGTCAATGCTGGCAAGTTTTCTTGCAAGTGATGCGGGCTTCAAAAAGGCTAAGCGCGAGCTGGCCTAACTTCCACCATGTCAAGCACAGGAGAAAAACGCTATGGCTACTATTGGAACATTCAAACCGACTGCGACGGGCTTTGAGGGCACGATCGCAACACTCATGACAAATAAGAAGGTTCGCTTTGTGGCGAATGAAAAGAAGAAAACGGAAAACAGCCCCGACTATTTTGTGAAGTCTGGCCGCTGTGATTTGGGCGTCGCGTGGAATGATGTGACAGAGCCGCAGGATGACGCGGAACCACTGGAATATATCAGTGTGAAACTCGATGGTCCTGAAATGACAAAACCGATTAACGCGGCCTTGTTCCACCGTGAAGATGGCGCTGACCTTGTTTGGTCTCGCCCGAAAACACAGTAAGTTTAAAAGAAGGACTTCTGGCGGGCAGGGCTCGCCAGAGCTTCATATGAACATAGAAACCTCAGATATTGAGCGCTGTCTAAAAACAGTCGCACGTTTGGTGGAAGCCTACGGGGATGACTACTGGGCTACATTTGAACGTCTAGAGGTCGAACTGGAAGAGAGGCAGCAAAGGCTGGTTCGGCTTAGAAAGTTCAAACGTAGACGTAAATTAAGTGCAGGCGAGCTTGAGTAATTGTTACCCAACCTGATTCTGAAGACACCATCCAACCAAATTTTTTTAGTAACAGTTCTATTGTCCGAAGTTGATCAATTGTAGACAATTGTCATCATTGCGGATAATTATGAATAGTTCGATTTATTCCAGCTTTGGTGTAACAAATGGTGTAACAAACGGTGTAACAAAGTAGACCTAAAAATCATCTAAGTTATTGAAATGCATATATTTATTGTTCTTGTTCGAGTCTTCTCAGCCGCACCAAAAATCTCCTGATAATGGACACGTAAGTCCTTGTAATTGTCGTTCCATGAGGTGAAAACGCCTAGAAAACAGCAGAGTTTCAGCTGTTTTTTACGCTTGTTTTGCCTTGGCGCGTACAGGTTCAAGATGCGCGTTTGAAACAACATTCCAGTGGGGGAATAACCCTTAGAGAAACTCACTGAGTTCGTCCCACTTGGACGACGTGCGCGGTGATTCATTGATTAATCACCAAATAGACTGCGAAGAGAAGCGCGGCCATGGCTTAACGGCCAAAGAAAGAAACATATCAGAAACACATCACGAGGCGTAAAAAATACTATCTTTAGGCTTTAGCCAAAGCGCTTTTTTACCCGATTGGCGAAGCTTAAAATATTTCTGACCTGCTAAGCCTTTGAGCAACGACATTTGAACAGACGCAATCGTATCCATGGGTACGCCGCTTGATATGGACAAATTATTATCTGCCATATCTTGAGCTTTTTCGGATAGGGATAAAGCTTTGTCTATGGTCGACATTAAATTGTCTTCGTCGAGTGGTATATAGTGAAAGCCTTGAAGACCTTCGCGTTCGGTGACGTCAATGAAGTCGCCCATGAGTGGATAGATTGAAGGTGTGCCGTAAGTGGCGGCTTGGTGCAACACGCCAGAACTGCCTGTTGTGCTATCATAGTCAAACACGGCCAGTTTTCCTTGTTTGAAAAATCCAGCCACATCTTCTTCTGCCACATATCCATGAAAGACAATATTAGAGTCAATGGCGTGCTCTGCCTGAAGGGTTTCCATATAGCCAGGCGTCGCTGGATGATTTGAACCGCCAATAACCAGTTTAATAGGAGCGGTTTTATACAAGGTCGAGTTTAGCCTTTGAACCGCCGAAATCATTCTCTCCAATTTCTTATAGGTGCCAAACTTACCCATTGTTACAATAGTATCAGAACGTTCATTTATGAGAGGAATGTCAGTTTTGGACTCATTAGCAAATGATCCATGAGGGACAATGTAGGCGTTCTTGGCCCTATATTTGGAATGAAAAATATCCAAAAAACTATCTAAGGTTACACTGACAAACCCTGTCTTCAATAGGCATTTATTGATAATGGTGCCCGCTGTGGATACGATCTTTTGACGTATTTTGTTACCTGCAAGGTTCGTTTTGGAAAGGTCTACGGCGTCGATAAGATTATGCATGATAACACCTGATGGGACCAAGCGTTGGGATAACATCGGGGTCAACAGCCCAAGAGCAGCAGGCACTTCATTATCGCCAAATGATGCTGTCTGAAGATTATATAAGGCGTGTTCTGGCTGAATATCTTTAAGCTCACGAAGAATAGCAAGACCTGCAAATGGTGAATTAAATTTCCATATCCGGCGAACTTCGATCTTGGGGTCGAGCTCTAACTCTTTAGCGACGCTATCGTCTTGATCTGCCAGAACGATGATGCGGGTTATATCGGTACGACGTGCAAAGGCGTTGACAAGATGAAGGCCATATTCATTTAGCGAAGCTTTCGCGGGCGGGAAGGCACTGATTAAAGCAAGTGTAGTCATTATTCTGTCTCCAGGTTTTGATTTAAGAATTGTGTGGTGAAAGTTTTGTAGGCTTCGCCAGATGGCAAAAGCGAGTTATCTTTATTGGCGATGCCAAATAGTTTTTGCTGCGCACGGCGCCACGGACGGTGGCCGACGATATTCGTGCCCACATGTTCGAAATCATGGAGGGTCCAAACAAAGACACCATCTGCGTCAGCTAACTGCTTAAGCCGCGTATCCAATCTGCGACCTTGTTTTTTGGAATTTTCACCGATCGGACTCCAACGGCTATTGCCTATTTCTGTTAGAAACACCGGTTTGTCACCGGCCATTGAGGTTACCTTCGCTTTGACTTGCGCGAGTCTGTTATCTGTACCCTTCACTGAGCGGTAATCATGGTAAGAAATCATATCGACATGTTGAGCCAATAAGGTCGCATGCTCTGCATCGGACCAGCCAATTGTAAGAGGGACACTGGAGTTTTCCGACCTTACGCTATCCATCATGGCAGACAGCCAGGCTTCGACCTGGGGCTGCCCAGCATTCTCAAAATCAAGATCAGCTTGGTTTTTGAGGTCGATTGCTAAAAGAGCTTCATGATTTCCTATTTTGTCGACCACGCTTCTGACGTGAGCGGAATCCAAAGACCAATTTGTAAAGCGATAATCAGCCCTGAGATCAAACATTGTCACGATTACTTTTATCTTGCGAGCTGCACTCCAATTGAGAAAAGTATCCAGTTTTGCTAGTCCATCATCCCTTGTTGCGCCATCTGTGAAATATGCATGATTAACAAAAATACGGATTGAGTTAGCGCCTAGACTTTGCATGAAATCGAGATCTGTCTGTATTTCCTCACCCGGAAACTCAGTCCAAAACTTATCCCAAGGGGCCGTATGGGGATAGTAATTTAACCCTGCATATTTCGTATTTATAATCTCCGCTGAAGACGAAAATGAAGCTGAGTTCTCGGATAATATCTCAGACGTTGTTTGCACCCAACCACGCTGCGTGAGTTTAAAACGCATTTGACGGGTTTGCTCATACACGCCGTTAATTTGAATAGCGCCTTTGCTTCTATCGACCTCATAATCGCGGCGCATTGATTTTTCTTCAAGGCTGACAATCCGTAAATCACCATGAACATAAGTTGGCGAAACTTCCCGGTTCAAAATTACGCTCATTTTACATTTTGGTGCATCAGAAGAACAGCTATTAAGAGATAAAGAGTGTTGTGCTTGTCCTAGATAAACTGATCTGGTCATGTCTTGAGGTTGCCCAAAATCGGCGGACTCAATTAACCCCATTAATGTATCTTTGTCCGCTTTTGCAAGCTTCTCAGCATTGCCAACACCGGCATCAGTCCACTCACTGGCAAAAACGCCAACCGTTTGAGGAATAAGCTCGTTGAGATACTCAAATTGTTGAGTTGGCTCATTGGCTCTCCCCGCGAGAAATGCACTCACTGCCAAAGCCCCGAGCATCAAGACAGGAAAGATACGTCGGCGTTTAAACGGAAATTTTCGCAAAACACTCATCTGGAGTGGCCTCCACACATATATGGCGGAATATTTATTTTAGTGGATACGCCTCTTAGATTTACACTTAACGAAGACTCGGATTGAGGTAGTGCGGAACACTTAATTCTAAAGTTCAAGCGCCCTGATACAAGCTGAGTGGAAAAGACCTCTGCAAGAGCGCCTCGACTGGAAACAACAATCTGCGCGGCTTGACCATCCTCAATCATGTTTCCAAATTTGTCGGTAATAATAGACGAACTTACAAAGAGTTGGTTTTTCTCTTTCTCTAACACAAGTTTGAAGTCGTCTGGTATTGCCGCATGTACCAAAACCTCAGCTTCGTTCGATATTATGTCATAGTCACGCGAGATAAATGTAATCCGGCCTGCTTGAATAGGCGCGGTAATTTCAAGATGTGCAAGACCGTGCTTAACATCAGCGAAGTATTCGCGTCCTGAAAAAGTATCTACAATCACAACATTATTGCTGTTGCCGCTCCCACCCTGATTATTCACGGTTTCAACTGCGATATATAAAGGTTCGCCAGGCTCAACCGATTGCGGGCCAACGTAAAGATTAAGGCGCTCAGTTTTACAAATGGCTGCACTATTGTCTAATAAACAGCGAGGTGACTTTACTGATGCCTTAGTTGTTAACGCGCTTGACTCGAATGTGAGCAGGCTCATCGTTATATAAAAACAAATGCGTTTCATGGCTTTCTCCATTTGCCATCTACGCTGCAATCCATGTGCCCGATAAAAATGGGTGTTTGGAGCTTAAAATTCTGAATATCCGAATAATATTATTGCAAATTGCAATTCAATTTTGCGTCCTGCGAAAAAAAGCTACGAAATTGGCGGGAAAATTACGGCCTGAAATTTGCGACACTCCCTCTCAAAGGAGATCGCTATGTTAGCCGCCAAACAAATTACAAACCCTCAGCCCCAAGCTTGGGAACCAGAAAAAATTGCCATCGTTATACCATGCTACAATGAGGCGCAAAGATTACCTCTTGAGGCTTTTCTTGCGTTTGCCCGGCGCACGGATGATGTCAGACTTATATTTGTCGATGATGGTTCAAAAGATCAAACCATAAGCCTCTTATGCGGCGCCGCTGCCGCATTACCAGAGAAAGTTGACGCTTTAATGATGAAAAAAAATGGCGGCAAAGCGGAAGCTGTTCGGCAAGGCCTGAAATTTGCTGCCCAGCGCGGTCATCAATATATCGCCTTTTTAGATGCCGATCTGGCAACGCCTATCGATGCCGTCCTGGATTTTGCATCTGTGGTAGATCGCATGGATGAAATTGATGTTGTATTTGGATCACGTAAGGGCGGTCTTGGGCATAGGGTATATAGAGAATTTCACAGAAAGATAATTTCTCGTGTTTGTTCGGCATTGGGCCGTTTGGCGACGGGACTGCCTATTTATGATACCCAGTGCGGGGCGAAATTATTTAGAAATACACCAGCCCTTTGGCGAGCCCTTCAAAAACCGTTCACAGCTGGATGGCTGTTTGACGTCGAACTTTTCCTTCGTATCTCAGATCCAAATCGCCAGAACCGAAATAATTTTTTTGAGTTTCCAGTCATTGAATGGACAGAGATCGCTGGCTCTAATATTAAGTCATCTGATGTTATCAAAAGCGGAATTAAAATGGTGGGTCTCATTGCTCGGCAATGGAAAATCCGTGAACAATATTCACGCCGCGACAATGAAAGTGTTGCAAACGATTATCAAACACTAAGATGCGGCACGCATTTTTCATATCAATTGCTAACAGAGCTAAGCACGCTGATTGACCCAGACGCTCAAGGAATCGTACTAGACTTGAGCCGGATTGAAACTTTCGAGCCTTCCGTGTTCACAGCATTGATTAGTGTTTGTGATGAACAAAAAAGAGCAGCACGTCTCGTCAAAATTCTATTACCCGATAATAATCAAATCATAGAGATGGCGCGAAATACAGGGCTGATTGCGACGGTTGACTGTACCCAGATGTTGGCTACTCCAGAAATTATCTCTCACGACTCTCCTTTTTCTCTGGTGGAGATATAAATGCAAATCTCTTCAAAAATAGCATCATTTCGTGCCAATGCTCTCCTTGGGCCTACGCTGATAATTTTCTTATCTGCGAATCTTGCTAATGTCGCAAACCTTGCATTTAACATGATTTTTGTAAGGATTATGACACCCGCTCAATTTGCCGATTTAACTTTACTGTTAACAATAAAATTAGGCTTGTTATCATTATTTTCTGCGCTTCAATATGGAATTTCGGAAATTACCGCACGACGAGGCGTTGAACAAGGTAGGCTGATAGCTGCAAATCTCACCCGTAAGAGCTTAAGGTTTACTCTGCCGTTTTGTTTTATTCTTTTGCTTTTAGCGGAATATATTGGTCACGCCTTGAACTTTTCAAACATCAAAGCCCTCGTCATGCTAACGTTAGCTATTCCGTTATTTATACCCTTGGTCATATTTAGAGGACTTGCTCAGGGGCAACTTAGTTTACCAAAAATGGTAGGGTCTTTACAAATAGAATGGGTTGTACGCTTGGGCGGTTGCTTCATCCTTTGGCAAGCTGGATTTGGACTTCCTGGTATTACAGTCGCATTGGTTTTATCAATTCTTGCGGCGTTGATATTCACAATGGACCGTCAAGACGGCAAGGCATTACTCGACAAGACGGGGTTACCTGCCAAAGCCGCTATTCTCAAAACAGCCTTTCCTTATGGGGCTATTTTTCTAGCCCAAATTTTAGCTTTAGACGGCGATATTTTTATAGCTAAATCACTTATGAGCGAAGAGGATGCGGGCGCAGCTGCTGGAATGCTTTTAATACAACGTATCTTTTTCTTCGCGTTTCTATCCTTTGCGACTGTTTTGCAGCCTATTGTGGCAGCGAACAACGCCAGTGATAGCGAAGCAAAGGCAACCCTTTCAAGGTTGCTATTGGCTATGTTGGCCATATCGACAATCGCTTTATTGGCGATGGGATTAATGTCGCAGCTGTTTGTAAACATATTCCTCGGATCTCAATACCTTCATTTAGCGCCGCTTGTTTTATGGGCGGGCGTGGTTGGTGTTAGTTTTATGGCGGCGCAGCTGACCACAATTTTTCTGATTGCGCGAGGAAAAAAATGTGCGCCATATTTTTTACTTGGAATGGCAATCTTCCAATTCATAGCGGTTCCATTTTGGATAAATATTTCGTCAGACTTTACCTATTCTGAATTTCTAATGACTAAGACCGTTATCATAGCGATGGGAGCGTTCCTCTTCATCTCATGTGCATTACGCACCAAACCCAAGGAGCTCTAGCATGAATGTTAAGCCACGCAACTGGGCCTATATGGCCATTGTACTGGCTTTGCTTTTCCATGGCGCATTGCTCCCTTTCACCTATGGCCAAACATATGACGGTTATATTCATATGTTTTTTGCTGATCATTATCACCGTCAATGGTTCGATCCTTGGGAAACCAAATGGTATACAGGTTTTATGGTAACAGCTTATCCCCCAGGGAGCCATCAAAGCGTTGCTTTATTGATGAACCTTCTGGATATGCGCGCGGCTTTTATCGTTGTTATGACAGGCGCAGTCTCTGTTCTAACCATCGGCGTTTATAGGTTTAGCCGCATATGGGTAGATACCGAAGCTGCGGCTTTCGCAGCCTTACTCTGTGTATTTTCTACCAGTATATCTCAAACGGTACATATTTTCGGGCAGTTGCCCACTATATTTTCGATTGCCTTTTTCCTCAATGCTATGCCTCATATGGCGGCTTGGATAGAAAAAGGGCGATGGCGGGAGCTTATTTTAGCGCTCATGTTTACCGGCGGCGCGACATCGGCGCATCATGTTACGCCGCTTTTTGGAACCATATTTTTCGTTGCGCCAATCGGCCTCGCGGCTTGGCTAGCACATTTGAAAAACACAAAGGTTAAAGTCGGGGAGAGCTTAACGCCCCGCGCAATGTTTATGCGCCTTGCGACAGCACCCAGCCGCGGTATTTTGTTGGGCGGCTTAATGCTTCTTCTAATTATCACTATAGTTTTCCCCTATTGGTATTGGTCCATAACCGATCCGATTAAGCAGGTGAGTATCCCTCATGGTAGCCGTGAAAGTTTCTTGAACCGGCCCAACCTTGGGATAATGTTTTTTGTAATTCCATGGGGGCTGTTGGTTTTTACATTACCATATGTGATTTATAAAACCTGCAAAACCGCCCTGTGGCCCTTAGGCGTGGCTGTTCTCTTGGCGATGTTATTAGGCACGGGTGGTACGACACCTTTTCCAAAAATTCTTCTGGGGCCTGCTTTTGATATTCTCACCTTAGATCGATTTACGTTTTGGGGATCATTATTGATACTACCTTTTGCAGGGCTCTTTGCTGTTTCAATGATTAAGGGTCGAATACGGTATATCTTAGATAAGGCTTTTGGGGAGCTAGCCGCGCGATTATTAGTAATCGGCGTCTTCGTGATATATGCCTTGTTACCAGTTGCTGTCACGGTCTTACCTCAAATTCGTCCTACCCAACCTGATTATGTTGAGCCAGCGCCTATCGTCAAATTTATGGATGATGATGGACATAGTAATTGGCGTTACCTGACCCTAGGCTTTGGAGATCAAGTTGCCTATCATAGCGCATTAATAAATGCGGAGTCCGTTGATGGTAATTATAATTCTGCCCGCCGTATTCCAGCTCTAACAAACTATTCAGTTGAGCGCCTTGAGAATTCAAAATTTGCTGGGGTACCGGGCCTAGCATCACTCAATCAGTTTTTAACAAATGCTGATAAATTCCATCTGAAATATATTTTCTCTAACGATGAATATTACGATCCGCTGCTACATTACACGGGATGGAATCCCGTGACGCGTTTGCAAAATGGCGTTATGGTCTGGGAGAAAGCCAATATACCACCCCTGCCAGATGTTCGCCCAAAACGTAAGCTCGATAGATATCAGGTAATAATGTGGGGCACTTTGCCAATCACGGCCGTTAGTTTGTCTGTTCTCACCCTTTTATGGCTCGCTGTTCGAGGACAACTTATATCTCGCAACGAAGACGGCTATTTAGAACCGCATAATAGTGGCAGTCTTTCTGTCCCAAGCTGGGCATTGCAAATAATGAGAGTAATGCCTGTTTTGTTACTTGTCAGCCTTGTTATAGCTTTGCTGTCTATTTGGGGCCCTAAAGCAAATATAACGCCAAAGACTCAGCTTGTGAAAACCTATTATGGTCATTTGGACTTTAGAGAATATGAGCAAGCCTATGCGCTTTTGGACACAGAGCTGAGTTATTCGGATTTCTTGCGGACCCAGCGACTACGCGGCGGGTTACTACCCAGCTATGGAAAATTAGTATTTAGCTCATCTGGAGACATCACTGATCAGGTCCAAACATCTGAATTGGTCTATTTGACTGCACTGGGATATAAGAAAGTTCTAGTGGATCATGATCTGATTGAACAAGATGATGGTAGCTATCGTATAAAATATAGCTCGGAGACAGCTAGTCATTCCAACGACATTATCATTCGTCAATCAGATATCGGATTTGTCGACCAATCTAGCCGCAATGTCATCAAGCCAGAGATTGAAGCTGTCAAGAAATTACAGCGACCACGCCTTCAGGTGATGGACAGTTATCTTTATGAGAACGATAGCCGTTTTTACGTCGCAGGGCATTTGACGAATAATTCACCATTTCCTGCTTGCATAAACTTGGTGGCGACGGCTCTTGATGAAGATGAAAATGAAATGATTTCTCAAAACATGGGTCGCCTCGGCGCCCATCGCTTATTACCCGGAGAAACCTCTCCATATTTGGTTGCCTTTGAAGGGTATTTGAAAATCCAAGATGCCAGCTTCAATTCACCCTACGATCCAGATTATTTTAGTGTTCCAGAGTTTTCTAGAGCACCTGTAGCGGCAAAGGTCGAGGTCCAATCGACGATTTGTTCACCTGACATCTATCGGAAAATACGCATATCTAATATTGAATTTGAAGATAATAAACTGTGGCTAAATGTAGAAAACTCCGGACTGAAAATCGTAAGTACATTGCAGTTAAAAATTGCTATTCGTGACCAGAAAGCCAATACACTTTTCGCCGTGCCATTTTACCTTCAGGAGAATCTCAATCCAGGCGAAACACGAGCCATACAAGTGCCTTTGCCTAAAGTTTTAGGTCACCATATTTCTGTGGCGAATGAAGCGATTGTTAACGGGCTAAAAACCACCAGCGTGAAACCCCGTGCCTCAAATTTTAATTTTGATGACTGGCAAATTGAAATTTTCTATGATGCCATGACGTATGATCGACTACGCTAGGATTCGCATATCGCAAATATTGATTAGCGATCTGCAACTAAAATCTACCGCTAATATATATTTAACCATCTAAGTGCTTGTTTTTAAATAGTCATTACTTGGTCTATGGCTTGCAATCCTTTCGGTAAGAAAAGGATTTGAACCATGAAAAAGCTTACGAAATTATTCTTACTAACTAGCGCCGCTTTAATGACCGCCTGCGCGTCAACGCCGACCAAACATACCAAAGACAATCTGTCATCCCTGGCCACAAACCTTATAGAGGAAATGCAAGTGCCCGAGGGTTTTGAAAACTCGGACCTTACTCTCGAAGACGCCCGTTCAATGGCCGTAATCAGGAACAAAAATTATCGGCAAAAGATCGACAAATTATTGTTCAATCTACGCTCTAAGAAAGGCAATGCAAAATCAATTATGCCGCAATTATATGCCAATAGTTTTGGTCAATGGCGCAATAATACGAATGCATCGGTTGGCGTAAAAGTCGACGAAATAGGGTCTTCTATGCCGGACGATTTTTATACAGCGCAAGATCAGAGCTATGCGGCTAGCAAGTTATCACTAAGCTGGAACTTACTGGATATTGGCCTCATGGGTCACCAAAAGGCATTGGCGGATATTGACGGTTTTGAAGCACTGGAGACAACACGGCTTGGATGTCACCAGCTCATGGTTGACCTCGAACGTGCCTATTGGCGCAAAGCGGCCTTTGAGCAAGCCACATCAAAACGTGAGTGGATTGGGAGCCGTGTCGATTACGCTCTCTCTTTATCCAATAAACATATTGAAGAAAACCCAGATGACCGCATGACAGAACTCATGTTTCAGCGCGAACTTATTGATATCAAGCGCTGGTATGAATCCATGTATAGAACACTGGCTTCGGCAAACTCTGACCTCGCGCGTCTTATTAATATCCCTCACGGTATTGAATTTTCAGTGAGCCAGGACGCCTCAGAGGCTCACACAGAGCTTACTCAGCAGTTATTGCGACCGGTGGAGGAGCTTTTCCAAACAGCGTTTGAGAACAGGCCTGAGCTACGCAAGGCGTTTTACAATGTCGACCGGAGTGAGCTTGAGAGCGAACAAGCCATTTTGCGGCATTTACCGGGGTTAAACCTGTTTATCTCAGCAAATAATGACACGAATAGTTTTGCTTTAAACCAAAATTTTCTATCGGCTGGTGCTAACTTATCTTGGGATGTCCTAAACCTCACGAAGATGAGTGATACTAAGGCTAAGAGCAAGCTAAGCACAGCTCTGAAAGAGCAAGAGATCAGTGTCGTTGCCAGCGCGATCATGGCTCAAATAATGTTGGCGAAAACAGAGGTGCAAAACTTGGATGAAGAAATAACGCTCGCCTGGAAAGCTAAAAACATTCAAGGGCAGATCACGTCAAGTCTACAAAAGACTGTAGCGGAGTCATCTGGAAGGGAAACTCACTTTGTCAAAGAAGAGCTTTTACGCGAGTTAAGTGTATTACGTGAAGATATCTCACGCGCAGAATATAAAGCCGCGCAGGCCAGGTTAGAACAAAGCCTCGGAGAAATGAAACGTTGTGAAGCGGGTTAAGCGAATAGACTAGGCCATTAAGCTTAAACAGCTATGGCTTTGTCCAATTCAACGGCCACATCGTTCCAACCTTCTCGCTTTCGATAAATCGTCGATGGGCTCAGCTTTAACATCGCAGCTGCCTTCGGAATGCTACCATTAAAATGCGCGATAGCTGCTTCGATGACACTACGTTCAATAAGATTGAAAGATTGATCAAGCTCTACAGTTATTGTCGGGCTCGCAGGTAAAACTGCAGCGGCTGGTGAAGACACGGCTTGTATTAAGGCATACTCATCAGGCTCCGTAGATGCTCGACCTTTAAGTTGCAGCATTTCAGGCGCAAGTTCAGGACCATCAAACATAACAACAGCTTTGCGGATCGTGTTTTGAAGCTCGCGGATATTGCCTGGCCAGCTATGGGCACGTAGCGCCGCTTTAGCAGACTCAGAAATTCTAGAAAAAGTCTTCTTTTCTTCTTCAGCATAGGTTTTGAGGAATGTTTCTGCTAATATTATGATGTCTTCACCGCGCGCTCGAAGAGGTGGAAGTTCAACGCTAAGAACATTAAGCCTATATAACAAATCCTCGCGGAAACGTTTTTCTGCGACCTCGGTCATAGGGTCTTTATTTGTCGCGCAAACGATACGCACATTCACATCTTCAACCCAGTCACTGCCAACTCTTTTAATTTGGCCTGTTTGAAGAAACCGCAGGAGTTTAGCTTGGAGGCTTATATCCATTTCACAAATTTCATCTAGAAATAGGGTTCCGCCATTGGCCATCGTCGCAGCCCCTTTGCGGGCTTCGGCGGCGCCTGTAAAGGCGCCCTTAACGTGGCCAAATATTTCAGACTCCATTAGGTTTTCTGGGACAGCTGCGCAGTTGATAGCAATGAACGGCTTTTTGTTACGATCACTAAGGTCATGCAAAGCGCGGGCTGTGACTTCTTTACCGGTACCAGAATCGCCTGTTATAAACACCGGCGCAAGAGAGTTGGCTACGCTGCCAATAATTTTATAAACCTCTTGCATCTCTGGTGAGCTTCCGATGAACCCAGGGGCGTTTTCAGAGTCATTTGATCTTAATAAAACGTCGACTTCGCCTTTAAGCTTTTCGCGTTCCAAAGCATTTTTAACGGTTGCCAGAAGGCGTTCATGTGCAAATGGTTTAATCAAAAAATCATAGGCTCCCAGACGCATAGCATCGACCGCTGAATTTACCGATCCATTGGCTGTGATGACAATATACGTTATGTCCAAGTCCGTATTTTTCATTTCGGTCAGAATTTCTATGCCGCTCATTTCTGGCAGCTGCAAATCGAGTAATACGGTTGAAAAGGCGCCTGTCTTCAGAAGTTCAAGTGCGGCGCGACCATTCTGGCAAAACTCGGAAGTAATTCCTTCTTTCTTAAGGGACCGCTCATACATGAGAGCCATGGACAAAGTGTCCTCAACAATCAAAACATTAGAGATTTTTTTTCTGTCACTCATGTTCGCCTCCTACGCTGCAATTTCTGCGCGTTCGAATATTCCATCGAGTTGTTGCAAATAGTTTTGAGTAAGTTCGTAGGTTTCCTTGCACTTTTCGAACCCATTTTCAGTGTCATCCGCTTTAATAAACTGATGCGCATCCTCTGCTAACCGTTCTAAACTCTTCATTCCGTAAGTTCCCGCGAGTCCCTTTAAACTATGGGTTGGTCGCAGAGCCAAAGCGCATTTTTTTTGAACGATTGACTCTTTAATTTCCGCTGCCATTGATGTCATATCAATCCGGAGTTGGGTTTTGAACATATCTAGGTCTTCTTTTGACATATCCGCAAAAAATTCACTGAGTTCAAAATCAACAAGTTTTAGAGGTTTATTGCTTATATCTAGAACGCTACCGATTGCGGCAATCAATTCGTTTTTCTTAAAGGGCTTAGTCACAATTTCCGTGACACCAATTTTTCTGAGCCCTTCCAAATCGTTGAAGCCCCCCATAGCCGTGAGTGCAATAATTGGTATGTCTTTGTTGGTATTGTTTGAGGCTCTAATGAGTCTTGTGGCATCTTTCCCACTCATTTTAGGCATAAAGATATCCATAAGAATAAGATCAAATTCATCGTTTTCAAGCGCGGTCAAAACATCTTCGCCATTATCGACCATGACAAGTTTTTCGCATCTATTTTCAAGAATTCGATTGACCACCATTTGATTGGTCTGATTATCTTCTGCAATTAAAATACGGCATTTTTTTATATCAAACTCAGATTCAGGATAGCGTGATTTAATGTCTCTTTGATTGGTTTCCCTTAACGGAACGGAAAGCCAAAATGATGACCCCTTACCAGGCTTACTTTCGCAACCAATTTTACCCCCCATAAGCTCGGCTAGAGTTTTAGATATAGTAAGCCCCAATCCTGTGCCTTCAAACTCGCGAGAGTCCGAATTATCTGCCATAAAAAACTCGTCGAACAGCTTTTCCCGCGCGTCATCTGAAATCCCAATTCCAGTATCATGAACGATACAGGTAAGTAGATGACTTCCGATTTCGGCCGTCTGTGTTTTCACTTCTAAACGGATGTTACCATTTTCAGTAAACTTCAAGGCATTGCTAACGAAATTCAACAATATTTGCCTGATCCGGCCTAAATCACCCAACAGGAACAAGTCATCAGGAACCTTATTGAGCTCCGTACTCATTGTTAAACCCTTCTCTTCCGCGCTGGCCTGAAAAAGCTGAATAACATCTTCAAAGACTGCGTTAGCTTGGAAAGCGCTTGCGACCATATTGGTTTGACCTGAAGACATCCTTGCATAATCTAAAACGTCATTGATTATGCGTAGAAGAGCAAGAGAAGACGACTCCGCAGTTTTTACCAGCCTCATCTGATCAGGTTTAAGTTTTGTTTCGCCTAAAATGTCTAAGATACCCAGTACGGCATTAAAGGGTGTACGAATTTCATGGCTCATTGTGGCTAAGAATCGCGATTTAGCTTCATTCGCAATTTCAGCGGCTTCTTTAGCTTCGACGAGAGCTTGTTGCGCGGCTTTTGCGTCGGAAATATCCCGGATATAAGCGATGAAAATATCGCCGTTTGCACTTTTACTACGCGAAATGGCGAGTTCTGACATAAATTCGGTGCCGTCAGCCCGCATAGCTTCTATCTCTATTCGCTGTCCGAGTATCTTTGTTTTGCCTGTATTACGCATTCGCGCCATACCCGCATTATGGGCTTGTCGATAACGTTCAGGGACTATGAGCTCGGCCATATTTTTACCCAGTATGTCATCGCATTTATGACCAAATATCTTTTCGGCAGATTCGCTAAAATCCACGATCGCCCCGTCAAGGTTTATAACGATGATGCCATCAAGTGATGCCGATACGGTTGCCTGCAATTGCTCTGTTTGCAGCTGCATCTGCTGATTCACTAATTTTGTCTGGTTCTCCCATTTTAAACTTTTACGGCGAAAACCATATCCAAGACAAAATGAAAGCGCGGCTACACCAATACCTATGACGGAAACGTCCACTTTAAACTCCTACAATAGTAGAACTTCTCACAAAATGATTAATTTGAGCTCAGAATTTGTAGTGAATAATGGGTAAAGAGAATGCTTAACCGGCATTGTTTTGATTGCCTGAAACAGCCGCAATTTGTTGAATTTTAGACCACGAGTTAGAATTAAGGCATTTGGTTTACCTAAATTGGCTAAAGCCTGCTTTGGGGACGTTTTAAGCGTTTCCAGCGTCTAAAGCAAGCCACTGAACTATGTCCGTATTGGAGTTATTGCAACGTATGTAATGCCTCAACCTATCCACTGCTAAACATTTTATCTCCTGTTGCACTAGGGTTTTCTCTACAGAGAATTTTGCTTCAGCTTCGCCCGCTTGCTTATTATTTAGAATCGACGTCTAGTAATAGATCTAAAAGAGATATTTGGCATTTAGATTGGATGATAATGATGGGGCCTTTTAAAAATCAGGAAACTAATTCTACATTATCAGACTTGCTTGTGCCATCGGCGATTAAAAATGAAATCCATGAACTAAGTAAAAAATTAAAGACTACATCCAATTTAGGGTTAGATGCCAAACAATCCACAGGGCTATATAAGCGAAACAGACCGCGCTTGAAGTAGTGGATAAATTGATGGCTTGACCGGCTTGGGGTTAATGAAAAAGAAATTCCAAAAACTTCTAAAATTTTGCAGTTATTTTTTCTCGCTTTATAGGCTCGAGAACCGATGCAACAGTGAGCTTAATCCTGTAATGACACCATCCTCGGCGATGGCGGGGCGGGTAATGATGTCCTGAACGGGGGCGGCGCTGATGGCGCACGCGATACCTTTGTCTTTGCTGTTGGCTATGATGAGGACTGTATTAATAGATTTGATTAGGCAGGCACTGACCGCTTAGAGCTTGATGACGCGCTTTGGGCAGTGGCAGGTACCCTCACCGCACAAGAGGTTGTTGATATTTTTGGTAGCCTTAACGTGGCTGGTACTATCCTGACGCTGGACTTTGGCAATGGCGATACCCTGGAAGTTCAAAATGGGCTGGCATAGATATTGACACCTATGGACTGGATATCTTGTCGTATGACCAAAATCAAATATGTTGACATTTATTAATGAGTTGCTAATTTTTAAATTACTCTTAACTTTTGGGGCGCGAAATGGCTGATATTTTTGGAACGACTGGGGACGATGTACTTAATGGTACGGCCTTTGATGATATAATCACAACATATGCTGGAAACGACACGGTCGCTGCAGGTGATGGTGATGATTTGATAGTAATAGATGAGGCGAGTACTGGTACAATAGATGGAGGTGCAGGGTTTGATACGGTTCGCGTTACGACTTCACTTTTTGTCAGTTTTAGCAATGGAGGCTTTCCTGAGATTAATACAGCAGGCCGCATTGCGGATGTATTTATTAACCCTAACGCTTATGTTGATTTTACATCGATCGAAAGATTAGAGGTTGTAGACCCTAATAGTGGAGATTTTCGATTGGTCGCTATTGCGGGCGGCGTTGATGCGGAAACAATTGATCTTTCTGGTGAGGTTTATAGTTCGGATTTTCTACGCGTCCAAATTCATAGTGGCGGTGGAGATGATGTCATTATTTTAGGAGACTCTCCCGGTTTTTCAGCAACATCTTCCCAGGTGCTGGCTGGGGACGGCGACGATACGATTATGGGTGGAAGCGGCCATGATCTTATTCAAGGACTGCAAGGTTCTGATACGATGACGGGAGGCCTCGGAGCTGATGTCTTTATGTATGAAACATCTGGTTATGATGGAGGGTTTTCAGATTTTATAACAGATTTTTCGATTGATGATAGTTTGCAGTTTTTTACTGATTATTCGGGCGCGACTGGCTCTTTTTCTCCAATATTTATAGGCACGGATAATTTTTCGAACGCAGTCGGCGAGTTAAGGTATTTTACTGATAGCGGACAAACATTGCTAGAGCTTGATATTGATGGAGATGGGGTAGCTGATGAAACACTGACTATCACGAATGGTGAATTTGAGCTTGAGGAATCTTCTCAAACTATTTTCGGGGGTGGGTTATTTTCACTTTCTATCGTCGTTCCGCCAATAAACGGTACGAGCGGAGCAGATACGCTTTTGGGAACATCTGGAGACGACACGATTAATGGTTACGGCGGTGATGATGTTATTACGACGTTCGCTGGCGATGATACGATTGCAGCGGGCACTGGAAATGACACTATAATCATAGATGCTAACGGTTTAGGGTCCATAAATGGGCAAGCGGGGTATGACACGATTGAAGAATATAGTGATTCTGGATTTAGTACTTTACTCGATGAGGGCACTGGGCAAAGCCGAATTTTTACTTCTATGGGGTTTTATGATTTAATTGGCGTAGAAGAATTCAATGATTACGATTTGAATGGTGTGCTTCAATCTCGCACGCTTTTTGGGTTTTCCACAAACGATACTTTAGATGCTTCTGGTTTAGGCGCTGCCGTAGGCCTTTCGATTTGGGCGGGCGCGGGTAATGATATTCTAATAGGTGGTAGTGGTTATCAGCAGCTATTCGCAGGCAGTGGTGATGATTCTATTATTACAGGGACTGGTTTTGCGGATATTCGTGCTAGTGCCGGTTCTGATTCAATTGACGGGACGGCGGGGTACGTACGTATACAGTATTATGAATCCAATGCAGGAATTAATATAAACCTTTCTGACGGTCTGGCAGAAAGCGGCGGTTACGCAGAAGGGGATATACTAACAAGTGTTGAGGCTGTTTTTGGATCCAACTTCGCGGATATCTTAACTGGGTCTTCGGCGAATGAAGAGTTTAGTGGATATGATGGAAATGATATTATTGATGGCGGCGGCGGTGATGATAGTATTGGGGGAGAAAGCGGGCAAGATACATTAACTGGAGGCGCAGGAGCGGATAACTTCTATTTTAACGCTTATGGTCAGGGAGCATTTTCCGATACAATAACAGATTTTGAGATAGGTGACTATATATCCATGCAAACTGGTGTAGTCACCTTCATTGGATCATCTGCGTTTACTGGCGTAAGCAATGAACTTCGGTACGAGAAAATCGGGGGTGAAACATTACTTCATTTAGATATTGATGGAGATCAGGTTACCGATGAAACATTAACTATTTCAAATGGTGAATTTGATATAAAAATCCTTAGTAATAACGGCTTGTTAAGGTTAGAAATAGCTCCACCGCCTATAAATGGTACGAGCGGCTCTGATACACTTCTTGGAACCACTGAAAATGATTTAATTAATGGGTTTGGTGGTGATGATATTATAACCACGCTCTCTGGAAATGACACGGTTGACGCGGGTGATGGTGATGACACCATAATAGTTGATGAAAACGGTCAAGGCGCTGTTGATGGTGGCGCGGGTGTTGATCTGGTCCAATTAACGTCTGATAATGGATATGGGTATTCTTATTATAGCGAATATAACGATACCTTCACTCTAAGCACGGCTATAGGTGGCTACACATTACAAAATGTGGAGCGGGTTGAAGTTTTAAATTCAGCAGGGGACTTAAATTATCTTGTTCAGGCGGGGGGCGTTGCTGATGATACTCTGGATATCTCGGCAGATAATGTGCTTAACCAAGCATCGTTATATGGTTTTGGTGGAAATGACACACTGACGGGCGGTTCATCTTATACTGATTTATATGGTGGTGATGGTGATGATATGCTTAATGCTGGTTCTGGTTACACGGCTCTCTATGGCGGAGATGGCAACGATACACTAAATGCAGGTACAGGCGGTAGTTATTTGGAAGGGGGGCTAGGCGCGGATACGATTACAGCCAGTAGTGGATATGATTATCTTTCGTATTTAAATTCTGATGTGGGTGTTACAATTGACTTATTTAGCGGAGCCGTCGGTATTGGTGGTCACGCTGAAGGCGATATTCTTTCGGGTAGCTTTGAAGCTGTTTATGGGTCGTCATATGCTGATACAATTACTGGAGGAGACACGGGAGAAACGATTTATTCAAGCTCCGGCGATGACGTCGTCAATTCTGGCGATGGAAATGACCAACTATATGGTGATACAGGTAATGACACGCTTAATGGCGGTGATGGAGACGACAATATCAATGGCGGATCAGGTGGTGATACGCTGACGGGCGGTAGTGGAAATGACACATTCACCTATTATGAGTATGATGGGGCATTTGCTGATTCTATTACAGACTTTGAAATTGGCGACAGATTAGATATCCAGCAGGGTTCCATTAATGGGACATACATTCTGCCGATATTCATCGGTACGGACGCTTTTAATGGTGTTTCGGGTGAAATGCGTTATGAAAAGACTGGTGGGCAAACCCTAATTCATCTTGATACTGATGGTGACGGTAATGCTGATCAAACGCTGACCCTTTCTAGTGGTGAGCATGATCTCCAAATTAGTTCGAATAATAATTTTAGTTATAGCTTTGAAATTACGATTGTCCCCCCCCCAATCAATGGGACGAGTAGCGCTGATACACTTTTAGGAACAAGCGGAGATGATATTATTAACGGCTTTGCTGGTGATGATATAATCACTACATTAGCTGGTAATGACACAATTAAAGCTGGATCGGGAGATGATCTTATTGTTGTAGATGAAAACGGATCAGGCTCCATAAGTGGGCAACCTGGGTTTGATACAGTTCAAGTCAATACGGATGGTACTTTTTTCTTCAACACAACAGGAGGGCAGGATCGTCTTTTAACAAGTATAAATGTCAATGGCGGTCAATATGAATTGGTCACCTTGGAACGTGTGGAGCGGTATGATGCTGCGGGCTCAACATTGCGAGATGTTATTTTAACCGGCACAGCTGGAATCGATACATTTGATCTAACTAATGAAACCACTGCAGCTCAAAATTGGAATCTATTTGCGGGTTCGGGTGATGATGCGGTGACTCTTGGCTCATTAAGTGGGTTTTATCAGATTTATCTCGGTAGCGGAGATGATACTTATCTGGGTAGCGACACAGCGGCGACCGTATTTGTATATAGTGGAACCGGAAATGACACCTTAACTGGAGGAGCAAACTCATTTGAATATCTAATATATACAGACTCAGATGCAGGCGTGAATATTGACCTATCATTAAACATGGCTTCGGGAGGGCATGCTGAAGGTGATATCATTTCAGGTTTTGATAGCATTTATGGATCAACCTATGATGATGTTCTGATAGGTAATGCAGGTAATAATATAATCTGGGGGAATCAGGGTGATGATGTCATTGAGGGCGGGGCTGGCGCTGATACGCTTTTCGTCTCTCTAGGAACACAAACCCTGACAGGTGGCGTAGGTGCAGATAGTTTCAACTATTTTTCTATTTCTATAGGGGGAAGCTTAAATAGTGAAATTACCGACCTAGAAATAATAGATAATATCTTCATTTCGAGGGGTATATTTGACGGGATAAACCGAGCTCCGACATTTATCGGCTCAGAGGTTTTCTCGAATATAGCAGGTGAAATGCGTTATGAAGCGACGGGTGGTGAAACGCTTGTTCAATTAGATATTGATGGGGACGGAATTGCTGATGAGACGTTGACGATTTCAAATGGTGAATTTGATTTAGAAACTGTCAATGAAACGAGTTTTGGATTCAATCTTCAAATTGCCGCGCCCCCATCAACAATTGTAACGAATACTCTCCTTGAGGGCGAGGGCAGTTTAGCTGACGCATTAGAAGACGCCAACACACTTGCAGGTCCTGATACAATTACCTTTGATCCTAACCTTACGGGCATGGATATATTCCTGAACGGACAAACGTCTATTACTGGCGATATTGTTATTGACGGTGATATAGATGGTAATGGTTCTTCTGATATAACCATTCAGGCTGGTCCAAATCAGAACGGCCGTGTCTTTGACGTGAGCACTGCATCACTTTCGATTGTTAATGAAGCAGATATTAATGTTGACACAAGTGGGTATACGGGATTTGCGCGTGAAACTGTGTTTTATATTAATGATATAGCCGATGATGTTGTATTCACGAACAGCGCAAACATTACCCAATCAGGCGATCCAGCGCAACCAAACCTAGACAGAGATATTGCGCTAGATGTATGGGGGGATAATTTTACTCTTATAAACGAAGCTGGTGCAAGTATTGTAACTGAGGGCCGATCGGCTATTTCAGCGATAGGTGGGTTTTTGCCTGATGGTGCTGACTTCACTACTAACATCATAAATAATGGACTTCTTGAAGCTGGTGATGATACGATACGGATAACCTCGGGCACCATCACAAATAATGGCACCATCCGTACGACGGGTACTTATGACTTTGGGAATCCTGATTTTAATCCGGGATATGCAGCAGATGGTATTGCGGTCTTTGGACTCAATGAAGCGACCACATCACTCCCTGCTGAAGGTGTAAGTCATATTATCAACTCGGCAACTGGAGTCATAGAAGGGGCGCGTTCAGGCGTTTCTAGTGGCGGCGGCACCGTCGATAACGCTGGTTATATAGTCGGCGAAGTGGTCGCGATTTGGGCGCAGGGACATTCCGTTGATGGGTTGGAGTCTAATTATACCGTCAACAATTCTGGTACCCTTGAACGTTTAGGTGAAGAATATGGATTTAACGGAGGTGCGGAAGCCTATGCGACTATTTTTGTAGGTGCTAATATTGATGCTGCAACGATTACAAACTCCGGTACTATATTAAGTCCTGATCTTACTATCTCTGCCGCAGGTGCTGGTACCAGTTTAACTAATGAAGCTACTGGTCAAATTTTGAGTGATACTGATACTACAGGTGATGATGGGGTTGCATTTAGAGGGGCTCAGTTAGAGGATTTCCTCGTTGAGAGCTCTACCTCCTTTTTCTTTACTCAGCCTAATCAGATATTCGAAAATTCACAGGGTATCACAGTAGATGCTAATGGTGACTTTGTTATTCCTGGCGTGGGAACAATTCCTAATCCAAATATTCAAATTGAAGTTGCTTTTGTTGGGGCGGATAATCCTTTGTTGCCGCTTGTTGATATTGCAGCTACACAAAACTCAGGTGTATTAACATTCCAAACAGATGCTAATGGTGTTGTTTATCCTGCAACGATCGATGTCACATCCTCTAATCTAGGAACGCTAACTATCAACTGGATTAGCGGTTCTGGGCTGACAGTTACGGATGTCAATGGCAATCCCGTTTATAATATTCCTCAAGGCATCGACTATGGTGACACGATAGACAATCAAGGCATTATTAATGGAGACATTACGACCGATCTTGATAATGATGTCATTACAAATACAGGTGTAATCGACGGAGATGTCTCACTCGGGCGAGGTGATGATAGCTTCACATCTACTGGTGCTAATGGTGGGTTTGATCTCACTGTTGATGGCGGGTCTGGAGACGATTATATCCAATCAGGAGACAATAATGATATTTTGAATGGCGAAGCCGGTGATGATACTCTTTATGGTGATAGCGGTAATGATAATCTACGCGGAGAAGCGGGCAATGACACACTTGATGGCGGTGACGACAACGATATAGTCGATGGCGGCAATGGTGAAGATATCATAGATGGCGGCTCGGGTGATGACACACTTCGTGGCGGCGGCGATGATGATGCTATTAATGGCGGCGTAGGGTCAGACTCTATATCTGCTGGTATTGGCAATGACACCGTTTATGGCGGGGGTAATAATGACACCATCCTCGGTCAAGGCGGCGCAGATACGCTTTACGGCGATGGCGGGGCCGATACGCTTCGCGGCGGCTCAGGAAATGATACGCTTTACGGCGGTGACGGGGCGGATACGCTCTTTGGCCAAGGTAATAATGATATTCTCTATGGTGAAGGCGGGAATGACACACTTATCGGCGCAGCAGGCTCAGACCAGCTCTTTGGCGGAGATGGTAATGATATCTTAAACGGCTCTGTTGGCGCTGACCGGTTAGATGGCGGCGCGGGGAATGAT
>CALLMD010000033.1 GCA_938007935.1 uncultured Hellea sp.
ACGACCAAGCCTGTGCCGGGTCTTTGTGGGGTGTTTGGCCCAACCGCCTCAGTTAGGCATCGACAGATGTTGTACGGCTGTGACTGCGGGATTAAGAGTGCCCTCACACAAAAATCATCGCCGCAGGGTCAGTGCCTTGTAAAACATTTAGAAAAAACTTGGTATCCATCAGGGTATCTGACTCTGCGGACTGTCCTCGTTGAATTTTTCCGAAGGAAAAAATCAACCGAGGAGAACGCTTTTCACGGATTTTTTTAAAATCCGAGTCAGGTGACAGGGTAAATCCGTTTCTAATTTCAATATAAAAAAGGCCCAGATCGAGTCTGGGCCAAGGTGCACATCAGGGAAAAAAGATATGTAAGTCTTTTTATCTCACTTTCGAATTCGCTTGGGCATTTAAATGCAGATCTCGCTGGCACAACACGTTGATGATTTATTTTGCCGCATATTTTTCATCAAATGGTGCATAAATGTGCGTAAGCGGTCATTGCCCCGTTAAATCATCTCACGTCATAGACCTCGCTCTTGGTGCGTTATAGGCAGAGCTGCCTGTTAATGGAGGTTGCTATGACTTTGAAATTTCGGACGCGGAAACTGATAAAGCCAGAAGATTTGAATGGACGTAACACGCTTTTCGGCGGACGGCTCATGTCTTGGATCGACGAAGAATGTGCCATTTACTGTGCTTGCCAAATGAAAACACATAATATCGTGACCAAATATATCAGCGAAATGAACTTTATGGCACCGGCCTATCAAGGGGATATGATAGAGATTGGCGTCGATACAGTCTCCATCGGACGAAGTTCTTTGACCTTATCTTGTGTTGTTAGAGATAAAGAGAGCAAAGACGAATTGATACGCGTGGAAAAATTGGTCTTTGTAGCTGTTGATCGGCAAGGTCGCCCGACCCCGCATGCTTTGGCAGATAAGGCGTCTAAGAATTTGGCTGAAGTTGCTTAGAGACCTAAGCTAATAATTTTGGCAGCACAAAGGCGCTAAAGGCGCCAATCGCCCACACGCCAAATCCGATATAAAGCACCCAGCCGCCAAGGCTGCGAAGTCTCGCGCAGGATTTTGCCAAGGCCGGATCAGCCGGGCAGGGCATGTTGCGCGTTAGGTAACGTACGAGCCACGCTAGGCCGAGCAAAACCAAAGAGCCGCCAAAGACGAGCGCTTTGCGCTCAGAGAGCCAGATGAGTTGCGGGATATTCGAAGTCAAAGAGGAAAGGGCTGCGCCCATGCCCAGCGTAATCAGAACAGCAGGTAAGGTGCAACACACCAAGGTCGATAGGCTCGTGACCAAGGCTAGTGTTGGCGCGGCGGTTTCGCGAAAGGCTAATTTTGCCTTGCCCATATTAAGACTTTTCTGGCGCGGTGTAACTATCACTACCATCTTTGCGAGAGATAGAGGTGACAGAATACCCAGCTTTTTTGACCAATTTGATAATCACATCATTGGCAAGTGTGTTGTCTGCCGTGAGCGCGACAGAGAGGATTTTAGTATCAAGATCAACATAGGTTCCGCGAACTTCGTCGCGTTTTTTAAATGTCTTATTGAGCGCCAGAGAACAAAAATCACAGACAAGGCCGCTAAGCCCGACCGAAATATCGGCGATCTCGACAACTTCAGGGCCGTTCATTTTTTTGTCTTTGGCTAATACAGTTGCCGGGGCAGCTGTTAGGCAGGCGGCCATCATGAGGGCTTTTAGTAGTTTCATACCTATGCTCCTTAAAAGCGGTGAATATAATTTAGCAGAGGCTCGCCCCCATCGTCTATACCGACTTCCACAAGGGCAGGACCTTTGAAAAAACGCAGAATTGCACTTGCGCCGAGCTTATCTTCGCTTTCGGGCTTATGATGCCCTTCGACCATGAACCACGTATGAAGGGCACCTGTATTCGCGACATAGGGCGCAACGCCGAGCCGTCCGTGAAAGCTTGAGTAATCGCCATATTGACCGTTCTCCCAGTGCTCGGCGGCGGCGGAGATGAAATATTTACGCGTTTCCCAATCGCCGGATACGCCGAGGAAAAGCGCTTCGTCATCGTCGCGTTTAAGGGGGCCTGATTGATCATCAAAGACTTGGCCAAGACCAAAGCGCCCGTAAAGATTGGCCTGGCTATCGGGATTATTCCAGCGTTTGATCAGGCGGTTGAGCTGCGCGCCCGCAAAGGTAAAATCACCGTCGCGGTCATAGCGCAGACGAAGGCCCAGCGAGTGCTGGGTATCAAATGTATAATGGATATGCGCGCTATTTTGGTCGACATCATTACGGAGCATCACCGTCCAGCCATCGGGGTAAGAGACAGGGCGGGCCTCAGCAGAGTTTGCGAAAGGTAGTGCTAGAATAGAAAGATATATTGCAAAGCAGCGCATACCCCCCTATGGTATATGAAAATAGATAAATCAACTCAAAAAATGGTCATCTTATGCATCGCCGTAATCGACGTGAAAATTCTTTAAAACGCCTCTCTCGTATAGAAGGGCAAGTCAGAGGTTTGCAAAAAATGATTGATGAAGACCGTTACTGCGTCGATATTCTTGTACAAGTCAAAGCTGTTAGTGCCGCTTTAAAGCGGGTGGAGGGCGAGCTGTTAAAAGATCATGTCGATCATTGTATCAAGGACGCTATAGCCAGTGATGATATTAAAGATAGAGAGATTAAGGTGGCTGAACTTGTCGATTTATTGGCGAAGCGTTAACCAACTTGCCCGCGGTGGCGAAGTTTATGATCGGCGAGAACACAGGCGAGCATGGCTTCCGCGACAGGGACGCCGCGAATACCCACGCAGGGATCGTGGCGGCCTTTGGTACGCACATCAATTTCGTTGCCGTCTGCATCAATGGATTTAACGGGCGTTAGCATGGACGAGGTCGGTTTAATCGCAACTCGGACAATAATTTCGTCGCCATTGGATATGCCGCCCAAAATGCCGCCTGCATGATTGGAAAGAAAGAGCGGGGCCTTGCCCTGCATTCGAATTTCGTCGGCGTTATCTGTGCCGTTCCAGCCTGCGGCCGCAAAGCCTGCACCGATTTCAACGCCTTTGGCGGCGTTAATACTCATCATGCCCATTGCAATATCGCTATCCAGCTTGCCGTAAATGGGCGCGCCCCATCCTGCAGGGACATTTGAGGCGCGGACTTCGATAATTGCGCCAACTGAGTTGCCAGATTTACGCACGTTATCGAGGTAATCTTCCCAGTTCTTGGCGGCCACGGCATCGGGGCACCAGAACGGATTATTATTGACCTCGGCCCAGTTCCAATTTTCGCCGTCCACCATCTTTTCGCCAATTTGGATGACCGCGCCTTTAATTTCAACCTTGCCTAAAATTTTACGGGCGATTGCGCCCGCTGCGACACGGTTTGCTGTTTCGCGCGCAGAGCTTCGCCCGCCGCCGCGATAATCACGAATACCATATTTAGCGTCATAGGTCAGGTCGGCATGTCCCGGTCGGTAGCGGGATTTGATCTCGGAATAATCTTTGCTGCGCTGATCCTTGTTCTCGATGAGTAAGCTAATTGGCGTGCCTGTTGTTTGGCCTTCAAATACACCCGAGAGGATTTTCACTTGGTCGGGTTCATTACGCTGGGTGACAAAACGAGACGTGCCCGGGCGGCGCTTATCAAGATAGGTTTGAATATCAGATTCGGTTAGCTTTAAAAGTGGGGGCGTTCCGTCGACAACGCAGCCAATAGCTGGCCCGTGGCTTTCGCCCCAAGTGGTAAACCTAAATAGATGTCCGAATGTATTATGCGACATACGCCATCTTTAAAGACATGTACGCAAATAGGCTAGCTGAAAGATAGAGGATTTTATCACAAGGCTTGCCCCTGAGTGGGGAGCGCGTTAAGGGCGATTATGTTTGATATGGAATTATTCCTCTCGGCCTTTGCCGTGCTGTTCGTGATTATCGATCCGCCCGGCTGCGCGCCAATTTTCGCGACCCTCACCAAGGGAACCTCGCGTAAGCACCAAACCAGAATGGCCTTTAAGTCTGTGCTTGTGGCGGCGATTATTCTCTTTGGATTTGCTTATGGCGGAGAATGGATATTTTCAAAACTAGGGATTAGCCTAGATGCCCTGCGTATAGCTGGAGGGATCATGCTCTTTATCATTGGCCTCAATATGGTCTTTGAAAAACGCACAGAAAAAAGAGACCGCCGCGTTGAAGGGGCTTTGGAGGAAGTAAAAGATCCAGAGGATATTTCCGTATTCCCTATGGGAATCCCGATGATTGCTGGGCCAGGTACAATGGCATCTCTTTTAATTCTCATGGGAAAGTCTTCAGGACGTGCTGAGGAAATGGCTGTTTTGGCGGCGTTGGGGGCTGTACTTTTAATCACACTGATTTCATTTTTAATCTCAGGGTTTCTCATCAAGCTCTTGGGTAAAAGCATGACTGACGTCTTAACGCGGGTGTTGGGTGTTCTTTTGGCGACTTTAGCAGCACAATTTGTCATTGACGGGGTTAAAGGGGCGCTTTTCTAAGTCTTGCGCTTGGGAGAAAACTCCGCTTTATTCTCACCTTAAAAACAACATGATACAAAAAAATATGGGGAGGCCTTAATGCCTAAGTTTTATTTTACAAAATCCCTACTTATGACTAGCGCCTTGGTTTTGACCGCGTGCGGTCAAGGGGCGGAAGTTGCTGATAACGCGATGAATAAAGTGAAAGATAAAACGGGGCAGACCGCCCAATCAATGAAAGAGAACACACTAAAGATGATCGAGTATAAAATCGCCGGGCAAACGGATAATGATCATCTATATCTTGAGGAGGTTCTTGGCGATAACGCGCTAAATGAAGTTAAAGCGTGGAATAAGCGCTCACTAGACCGCCTTATGGCTGATCCACGCTTTCGCGCCATGGAAGCCGAGGCGCTGGAAATTCTGCAGAGCAAAGATAAAATTCCTTACGTCTCTTACCGTGGCGGTGAAGTTCATAATTTCTGGCAGGACGCAACTCATGTACAAGGTATCTGGCGTAAATCTACGCTGGAGAGCTATTTGTCCGGTGATACAAAATGGGAGACTGTTTTAGATTTTGATAAACTGGCTAAAAAAGACAACACAAAATGGGTTTATAAAGGGAATGGTTGCCTCGCGCCTGATTACACAAAATGCCTCATTAACCTTTCTGAAGGTGGCAAAGACGCGATAATTGTGCGTGAATTTGATGTTGCAACGAAAAGCTTTGTTAAAGGCGGGTTTGAAACGCCGGAGTCAAAAGGTGGTCTAGACTGGATTGATGAGGATACCGTCATTGCCGGAATTGATTTTGGCGAAGGCTCAATGACAGAGTCTGGTTACCCCTTCATCGCTAAGATATGGAAACGCGGCACGCCATTGGATAGCGCAGTTGAAATTTTCCGCGGTAAGAAAGAGGATGTCGCTGCTGGCGCTTATTTGTGGGAAATGGACGAAGACCGCAAAGAGGTATTTGGCTATAGTTCTTCAACATTTTATGATCGTGAATATTTTTGGATTCCACAAAAAGACGGGAAATTCCAAGAGCCTGTAAAGGTTCCTGTCTCAGAAAAGACGCGACTCTCTGAATATTTTAAAGGTCAAATTATTGCGCAATTAAATGATGATTGGGGCGGATATGAAACCGGTGACCTCATTAGTTTTGGTGCGGATGATTTCTTTAGTGATGGCACAATTGATAAGGTTCATCTGGTGCATTCTCCTGATGAAAAATCTTCCATTGGCGGTTTCGGCGCAACGAAATCAAAACTTCTTATGTCGCTTAAGCGCGACGTTGTCGGCAGCGCCCATGCCTTTGATTGGGACGGTAAAAACTGGACATCAGAAAAACTCGATTTCCCCGAAGGCGGTACGGTCTCCATTGGCAATACAAATGATAAAGAAGACGTGGCCTTTATCTCCAGTGAAAGCTTTTTAACGCCCGACACACTCTGGACTTACAATACAGAGACAGGTGTTAAGGCCAAGGCCAAGTCACTCCCCGATTGGTTTGATGCCAGCTCAATGGTGAGTGAGCAATTCTTTGCGACCTCTACGGATGGCACAAAAGTTCCTTATTTTGTGGTTCGTCAAAAAGACACTCAGATGGACGGGACGAATTCGACGCTTCTCTATGGCTATGGCGGTTTTCGTATCTCTTTAAACCCAGGCTATAGCGCGACGCGCGGCAAGCTTTGGGTGGAGCGCGGCGGCGTCTATGTTCTCGCTAATATTCGTGGCGGGGGGGAATATGGACCTAAGTGGCATGCGGCGGGCCTTAAGACAGAGCGCCAGAAGATTTATGATGACTTTATTTCTGTGGCAGAGGATTTAGTTGCCAAAGACATTACTGTGCCAAAACATCTCGGGATTGAGGGCGGGTCTAATGGGGGCTTGTTGATGGGGGTTATGTTCACGCAGCGTCCTGACCTCTTTAATGCCGTTATCTGTGCTGTGCCGCTCCTCGATATGATGCGTTATCATACTCTTCTGGCGGGGGCGTCGTGGATGGGGGAGTATGGCAATCCAGACGATCCCGTAGAAGGTAAATTCCTACGTTCAATATCGCCTTATCATAATATAGACCCTGAGGCCGATTACCCCGAAGTGTTCTTTATCACCTCAACCAAAGATGATCGGGTTCACCCTGCTCATGCGCGCAAAGCGGCGAAGCGGATGGAAGACCAAGGCCATGATTTCCTCTATTATGAAAATATAGATGGCGGCCATAGCGCGGCGGCGAACCTTAAAGAGACAGCAAAACGTCTCGCATTGCAGCACACTTATTTGTGGCAAAAATTGAAAGACGGGCAGTAGCATGTTTCAAAAATGGCAAGCCATAACGCTGTGGAAGCGTGTTATTATCGCCTTAGTCTTAGGCGCGCTTTTGGGCCTTTCGGCGCATTATGGCGGTTTTTCTGAGATCATTACAACATGGGTAAAACCCTTTGGGCAGGCCTTTGTGAATCTCATTAAAATGCTCATTGTGCCGCTTATCGTTGTCACCTTAGTCTCTGGCGTTGTGGCGATGGGCGATCCAAAACGCCTCGGCTCTTTGGGTGTTAAAACCATCGCGCTCTATATGGGCACAACCCTTTTTGCCGTCACATTAGGTCTTATATTCGGCACACTTTTCCAGCCTGGTGTAGGCGTAGAGTTCACCGGCGTTGACGAAGGCACGCGGGCCATGCTGGCCGAGCGCGTCTCTGCCGAAGCTCCGTCTATTACGCAAAGATTGCTCGCCATTATCCCCACCAATCCCATCAAAGCGATGGTTGAAGGCGACATCCTCGCGGTCATTTTCTTCTCTATCCTTATCGGCGTGGGCATCATTGCTGTTGGCGAGAAGGCCGATCCGCTGAAAGCTTTTTTCCATAGCGCCGAAGAAGTCGTCATGAAAATCACGCTCTTCGTCATGGAGCTCGCCCCCATCGGCGTCTTTGCCCTGATTGCCTGGGTCATGGCCGATATGGGTCTTGGCATCCTCAAGGCGCTGGGCAAGCTCACCATCGCGCTTTATCTGGCCTGTTTCGTTCATATCGTCCTTGTCTATGGCGGCCTCATTGTGAAGACGATTTTGAAGCTCCCTCTGGCGCGTTTCTTCTACGGCGTGCTCGACGCACAAGGCGTGGCTTATTCGACGGCCTCTTCTAGTGCGACTTTGCCTGTTTCGATTTCCTGCGCGCAGGATAACCTCGGCGTAGACGAGTCGGTGGCTGGCTCTGTCCTCCCGCTGGGCGCGACGATCAATATGGACGGCACCGCCATTTACCTTGGCCTCATCGCGCTGTTCTCTGCCCAAGCCCTTGGGATTGACCTCGCCATGGCCGATTATGTCCTTATCGCCATGACCGCGACCCTGACCTCTATCGGCGCGGCAGGCATCCCGTCGGCCAGCCTTTTCCTTGCTTTTGCTGTTCTGGGCACTTTTGGCGTCACGCTCGATCAATATACGCTCATCATCGCCTTCATCCTGCCCTTTGACCGCTTGCTCGATATGATGCGCACCGTCACCAATGTGACGGGCGATATCGCCGTGGCCTGCACGGTAGCGAAATGGGAAGATCAATTAGATGAAGAGGTCTTCAAAGCGAAAAGCGTGGTTTAAACTGAGCCTCGCTTCGCCGCCTCGATCGCGGCGATTTTATCCGCGTTCCCTATGAAGACAGGCGTCTTTTGATGTAGCTCACTCACAGGCGTTTCAAGCAAAGACTGATCTCCATTGGTCGATGACCCGCCCATCGCGTGAATGAGGAAAGACATCGGTATCGCCTCATAGACCAAACGCAAATGCCCGCTCTCATAGCCTTTGCGGTTCGCGCCCGGATAGGCGAAAATCCCGCCCTGCATTATAAGCCGTTTTAAATCCGACACCATAGAGGCAAACCAGCGCATATTATGCGGCTTGACCGTCCCGTTTTTGGTATCAAGCAAGGACAGATAATGATCTTGCAGCCACTTATCCCAGACAAGCTGATTGGCCCCATTTATCGCCAGCACATCCGCGCTCGGCATCGGCTCGGGCAGCGCGATAATCTCCCAGCTTTTCTCCGCCTGATCATAAATCCCTTTATAAACATCGGGCCCGTCCGCGAAATAGGCCTCAAGGTTCATCCCGAACACAAAGAAGCCGCCGCTAATAATATTGCCGCCATTAAAATCCGCCGCTTCATCGGCATTTTCAAACACGCCAAATATCGCGCCAGAGGGTATCCCGATTAACGCCGATTTCGACCCATCCAGCGGATCCAGCGCTATCGAATAGGGCCCGTCCGAGAGCTTGCTCAGACCCGGCCGCTCTTCGGAAACCACATAGCGCACATGGTTATCTTGAGAGAGATATTTAAAAAACGCCTCATCGGCAATAATATCAAGCTCCAGCTGATCATCCCCCGACTCATTGCCCGTGGCCGCAAATTTAAGCCCCGCCCCTTTTTTAAGCACAGCGTAAATATCCTGCGCCGCTTCAAACAATCCGGCAAAAATCCCGTTAAGCTCCGAATTGCGGCTAGCAAAATCAAGCGTGGCAGATGTAAAAGACATATGAGGGGTCCTATGTGAGGCTGCGTTAAGTGCGAGCCATAAAATAATTCGTAAGATTTGTCAGGGAAAATTACGGCTATTTTTGCCCGCGCTTAAGCGGTATATTGAACACCCAGCCTAAAGGACATTCATGAGCTAAGGATTAATTTTAGGGTTTAAACCTCTCCGTCATTGCCCGACAGGTGCAATTTGATGAAATCAAAATGCACTAGTCCTTGTATCCATCTTCTGAAATCTCCACCCGTCATTGCCCGACTTGATCGGGTAATCCATCACGAGGCCTCTCAACGCAAAATGACGGTAAGTTCATCGAAGCTTTGGAACTGGATTGCCCGATCAAGTCGGGCAATGACGAGGGAAGGAAAAGAGTAGGGGAATAGGCGGAGTACACCACCCCCAAAAAAAAGGACGGTTCTGTGCTGCGGCCAGAGTTGGATTTTTTAAAAAATCCACAAAAGGAATACCTCGGTTGATTTTTTCCTTTGGAAAAATTCAACTAGGACAGTCCGCGAGAGCGGCATCCCGATGGATACCAAAAATTTTAAAATGTTTTACGAGATACAACTCTCGCGGCGATGATTTTAGAGCAACGGCACTAAATAATCCCGAAGTCTGAGCCGTACAATAGCTGTCGCTACCTAACCCAGCCGGTCCGGCTTCCACGTTACAATGACCCGGCACAACCGTGGTCGTAACCCACGGCGCTCAGTCTCACCGTCTCATATCCCAGCAAGTAACGTCTCACCTTGTCCAAGAATATGAAAACTAAATCACCGGGGATAGTCTCCCGATGACATAGAAATATAACCCCACCCCGCATAAGTGAGAATTAATCTCTTGGACGCCTTGAAAAGATTGGGGAATTTGTGGGTGAGGGCGAGGATAGAGATTTAGAGGGTTTAAATGGAAGTAAGGTCTATTAGCTCAAATTCTGCGTATAGGCTTGGTATGTTTTTTGCTGCAATTCGAAATTGGGACCGCTTTTTAATTTGTGGTTTGGCTGTTGATGCATTCTCAAGTTTAATGCCTGGGTCATAGTAGATGGCAGTTTGCGCCATAGCACTTAAAAAATTGGATATACTCGAGCGTTCTCCTAATCCAATCACATGGCCAAAACGGTATTGTGGTCTTGGTGATTTTCTAGAATGAGATGGAATGTATGCGGCTTTCGTATGCTTTCGAGTCCATTTTTCAATCAAAGTAGAATAGTACCATATGGCAGCTTCTCGACCGTCAGAAGTTCGTAGGACTATGCCGCCATTTATGTCTATTATTTTTCCAGTTTCTGCATCGAACCCGTCTAGCATGAGTGTTAAACCAGTTCGTGTTTGTTCTTGTTGATAACGATGTACACCACCAAAATTAAGACGATCCACTCTTCCTCTCATATCTGGATACCCGAATGTTCTTACAAAACTTACAGCTCCTTGGTCTCGATAATGCCCGCCAGTCGGTTCAGGCGTCATTAGTGTAAGGGCGCCTCCTCGCAATGGATTGTCTAGTCTTGGTGATTTGTGTTGCTTTATTTCCCATCCCAAAAAGTCTGGTTCATTTGTTCCATTTGGAATGACGCCAAGTTGAGCTTCGAGTGTATAACCGCCACCATTGAGGGCTGTATAAGGATGAGGCTGTCCGTTGCGGTCAAGTTTGATGGAGTCAATCCAGCCTAGATTGTAGACGTCATTTAACCGTTCGAGGAGTTCTGCGCGTGTATCAGATAACTCTTCATTTAATGGTAAATCGACTAGGACGCCCTCTTCGCCTTCCATGAAAAATTTTGTAATTTCACGGGAAAGCGGGTTCTCGTCCCCTATTACATGGCCAATGATTTTATCATCTCTTGTGATGCCTAAAAATAACACTCGACCTTCATCACGGCTACTTAGGTGTCGACTCGGCCTGATGACAGCTCCTTTTAAAAAGCCGGATAGGCGAACTTCGGGATATTTAGGGTATAATATGAGCTGTGTGTTGGGAGCTTCATGAAGTGCGCCATTAGCATCTAACCAGCTTAGGCAGACCTTTGCTTTGAAACGGTCTCGCTTACTGTTAGTTCGAGAAAGATCGGCTGTTACGTCACTAAAGGGAAGAATTTGTAGAGTTGAATAATTTCCGCCTAAATAAATTTGATTCTTACTGTTGTCATTGCTGGCAAGCTGTTTGAATACAAGACGCGTAACACCTGCACTTATCATCAGGGCTCTAAGCTGATCTAGGCGTGAGATTTCCGTTAGCTCTGTGGCCACGTAATCTCCTATTTTTTAAAGAATCACTCAGCAGCCTCGAATGTAGGCAGTCTTTCCAAGGCAAGCAATCCAAGAATACTTGGACGCATAGCCATTGCTATAGTTTCAATCACCGGCACGACAACTGAATTGCCAAACTGTTGATATGCACGAGTATCTGAAACGGGAATAACCATTTCGGGGGAACGTCCGCTGTCAAAGCCCATCAGTCTCGCGCATTCGCGCGGGGTTAGTCGCCTAGGATTTAATCCATCTTGTGCTATTAAAATCTCGCTTCCATCTTTGTAATAACGAGCCGAAAGAGTTCGAGATGTCTGATCAGGTGTATTGAGACCATATCCAAAACCATTTCCTTTTGCTTTATGCTTTGCTGCATAGGCTTGAAGATATGCCCATAAATTATCGGTGAGGGTATATTTATCATTTATCACTGAATTTCGATTTGAACCCTTAGTGTCGTCAGGAAGGGTGTAATGAATTTCGGGTGCTTCAGAAGGGTCATGCAGAATGGATTCGAGTTTTGGTCCAAGTTTTGAATCTTTAAATTTCACTTTATTAATATCGAAACCAACTTCTTCTCTGAAACCAACTATATATATGCGTTCTCTATGCTGAGGTGTGTAACCTTTACCATCCACAACTCGCGTGGAAATTTTGTAGCCTAGCTCATTTTCCAAGGCACCTATGATAGTTCTGAAGGTATCACCTTTATTATGAGATATTAGGTTCTTTACATTTTCAAGTAAGAACGCAGCTGGTCTATGATATTTCAAGATACGTAATACGTCGAAGAAAAGTGTGCCTTGTGCTTTGTCCATGAAACCATGTGCCCGTCCAAGTGCATTCTTTTTGGATACGCCAGCTATAGAAAATGGTTGGCAAGGAAACCCTGCCAAAAGTACATCATGTGATGGAATGTCTGATGCATCTATTTGAGTTATATCTCCTGCAATTGGGTGATCATCTGGAAAATTAGCTCGGTAGGTTTTTTGTGCGTATTTATCCCATTCGCTAGTAAAGACGCATTTTCCACCTGCGACTTCAAAGCCTTTTCGCATGCCGCCTATACCTGCAAATAAGTCAATGAATTTAAAGTCAGATCTAGATTTGCGAGCTGATCTTCGTTGTTCGACCATACTTTGGAGGATTGATAAATAGGCTTTCTTTGGTACTATTTCACCTTTCTCCCATCGGTAAACTGTTTTTGGACTAACTCCTAAAATATCGGCGGCATCTTCTACAGTGAAGGCTAAGGTTTCGCGAAGCTCGGTAAACGTAAGTTCAGTCATATATATACCACGGGACAAAAATTGACATTTTGAGTTACTAAGTCCCAGAAGACCAAAAATCAAGCATTTTGTTCTTCTAATGTTCGCTATGCCACTGCCGTGGCCTTATCCGACTAAAATCGATTCACAGGATCGATTTTTGGGCTGCGCCCAATGTCTCCTAAGCGCTAACCCTCCATTAAGCATCCCCCGTTAAACCCACTTTATGATTCAGGGCGGTTTTAGACATTTTCTTTTTGCATCGCTCGCTTTTGGGGCGGCTTTGGCGCTAGGGTCTTGCGGGACGACGCCGCTTCCGCCTCAGGGGCCTTCCGCGACTATTCCCAATGATTATCCGGCGAGCGTTATTCCTGCGCCGCAAATTACCCCCATGCCACGCGGGGCTTTGTCTTTGCCGGACCGCTCGGCCTATTATCAAAAAGATACGCGCTGGGCGGGGGAGCGGCTTGGGCGCTCCTCTGATACGATGGGCTCTGATGGGTGCCTTGTGACGGCGGCCTCTATGGCGCTGGCCAATCTTGGGTTTCAGACCAACCCGTCCGATTTAAATGCAAGGCTGACCCAGACAGAGAGCTTCACGCCGCGGGGCTGGCTTATCTGGGATGGTATTCGCAAGGTCACGGGTGGGCGGGCCAAGGCCCATTTTTATGATGATGTCTCCGAAGGGGTGATTAATAGCTGTATGATGCGGGGGGATTATCCCTTGGTGCAGTTTTATCTCAAAAACGGGCGCTCGCATTGGGCGATGATTTTAAAGCGGGACGGGCGCGGCTATCATATGCGCGATCCGCTGCGCGAGTCCTCTGTGCCGCTCATATTCCCGCGCAGCAGTTCCGCCTTTAAGGCTGTGCGGTGTATTGGGCTTGCGGAGTAATTTATAAAAGTTCTTGATTTGTTCTATGTTTCACGATAGGTGTAAAGCCTATGGTTGCGCGCATATATACAGTTGCCTTTGAAGGGGCGGAGGCGCGCCGCGTCGATGTCCAGGTACAGGTCACATCTGCGGGGCGGCAATTTTTCAATATTGTGGGCCTCGCCGATAAAGCGGTGGCGGAATCGCGCGAGCGTGTACGCTCGGCTTTCGCCGCATTAGGCATGAGCCTGCCGGGCAAGCGCATCACCGTGAATCTCGCCCCTGCCGACTTGCCCAAAGAGGGCGCGCATTATGATTTGCCCATTGCTTTGGGTTTACTCGCCGCGATTGGTGCGGTGCCGCCTGACGCGATAGAGGGTTTTGTCGCGATAGGGGAGCTTTCGCTAGACGGGACAATCGCCCGCGTACCAGGGGCTTTGCCCGCCGCAATGCTGGCGAACGGCGAAGGGCTGGGGTTGATATGCCCAGAGCCCAATGGCGCGGAGGCGGCTTGGGCGGGGGATTTACCGCTGCTCGCCCCGCAAAACCTCATACAGCTTATCAACCACTTTAAAGGTACGCAGGTTCTCGGGCGGCCAGAGCCGGGAGAGATGCTGGACGCGCCAAGCAGCCTCGATTTACGTGATGTGCGCGGGCAGGAGACCGCAAAGCGCGCCCTCGAAGTCGCGGCGGCGGGCGGCCATAATATGCTCATGGTGGGCCCGCCGGGCTCAGGCAAGTCTATGCTCGCCGCGCGTATGCCGGGATTGCTGCCGCCTTTATTAGCGAAAGAACTGCTCGATGTGTCTATGGTGCAATCTGTGGCGGGTCTCTTGGAACGTGGACAGCTCTCACGCTCACGCCCGTTCCGCGCGCCGCATCACTCGGCCTCTATGGCGGCGATGGTGGGCGGCGGCGTTAAAGCCAAGCCGGGCGAGGCGTCACTGGCTCATCGCGGCGTACTCTTTCTCGATGAGCTGCCAGAATTTACGCCGCAAGTGCTTGATAGTCTGCGTCAACCGCTGGAAACTGGCGAGATATCTGTCGCCCGCGTTAATGCCCATGTCACCTATCCGGCGCGGTTTCAGCTCATTGCCGCTATGAATCCCTGTCGCTGCGGGAGCGGGGGCGCGGATGGCATTGCCTGTCGCCGCGGGGAGCGCTGCGCCGCCGATTACCAAGCCCGCGTCTCTGGCCCTTTCATGGACCGCATAGATATTCAGATCGATGTCCCCGCCGTCACACCCGCTGATTTGGCCCTCCCGCCCTCCAAGGAAGGCACAGCCGAGGTCGCCAAGCGCGTATTACGGGCGCGTGAGATACAAATAGCGCGTAATGGCGGGCTGACCAATGCTGAGCTGCCGCAAGACCGCCTCGATCATGTCGCCCAGCCCGATAATGAGGGCAGAAAGCTGCTGATACAGGCCGCTGAAACGCTGGGATTAACGGCGCGGGGCTATCACCGCGTGTTAAAACTCGCGCGAACCCTAGCGGATTTATCTGAGTCGGAGCATATTCACCGTCTCCATATAGCCGAGAGCCTGTCTCATCGCCGCGCGCGAAAAGGTTTAGTGGCAAAAAACACCGTTTCTCGCCAATATTTAGGCTCTAAAGCCCCTAAACCTTACTAAAATCGCTAAATTCTCGCAAAACGCGTATTCATAATCTTTGCACAAATATGTAAAATAGCGTGTTTTGGTAAGACTATTTTTAGATTAAGGGTGCAAAACTGACATGGAAATGACCCGTATAGGGAACTTAGGGGATGACTATGTCACCGGAAGATATTTTTGCGTCACAAATTTGGCCTTGGCCCGACCCCGCGCTCAAGCGCGATACAATGGGGCGTGTTTTATTTGTAAACGCTGCCTTTCTACAAATGTATGGCGGCACGATTGAGGATTGGCGTGGTAATGTCGTTACTGGATGGCCCGCGCCGCAAGCGCCTGGTACGCCTTATCGTTTCGAAACCCGCCTACCGACAGCAGAGGGTGAACAGGTCTATGACTGGATGGAATTCACTATGGCCGATGGCACAGCCTTCGCCATGGCCCGAAATGTCACCTATCTCTTTCAAAGCCCAGACCCGCAGCCTGGGTTCGAGGCCCAGCCGCCCGTAGACCAAGCGCCTGTGGAAGCTCAATCCGCTGCAAACGCTCCCCAAATGCCTGTTGCGCCAATTCAGCCCGTTTATGCTGAAGCCGCGCCTGAGGTTGCTCAAACCGAAACAGCTGTTCAGGAACCAGTACCAGAACCAGACCCTGTTATGGCCTCTGATCCTGTTTTAACCTCAGACCCTGTGATGGCCTCAGAGCCTGTCCTAACACATGATCCCATAATAGAAGCGGCTCAATCTGTCGCGCCCGTTACGGATGTCGATGTGCCAGAATTTGAACAAGCTCTTACAGAAATCAATGAGCAGCCTGAGATGTCCCCTGTAGATGAGGGTCAGCCCGCGCAATTACACGCGCCAGAAGTTGATATTCAGGACATGCAGCCACAACACGAACAGGCCGACCCCCAAGAAGAGACGCGCGACTTTGAACGCCGTGCGCTTCCAATTGAAAACCAAGATGCTGTCTTGGGTAATAATTGGCGCGATGCCGTTATCGCTAAAGCTGTTGGCGCGGAATCAAATGAGGCCGAGGAGGCCCCTGCCGCTGAAGACACACAGACGGCTCCGAGCGCAGATGGGCAAATTCGTATTCTTCTCGCTGAAGATAACGCCATTAACGCGCTTCTCACGCGCACATTATTAGAAGCCGAAGGCCATGCGGTAGATACTGTCGAAGACGGCGTACTGGCTGTCGAGGCCATGAAAACATCAAGTTATGATCTGATATTTATGGATATGCGTATGCCCAATATGGATGGCCTCGAAGCCACCCGCAAAATCCGGGCCCTTAGCAATGTACCCAAGGGGCTTCCCATTGTCGCTTTGACAGCTAACGCTTTTGACGATGATCGCAATGCCTGTTTTGATAGCGGCATGAATGATTTCATGACAAAACCCGTTTCAGCAGAAGAATTATCAGAGATGGTTCGCACATGGACAAAAAACCTCGCAGAGCGTAACGCCGCTTAAAGACCATAATCCTGCCTTGAAAAGGCACTGAATGAATTGCACCGTGTCCCAAATCAGGGCACGGTGTTTTCATGAGCGGACAAATAACACTTTTAAAAAAATTAGATGAAGTCTTTTTGATTTCAGAGATTTTTGCGAGCCGTAAAATGGCAGCGATGCTGGCGTTGGGTTTTAGCGCAGGTTTGCCTATCATGCTTGTCTATACCACGCTTTCGGCTTGGCTTCGTGATGTTGGTGTGAGCCGGACGACAATTGGCTTTTTTATTTGGGTGAGCTTTGCTTATTCTCTCAAGTTTCTATGGGCGCCTTTGACGGACCGTGTGCGTATTCCTTTTCTTGCGGAAAAAATAGGTAACCGTCTGGCTTGGACCTTTGTTGCTATTATAGGTGTATCCACCTCAATGCTTGCTATGGGATTTCAAGATCCGGCTATAAGTTTGAGGAATGTCGCGATTTGCGCAATTGCCATCGCCTTCTTCTCGGCAACATTGGATATTTGTATTGATGCGTGGCGCGTTGATGCGGGTGAAGATAAAGAACAAGCAACTCTGGCGGCTGTTTATCAATTAGGATACCGATTTGGTATGATAATGGCGATATCTGGCGTGCTATGGGTTGCTCAGGTCACCTCTTGGCATGTCGCCTATTGGAGTGTTGCCGGTATTGCTCTGTTGGGAGCTATTACGCCGTTTTGGGCGAGCCGCACACCAGAACCAAAAGCCAAACCCCTTAAGGAGATTAAATGGTCACGCTTTGCCATAATCATACCTATAATCGGCATAGTCCTTCTTTTTAAACAATATGCCGATATTAGCGATCTTCTCTATCTGATATTATTTGTTCTTTCTCTCCCTTTTCTTTTTGCTTCTGGCTTGTTGATATGGGGCCGCGAAGCCCTTGCCAGCACGGCAATTTATGACATGCCAATTATCGGTGATTTTGCGGATATTCTCAGACGCTATGGATGGCTCACATTACTTATCCTTTTCATCGTAATGACTTACCGCCTTAGCGATTACACGATGGGGGTCATGGCTATGCCGCTCTATATTGATATCGGATATGATAAGGGCACTATCGGACAAGTTAAGGGCGCCTTTGGCATTGTCATGTTGATGATCGGGGCATTTGGCGGGGGGTGGTCTGCTGTCAAATTCGGCCTTCCAAAAACACTCATTATAGGCGCATTTTTGACGATTATTACGAACTTAGCTTTTGCTTGGTTGGCACAAGTGCAGCAGCCTCTGACTCATTATCTGATGGTGACCATTGGGGCTGATAATCTTGCGGCGGGGTTTGCAGGTACCGCAATTATCGCTTTTATGTCGCTTTTGACAAATAAAGATTTTACGGCGACCCAATATGCTGTGTTTTCGTCTTTAGTCGCCTTTTCCGGAAAATCATTGGCTGGGTTTTCAGGTGCCCTTGCGGATATGATTGACTATCAAAACTTCTTTGTGCTGACGGCGCTCTTTGGGATACCGTCTTTAATCGCTGTTATTGCCGCGTGGCGGGTCAATCTATTGGGACACGGGAAAAGCAAAGACACAGACGATACACAAGCAAGCCAGAGTTAGCGCTTGCGCGCTGCTCTAAATTTCGCCAATTTCACCTGCGATGAACGCCCCTTCTGACATATCTGCGAAAGCGTCAAAAGTGACGCCAATGATGGCTCAATTTTTGGGTATCAAAGCCGAGTGCGGACCAGAGGTTTTGCTTTTTTACCGCATGGGCGATTTTTATGAGCTCTTCTTTGATGATGCCGTAAAAGCTAGTCAGGCTCTGGACATTGCGCTGACGAAACGCGGTAAACATAATGGTGAAGATATTGCGATGTGCGGCGTACCCGTACATGCCAGTGAAACCTATCTTCAACGCCTCATAAAAAAAGGATTTCGGGTTGCTGTTTGTGAACAAACCGAAAGCCCTGCCGAAGCTAAAAAGCGGGGCTATAAATCCGTTGTTAGGCGTGAGGTTGTTCGGGTTGTTACGCCCGGAACCCTGACTGAGGATACGTTGCTGGATGCGAGAGGGCGTAATTTTATTCTGGCGCTCTCGCGCAGATTAACGGGTGATTACGCCTTGGCATGGGCGGATATTTCCGACGGTATGTTCTATGTCTGTGATGTGACGTCCGCGAGATTGCCAAGTGAATTATCGGCCCTTTCTCCGCGCGAGATTGTCTTGCCTGAATCGCTCTACCAAAATCCAGATTTTATGAACCTGCTTTCTTTGGAGGGCACCGCATTAACACCACAGCCCTCAACCAAATTTGATGTCCGCTCGGCTCAGCGCCGTTTGCAAGAGCGTTTTGACGTCAAAAGCCTTGATGGATTTGGCGATTTTTCAAAAGCTGAAATCTCTGCGGCCGGGGCTTTGCTTGATTATCTAGAGCTCACCCAAGCGGGCAACCCTGTTCAGCTTTCGCCGCCGCAGCGCCGCGTGGCCAGCGGCTTTATGGCGATTGACCCTGCGACCCGCGCCAGCCTTGAAATAGATCGCACCCAAAAGGGAACCAAATCTGGTTCGCTTTTATCTGTTATAGATAAAACGGTCACGGGACCGGGCGCGCGCCTCCTGGGAGACCGCGTTGCACGGCCACTCGTCGATGTGGCGGCGATAAATGCGCGTCTTGATGCTGTTCACTTTTTTAATGAAAATATGGCGCTGCGGGGCGAGCTACGAGCCGAGTTGAAATTAGCCGGCGATATGGCGCGCGCAATAAGCCGTATTGCGCTTGGGCGCGGGGGGCCGCGTGATATGCTCACATTAGGGAGGGGGCTAAAGCAAGGGACAAAGCTAGGCGCGCTTTTTGCGAAATCACCGTCTTTGGATGTGGCTAAAAATATCAACGGCGCACTCGCACGTTTAAGCCTTGCCGATAAGGGGGAACTCGCCAAATTTGCGTCTGATATCCATAAGGCGTTTTTACCTGATGTACCGATGATGACCCGCGATGGCGGCTTTGTTGCGCCGGGATGGGCGTCAAATCTTGATGAGCTGAAAAAATTGCGAGATGATAGCCGTAAGATTGTGGCGGGGTTGCAAGCTGAATATGCGGCGGCCGCGGACATTCCGACCTTAAAGATCAAGCATAATAATGTACTGGGCTATTTCATCGAGGTGACGCCAAAATATGCGGACGTCATGCTTTCCAAAGGCGCGGATAGTCAATTTATCCATCGCCAGACATTGGTGAGTGGGGTGCGGTTCACAACCACAGAACTCGCTGAACTTGATTCTAAAATTTCGGGGGCAGGTGATAAAGCTCTGGCGCTGGAGATTGAGATTTTTGCGCAATTTGCCGCGCGGGCTACCACTTTTGCAGAAGCCATTCGCGAAGCGGCGAGCGCACTGGCCAAGCTTGATGTGCAGTCTGGTCTGGCTGAATGGGCGAGCGAGCAGCGCTGCGTCAGACCCGCCATAGATAATAGTCTACGGTTTGAGATTAAGGGCGGGCGGCATCCCGTTGTTGAAGCCGCGCTTAAAAAAGCAGGTGATGCAGGTTTTACCGCTAATGACTGCGCGCTTGATGCCAGTATCACATCGGCTCCGCGCCTGACATTAATCACGGGGCCGAATATGGCGGGTAAATCGACTTATCTTCGTCAAAATGCCTTGATGTTTATTCTCGCCCAAGCGGGAAGTTTTGTGCCTGCGGAGTTCGCCCATATTGGTGTTGCTGATAGTCTCTTCTCGCGGGTTGGGGCCTCGGATGATCTCTCAAAAGGCCGCTCAACCTTTATGATTGAGATGATTGAAACAGCGGCCATTTTGAACCAGGCGACAGAGCGTACATTTGTGATCCTTGATGAAATCGGGCGCGGCACGGCGACATTTGATGGTCTCTCAATTGCGTGGGCCGCGGCAGAGCATTTACATGCCGTGAATAAATCACGGGCCTTATTTGCGACCCATTATCATGAACTCACTGATTTGATTGAAAATTTGGACGGGGCGAGTAATGCGTCTCTGCGCGCCAAAGAATGGGATGGTGAGTTGGTGTTTTTGCATGATGTCAAACCGGGGGCCGCGGATAAATCTTACGGTGTTCAAGTTGCTAAGCTGGCGGGTTTACCGCCCGCCGCAGTGGCGCGTGCGCGCGCTGTGCTGAATAAGCTGGAAGCTGATCATGACGGCCAAAAAGACAGTCTGGGGGCTTTGCCTTTATTCACAGCCGCGCCAGCGCCCGCAAAGCAAAAGCCATCTGAAATAGAAGCTGCGCTTAAAAACCTAAATGCGGATGAGCTCTCTCCGCGCGCGGCGCTTGATTTAATTTATGATTTGAAAGCGAAATTGAAATAATGGCGCGTAAGCCAAAAATATTAGAAATCCCCGCGCGCATGAACGCGCCCGATAGCGGCATTGATGTGGATGACTTTCGCGGCCAACTCTCAAATATTGCGGGGCGTGATAAGGATATACGCCCTGCCGTTTTAGCGCTTTTTAAGGTAACACTGGACACGGCTAAAGGCTCAGCCAGAGAACGGTTTGAAGCGGGCCGTCTTGACGGGCTTGAGACCGCGCGTCTCTTGGCGTCTATTCATGATGATATTGTGCGCGCCTTGTTTAACTTTGCCACAACCCATATTCACCCTGCGCCCGAGGCGGCTAAAAAAGAGTATTTGTCACTTTGTGCTGTGGGCGGGTTTGGACGCGGGGAGATGGCACCAGAATCTGATTTGGATTTGCTTTTTTTGATTACCGACAAAAAACCGTCAGCCCATATAGAGCAGGTCACGGAATATATTCTCTATATGCTTTGGGATATGGGCCTGAAAGTCGGCCATTCTGTTCGCACGATTGACCAGTCGATTAAGCTCGCCAAAGAAGATCAAACCATTCTGACATCGCTTTTGGATATACGCTATTTGGCGGGTGATGAAACCCTCGCCAAAACACTTTATGCCAAGTTCCGGAAAGATGTCGCCAAGGGCAAGGGCCGTGCCTATATCGCGGCTAAGCTGACAGAGCGCGATGTACGCCATGAGCGCGAAGGGAATTCGCGCTACGTTATTGAGCCCGATATTAAAGAGGGCAAAGGTGGGCTGCGGGATTTACATGTTCTTTATTGGATTGCCCGCTTCCTTGATAAAGAAGGACGCATCACCGACCCACAACAAGCGGCGAGCTATGTTGATATGGGGCTTTTTGATGCGGGCGCTGCGACGCGGTTTGTGCGCGCGGCTGATTTTCTATGGCGCTCGCGAATCTGGCTACATTTTATTGCTGGCCGCCCGACCGAGACGCTGAGTTTTGATAAGCAAACTTTGCTCGCGCGGAAAATGGGCTATGCCTCTGGGCCCGTCGAAGTTGCTGTTGAGAAATTCATGCGCGAATATTTCACCAATGCCAAAGAGGTCGGCGCGCTCACGCGGATTGCTTGTGCCAAGCTTGAGGCTGAAAAAGCGATATTACTCCCTAAGGGACTTGATGCGCTACTGCCGAATTCTCGCCGTAACTTAAAGAACAAAGACTTTATCTTGGATCATGGCCGCCTCATGTTCGCAGACCCTTTGAAAATCAAAAACAAGCCATCTGTGATTATGCAAATTTTTGAAACAGCAGGGCGGCGTAATCTGGATATTCACCCCGATGCCTTCAGCGCCATCGACTTTCGGAAAAACTTGATTGATAATGAGTTTCGCCGCGACCCTGAAATTGCCAAGATTTTTGAAAAGACTTTATTAGGGGCCAGAGCGCCCTATGCGACGCTTAAGGCGATGAATGAAGCGGGCGTGTTAGGGCGTTACTTGCTTGAATTTGGCGGCATTGTCGCGCGCACGCAATTTAACATGCACCACGCCTATACGGTTGATGAGCATAGCTTACGTTTAGTGTTTAATTTTCATGATATTTTATCTGGCACAATGGGAAAAGAGCACCCCGTCTCGACCGAGATTGTCAAAGATTTCACGGAACAGCAAAAACTGATTATTTACCTGACATGTCTTTTGCATGACACAGGCAAAGGGCAGGGCGATCAATGTATTGAGGGTGCACAGCTTACGCGCCGTGCCTGTCGGCGTTTGGGCTATGATCAAGATATCACCGATACCTGTGCATGGTTAGTCCGGCGGCATTTGGATATGTCGGAAACGGCGCAGCGCCGCGATATTTCCGATCCTGAGACCGTCGCGGAATTTGCCGCTTTGGTAGGGTCTAAGGCGCGTCTTGATTTGCTTACGGTGTTGACGGTTGTCGATATTAAGGCTGTTGGCCCGGGTATTTGGAATGACTGGAAAGCCGTCCTTATTCGCAATCTTTACCACAGCACAGCAGCTTATCTTGAAGGCCGCGAGGAGCTGGCGCCATTAGCGCGCGCCAAGGCCGCGAAAGAACAGCTTAAAGAGCGTCTGCCAGGGGATATGGCGGCGCGCATTACGCTATTAACATCAAAGCTGGGCACAAATTATTGGCTTAACTTCAGTATGACTGAACTCATGCTTCATGCGCGTTTCTTTGATCAAGTACTTGAAGCGGGCCAGACCACGGCTGTTCAAACGCGGCGGGACCGCTCTAATGATATCACGGAGCTTTGGGTGCTGGCCCAAGACCGCCGCGAGCTTTTTGCCGATATTACGCGCGCAATTTCATCTTGCGGCGCTTCCATTGCGGGGGCACGCTTGCATACAGGGGATGAGGGGCAGGTTATGAATGTGTTCTTTTTACAAAACCCTGACGGCCATGCCTTTGGGCGTAAAAGCGACCATGCGCTAGAAACACTTCGCCGCCGCGCGCGTAAGGCGGCCGAAGGCGATACAGATCAAATGAAAATTCCTAAACCTATAAAATCACGCCGTGCTGGGGCTATACCTATTAAGCCCAAGGTAAAATTTCTGGAAAATGCGTCAGGCGATTCAATTATTATCGAGATGGAAGCCCGCGACCGCCCGGGACTTTTGTGTCACTTGGCCGAAGCTTTAAGAGACGCTGATATTGATGTCTTATCCGCTCATATCGAGGTCGTTGGTGCGAAGGCGGTAGATGCCTTCTATGTGCGCAAGCACGGGGAAAGCGGGAGTATCTCAGAGGTAGAGCGCAAAGCGCTCAAAGCCAAACTCCTTGACGTGCTAGAATTAAAACCAGTTAAGAAAGCCGCCTGATGCGACTGTTAAAGTCAACGGCAATTATCGGCTCATGGACTTTGGTTAGCCGCCTCTTGGGGCTTATTCGTGATATTTTAATGGCGAAATATCTTGGGGCCAGTCTTGTCAATGACGCGCTGGTCACCGCTGTAAAACTTCCGAATTTGTTCCGCCGTATGTTTGCAGAAGGCGCGTTTAACGCTGCTTTCGTACCGCTCTATGCGCGGCGGATAGAAGAGGAGGGTGACGATGCCGCAGCAAATTTTGCAGGCCAAGCTATGGCCGCATTATTTTTGATGGTTGCCTTCATCACAATCGTTTTTCAAATCACGATGCCGTGGTCTTTAAATATGATTGGCTTTGGACTGGACCGTACGGCCGAAGCTGGCATGACAGCCCCCTATGATTTGGCGGTGCTCTATGCGCGCATCACCATGCCTTATTTGCTGCTCATGTCTTTGGCAGCGCTGTTTTCAGGTGTTTTAAATACGCGCGGCTATTTTGCCGCCGCCGCCTTTGTGCCGATATTGCTTAATATTGTTCTTATCGGAATATTGGCGATTGCCTCAAGGCTTGTAGATAACCTTGAGACCTTGGCGCTTTATATATCAATTGGCTGGATTGTTTCAGGCATCCTCCAAGCGGGACTTCTGATTTGGGCTATTCGAAAAGCAGGTATTAAATTACCCCTTTTCAGGCCGCGACTTACGCCCGGCGTAAAACGCTTAGTCACACTTGGTATTCCCGGGCTTATTTCAGCCGGCATTACCCATATCAACTTAATGGTTAGCCATTCCATCGCGACAACAATGGATAGCGCCGCCAGCTGGCTTTATTATTCTGATCGTCTCTATCAATTACCGCTGGGGATGATTGGTATTGCGATGGGCGTTGCCTTACTACCCAGCCTATCTCGTAGCTTGCGCGCTGGCGATGATAGTGGCGCGATGGTCAGTATGAACCGCGCGACAGAAATTTCGGCCGTCCTGACGTTGCCAGCCGCAATTGCTTTAGCCGTCATGCCAGAATTCCTCATCGCAGGGCTTTTTGAACGTGGCCTTTTTAAAGCAGAAGATACGGTTCAAGCGGCCAAAGCCCTACGTATGTTTGCTTTTGGATTGCCTGCCTTTGTCATGTTGAAAGTTTTAACGCCTGCCTTTTTTGCCCGTGAGAACACGAAAACCCCGATGATCTTTGCGGGCATGTCAGCTGTCATAAATTTGGTTGTGGGGGCGTCATTATTTTTCACCATTGGGTTTTATGGTTTGGCCCTTGGGACATCGATTGCGGCATGGGCAAATGTTATCTGCTTATCCGTTATCTTGATGCGCGATAAATTGTTTGTTTTGGATAAACGCCTCATGACGCGTCTGCCGCGCATTTTATTGGCCTCGCTTTTAATGGGTATCGCCCTGTTTTATATCGCGCCAAAAGCACGCGCTTTTTTCCAGAACTCAATCTTGATTGATTATCCAATTTTAATTCTCGTTAGCGCTATAGGCCTTGCCTTATATGCATTGGCGGCAACCCTCTTGCGGGCGGTTGATATGAATGATATTCGCGACGCCCTTAAGAAGAAAGCAAGTTAATGTCAGAAGACGCGTCTCACTATGCCGGCCCCAATAGGGTGTTTTCAGGCGTTCAGCCTTCAGGGGATTTACATCTCGGGAACTACCTCGGCGCGCTTAAGAAATTTGTCGCGCTTCAAGATGAAATGGAATGCGTCTATTGCATCGTTGATTTGCACGCTATTACTGTATGGCAAGACCCTAAAGTTTTGGCTGAACAAACACGCCATATTGCCGCGGCTTATTTGGCTTCTGGCGTCGATCCGTCTAAAGCTATCGTTTATAATCAATCGGCTGTGCGTGCTCATTCCGAGCTCGCGTGGTATTTTAACTGTGTGGCGCGTATTGGATGGCTTAACCGTATGACGCAGTTCAAAGATAAGGCGGGTAAAAATTCCGAGAAAATGTCCGTTGGGCTTTATGATTACCCCGTATTGCAGGCTGCTGACATTTTAGCATTCAAAGCGACCCACGTTCCCGTGGGCGAAGACCAGAAACAACATTTAGAGCTGACGCGTGATATTGCCGCGAAGTTTAATCATGATTTTAATACGCCAAATTTTTTCCCGCTCTGTGAGCCTTTAATTAAAGGTCCGGGCGCGAAAGTTATGAGCCTGCGTGATGGCTTGTCTAAAATGTCTAAATCTGATCCGTCTGATAATTCGCGAATAAATTTGACGGATGATGCCGATATAATTGCGAAAAAAATACGCAAAGCCAAAACAGATCCAGGCGAAATTCCGGGCACAAAAGACGGCCTTGAAGGCCGTCCTGAAGTCGCGAATTTGGTCGGCATTTTTGCCGCGCTTTCTGAAACAACGGATGAAGCGGTTCTAGCTGAGTATGAAGGGCAAGGGTTTGGCGTGTTTAAACCAGCCCTTGCGGATTTGGCGGTCGAAAAATTAAGCCCGATTACTGACCTTATGTCTCGCTATCTGGCTGATCCAGAAGAGCTAAACCGTATTCTCGCTAATGCAGCCGATAAAGCGGCGGAGATAGCCGACCCGATTGTTGGAGATGTCAGAAAAATTATTGGATTTTGTGGAGCTTAAAATGAAAAAGATTGCACTTATTATCATAGCAGCTTTGCTAGCGGGCTGTTCTGGCCATGAAGGTATGGATCATACCTCCCATAATAGCGCTTCGCATGCTATGTCAGAGGGTATCGTTATCTCTGCTGCGCGTGTATTGCCGCCTTTCCCGGGACGCGATACGGCGGCGGGTTACTTTGAAATTACCAATCATGGCAAAACAGCCGATAGGCTTCTATCAGTCACAAGTCCGATTAGCGACGCTGTTGAAATTCATAATCACATTGAAGACAATGGCGTTATGAAAATGCGCCAAGTCGAAGGCGTTGACCTTGCGCCGGGTGAAACGGTTGTCTTTAAACCCGGAAGCTATCATTTGATGATGTTTAAAGCCACCTTGCCCGAGGATCAGAAAAATGTGGCTTTGACCTTAAATTATCAAAATGCAGAACCTGTGACCTTAATCGTTGACGTCGAAGGCCGCGGCGAAGGGTCAGATGACGAGCATTCAGGTCACTAATTATCTAATCAGTTTTGAAATTGGGTAAGAGCCGCTGGCCTGAAGCTTCCTTCGTTCGAATTTCTTCCCGCGCTGCGGCGATGCGTAAGTAGCGGTTTGGATAGGTGGGATGGGTCTTGGCGCGGGCGACGGATTTCGGGTTTGAAACGGCGAGGCGACGCCATACATCTTCTACATCGCTCGGATTATATCCTGCGCGCACCATATAATACATGCCCACATAATCGGCTTCAGACTCAAAAGGCCGTGTGTAGCGTGTTCCCCCTAAGGACAAAATCATATTGGTCACAATTTTGCGAATATGCCCCATCGTATTGTGACCTAATTCATGACCAATGATGAGGGCAAGTTCGTTGTCGTCTTTGACAAAATTCATCATCCCCGCCGTCATGGTAATGGTTTTGCCATTGGCATAGGCATTGATTGTCGAAGTTTGAGAGAGTTTTACGGGGTAATTACAAATCTTTTCAGGCTCGACTGAGACTGTAAATATATCATCTCCGCGTTTGACCCTTAACGCGTTGGCCGATTCTTCTAAAACCGTTTGGAATTGCTTGCCGTAAACGCTCATCGGGCTTTGAGTGGGGCTGAGTAATATATCGCCCCGTCTAAGACCGGCCTTATCCGCGGGGGACCCAGAGCGCACATTATAAATCGCCATTTCCTCCGTCGCCCCGAATTCTCTTGCGGCGGCAGGCCTCATACGTTTTGAGTATGAGCGCAAATTATGGGTGGTCGCCCCGATATCCAGCCGCGTTTTACGGCAAAGCTCCATATTGGCTTTCATGATCGGGGCGGAGACGCGCATAAGCCGTTCTGTTAGAGTTTCAATATTCTGAAAGGCGAGGCTTTCTTGCGCAAGGCGCTCATTAGATAAGCTTGGAAGCGAAATATTGGGAAGCTGAGTTTGCACAGATGCGCAGCCCGCAAGCGCGATAATTACATATATATAGGCTACCCTCATAAGGCTTTGTTGCAAATCTAACAGGGCGGCGTCAATGCGCCTCTTGCGTATGCCGCCTTGAAGGGCCATGTAACGGCTGTAAAAGGAGAGCATAATGTTTATCCAAACTGAAGATACGCCAAATCCGGCAACTTTAAAATTCCTTCCGGGCAAAGACGTTACGGGAGAGGGGCAACCGCCTGTTGATATTCAGCGCGGCGAGGATATTTCCACGGCGCCGCTAGCAGAGATGTTATTTATGATACCGGATGTCACGCGGGTCTTTTTTGGCAGTGACTATATTTCAGTCACTAAGTCAGACGACGCGCTATGGAAACATCTAAAGCCGGCCGTGCTTGGCGCGATAATGGATTTTTATGTTGCGGGCGGCGTGCCTTTATTGGAGCAGATTGCCAATGCGGATGTGGAAGAGCGGGTCTATGAAGGTGAAACGCTTGAAATCGTCGAACAGATTAAAGAGCTTATCGAGCTTCGCGTTCGCCCCGCTGTGGCGCAAGATGGCGGTGATATTGTCTTTAAGCATTTCGACGATGATGACGGCGCGGTCTATCTAGAAATGCGCGGAGCCTGCGCGGGATGCCCGAGCTCTACCATGACCTTAAAGTCTGGTATCGAGAATTTGCTTAAACATTATGTTCCCGAAGTCACCCGGGTCGAGCAAGCCGTCTAAATTATGCGGATTTTAGCGCTGGATACGACGGGGCCGTATTGCACGGTTGCGCTTTGTGATAGCGCCAAAGTCTTAGCTTATAAGACCGAGAATATTGGACGCGGCCATGCTGAGCGCCTTGCGCCTATGGTCAAAGAGATTATGGACATTGGCGCCCTGACCTCGGCTGATATTGATAAGCTCGCCGTATGCACGGGGCCTGGCAGTTTCACAGGAACGCGCGTGGCCATGGCTTTTGCCAAAGGTTTTGCCCTGCCGAGAAAACTCCCTGTTGTGGGATTGTCTTCTCTTGCAATCTGGACGGCGCATTATGATCCGGAAGGTGAAAAGGATATTGTCGCTATTGCCGATGTCAGACGAGGGGAGCTGTGCTGGTCTGCCATTTTCAAAGGGAAGCTTATCCAAGCGCCGATAACGCAGCCAGCCGAAGAGGCGCGCCGTGCCATTGCTAAGCTTGCGCCCGATAGAGTTATCGAAGACGGCGTTGTCGATGGCCGCGTTTTAGCTTGGCTAGCTTATGATTTAAGCGCGGATGAATATCCTGCGGAGCCGCTCTATTCGCGCGGGCCAGATGCTAAACTTCCCGGCGGTATTAGTCCTAAATGAGCCGCGCTCTACATGCGAAGGACGCTGAGCGTATGGCGCAAATTCATGCCGCTAGTTTTTTTAAGGGGTGGGACGCGCAGGATATGCACGCCCATATCCAAAAGGATTTGTGTTTTGGACATGGCCGTCCGCTACAAGGATTTATCATTGTCAGCCACGCAGCTGACCAAGCTGAAATCTTAACGCTTGCGGTTGAGCCTCAGTCAAGAAGACAAGGCCTGGCGAGAAAGCTGTTAGATATTGTAGAGACGGAGCTCTCAGATCTCGGTGTAGATACGCTCTTTCTAGAAGTCGCTGAAGATAATGATCCCGCGATTACGTTTTATAAGCAGGGCGGTTTTGTCCCCATCGGGAAACGTCCCGCCTATTATAAACGTGAGAAAGGGCGCGTTGCAGCCCTGACTTTTCGCAAAGGATTGTCCTAAAAAACTAGACTGTTCGCGCCCAAACGGCTAGGAGATCCGCATGGGAAGCTGGATTGAAAAAAAATGTGCTGAGCGTGGTTTGCGCATGACAGATCAGCGTAAAGTGATTGCGAAAGTCTTATCTGATGCGACAGATCATCCTGACGCCGAGGAGCTCTATGCCCGCGCCTCAGAGATTGATTCCAATATATCATTAGCAACAGTTTATCGAACCGTGCGCCTCTTTACCGAGGCCGGCATTATAGAAACACATGACTTTCGAGATGGCCGCGCACGCTATGAAACCGCAGATGATGAGCATCATGACCACCTCATTGATGTCACCACAGGTGATGTTATTGAATTTGTCGATGAGGAAATTGAAGAGCTTCAAAAACGTATTGCCGCCAAGCTTGGCTATGAACTGGTTGATCATCGGTTAGAGCTTTACGGACGCAAAATAAAATAAGCGCCTAAAACGAGATTTTTTTATAATTTTTTCGCCTTAAAAGGCATATGTGGCATCCTTCTTGCTGCGTAAGACTTCATTAATAATGAGGTCTTGGATTATGTCCCATTCTAAAAATGCAGTCTTGAAAACAGTTGTTGTTCTATCGCTTATCGGCTGCGCGGTAGGCTTTGCGTCAACAATAGTAAATTATCAAAATACCAGCGCAGTCCTTGAAAAGTTTGAGGTAAAAACCGCGCCTGTTACGAACGTAGCAAGCGCCGTTACTGACGACGTTCGCAAAAAAATCCAACGTCTTGATGTCGACAGTAAAGTCACTGATCTACAGCATAAAACAAAACCTATTGGGCAAAAAATATCAGCGACTATGGCCCCTAAGGTTACGCCGAGCATGAGAGCCGTTAAAGAGGGTGAACGGCGCATGAGCCTACCCGCAATATTATTGATACTCGTCTTTGGGGGCGTATTTGTTTTTATGGGTATGTCTGGCCCTGCCTCTCGGCTTGGTGGGCGTCACTAGGGCGGAAGGATTAAGCTAGAAGTGTTAACGTCTTTGTTTTGTCATATTTTAACTAATTTTTGATATAGCTCTATTGGTTATAACTGATGAGGAGCGCATAATGTTCCGCTCAATTGCTAAAATTATAAGACTTTCAGCATTCGCCGGGGTGCTTGGGGCAACGGCATTTCTTGGTTATGAATATATAAAAACCGAGGATACGGCCCATGTTGTTGAAACCGTTAAAACAGCGACAGAAGCAGGCGCTCAATGGACGGCTGAGCAAACGCAGGAGGGGCGTAAAGCTTGGCAAAAGCTAGATATTGAAAGAAAAGTGGATGAGCTTCAGGATAAAGCAAAACCCGCGGGACGAAAAATCACCAAAATTATTGATCCAAGCCCTCCAAGCTATGGAGTGAGTGGAGATAACAAATCCCAAATGAGTTTGCCCGCGCTTATCCTTATTTTCGTTTTTGGCAGTGTTTTCGTATTAATGGGCCGGTTTTCATCTAGCGGTCGATATTAACCACCTCAAAGACTTGCGAAAATTATAATTCTCGCTTATGGGCCGCTCACCACTAAGTGAGCATAAATATGACCGTCCTGTTACCCCGCGATGAAAACGCGTCCCGTAACCTTGACGCTCCGAATTCCGCTAAGGCGGCCAAGGACGACAATGTTACGCCGCATAAACCCCGCGACATAAACAAACCCGTTATCGCGAAGGCAGATGACGCTGCGCCCAATACAAATACCAAAAAGGTCTTTATCAAGACCTATGGCTGCCAGATGAATGTCTATGATAGTGAGCGCATGGCCGATGTGCTTGGTCCCATTGGATATGCTCCTGTTGAAGAACCTAATCACGCTGACCTTGTTATTCTTAATACTTGTCACATTCGTGAGAAAGCGGCCGAGAAAGTCTATTCAGAACTTGGCCGCATTCGAAAATATAAAGAGAGTAATAAACCCGAGATGAAAGTCGCCGTGGCGGGCTGCGTTGCCCAAGCCGAGGGTGAAGAGATTATGCGCCGCGCCCCCGTTGTGGATATGGTGCTGGGTCCGCAGACTTATCACAAGCTACCGGAAATGATTGCCAAGGTTCACCGTGGGACGGGCGATGTTCTCGAGACCGAATTTGATACCTTAGAAAAATTTGACGCCCTACCCGAAACGCGTCAGCCCAAAGGCTTTTCCTCTTTCCTGACTATCCAAGAAGGCTGTGATAAATTCTGCACATTTTGCGTGGTGCCCTATACGCGCGGGGCGGAAGTCTCACGCCCCGTTGATCAAATAGTCGCCGAGGCGCGCAATCTCGCCGCCCAAGGCGTGCGCGAAATTACGCTCATCGGGCAAAATGTGGATGCCTATCATAGTACCGGCCCCGATGGCGGCGAATGGGGTCTGGGTGCGCTTATCCGTCATGTGGCGCTGATTGGCGGCATAGACCGTCTGCGTTTTACCACATCTCACCCCCGCGATATGGATGATAACCTCATCAAGACTTTGGCCGAAGAGCCAAAGCTCATGCCTTATCTGCATTTACCGATACAGGCGGGTTCGAATAAAATACTCCATGCCATGAACCGCGGTCACACATATGAAGACTATAAAGCCCTCATTGCCAAAATTCGCGCTGCGCGGCCTGATATTGCGCTCTCTGGTGATTTCATCGTCGGCTTCCCTGGCGAAACCGATGCCGATTTTGAACAGACGATGCGCTGCGTTGAAGAGATTGGCTATGCCAGCTCATTCTCATTTAAATATTCCATTCGTCCCGGCACCCCCGGCGCGTCCATGCCGCGCCAAGTGCCAGAGGATGTCAAATCCGAGCGCCTAAAGCGCCTGCAAAATTTGCTTTATACCCAGCAAACGGCCTTCAATAAATCCCTCATTGGGCGCACGCTTGATGTGCTTGTTGAAAATGGCGGCCGTGATGATGGGCAGCTCTTTGGCCGTGCCCCCTATTTGCAAGGCACCCATTTCCACGGTGATGAAAGCTTGGTTGGGCAAATCGTACCTGTACTGATCACGGGCGCAGGGCGGAACTCACTCACGGGTGAGTTGGCGAATACAGAAGTCAGTTAAGTATTGAAACATCTTTACAGCACTCAATCAGATTAATCTTGAAGTTATCTGGATTATGTTCTTTGAGACTTACAACAGCATTGCCGTAGCCACCTGGACCGCTATATAATTTACTAGAGACCTCGAATACATAGAGTTTATTGGGTTCTATCAAAACTTCTTTTGTAGCACCTTTTTGAAATGATAATGGTCGATATGTAATTTCAAGAGTATGTTTTCCTGGTTCAATATAAATATTGGCATATTGTTTGTTTTTTAATTGGGCGACTTCAACCCCGTCGACTTTCATCCTTTTTGTAAGCCCGGTTGGATATGCCTTTACACGCACAAGGGTCACATTTGGTTTGATAGCCAAACTTTGTATTATAGGTTTTTGAGACGTTATTTCGGATGCAGGTTGAATTTGAGTCGTGCTACAGGACGTGAGAATCAAACTCAGTACAAACAACAATAGATGTTCCAATTTAATTGGCATATTCAACCTAAGATAATATATATTTGCAACTTAATTCAAATTGCATTTCAACTTTTACTTTAGAGCAACATGTTCTTTTTTGAAAGCTATATCAATCGTTAATAAAAAATTGAACTCTCAATTTTGCGGCTTACACGCGAGCACCGAATTTAATAATTTCGCGTATGATATCTTTATGAAAGTCATTCTGATTTATTTGAGTAGCAGGAATATTGTCGCGGTTATCAGCATGAGAATTATTGGGTGAAATGTAGATGCAAAACCTACCGCACGCGATAATGGTGATTTTTTATACCCTATCCAAAATAGGACACGGGCGATCAAGAACCAACACCCCAGTATTGGTAAAAGAGAAGTGGACAATTTTGGAGCAGAAATTGCTAAGCAAATTGTTGCGAGCGTAAAGATAATGACTTGCTCGGTTGTGTTGCTAATATATCTTAAGGTGATGTCCAGCGCCGTGCCATTTAACGGGGCAGATCCATCAATATTTTGTTTGAAGTGACGTGTTCGCGCAGCCCATGCGATACCTGCAACAAGCGAAAAAGTTGGCGGAATAAGCGTAATCGCTACAATTTCATTTATCGTGTATTTAGAAAACCAGCCTAAAGAAATTGATAGCCAACACCCAATTCCAATAAATGCGGCACTACATATCCAAGCGGTAATAATTCCTTTGAGAACTTTAAATTTGTCACTTGATGTATTCGTCATTGACGTTCTTTGTAGAATGGTGAAGCAGTGAATTATGACTAATCCGCAACCACGGTTACAATCACGAATAGTCCGTGCATGTCTGGATAATATAGGTTTCCATCTTTATCTGCGGTTTTCCAGTCAGTTCTGCATGAGCCCGGCAAATAAGGTGTTTTGAACGTTACGGAAATATCGACGGTCTCTCCCGGTGATGTTTCTGGGATAGGCACCATGTTCGGGGACGCACAAACTAAACTGGATGGAGGTGTCATCCTCTTTAAGTAACGATCTTTCCAGATTACTTTTCCCGTGTTTTTAACGCGCCAAGTTTTCACAAATTCGGTATTAATGGGAATGGCCGTGCCATCGGGAATAGTGACATCTTTGATGAAAAGGGTGCTGTCCTCTGGGTCGGCAATATTTTTACTGATGTTTGGCGTGGGGCTTTGCGTTTTATTATTCACGATTAACGCTGTTGACCCAATCAGAAAAACAGAGAGGAGGGATAATGGGATAAGCCACTTATTTTTACGCTTTCGTGAATTGCCCAGATTTTGCTCAGCCTGTTTTGAATTATTTTGCAATTCGTCAAATTGCTCAAGGTTAATACCAAGCGCTTTTGCCATTTTATTTTTCGTATCGGGACTTGGGGCTTCCTCCCCATTTATTATTCTGTAAAACTGGGTTTTGCTGACCCCGCTTTCCCAAATGATAAGTTTTGAGAGAACATTTCTGTCTTTTTTCGCGGCCTTAAGCGCATCTCTCAAGTTCTTTGACATTTCATCGCCCCGTTTCCCATTGCCCCGTGTCCAGTGGGGACTTTTCGGTCGATTTATGAATGATTGGGACAAAAAATTCAATCCCAGGGACATCAATTTGTTTGATTGTGCAATCAGTTTGGGTTTCACATCGACCTCTAAACGGTGCGCAGGGAGCAGTTCTCTTAATTGAGAGCTGCTCTTTATCTCTTATACGGGTGAAGTGCCAAACAGCTTTACGTGACCACCATGCATAAAGAGGCCGATTAGAAGCAGGCCAACAATTATGGCTAAGATGTCCCCTAGCGCGGAGGCGGGTTTATCCTTCAAATCCGTTCCGCGCTTATAAGCGCCAATGAGGGAGATGAGCGCATAGGCAAAGAAGCTGCCAAATAAGAGGAGCTGTTTTAAGTCCCCGCCCATTGCCATATGAAGCCCCGCCCAAATTAAAACACCAAGCATCATCGGATGCTCAGCTGTGCGTTTTATATACCCCATCGGCATATAAGCGGCAGATAGCAGGATAAAGGCGGGAAGCATAATCATCCACGCGATGTGGTGTAAGTCATGCGGGGCGACATAAAGCGCAGCGCCGTCTGGGGCTTTGGCATAGCCGATAATCATAGCGATAAAACCAACCAGCGTGATAACTGAATAAAGCCCCATATATTTGGCTTCGCCTATGGTCTTGCGAATGTCTCTCCCGTCTTCTCGAGAACGCACGGCCGAGAAAAAATGCGGGATGAAAAATAAACTGAGGCCCAATATATATAAGGTCATGTGTGTGTCCTTTAGAAGCTAAACTTCGATCTTTACGGGAAAGGCATCGTAGTAAAATTTAAAGCGCTCACGGATTTCTTCTGGGGCGACGCCGAAATGCTCTTTGAGGTTATAACGCACGCGCCCATATTTTCCGCGTGGATGGGCTTTGATGAAATCATCCATTTCTTGCCGCGCTTTGGCGGTTAATTCCAATTGATGCAAATCGTAAATTTTCTGCACCGTATCCATATCGCCCGCCATAAATTCGTGGAACATAACATCCATGCTTTGCTTAGGCCCCCAGACTTTGCGGTCACGCACGCATACTTTAAGCAAGGCTTCAATACGGTCTGTCCAATAGTCCAAGACCCATTTTGGATCGACGGAGTTTCGTAGAATACGGTGGCCATATGCAATCATTGTGGCGGTGGACTGAATGACGGCGACAGGGTCACGATGGGTGATAATGGCCGTGGCATCAGGGAAGACTTTTTTCAGGACAGGTAATTGTTCTGGGTTTTGGACGCATTTTAAAACCCAGCTCTTATTTGGGTTATCGCCTTTAGCAGTGCGTTCAATCTGTAATAATTTCAGGACAGTTTTTAAATATTCGTAATGCGGGGTTTGATCTTTGCCGAAATAATAATCGCGGTAACCCGGCACCATTGACGTCCATTCAAATTGGTTGCAGCCAAAATCAAAGGTCATGAGTTCAAGCTCTTCATGAATATGGTCCGGGTTCATTGGGTGCATAGCCGCAAGGTCCGGCCCCATGATTTGCATGCCTGACCAGCGCGCCGAGCAGCGCAAATAGCGCGGGTCATTTTCTTTAAGCGAGTCTCCGCTTTTCAAAAAACGGGTGAGGGCGCGAGTGCTAAATTTTAAGCCCGCACTCGCCGTTTCCATGCCGGGCGCATGAAAGGGTTCTTGCGCAACCCATAGCGGCAGAGAGTGAAAGCGTGAGTCTGCTGCTAAGAGATTGACCAAATGCGTGGTGCCCGAACGCGGCAGTCCTGAAACAGAGAGCGGCTTGGTCAGCTTTGTGGTTTTTAGCTCTGGCGTTTTTTTTATACGGTCATGAATGATCAGATGATTACTGGCGCAGCGCACCAGGTCTTTAAAGCATTGTTGCCGCCCAACGCCAGACAGGCCGTCGTCACTTGCATAATCATCGAGAAGAACTTGCAAGGCTTCATAGAAAGGCCGCGGTCCAAAATCAGACAAACCAGTGGCTTCTTTAGCCGCTGTTAAAACTGCACCTTGGGTGAAAGTTACTTTAGCGTTTTTACTTGAATTGATAGCGAGCTTTTGGAGGCGGGTAAGCCGAGGGGCCGCCAAGTCATCAAAAATAATATCTTCTGGTCTTTTTGTTTTAGTTCCTGCCATCTCTATCCCCTCCCATTTTCTTTAGCTTAGGTAGAATAATCCCTGATGCCAAGCGTGAAGCGGTTAGATGAATGTCCGATAATGTCTGTAAATCGCCTCTGGTTTTCGGTAGAAAAAAAGCCTAATTGACCGATATGAGTAAACAGACTGAAATTTTTGAATTCGCAGATGCGGATTTGGTGCGTAAATTATGTGGCCCTAACCACGCGAATTTAGCGATGATCGAGCAGGCCTTTGGTGTCTATATCGAAGCGCCCAGTTCAGCTGTCCATATTAATGGCGATGCACCGTCGCGCGCGCGCGCGGGTGAGCTCATCAAAGAAATTTATCAAAGACTAGAGCGCGGCTGGCCTTGCGGCCCAACGGATATTCGCGCGCTGATTAAGGCGATGGGCAAAGGTAAAGTCAAAGCCGCCGCCGTTGACGCGATTATTCCTTTTCCGCGCCGCTCTCCGATTGTCCCAAAAACCCCGCGTCAGGAAAAATTTATCCACGCGCTGCGCGATGAAACCATTTGCTTCGGCGTTGGCCCCGCGGGAACGGGTAAGACCTTTTTGGCAACGGCCTATGGCGCCTCATTATTGGCGCGAGGCGAAATCGCCCGCTTTATTGCCTGCCGCCCTGCGGTTGAAGCGGGAGAACGTCTGGGGTTTCTGCCGGGGGATTTGAACGAAAAAGTTGACCCTTATATGCAGCCGATCTGGGACGCGCTTCATATGGTGCTGGGCCGCGACGAAGTTGACCGCCGTAAAGCGGCGGGCGATATTGAGGTTGCGCCGCTTGCCTTTATGCGCGGACGTACGCTTTCTGACGCCTTTGTCGTGATTGATGAGGCACAAAATGCGACCATTCCGCAAATGAAGATGGTTTTGACGCGTCTTGGCGAGCGGGCGAAATATGCCGTAACGGGTGATCCCAGCCAATCTGACTTACCGCACGGTGTCACATCGGGTCTTGCCCATGCGCTCTCTATTCTAAAAGGTATAAAAGGAATTGATCAAATTGTTTTCGAAGCCTCAGACGTCGTGCGTCATCCGCTTGTTGGCAAAATCGTCAATGCTTACGAAAAAGACGCGAAATCTAAATAAATGCCGCAAAGCGCACCCGAACTTCCTTTTGACATAGATGTTGCTGTTATTCACCGCCCTTGGAATGAGACCGTGAAAGATATTGAGAGGCTTGTCATAACAGCCACTTCCCAGATTTTATCTTTGTTAGAGACTCCAAAGCTTGGAGAACTGAGTTTGGCCTTTATTGATGATAAAGCGATTAAGGCGCTAAATCGTGATTACCGCCATAAAGGCACCCCGACCAATGTCTTATCATTTCCTGATATGGGGCCAGCCCCCCTTTTAGGCGATATCGTCTTAGCCTATGAAACGATTTTGGCTGAAGCTGAAGAAAAATCAGTTCCTGTCTCTAATCATGTGACCCATCTTGTGATTCACGGATTTTTACATCTTCAGGGTTACGATCATGAAACTGATGCTCAAGCGGCCCTGATGGAGTCGCTTGAAATTAAGGCCCTTGAAGCTTTGAATATTGACAATCCTTATGAAATTCACGACTGAATAAACCGACATGAGTACAGACGATAATTCGCCAAGCTTTCTTGGCAAGATTTTTGGCCGCGCTTTACCCGCGAACGGAGCAGATAAAGCCTTGGCCGATGACCTCTCTAAAGAGAGCGAAATCGCCAAAGAAGAAATGGTAGATGCTGCGGAGCGGTTTCATCTGCTGCGCGTGGATGATGTTATGGTTCCGCGCGCTGATATCGTAGCGGTCGAGACGGTCGCGACATTAACAGAGCTTACAGAGACTTTTAAAACGGCGGGGCATTCGCGCTTGCCTGTCTATAAGGAAACCCTCGATGACCCCACGGGCATGGTCCACATTAAAGATGTCATGCCTTATTTGATGTTTGATGCCAAAGGACGCGGTGCCAAAAAATATCCAGATAAGAAAATTATCCAGTACATAAAGCGTCCTGTCCTCTTTGTGCCGCCCTCAATGCTCGCGCAGGATCTTCTCAAACGCATGCAAGTCAAACGGACTCATATGGCGATTGTTGTCGATGAATATGGCGGCACTGACGGCTTGGTGACGATTGAGGACCTCATCGAGGAAATTGTTGGCGAAATTGATGATGAACATGATGAGCAAGATCCTGTTGTTCAAATTGTGACTGGTAAAGGCGGTAAAACCGTATGGGAAGCTGATGCCCGTATCACTATCGAAGACTTTGAAGCCGCTCTAGGCCGTGATTTTGCGACAGATGATGAGGAAGAGGATGTCGATACACTTGGTGGTCTGGTTTTCACTCTGGCCGGCCGTGTCCCTGAGCGGGGCGAAATAATACCTCATCCTGACGGATTAGAATTTGAAGTCATCGATGCCGATGCTCGCCGCGTTAAACGGCTGCGTATCAGCAATACGGGAAATTTCACGGCAGCTGCTGAATAACCCACTAGGCTTATATGACAGATAAAAACTGGGTTCCCGCATTTCTTCTTCAGACGTCGGGATGGCGCGGCCGTTTTATAGCTATGGCCATTGGCGCTATAGCCGTTTTGGGTCATGCCCCGTTCCACCTTTGGTTGATTTCATTGCTCTCTTTAGCCCTCTTATTAGGGCGATTGAAAAAGATTTCTGATAAAGGGGGAGCCTTTCGGGAAGGCTTCGGCGCCGCATTTTGGTTTGGCTTTGGCTATTTTCTCGCAGGAACCTATTGGATAGGGTCTGCCTTTATTGCGCGCGGTCCTGAGTTTATTCCTGTGATGCCGCCAATGATCTTAGCTCTTGGCGCATTACTGGCTTTCTTTTGGGGGATTGCGGGGGCGGCCTTTATAAAGATGAGGCCCAAGGGCCTTATTGTCCTTCCAGCCTTTGTCAGTGTTTTCTTTTTAGCTGAATTTGTACGCGGGCATATTTTTGGTGGGTTCCCGTGGAATTTGATGGGTTATATTTTCGAAGCTGGCGGGCCGATTTCTCAAATTGCGGCTTTCGGCGGAATTTACGGTTTGACCTTGATTGTCTTTATACTCGGCGCCCTTTTGTATGGACTGATTTTTACACGTAAAACAGCCTTGTCTTTAATGAGCTTCTTAGCCCTTTTTGGCGCGATATATGCGGCGGGTTTTTTGCGATTATCAAGCGCAAAATCAGAGTCGGTAGAGGGCGTGAAACTCCGAATTGCACATGTTCGGTTTAATCAAAAAGATAAGTTCGACCCAGAGGCTGCTTTTAACATTGTTAACGCCTTTATCACGCAATCTGTAGCACCTGGTATTGAAGATATTACGCATTTGATTTGGCCAGAGGGCGCCGTAAATGGGTTAGCGTTAGAGAACCAAGCGCTGATGAATGCAATGGGGTATGAGCTTGCACTTATTGATAACACCCCGCCTGTTTGGCTTATGAATTCTTTGCGCCATGAGCAGCGACCTAACCCTTTAAACGGGGGTGTGATTGACGACTATTATAATACCTCTGCTGCCATAACGTTTTCGGCAGAAGGTATTCCCGCTATAGCGGCACTCAATGATAAACAGCGTTTAGTCCCATTTGGTGAGTTTATACCGGGTGGGAAGTGGATGGAGGCACGAAATGTGCCCGTTATCTCGACATCACTGCTTTCAATTTCAGCGGCCAAAACCAAGACATTGGCGCAGTTTCCTGGCTTGCCTAAGTTGAGCCCTCAAATATGCTATGAAATAATATTTTCAGGCTTTACCCCGCGCCCTAAAAATAAAGCGAAAGCAGAGTGGATTTTGAATCAATCCAATGACGCTTGGTATGGAAATTCAATCGGTCCAATGCAGCATGCGAACATGTCGCGTTACCGTGCAATCGAAGAAGGTGTTCCTGTTATCCGTGCAGCCTCCAACGGAATCAGCGCTGTTATAGACCCCTATGGGCGTTACAAAAAATTTGTAACGCCCGAAGTAACACAGTTAATTGATGCAGATTTGCCAAAATCAATCGATAATTGGGCATTTAAGCGGCTATTTAACCACCTTCTGGCCTTGATATGTTTATTATTAAGTTTATGTTGCGCCACAGTGTATTACAGAGGTTGAGGGAAGCTCTGTGGTTGATTTTTAATACAGTCCGTTTCGCAAAGGCGTAATTCGTGAAATAGAAGGGGGACTAGAGATGATTGCTAAGACGAGCAAACACGCGCCGAGATCGGCTAATCCAGTTGACGTACATGTGGGTTCACGTGTGCGTTTGCGACGACAAGTTATGAAGATGAGCCAAGAGCGTTTGGGGGACCAACTTGGCGTCACTTTCCAACAGGTGCAAAAATATGAGCGCGGGTCTAACCGTGTGGGCGCAAGCCGTTTATGGAAAATGTCTGAGGTTCTTGATGTACCTGTAGGCTTCTTTTTTGATGGTCTTAGTGAAGAAGGTAGTATTGCAGAATTTGGTGAAAATGATCAGCTACCTATTGTCTATGATTTTATTCGCAGCACTGATGGTGTGGCTTTAGCCAAGGCGGTTTCGAAAATTAAGAATAAAGCCGTTAGACGGCAAATTCTTGAACTCGCACGTTCACTCGCTAAAGATGCAGAAGGCGGCGAAGAAGAGTAGGTACCTTGCGCCCATAATTTTGTGGGCTTTTAATGTGAAGGCTTTTATGAAGCTTCATGTTTAATCAAGACACAGACCGTTTTCGAACATTTGGCCGCGCAAAAGGAAAACCTTTAAGCCCTGCCCAGGCAGGGCTAATGCGTGATGTTTTTCCGAAATTTGATATTGGCCCTATAATTGAAAAGGGCGAAAACCCTTTTCAAAATATTAACGGTCCGCTTTGGCTTGAAATCGGATTTGGCGGCGCCGAGCATTTACTATGGCAAGCCGAACAAAATCCAGATGTGACACTTCTCGGCGTAGAGCCTTTTCTTAATGGCGTGGCAAAAGCTGTGAGAGGTATTTCTGATAAGGGTTTAAAAAATTTGAGATTGCACCGCGGAGATGCGCGCGATGTATTGGCTGTGTTGCCTGATGCGTGCCTTGAAAAAGTTTTTGTACTTTTCCCTGACCCTTGGCCAAAAGCGCGCCACCACAAGCGGCGTATAATTAATGAGCAGTTTATCCAAGACCTGCACAGAGTCATAAGGCCAGGGGGGCATTTTCGCTTTGGGAGTGATATTATTCATTATGTTGATTGGTCACTAACACGGATAAAAGCGCATGGGGGGTTTGGGTGGTACCCACAGAGACAATCGGATTGGCGTGCTCGGCCGGATGATTGGCCTTCAACACGTTATCTGGAGAAAGCCTTGAGAGAAGGCCGGCATGGACATTTTTTTGAATTTATCAGAAAGTGATTTTAGCGACTAGACAAGCTGGGCTTTCCTGACTATATGCAAAGCAACAGTAAACGCCCTAAGCGCATTTAAGCTTAGTAGGCGGCCCCACAGGGGCCGTTTTTTTTATGCTTTATGCAGGGGTAAAATAGGTGGTTGATGAAAACCAAAACGCATATAGATGAGCGTATTTTAGCGCTAGTTGAGCCTGTCGCTGAGGATTTAGGCCTAAATGTCGTTCGCATTAGGGTCATGTCTGGAAAGCGTAAAACCGTTCAAATTATGGCGGAACGCAAATCTGATGGCCTGATGGAGGTATCTAATTGCGAATCGCTTTCGCGTGAGGTTTCGGCCCTTTTAGAGGTGGAAGACCCCATCTCTGATGCCTATGTTTTAGAAGTGTCCTCTCCAGGTCTTGATCGCCCCCTGACGGATTTGCGCGATTTTGAGACATATTCAGGTTATCTCGCTCGTTTGGAGCTTGATCGATTAGTTGAAGGCCGGAAACGGTTTCGCGGTGTTCTCGCGGGTGTTGACGGGGAAAATATCGAAATAGACCTCGATCATGAAGATGACACAGCTCAAATTCCATTTAGCTGGATTTCTGAGGCAAAGCTTCTAATTACGGATGACCTAATCAAGGCCGGCCAACAGGCCAAAGAGGCCGCCAAATTACAAAATGCCGGGAATAAGCCCGACCAAATTGAAGATAAACTCACTAAGAATTGAAAAATCACAGGAGACGACCATGTCTACAGCCGGTATTAGTGCCAATAAATTAGAGCTTTTGCAGATTGCCAAAGCTGTTGCGGATGAAAAGTCGATTGATAAAGAAATCGTTCTTGGCGCGATTGAAGAAGCTATTCAAAAAGCGGCAGGACATCGTTATGGCGCCGAGCTTGATATTCGGGCTAAGCTAGACCCTGTTACGGGTGAGCAGAGTCTGCGCCGTGTGGTGACAGTTGTTGAAGATGAAGAGCTGGAAAATGATGCGACGCAAACTAATCTTGCGACGGCTAAGCTTGATCACCCTGAGGCTGAAATTGGCTATGAAATCTCGACGCCATTGCCGCCGCTAGAATTTGGCCGTGTTCAAGCTCAAATGTCCAAGCAGATTATTATGGGCAAAATTCGTGATGCGGAGCGCGCCCGTCAATATGCAGAGTTTAAAGACCGTGTTGGCGAAATTATCAATGGTATCGTTAAACGCGTTGAATATGGACATATTATTGTCGATTTGGGTCGCGCCGAAGGTGTTATTCGCCGTGATCAAGCTTTACCCCGTGAAAATGTAAAAGGCGGCGATCGTATTCGTTCCTACATTATGGATGTTCGTGAAGAACCGCGCGGCAGCCAAATTTTCCTCTCACGGGCTCACCCACAATTTATGGCGCAGCTTTTTGCGCAGGAAGTGCCCGAGGTTTATGAAGGTATTATCCAAATCGTTGCTGTAGCACGTGACCCAGGATCACGCGCTAAAATCGCTGTGCATTCTAATGATGGGTCTATTGATCCTGTCGGGGCCTGTGTCGGTATGCGCGGCTCACGTGTGCAAGCTGTTGTCAATGAATTACAGGGCGAACGCATTGATATCATTCCATTTACTGAAGATGCAGCGACATTTATTGTTAATGCCTTACAGCCCGCTGAAGTGGCTAAGGTCGTGATTGATGAAGCCAATGACCGTATCGAAGTTGTTGTGCCGGATGAGCAGCTGTCTTTGGCGATTGGCCGCCGCGGGCAAAATGTGCGCCTCGCAAGTCAGCTCTCTGGCTGGGCCATTGATATTCTCACGGAAGAGCAAGAATCAGAGCGCCGTCAAGCTGAGTTTAAAGAACGTTCAGAGCTCTTTATGACAGGTCTTGATGTGGATGAGATGATTGCGCAGCTTCTCGTCTCGGAAGGTTTCGAAACAATGGAAGAGGTTGGTTATGTGGCCTTGGAAGACTTGACCTCGATTGAAGGATTTGATGACGAAACGGCGACAGAGCTTCAAACGCGTGCGCGCGAATATCTTGAGCGCATCGCCAAAGAGCAAGACGCAGCGCGTATAGAGGCCGGCGTTGTTGACGAAGTCCTTGAGATTGAAGGCGTGACCTTGCCAATGACTGTCGAGTTCGGCAAGCACGAGGTCAAAACCGTTGAAGACGTTGCAGGCTTGGTACCAGATGATCTGCGTGGTTATTACGAAATGAAAGGTGATGAGAAAATTCATGAGCCTGGAATTTTAGAAGGCTTTAAGCTCAGCGAAGAAGATGCAACAATGCTTATCATGCAAGCGCGCGTAAAAGCGGGCTGGATTGACGCCAGCGCCTTAGAGCCTGACGTTGAGGAAGAGGTCGAAGCTGAAGACGGTGAAGCCGCCCCAGCAGAATTGACCGCTGCGGATGTTTTCCAGAGCTAAGATTTGACAGAGCAAGCCATCATAACCCCCAAAATTTCTTCAGGCCAAATATCTTCAGGTCAAGAAAATTTCGCCGAAGACAATTTTGAAGATAAGCGCGGTCACAAAACACGTGAGCGCCGCTGTTTGGCGAGCGGTGAAAGCCGTGACCCCGTTGAAATGGTGCGCTTCGTTCTTGGACCAGACGGCGTTGTAACGCCTGATGTGGCCGGAAAATTACCGGGCCGCGGTGTGTGGGTGAGCGCAGATAGAAAATCTTTGGAAAAGACAATTGCGCTGAAATCTTTTGCGCGTGGGTTTAAAAGCAAAGCTAAGATTGAGGGTGACCTTGTTGCTATGACGGAGAGCCTCTTGGCCCGCCGTGTATTAGGACTTATCACCATGGCCCGTAAGGCTGGTGTGATTGCGATGGGATTTGATCAGGTTCAATCTATGGCCCGCGAAGCGGCGATTAGCTTTCGGATAGAAGCGAGTGATGGTTCAAAAGATGGCCGAAGTAAAATTCGGACACTCGCTAAGGCCATGAACCGCGAACAAGACTTGGCAGACCCCATTGTTATTGGCTGCTTTACGGCTGCTGAAATCGGAAAGGCGCTCGCGCGCGATTCTATCGTGCATGCCGCCATTAAGCCGAGCAAACATGCTAAATCTATGGCCGTAGAGGTCAAACGATTAGCGGGATTTAGGAATCTTATTCCAGTTGAATGGCCAGATATTAAGCATGAGCGGAGCTGAAAAATCAGCCCGTGAGAGGCGAAAAATAAAACGGGATTTCCCGTTATTGACGGTTGAATATACGCCAAGGGTCGTTACGTTACGCGACCTGAAGCGCAAGAGATGAAAGCGTAAGTGCAAAATGGCGTTATGACCCGTTTTGATGAAAGATAAAAATGACTGATACGAATGATAAAAAACCAGCCCGTAAGCCATTGTCGCTAAGTGCGTCAGGCCGTGGCTCAGTGCGCCAGAACCTTTCAGGTGGCCGCACCAAAGCTGTTGTGGTGGAGAAAAAGAAAAAAGTCATTATCCGCCCGGGTAAAGGCGGCGCGCCCGCTTCGACGGCAGCGCCTAAGATAAAAGCGCCAGACGCGCCAAAACCAAAGGTAGACAGCGTTGCCGAGGCCGCCAAGAAATTAGGCCTATCAAAGGCAGAATACGAAAAGCGCCAAGCTGCTTTAAGTTCAGCGCAGCAACAGCAAGATGCACGCGATGCGCAGCGCGCTGCAGAACAGGCGGATCGTGACCGCCGGATGGCTGAAGAAAAGGCGGCCTTAGAAGCCAAGAAGAAAGCTGAAGAAGAAGCCGAGCTTCGCCGTCTTGAAGCCGAAGAAGAGGAGCGTCGCCAGAAAGAAGCTGAGGCCAGTAAAGCGCGTAAACCCGTCGGGGCCGCTGCCGCACTTAAGAAAGACGAAGATACGCGCTCTGAAATCGAAAAGGCAGGTGGCCGCGTAAAGAAAAAACGCGCCGCGCCGCCGCCAACGCGCTCCAAAGGTGAAACCAAACGCCGCCGCGGAAAGCTTACTATTGTGTCTGCGCTTGCGGGAGATGATGAGCGCCAACGTTCCTTAGCCTCTATGAAACGGGCGCGTGAGCGTGAGAAGCAACGCCAACGCGGCGGTAGCGCAGCAAATAATAAAGTTCAGCGCGAAGTCGTGATCCCAGAAGCGATCACCGTTTCAGAGCTTTCAAACCGGATGGCCGAACGCGCGCGCGATGTTGTTAAATATTTGATGCAACAAGGCACAATGGCGACCATGAATGATGTTCTGGATGCCGATACGGCCCAGCTCATTGTTGAAGATTTTGGCCATACGGTAAAACGGGTTGCGGAATCCGATGTTGAAGAAAACTTCATCATTGATGATACACCGTCCGATGAAAAAGACCGTAAGCCGCGCTCGCCTGTTATTGCTGTAATGGGCCATGTTGATCATGGTAAAACATCTTTGCTGGATGCGCTGCGTACTACAGATGTTGCTGCGGGTGAAGCGGGCGGTATTACCCAGCATATTGGTGCTTACCAGCTTAAACTAAAATCAGGTGAGCAAATCACTGTTCTTGATACGCCCGGTCACGCCGCATTTTCTGAAATGCGCACGCGCGGGGCGCGGGCCGTTGATATTGTTGTTTTGGTTGTTGCCGCTGATGATGGCGTCATGCCGCAAACCATCGAGTCGATTAAATATGCGCAGGAGGCGGAAACGCCAATTATTGTCGCCATCAATAAGATGGATGCTTATGAAGCCAATCCGACAAAGGTCGAGACAGACTTATTGCAGCACAATGTCATCACCGAAAATATGTCAGGTGAAACACAGGCGATCCAAGTTTCCGCTAAAGAAAAAACAGGCCTTGAAGATTTAGCAGAAGCGATCTCCAACCAGGCTGAATTGATGGAGCTTAAAGCCAACCCAACGCGTAATGCGGATGGTTTGGTGATTGAATCCAAAATCGAAAAAGGGCGCGGCGCTGTAGCGACGCTGCTTGTAAAACGCGGAACGCTTAAGCGCGGTCAAATCGTTGTGGCGGGTGAATATTGGGGCAAGGTCAAAGCTTTGATGGATGAGCGTAATGCTCAGCTGAAAGAAGCAGGCCCGTCAACACCAGTTGAAGTTATGGGCCTTAACGGCGCGCCAGCGCCAGGTGAGCCTTTCGCCGTTGTTGAAACAGAGCAGCGCGCACGAGAACTCACAGAATATCGCATTCGTAAATCCAAAGAAGCCTCTACGGCAGGGCCGTCTGCGATGGCCTCTATGGAACAAATGATGGCGAAATTGGCGGATAAAACAAGTTCCGATCTACCCGTCTTGGTTAAGGCAGATGTGGCGGGCTCCGCGCAAGCGATTAAAACCTCCCTAGAGCAGCTTGGCAATGATGAAGTCCGTGCCCGCGTGGTCTATAGCGCGGCTGGCGGTATTTCAGAATCCGATGTCCAGCTCGCAGCCTCATCAGGCGCGCCTATTATTGCCTTTAATGTGCGCGCGAATAAGCAAGCCAAAGATTTGGCCGAGCGCGAAGGCGTCGAAATTCGTTATTATTCCATTATTTATGGATTATTGGATGAAATTAAAGGCGCTCTAGAAGGCATGCTTGAGCCAGAACGCCGCGAAACCTTTATTGGTTACGCTGAGGTTCTTGAAGTCTTTGATATTTCCAAGCTTGGGAAAGTGGCTGGCGCGAAAGTCACCGAAGGCCGCGTTGAGCGCGGGTCAGGTGTACGTCTCTTGCGTGATGATGTTGTTATCCATGAAGGCGAGCTTTCAACGCTGAAACGTTTCAAAGACGAGGTTCCAAAAGTTCAAGCGGGTATGGAATGCGGTATGGGCTTCCTTAACTATCACGACTTGCGTAAAGGCGATCAGATCGAATGTTTCACCGTAGAGATGCTTGATCGTAAGCTGGACTAAGCGGAAGTAGGTCTTCACGTGAGTAAGAACCGTCCGCCATCACAGCGACAACTCAAAGCTGGCGAGCTTATTCGCCGCGCTTTGGCTGAAATCCTTGCCAAAGAAAATTTGCGTGACGCTGACCTTCAAGGCGTGTCGGTGACAATATCCGAGGTGCGAGCCTCACCTGACCTTAAACACGCACTTGTTTACGCAGCCCCCTTAGGCGGCGGCGATATGGATAAAGTCATTGCGGCGCTGCAACGCTGCGGCTCTTTTCTGCGTGGGCGCCTCGGCAAAGAAATGGAAATGAAATCCACACCGCGCCTAAAATTCGTCGCTGACCGTAGTTTTGATACAGCCGAAGACATGGCAAAGCTTCTTGATCAACCAAAGGTCAAGCAAGACCTCACTTAATTGCCCCGCAAACGCAAAGGTAATCCCGTTCATGGTTGGGTGGTGCTGGATAAGCCCCATGGCTTGGGGTCGACCTCGGCTGTGGGGAAGGTGCGCTGGCTGTTTCAGGCACAAAAGGCGGGCCATGCGGGTACGCTGGACCCACTCGCCACAGGAATTTTGCCTATTGCTTTAGGCGATGCGACGAAAACAGTGCCTTTCTTGGTGGACGCCATTAAGGGCTATGACTTTACGCTTACCTTTGGCGCAAATACCGAGACATGGGACGCGGAAGGTAAGATAACCAAGACCTCGGATGTTCGCCCTGATAAAGCAGCCATTTTAGAGGCGCTGCCGCAATTTATCGGCGATATCGCGCAAATACCGCCCAGATTTTCCGCCATTAAAGTCGATGGCAAGCGCTCCTATGATTTGGCGCGTTCTGGCGAAGTCGTTGAGCATAAATCCCGCCACGTCCATGTTGAGAGCATAGAGCTGACAGAGTTTACGCCAGACGCGGCGACATTTTCCGTTGTTTGCGGGAAGGGCACCTATATCCGCTCTATCGCCCGGGACTTGGCTGCTGCGCTAGGAACATGCGGACATGTCACAATGCTACGCCGCACGCGAGTAGGGCCGTTTAATTTAGACGACGCTTTTTCACTAGACGCCTTGGAACAACTCTGCCATAGGGACGGCGTTTTAGAGGGGTTGCGCCCTGTTGAGACCGCACTGGACGACATCCCGGTACTGGCCATAACAGAAAATGACGCGACCGATTTAAAACATGGACGAGCGATTGTCCCAAACCTTTCAGCAGAGCTTTTAAAATCCGAATGGATTTTAGCGATGTGTGAGGGCAAAGCGATCGCTCTTTGTGAAACCGTTGACGGTCAATTACGGCCCAAGCGCGTTTTTAATTTATAGAACGGAGATATACGATGTCGATCACACCAGAGCGCAAATCCGCGCTGATCACAGAATATGCCACAAAACCCGGTGATACGGGTTCCCCTGAAGTTCAAGTTGCGATCCTAACGGAGCGTATTGTGAATCTGACGGAACATTTTAAAACCAATAAAAAAGACAATCACTCGCGCCGCGGGTTGCTTGCCATGGTGACACAGCGTCGCCGCCTATTGGATTACGTTAAGAAAAAAGATGAGGCGCGTTATCAAGACCTTATCAAAAGACTGGGTCTGCGCCGCTAGGCTTACCCAATTACCCAAATTAAAGGTCGCCATTTCGGGCGGCCTTTCGCGCATTATGAGAATGCGCAAATCCGCGCATAAAGCGCAAATTTCAGAACAAATGAAGGTTCTGATTATATGTACGATGAAGAAAGAAACTGTACGATATGTTCGATAAACACACTGTTGAAATCGAGTGGGCAGGACGCACACTCACCCTAGAAACCGGCGGCATGGCCCGCCAAGCTGATGGCGCAGTTCTCGCCACTTACGGAGACACGGTTCTCCTTGCCACTGTTTGCGCAGCTAAATCCGAAAAACCCGGACAAAGCTTTTTCCCGCTCACAGTCAACTACATGGAAAAGTTTTACGCCGCGGGTAAAATCCCGGGGGGTTACTTCAAACGCGAAGGCCGTCCGACAGAGCGCGAAACACTGATTGCGCGCTTAACTGACCGCCCCATTCGTCCGCTCTTTCCCAAGGGCTTTAAAAACGAAGTTCAAGTTGTCATCACGGTGCTCCAACATGACCTTGAAAATGAGCCAGATGTCCTTGGCATGATCGCAGCTTCTGCGGCGCTAACCATCTCTGGCGTGCCGTTCCAAGGCCCAATCGCGGCGGCCCGTATTGGCCTGCTCGACGGCGACTATGTGCTTAACCCAACGCTAGACGAGCTTAACGAGTCAGAACTTGATCTTGTTGTCGCCGGTACACATGACGCCGTCATGATGGTGGAATCACAAGCGGATGAGCTGACCGAAGAGCAAATGCTCGGCGCGGTTATGTACGCCCATGAGAGCTGCCAAGACGTGATTGACGCGATTAAGAAGCTCGCCAAAAAGGCCGCGAAACCGGCTTGGGAATTTACAGCGCCAGACCTCTCTGCTGAGAAGAAAGCGATGAAGAAGGTTGCCGAAAAAGGCATCAAAGCCGCTTATAAGCTGACAGATAAAATGGAGCGTCAAGACGCGCTTCGCGAAACACGCACAGCCGCCTGGGACGAACTTGGCCGCAGCGAAGAGAACCCAGACGGCATGGCCGACAATACATTCTCTGATGTGTTTAAATCTATCGAATCGGCAACGGTTCGCACAACAGTTATCAAAACCAAGAAGCGTATTGATGGCCGTAAGCTTGACCAAGTTCGCCCGATTGTCTCCGAGGCGGGTATCCTGCCCCGTACACATGGTTCGGCGCTCTTTACGCGCGGCGAAACACAGGCTCTTTGCGTGGCCACACTGGGCACATCTGATGATGAGCAATTTGTGGATCAGCTCACAGGCACGATCAAAAATAAGTTTCTCCTGCACTATAACTTCCCGCCATATTCTGTCGGTGAAGCGGGCCGTATGGGCGGCACATCTCGCCGTGAACATGGTCATGGTAAGCTGGCATGGCGCGCCCTACAGGCTGTTCTGCCAACACCAGAAGACTTCCCTTACACAGTGCGTCTTGTCTCCGAGATTATGGAATCAAATGGCTCCTCCTCTATGGCGACAGTCTGCGGCTGTTCGCTGGCGATGATGGATGCGGGCGTTCCGATTAAGCGTCCTGTCTCTGGTATCGCGATGGGCCTTATCAAAGAGGGCGACGATACGGCGGTTCTCTCTGATATTTTGGGCGATGAAGATCACCTTGGCGATATGGACTTTAAAGTCGCGGGTACCTCCGAAGGGATTACCTCGCTTCAAATGGACATTAAAATCGCAGGTATCTCCGAAGAGATTATGACAACTGCGCTGGAACAAGCCAATGCAGGCCGTCTTCATATCCTTGGCGAAATGAACAAGGCGCTCGAAGAAGCCCGCGGCGAAGTCGGTGAATTTGCCCCGCGCATTGAAACGATGAAAATCCCGGTTGATAAAATCCGCGACGTTATCGGATCGGGCGGTAAGGTTATCCGCGAAATCGTTGATACAACGGGCGCGCGCGTCTCTGTTGAAGATGATGGCACCATCAAAATCGCCTCGACAGACAAAGCCTCTATCGAAGCGGCGATGGAATGGATCCACAGCCTGACAGCCGAGCCAGAAGTTGGCGTTATCTATAAAGGTAAAGTCGTCAAAGTTGTCGACTTCGGGGCTTTCGTGAACTTCTTTGGTAAGAAAGACGGCCTTGTCCATGTCTCTCAAATCAAACCAGAGCGCGTTAATCATCCGTCAGATTTCCTGTCTGAAGGCCAAGAAGTTTACGTCAAACTTATGGGCTTTGACGATCGCGGCAAAGTTCGCCTCGCCATGAAATATGTCGACCAAGAAACAGGCCTCGAAATCCCGCGTGAACCGCGCGAAGATGACGACAAGCCAAAGAAGCGCGGCAAAAAAGACGACGACGCCAAGGCCGAAAAGCCAAAGCGCAAACGCCGCTCGCCTAAGAAGAAAAAGAAAGAGGAAGAGTAAAGACGCCCGAAATCAATCTAGTAAATTGATTTCAGTCTTTACCCGAAACGCCAGCGTTTCGGCTACTCGATTTTAAAATAAGAAAGCCCCGCCAAGTGGTGGGGCTTTTTTTTGTTGGTTATTATAAATTCATAAAAGGTTTTGAGGCTGGCGTAGAATAAGCGTTGGCTTTCTATTTATTCGGCTCCTCGGTCTTTAATTTCACCTTCCATTCTACTTCTCTGCAACCTTGCAAGTGAGTAAGGGACTGTGAGTGAGCATAAGAAACAAAATAATGATAATACCCCAACCAATGAGAAAACGTAGATGGTTAAGTCACTCTTGGCGTCTTTTAGAAATGAGGCCACAATAACTAGGCCTAATGTCATAAGGTAAGACGTAAAGAGATGGTTATACGTTTGAAGCCGTCTTTGAAGTGATCTCGCTGAACGCCACGCCACGCGTCTATTTCCCGAGAGCAACATAGATGGATCGCCAACTATGGAAATAACAGCAAACAGGGACGCTGCTAATATAGAAAAAACAGTCACTAGATAGCCTACAGAAGTAGGTGATGTGGACAAATATGAACCAGCGCACCAGCCAGGAAGAGACATTATAAAAGCGGTTCCAATGCCAAATAGTTTTTTATAAGCAATGTCAGCCAATTATTCTCTCCGCCCTCATAGCGACATAGGCTTCATGTAGTTTGAGTGCCATGTCATTTGCATTCACGAGGGCTTTACTTCCTTCAACAATTATTTGTCTTTGAACAGTCAACTTATCCTGCGTGAGCCTAGGCCCACCTTTTACCTTAATTGCGAAATCATCGTCATGATAATTTTTAGCATCTATAGCAACTGTCTTAAGTAGGTTTTTCACGTTATTACGTTTCCAACGTCTAGAAGGATAAAGAATTAATTTTGCGCGCGTATCAGCCATCGCACGTTCTTCATCTTCCGTATAATCATCACGTCCCATAAATGATCGTAGTGCGCCTTCTTTAATTGTGCCGCCAGTTAGGAACATATCCAAGGATTCAGCAAAATTTCCGAGTCCCAAGTCAATAAACTCTATACCTTTATCAAATACCTCTCCTAAGGCAGCTTCATTACCCACTTTTGATAGCCCAAACATAAACTGTTGAGCGGCCTGACGTCCAATATTAGCTAACGAATGCGTCAAGCTTAAGACTCCATCACCTCTTAATGTATTGTTATGGGTTACAAAAAGAGAATGATGACCATTAACATATAAAAATAGCTGATTTTTTATAAATTCTTCATTTGCATTTGCGGTAGAAACCTCACCGAGCTGCATGCTGTTTTGTAAACGAGTAACTGTCGGTGCGGTTGCACCTGCTTCATAAACTACGAAATGAAACATATAAGCTGCTTGCGCAGGTTCATATCTGGTTGCAATGCACTGTAAAGTGGGCCCGTATGCAAAGTCTGCTATGTTGGAATTATTTAGGCGGCCGGCTGCATATCCTGTATTTAATATTTCTGCTAAGTTAGCAGCGCCTCTGGCTTGGAGATATGTAGCTAATCGATAGTGTGCGTTTTTATTCAACATTTTAGGCCCCCAATAATGATATACTCGCAAGGGTTGTTTGGGATAAGTAAAAAGAATTTGCAAGTATCTAAATTAAAACATCAAAGGTCCTAGGGACAAGCCCTAGGAGGACGGGTGTAGTGTTAAGTGATCTCTTGAACTTTCCCTCAGCGTCACCCTTGGCCTTGTGCCAAGGGCCTTTATTGCTGAAAGTTGAAAGATACATCTACCCTGTCCCCAGACTCGGATTTTAAAAAAATCCGTAAAACAGTACGTGCCTCGGTTGATTTTCTCTTTCAGAGAAATTCAACTAGGACAGTCCGCGAGAGCGGCATCCCGATGGAATACCAAATAAAAAAAGTGTTTTACGAGAGGCAACTCTCGCGGCGATGATTTTTGTGTGAGGGCACTCTTAATCCCGCAGTCACAGCCGTACAACATCTGTCGATGCCTAACTGAGGCGGTTGGGCCAAACACCCCACAAAGACCCGGCACAGGCTTGGTCGTAATGTGCTTTTGCAGAG
>CALLMD010000034.1 GCA_938007935.1 uncultured Hellea sp.
TGAAAAATCAAAAGAATTTACACTTGTGCCGTGGCGGGAGACGATGGATCGCAATCTCGGCAAGTCAGTAACAGGCGTTATAAAAGGTCAAACGATTTCATGGACTCTTACGAAGGGGCGCGGCATTTCTTAAGTGGGGGGATAGTGTTGAAAAACACCATTGAGAAGTCGGGATTGCGAAGTCTGTAAATTGTAATGAAGAAGCCCGTTTTCTAAGCGGGGCTCATTTTGCGGCCATTGATATAGAGTTTGGCCATTTTCCTGAGGTTCTGGGCGGTAGCGGCGAGAAGGAACTCATCATTTGCGCCGCAGGGGCCACGTAGTCTCAAGCGATCAAGTTTGAGAATGGCTTTGAGATGCGCGAAGGACATCTCAACCTTCTTTCGCTCATGCCGCATAAACTCATAATCAGCTGTTCCGCGTAGTTGCCGTGCCACATCACGCGCGGGTTCATAGATTGAACGTGGAACTTTGCGCATAGGCACTTTGGGGCAACAGTTGGGCTTTAGGGCACAAGCGTCACAATCAGACTTGAGTGCTCGATATCGATAGGTTCCATCCTTAGGCACATTGCTCGCCTTGGCTCTTCGTCCTGCCACGCGGTAGCGTTTCAGGTCTTTGCCTGCAGGGCAGAGATATCGGTCATTGGCTTCGTCATAGGTGAAGTCATCGCGCTCAAAGCTTCCGTCTTTACGCGCCGATTTATCAAAGACGGGGATATGAGGCTCGATGCCTTTCTCTTCGACAAGCCAGTTGAGCATAGGTGCAGAGCCATAGGCTGTGTCAGCCGCCAAGCGCTTGGGCTTAATGGCATATGTTGCCTCAACCCGGTCGATCATATCGCGCGTGACATTGACCTCAGCCTGACGGATGGCTCCGCTGCCTTCAACGTCCATAATAACGGATGCGTCACAGTCTATTAGATAGTTCACAGAGTAAGAGTACACCGCCATGCCTGAACGATTTGTACGCGTCCATCTGGCCGCAGGGTCAACAGGCGAAAGATATTTAGAAGGTGCGTCACTGGCCGCGCCAAAGGCAGCGTCATCTAATGTTGCAATATATTCTTGTACCGCGCGGCGGTTCATCACCGCTTTGGGCAATACAGGATTATGTAGCTCGCCTTTGCCGCGATTGGCATTGGCGTCAATGCGGCTCGCATCGACAGCAAAGTTCTCACCGCTAACCAAGCCTTCCTCAATGCAGCGATGTACCGTTGTCTCAAACAGCTCTCGCAATAACTGGCTCTCGCGGAAGCGCCCATGCCTGTTCTTCGAGAACGTCGAATGGTCAGGCACATCACCGTCTAGCCCCAGACGACAGAACCAGCGATACGCTAGATTGAGATGCACCTCTTCGCATAAGCGCCGTTCAGACCTGATACCGTAACAATAGCCGACCAGAAGCATACGGATCATCAACTCAGGATCAATCGACGGACGACCTGTATGGCTATAATAATCCTTCAGATGCTCTCGCACAAAGCCAAGGTCCGCGAACTTATCTATCACCCGCAACAGATGATGGTCAGGCACATGGCTCTCAAGGCTAAAGCTGTAAAACAGACTATCCTGACCCGATTGACGCTCGCCCATCATATCCAAATCTCCACTGCCAACAACGCGGAATGAATCAGAAACTGGGAAAGTGCGCAAGTGGGGAGTTTTTCAACACTATCGGGGCAAAGCGGACATTAGAATTTTATATGGCAGATTGTAGAATTATGACTTAGGTTCAAATCTATGGCCAAGAAAAAAGGTTTAGCTGAACCAGTAAAAGCAATCCTCCAGTTAAGTGCAAGTACAGGCCAATGCGCAAATCCAGACTGCGATGAGCCGTTAATTAAGTATAGAACAGGCACGCCAATAAAAAACTTCATTTTCGCACATATCAGAGATGAAAATCCGCCTAAGCACCGTATTGATGGCGGACCAGGTTGGCGATATTACCCAGCAGATGATCTTTCTCCAGAGGCGAGAAATAAGGCTGATAACATTCTTTTACTTTGTCCGGTTTGTCATCAACTAGTTGATAAAAGTGACCCGGGGTCATATTCGGTATCGCTGCTCAAAGAGTGGAAAGAGAGATCTGAAGCATCCTTTTCGCTCGAAAGAAATAATCTCCATAATAAGTCTGATTTTGATCAGTTTGAAAAAAGCCTCGAGGAACTCTCTCAAAATCAAAATAAAATCCTAGGAGCAATTAGTGCGCTGAAACCCAACGATGCACTAGTCGATAAAGATATAAAAGCCGCGATATTGGACATGCTACTTACAGACTCGAGCGAAACAATTGAAGCAGTTGAGGAGCTTCTCAAAGATAAGCCTAGTATTGAAAAAGCGACAGATATCCTAAAAAATGAAATTTCTTCCTTCGCCAAGTTTCGTGAAAAAGCTGCTACCCAAGAAATAGAATTATTGAGGAAAGTTGTACATCTCAACTATTATTGTAATCCAGACGAGGCACTTCGCTCGCTTAAATCTATCTTGAACACCCTACCATCAGACCCTGCCGCCTTGAATCTTTCAGGCAATATATCACGAATGCTGGGCAAATTAGAGGAAGCCTTTAGTTTTTACGATAGAGCCATAAAGGTTTGGGAGAAGGAAAAGAACCAAGAAGGGATAGCCACAATTCTTGGCAACCAAGGGAACATCTACAAAACTCTAGGCGACTTGGACAAAGCCGTCGAATTTTATCGAAAATCAGAGGAACTTCACGCCGAAATTGGATGTGTAGATGGAATAGCAGTAAACCGCGGAAATTTGGGACTAATTGAGCAGCTTAAAGGGCATCTCCCTGACGCAAAGAAGTTATTCGAGTCATCTTATCAAGCATACGCATCGATTGATCATGAATACGGAATGGCAAATCAATTGGGAAATCTTGGTATCATCGAAAAAGACTTGGGCGATACGGCTGCAGCGAAAAATTATTACAATAAAGCTCTATTGTTAAACAGACGTATTGATAGATTGGAGGGCATAGCTAATCAGTTAGGCAACCTGGGCGCCCTCGCGATAATTGAAGGAAATTTACCAAAAGCAATTGCACTGACAAACGAGGCTCTGGAGATAGACATTAAGCTATCCCGAAAAATAGGAATGGTTGTTCAGTACAGTACGCTAGGAAACATTTACTCGGAAATGGGCGAACTTGATAGTGCAGTTAAATATTATAAATTATCATTGAAGTATAATGAAGAATTGGGGCGTGACCACGGGATAGCTTTCCAGCATTACAATTTGGGCATGGTGGGAATTAAGCGTAGAGATCAACATTTGGCTCGTAAGCATTTAGAAACCGCAAAACTATTATTTCAGAAGGTTGGATTAGATAACAACGTAACTGAGATAGAAAAAGTGTTGTTAAGCTTGCCTCCATAAAGTCCGTTAAGGGGATCTTGCGCCGTTTTCCCAGAGGCAATAAACGCCCAGATAGTGACGCTGAAGTTAGAGGGGCAAGGACATCAACTATTAGCCAAGAGCATTTTACCAGCCTAAATGCGCTATTTAAAAAGCTTAGTGATTATTCTTCATCAGAAGAGTCTTTCGCCAGAGACCGCGCGAGTTCCAAAATTTGCCGACGGACCACTTTATTCTTGATCTGCGAAACGGCTTTCGCCAAGGCCACGCCATCTGTGCTTCGGATAAAATCATAGACAATAGGGAGTTGGTCGCCGTCAGCAAATTCCGCGACACTACCTTCTTCAGCCAGGCCATCGAAAAAGAAGCCAATTGGCACATCTAAAACACGAGACATTTTCCAAAGGCGGCTCGCGCCGACTCGGTTAGATCCGCGTTCGTATTTTTGGACTTGTTGGAATGTTACGCCGAGCTGGTCGCCAAGGCGTTCTTGACTCATTTTCATTACTTGGCGTCTTAAACGAACACGTGAACCAACGTGAACATCGACTGGGTTTGCTGACCTCGGTGCGTGCTTACTTATCATCCAGTATTTCCCTTATATTCGCTAACTTTCAGTCATCTACCGAACGAGTACACGATAAATATCTTAAAAAGCTTCCCCACACCCCCGTAATAATGTTTCATAACATAACCCTATCAGTAATTTTATCAAGTCAAGTACCTGATTAAATAGTCCAGTAAAAACAGTAACCCTTGAGAGACTTTGGTAAATTTCCATCTATAAATCTGGTTACTGGGGAAGAAATCAGAGTTACTTTGGTTTCAGGAGATTATTCGATCAATCTCCACGGTGTTTGACAATCAGCGGATATAATCAGATATGCAACAGCGCTGTTGATTACTGCCGGTAGTGATTATGAAAGCCGGAGTATCGTGATTAAAAGGCGAAGCGTCCTAAGTCTTCGCGTTCAGCCAACTTAAACTGTCCGACCATTATACCTAAACAACAACATTTTCCTTCTGAACACACCGCACATTATTTTTGATCTTCTTATATGTAAGCCAGATTGGTTTATCAGGCCGCAGTGAAATCGTTACGATGGGCTTAATTATGTTTTTGTCTTTAAGCTCGATTTCGAAATTATGTAAAAGGTTGGCAATAAGAAGCAAAGATTCCATCATGGCAAATGCCGCGCCAATACATACGCGGTGTCCGGCACCAAAGGGGAGGTAATATGAGTTTTTAGTGCTCATCAACTCTGGACGGCGCATAAATCTATCGGGATCAAATTGATTGGCCTGAGGCCAAAACCGTTCAGAACGGTGCATGACATATATCGGAATGATAACCGTTTCGCCTTTTTTAAACGATTGTCCGAGAATTTCGACATCATCTATGACTTCTCTGCCTATGATAGGGATGGACGGAAAAAGTCTCATCGCTTCGTAAAAAACCGCTTTTGTAAACGGCATGTTGGATAGGTTCTTATAGGTCACTTGTGATGGGCTGACAGATAATAACTCCTCCCGGATGCGGGTTTGAGTGTCATCATGCTGGGCGATTAAATATAGCGCCCATGTCATAGCGATGGCCGTTGTCTCATGCCCTGCAATGAAGAACCCGGTAAGATTATCAACTTGTTCATTGAGCGGAAGCTGTTGATGGCCTTGTTGGGCTAAAAGAGCGACGAGATTAGATTTATCACCTCTTTCATGTTGAGATTTTAAGACCTGCCGCGCGCCGTCCTTTAGAACCTTAATGGCAGTCAGCGCCTTGGGGCTAAGAGGCCTTGGAAGGCGGGACAATAAAGGCAAGAAATCACTCAACCTTAATGTGCCACATGTTTCAATAGCTGTATTCGCTGCCTGCCTTAAATGGCGGTCACTAGCCTGCTTTGCATCACCTAATAATGTTTTTGCCAACATATCAAATGAGAGGTCAGACATCGCTGTCTTTAAATCTATAGAGCGATGAGAATTACAGTCTAAATTTGATAGAAAATCTGATATTACATCTGAAATGGATTCTGATAAGGTGTCCATGTGGCGCGGCCTAAATATAGGCGCTAATGCTTTGCGCTGCCTCTTCCACTGCTTTGAATGCGTTGTAATCAACCCTTCTTTTGAGACGGGCTCAATAATTCTCTGATTAAGATTAGATTTTCGAAATGAAGACGATTTTTTAACAAGAACATCTGAAACACCGCTTGGGTCGGTGAGGACCCACATGTTCATCATGAAGGATTTATGCTGTGTGAGGCCTGATTGGTAAACCTCTGGCTTAAACCCTCTTAAAGGGTTTTGCATAAAGGCCAGACTTCTTTTCAGCCGTCCTGTCTCATATCCGAGCGGGGCCGTATGAGGCGGAGATAATGCGCTAGACAACAAGCGGCTGATCCTTAAATAAAGGCGCAAGCTTTATATTTGGTGCTGGTTTAGGCCAGACTAAGGGATAATGCTCTGAGTATAACGGCGCGCCATCAGGTAATGAATTTGAAATATAAGGCTGCGGAATAGCGCCGGACCTTTCATAATACCTTATATCATCACCACAATAGCGGAAAGAAATAGCCCGGCGCGTTTGATCCCTCGACATGTTCCCGCCAGACCCATGAACCGTCATGACATTGTGAATGATAATATCCCCTGGATCGGCCTCCACAGTCACAATATCATATTTGTCAGGATGAGCTTCAATGTCAGGTAGTTTTGGGTGCTCTGCTTCTAGTAAAGGCGTTTGAGCAATAAATACATTGGGCGCGAAGGCCTTTCCCCATTTATGAGACCCTCGGATATATTGCATCGCGCCCGTTTCTCGCGTGGCTGGATCAAGCGCAATCCAAGCGATACAGCACTTTGATCCCTTAATTTGAAAATAAGTGTAATCTTGATGGAAAACAGTTTTTTGAGGCGTCCTCGGCCCTTTAACAAATGTCGTGTCTTCCCAAAAGTTGATATATGAGCTGTCCATCAGCCTTGCACATATCATAGGAATAATAGAGTCAAAGGCGACGCTGCGAATCTCGCTAAACTTGCGCCACCCCGCGGCTTCGTATAAAAAAAGACCCTTACCACCCAGCTCTTGATTTGTATTCTCTCTTATTGGTCTCGCCGTTTTATCCTCGCGTATAATATGCCGGTAAAGCTCGAGGTCAAAACGCTGCGCGTCTCCGGCATCTATTTGCTCTTCATCATTCCATAACTGTCTTGCTAGGGACTCAAAATCGTAACCTGTTGTGGTTTGAGCAAGCTGCTCTTTTTGCTTGTTTATCGCCTGCCTTAATAGGCATAATTCTGATTCAGATACGATGTTTTTGAGATGTAAAAACCCATCTCTCTCATAACTGTCAAGCTGATCTGGAAGAATATAGTCTGAAAGATGATTTGAGAGAGCGCTCATCATGTTTTACCTTGCTTAAGCTGATTGATGGCAAAGCGTTTGAGGTGAAATAGAAACTCTTCCTCAAACTGAATATGCATATCTGGTTGGGCTAAGAAATACATGACATCGTCCAAAATGCTGAGACCCGTAGCAGAAAAGTCTACACTTTCTGGTGGCTCTACTTGACCCCTCTCATGTTTTGCATAGAGCGCAAGAATTTCGCGTTTCCTATGGTGCTCAGTTAAATCTACAACATTCGTCGGTTTTTTATTCATCATGCAGCTCGCTGTTTCTTTCGAGTGGGAATTTGTCTTAAAGGCTCTGTCCAATCCGTACGGATAAAACGCTGTAATCGCGCCACAGCTTCAGCATTGACCTCCATAATGGCCGCAATGTATTCTTGACTATCATCCTCATAGAATAATGGTGTTCCTAGCGGGCGTGTTCGCCAGACAACGACAGATTTTGTGTAGCGGGCTGTATGGCTTAGCCAAGTGAGCTGAGTGATCCCAATCGAGACGCTATATTTAGTAATGGCGAGACAGATTTGTAGGTAAAGCTGTACTTGTTCGAAATGTGTCAGACAATCTTGATCGACCATGAGCCGAGACAGCTCCATGATATCAGAGCCTTGCGGAACACCTTGAAAGTCACATTGATGCGGAAATATCTCGCTCATGAGGTGAGGGGAGGTAGTCGGATTTAATCGTGCGCAAGCCACGAGAACATCTTCACTATTATAGACAAGAAGATAGGAGGTATCGGGCCGGTCAAATTGATCTTTATCTCGGCCTAAGTTTTTGTTTGGGAGTGACCAATTCCAATCAAGAACGCAAACTTTATGACGCATCTTATACATCAGCTCCAGCTCATAAGCTGGAATATTTTTCCCTTGATCTATACAAAAATAAAACAACGTCTTCCTCCACAAAATGAAGGTAGCAGCTGCCAAAATACCTGTAATTCCCCCGTTTGAGGGATGGCCGGCTATCCTATTATCAGACCTTTACGAATGGCTTCTGAAACGGAATGGGCGCGGTTAACCGTGTTAAGTTTTTGAGAGACGTTTTTGAGATTTGTCTTAATCGTTTCCTCACCGATATCTAATATTTGCGCGATTTCCCAATTCGTTTTGCCTTGAGAGACGAGGTGCATAATTTCGGTTTCACGTTTTGTAAGACGTCCCACAAGGTAGTCTAATTCAAGGTTTTTAAGTTTTACGACATGCATGTAGGTATTTATTGATACCGTTTGGATCATCGCTAAAACTTTTGGGTCAAAAGGTATCTCTTCTGCACCTAATGAGACAATGCCTAAAGGTCCAACCCCAGTCGAAATAGGCAAAGTTATTCCATTGGTAAACCCGAATTTCGTACTCTCATCTAGAATTTTCTTACCTAACTTTGAGGCATGTCTATAGGCGACATCCCAGGAAAATGGTTTTTGAGTTTTAAGCAGATAATGCACGATGGGATCATGTTCATAATATCCATTCTCCCACCAATGAGCTCTCCATTCAGGGCTCCAATTCGTGATAAAAATTTGGTTGGCCGGATCTTGTGCAATGTGCGGATTGCTTAATTGTGATAAAGCAATAGAGGTAAACCCATATTGTTCGACGAATTCACTAAAAACCTCTAACAGCTCTTCAAGTGTCGCCGTGGCTTCAACTCTATCAATAGTTTGCAACGTATTAATTGCCAACTCCAAATATATGTCAACCTTGTTCACTTATAATTGCGATAGCCTAACCTTATGTTTCAAGTTAGACATGCGTCCCAATTCTGAATGTGACAATGTTAAAGCCATAATGTGTCGTTAGCAATAGATAGAGATTGACTATTATTGCAGGTTATAATTTTACTATTGTAATCCCAATCCAGTAATCAGGTTTTCTGGCGCGGCCCGCAGCTCGGCTTTACCTATGATCAGGAAAAACGCGTGGGTATGGCTAGCGCCTCGAACCTTTTAGGGACAGGGTCGCTCAACAACAGATTCACTGTATGGCTGCCTTATGTTTGGGGTCACCACATTCGATCAACCCCTTTTTGTTTAAGCGCCGCAGAGCGCTTTCTAAGAAGCCTAATAGGTGCAACTAGGGGGGCAAAGCGAACGTTAGCTCAGAAGCTGACACCAGCAGCCCAATGTAAGACGCTCGCTGACGTCCGCTTCTCTAATTGGTTTGTTGAGTCAAGTTCCTAGTTTCCTTTAATTGATGGTTCTGTCTGTTCCCGGGTCACGCTTCTCTTCGCAGTCGGCTGATCAGGGATAGCCGCTGCACGCATGTTTCGGATCGGTGGTGGAGCGCCTCGCTATGGGGCGTGCTCATAAAGTGGCACAGCAGACCTTCTCGGCGTCATCCACAAACACCTCGTCCAGGTCAGGACGAACCGTTGGTTTGTGATGTGTGAGGTTAGCGTCTCATTTAGCGACCTCCATATCAGACCAACGATAGGGTGTGCCATCGACCCACATACGGTGGAGAATGACGGCTAACTTTCTGGCGACCGCAACAGTGCCGCGTTTGCGGCCACGCCGTTTGACGAGCCGCAGTCCCCAATCTTTGAGTGGTGACATCTGTTTGGTTCGGGTGAGCAGGGAGTTTGCAGCCGTGTAAAGGGCGGCTCTCATCTCTGTATCGCCTGCGCGTGATATGCGTCCGAGATTATCCATCTCGCCAGATTGAAAGCGTCTTGGTGTCAGCCCGAAGTGAGCTGCCACTGTACGAGATGAGTTAAACCGAGCGGGATCATCGACTGCGGCTTTAAAATGAAGAGCAGTCATCGCCCCGACACCCGGCGTTGTCATGAGAAGATTGCACACTGGGTCTTGGGCCGCGACACGCTTCACCCGTTTATCCATCTCTCTGTAGTGAGCATATAGAGCGCCTCTGGCTTCCAGCATTGGTGTTAGCGCGAATGCCAGGCCTTCATCGGCTTCAATTATGGGGCGCACGATGTCATCAAAGCGGTGATGCGCTAACGTCGAAGGTAGTCTGATACCAAAGGTCTTGAAGAGGCCGCGTATCTCATTCTCCAGATCGACGCACTTGCGCAGTACGGCTTTGCGGCTCGATAGCATAGCTCGAATATAATGGCTCTCACGGCTCTTCATGTGAACAGGTTTATACCATCCAGTGCGGACGACTTGAGCAATGCCGCGGGCATCGTTCTTATCCGTCTTGTTACGCATAGCCGATAAAGCTGCGCTGACTTGGCGCGCTTCCATGCAGACGGCATCATACCCAAGAGCCTGTAATCCGTGGAACAACATCTGACTCATAACACCAGCTTCAAAACCCAGCTTTGTGATTGGTTTGCCAAACTTACTAAGGCACCCATCAATCGCTTCGACCTCACAGTCTAACGCTCGTTCCAAAACGATATCACCGTCAGCATCCACAACACACAGCGCAACAGATCGCAGCGCTACATCTAGTCCTACAAAATAACTCATTCTTATCTCCCATAGTTACAGATTAACATCTGCAACATAGCGGGAACTCGACTGCGTAATCAGTCTGTCCAATTACGCATGCTTTGGGGATGAACTCACCACTTTGAAATGATGATTTCATCGAACTCATAAAATACTGGTTTTTTGAAACCTATAAAGCTTTGAAAACATAGTTGCGTTCTCAAAGGCTCCTGCTAGTCTTGACCTACGCTGCATTGTGCGGCTGAGGGCTTTCAAACCCTTACACAGCGGTTGGCATCAACCGAAATGATGTCTCCCTACTCTTATGAGGTCGGGGAGGCAGTGACGTATGTCCAATCTCTAGCTGCGCTCTCGTCAAGATATTATCTATCATTTCTAACTCATTGTTTTTTCACAACTTCAGTATTTTGTTACATTTCAACGGCGCAAACGGGTTCGTTCCGCCAAGTCGATTGGCAGGTGATATTGATAAAAATATGTGTCCTGCTCACGAGATCACTAATCTCTCCGTAGTCGTCACAGCCACAAGCCCACCTGTGTTGGGGCTATCATTTGTGAGCTACATTATGCGCATTGAATGGAACAAGGGGGTGGGACCAATAAGGCACACG
>CALLMD010000035.1 GCA_938007935.1 uncultured Hellea sp.
TTGTAGCGGGGCCTGACCACTACGTTTAGCGATATTTGGTATTGTATCGTGTACGGGCGTGACTGTGGGATTTTCCAAAGAGGCCGCTACACAAAAATCATCGCCGCAGGGTCAGTGCCTTGTAAAACATCTTAGACTAAATTTGGTATCCATCAGGGTATCTGACTCTGCGGACAGTCCTAGTTGAATTTTTCCGAAGGAAAAAATCAATCGAGGAGAACGCTTTTGCGGATTTTTAAAAAATCCGACTCTGCTTGCAGCACAAAGCCGTCTTGTTTTTCATCAGCCCTTTTCGCGCATTAATCTGGCTTTGTCGCGTTGCCAGTCGCGCTTTTTAACGCTTTCGCGCTTATCGCGGCTATCCTTACCTGTCGCGACGCCAATGAGCACTTTCACGAGGCCTTTATCGTTGAAATACATTTTAAGCGGTACAATGGTGCGGCCCTTGCGCTGGGTTTCTGCCATGAGTTTATTGAGCTCTCGCCGTTTCATCAACAATTTGCGCGGGCGCGTGGGTAAGTGGTTAAACTGGCTAGCGGGGGCATAGATCGGGATATTGGCATTGATGAGCATAAGCTCTTCATTTTCAATCGCGGCATAGCTCTCGGCGATATTGGCTTGCCCGATACGCAGGGATTTGACCTCGGTCCCGACAAGCATAATACCCGCCTCGAAGGTCTCTTCAACGGCATAGTTAAACCGCGCGCGGCGGTTCTCTGCGATTGTCTTATTATTCGGGTCTGCCTTTTTAGGGGCCATAATTAAACCGAAACGCCTGCGCGTGCCATGGCGGCTTTGACGGCCTCTTTCGTGCTCTCTTGGCAGGGCGTCATAGGCAGGCGCACATGGGTGCCCATTTTACCCAGTAAGCTCAGCGCATATTTGGCAGGGGCGGGACTGGGATCAAGGAATAGGTCTTGATGCATGCGGTGGAGTTTTTGATTGATGGCTTGCGCGGCGACGAAATCTTTGGCCATCATCAGGTTATGAAACTGCGCATAAAGACTAGGGAGGACATTAGAGCCCACAGAAATACAGCCGCGACCGCCATGGGCGGCGTGGCCAAGCGAGGATGGATCATCGCCTGAGAGCTGAATGAAGTCCTCGCCGCAGCGCTCGGTCAGGCCTGCCACGCGGGTAATATCGCCCGTCGCGTCTTTACAGCCGATAACTGTGGGGAGCTTGGCCAGACGCCCCATCGTGTCATTGGTAATATCGACAATGCTGCGCCCTGGAATGTTGTAAACAACAATGGGAATATCGACGGCCTCGGAAATGGCTTTGAAATGCTGATAAATGCCTTCTTGGCTCGGTTTATTATAATAAGGGGTCACCACAAGGGCGGCATCCGCGCCGACATCTTTGGCTTTTTTGGCATAGGCAATCGACACCGTTGTTTCATTCGAGCCTGCGCCCGCAATGACAGGAACGCGGCCATTGGCTGCCTCAACGCAAAGCTCGATGACGCGGCGATGCTCTTTATCGCTCAGCGTGGCCGACTCGCCCGTTGTCCCGCAGGGCACCAAACCATGCGTGCCGCTTTCAATTTGCCACTCGATGAAATCACCAAAAGCGGCTTCATCAATCGTGCCATCTTTGAACGGCGTGACCAGAGCTGTAATTGAACCTTTAATCATAATTCGCTTTCTTATAGTTCTTCCGCATCATGTGGATTACAACTATGTCAGTATTGGCGCCTATTTGCGTTCTTTTCTTGCGCCTTGCAAGTAGGAGCTTAGTGTAGCTTATGAAATTTTTTCGATTCACGGCGCCAAGCGCGATGCTGCGCTATATTCAAACTGTGATTGTCACGCTTTGCGTGTCATTCACCAGCCTTAGCGCCGCGCCTGCATTTGCGGAAATTCCAACCCCCCGCCTTAAACCTCCTGCGCCCAATGCCTCGGCCTATTTATCAGACAAAGATGCCAAACGCTTTCGGCAAGGCGTCACAGCCGCAAAACGCGGGAGATGGGCAGAGCTGAACCAAGCTATTCGCAGATTAGATGACCCCATTGCCTCTGATACGCTGCGCTGGCTACGCGCAGCGCGTAATCCAAATGTAAGATTTGACCGCCTAACCAAGACGATACAAACGCAATCCGATTGGCCGCGTATGATTTCCATTCGCGCCAAGGCTGAAAAAATTCTCTTTGATGAGCCTAAATCTGCGAGAAGCACAATTGCGTGGTTTAACGGCAAAGATCCTGTTTCGGGTGAAGGCCGCGCCGTCCTTGCCCGCGCCTATTACCGCCTCGGAGATGAAGCGAATGGATATAAATGGCTCCAACTTGCTTGGCGCGAGTCAAAATTAACCCGCGCAAATCAACAAAAAATATTTAAAGAATATCGCTCCAAATTGACCAAAGCTGATCATGCTGCGCGGGCCGATCACCTGATATGGCTGGGCCGCCGTCATCATAGCAAAGCCGAAGCGCTCTTGCCGCATATGGACCGCGCCAATCGAAGCCTGATGAATGCCCGCCTTCGGGTTGCGGGCAACCGCTCCGGAATGGACGCAGCGATTAAATCAGTGCCAGCAAATCTGAGAAACGACCCCGGCCTTTTATATGAGCGCGCCAAATGGCGCCGTAAAAAGAAGACTAAAGAATATGCCCTGCCCGTTTACACCCAAATTCAAAGCGCGCCGCAAACTGAAGATGGCCAAAAGGCTCTTTGGCGTGAAAGACGGATTATGGCCTATTGGGCGATAGAGAAGAAAAAATATGCTGAGGCCTATAAGCTATGTCTCAATCACGGCATGAGTCGCGGGGAAGGGTTTGCATCCGCAGAATTTCTGGCGGGATGGCTGGCCCTGACCAAACTTAATCAGCCGAGCAAAGCCGCTCGGCATTTTCAAACGCTTAGAGACGGCGTATCGACATCGGTTTCCCTAAGCCGCGCCGCATATTGGCAAGGACGCGCCGCAGAAGCGATGGGGGATGGCAATGCCCGCGCCTATTTTTCCGAAGCGTCCAACTATACGAACACCTATTACGGTCAACTCGCCGCCAGCCGCGCTAGCGGCCGCATGGCTCAGGTCTCATTGCCCCCCGAAGCAGATGCACGAGATATTCAACCTATTTTTGAAGGAGACCCCCGCGTACGCGCGATGCATCTTTTTGGAGAGATAAGAGAAGAGCGTTATTTCTCAATATTTGCTTTTCATCTTGATGACAAACTCACCGATAAACGTCAGCTCTCGCTCCTCTCTCAACTCTCTAAGGAATATGGCTATATGCGCCCCTCCCTAAGGGCGGCAAAACAAGCGTCACGCTTCCAAAGCATGCTGACAGATTCTGGCTATCCTTTAATTGCCGAAATAGAGGCCCTGCCCGCAAAATTTGATATTCCCTTTGTCTATGCCATTGCGCGACAAGAAAGCGAGTTTGAAGGTAATGTTGTTAGTAGCGCTAAAGCTTACGGCATGATGCAGATGATTAATAGCACAGCGAAAGCAACAGCCCGCAAACACCGCATTCCTTATTCAGTTGGCCGCCTGACCTCAGATAATGATTATAGCGCAAAACTTGGCGCGCATCATCTACATGATCTTTTAAAGCGCTTTGATGGCTCCTATATCCTCGCAGCAACCTCCTACAATGCTGGCCCGCATCGCTCTGCGCAGTGGATTAAAAAATATGGCGACCCACGCACGGGCGAGGTTGATCCCATTGATTGGGTGGAAAGCATTCCTTTTTCGGAAACTCGTAATTATGTACAACGGGTCTTAGAAAATATGCAGGTCTACCGCGCGCGCCGAAATGGCAACAGCCATGAAAACCGTATCTACCAAGATTTAACGCAGGGCGCATTCTGATAATCTAAATCGTAGCTCTTAGGAACTCACATCAAAATGCTCAAAAACTGGATTTTCTAATCTGCGTTTGAATTCTGTCGAGGAGCCTGGCCAATTATTTGTCACCCGGTCACCATCCTTATACCAACTCGCGTCAATTTTTGCCCAAGCCAGTTTAGATAATCGTTTTTGAGCATTGTCATTGAATGCTTTTTCGGGCGTGGATTTCACTTCGATTGTGCCTTCTCCAGCTTTGTCCATCAGCTTCAATATATGCTGAACCTGTGCTTCCAATTTATGGACAATAGATGTGTGTCCCGTATTCGTATTTGGCCCATAAAGCATAAACATATTTGGGTAGCCATGTGTTGTTACCCCTAAATAGGCATAGGCACCATCTTTCCAGTGCTCTTTTAAAGAGCGCCCCATAAGGCCTGTAACGTTAATCTCTTTCAAGAAGGGGTTTGAGTAAAACCCAGTCGCATAAATCAACACATCATGTGCGTGAAACTTCCCATCTCTGGTTTCGATACCGTTTGCCGTAATTTGAGATATAGCTTGCGTCTCCAATGTCACATTTTCTCTGGCTAAGGCTGGATAATAGCTATCGGAGAATAAAATGCGTTTGGCACCTATGGGGTAATCTGGAGTTAACTTGGCACGCATCTCTGGGTCCTTGATGTATTTTTTCATCTCCCATTGTGATGCCATTTTAGCCAATTTTGTCCTTATCTTAGCGCCTTTGATTATCGGCCAAATTACGAATTCGCCCTGACACCAAATCCCGAAGCGATAAAGCCTCGCAATTGAGGGTGTTTTTCTGGCGACCCATTTTTCAATACGCGTATAAGGGCGATCCCCTTTATTGATTATCCAATTAGGAGATCGTTGATAAACCGTCAGAGTTTTTGCGGTCTTTGCGACCTCTGGAATAAGCTGCGCCGCACTCGCGCCAACCCCTATTACGCCAACAGCCTTGCCTTTTAAATCAACCTTGTGATCCCATTGTGCGGAATGAAAACTTGCGCCTTTATATACAGATTTACCCTTAAAATTTGGAATAGCCGGCACATGGAGCTGGCCAATAGCGCTCACAAAAAACTGGCTTTGATAGCTTTCTCCATTGGCCGTTTTTATCGTCCACTGGCCCGCCTCATATGAGGCCGAAATGACATTTTGATTAAACTTTACATGACGCAGCAAGTCACGGTTTTCGGCAAAGTCTTGTATATATTTTAAAATCTGAGGCTGCTTCGCCCATTTAAAATCCCATGTCGGGTTAGGCGCGAAACTATAAGAATAAAGCGCTGACGGAATATCACATTCTGCGCCGGGATATGTATTTTCTCGCCAGGTGCCACCCACCTCGCTCGCCTTCTCTAAGATGATAAAATTGTCATCCCCGCGCTCGCGCAATTTTGCGGCAAGACATAATCCGCCAAATCCTGTGCCGATAATAATCGTTTTAATCATAAGCCTTTGTCTAAGGCTGATGATAAAAGGTCAATAGCGATTAATTTATTAGCCCGTGCTTACGGCAAAATTGAAGCATCCATCGCCGCGTTTATCGGACGTGCCATTGATATTGAAAAAGTCATAAGTTTCCGCAACATACCGGCCAGATTTGAGATGTCCCGAATAAGACTCATCGCCTTTTGAATCTGATTCAATCAACATCTGACCTTCACGCCATAAGTTGAAATCTGGATCGCGCACCTCCCCGCCCGATACCACATGCATTGAAATTGTGTAGTTTCCATCTTGGGGCACATCAAAGACGACAAATTCACGGTTACCAAGGCGGTTATAATTACCAGCATCATCTACAGAACAAACGCGTATTGAGCCGCCATCTATTTGAGCTTCCTTATAGACCGGCAATGCTGTGGCGATAGAGCCGTTATTCTCTTCACCTTTCGCCAAAGCATTACTGGCTGTTATAGACTGACCTTCCAAGAGGCTATTATAATCTGTTTGATTGATACCGCTTTGCCTTAATAAGGCCTCGGAGAATGAGAATATTGTGACAAAGGCCTCTCCGCCGCGCAAATTCACATCTGTCATTGCTTCATAGATCGGACCAAAGCCAACGCTAAGGTTATCATTTTCATCCTTAGCATTATCGAAGACGTCATAAATCAAAGCGGAGACTGAAGCCTCGCTAAACCAGCCTTTATTCGTTCGGTCTATCGTTTCAAAATCAATATTTAATCCACTGCTTTGCGACAGTCCTGAACTATCTTTATATTGCGGGTCACCCGTAACAATCGCGGCCAGTGCATTACCCCAACCTTCAGAAAAGGCCAAGCGCGGGTCGAGTTTTGCGCTCAGGCTATGAAGCCCCGCAATCGAGTCAAGACGCGAGAGGTTATGTTCAAAATAGTGCCCCCACTCATGCACAATCACATGCGGATCATATTCATCCGTATCGCGCCCCGCTTCGCCCAGAAGATAAATCACATTATCCTCTCTATGAAATCCGGATGTTGCAATATTACCGGCGGCCTTATTCCCAATCGCAGCTCTGTTATTCGGGCTCCAGCGAATTTCTAGTTCAGGAAAACTAGCCTTTTGGTCAATAGCGTCGACAGCTTTGATTGCAGTATAAACTGAATTAAGAATAGCAAAAGGCGCCGCCGCGCGCTCAGAGGCATAGCTTGTACCATTCCAGCCAGACGGCGCATGTAAATCGCGAATTTGAGAACTCGCATTTCCAGATGATTGTAAAGCTCCAGCTAGAACATAAAGGGCGTTATTCGCCGTATTGTCAGTTACCCTTACATCCCAATCGCGATCAACAGGAGATAAGAGATGCGCAGCAGCTTGAATTTTGAACTCCACAGCAGGTTCAACCTTGAACGTATATTGACCATTGTGGTCTGTAATAACCTGCTCCACTGTTTCATTGGCAGCGTTTACCAGCTTAACAACAATGCCTCGTGCGGGGGCCTGCACAATGGCATGGTAATCCAAACCAAATCCACTGGTTTTGTGAGGAACGTTATCAAAGGTAATTTTACCACTAATAGTAACTTCAGTGACATTATTTGATGTCGTGGAAGGTTGCCCCACATTTGTCGTAGTTGGTACTGCAGAGCTTTGCGGCGCGCTCACATTCGATGTGCTACCCCCGCCACAGGCCGCAAGTATAAAAGCCACGAAGATCATGAAAATTAAAGTTCTGACGTTCATGATACGCTCCGCTCAATGGGCGAAACGAAGCAATTAATATGCCATTAACTATGATTGAGAATTTCAGTTAGAAATTTATAGTGGTACGGGTGGTCGGAATCGAACCGACACTCCAAAGGAACGGGATTTTGAATCCCGCGCGTCTACCAATTCCGCCACACCCGCGTACCAAGGAATATGCGCTATAAAGCAGAGTTTTTCAAAAGACTATAGCCTTTTTCACCGCTTTCTTACATTTGTCGCGCCCTAGCCTTAATCATGCCTTAGGGCTTTGTGCATAAAGGAAAGCTATGAAGGGTAAACTCGCATTTTTAGATCGGTGGTATGAAGGCACGAAAGCGCTTGCGCGGCATCCGCGTGCTGTCCCGCTATTGGCTTTTATCGCGTTCATTGAAAGTGTCATCTTTCCAATCCCGACCGCCGTGATGGCCGCGCCTATGATGCAGGCTGACCATAGTAAAATTTGGCGCTATGCTACCATATGTGCTGTCTTTTCGATATTAGGCGGCATTGTCGGTTATGGCCTTGGCTGGTTTGCCTATGAAGCCTATGCTCAGCCTCTACTGGAAAAGCTCGGCAAAATGGACAGTGTTGAAAAGTTTCGCGGTATGACAGATGAATATGGCGGGCTGGCTGTTTTTGGCGCAGGATTAACCCCCTTCCCTTATAAGGTTATCACCATCCTCTCAGGCGCAATGAAAATAAATTTCGGTATCTTTATCGCCGCTAGTATCATGGCACGCTTTGCACAATTTTTCCTTATTGGCGCGATTATCAAAAAATTCGGAAATGAAGCCGAGACGTTTATGAAAGAAAAATTCGGTCTCTTTACGATAGTCGCCTTTGTTGTTCTGGCTGTGCTTTATGTACTGTATAAGCAGCTAACCCATTAAGCCCACAACGCGCTCAAAACCAAAATTAGCGAAGGTTTGCCTGCGGGCATCAGAGGTCTGTGGTCCCACTAAGAGCGCAACATCAGGCCCTAAGGGCGGCGTCTTTAAATGTGGAATATTTTTCAAGACATCTTCAACACGTTTCGCGATAGCTGAGCCGCTATCAATCCACTGAACTGATTGCGTGACGCTGGCTTTAAGCTCATCGCGCAGCAAAGGAAAATGCGTACAAGCCAGCACAACCGCGTCTATATCGGCCCCGCGCCGCCCGGCAAACATGGGCGCGATTTCGGTCTTTACCCAGTCAAGATCGACAGGCTGTCCAGATAGCTTCTTTTCGGCAATATCAACCAAGTTCACAGAGCCTTTCAAAATAACATGGCACTCTGCGGCAAAGTCTTGAATGAGGCCGTCAACATATTGGCGGCGAACAGTTCCGGGCGTGCCCAGCACCGCAATTGTCTTTGTTTTGCTCGCTAAGGCAGCCGGCTTTATCGCGGGCACAACACCGATAACCGGAATGTCAAGCGCGGCCCTGATTTCAGCAAGCGCAGTTGTCGATGCGGTATTACATGCCATAACGATAAGGTCAGGATTAATAGCTTCGGTAAGCTCCCAGAGTAATCTTGGTAAACGCGCTTTAAGCTGCGCCTCTGTTTTCTCGCCGTAAGGCCTAAAAACATCATCGGCGACATAGGTCATGCGCAGAGACGGCAAACGCTTGCGGATTTCAGCCACAACGGATAGGCCCCCAACGCCTGAGTCAAAAATTAATGCGTGTCCCATATAATTTATGTCCCATAGGTCTTATCACTTCATTGTATATCCCAAATGCCTGACTCGTCTTACTACGACATTAATGATACATAAATTGAGTTTATTTTACGGCGCAATGACGGCATAGGCGCCACATGACGCATTCGCCCTCATATCAAAAATGGACCATGTGGCTAATCTTAGCCCTTTTGGTTTTTCGGGTGCTCGCACTCTTTATCTCTCCCCTAGGGCTGCATGGAGATGAAGCGCAATATTGGGCGTGGTCAAAAGATTTAGATTGGGGATATTTCACAAAGCCGCCTTTGATTGCCTGGGTGATTTGGACAACAACGACTCTTTTTGGCGACGCTGAGTGGGCCGTACGGCTGTCCTCCCCGCTCTTACATTCCCTCACAGCGTTCGTAATTTTCCGTACGGCCAAATTTGCCTTTAATGCAAAAACCGGTTTTTGGGCCGCCGTGATTTATTTATTAATGCCGGCTTTGTGGCTCTCATCCGCTATTGTCAGTACAGATGTCTCGCTCCTGCTCTGCTGGGCCACAGCGCTTAATGCTTGGCTACATCTGCGCGCTAAAGCGACAAAATTAAGAGCGCTTCAATTGGGCGCGGCTATTGGGTTTGGACTGCTGGCTAAATATGCGATGCTTTTCTTCCTGCCTGCACTGGGGCTAGCTTGGATATTAGATAAACACACACGCCAAGGGCTAAAGGCGGTTCAAGGCTTCATTTTTGCCGCAACCGCATTTTTGATTTTCCTTCCCAATATTATCTGGAATTTTAGGCATGACTTTGCAACGGTGTCTCATACGGCGGATAATGCAAATCTAAGCGCCAAGGAACTTCCCTTTCATCCGCTAGAGCTTTTCCAATTTTGGACCGAACAGCTTGGCGTCTTCGGGCCCGTAACATTTATTCTCTTAGGCATTGGTTTAATCTACGCTCTAAAAGGCAGGTTAGACACGCCAGCCATATGGATATCTTTCTTTGTGCTTAGTCCTCTGATAATCATATCCACCGAAGCCCTACTCTCGCGCGCCAATGCTAATTGGGCTGTGACGGCCTATGTTGCGGGGTCTATCTTAACCGCGCATCTGGGCGTGAGATACGCCTCCCAATTCTTCAAATGGGCTAAAGGCGGCGTGCTTATTCAATCTGCGATTTGTTTTGTTTTGGGCCTCATCATTCTAAGCCCCGCTAAGACCGATAGTTTTGGTCTTTCAAATTCGGTTAAGCGTTTACGCCAATGGCCAGAGACAACAAAAGTTATCAAAGACATTTATGATGAAGGGCATATTGGGCTGAAATATCAAAGTCTTGCCATAGATAAACGGATTATCTTTTATAATCTAACCTATTACGGCTTGGCGGAGCAGCTTCCTTTAAAAATGTGGATGTATAAGGCCGCCCCGTCAAATCAGGCCGAGCTCTCTCATCCCTTAGCTGCGCAAGCGGGGCCCGTCTTAATACTTAATTATCACGAAAATTACGAAGATGAATTACGCGCGGACTTTCAAAGACTAGAGCGTCATGCTGATATTGATATTGACCTTGGCGGGGGTAAAAGACGTAAATTGCGGGTCTGGACAGGCTATGGTTATACGCCCACCACGACCCGCAAATAACTATTTATTCCAAAGCTTCTGTAACGTTCTATCCCGGCCGCATGCCGTACGATAGGCTTTATAACGCACAGGATTTTTCTTGTAATAATCCTGATGATAATCCTCAGCGTCCCAAAATGTTTTAGCTGGCAAAACAGGAGTTACAATCGGGTCTTCAAAGGGTTTAGTTCTCTCAATCTTGGCTTTTGACGCTTTCGCCGCCTCTATTTGATCAGGGCGGGCATAAATCGCTGTTTGATACGCATGGCCCTTATCACAGAACTGACCATAGGGGTCGGTTGGGTCCACATGAAGCCAATAGAAATCGAGTAATTGATCATATGATATAATCGTTGGATCAAATATGATTTTAGCGACTTCTAAGTGCTGTGCATGATCACGATAAGTTGGGTTTTGCTGATCACCACCCGAATAACCTGAAACGGCTTCAATGACACCAGGAAGATGCTCAAAATCAGACTCAACACACCAAAAACAGCCACCTGCAAAAATAGCGGTGTCAGTTTGACCTGATAATTTAGCGGTAACCTTTGCAGCAGATTTCTCTGCCATAAGTTTTTCTGAACTTTGCGCCGACGAACACGCAGACAAAGCCAAGCCAATTGATATAGATAATAATAAATGTTTCATACCGCTACATAGGCTGTTGGTTTTTCCCCTGCCAATAACAAAGGCTCACAAAATCGCGATTATTCTTGTCTCATCTGTTTATAATTAGCTAAAGCTCGCTCTCTTGCTTCTTTATGATCGACTATGGGTTTGGGGTAAGTCTCTCCCAATTTCACACCCGCATCGCTAAGGGCAGAAGCCGGCGCTTCCCAAGGGCGATGAATATATTTGTTGGGCAGTTTTGAAAGTTCGGGCACGAATTTACGCACATAATCGCCGTTTGGGTCAAATTTCTCGCCCTGAGAAAAAGGATTAAATATTCTAAAATAAGGAGAGGCGTCAGCCCCGCTCCCTGCCACCCATTGCCAACTCGCGGCATTACTGGCGGGGTCCGCGTCAAATAAAGTATCCCAGAACCACTCTTCACCGCGCCGCCAATCAATAAGGAGATGCTTAATCAGAAAGCTCGCAGTGACCATACGCACACGGTTATGCTGCCACCCTGTCTGCCAGAGCTGGCGCATACCCGCATCAACAAAGGGATATCCTGTCTGCCCCTTTTGCCAGCGCTGTAACGCCGTTTCATCTTTAGTCCATTCGAAACTATCAAAATCGGATTTGAAGTTTTGCGTCGCCAGTTTTGGATTATGAAATAATAAGACATAGGAAAATTCTCGCCACCCGATTTCGGCCAAAAACTTACGGGCCTTCGTGATGTCAGACTTACAGCTATGCCAAATCTGTTTGGGCGAAATTTCTCCAAATGCCAAATGCGGAGATAATCTGGACGTCCCCGTTTCATTATCAGGTCGATTGCGCTCATCAGGATAATCTTCTACCCCCGCCTTCAAAAAGTTTGATAAAGCCTGCGCCGCGCCAGCCGATCCTGGTGACCAATCGGGTAGCATTTTTGATCCCCAGTCAGGGGATGTTGGCAACAGATTCCATTCCTCTAAATTATCGTGTTCTAATTCGCTTTGATAATTTTTAAGCGCAGTAGGCACGGGCAAAGGCTCACTTGTATCGAGCTCCGCTTGGGCCGCGCGCCAATAAGGCGTAAATACTTTATAATATCCGCCAGTCTTCTTTTCGACTGTCCAAGGCTCGGAAAGTAAATTTGCGCGGTAGCTTTTAACGTCGATAGAACGTGATTTTAAATCTGCCTTGATATCAGCGTCACGCCCCCGCGCATCTTCATCATAACGGCGATTCCAGTAGATGCTATCAGCCCCGCTTTGCTTGATAACTCCGTTTAAAACCTCTCGCGCCTCGCCTTTACGTAAATATAGCTTCGCGCCAATCGACTTTAAATCCGCTGCTAGCGAAACAAGACTGTGATGTAGCCACAATAGACTTGCCCCGCCCAAAGGCCGCGCAACGTCACTCTCATAAATATAAAGGCAAATAACAGGCTTACCCATCTTCGCCGCTTCAGATAATGCAGGATTATCGGCAATACGCAAATCACGCCGAAACCAGATTATAATGGGGTTATCTGTCATAGGTCACCTTATTACGTGAACCTAAGCCAAAGAGTTGCTTCAAATTAAAGATAAGTCGCCGAGATATCGAATAAATCTGCCATGACCGACTCAGCCGTTGGCCAACGGCCAGCGCCTTTGCCGCGAATCTTATATTGATCGCCATCGTCAAAATAGAAAATCGCGTGGGCTTCTTCGCCTTCAGCTTGGGCAATAAAGTTATTCAGCGATAAGTCTTTAAGCTCTAATTTCGTCGAAAACCCATTCCGGTCTTTCCAAACCGTTGCAATGCGTTTCATCGCCCCTTTCGGCGGAGATTTCGGGGTAAAATTTTCAATTGTATCGCGCGGAATATCATCAAGCGCAATTTCCTCACCAAACCCTAAAAGCGCCACAAGGCGAATTTTAGCCGCGGCGTCAGAGCCATTTACGTCTCCGCTGGGGTCGGCTTCTGCAAAGCCTTTATCCTGCGCTTCTTTCAAAGCCTCTTCATAGGTTTTACCTGCGCTGATTTCATCGAGCATATAATTGGTCGTCCCATTAAGAAGGGCCTCAACGCGCGTAATTCGGCCGCGCTCCCGCATGCACATCTCCAGCACAGGCATACCGCCGCCCGCGGATGAGGAAAACATCAATTGCGCGCCTTTGTCTTTCGCAAAATCAATTAAGGCCTGCCCCCCTGCGGCGATGGCTTGCTTATTGGCACTGACAACATGGACGCCCGCGCCGAGCATTGTCTTGCAATGATCCAGAGCTGGATCAACAGGGCCAGAAACATCAATAAATATATCGGGTTTAGACGCCACAACATCTGTAAAATCCGTTGTCAGCTCTTCGGGCTTATATCCTTGGTCGATATATTTTTGCTTATTACGCACCATTATTTTGACGATTTCAAACCGGTCCGAATTGGCCTTGATACGGCGGTAAACGCCGCCCCCGACAATGCCGCAACCCATCATCGCTACTTTTAACTTTGTCGGCTTGGGTATCGCAGACAGGCTCCCCGTGCTCGCGCCAATTGTCGTAAAGCTTGGAATGGCAGGTTTCCCTAATCCGAATTCAATATTATTCTCTTGGGCATAATCAAGCGCTTTGGGCGAGATCAGCGGCGCAGCTTTCTCGCGCGCATCAGCATAAGAAATCGCGTCATATTTTTGGGGCGCAGGGCCAGATTTTTTAGGATCATGTTCAAATACGCCCTCAACGTCTTTCAATAATAGCGCTTTAACACCAAGTTTCTTAGCCACGTAAAGCGCTGTCAGGTCAGAACCGCCTTCCGTCAAAAGAACTGGTCTATCTTTTTCGCCGATTGCGACGTGTCCAGGCATCACAACGATATCGTGATTCTTAAGATCGTCCTCAAGCTGACCAACATTCAAATCAACGAGGGTCGCATTTTCAGCTTTGAGCCCCAGATCACGCGCTTGTCTGACAAAGGCTGGCGCGCCAATACGTTCCAAGGCCAGCGCCAATAAAGCGGCCGAACGGCGCTCTCCAAGCTGTATAAGCTCCGGGAGGTTTTTAGCTTTACCTTCGGGGCCGACTTGGCGGGCTTCTGCCATTAAAATATCGGTTTGGTCCCCTTGCGCAGAGGTCACAGCCACTACATTTTGGCCCCGGCGATAATGGCGGTAAATTTCACTCGCCGCCATATTATAATCATCAAGCGAGCGCAAAACGCTATGGCCGAAGTTTAAAACGATGACTGGGACTGGCATGTAAAACCTTTTAGCGGAATTTAATCAAGCGCCCGCAATAATTCAAATCGGCGCAATGTGAGGGAGGTCACTAAGCGGGCTGTTATGGCAAGTCAAGATGAAGCTAATGCGCGTCATTCCAGTTCTTAGCGGCATGGGCTTCAACTACCAATGGCACGCTAATATTTACCGCAGGCATAGCGGCATTTTCCATGGTTGTTTTAGCGGCTGCGATTAAGGCTTCCGCATTACTTTCAGGCACTTCAAAGACCAATTCATCATGCACTTGTAAGAGCATTCTCGCGCCCTCAATGCCTGAAATCGCCTCTGGCATGCGTATCATGGCGCGGCGCATAATATCCGCGGCAGCGCCTTGAATAGGCGCGTTTATGGCTTGCCGTTCACCAAAGCCGCGTACCGCTTGGTTACGGTCTGTAATCCCTTTAATGTGGCATTTACGGCCAAAGAGCGTTTTGACATAGCCATGCTCGCGCGCTTCGGCTTTGGCCTCTTCCATATAGGTTTTAATGCCGGGGAATTTCTCGAAATAGCTTTTAATATAGGCGCTGGCCTCTGTGCGTGAAATGCCAAGGTTATTGGCCAAACCAAAGGCCGATATGCCGTAAATAATCCCGAAATTAATCGCTTTAGCGCGGCGGCGGGTTGCCGGATCCATATCATCAAGGCTGACATCAAACATTTCGCTCGCCGTCAGAGCGTGGATATCAACACCGTCGGCAAAAGCCTGCTTCATGGTTTTCAAATCAGCCACATGGGCCAAAAGGCGTAATTCAATTTGAGAATAATCAGCCGCGACCAAGACATGCCCCGTTTCGGCGATGAAAGCATCACGAATTGTGCGGCCTTCTTCGGTTCTAATGGGAATATTTTGAAGGTTAGGATCAGAGGAAGAAAGCCGCCCTGTCGTTGTCGAAGCTAATGAAAAACTCGTATGGACGCGCCCTGTATCGGGATTTATCTGCGTGACCAATGCATCGGTATAGGTCGATTTTAGCTTAGCATAATGCCGCCAATCCAGAATTGTTTGCGGGAGCTTCTCCCCCGCCGCAGCGAGGTCCTCAAGAACCCCTGCCCCTGTCTGCCAAGCACCAGTTTTAGTTTTCTTCCCGCCTTCAAGCCCCATCTGGTCAAAGAGGATTTCGCCCAGCTGTTTAGGCGAGCCGAGATTAAATTGCGTGCCCGCATAGTCATAAGCCTGCGCTTCAAGCCCTGCCATTTTCTGTGCGAAATCTGAAGACAACCGCGCCAAATCAGCGCGGTCAACTTTGATGCCGTGATTTTCCATCTTAGCGATAACCGCAGGTAGCGGACGTTCAAGCGTCTCATAAACCGTCGCGACTTGCTCTGCGGCGAGCTTTGGCTTGAGAAACTTCCACAGGCGCAAGGTGACATCAGCGTCTTCTGCCGCATAAGGCGTCGCTTCTTCTAGGGTGAGTTGACCAAAGGTCTTTTGCTTTTTACCTGTTCCAGCGATCTCTTTAAAAGCTATGGGTTTATAGCCGAAATATTTCTCAGCAAGAAAATCCATGCCGTGACCGTGCAGCCCGCCCGCGAGGGCATATGAGATTAGCATTGTATCATCATAGGGCGCGGGAGTTATGTCATAGCGCTGGAAAACGCCGATATCATATTTAAAATTCTGCCCAACTTTTAAAATACTGGGCGATTCCAGTAAGGGCTTAAGCGCCGTCAAAGCCTGCTCAAAAGGTATTTGCTCCGGCGCGCCATCGCCAAACATATCATCCCCGCCGCGGTGCCCCAGCGGAATATAACAGGCTTCATTATCGGCAACAGCGAGACAAACCCCCACCATATTGGCGGCGGCGCTATCAAGGCTATCGGTTTCTAAATCCACCGCAATGACCGGGACCTCAAAGCCGCGCTTTATCCAATGCTCCAAACGCTGTATCGTTTGAACACATTCATATTTTGTCTTATCAAAGATGACATTATCGGGTGTGGTTTTTGCGCCGGGGCCTTCAAGCGCGGCCTTGGTATCATCTTTGCGAATACCATCCGTCTCGCCCTCACCAAGCGCAGCGCGAACACGGGCCGTTAGGGTACGAAAAGTCATCTCATCAAGGAAATCAAACAGCACCTCTGTATCAGGATCAGAAATAGCTAAGTCTTCGAGAGGCACCACGACTTCAACATCCGTTTTCAATGTAACAAGCTCAAGCGAGACGCGGGCATTGTCGATATTGGCCATCATCTTTTCGCGGCGGCCCTTTTGCGGAATTTCATCACAGCGCTGAAGCAGCGTTTCAAGATCACCAAATTGTTCCAGCAAAACAACTGCCGTCTTAACGCCAATTCCGGGCACACCGGGAATATTATCAACGCTATCCCCTGCCAGCGCCTGTATCTCGATAACGCGTTCAGGGCCCATGCCAAATTTGGCCACAACCTCATCGCGGCCAATGGCTTTATTCTTCATTGTGTCCAGCATCGAAATTTTATCAGACACTAACTGCATCAAGTCTTTATCGGAGCTAATAATGGTAACCCGCGCGCCCCTAGCTTCGGCCTGTCTTGCATAGGTCGCAATCAGATCATCCGCCTCATAGCCTTCCATCTCTATGGCAGGCGCGCCAAAGGCCCGCGTGGCATCACGTGTAAGCGGGAATTGCGGGATCAGGTCTTCGGGGGTTTCAGAGCGATTGGCTTTATATGCTGAAAAAATATCATTTCGAAATGTATAGCTACCCTTATCAAAGATAACCGCAAAATGGGTGGGGCGGTCCTCATCATTTTGCCCGCGCAAGAGCTTAAACAGCATATTGGAGAACCCCGCCACCGCGCCTATCGGCAGGCCATCCGTTTTGCGCGTGAGGGGCGGCAAAGCGTGATAGGCTCTAAAAATATAGCCCGACCCATCAACGAGAACGACGTGGGAATTTTTATCGACAGGCGCTGTTGCTGACATGAGAATCCTTTAATTGGCCTCTTTTGACCCTCTCCTCTGCTTTATTCAATAGCGCGCCCCATTTTTGCCGTATATATCTGGCTTGAAATTACAAAATGGTAGAAGACCGGATTATCCGGGAGGGCAAAACTAAAGTGTATCAGTCAATTGACGATCCACAAGACGAGCTTGAGGTAAGCAAGCCGAAACACAATGGGCTGATTTGGGCGGCAGCGGCGCTCGGCTTAGCCTTGGTGATGGCGATTGTGTATTGGACAAGCCCGGGCGTCTCTGTCCCGCAAGGCCCGGATGAGTTCACACAGGCTGAACTGGCGACTTACCGCAAAGCCATATCTGAAACACAGGCCCCCATGCGGCGCGCCCGTCTACAAGATTTTCTAACAACCTATCCTCAAAGCGAGCGCACTGCAGCCGTTCAGGCCCAGCTTGACGTTATTCAAGTACATGAAGCGGCGCAGTGGATAGAAGTTACAGATGTCGTCTATGATCCAAAAATCGACACCGCTGATAAATTAGCTGCACTTGATGAGTATGCCGCGAAATGGGGCGGTGCATTATTAGGCGGGCGAAATGATGATATTAGCACCATGCGCGAAACCCTGACAGGCGTGCTTGAAACCCCTGCCCTACCAAGTCGGAAGCTCAAAGACCAAGAAAGCCCCATTCCGGAAACTATACCCGATAATACCTTAGCTGGCGGCCCCCGCCCCGTCACCCCGCCGCCCGTATATGTGCCGCCCGTGCCTATTACACCGCCCGCAAAAGTCGTCACAGCTGAGATTGTGCCGCCAAAAGTCAGGCGGAATGTCAATCCGCGCTACCCGCGCAAAGCCATGCGTGCCGACATCGAAGCTATCGTCACACTTAAACTTAATATTGATACAAATGGCAAAGTCGCCATGACAGAACTCGTCAATGTTGAGGCCAGCCGATACGGAAAATCATTCGTCAAAGCCGCCGAACGCGCCGCCCTGCGAACAAGATTTCATCCCAAAACAGTCGGCGGTGAACCCCAGCCCGCAGTCGGCGTAATAAAGCGCTACAGGTTTCAACTGGAAAAATAGGCTGTCTTAATTTTGGCAGCTTGCTCGGATAGTAATTTTACGGGGCTTAGGAGACGTTCGGTACAGCCTAAAATCAATCCTGTGAATCGATTTTAGTCGTATAAGGCCATGGCAGTGGCAAAGCTAACCTCGTACTATCACATAACTCGACCACTTAATTAATAAAGTATCTTTATTAGGAATAAGACCTATTAAAAGGCTTCTAATATTTTGCCCCTATAGTTACTCCTAAACTATCTTCTTTAACGAGGTTTTTCGTGTCTTCGCCAAACTTATATGTCAAGCCCAGAGAAAGATCTGAGTAATCGGGATGTTTAAGTTTTAATGATAATTCAGTATTCGAGGCATCGTTATCATCGCATTCCAATTCTGCCTCCGTGGGAGGATTTGATAATTTACACGCGCCGTTTTCAAAATTTGAAGTCGGATCATACCCCCTGCGATAGCTATGACGCACACCAAATTTAAGCCAGCTATCTTCTAACACTCCGCCAAACAGATTTGTCTTTGCAAGGTCAGCTTCTATATCATACCCAAACAAAAATGTATCGAACCGTTCACGGTCAACCCTTGCATTAGGTTTAGCGTCACTAAAGTCTGGTGGCGCGCCGTTACTTGTGTAATCGAGGTATTCAATGGCTGGTTTGAAATCCCAAAGTAGAGACATTCCCGACGTCAAGACGTTGCTGCGCCGTCCCACTTTATTGCTAAAGAGCAACTCTTCACGTAAGCGGTATCCTGGGATCGGGAAAGAAGGCATGCGCGGAAAAGATAGATCACCCTGCGCCCTAAAGCCATGTTGAATACCGTAATTATCTGCCAAAATTTCAGTAAGAATACCATATCTCCAACTTGGCCTTCTATAACCATTTAGCGTTGCACCATAAGCCCGCTTACCCGAGTCTTCGTTTATGACGTCACCGAACTGCTCAACATCAAAACGCGCTCCGATGCCGTAATCGGCGTAGGCAATCTTGCGTGATTCTTCTTTGGGAACGCCACTCATCTCATCGATTACTTCGAATTTAAAATCTGTTGGTACCTGCTGAATTGAAACGTATGGCGTAAAACTGATTTTTTTAGTCGGCAGCTTAAATTTCTCGTCCGAGGATTCTCCATATAATTTCTGCCAACGCACTCCAACTGCGGCATCAAGTTTGATGTTATCGCCATCGGAGCCACCTTCGACCAGAGTTAGCTGCGCCGCATCCGGAGAGCCTTTGGCAAAATCAGATGCCGTTTTTACTAGAGATAGTTTACGAGTAAATTTCGAGTTTATAGGTTGACCTTCTGTTTTACTAATGACATTCTCGGTATTAGCCTTGGCAATAATAAGGCCTAAATTTCGTAAGCCAGGTCCTCTTGTGAGAGCTTTGTTGCGAGGCGGAAAGTTTAGTACGAGTGCGTCTCTAAATTTTTCTACAGTATTTGCATCTGGTTTGCCCTCTCCAGCTGTTGGAGCACATAAAACTAGATAAGGAGGAACGGATTGAGCCGCAGGACTTTTGCTCTGTGGTACATCTTTTGTAATGAAGTCGAACAAAACCCGGTCATCACGTAAAACGTCCTCTAGCGGTATATAACTATTGAAAGTTTCCAAGGGTGAAGGCGTATACTTTGAAAGTGTATATTCTGGATGCCGTATAACGGCGAAGTTTGATCCCGACCCTGTATCTGCGGCCTCAAATAGACGTAACAACGCACGCCGCAATCTAAGGCCTTCTTCGTCTGTGATACGCTTGGAGTCAGTTTTCCTGGGGTCCTCTTCCTTCCTCGCAGAACATAATTTGTCTTTGTCACGCGGTTGCAAACTGCTTGGCATTTGGCAGCCGATAACAGCCTCGGCAATCATGTCAGAAATCGACCTTCCATTTTTCACATCCAATTGAGCATAACCTATCTTGACAGGGTAGCGTGCAAATAACTTCGACATTATGTAACCACGTGGAACGGATAGTGGGTTATCAATGCCTTCTACGGAAAATTCTACTGGGATAAATTCCACTTTTTTAGAAGAATCAATTTCGGGCTTTTTACATATATCCTCTTTCAGTTCAGATAATGGATTTCGAATGATATCGGCCTTAGCGGCTTCGGCCGAAAAAATAATACCTACTGATATCAGCGTAATCGTTATTTTCACTATTTTCATGAGCGCCTCCAATTAAAACCTAAAGCTTTAATGTAGGTCCGTCAAACTTATTGTTAGAGGTAATCATTCTGGCTACAAGGCAGCCCACATCAATAATATCCTCACTTTTGGGCAGTATAAGATTGTTGGCTAAGGTCCCTATGGCAATTTTCATAACCTCTGCAAATCAATCCTCATTAACCACGATTAAGTTTCATTTCTTTTCAATCGCTTATTAAAAAATCAAAGAGATTAATCCTCATCCTCGCAGGATGGGGTTATATTTCTTCTGCATCGGGAAACTATCCTCGGTGATGTAAGTTTTCATTCATACGGACAGGTAAGAGATCGTTACTTACTGTTGAATGGGACCGTGAGACTGAGCAGCTTGCGTGTCTTTGCTTAGTTCATTTGCGAGATGCAAGTGAGCTGGCAAAAGCACAATACGACCAAGCCTGCGCCGGGTCTTTGTGGCCGGGGCCTGACCGCTGCATTTAGCAACTTTCAAATTGGGTTGTGTACGGATGTAACTGCGGGAGCAAGAAAGAGGCCGCCACTAAACAATCATCGCCGCGAGGGAAACCTCTCGTAAAACGTT
>CALLMD010000036.1 GCA_938007935.1 uncultured Hellea sp.
GGGATAGTGTTGAAAAACTCCCTGCGGAACTTTGTTTATGTCGCCCCAGGATTTTGGCCGAGCGTTCCCGTTTCCTACGCGGTGCTCATTTTGCGGCCATTGATGTAGAGTTTGGCCATTTTCCGAAGGTTCTGGGCGGTAGCGGCCAAGAGGAACTCATCATTTGCGCCGCAAGGACCACGTAGTCGCAAGCGATCAAGTTTGAGAATGGCTTTGAGATGCGCGAAGGACATCTCAACTTTCTTTCGCTCATGGCGCATAAACTCGTAATCAGCTGTTCCGCGCAGTTGCCTGGCAACATCACGAGAGGCCTCATAAATTGAACGCGGGACTTTACGCATAGGTACTTTGGGACAGCAACGAGATTTTAAGGCACAGGCATCGCAGTCTGACTTCAGGGCTCGATATCGATAGGTTCCATCCTTAGGCACATTGCTCGCCTTGGCCCTGCGTCCTGCCACGCGGTAGCGTTTCAGGTCTTTGCCTGCGGGGCAGATATATCGGTCATTGGCCTCATCATAGGTAAAGTCATCGCGCTCAAAGCTTCCGTCCTTACGCGCTGATTTATCAAAGACCGGGATATGAGGCTCAATGTCTTTGTCTTCGACAAGCCAGTTTAGCATCGGCGCGGAGCCATAAGCCGTATCGGCGGCTAAGCGCTTGGGCTTGATGTCATAGGTGGCCTCAACGCGGTCGATCATATCACGCGTGACATTGACTTCCGCTTGGCGGATGGCCCCGCTGCCCTCAACATCCATAATCACTGAGGCATCACAGTCGATCAGATAGTTCACAGAGTAAGAATAAACCGCCATGCCCGAGCGGTTGGTGCGCGTCCATCTTGCGGCAGGGTCAACAGGTGAGAGATATTTAGAGGGGGCCTCACTGGCCGCGCCAAAGGCAGCGTCATCTAGTGTTGCGATATACTCCTGAACCGCGCGGCGGTGCATCACCGCCTTGGGCAAAACGGGGTTATGAAGCTCACCTTTGCCGCGATTGGCATTGGCGTCAATGCGGCTAGCATCAACAGCAAAATTATCACCGCCCACTAAACCTTCTTCGATACAGCGATGTACCGTTGTCTCAAACAACTCTCGCAGCAACTGGCTGTCACGAAAGCGCCCATGCCTGTTCTTCGAGAAAGTAGAGTGATCTGGCACAGGTGCGTCCAGGCCCAAGCGACAGAACCAGCGGTAAGCCAGATTGAGATGCACCTCTTCGCACAAACGGCGCTCGGAACGAATGCCATAGCAATAACCAACCAACAACATTCGTATCATAAGCTCAGGGTCAATCGAAGGACGACCTGTATGGCTATAATAACCCTTTAGATGCTCACGGACAAAGCCAAGGTCAGCAAACTTATCTATCGCCCGTAGCAAATGATTGTCGGGCACATGGCTCTCAAGACTGAAAGTATAAAACAGACTATCTTGACCCGACTGGCGCTCGCCCATCATATCCAAATCTCCATGCAAATAACGTGGAATGAATCAGAAACTGGAAAAGTGCGCAAGTGGGGAGTTTTTCAACACTATCGAGGCAAAGCGGGCGTTAGACGAGAGGCTTAAAACGCCCAAAAACGGCCGCTCGCTTTATTCACGTTTACTGCTGCAAAGCTGACTTACCAGTAACCGTTACTTCTAGAACCTTTGGCAGATACAAGCCTGTCACTTTCATCAAATTGAACACGCAGATAAGTATTCTTGTAGGAAACAAAACCTTGACTGATTTGTATGCGTTTAAATGCATACTCATTGGGCATTAGTTCGTGCCCAGGGAGCACGCCATGCATGCTCCTCGGCGTATAATTTTGCTTGGATAGAATAGCCAAAACCTCAGCTTTTGGAGCGGATTGTTCAAAAAACTGAGTAATATCAGAGTGTTTTTTTGTCTCTAAGTTCAGCAAGTAGTGCGTTATCGGTGATGATGATTTCAATCGAAACGAATTGAGCGCTATGTTTCCCCAAACGAACAAAACAAGCCCAACAATAACTAGGCCGACTAGTCCGGCTACAATCGAAGCAGTTTTTATAATGCCATTCTTTGCCATGATGTCTCGTAAACAGCCTTGTCATCCAGAGCGTATGTTTAACTTTATTGCCACGAACTCTAAACGCAATCCGTAATCTTCTTTGGTGAACATATGCCTAACGACCCACAGTTGCCTAAACTGGGCGTCTTAAAATCGCCCAAAGAAGGTCATTCAATTAGATTATAACAGTACTATTTCAGGCCCTTCAAACTCAATCCTCAATACCTCCAGTTATTTCTCATTTCTTTTCAATCGCTTATCAAAAAAACAAAGAGATTAATCCTCACTCATCGTACTTGGCCTATTTTTCTTGTGTCATCGGGAAACTATCCTCGATGATGTAAGTTTTGACTGCATTGACAGACAATCGCGTAGGTTTGTTGGTGGTCAGACGGTGAGACTGAGCAGCTTGCGTGTATTTGCTGCGTTCATTTGCGAGATGCAAGTGAACTCGCAAACGCACATTACGACCAAGCCTGTGCCGGGTCTTTGTAGCGGGGCCTGACCACTACGTTTAGCGATATTTGGTATTGTATCGTGTACGGGCGTAACTGTGGGATTTTCCAAAGAGGCCGCTACACAAAAATCATCGCCGCAGGGTCAGTGCCTTGTAAAACATCTTAGACTAAATTTGGTATCCATCAGGGTATCTGACTCTGCGGACTGTCCTCGTTGAATTTTTCCGAAGGAAAAAATTAACCGAGGCGTTACGTTTTAGCGGATTTTTTGAAAATCCGAGTCTGATGACAGGATAGCTATGTTTAACTTTTTTGGACCGCTTGAGATTCGACCTAGCGCTTTAAATCTGCCACAATGAGTTAATGACCAATGTCGCGCGTAAAAAATTAAGATTAAAAGGATGGTCGCGGCGTGTGGCCGTTATGGCCAGCGCGCTATTTATGAGCGGCGCGGGCATTGGGCAGATGGCTGAGCTTGTGCGCGGGGAGACGGGGCAGGTTAGCTCTGTTTTGGATGGAGATACGCTTTACCTAGAGGGGGGATTAAAGGTGCGTTTGTCAGGGGTGCAGGCCCCGAAACTGCCTTTGGGACGTAAGGGTTTTAAAGCCTGGCCGCTTGGGAAAGAAGCGCGCGCGGCGCTGACGGTTTTAACCAAGGGGCAAAAAGTGGGCCTTTATTATGGCGGGGAACGGCGCGATCGCTATGAGCGGGCGCTGGCGCAAGTCTTTACTTTGAAAGCCAATGGCAAGCCCGATCTTTGGGTTCAGGAAGAGATGGTGCGCCTTGGCATGGCGCGGGTTTATACATGGCCAGACACGTTTCAAGATTCGGGCCGGCTTTATATGGCGGAGCGCGAAGCCCGAGAGGCGGGACGCGGTATATGGAGTAACGCCTATTATGATATTCGAAGTCCTGCGCCTAATATGCTGGCCCAAGACGTAGATAGTTTTCAGCTCGTAGAGGGGATTATTACGTCGACAGCCGATGTGCGCGGGCGCGTTTATTTAAACTTTGGCGCGGATTATAAAACCGATTTTACAATCGCGATTGCCAAGCGTGACCGCAAGCGGTTTAAACGCGCAGGTCTTGATCCTGTCTCTTTGGAAGGGGCGCGCGTGCGGGTCAGGGGATGGGTGGAGCTCATGAATGGCCCGATGATATGGCTAGATCATCCCGAACGCTTAGAAGTGTTAGATTAGGGCGTTACGGCCGTTTTTAATGTCACGCCTTTTAGGTCGATCTCTTTCCCCGTTTCGCGGTGAATAAGATAGGCGCGGGGCCCGGCCTTCATAATATCAAAGTGATCAGGACGGATTTGACTGCGCCCATCAATTAAAGCGCCTCTGCGTCTGGCGAGATCAAGCGGCGGTACCGTGATGGATGTACGGCCTTCGATTTGGCCGGGCGTAAGCACAACGTCGCGATTACCAAGGGCGCTACTGACGGCCATTGATAATGTTTTGAGCGCATCGGGGCTCGTTTTAGACACAATGGCCGGCGCGGGCTCAGCGGTGGTTTGGCAGGCTGTCAAGCGGGCGGCTCCTAATAAAATTGTGCCCATGATCAAGACTCGTATCATCACAGGCATGGGCAGCATTAACGTTGTGTCTCGATGCGGCTATTTCTCAATAGGTTGCGATTGCGTACGCGTTCTTCGTTTAGCAATGACAAGCTTGAATCACGTAGGAAATCATATGAAGGCTTAGATAAAGCGGCTGAGGCCACAGTACTGACCGGGCATTCCCCGCTTGCTTGATATGCTAAAGCCGTTTCCAGCAAGGCCTCGGACTCGCTTCCCAATGCATTGAAGAAGTCATCAGGGACAATACAGCCCGTAATTTTTTCGCCAATGACAGATGGGTCATCCATAGGCGTAAAGCCATCCGCATAATCGCCAAATCCTTTATCATTTTGTCCGCTAAATTGCACAGTAAAATATGTTTCTCCGCAATTATCCGTCGCATAAAACCCATAAGGCTTTCCGCATGTTTTTGTCCCAATGATAATGACTTCAACATCAACACCGCGCAGACCGTTAATGACAGCTTCACTGGCGCTACATGTTCCGTCAGTTGTTAAAATAAAGACGCGTCCAAGATCAAGGGTGGGAAGAGTAGTGTTTTCGGACACTGAAAAGTCTTGACCTGTTTTGTGAAAAGGCGTCGGGGTAATTGTGCGTCCTGTGACAGGATTTGTGACCGGGTGTTTATCGTTGAAAGTCAGCTTATCAAATGTGCGTCCATTTGTACGCGCATCGCCGGCAATCATATATCCAATCTGCGCCGCAATATCGAGGAAGCCGCCGCCATTATAGCGAAGGTCTAAAACGAGGTCGTCAATACCTGCCGTTTTCATCTCAGTCATCGCATTTACAATTTGCTGCTCAGCACTATTGGTTCCAAATGTTGTAAATAAGATATATCCGACTTTACCATCGGCTGTGTCGATGACTTCGGTTGTGTTGACGGGCTGCTCTGCAACAATTTGCGATGTCAATGTGACTGTACGCGTCGTGGTTGACCCAACGTCTCGGACTGTAAATGTATGAGACTCACCAGCAGCATCAGGAAAAAGCCCAGCATTTAATGTTGCTGTATCTGACCCATTTACGGCGTCAACACCGTCAATCTCTAAAATCTCTGCTCCGCGAAGAAAGTTCACGGCTCCGTTTGTACTCGCAGATGCTGGGGAATTGGGTTGTGTCAGCGCCACACGAATTTCCCGGGGCGGGCTCGATTGAATGAGGACAAAATCGGCACCATAACCTGCTGAGGCACCGCTATTGACGAGTTCGTTATACTCATCAGTTGGAATTGAAAAATGAAATTGATCCCTAGGCGTTCCAGAGGCGGTAGTCGCTGAGGTTTTTAATTTATCAAAAAACTCTACCGGCGTGTCACTATTAACTGGGTTAAGGTCCGGGACTTCATTATACCACAAATAGGTTTCATCCGTCCAAGACCGTAGCCAAAACTTTTCCGTTGTTGCGTTGCAAATATCATCAAAAGTAGAAGACGGATCATACTTCCCTGCCGTGTATGTTGGTCCTGCATTTGTAACAGTTGGCGGAGTTGTACTTCCTGAGCTACTCCCACCACCACAAGCAACTATCAGTGTTGTGGTGACGAGAAGTGTAGATGATTTTAGAAAAGCTTTTAAGGAGTGTGTCATAGTAAGGTTCCCAATTATCCCGTTAAAACTACCTCTAGTCGAAGGATTGTAAAGGGATTTGCACAGCTCTAATGGGCAGACTTCCTAGACTCATGGTTCTTTTAAGCGGTAACTATCGATAAGCAGAGTTATCTAAGCCGCTGCAGTAGTCTCGCCATTATCGTTTTTCGAACCTTCGGCCTCTTCAGCCTCTTTCATAGCTTTGGCAGCTTGACGTGTGCGAGCGCGGGTGAGTGTTTCCAGCACTTCGTCCAAGGCGACACTACGGTCCACTTTATTTATGGCTGCAACTTCACGCACCATACGGTCCGTCGCGCGTTCATAAAGCTGTCGTTCTGAATAGCTTTGGTCGGGTTGTGCATCAGTTCTATGAAGGTCACGGACAACCTCTGAGACGAGAATAAGATCGCCAGAATTGATCTTGGCTTCATATTCCTGAGCGCGGCGGCTCCACATTGTCCGTTTAATCCGGGCGCGGCCTTTCAGAGTTGTAAAGGCGTCTTTGAGAATGAGTTCATTTGAAAGTGCCCGCATCCCGGCGCCCTGCGCTTTGTCTGTAGGCACACGTAATGTCATTTTATCTTGCTCGAAGATAACGACATAGAGTTCAATATCGAAACCTGCGATCGTATCCTTTTCGATACCTGTGACCTTACCAACGCCGTGTGCAGGATAGACAATATATTGACCTGCTTTGAATATTTTCTTAGCTGATTTTTTCGTACCCGTTGATTTGCCGGTGCCTTTTTTAGCTGTTGCCATATCTGGAAGCCCTTTATTATGCGTTTGGCCGAAAGGTAAACACAATGTTCAAACAAACAAACGGCGCAGATTTTGAGGTCTGCACCGCATAATTAAGGCTATGTACCATAAAACTGGTCGAAAATCCAGTAATCTCAAGGCTTTTTAATGGCTTAAGTTAAGATTCTCGTATGATTTACGAGTTTAGTCGCCTGTTCCAGGCTTTTCACTAAAGTATTTTTCAAACTTACCTGTTTCGGATTCAAAGTCTAAATGATCCGCAGGTGGGTCTTTTTTGATCGTAATGACAGGCCAAATTTCAGCGTACTTAGAGTTGATTGCAAGCCACTTGCCGTCTGGGTCATCTTCTGTATCTGGTACGATGGCGTCGACAGGGCATTCCGGTTCACACACGCCGCAATCAATACATTCGTCGGGGTGGATGACGAGCATGTTTTCGCCTTCATAGAAACAGTCAACAGGGCATACTTCGACGCAATCCATAAATTTGCATTTAATACATTCATCCTTGACGATATAGGTCATCTAGAGGTCCTCTGTTGCAAAGGCGATTTGACGTCTCTTTCCTCATTTGTCAACAGCTTGTAGAGGCTTCTAGCTTCTGGCGCTGGGCCTCTTCGTGTGCCCGCAGATATCATCTCAATATTGATAATTTCACGGCCTCGCATAAAAGTCACTGATTGCCCCATACGAATAATCTGATGGGGTTTTTTTACGCGAATTGTTTCGCCAGAACGTGTGAGTCTGACACGACCAGATAAAATGAGTTTCGTTGCAAGTTTCCGAGATTTGACCAGTCTTGTTCGAAATAGCCAAATATCAAGTCGACAATGTTCGAAATCGTTGGTTATTATATCCAATCTTCGCTCTAGTCTTTCTTATCAGCTTTTAATGCGGCCAGCGCTGCGAATGGAGAATTTTCAGGTTTTGGGCTCTGTTTTTTGGGGCCAGAGTTGAAACTTTTCTCTTGTTTGGGCTTCGCATATTTTTTCTTTTGATTGCGCTTCCCCTTGTTATGCGCTCCGCGATGCGAGGAGTTCTCGCGCGGAGGAAGAACCCAAAATTCATTATTTTCAATTTCTATCGTTGTACCATCTTCTTGGATTTCGCGGTGATTATAGATATTGAGGGGTTTTTGAGCCTTTTTATGGGGTTTAGAAGATTGCTTTAAAGCGGAAGAGTTTTCTGACTTTTCATCTTCTTGTTTCGTATTCTCTGTGTCGGAAAGTGGGTTTTCCGATATATTTTCTGGATCTGTTTTGTTACTATCTGGACTGACCTCTGGGGCTATGTGTTCATCTGGTTTGGATGCTGCCGCAGTTTTTGATGAAGTGTTTTCTCCAATGTTTGAAAGTGGTGGATATCTGGATAAATCTCGCGTTTTAGGCACGAAACCTAATGCTGTTAAAACGCCGCGAATTTCATCATAGCTGCAGCCCATGATCGCAAGCATTTCTTGCATGACTTGGAAGCCTTTTCCGCGCTTTGCAGCTTTATTTTGTTCACTGGCCTGACGTATCTGGAGGCTCAGCCTGTTTAGGATATCAAAACGCGCAATACGCGGACCTACGGCGTGATAGCCAGCAGCTGACAAGGCTTGATGTGAAAAATTTTGACTAGAGAAATCGCCAGCATTGGGAATGGATGTCACACCAGCGAAAGGAATGAAGGGCATCTGATCTCCTCCAGCGCCATAAGCTGTAAGTAAGCTCAAAAATAAAGCTGCCTTCGGTTTCATAAGATCTTTAATAAATATGTTGTATTGTCCAAATTGAACATTCGCCTCACGAAGTTGCCGTCGAGACCTTTGGTCGAGTTCTTTGAGTGTGCGCCAATGATCTTTACGCTCTACGGATCCATTATTCTCAAGCAGGGTATAGGCAAAGCCTCTGGCTTCGGGCGTGGTTGAGGCGCGTTCTTGGATTACCTTCAACTCATATAGCGGCGCCAAATGTTTGACTGATTCTGCCTTTAGGAAATCTCGCATCCGGTTCGTGGCTAGATCTTTGAGGTTTTCATGTCCGTACTGGGCCCCGATGAGCTCGGCGTCAGGGTTCATGGCAGTCCCGCTAGAGGCGATTTTGCCAATTGTTTTCCCACCCCAGAGAATGTGGCCACGGTTTGATAGGGTAAATATATCATGGGTCCCACCACATAAACTCGTCAGGCGCCGATTGACCTCTGGACTTACAACTTTTTCTGCTGCGGCCTTAAGGACCTTGGCTTCCAATTCAGAGCCGCTGGCTGTGAGTGTGAATTTCAGACCGTCCAGCTGTCCAATGAGTTGGTCGTCGACCATAACATCGCCATTATCTTTTATTGTCGCATTCATATAAGCCTCAGGACCTACGCCTTTGAGTAATTTACTAGTGCGCTGGTCCACAAATCGCGCAATGAGAGCTTCATGTAGCGCATCTGATAGGCTGTCTTCAACCATACGCGCTGTTTTAACCCAGTTTTTTGCATCTTGCACCCAGTTCGACTTGTTCACGCAATAGGTCCAGGTACGGATGTGCGCCAACCTTGATGATAATGTGTCTACGTCGCCGCTCGTATCGTCAAGTCTGGAGATGCGTTTATGTAGAAAATCATCGGGTAATTTCGCGTTCTGCGCGACCAGCAATCTGTATATATCTTGTAAGAGGCGTAGATGGGCATCAATTGTTAAATTTCTAAAGTCAGGAATTTGACAAACATCCCATAATAGCCTCACGTCATCGGGGTGACTGATTCCATTGACGACTTCATCGATCGCCGTCATACGTTCGAATGCGGCTTCGTCATCAGCGCCCTTAATACGCTTAAGGCGTTTGTGATTGCGCGGAATATGCAGGCTTTCAGAAAGCGTCTCTAGAGAAAAGAAATCTAAGGCAGAATTTCTCCATTCGGCATATTGCAGGGGTTCAAAGTCATGGTGTTCAATGCGCTCAATGAGTTCATCGTCCATCGGCAGGCAATCACCCGTAGTCCCAAAGGTTCCATCATTTCTAAATCGGCCAGCGCGTCCAGCGATTTGCGCAGCTTCCATAGCTGTAAGCCTGCGGCGGCGGCGGCCATCAAATTTGTCCAGCGCCGCAAAGGCCACATGATCCGTATCAAGGTTTAATCCCATCCCAACGGCATCTGTCGCGACTAGAAAATCGACATCGCCACTTTGAAATAATTCTGCCTGAGCATTGCGCGTTCGCGGAGAGAGACCTCCCATAACAACAGCAGCGCCTCCGCGGTGCCGTCTTATGAGTTCACCGAGAGCGTAAACCTCTGCCGTTGAGAAGGCGACGACAACAGAACGCTTGGGAAGTCGTGTTAGCTTAGTTGGTCCAGCATAACTTAATGTAGAAAACCGTTCGCGGCGTTCAAATCGTATTTTTGGTAGCATGGCTTTTAGCACCGGCCGAGCTGTTTCAGCGCCCAAAAATAAAGTTTCTTCATATCCACGAGCATGGAGAACGCGGTCGGTAAATATGTGACCGCGTTCATGGTTCTCCATTAACTGGACTTCATCGACCGCTAAGAACGCAAAACGCCGCTCAGTTGGCATGGCTTCAACAGTGCATACAAAGTAGCGGGCTTGTGGCGGGATTATTTTTTCTTCGCCTGTAATCAGAGCGCATTGTGCAGTACCTTTTTGCGCCGCAATGCGATCATAAATTTCACGGGCTAATAAGCGTAGGGGCAGGCCAATGACGCCAGAGCTTCGACCAAGCATACGTTCCACTGCGTAATGAGTCTTTCCAGTATTGGTCGGGCCCAGAATGGCGGTGACCGTTGCTGGATTTAAGGAGTTTGCCATAAGGCCATATTGACTGACATCCCCTTAATATCAACGGGTAAATGACGATATTTTCGAAGGTAAAGCAAATTTCATGCCGCAAACTATATTTTAAAGATTTGCAGTTAGAACACATTCAATTGAGCCGAAAATTCGGCCTTAAAGAATGGTGAATAATATGGCGATAGCGCCGAAACTTCAGCTTAAGCAGGGGCAATCCCTTGTGATGACCCCCCAATTGCAGCAAGCGATTAAGCTGTTGCAACTTTCGAATATTGAGCTGGCCGCTTTTGTTGATGAACAGCTTGAAAGCAATCCATTACTTGAGCGTGGTACAGGGGATGAAAATCGGCGCGAAGAAAAAGTAAATGTATCGGAAACAATCTCTTCTAGCGAAATGATAGATGTGCCAGCTGCAAAAGCAGCTGATTTTGATGTTCCGGACCATGCCGTTACACCCGACGCCTCCGCAGCCGATGTTGGCGGCGCTGTGGATTGGTCAAAAGCAGGCTCTGGCGGGACTTTTAATAGTAGCAGCGAATATGATGCTGTCGCGAATACGGCGGCGGAAATCAGTCTTATAGACCATCTGACTGAGCAACTCTCAATGCTAGGGTTGACGGGGACAGAACACCTAATTGCGCAGCACCTGATAGATCATGTTGATGAGAACGGTTATCTTAGGGCTTCTCTTGAAGGTATCGCTGAAAATCTTGGTGTAACACCTCAGCGCATTCAATCCATGGTGACACAGCTTCAGACATTTGAGCCTACAGGTGTATTCGCACGTGATTTAAAAGAGTGTTTATCGCTGCAACTGCGCGAAAAAAATGCTTTGGATGTACCCATGCAGGCTTTGCTGGATAATTTAGGGCTTCTGGCGAAACATGATCTAAGCAAACTCATGAAGCTTTGCGGCGTGGGTAAAGACGAATTGTTGGAATATATCAAACGACTTAAAAATCTCGCGCCCAAGCCTGGTTTAGCCTTTGGCGGAGATATGGCGGCAGCCGTCGCGCCAGATGTTTTTATTCGCGAGATGCCCAATGGGGGTTGGACGGTTGAGCTTAATTCCGATACTTTGCCGCGGGTATTGGTAGATAACCGTTACTATAATGAAGTCAGCGCGATAGCGAAGGATGAAGAGTCAAAAACCTTCATGAGCGAGTGTCATGCTAATGCCAATTGGCTTGTTAAATCACTAGATCAACGCGCGCGAACAATCATGAAAGTCGCGAGTGAAATTGTAAAACAACAAGATGGTTTTTTTGCTTATGGTGTTGACCATATGCGCCCGCTGAATCTCAAGACTGTCGCCGAAGCAATTGATATGCATGAGAGTACCGTTAGTCGGGTCACCTCAAATAAGTTTATGTCCACACCGCGCGGAGTATTTGAGCTTAAATATTTCTTTACGGCAAGTATTCCCTCGATTGGGGATGGAGAAGCCCATAGTGCTGAGGCTGTACGTCATAAGATTAAAATACTCATCAGTGAAGAAACCGAGGGGCATGTGAAGTCAGATGATAAAATTGTTGATCTCCTGCGTGCTCAAGGCATTGATATTGCCCGCCGCACAGTCGCAAAATACCGTGAAAGCATGGGTATTCCTAGCAGCGTAGAGCGCCGCCGCGTGTTTAAACACGCTATCTAATTCATGATTTTGGAGGCCTTGGAATGAAGCCGCTCGTGCGTTTGATATAGTCTTGATAGGCAGGACGTTTTTTTAATTGGCGTTCTAATAGATCTCTGCCTGAAACGCGGGTAAGTAAAAACGTCATGATAAGAGGCGCAAAAATCGTGACCCAACCCCAAGGTGCTTGACAGGCCACAAGCCAAATACCCCACCACATACAGGCATTACCAAAATAATTGGGATGACGCGTATATTTCCACAGGCCCGTATCAAGGACGGGTTTGTTTTCATAAGGGCCTTCATAATTGGTATGTGTCTTTTTAAAGGCAGTAAGCTGAGCATCACCAATGGCTTCGAAGAGAAAGCCTATGAGCCAGAGGATTGCGCCGACAATTGTTAGAATGCCTATCTCAGTGACGGTGTAATGCTGTAAGAAAACTTTTGTTGCGTCAGTATCTAAAGCGTTTCCATGTGGCAATTTCCTCAAAACGCTTGTTGCCATAGCCACCCAGACTGGCGCGCTGACAATCATAATTAGCAAGCCTTGCCCGAAATATACGGTGAAAAGCGTTCTTATTCGCCACGCTATTTCGCTCATCCCTTTTTTCGCCGCGCGCTTACGCATCGCGACATAGCGCACATCTTCACCATGGCCGAGATTGCGTTTGCCGAGGTAAAGCGAGAGCCGAATACCCCAAATTATCGGCAATGCGGCGAGTAAAATAAGGTAAGGTGTTCTAATGTCCGCCAGATATAGACAGACAGCGCCGACGAGCAAAAATCCAAAACCCCAAAAAATATCTATTAAGCTCGCATCTTTAACGGCGACACTTATGGCCCAGAGTAAGGTCAGCAGCCCGAACACCACTGCCGCTGAATGAGAGAAATTGACCAAAATATCTGAAACCATGTCCCCAGCCTTTGAAACTTTCCTTAGCTACGTAGCAAAAAGAGGTTTGGCTTGGCAAATTTTGGTTAATTAGCGCGTCTTTCATCAAAACTGTCGACGAAGCTATGATTAACATCGCGATGTTCGGCCTCATCGGCGCGCACAGCAATAATGACGTCACGTAGCTTTGCATCTTTATTGAGCTGCCAATAATCAATCGCAATTTGCGGCGCGGGAACATTTTCATGTGTACCAGCGTCAACCTCATTGAGGTATTGGGTGTAACTAATCACAGCCTCTTCTTCGAAATAACCGACTACGCGGTGAGCTGTCCTCGGCGCCAAGAGATAAAGGAAGAAATAGCAATTATAAAAGATGAGCTGCACGGCCATAATCAAAAACCGTTCAAAGGCATTGGGCTGCGCGATTTCTATAAATGTCATAAGGTGCATACGCTCATTTTCTGCTTCATCAAGGAGCACCCGTATCCATCCTTCATCATCTCGCATTTTACGCAAAGCGGTCAGATGTTGCCAAAGCCCGCCGACCATGCCGGGGACTGCCGCAACGGTTTCAAGGACCACAGCGCGGTGGCCATAACGTTTGGCAAAAAATTTATCGGCGAAAAAACGTAAAAAACGCACAAAGGCGTAAGCGATTTTATCACTTGTTGTTTTGGGCACAATATGAGTGTCGAGGGCGATGTCATAATCGACAACGCGCGGCGTCGGTTTTAGCTGGGCTTGCATAAAAGCCTCCATCTATCTATCTTGGATGTAAGGACGAAGAGACCCGAATGGGAGATGACGCGGAGTCACATGAGGCGGCTTTATTGTCGCATCTTTTAAGTGTATTAGGCTTTATGCATTTTTATGAGTCTATACGTATCTGCATTCTTTAGTGGGTTAATTTTGAAGACCGTGCGCGACGGTCTGAATATTGGTGGTTTCAGCTATTCTTGATACTTTTAGCGTTGATAGTGTATCTCGTTGATTACGTAATATTTGGTAATGTTTTTTACGAAGAAAACACACCTCTCTCCATCATGTATGATCTATTGACGTTTTTGCCATTCATTTCTTCAACTACTCGACGATTGCATGACATAGGTATGTCTGGATGGTATCAATTACCTACATTTTTTATATTTGTATTTCACTTTGAAGATGCCTTGCCGCCAACTCTGGTTGAAATTCTTAACTGGGGTCTAATAGCTTTATTTATTTACATGATTTGGCTGCTTATAAAGTTAACTCGTGATAGTCAGCCTGAAACTAATCAATACGGTCCTAATCCCAAGCTTTAGTTCCGCCGTGCCTCATAGAGTGCAATCGCGGCCGCTGTTGCGACGTTGAGGCTCTCTGCTTGACCGAGCACAGGCTTGCTCATCATTGGAATTTTTGCGAGGTGGTCACAGGTTTTGCGCACGCGTTCGCGTAGGCCTGGGCCTTCCGCCCCCATAACGATGACATGTTTGCCGCCGCTGGAGATAGCGTCTTTTAAGTCCAGCTTAGTTTCGCCGGCAAGGCCTGTCACAATCCACCCAATCCGTTGCAGGTTTTGCAGCGTGTTGGCGATGTTGGTCTCCAGACAAACAGGGATAGTTTCAAGGCATCCCACGGCGACCTTAGCCAACGCGCCTGATAAAGGCGGTGCTTTACGTGTTTGCATGACCAAGGCTTTCACGCCAAAGGCCGAACATAGCCTTAGCATTGCGCCCACATTTTGCGGGTCGGTAATTTGATCAAGGACAAGGATAAGCCCGTCTTCGTCTTGGTCTGCGATGTCTTCGAGACTTGGCCATTCAAGTGGCGCTACTTTTACCGCAATACCTTGATGTACGCTATTGCGGCCAACAACTTTGTCTAAAACATTGGGCAGGACGATTTTTGGCGGAATTGAGCCTTTTGGTAGCGTATAACGGCTTTGACTTTGCTCTGTGAGCAGAATTTCGTGGATTGTTCGCCGCGAATTGGCAAGCGCAGCTTTGCAGGCATGAGCGCCGTATAGCCAACCTGAACCGCCTTCACGGCCTGAACCTGCGCGCGCGTTCCTTGAAGGTCTATTTTTAGGCGATCTTGGCTGGTTTGTGGCACCATGTGAACGCATACCATAAGCGCGTTTGCGGGTAGGGCCAGTAGAGTCAGGCGAATCTCCTGTATTTGCTCTATTTTTACCGGATTTTCTTGTAAATCGGCTATTGCGTGAATCGTGTGACATCTCTATATACCCGTCAACTTTTAAGACATTGTCTCTGTAAGGAGCGCCGCTAACACATTAGTCGCGCAACTGACAGAGCATTTTTTTGTTGGAGGCAACACAAATCATTTGAGCTACCACGGCTTGAATATTATGGCGGACAGGTGGCCGAGTGGTTAAAGGCGTCAGACTGTAAATCTGATCACTATGTGTACGTTGGTTCGAATCCAACCCTGTCCACCACCTTCAATGGTAGGTTAAAAATAACGCGGCGGGCGTTGTGTAGTGGTAAGACCTCAGCCTTCCAAGCTGATGACGCGAGTTCGATTCTCGCCGCCCGCTCCAGCTTTCACTCCTCTAGCGGGAGCCACGGCTTGGCAAGCCAGCGAAAGCTGTGATGCCGAAATGAAATGAAGGCGGACTTAAGTGTTCGCCAAAGAGTTAAACCCCGGTCAATAATGGCCACAACATGTGAGAAGTAGACATGGCAAAAGAAAAGTTCGAGCGTAATAAGCCGCATGCGAATATTGGCACGAT
>CALLMD010000037.1 GCA_938007935.1 uncultured Hellea sp.
GTCAAGACCATAAGTGATAGCTGCGCTACCGCCTTCTTGCTGGCCTGTTTTGCCAATGATGTTGATAATGCCGCCGACGCCATTTGTTGTTAGCGTAGAAGATGTACCGCCGCGAACAGATTCGATACGGGCCAATGTAGAGTCGGCTTTCACAAAACCATCAGCTGGCGCAAAGTTGGAATCGCCAAACAATAAAACAGGAAGGCCATCTTCTTGCGTTGATAGATATTTCGCACCACCCGTTGAGATAGGGAGGCCACGAACAGCTACGTTGGAGTTACCACCACCAGAAGACGATTCTGAACGAATACCCGGAAGGTTACGGTAAATCTCAGCGAGGTTTGTTGGAGCAAGGTCTTGTATTGTTTCTAGATTAACAGAAGACACAGAGATTGATGTGTCAATCTTGTTCTTACCTTTAGAACTCACAACACCTGTTGTAATCACTTCATCCATATTGGCGTCTTGCGCGAATGCAGGTGACGTTAGAAGCGCAGCGGTTGCTGCTGTTGCGAGTAGTTTTTGGCTGGTACGAATGAACATCGATATCTCCCCTTATGGCCAGTTTTTATTTTTTGTTAGCCTGAAAGCCTAGTCAAAAAGACTCACCAACAGACAATTCCGACCCTGACATGACTCATATTACAAACGATTGCAACAACAAATACAAACGATTGTATATTTTGTTGATGATGTTGCAAATATATCACTCATAGGGGAGAATAGGATTATTGCTCAAGCAGTTCTAATGTCCGCAATGCCCCCCAAGCAGTAATCCTATTGAGTCATATCTTTATGATGAACCCAGCCGTTATTTGTCAGGACCAAGTCCTCACTGCCTTCCAAAATATTCTTCCCGCGGGCTTTTAAAGCAGGGCTATCGGCCCATGGAGCTATATCGACCAATTTATAAGTGAATTTGACCTTTGACGCTTTTACACCAGAAACAGCTACAGGTTCTGTAAAATTGAGCACATCAACGACCTGCATGGCTGCATAGCATAGTTGCGGAATACCTGATTGAACACTGCCCGCATCAAGCTCTGCGGGTCTCACATATTGTGTGCCCATGGCCGAGAATTTATAACCCACATAGTCAACGATATTTGTTGTGCCCGGATTAAGAACACTTTTCTCCGTTTTCGTAAAACTAACGGCCTCAAGCACACCTACTTTTTCAAGGGCTTCAAAACGTTCACGCTCCTTCGCCGTCCAATCTCTACCCTCAGCGTGGAAGGTCCTAAGAAATCCTTGATCATCCATACCTGTGCCAACACCAGAACATTCTTTCATTTTGGAAAAATGAGCATTGAGCGCGGCCTTAAAATTTGCCTCATTTGCTATTTGAGATGTATCGCTACACGCAGTCATCATCATCGTCGCTCCCATAATGAGCAAAGTTGCTTTCCAATTTTGTAGTTTCATAGTCCGTCCTCCGATTAAGAAATGCCTCGCCCAATACCCTTCGTCAGCGTCCAAGAAATAGTCTGACCCTTGATAACCCCTGAAATCGATTTCCCTAAATTACGGTCCATGGTCTCTCGCCAAGGCACGAGCGTAAATTCTTTAGATTTCTCGATCACGGCATATTTGCCGCCCGGCCTAACAATGGCCTGCCGATATGTACCTGAAAGCTGCCCAGAATGGGGCGCGGGAGAATAGGCTTTACCCATTTTTGAACTCAAAGTTTTCCCGAGCGCGCCTAGGTCCATTTTTTCAAGTTTTTCGAGCACGGCATCACTGACAATGCCGTCCTTACCAATCAGCTTTTCATTGATCAGAAACTGCCGCCGCTGAACCTTCGCCGCCTCAACATCTTTCGCAAACCCCTGCCCGCTCAATGTTTGGCCTGACATTAATTCAGTATCCAGCCATGTCTTTCCAATTGAGCGTGGTAAATCCTCAAGCGTTATATGTGATAAAACATTAAGCTTTACGGGATTGCCAAAACCATTGGCTTTATCATAAGCGCTCGCGCGCCGTAGATAATCTTTGGGTATCTGCCATGACCCATCTTGATTGCGCCGTGCGTGACCTTTGCGGCGCATTGCTTCCAGCCGCCTGACATGGGCTTTAATATATTCCTCACGCGCGGAAGGATCGCTCATTTCATGATGGGAGGGGCTATAGATGCCGCCCCGCTTCGAGGCGATGTCAGCAATCGTATAATCAGATTGTTTTGGCTCATAACTTTGAGGGCCGGCCATCACAATCATACCGGGCTTGATCTGCGCTATATTAGCCTCGCGTCCCGTCTCCACGAAAAGAGCGTCACCAGATAGTGTATCAATCACGAGATAAGAGCGGTCGTTCACATCATCCAAAACGCCTTTTTTGATGACTTTACCTGTTATAGGTTTTGCCCTCTCATCTGGGTGGTAAATAGGCTCGGTAAACATTGGCCGCTTAATCTTCGCCAAGTGCATGGCGCGGTGATAAGTTTTGAGTATATCACCGCGTTCACCTAAGCGCCGCAATGTGCGTTCAAAGTTTTCATCGAGCCGCCATTTTCCAAGCCCAGTTTTTTCAGCCAGTCCCATACGGCCTAATTCTTTAACGCGCCATTTTTGCAGGCGGTGTGACCATTCTGCGCCGTCCTCTGGCAGTTTGGATAAATCCACAATGTGGTTGTGGGCGCGGCGGCTTAAATCTCGGTCAAGGGCCGTAAAGCGTTCTTGCTTAACTTGATGGGCCAATTTCTTAGCGACATCGATTTGCGTTATCGGCCCGAGCTCCCGAGTGGCAATATGTTCGGCAGCATCCCTCATCCCATGGGAAATATACTGCCGTGGTATGATAAGGGTTTTACCGTTCTCTTTCACGCCGCGTATCACAATATGCGTATGCGGTTTTTCGGTATCGTAATGATCAGCGGCGACCCAATCGAGTTTCGTTTCAAGGTCACGTTCCATCTGCCGCATCAAACTGCGCGTATAATGCTGGAGCCCCCCCATCTCCTTGCCATCTTCAGGCGAGACAATGACCCGAAATTGGTGACGGTCATCTTTACCGCGTGTTTGAAAATCGTCCCTGTCTGTAAATATATCATCGCGGCTATAGAGCTTGCCCTCTTCGCCGTCACGCGCGGCGCTATCGCGCTGAATATAATCAAGATGATGGCGCTGCGCATCTGCCCCGTATTTTGTCATCTTCACCAGATTAACTTTCACGATCACGCGGCGCGAAAAATATTGCTGCGTAATAGTTGGCGTTTGTCTCACCCGTCCTGAGGACCTTGAAGACTTTGCGGCGGCCCGCCTGATACGGTTGGCAAAGCTCACAAATTTATTCGTACCATTGGGCGCATAAATACGCCCAAGCTTTATATGGAAGGGGTTCTCGGCGTTCATGTGTAAACGCCCTGCCAAAAACGCAAAAACCGCCAAAAACCGCTTTGGTAAGGTTGCGTCCCAGCACTTTTCTTAGGCGCTATGGGGGATCGCGTCGATTCTACGTCCCAGCCCCTATAGTCTACGTCCCAAAAAAAACGATGTGCAGACAATGGCTTAGGCCAGAATGGCCCACGGCCTTTATCTTGCCCTCTCCAAATCACCCTTCAAACCCCTCAAATCCCACTGCTACTGAAGAATTTGGAGATTCTTGATTTCCCAGAAAATCGACAGTTCCAAGAATATTCTCGGTTCTGACTGGGCCAAAATACCGGCTATCAAATCCCGCCTGCACATCAGGACTGGCTATAAAATACTCATCCGGTTTTAGGACAATACACCCCGATAGGACCGGCATTTCGCGCCCCGAACGGTCCCGCCCAAGCAAGGGGATAACGGAACCATTCGGGACGCGAACGCCCGTTTTATGATAACAAACCTCATCCCCAGATACGGCTAAAACCGATTTAATCAGGGGGTAATCATAAGGTAAATACTCCCGCTCATCCGCCATAACCCGCGCCCATTCCGGCGCATAGGCGGCAACCTGAAGGCCAATTTGAAGCGGCTGGTTTTTATTCACACGGTACCATCCAATAGCAGCTGAGGGGCTAGGATTGTAAAGCAGGATGGGTTTAGGCGGGAGTATGATTTGGGTTGTCGAGGCAATGACAGCCGTGGTTATAACACCTGCTATGATGACCTTAGCCAGCATGGCTTTGCTCACATTTTAGATAATGTTGCGGCATAGCCCTAAGAACTGATCTGTTTAAAATACTTGTCTGAATACGCGGCCAATAACTTGTTGGAACGGAGTCCAGCCCGTCTTTTGCAGATATTTCTAAGCCGTCAATAATCTCTAAGCAGCGTTTCACGCGCGCTCTGCCATGAATGGCCAGTAAGACATTAGCGGCAGGGTCAATGCCAGGCACGCGCGTCATTGCGCCTTGCATGCCTGTTTGTAAAACATAGACGCGCCAGTCTTGCGTTCCGTATTTATTACCCCGCCAGCGAATATATCCAAATGTCATTGCGGGTTTAAAAAGTGCTAGCCTTCGATATTTGTCCAGCTTTATCGTCTCAACGGGCGTTCCAAAGCGGAGACGGTGATTAAAAATATTTCTCACATAATGGAGTTGAACCTGTGTCACCCCGCTCATGAATCTGTCTCATGAATAAGCGACCATTTATCTAAATCGTCTTGATGATAACACACCTTACCGCCATGTTTTCGGTAACTTGGCCCCGTTTTATTCTTACGGTGCAAATCTAATGTGCGCGCTTCTAAGCGCAAATAGAGAGCGGCTTCATCTGGTAACAGATAAGGGGTGCGCAGCGGCGGTAATATAATAACCCGCTTGTTATGCTCACCTGCTATCAGCGTTTCCATTATGCGCCTCGCCCATTCATTCTTGCTGCCTCGCCCTTTCGGCGTGTTTCAACATGTCGAATCAATGGGTGCATTTTTGCAAGGGCTTGTGAAGTGTAAATAAAAAATAAATAACTTACACATGCAACGGCGCGGCAAAAACTTAGAAAAAACGGGCGCTTATTTATTGAGCATCTTCACATAATCCCCATTAATATGGGCTTTAGCGGCCCTATAGGCATTTTGTGCAGCGTTCGTAAAATCAATGTATTTGTCAGGGTCTTCACTTAGATATTTGGCGTCTTTTAAGGCTTTAATGACATCTAATATGCTTCCACCGCGCTCGCGAATATCATATGCGAGCATAGTTTTGTGATGATTTTCTAATCGCGCAGGGACATGCAGGGGTGAATTTAACTCGATTGATCCATCAGATAAGCCGCGCATTTCTTTCAATGTTTTAAGCTTTTTCGCTAAATTTATAAGATGGTTCATATCAAATCCGATATAATCATTCTCATCAACATGCTCGGTATCATCACATTGCATCTGAAACCAAAAGCCCTTGCCTAATATGCGGATATGATATGTGCCGCGCGCATCTAAAAAATGAATTTTCTCACCTGGTACTTTTGAGAGCTGTAAGGGTTTTTGCGTGCGCCCGATTGCGATAGGGTCAATAATATGAAACCGAACGACCGCCTCAAAGATATCAGGATGCCAGAAGACATGTGTCTCTCCAGCATAGGCATTTGGGTCAGCAGGCGCGAGTAACCCAAACTTATGCGCTGTTGGAAAGTGGCGGCTTGCCATCATTAAGCTTTGTGTCTGGGTGATATATTTAAGCGTAAGGCCCTTATTTTTGAGCGATTTATAATAAGATATATACTCTGGTTTGCGCCGTAATTGCTCCCATGTCACAGCAGAATTAGAAATCCATGGTGTTGTTGTCTGACTCATTTTGCGCCCCCGCTTGACATCATATACCTGCTAAGCGGGCATAAATCTATTCACAATTTTAATTAGCATTCATAATTACGGCCATAAAGATACCCGCATCAGCGTGAGCTGATGCGGGTCGGGCGTGATAGGATTTAGTCGTCTTGCGGGTTCCAGAGGATCGCAAATTCATCCGCCTCTTTGCCGTAAGCCTGACCAAGATTGGCGTAAACTTTACGCGGGCCGAGGGTCGGATGGGCGAAGGTGAGCGAGATATATTCTTTCCCGCTGACTTCGCCAGTCTTAAACCAGCCGCCGCCAAGTTCCTGACCGCGATTATCAACAATCCGAAAGTCGGGCTGTTTGTCGGTCTCTTTATTGTCATTTGCGACAATGTTGATGCGGGCCGCGCCGCCGAGGTTAAGGGTGCCTTGAAAGTTA
>CALLMD010000038.1 GCA_938007935.1 uncultured Hellea sp.
AGGAATGCAAGAGATTTACCGCGTCGGCAAATTGGCTATGGATCCACAAAGCGGTGTTACATTAGACCAAGCCAAGCAATTCCTTGTCCAGTCTGGTATGGACGCGCAAATGCTGGCCCAAGTCAATGACCAAAATCTCGGCGGCTATTTGAAAATGATTGAAGCGCAAATGGGCGGGCAAACTCAGACGCTGAAAAAAGATGAGGCTATTTTCAATCCACTTACAGGCCAAGAAGTCTATGCTAATAGAGGAAATCAAACAGTATCTGACGGGGCAACGCTGGTCGATGGCGGCGGTAATGTGCTGCACGCTAACGAGGCTGACCAAAAATTGCCAACAGGTATGAGAATGGGCGCTAATGGCGTGCCTGAGTACATTCCTGAGTACATCGCGGGGCAGAAAGAGCTTAAGGCTGCGGGTAAGTCTGGCGGCACTAATGGTGCTCCGTCATACGGCAAAACACCTGTTTATGGTCAAGACGCAAATGGGAACACTGTTGCGGGCGTTATCGGTGATGATGGCAGCTTCAAGCCGCTTGATACTGGTGGTATCTCTGTATTGTCACCATTTGAAAAGAGCCTGCAATCACAACAAGGGCGCTCTCAAGGCAAGACGCAGGGTGAGACATTAGCAAACTTGCCAGCCATTGAGAATAACGCAGATCGAGCGCTAAAAACGGTTGAACAACTTTTAAATCACAAAGGTATTGATGCGGGAACGGGCTTTAGCGCTAAAATTCCAGCTATACCCGGCACTGATAAATACGCATTTAATGTCGCCAATAAACAGGCTAACGGGCAAGTTTTCTTGCAAGGGTTTGAGGCTCTTAAAGGTGGTGGTGTTATTACAGAGGTTGAAGGCTTGAAGGCTGAACAGGCGCTTGCGCGTATGGACGCGGCGCAATCAAAAGAAGATTATCAGGCGGGCTTGAATGATTATCGTGAGGTAATTCAAGACGGCATGGTGGCTGCGTATGAAAAGGCTGGCAAGGAAGTTCCTGAAAGATATCGGAATGCTACAAATCGTAACAAAGAGCCAAAAAAGAAAAAGCTCTACGACAAATACGGGCTTGAATAATGAGTGAGATTGACCGCCATAAGCGCAATGTCAAAAAGATGGTTGATGCGGGCGCTCCTGAGGCTGATATTGACGCCTATTTGAGCGGTGAAGGCGTGACGCCTGAGATGTTGCGCGGTGAGGCTCAATCACCTGTAACGCAGACTGAAACGCCCTTTACCGACGCACAAAAGCTGCCTGAGGACACGCCAGAATACCGCGCTCAACTTGAGGCGAATATGGCCGATGCTCAAGCGCAATCTGATACAGCTCAAGGTCAATTAGATGTGATTAATCCAGTTCTAGGCGCGGCCAATGCTGGTATGCGCTTTGCTAACGCTGCGACACTCGGCGTTCCAAAGCGGATAGCGTCAACGGTGCTTGAGGCTAAAGACGCTATAACTGGCGCTGACGACGTTGACCGTCACGCACAGCTTGGCGGCGATATGGAACAAGTTAGACAACAATTCCCGAATAGCTCTCTGGCGGCTGATGTTGGCGGTACTGTCGCTGGTATTGGTAAAATTGCCAAGTCTGGCGGTACTGCTCTAAGGGCAGTCCCTAACAGCTTGAAAGGCGCTAAAGGCGTAGCGGCTACAACTGGTGCGCTTGCTGTTGATGGTGCGGCTTATGCTGGCACAAATGCGCTTATTGATGGCCGTGACGCTGTTCAGGAAGCGAAAGAGGGCGGCGCTGTTGGTGCTGCTGCTAATCTGGCTTTTAAGGGCGCTGGAGCAGCCCTCAAGCCGCTGGTGACAAAGGTGAAAGAAGGAACAAGCCCTAAACAGCTTCGCTCATTGCGGAATGCCGCATACAAGCGTCTTGATCGCTTAGGTATCTCTTATGAAGAGAGTGCGACAAGATCATTAAAACAAGGTCTTAAAGACGACTTGATGAATGATACAATAGGTTTAGATAAGGCTACACATGCCGGAACATCTCGCCTGATGAATGATATTGATAAATTCAAAGGTAAAATGACATTTACAAAGCTTGAGCAATTCCGAAAACGTGCGCAAAGGTTAGCTGGTAATCCTAACGGTGGTGATGATGCTTACACCGCCTCTCTTGTTGCGAAAAACATTGATGAGTTTGTGAAAAGCGCTCCCGCAACGGCTGGACGCAACAAGGATGGCGAGGTTGTGGCGCAAGCAGTCCAAGACGCCCGCGAGTTACACCGTCGATTTAAAGGCTCTGAGGCTATTGTAGCCACTCAAGGGGCAGAACGAGGAACAGGTGCGATAGATAAGGCTGTTAGACGTGGAGGCGGCTCTAGCGGCTCTGGCTCCAATTCTGATAATGCAATTCGCCAAAATATCAGAGCCATAATGGATAACCCTAAGAGAATAAAATTCTACAATCAGGCTGAGCGCGACGCTATGGAGAAAATTGTCAAAGGTTCCTTAGGTGGCAATATGTCAAGGCTGTTGGGCAAATTTGCGCCAACTGGAAACCTCTCAACTGTATTATCTGGCGCTGCTGGCGCGGCGCTTGGTGGTCCTGTTGGCGTCGCAGCCGTACTTGGCGGCGGTCACGGTGCTAGAAAGCTGTCTGAAAAAATAACTCAAAAGCATGTTGATGAGCTGCTGCACCTAATTCGCAACGGTGAGCCTCTTGAGAGAGTACCAAATGCCGTTGGCAAAGTTGCATTAAATCCTGAAAATCAAGAGGCTGTTGCAAGATTAGGAATGGGCACATCTCTAGCTATTTTAGGAAATCAGTAAATAGATACAGGGGTATCACTAAGCACGCAGCATATGCATATGGCTTAATACTCCCCCATAAAGTACCATCCTCGGCAAAACGGTTTTTGTAAATTGGGATAATACCAAATAACATTTTTTCTGGCTGCTCTTTATCTTGGTCGTTTTTATTCATTTTTACCTAATCCTAATTTCACTAAACGCCGAATAGCCTCAGATTGTGTCTTTATTTCTTCGCTCTTTTGATATGCAGATATTTGCGCCCAAAGACCTTTTGGGAACGAAAGTATTTTTCTCACTGACTTGTCTGGATTAATGGCCATTGAAAAGTAATATCACTTTTTTATTGACTTATGCAAGAGGTTTTCTTAAAGTGATATCACTAGCGAGGTGAAAGACTGCTCGAACAGTCCTCACCTCTAAACACAAACCGCTAAATAGGAGCGATCATGCCTAAACCACAATATAAGCCCGTTGAGCTTGCAATCAACAACAATAATGTAATCAGCCTTAAGAGTGACGTTGACAGCTCTGTCACGCGATTAGAGTACGCGGCGTCAATGCTTTTGATAGTGGCGCTGGACAATCAGATTGAGCCAGCGATTTCAAATGCGCTTCACGGCGTTCATGATTTGATGGTGTCGGCACTGAAAGATACTCGGAAGGCTTTAGATTGATAAAAATTTGTTCAGTTTCCCTTTGCCTGCAAGAGGCTCACTCTGGCAGTGATGGATATTGCAGATCCCATTATGTCAAAAACAACAGATACAGCGACCCTCTTTATATTTCTAAGCCCAAGAGGTCAGCAATAGAAAAAATTGAATTTGTTAAAAATTCTGTTCAAACTGCAGGGGATGATTGCATTATTCCTTATTGGAGCCCCACATCTGCGGGCTATTTCAATCTTAATATTGAAGGGGTTCGGGTAAGAGCGCACAGATATGCATTGAGCATACACACAGGAGTGCCGTACACCACAGATAAATTGTGCCTGCATGCTCCTGTCAAATGTCATAATCGAGCGTGTATCAATCCACTGCATTTACGATGGGGAGATGCGTCCGATAACGCAAAAGATAAACTAAAGGACGGTACTTCTTCTAGAGGATCGATGCGTTATAATGCTAAGCTAACTCCAGAAAAGGTGCGTTACATAAGAAACTCCAGCAAGCCTTATAAAGAAATAGCCGAATATCTGGGTGTTTCAGTAGGGTGTGTTAGTGAAGTTGCCAGAGGTGTTAATTGGGCGTGGGTTAAATAATATTTTCTAACGGCCATTACGGAGGTATTCTCGCTGGATCGAAGACGCCCGTTGTTGTTTTCGAGGCGTCAAGGTCAGGGATTTGGCCTGCAGTAAATGTTCCCGTCGTAACCTTTGAGGCGTCCAAATCTGGCACTCTTGCATCAGCAAAAGCCCCTGTTGTGATTTTCGCCGCGTCTAAGTCAGGTATTTGAGCATCATTGAAAGCTCCCGTCGTTATCTTGCTTGCATCAAGGTCAGGCACAATAGCGGCTGGAATAGTGCCGCCCGCTGGAACAATGACTATCCCCGCAGGCAGACCGCCCGCCGTGATATCAATCGTACCATCACCGCCAAGCGCCGCATGAAGGCCAGCAAAGAATTTATACCATTCACGATTAACCAGACCATGCGCGTCAATGAGCGGGAAGTCATAGGGCGGTATAAATCTGTTTTGATTAGCCGCCATGATTAATGCGCCGCGTCGTTAACGAAGCAAGGCCCAATCATCCACCTTGCAGGGTCAGTTGTTCTAAACCGATAAGTACGGCCCGGAGCGCGCACCTGCCCTTGTCTGAAAACCTGTATTCTTTGGTTATATTGGCCATGCTCATGAAGGGTCACGACTTCCTCATTCGACCAGACAGCTTGGTCAATATTTGAGTGACGGCCCGCATCATCAGAGAAACTAAAGGCGATACTCGCAGGCACTTCGTCTTGTGTCGGTTCAGTCGGAGATACAGCCGAAGCCGTCAGAGCCAGTCTTGCAATCGGGATAGGCCGCGTTGATGGCAGGTTAACCGTGGCTATGCGCTCGATAGGCACTTGAACAATGCCCGGTATTGTCAAAATGCTATCAGTGACGGCGGCGCGGCTTAAGAGACTGCCGACGTTGTTTCTAAACACATAGTTTTGAGAAAACGCCTCAGAATGAGAATACACGTCCCAAATTTTAAAGTTTTCACTCTTGCGCGTATGCCAACCCTTTGTCGAAGCATCATAAACATATGTTCGCACCCCCGGAATTGTCAGCACGTAAAAGATATGACCGTCATCAGTATATGAGAAGGCATAGACCTCAGACAGTTCATCTTGCGACAAATCATGCAAATCAGCGTCAATAGCGTGGTTAGAGATACGAACAAAGCCCGCACCCTCAGCGCGGTAAACAATCGCGTCCTGCCCTACCCAAAACAGCGTATTATCAGCCTGTACGATAGAATAAGGCGAGAGCGTACCTTTTTGAAGTACCAAGTCACCAATACGGGCAAATGGTTGCGCAGGGTCAGTTGTTGGACGCCAGACCTCGATTGTTGTTTGACCAAATAGCCATAACTCGCGATGATCAGCCACGACGCGCACCAGATTGTCCTCAAAGGTTTCAGCACTGGCAAAGGCCAGACCTAGAACAGAGCTAGGCGCGAAAATATCAGACCACCAGATTTGGTCCGTACCCTCTTGCGTGAATAATATGCGCCCATCCATAGCCGCGACGGATGAGATATCATTAAACGGTAAATCAGGGTCATTAATCTGCGTCACAGCGGTTCCGTCATATTGGTACGCTTTGCCATCAGAAGAAAAGACGATAAACCCGCGAACCGACGTGAATATTACGCGCTCATTATCAGTCTGAGTGATTAAGTCACCCGGAATAGCCGCGGAGTTGCCATTAATATCAATTCGATAAAGCACCTCATCAAAGACGGCAAAAATATCACCATTAAAGACGCCGTAAGAACTAAAAGAACCCCGCGCCACGCCCTCTATTTTAGTGAAAAACTCTTGCCCCGGTGAAGACACCAGAACCCAATCAGCCCCCAATTCAGCAGGGATTTGCTCAGGGTAAAGGTTCTGGCACAGAATAGGAGCCAGCCCGTCAGGTGTGCGGTCATATGCGTTAGCGCCGGGATAAACAATCATTAGCCCATATCCTCATCAGGCAAGAGGAAAACGGAGCCTTCACGCTCAAACATTTGCGCTTTGCCATACATCTCAGCAGCCTTGGCATGTACGCGGTCAACAATAGGCGTATCGCCGCCATATGGGTCAGCCAGAAGCGAGGCGAGATTATAGACCACCAACAAGCGCCAATGAGGAGGAACGTCAAGAGGGTCAGTTAAAACCGTGATATCAGCCAGCGCCCGATTATAGGTAAATTCGATAGTGCCAAGCGTCGTATTATTTGGCACAGGCCATAAATAGAGCGTGCCATCAGTAACGCCGCGCTTGAAATAAAACTGAGTTGGACAACCCTCAGTTTCCTTGCACGGAATATCAAAATACTCATCATGCTCGATTTCATACATCGTCACGTCACAGTCATCACCAGCGCCGCCATTTACAGCGATACGGTAACGGGCTTCTACTATGTCGATATTGTCCAGCGGCAGAGTATAGACGCCTTGACCAGGAACCAGAGCAACATTGCCCTCAATATTCTTCCAAGGCACAATACCGTCCATAGACCAATCAGAGAGCATTTGATTAAGCACCCGCAGCGCCTTGACCTCATCAGCGGCAGGCACGGCTTGAGTAGCAGGCACGACGTTAATAAGCTCGAAAGCGTCTTTTATGATTTCTTTAATTGTTGCCATTTAAGCCACCATCAAAAACAGCGCGAACCAAACGACTTTACAGACTATGTGGAGTATTTGGTCATTGTCATATGATAGCAATCCAGCGCATTTAAAATCATCAATAAACCAGTGAGCCAAAGCCTCTAATACGCCTAACCACCAAATGCCTGTAATTAGAGCTACAGCGCCGCCATGAATAATTGCGTGGCCTGAAAGAGCCCAAAACCATTCTTTCCATTTACGGTCAGCACCGCTAAATTTACTTACACTGTAAACCTTGCCATCATGCTCATAGACATGTCGATTTTTCGCCATAGCAAGATAATTTCCCTGCAATGGATAATCACATAAAAAATGCGCGACTACTAAATATAAAAAAACCATTAGAAGTCCTCAGCTTTGACTTGATTAATGTCCAAGAACCTATCAGGCGGCTCAGGAACACGGCCCCGAAATGTTTGCTTGTCACGCTTGGCGCGGATATGGTCTTGAGGATGCTCAGGGTCCACCCAATCCTTGTGGACGCGCAGTCTTGTACGGCTTTCAATAACCGTATCTTTGCGGCGCACCTTATAGCCTGAACGCTGACACAGCACGTAGCCGCCGCCGTCCTCATACTCATTTGCGTTTTTGTAACCAGCCATTGCAGCGCCTTAAAAATTGACAAAAAAAGGCGAGCCTAAGCCCGCCTTATCTACCTTTAGCGGTATTCGATTAAGCTCCGGGAGAGCCGAAGATTGCGCGCCAATCTGAAATGCCGCAGGAATAACGCTCGGTACACTTCGCTTTCGCGTTCTCAGTGTCAAAGTCGTTATCTTGCTTGAACTCACGAGCGCGGCGCTGGAAGGTTTTTAGCCCCTCAGCAACATCAGTCGTTAAGAACCAAGCATCAGGGTCAGTCAGATAAGTCCAAGTATGAATGCCTTTCGGGATTAGACCTTGAGACTTAATCGCGTTGATATCGTTCAAATCAGTACCTACACGCAAATTCGTCTTAATGACGCGTTCTGCAGTAAAGGTGAGTTGATCTGGAACGCAAAGCTTCATAGCCCGAACAGCGATTTTAAGGCCGCGAGAGTTACGAGTTTGACGAATATCAATCAGCGCATCCTCTAAAGCTGGCTCAGACAAGTCGGCAGGAATTAAGAGCATATTGCGCTGATTTCCTGATAATGTCGGATGAGCTAAAGAACACATTGCCGCCGTATCGCCGATAGGCGTGTTGGCGTCGAAAGCGCGGTTGAAGTGATTAGCGTGAATAATCTCTTTGGTTTGACGCATCGCGAAGGCCAAGGCACGCGCACGCGGTTTAGCTTTCTTTCCGTATTGACCATCTTCGATTTCTTCACGTGTCACGACATAGCCGGAGGCAATAGTCGCGTGAACATACTTTGCAGCATATCCTTCACGGTCACTATCGTATTGAATAGAAGCACCCTCAGCCTTAATCGGAGCGAGGCCGAAACCAGTGGTTTCAACATCTTCCTCATAGTGCTTATCGGAAGTTTCTTGTTTAAATACCATGCTGAATTGCTCAGGGTATTCATTATAAGCCTGCCCAAAATGAGCATTAATCCCGGGCCAAAGCTTCTTAGGATGACTTGAGCGAGTAATTACACCACCTTGCATGATTATACCCCTTCTTCGTTATCAACGACGTTGCTGTTATTCAGGCGAACCTTAAGCACGACGTTAGTGATGGCCGTTCCTGCTTCATCATAAATATGATTATCAGGAGCGTCGAAAATACCAGTGATTTGCATCGGCAACGTGTCAGCAGTACCGACAGTGGCGACATCAGCTTGATAGCCAGATAGACCGTAAGGCACATTGATAGGCCCAACAGCGAAATCGCAGTTTTGCCCAATCATATCAGGCGTCACAACGTCATTAGCCTGAATGAGGCATTCAAAACTCGCGTCATTGGCGACAAGAGCATAACGCTCAGTGCTGGCCAGACGGTGATTTGGTTGGTCGCGCTCAGGAACAGGCTCGAAACCTACGAGAACGCCAGTCATAGCAGTTTCACCCGCTAGAACGGCTTTAATATCGGCATAACCGCGACGATCAGCTTCACCAGTAATGACAACGGGGTCACCCGCAGCCATTGGAGTAGCATCACTTGCAGGAATGCGATAACGATTGACGCCGCCAGTATAATAACCTGACCCGCCATCTCGAACAGGACGCAGCCCGCTCGGTACATTTGCATTTACATGTGTCATTTTGCAGACCCAATTTAAGAAATTGATGGAATTTGCCCCGTAAGGCTCGAAGTCTGCTAAATGTTTGCTTAACCGCTTAAGGTATTAGCGTGATTGACGACATTATCTGAGTGACTTCTTTCAGCCACGGATAAATTGCCTTCTCTAATCTGCTTATCAAACTCTGCGCTTTCGCGCATTTTTTCCCGTTGGTCATCTTGATAAAACTCAATGGGTATTCGCATGAAAATTAAATCGCCCTGACTATCAGTAGCGCGAATGTCATTGCCGACACCCTTAGTTTTTTCATCCGATGTATTAGGAACTATCTCATAGCTCCTCTGCTGGAAGTTGGATATGCGACCCGGTAAGTCGTGAACCCATCTATAAGCGTATTTATTAAAATCAAGCTTGGATATGTCAACCCCTAATTTACGTTGATTAAGTAAATCAAGATTACCCCGCATTTTACGACGGCGCGCTTCTACAGTTTCACGGTCAGGGCGAGCGCGGTTTTCATTGAATTGCGCGTTAGCTTGAGCCTCATCTTTTGTCTCAATCACGATAGGCGCATCAGGCTTGGCCGCTTTTGGCTTGGCCTTTTTCGCCGCTGTTTTCTTTTTGCCGCCCTCTTCAGGCTTGGCGTTTGAATCGAATTTTTGCTTACGTGTCATAATATAATGCTTTCTTTATTTGGTAATTCCAGCAACAGCCCACATAGAAGCCTGTTGCGCATTAGTTAAAGCGATTGAGGTTTCTCGGCCATGCGGGCAGTATTTGTTGATTGCGTCGATAAAATCAGCGGCAGCGTCTTTGACCGCCGCCATTGCCTGCTTTTCAGTTTCGCTCAAAACGCGGTACTTATGGCGCACAGCGTTCTCAGTGCGAGCATCAGACGTGCTATCAATTATAACTGGCTTCGCTGCATCCTCAGCACTCACAACCTTAAAGTCTGAGCTATTTAATTGAGCATAACGCTCAGTTAATTCTTTTTTTGTTTTTTCAGTATCACTCATAATTTACCCTGCCTCATTGTAAACCTTGGCCCATTCTGCAACGTCTTTATAAAGCCCCGCCGCTACATCAGCCTTGGCTTGCGCCATAACGTCAGCAGGAAGCTTGGGAGCCTTGCCCGGTGCAGGACGCCGACGCCCGCCCTTATCGGTCAGAGATCGCGGTTGGCGACGTTCAGAGCCGCCGTAGAGAGTAGGAAATGACGCCTTTAACTTCGCATCAACATGCGGGAGCAGGTCATCAGGCGCAGCGTTAGGGTATTTCTGCATTAACTGGTCCATGACCCCGATAGCAAAATTAGTCTCAGGCGCAGCGTCAGGGCTTTCAAACCAAGGGTTTCGCTCTTTCCAGCTTATCAGCACGTTAGGGCTTATCTGCCGCCCTTGAGGCTGTTGTTGCGCGGGTTGATTGACTTCCTCTATTTGAGCGTCAAATTCAGAGAGAGCCTTTTCACGTCCAGCTCTAATACGGTCAAAGGCCTCAACATCAGCGATTTCGGCCGCGTCACGTTCAGCATTGTTATAGCTGGCCTCTAATTGCGCTCTTTGACGGTCTAAGGCTATGCGGTTCATGCGCTCTAGGCGCGCCGCTTGGTCAGCCATCTCAGCCCTAAGGCCTGCTAACTCGCCTTCATACTTCTTTTTGAGCGTCGGAGCGTAGCGCTCACCATCTTCGACAAACTGTTGCGCCGACTTAGGCCCATCAGGACGCCACCCTTGAGCACGAGCGTCTTTTTCCCAATCGCGACCATCATCACCGCCATCACCATCGGCAAGCTCATCATCAGCGCCCTCACCTTCGTTAATGACTTCTTCGCCATCAGCAGGCTCATCATCAAGCACCACGTCATCAATAATTTCCTCATCGGGATTATCAGGGTCTATAATATGCATTATTCAGCCTTTCCAATAATGTCTTTGTCTTTAATGACGCGGTATTTTTCGCCGTCCTCGCCATCTATTTCAGCCCCCGCATATCGGGAGTAAGCAACACGGTCGCCAATCTTGACGGGCTTCTCATCAGAGTACGCAGGTTCGTAATTGAAAGCTAAGTCAGAGATTGCCACCAGCACGCCGCGAGTTGCGCCGCTTTGCTCTTGTTCAATCGTGGCATCGGCCAAGATGATACCGCCCGCCGTCTTTTCCTCGACAGGATCAGGCAGAACGATTACGTTATATTCAATCGGGATTACGCCGCTTTTATTCTTAGGCTTCGCCATCGTCAGCCCCCTCGTCATCAGAAGGCCGCTCATTGCCCGTCAGGTCATACCAATCAGAGGAACCAACCTCACGGAAGGCTTGCGCCTTGGCTTGGCTTTGCGCCAAAAATAACGGGCTCATAGCCTCAGGCGGGTTCTCGAATGTGGTTTTTGACCAATTATCAACCGTCTTTTCGACAGCATCAGCAAAGAGCGAAAAGAACCACACACCAACAGGCGAACCCTTCCACTCATCAAAAGCCTCTTTGGTAGGCTCACTAACTTTTTGTGACATAAATTCTCCACTACGCACACACTACTTTTGCCCGATAATCAGGCCGCTAAAGGTGGTTTGTGGTGTAGGAATACCGCTCTTTTTACTGATTGTTGTTGTTTGTCAAATTATTTGTATTGAAATGTATCGTTTTGCGTTATATTGTTCAGCAATGGCAAGATTGAAAAGAAAATACGGTCGATATAGGCGATTTGCACCACAGAAAGGCACAAAATCACGGCTGTTTCTGTTGTTGGCTTTAAGACCTCAAGGCGTAACTTTTCACGAAATGGAGCAACACGGAATAACAAGACAAACCATAATCCGATTAAGAAATGAATACGGCTACATTATACAATCAAAACTATCAGGCTCACACGGCCTGCCAGTCACTTATTACTTAAGAGGCAGGTTCTATGATAAATACAGAAAACAAAAAACTTACTCAGGCGTTACCAATGCCCAAATTGAACGACTGCAAAAACAAAAGAAACTAACTCGTGAAGATGCAAAAAGATTAAGACTGCTTAGAGAGATAGCCTAATCATCCAGCCCATCAGCAAGGCGCTTAATGTCGTTGCGTATTTCTTCAACGTCATTAGAGATATGCTTGATATCATTTTTAATAACCAAAACTTGGCCGTTTACCTTAGAGTTTTCATCGACTTTCACGGCTAAATCTTCGACCTTTTCAATCGCGCCAGCGGCTTGAGCCTGTACCGTTACGAACACGCTCACAGCGGCAATCAAGGTCAGCGTGATAGACACCGCCCCCGCTAGATTAATCTCGTTATTAAATTTCATAGCCATTATTGCACATGCCCCATTTCAATGTCACGAATACGCTTTCTATGCTCATCAATCTGAACCTTAGCCTCACTAACCACGGCTTTTAAAAACTCGATATCTTTATTTTGCCGGATATCGCTCGCTAACTCGCCTTGTGTCGGCCACATCTCTTGCCATTCCTCGACCTTTTTGATCGCGGCGTCAAACTGCCCGACCAGAATTTCCAGCGATTGAACGCGGGCTTTAAGGTCTTGGATATCAGCGCCTTGCGCCTCGATATCGGCAATAGCCTTCTCAATCTGAGGCTCACGGATTTTGACAGCATCAGTGCTATCCTTAGTGTCGCCAAGGTAGCTTTGCACCGCGAACGTGCCAACAACGCCGGCGAGAAAGAAAACGCCAGTTACAACGATATTAGTTTTACTGTCCATTTCCCCCACCAAAAGACCGCGCCGCCGTTGGTTGTTGCTGTTGTTGTTCAGGAGGCATCATTTCAGCCCTATCCTCGTCATAATCCTTTTGAACGGCCTCAGCACCAGCGCCAAAGCTGCGCAGGGCAAGTTCTGCCTTTTTAACGTCCACACCCTCGACCTTTTCAAATGCCCCAGCTTGAGCGTTTTGAGCATCGGCCTTAAGCTTGGCTATCTCAGCATCCATTTTCGCCATTTCCATTGCAGCGGCCTGCATTTGCATTTGTTGCTGTTGTGGGTCACTCTTGACAAATAAGTCCTCAATATCCTCGATACCTGCCGCCTGCATGGCCCGCTTATCAATCGCTGCGCTATCAATATGCGGCTGGCCTTTAAACTGCATCGCAAATTCAGCTTTAGACATACGCTGCATAGACGTGACAGCAGAGGCGTCAGAAGCGGGCAGAACGTCAGAGCTATCAAGTTCATAATCAAGGCGCGCAATAGCCTTCTCATCATCGTGATAGCTGAAATAGACCTCATTCCCTAGATAGAGCGAGTTAAGGCGATAGAGCAGCTTATATTCGGCCTTCATGGCCCGATAGATACGCTTATAAATCGCGGTAAACTGTTGCAGGCCTTGTTCAATCAGCGCCATAGTCGTACCGACTGGCATATTGGCACCAGAGGCATCACCAGAAAGCACGTCCTTAATTGAGCCGATTTCCTTGCCGCTTTCCACAAGCAATTCGAGAACCGAGAACAGAACAGGTGACGGCCCTTGATGTTGATGAGGCACAATAGCGTTACGAATTTCATTGCCCATATGCTTGAGCTGCTTCCATTCGCCAAGCTTAGTGTGTATCTCACGGCGCTTACCAAAGCTTACATCACCACCGAGGAAACCACCGCCCGCATTTTGGAGCGTGGCGCTATCAATGATTTGATTAAGGATTGTGTTAATCGCCTCGCCATGGTGTTCCAGAAGACGGCCCAGGCCGATACCGTGAAAACCGCCCTCAGGATCGGGCATGAAGCGATAAGCTACATACATTGGTTCATGACGGGCATAGGTCAGGATAGGACCGCCATCACGACCTTGACCAAATTTAATAGTTTCAAGGTCAGCAGAGGCGACGACGCGCAAGACCTCTTGGCTTTCTTTATCAATCGTGACGATATACGGCTCATCAATACCGTCGCCATCCAAATCAGATAGGCGGTGTTGTTCTAAGACCTCACGCATTTTCTGGCTATCATCAGCCCCGTCAGCAAAGATATTTTGAACATCACGGTAAAAGCCCGTCGCCATCTTCTCTTTGATTTCATAGGGGTAAAAACGCCTAACGCGGGTAAAGCGCGGGCAATCCTCTAAGCTTGTGGCGTCGTTATTGACCACAAAGTCTTTGAGCGTGACAAGTTCAGAGCAATTACGCTCCATTTCATCATCATAGTAAATGCAGCGAATAGCCGTGCCAGCCAGAGGCAAATGGTGAAGCATCTCGTCGAATTGCTTCTCCCATTCTGGCATTTCCTCTATGCACTGATACGACATATGCTGAGAAATACGGGTAGCGCGGGCTTGTTTCATCCCGTCAGGGTCTTGGCCTACGATACGCGCCTTAACGACCTCAGAGCCGTTTACAATAGCTGGATAGGCACGAGCAGCAAATTGATTGGCCGCGGTTGTGAGCAGGGGATAGCGAACGTTAGCCGCCCCGGTAAATGGGAAGTTCTTTGCCTTGCTTTCAGCCCGCGCCGCCTTCATGGCCTTATCATAGGCCTTCATAACCATATTGCGCGAACCGTCATCAATCTCGTATTCATGCAGCGCGTCATGACCAAGTGCAGCGCGCTTACTCTCAGGCAGCAGATCAACTATATTTTCGCCGCTTTCGACTATATCAACATAGTGCCATTCGCCATCAATAAGCTTATCATCGGCCTCATAGTCGTCATATTCGCCCGTTTCGTCATAATCATCACGAGGCTTGCCCTCAGCATAATCACGGCGGCTATATTGGTCTATTTCTTGCGGCTCAGGTAATTGGCCTTCATTTGGCCCGTCAGGCTCAGGCATGTACCGCTCGCCTTGATGGCGCGTTACCTTTGGAGCGCGAGGCGATACACCAGCCCCAAGACCGCGGCCCTTAACATCAGTATAGCGCTCAGACTTGCGATTGCGGCCACCACCGACTTGATCCACACGCCCGGCACGCTGTTTAGGCGCAGTCAGAGGCACAGGCGCACGAAATACGCGCTCGCCTCTCTCAGATTTAACGACAGGTGATTTGGGTGATATACCGCCAGACGACTTGCCTTTGGGCTGCGCACGTCGATTAGCCGCTGCGTCGTGTCTTTTATCGTGTATATCCATAGCAGAAAGAGCCAGTTTTTATTTAAAACAAAGGTTTTCTGCTAAATTGGGCTATATCCCGTAATTCACTTTAGAACATTACAGCACGGAATGCAACAGGTGCATTAATCTCTTGACTTCTTCCCACTCATAACATTCCAAGCGCTTAAAACTAAAATCGCCATAACAGCGGTAAATGATACGCTAGCTGCGACTAAGCCCATTGATGTCAGAACGTTGCCGCCCCAAAATTCTCTATGTTCATAGACATCAATTCCGATAATTTGCCAAACATAGCAGAGAGCGCGATAAAATAACGGCCCCAAGAATAATGAGAAAATGCCGACAGCGCTCCATTTCAGCCGATAAAAATCCATTACAACTCCCTCAATATTCCTGATAAATCGCCCAACCACGGCGCACAAGCTCATCACTCACGTTTGTTCCGTCGTTTAGGTAAATCTCTATAATCCAGCGGCCATATTTACCCTGCTCCATACCGACCGAGTGGATCCAAAAACCGCCATACGTCTCGACTTCACGCTCTAACGTCTTACGAAGCCAGTCACGACCTTGCGCCGCCAGATACTTTGTGCGCGAAGTACCGCCGCGAACCTCAAAGGCGTTGATACGGTTAAGCCGCGTTGCAATCCTTAGCCGCTCTTGAAAGAACCCGTTATCAATATACAGCTTGACGCTATCAGCATCATAGACCGCGTGACGCCCGCCGTTCTTTTCAAGAGGCAGTAATTCAGCCCACCGAATATAAGGCTCCAACACAGGTATCACAGGCCGCTCGATATAGCCCTCAGGCGCAGGATTAGGGATAGGGGAGAGTTTAAGCATCGAGAGAATTTCTAATGACTTCATCAACCTCAATAATGTTATTCTTGAGATAGTCTAAATCTTCATAAGGAACAGTTTTACTAAAGCGGATTTGCCGCCCATCCTTTTCAGCAAAGCCAGCCACCATAATTCCATGCGACTTTAACCGTAAACTCACATCATAATGCGATGTTTCAGCTAACTTAACCGCGTCTTTTAACTTATCAATCACGCTACAGCCTCAAACAAATCACCCTGAATAGCGCCGCGATAAATATCCATAAGCGCTTGCTGTTCAGCCAGTTCAGCGGCTTCTAACTTACGCTCAGCAATGATTTTGCGGATTATCTTTGACGACAGCCCGAACGTCTTAACCTCAGCGTACACCTCGCGGATATCAGCGGCCAATTCAGTCTTTTCAGCCTCAAGGCGCTCTATTCGCGCCACAAATTGCTTGAGCTTTTCACGTGTCGCTTGGCCGAGTTGATCGGCGCGGTCTTTATCTTTTAGCATAGTTACGCCTCTTTCAATAATTCGATTAGCTTTGCAGATTGAGCGTCCCAAGCAGCGGCCCTAGCAGCGTCCCAAGCAGCGTCCCAAGCAGCGTCCCAAGCAGCGTCCCAAGCAGCGGCCCTAGCAGCGTCCCAAGCAGCGGCCCTAGCAGCGTCCCTAGCAGCGGCCCTAGCAGCGGCCCTAGCAGCGTCCCAAGCAGCGGCCCTAGCAGCGGCCCTAGCAGCGTCCCAAGCAGCGGCCCCAGCAGCGGCCCTAGCAGCGGCCCCAGCAGCGGCCCACTCACTTTCTGACGGTTTATCTCCATCAATTGCGCGTTGATGCAGCGCCGCAACATCTTTAGTTGCTTTTCTCCCTGCATCATCACAATATTTTATTGAGCCGTGCGTTTCATCAATGAGAAGCCAAATCATAAATTCATGATAAACAGGCGTTAAATCTTTACCCTCAGGCGTTGCCTTCAATATATCAAGCGTAACCTGCTGATTTTGAGGATTAGGCATATTCTCAAAGAAATGCTCAGTTAATCCCGCTAGCCACTCAGGATTACCAGTGATGCGCTCATATTCCTTATGATGTAAACCAGTTTTCTTGCCACCCAAATCGTTAATAACGCAGCCTATATGACAGCCTCGAAATTGCCCGTCATCTTCTGTGAAGTACACGCCCTTTATGAGCGTGTCTGCGGCTATATGAGCCTCATATCCTGCTACGGCCTTCGCCTTTAATTCGGCATCACTGTGCCAGCTTAATATCTTTTCCATGCCATTATTCCTCAGTTGAAGTCGTGTCTTTTGTGTCAGTTGTTTGGACGGGATTATTATAATCTTTTTGAATAACGATGCCGTTATGGTCAGTGTAAGGGTATTCATTAGGACGGCTGACAGTCTCAAGAACCGAATTGCGCACCGTTGTATTGCGAAAAACCAGCCCGAAAGCCTCTTTATATGCCGCCGCCGTTGCCCTATCTGCGGCTTGCTGAATTTCTGTTTTGTGGCAATCATTTTCACGGGCTTTGAGACTGCCCTCACGGTTTAATAAAGCCTCATTGCTAACCTCAAGCGCGTCGCATTCGTTCTTTAAATCGCGATAATCAGAAGCTTTGACCTCAGCATCAGATTGTAAATTTTCAACCTGCTTCTCAAGTTCAGCATTTTCCTCGACAACTGATTTCAACTTCTCAAGGGCGCTTTGTGATAACGTTTCCTTTGTAACAAGGCCGTCAAATAATTCCTGTAATTCTTTGTTCATGATGTTCTACTCCGCTAAAACAAAACGATACAAAACAAAACACAATAAAGCAAGGCTTGATATTTCACTATTTATGATTTACAGGCTAATTGTCTTGGCGGCGGCGCTGAAAGTAGCAAGCGGGCTTGTAGAAATCGCAGGCAGCATCAACTACTGATTTACCACGAAAGTGCGTGACGATGCAGCAGGATTAACGCCCTGCCCGCCAAGACTTAATACCCTGTCACACCAGACCGCCCGACATAGGGCGCAGAACCACGCCGAGCAACAGGACGAGCCTTGGCCTTCCAAAACCATTGCCCTTCCTCGAAATTGTACTCGCCATAATGCTCAGGCCCGAACAGTTCAAACTTAACCGACCATGACGTATGCTCTTGGCTATCCATAGGCCCGCCGATCATCAGGCCGCGCTTAAGCCCCTTGGGCGCAGGTGGTTTAGGCTGCTTCATATTCTTCCTTTTCCCACATAAACATGACTTCGCTTTGTTTGGTTTGGGTATGGCTCATGCAAGTAAAATCACGAGACACAGGAATATGAGAATGGAAACTTAAAGGCAGGTGTAAATAATCTGCTCTTGCATTAAATTTATCATCATCACGAAAAAACGTTTCATATATCTCGTAAGGTGTCATAGATATAGCATTTGAAACATCCATAAGGCGTTCATACATAAGTCTTTGTCTCTCACGCTCTACCTCAAAAACCTCTAATATCTTTTTTATTTCATCATTATATTTTGGGCTTTCAAACAAATTCTTTCTTTCGTCAAAGTAAAAATACCAGCTCGAAAATAGTCGAGCAAGATCCCTAGACCTAACCTGTCTTCGCTGAATAAATGGCGTGTAATATGAGCCATCTTCAAACACGACGCCCCAGCATCTGTCCTGCCTTACAGTATCCCACGGCAAGAAGCTCTCACCCTCACCAGCTTTCCAAGCTATCGGCCTTGCATCCATTTTAATTGCCATCTGTTTCATCTTTCTCAAACTCCCAAGCCTTACGCAGTGACGTCGCCCTATCAGCATATTTATCAACATCTTCATTGATGAAAAAAGCAAGCTCTTTACCATTACCCAAAGTCACGCCCACACCCCTACTTAAAGACAGAGCTTCAATCTCGACAAAAACATTGACGCCAACGCCATCAAGTGTTGCGGCCACCCCCTGCAAAGCCTCGATATAGCTTGCTAAGGTCACTCTTTTGCAGTTTCTAATATCCCGTCGTGTCATTGCGTTCCTTGTCATGCTCGTCGTAATCCTCGTCATATGGGTCAAATTCATCAAGATTAATCCAGCCCCGATACCAGCACACAGCGAAGGTGCGGAAAGCATCAGCGCCATTTGAGGCGTCGTTATGCTCAGGCTCTTTACGGTAAACAGCCTTCTTTTCATCCCATGCCTTGCGGTAATTAGCCAAGTGACGCAGCCCAATAGTGCACTTCTCGCGGTCAAACAGCACAACGGGTATGACGTTGCGCATTGGCTGGATATCAGCAACCTTGTCCATAGTGCGAGGCACGACCTTGACTGGCACGCCAGTTAGACGGTGAATAACTGCCTCTTTTGTCTCAGCCTTCTCAAATGTTCGCTGTTTACCATCATGCGGAATATAATGCGCGCCATACATATAAGGCTTTTTCGCCAATATCCCAGCATAATGCACTGCCCCCTCGTCGCTATTCTCGTAATAATCAATCATGCATGGTCTACCGTCTTGAAGCTGAAAGAACCAGATGCACATCTTATCGCCAATGCCCAAGTCCCAAAACGTATAGACTGGCAGGTCATCACGATAGATAACTTCCCGAACATGCCCACGATGGCGTGACTTCTCTAACTCTTTGGAAAAATAAGCGCCCTTAATAGCCGCCTCAAAAGCTTCCTCAGGCGTTGCGGGAAATTCGCGCTTCATATCGTCAAGCTGAGTGTCACGCTTTCGCACATACCAAGCCTGTTGCTCAGGACTTAACTCAATACCGTAATGCGCCTTAAGCCGCGCGAAGTAATTGCGCATCTCAGTACTGATATAGATATGCGTCGGATCGAGTACGTACTTCTCA
>CALLMD010000039.1 GCA_938007935.1 uncultured Hellea sp.
ATAATTCGTATTATAATGGCCATGTTCAACATAGGCGCGGCGTAACATAGCAAAGCCGCCGCGCCAAGATATAATCGCTTGCGGGGTATCAAAGCTAAATAAGACCCTTAAGCTAGTTTCATAAAAAAGGGAATATCATGAAACGACATCTTGTAGCTATCGCAGCGCTCTTGGCCGGCTTTATTGGCGGTGCTTTATTGACGGTGCAGATGATGGACAAACCTGCTGAGCCCGCTACCGCTCAATCTCTTATGATGCCCCATGTAAAACGCCCCAACCGCGTGGTTGCCGATATTGATCGGTCTTTGACGATTTATCGCGACATACTCGGATTAACCGCGTCAAAGCCGCAAGTCTCGGGAGACGACTCCTTTAGCTACCCTGTCTTTAATATTCCCAAAGGCACGCCTTTGCGATTTGTGACATTACACACACCCAATGAAGAGCGTGCCTTTGCCTTAACGGAAATAAAAGGGTCGGAGCTTCCCCGCCCCGTAAGCGCGCCTTTCATGGCCACAGCCGTTATCGGCATAACGGATTTAAAGGATAAGTTTGCGCAGATAGAGGCGCTTGGCTTGACGGTCACGTCTTCAAAAATTGCGAGCGGGCCAGGTTTCAAATATATCGAACAAGCCTTTGTCGATTTCGACGGGCATCTTATTGTGTGTTACGAGATTTTGTCCGAGTAGAATTTTTGGCAGCTTAGGGTTTAACCATTATCCTCAAGCGCATGGTGTTCATCATTATTATTGAGAGCCTCAGTATTTGAAGGGTGAGCTTGCTCGGGCTGTTTAGAAACCGAACGTTTACGAAAAGCCTTTTTGACCATTCTAATACCGACCGGTATAAGTTGGGCCATTATTAATCGTGTTATCATGCGTCTCATAATAATGGCCAATAGCCTTTTTTCACCTCACAAGACAGCGATAATAACAGTTCAATTTTCGGCGGTTTTATCCGCATCAATACGCGCTTGAATATTTTCAATCCGCTTTTCCGATAAGGGATGGGTCATCATCCATTCGCCGCTTTTGGGCATGGGTATCTCTTCATCCAGTTTTTCAAAAAACCCGATAAGGCCATCTGCGCGCTGGCCCGTGCCCGTTAAAATATCATAGGAAAAATTATCGGCCTGCATTTCATGCTTGCGCGAAAAGGTGAGCGAAAGCAGCGCAGAGCCTTCAAGGACAATATCTTCAAGCATCGGCCCCGCATCACCGGCAATCAATCCAATCATTGCCGCCATGCCAAGAGCGCGGTAGAGTTGGCGAAGGCTATGTTCATGTTCGACATGGCCAATTTCATGGGCAAGGACAGCGGAAATCACATGATCCTCTTTGGGGAACATATAAACCAAATCATCCGTCATAACGATCGTACCGCCCGGCAGCGCAAAAGCATTGGGGCCAATACTATCACCACTGCGAAAGAGGAGCTTATATTCTGGGATACGGCGTGTCTTGGTCGATTGCGCCTGTGCATTTTTAGCAAGACTTTCAAATATCGTCTGTATCTCGACTTTGCGTTTACTGGCCAGGTTACTCGGCTTCGTCACGGTAAAGTCGATAGTTTTCATCGTGTTTTTATCAATGGTTTTAATCATCCCGTCAGGGGTCATAAACATGGCAAAAGAGATAAAGAGCGGAATGAGGGTGCGGTATAGGCCAAAGGCCAGAAAGGGCGTGGCAATAGCAAGCGGGACAAGGTGCCAGCCAAAGCGCTCGGTTCTGGCAAGCCCCGCCCAAAAGCCGCCGCCTTTCAGGCGGCTGACTTTCTCGCGCTCATCCGTTTCAAAAAGCTGCCCGCCCGGCAAGTAAATTTTACGCGCCGACGTCCCGATAGGCGGCTCTATCTTAAGCTCTTTTACCTCGCCCATAAGCGAGCTACGCGCGCCGCCCACGTCGATATAATAATCCGCGCCATCAACAATAAGCCGCGCGGCTTCGGACGTACTTGATTGCGGCGCGAAGAGCCGCCCCTCTATCAAAAAATATCCGTCCTTAACTGTCATAGATAAAATTTAAATTCCGATATCAATATCAAAGCCTTCAAGGTCCATATATTCCGAAGACAGAACGCCCGTTGTTTCTTGAACATCACTGGCATAACCGTCCAGACTGCCTTCGGAATTAACCGCCGTGACGGAGGCCATATATTTCGCGAGGCGAATACGGCCCCAAGGGATCATCATACCAAGGGTAAAAAGAGAGGCAAAGGCATTGCTGACCACAATCCAGATAAAGCGCCCGGGATGAACATTTGATTCAAGGTGGTGGCGTTCATCCAGTACCGTATTATTTAAATGCACATTACGCACCCAAGCGCGGTAAAATAGCATCGCTGGTACAATGACTAAAAAAAGCGCGAGATAAAACGCTAGAATAACGCCCATTAAACCCCCTAATTGAGTGGGATCAGGATCAGTCCCTGTTTCAGCGGCCTCCATCATTTCCGCCAAGGCGCCGCTCATGCCCATCATGGCACCGCTGGCGATCACAGACATGAGTATAAATCCGCCAATGGTAAGCCCAATCGCAATCAAAAAGGGCGTATAATATTTTCCGATATCGGCCTCGAAACGCATAGGACGATCTCCGTAACGGGCGTTATTTGTCGTAAAGCGATGGCTCGCCCGCGTCACAAAGGGTGAGCACAAATAAAGGGTAAAAACATTTCCTAAAGGGATAAGAAAATAAGTGACAAAGGCTTCGCCAATTTCTCCAACAAAATCAAAGCGCACATTGCGGTAACTCGACACCCTTGCATTAAACCGAAGCGCTCTGATGACAATAAAAGGAATAAAGCAAAACAAGACCAAAATACCGACGATGTAAAGCAAGGGATTCACGGCGTTTAACAGGCCAAGACCCAAAAGAACTACGGCGACAATCAGCCGGCCAATAAATATCTGTTTACCTGTGGCGTGATAATCAAAACTATGGCCGTCGATAAATGTATTGCCATACATATATTTTTTATCACGGACTTTGGCCCAAGCCCCGTAAATGCCCAGCGTGATTATCGACAACAGAACATTCACAATCCATATGCCAAAATATTCGCCCGTTTGGCCTTTAAACTCCACACCATGTCGTTGCATGTACCCCTCCCCAGTTTTCTATTGTCTGCGGGAGGTAAGAAAGGCTGTCAACCTTTGGTCGTATTTATTATGTCTCGTTTTATTCGCGCGAGCATAAAGCCAATATTACGGCGCCCCATTTTAGCATGGGAAAAATGGGCTAATTTCTCGCGGTAAAGCGTTTCGTGCTTTTTCATTAAATCAAAATGTAACGAGCGGATCATGACGATATGTCCCCCGCGCACGCATATAAAATAAAGCGTGAAAAACCCAACGATGAGCGCGCTTTGGTTTAAATCTTCGGGGTCTGATGACATAACCCGTAAAAGGTATAGGATCATGACTAGAACAATAGCCGACGGCAAAACGCAGCGCTGTAGCCAATAGCGCAAAGACAGCCAATCTCTTTCAATAAGCTCCGGGGTCATAACACACTATATACGGTCTATTGCGCCTTTACGATGGCGCTGGCTTAAAATTTTTAAAGGCTAAGTTGGTTTATCCGTAATGCGAATATGCCTTGGGTGGTCGCTAAATCTATCGAGCCACGCCATGATGTTTGGATATTTGGAGAGATCAAACCCGCCCTCTCCCGCGACATGGGTATAGGCGTATAGCGCGACATCGGCGATGGAGCGGCCATCCCCCCCTGAATCAGAAAAGACAAACCAGAGATTATCAGCCAAATGATCTTCCATCACATCCAGCGCCAAATAACCTTTCTTGGTCAGCACAGGTAGCTCGTCTTTGCGCTGTTCCATGGCGTAATTATGGATGAAGCGCGAAACCGCAATGCTCGGCTCGTGCTTATATTGCTCATAGAACATCCACTGCAAGCACTTGGCTTGGTCGAAAGCATTTTTCGGCCAGTAGGGCGTGCCTTCCGCTAGGAAATAGATAATTGCGTTACTCTCGGCAATGCGCCGTCCATCGGCGAGTTCCAAGAGCGGTATCTGCCCGACGGGATTTTTAGATTTAAATCCGGCTGTCTGCGTCTCGCCCTTATGAATATCAAGGTTCACCCACTCATAGCTTATGCCCAAATAGGACATGAGCAGGCGCACCTTATAGCTATTGCCTGATGGTAAATAATCATAGAGCTTCATGGCTCACCCCCGATAGATAGCGATTAAGCGCTAAGCGGCTTGAGCCACCTCTATAGGAGCATAAGCTAAACTTTGCCAAGTCGGATTTTGCGCGGATATCAAAGCTTGGAGCCATTCAAAAGACGCCGCTTTCAAGGCGCGGCGACGCGCATCTGCTTTAAAACTACAATCAAATCGCTCTGTATAAACAAGGCGGTCAATCCGAAACTCAGGACGACTCACCTTGCCCGCGCGGTGACGGCGCAACGATGTCGCCAAATCATGCGTTGCTCCAACAAAAAGAGGGCCGCGGCCTTGGCCTGAGAGGATATATATTACGTGTTCTGTCATGAGAACAAATAAAGAACATATAGGTTAATATACCATTAATATGCTCATCATTCATGCAAAATCTAAGGCTACTGGCCCGTTTATTGCATCCTCTTGCCAATAACTATTTTGAGTTTTGTGGAGGTTACTCATGTTACGTAAAATTATGCTCACGACTACATTATGTGTGTCATCTATCGCGATGACGGGATGTTCGTCAATTTGGTCAGCTGTTGGCGACATGTCATATGACATGGCCGAGGTCACTAAATTTTCATGGCTGCGCGGCCCATCAAAAACAGACGATGTAAGTTTTGCAAAAGCTACTATGCCAACAACTGACGGCGTTTATAAAACAGAAGTTGGCGAATATGTCCCAGCGCAACAGGTCGAAATCTACACCGATAATTATGACGCCGATAGCTATATCGCCCATGAGAGCGCGGCCATGGATACATCACAGCATCCCTGTCCAGAGGGCACTTATCTGACGGGTGACAATACATGTATGTCACTAGAAACCGACGCCTATGAATTCGCGGATGATTTGACAACAGATACGACCCAATTTGTCGATACATCGCCCGTGCCGTGCCCAGAAGGCACATATTTAAATGCGGAAAATGCCTGCATGTATTTGGAAACAGACACATATGATTTTGGCGATGAGGTCAACACAGTCGAACAATTTATCGACACCTCACCTATGCCTTGCCCCGAAGGCACATATCTAAACGCTGAAAATCAATGTATGTATCTGGAAACAGACACATTTGATTTTGCCGCTGATGTGAATGGCTATAATCCACCTGTCTTAGCGCCAATACAGGGCGCGCAAGATTTTGCTTTTAATGCACCGATTGACTGCCCTGAAGGCTTTGTCCCCAATGGCAACAATAGCTGCATGTTCCTTGGCGAAGGTCTCCAGACTGGTAACTAGGGCTAAGCTACATTTATGAAAAGCCGCCTCTCAGCATCCTGAGGGGCGGTTTTTTATGCGCCTAAGCCTTACGCCAGCTGCTTTTGCCGCCTGCGCCAGATTCGATGACAACGCCTTGGGCTTTGAATTGATCACGAATTTCGTCGGAGCGTTTGAACATCTCGCCCATTTTGGCCTTGTCGCCCGCCTCTTTGGCCGCCAGAGCCTCCGCGCGGACAGAGTCATATTCTTCGACCAAAGCGTCATAATCGAGCCCGCCCTTGAACCAAGTCTCCGGGTCTTTTTGGAGGAGGCCTAGGAGGTTGGCAGCGGCCAGCCATTTTGACAGCTCTTCTGACGCAACGTCTGCAGCTTTTTTACAAAGATCTAACACATCCGCTCTGCGCCATCCAAAATCAACAATTGCCTCTATAGTATTTAGATCATCCAGAAGTTCATTCGAAAAAACCTCATTCGGGTAAGAAAGCTTATTTGTATCATACGTCCCTAGTTTTTTTATACTTTGAAGTACAGAATACCACCTATCCAACTGTGCCTTACTCTCCTTGAGCAAACCCTCAGTCCAAACCAATTCACTCCGATAATGCGCCTTTAGCAATGCCAAGCGAATAACCTCCCCATCCCAATCCTTCAGCAAGTCGTGAATTAATTTCACATTCCCCAGTGACTTAGACATCTTCTCGTTGCCCATATTGAGGAACTCATTATGCACCCAATAATTGGCGAGCGGTGCACCGTCATGAGCACAATTGCTTTGCGCGATTTCATTTTCGTGATGTGGGAATTTTAGGTCCACGCCGCCGCAGTGAATGTCAATCGTGTCGCTCCCTGTGCCATCGGTCAGAACAGCTTTGGCCATGGCGGAACATTCGATATGCCAACCGGGACGACCTTTCCCGAAGGGAGCCTCCCATCCGACGCCATCTAGTTCTGGCTTCCATAAAACGAAATCGGCGCTGTTGCGTTTACGCGCGACTTCACCTTCGCCGACACGATCACCGCCGCGCAAGCTCTCTAAATTATTGCCTGAGAGTTTGCCGTAATCGTCATATTTGCTGACATCGAATAAGACATGGCCGTCACTCTCATAAGCAAAGCCTTTTTCAATCAGCTCTGAAATCATGGCGACCATACCGTCAATATGCGCCGTACATTTAGGCTGCTCCGTCGGCGGCAAGCACCCGATAGCTGCTAGGTCTTCATTATAAATACGGGCATATTTTTCAGTAATCACGGAAATATCCACGCCTTGTTCTTTGGCGCTCTCGATAATTTTGTCATCCACATCGGTAATATTGCGCGCATAGATAACATGATCTTCGCCGTAAATATGGCGCAGGACACGGAAAAGCACATCGGCGACAACCGCCGCGCGGGCATTGCCGATATGGGCATAGCTATAAACGGTCGGCCCGCAATTATACATCGTCACGCGTTTTGGGTCTTGGGG
>CALLMD010000040.1 GCA_938007935.1 uncultured Hellea sp.
TGCGCAGTTAATGATAAAGATACAGGACTTGGTTGGCAGCTGCTTGCAGGTCTTGGTTATAATATTTCAGACAATTTGAAGTGGGATACGCACTATAATTATAGAGATGTATCTAAACTTGATTTTGATGGCGTGCGTGCAAATGGCGTGACTGCTGGTGGTAATGATTTTGCGACGACTATGTCTGGTGTTGGTTCACATAGTTTGATGACGGGTTTCCGTTATTTATTTGGTCATAAGCATGGCGCAAAGCCGATGCCAGTTGTTGAGCGTCCTATGCAGCAAATCACACAGTATAAGTGCTGGGATGGTGCGATTGTATCTGATGTTAATGGTTGTGCGCGTCAAACGGTGACACAGACTGTTCAGCAATATCGTTGTTGGGATGGTGAAGTCGTAACAGACGTCAATGGATGTAAAAGACAAACAGTTACGCGTGAAGTTACACGTCAGCAGCCAGTTGTTGTTCAGCAGCCAGTTGTTCAGTCAACCAACTTGAACGTTTGCGGTTCATCCAACGTAGCTATCTTTAACGTGAATACATCGGCAACGCCAAAAGCGCTTACGCGCCTCGGGACAATGCCTGAATTTGGTGACTCACACGGTCTTTCATCGACTCAGTTCTTTGAAAAGCTTCAAGGACGCTATAATAGCAGCGCAACTGATAAAGCTTATTTGAACTATTTGTTCAAATCTATGGGCTACTCAAACGGCTTTGCGGATGCACAGAGCTACATGTTCTCTGAAGAAACGCTTCCTGTCGGTACAGCTGGTCTTTTAGGTCTTGGTAAGCAACATCACTTTAACTACTCAATTCTTCCGAGTAATGACCGTGATCGCCAAGCTTTCCGTATTCAGTCAGCAAATGGCACAGTGGTTCACTTCATGAAGACATGTGGTAACTACTTCTATGGTTGCGAATAGTCCTTAGGGTTATATCGAATATGAAACGGAGCCTTCGGGTTCCGTTTTTTTTATGCCTCGAAATAGAGAGATTTTGGAATTTTATTTCCATGATGGGCCTGTTATTCCTTAGTGACGATCAAAGGAGTCGTTTTGTCGAAACTAAGCCTCACATTAGCTGAACAAGCTATAATTGATAACATCGATGGGCAGCATCAAGATATGCTCTCCACTGTTGAATTATGGTCATCTCAAAATTCAGGCTCTCGTAATCGTAATGGTCTTGATGATATGAGGGCTCTTTTAAAAGACCGTTTTGTGGCTCTGCCAGGCGAGATCGACGACGTGCCACTTGCCGACGGCGAATTCGTTTCAAATTCTGGTGAGGTTAAAGCGGTTGAATATGCACCTGCTTTAAAGGTTACTGTGCGCCCAAAGGCACCCATACAGCTCATTCTAACGGGGCATTATGATACTGTGTTTCCAGAAGATTTCCATTTTCAAAAACCCGTGCGCGTGGATGAAGATACGATTAATGGCCCCGGAACGGCAGATATGAAAGCTGGCCTCATGGTTATGTTGACGGCATTAGAGGCGCTTGAAAAATTCGATAATGCCAAAAATATAGGCTATAATATCCTCATGAGCCCTGATGAAGAAATAGGCTCCCCAGGTTCCGCGCCGCTTTTAGCCGAGCTGGGAAAACGTTCACATGTTGGATTGACTTATGAACCCGCGCTTGCGGATGGGTCGATGGCGGGCGCGCGAAAGGGCAGCGGAAATTTCTCTTTAATTATCCGCGGTCGTGCGGCGCATGCAGGCAGGGAGCATCATTTGGGCCGTAACGCTATCGCAGCTATGGCGGAGTTTATCAGCGGTATTGAGGCGCTTAATGGAAAGCGCGACGGCGTCACATTTAACATCGCCAAAATCGACGGGGGCGGGGCCAGTAATATCGTGCCAGAGCTTGCGATTGGGCGTTTTAACGTGCGGATGAAAGAAACTTCCGATGTCGCTTGGATTGAACAAAACCTTGAAAGCCTTATCAAAAATTTAGATGCTAAAGACGGCATTCATGCCCATCTTCATGGCGGATTTACGCGGCCACCTAAGCCCATGTCACCTGCCAATGCGCAAATCTTTGATTGGGTTAAACAAGCGGGGGGCTTGCTGGGGCAAGAAATTAAATGGGCGCCAAGCGGGGGCGTTTGTGAAGGTAATAACCTCTGGGCGTCTGGTTGTCCCAATGTCGATACCCTTGGTGTGCGCGGGGGGCATATTCATTCCGACCGCGAATATATGATCATTTCAAGCTTGGTTGAACGCGCGCGGCTCTCTGCTGTTATTCTTATGAAGCTCGCCAGCGGTGAGTTTGACGCAATTGCGGCCAAGAAATTAGCGCAGAGCGTCTAATGCTGTTTGTTCGTCCTGCAACGCCCAAAGATCTTGACGCTATCTGTGAGTTAGCTGAGTTAGCTGGCGCTGGTTTTACCTCTCTCGCAGTTGGCCGCGCGGCCTTGGAGTCGCGCCTTGAAAAATCAGTAAAAAGTTTTGAGGGTCCGCAGAGTATTAGTCCCGATCATGTCTATCTGTTGATGTTGGCAGACAGTGATAAGGGTAAAATCGCGGGAATGAGCGCGGTTAAAGCTCAAATCGGCGTACGAGATCCATTCTTCAATTTCCGTATATTGAATGTCGCGCAAAAGTCGAACGTTACGAATTCACGGTTCGACATGCAGGTTCTTGTGCTTGTCAATGAATATGCGGGTGCGACAGAGGTGGGGTCGTTATTTGTTAAAAATGACTACCGCGGAAAAGGGGCTGGGCGTTTAATCTCGCAAGCCAGATATATGCTCATGGCGGCGTCTCGTGAACGCTTTGGAGAAACGGTAGTGTCTGAGCTGCGCGGAGAGGTATCTGATGAAGGGGCATCACCATTTTGGGATGGTCTGGGGCGACAATTTTTTCGCATGGACTTCAATGAGGCTGATGAAATTTCAGCAAAAAAGGATAATCAATTTATTCTCGATCTGATGCCAAAACACCCGATCTATGTTGATCTTCTGCCTGAAAAGACAAAACGCGTCATAGGCCAAACACATAAAGAAGGTGTGGGCGCAAAACGCTATCTTGAGTCAGAGGGTTTTCGCTATAGCGGCGTAATTGATATTTTTGATGGCGGCCCAAGTATGAGCGCGCCGCTAACTGATTTAAGGACGATACGCGATAGCCGTGAGCTTGAAGTGGTAGAAAGAGCCAAGGGTACTAATGCCACCCATACGGCCCTAATTAGCAATGACAAAATTAAAGATTTCAGATGCGTTTTGGTAGATATATCCTTTGCTGATAAGACAATAGAACTTACACGTAAGCCGCTGAAATTATTAAACCTTTCTTCTGGTGACACTGCGCGGGTCTGGATTAAACGATGAGCTCTTCAAACTACATAAATGGAACCTGTGTTGTCGGCCAAGGAGAGGCATTTTCATCGACCAACCCATCTGATGGAACACAGCTTTGGTCAGGATATGCCGCTTCGAAGACTGATGTTGAAAACGCTTTCCAAGCCGCTCGCGACGCATTTGATGGTTGGTCTAGAACGCCGCTGACTGAGCGTATGGCGATTGTAAAACGCTATAAAGAGCTCGCCCTAACGGCCAAAGATGACATGGGCGAATTAATCGCGAAGGAAACGGGCAAGCAATTATGGGACGCGCTAGGCGAGGGCGGCGCGCTTGCGGCCAAAGTTGATATTTCCCTGACCGCTTATGAAGACCGCACAGGCGCACTAACCAAAGACACGGCGTTTGGACACGCAGCACTGCAGCATCGCGCTCATGGTGTTATGGCGGTGCTGGGGCCGTATAATTTTCCTGCTCATCTGCCCAATGGTCAGATATTGCCCGCGCTTATCGCGGGCAATACGGTCGTCTTTAAACCCAGTGAGCAAACACCAGCTGTCGGTGAAGCTCTGATAAAACTTTATGCCCAAGCGGGCTTTCCTAAAGGCGTGATTAATTTGGTCCAAGGCGGGCGGGAAACGGGCGGGGCCGTTCTGGATAACCCAGAGCTCGATGGTGTGTTATTTACCGGCTCAGCTGGTACTGGCGCTTTCATTCATAAGAAATTTGGCGGACGTCCCGAAGTCGTCCTCGCGCTCGAAATGGGCGGGAATAATCCTTTAATCGTTTGGGACATTAAAGATGCCGCCGCGGCCGCGAGTATTATCGTGCAATCTGCTTTTATCACGACCGGGCAGCGCTGTACCTGTGCGCGGCGTCTGATCGTCCATGATAACGCTGAAGGGGCGGCTATCATTGAGGCTGTAGGCGCTTTTATTGATCGCATGACATTAGGCGCGTGGAATGAAGAGGCCACGATGGGGCCGCTTATAAGCGCAGATATCGCGGATTTCGTTGCAAAGAATGCCAATCAATTAGGCGGTAAAGCCATCCGTGCGGCCAAGATAGCAGATAATGGCCCCGCATTCGTCACCCCAGGCTTTTATGACGTGACGGATGTGCAGGTCAAAGATGAAGAAATATTTGGCCCTGTCCTAACCGTGACCCGCGTCAAAGATTGGGACGCCGCTATTAATGAGGCGAATAATACAAAGTTTGGTCTTGCTGCTGGTTTGGTATCAGACGATTCGGCGCTTTGGGATGACTTTCGTTTGCGTATTCGCGCAGGGGTGGTCAATTTCAACCGACCGACAACAGGCGCGGCGAGCTTTTTGCCCTTTGGCGGACCGGGCGCGTCGGGTAATCATAATCCGGGCGCTTATTACGCCGCAGATTTTTGCGCCTGGCCTATGGCAAGCCAGGTTGCGGACAGTCCTGAAAACCTGCCTATGAAGGGCTTGAAATGAGTCTCGCCAGAGAAGCCAATTTTGACGGGCTGATTGGCCCCACCCATAATTATGGCGGCTTGTCAGATGGAAACCTCGCTTCGGCTAGCAATGCGGGCCTTGTCGCGAGCCCAAAGGCGGCGGCGCTTCAAGGCCTAGAGAAAATGAAAGCCATGCATGAGGCAGGTCTCTGGCAAGGCATATTACCCCCGCAGCAAAGACCGCATTTGCCAACACTAAGGCGGGCAGGTTTCACGGGCACAAACAAAGATATCTTTGAGGCGGCTTGGAAGCAGGCCCCGCGCTTGATGAAAAACTGCTTCTCAGCCTCATCCATGTGGGCGGCCAATGCGGCCACGGTCAGCCCGTCTTCGGATGCCTCCGATGGAAATCTTCATCTCACCCCAGCCAACCTCTCGACAATGCTTCACCGCTCTATCGAGCACCCGCAAACACAGCGCGCCTTAGAAACCGCTTTTCCTTTTGCCAGCGTCCATCCTGCATTGGCCGAACAATCAGTCTTTGCCGATGAAGGCGCGGCCAATCATGTGCGTCTCTGCGGGGCGCGGGGCGAGCAAGGCGTAGAACTTTTCGTCTATGGCCGCGACGGTTATGCGCCCACGCGTGCGGGCTATCCTGCGCGCCAGACATTGCAAGCAAGCCAGGCCATTGCGCGCGCGCATCATCTGACCCCCAGACGCACAGTTTTCGCGCTGCAATCTGATGCCGCCATTGATGCAGGTGCTTTCCATAATGATGTTGTCTGCGTCGGCGCGCTCCAAACGCTATTTTATCACGAGCTCGCCTTTGCCGACACCGCCGCGATGCAGGCCGATATGACCCAAGCGGCAGAGGGGTTATTCACACCAAATTTCGTTGAAGTGCCATCATCCGAGGTGCCCATAGCCGACGCGATTAAGGCCTATCTGTTTAACTCCATGCTTGTGCAAATGCCCGATAGTGACCGCCTAACGCTTATCGCCCCGCTAGAGACGAAAGAAAACGCGGCGACCAAAGCTTATTGCGATAAGCTCGTAGCATGTAACGGGCCTATAGGTGAGGTGCGCTATGTCGATGTGCGCCAATCCATGCGCAATGGCGGCGGCCCAGCCTGTCTGCGTTTGCGTGTCACCATGACTGAAGCGGAATGGTCGCAAGTCAATCAAGGCAATAAGTTCTCGCCCGCGCTCTTTGAAGAGCTTAAAATATGGATCAACGCTTTTTACCGCGACGCCCTCGCGCCAGAAGACCTGCGCGATTCCAGCCTGATGGAAGAAAGCTTTGTCGCCCTCGATGAGCTTACGCGCATTATGGGACTAGGCGCGGATTTCTATCCGTTTCAAACCTAAATTTTGCCACTAGGTTTCCTGCCGTAAATATGAAACATTGGCGGCGGGGAGAAGATTATGAAAATCAAACCAAGCGGGCAATCTTGCGGGGCTGAGGTGACGGGTGTGGACTTAACTCTGCCTCTCTCTGATAGCACTGTTTCAGATATTCGCGCGGCTTGGCTAGAGCATCATGTGCTTTCTTTTCCTAATCAAACGATGAGCGATGATGATCTTGAGCGTTTCACGCTTTACTTTGGCCCCTTTGGGGATGACCCCTTTATCGCGCCGATTAAAGGGCGGGAGCATATCATTGCCGTTAAACGCTTGGCTGATGAAACCGCGCCGATTTTTGCCGAAGCCTGGCACACCGATTGGAGCTTTCAGGAAAACCCGCCCGCAGGGACGTGTCTGTTTGGGAAAACAATTCCGCCAAAGGGCGGGGATACGCTTTTTACCAATCAGCACAAAGCCCTTGACGAGATGCCAGATGCGCTACGGGTCAAGCTGGAGGGCAAAATGGCTATTCATTCTGCTGTTGCGGCCTATAGCCGTAAAGGCGGTTATGGCGACGCAGATGTTGCCGCGCGCAGCATGGATATTCGCCCTTCTGACACTGCCGAAGCCAAACAATCCCACCCCCTCATTCGCGCCCATCCCGAGACGGGCCGCCTCGGTATTTTTGGCTCTGCGGGCTATATTATAGGGATAGAAGATATGGCGCAGGCCGATGCCACCGCGCTCCTCTTTGAGCTTTATCACTGGCAAACCCGCAAAGAGTTTCACTACCGCCATAAATGGCAGAAAAACATGCTCATCATGTGGGATAACCGCAGCCTGCTACACATGGCAACGGGCGGATATAAGGGGCATGACAGGCTGCTGCACCGCACCACGATTGGGAGTGTAAAATGCCTAAGTTAAAGCGAGGACGGTTGAGTGGCGTATCAGGAATGGAACGATTCACAGCTCTTGAACTCCATGCCATTGCCGATGAGTATGAAGCTGAGGCCAAGAACTCAGATTCTGCCGATGACCCTAAATGGTTACTGCGACGTTCTAAGAAAATTAGGAAACTCGCTGAGCAAAAGGAAAAATCGCTCGAACATAAACGGTCTCAGTAATTATTACTACGAATTGTGATAACTAGACATCCATTTGCGGACAAATCAGAAACTTCTCGCCTGTGGCTTTGGCGTTATAGCGTTTGACTGTTGCGGCATCGAGCGCCTCTGAGAGCGAGATTTCATCTGTATAGTGGCTGGCAAATGTTGTGGTCAGTTCCTTGGCCACACGCATGCGCAGGCGGTTGCCGACTTCCATGCCCGCTTTGGCGAGGAAGTTCGGCAGTAGCCATCCGCCCACACCCCAGGCCATCCCATAACCTCGCGAGAGCGTTGTCGGCGAGACATCCAAGCCGCCATAAAGATAGACCTGCTTATGTTTGATAGAGCCGTAAATGCTGTAAGCGCCGGGCGTGCGGGCCGCAGCGGCCTCCATCGCGGAGAGAATATCCGAGGCGAGCTTACCCCCGCCCGTCGCGTCAAAGCCAAGGGTAGCGCCTGTCGCGTGAATGGCGTCGGTTAAGTCCGCCATAAAGCTATCATCGCTGCTATTGACGATATATTTTGCGCCAAGGCCTTTAAGGATATCAACTTGCTCTTGGCGGCGCACAATATTGACGAGCTCAACACCGTCGGCCTGACATATCTTGTTAAGCATTTGCCCAAGGTTAGACGCCGCCGCCGTATGGACTATCGCGCTGTGGTCTTCCATGCGCATGGTCTCTAGGAAAGATAAAGCGGTGAGGGGATTAACAAAGCTCGACGCGCCGTCTTTGGCCGTGTTGCCGTCCATAAGAGGCAGACAGGACGCGGCGGGCAAGCACACATACTCCGCGTACATTTGACCGCTTAGTGCGGCAACGGTTTTACCCATGAGGGCCTGCGCGGCCTCGCTATCCCCTGCGGCGACAACTGTGCCTGCGCCTTCATTCCCCACGGGCAGGGATTGGCCAATGCGCGCTTTCATAATGCCCATACCGTGTTTAGACACAGGAGCCGAGAGCACGCGGTCTTTGCCTTCGCCCTTAGAGGTACTACCCGACATATCCGTCCAGCCAAACATCACGCCGTGATCAGAGGGATTAATTGGGGTGGCCTCGATTTTAATGATGACCTGATCTGCGGCGGGCGTGGGCATGGGTTTTTCAACAAGTTCCATCCGAAGCTCCCCATCCTTTGTTATTGTGGATAGCATTTGTAAATAAGTGGCCGGCAGTGACATGTAAAACTCCTAAGTGACGGCGTTATGTAACCTGTTTAGCGGGCCATGTCTTGGATAAAGCGTGATGAGACGTCATGCGATTTTGAGGGGGTTAAACCGCAGCGCAAAATAGGCCGCTAAGGTGAAATCTTTTTTCGAGACTTTATTGTTCGAAAAACGTCTTACCGCCGCGGCTCTGCAAGAGACGCCCGGTATCCATATCTGGGCTTTTCACTCAGTGTGTACATCCTAGATATGGGCACCGGGCAAGTCTATGACTTGCAGCGGTGTGACTTTATAAGTTAATCCTCATATATGAGGATTTATTCTCATTTGATTTCAAGCCCTTATCAAAAAAGCAAAGAGATTAATCCTCACCACTGCAAAGTGGGGCTATATTTCTTGTGTCATCGGGAGACTATCCTCGATGATTTAGTTTTGATTCACTGGGTGCATTTTCTTTTCAAGAAATTGCACAGTGTATTTGTTTTCAACAATTACACAGTCTATTTTGCTGACGCAAATTAGACGGGGACAAGTAAGAGTACGTTACTTACTGGTGGATTAGACGGTGAGACTGAGCAGCTTGCGTGTCTTTGCTGCGTTCATTTGCGAGATGCAAGTGAACGCGCAAAAGCACATGACGACCAAGCCTGTGCCGGGTCTTTGTGGGGTGTTTGGCCCAACCGCCTCAGTTAGGCATCGACAGATGTTGTACGGCTGTGACTGCGGGATTAAGAGTGCCCTCACACAAAAATCATCGCCGCAGGGTCAGTGCCTTGTA
>CALLMD010000041.1 GCA_938007935.1 uncultured Hellea sp.
AGTTGTGCCGGATCTTTGTAGCGGGGCCTGACCACTACGTTTAGCGATATTTGGTATTGTATCGTGTACGGACGTGACTGTGGGATTTTCCAAAGAGGCCGCTATACAAAAATCATCGCCGCGAGGGACCCTCTCGTAAAAATATTTTCACCCCTTTTGGTTTCCTTCGGGAGGCCATCCCTCGCGGACGTCCTATTTTAGGGATGTCACTCATTATCCGCTGCACCCGCGATGGGCAGCTGGCGCTTCCCCTTGCCTTGATATCGCTGAATGCATAAGCTCAATAAAAACAAGAATATTGGGACCCTTATGATTGATGTAAACGCAATGCCAAATTTGGCGGAAATTGTTCGCCACCAAGCTAAAATACGCCCTGATGATGTTGCCCTATGGTTTGAAGGGCAGGAAACCAGCTACGCAGAGTTAAATAGCCGCTCCAATGCTGTGGCAAATGGATTAATAGCTGCCGGGGTTGGCCCTAATGATCGCGTCGCCTATTTAGGGAAAAATCTCGACGTCTTTTATGAAATAATTTTTGGAGCGATTAAATCTCGCGCGACCCTCGCCTCGATGAATTACCGTTTGGCCGCGCCTGAACTTCAATTTGTATTGGATGATAGCGATTCTGTCTGTCTCTTCGTCTCTGAAGATTATTATGACCTTATTGATCAGATCAAAGACGACTGCCCCAAGCTGAAAACGATTATCGCGATTGAAGGCGGGCGTGAGGATTGGGCGGATTATAAATCTTGGCGAGACGCGCAGGATAACACAGACCCCAATTTACCCATTGCGCTAGATGATGATGTCGTTCAGCTTTATACATCAGGCACAACAGGCCTCCCCAAAGGGGTGCGGTTAACACATGATAATTACGCGGGGTTTTTCCGGCAGGCCGAAGAACTGACATGGGCGGCCTATGACGCGGGCGATCCTGTGATTGACGCTATGCCGCTCTTTCATGTCGCAGGTTTAAACATTGGCCTGCTCAGCCTTGTTCAGGGGGCCAAGACCGTTCTTTTACGTGAAATTCATCCCATCCATATTTTGGACTTGATCGAACAACAAAAAATCAAGCACGGCTTTTTAGTGCCTGCCGTTATTCTCATGTTAACGCAGGTACCCGGCGTTGAAAAACGTGATTTTTCTTCGTTTAACATCCTAACTTACGGAGCCTCCCCAATTGCTGAAAGTCTATTGCTGGAAGCCGCTGAATTATTCGGATGTAAATTTACACAAGTTTATGGCCTGACCGAGACAGCTGGCGGCGGCACCTATATGCCGCCCGAAGATCACGACCCTGCCCGCGGGAAATTACGCTCTTGCGGTATCCCCTATCCTGGAACTGAAATACGCTGCGTGGATGATAACGGCCAAGCAGTGCCCCAAGGCGAGGTCGGAGAAATTACTATTCGGTCAAATTTTGTCATGAAAGGCTATTGGAAACGCCCCGAAGCGACAGCCGAAGCGGTGAAAGATGGCTGGTTCTATACCGGAGATGCGGGCTATTTTGACGAAGAAGGCTATCTCTATATTCATGACCGCGTCAAAGATATGATCGTCTCTGGCGGGGAGAATATCTATCCGGCCGAGGTCGAAAATGCCCTCTTTAGCCACGCCGATATTGCCGATGTCGCTGTCATTGGCGTACCCGATGAGAAATGGGGCGAAGCGGTCAAAGCCATTATTGTGCCCAAGCCCGGAACGACACCGAGTGAGGCCGATATCATCGCCTATGCTAAGACGCGCATTGCGGGCTATAAGTGCCCTAAATCCATCGAGATTCACCCAGAGCCGCTACCGCGTAATGCGTCAGGCAAAGTGCTAAGGCGGCAATTACGTGCCCCGTTCTGGGACGGGCGCGAGAGAAATGTGGGATAATAAGGCTGCATTATCGACTCTCTTATTGACTCTGTACGATTTTTTCGTACAGAGCATTTATGGCTTATGCAAAATCAATAATTGATGACATTTTTGGCGGCATCCGCCCCGCCGCCCGCGCGCTTGATAAATCCGCCTCCACCATTCAAGGCTGGTATGAGGCGGGCACAATACCGCAAAAGCATTGGGAAGATGTGATTGAGCATGCCAAAGCTTTTGACCATTACCTCACCCCTGACGATTTCTTCCCCGTCTCCAGCCCCGCCATGAGCTCGCACGGATATCCGTTTGAAAAATTACACTGCCTGACCATAGATGATTTTCATCGTCCCGATATCGAAACGCTGCTCTCCCTCGGTGAGCATTACCTCGACCTCTCCGTGCAAAAAAGTCCTGACCGCTCAGTCCTACGCGGGAAGACATTAGTGAATCTATTTTTTGAGAACTCCACCCGCACCGAAAAATCATTTGAACTCGCCGGCAAACGTCTCGGCGCAGATGTCATTTCCATGCAGGTTGCGAGTAGCTCGGTCAAAAAAGGCGAGACCCTGCTTGATACGGCCACAACACTTAATGCCATGAACCCAGACTTACTGGTTGTGCGTCATGGCTCCTCTGGCGCGCCCGCCCTGCTCTCACAAAAAGTGAGCTGCTCTGTCATAAACGCAGGCGATGGTATGCACGCCCATCCAACTCAAGCCCTGCTCGACGCCCTCACACTTCGTCAAGCTTTTGACGGGGATACTGACGGGCTGCGCATTGCCATTTGCGGGGACATTCTTCACTCCCGCGTCGCGCGCTCAAATGTAAAACTCTTAAATATGCTCGGTGTCGAAGTCCGTTTGGTCGGCCCGCCCACCCTACTGCCCACAGATGTAGACCGCTGGGGCGTTGATGTTTTCCACGATATGAAAACAGGGCTAAAAGGATGCGATGTCGTCATGATGCTGCGCTTACAGCTCGAACGCATGAGCGGCGCTTTTGTCCCCTCCAAGCGGGAATATTTTCATTTCCACGGACTTGACCGCACTAAACTAGCTTACGCAAAGACGGGCGCAAAAGTTATGCACCCGGGGCCAATGAATCGCGGCATTGAGATTAGTTCCGATATTGCAGACGATCCCGATATTAGCCTTATCACGCAACAAGTCGAAACAGGCGTTGCTATGCGTATGGGAATTTTACATGCCCTTTCCAACGCCCAAGACGGAGTGCGCTCATGAGCCTGCTCTCCATAATCAATGCCCGCATCATCGACCCTGCCAGCGCATATGATGGCGACGGCATAATCGTCATCGAAGATGGACTCATTATTGAGTTCGGCCCTGACGCCATCGCCGAAGGAAAAATTATCGACGCCAAAGGCCTGATTTGCGCGCCTGGGCTTATCGATATGCGCGTCTCCACTGGTGAACCCGGACGCGAGAACCGCGAAACTATCGCAACGGCCGCGCGGGCGGCGGCGGCGGGCGGCGTAACATCCATGGTGATTATGCCCGAAACAAATCCCGTTATTGATGATATGTCCCTTGTTGACTTCATCAAACGCCGCGCGGAAAACGCGCCTGTCAATGTCTATGCGGCTGGGGCTCTGACCAAAGACCTTGACGGCGTAACTATGACTGAAATTGGCCTGATGAGCGAAGCGGGCGCAGTGATGTTTTCTAATGGCGCGCGCCCTATCGACGACGCGCAAACCATGCGCAGGCTCCTCTCCTATTCGGCGAGCTTTAATGCCTTGATTGCCAACCGCGCGATGGACCCTTCCTTGTCAAATGGCGCGGTAGCCCATGAGAGTGACCTCTCTTCGCGTCTAGGCCTAACCGGCGCGCCCGCCGCGGCTGAGCGGATAATGGCAGAGCGAGATGTAGCCTTAGCAGAGCTGACAGGCGGGCGATTACTTATTGATATGATATCCTCAGCGCAGGCCCTTGAGGTTGTTCGGCGCGCTAAATCACGCGACTTAGAGGTATCTTGCTCGGTTTCGATAAATCACCTCGCGCTCAATGAAGTCGATATTGGCGATTACCGCACCTTCGCAAAACTTGATCCACCTCTGCGCGAAGAAAGTGATCGCTTAGCGCTGCTTAATGGAATCAACGACGGCACAATTGATGTCATTGTTTCCGCCCATGATCCCAGACCAGCAGGTGAAAAAAGACTTCCATATGCAGAAGCCACCACAGGCGCCGTCGGTCTTGAAATTTTACTCTCGGCGGCTTTGTCTCAAGTCGCGGATGAAAAGCTGGAGCTTATACCCGCCCTCGCCGCTATGACCTGTAATCCCGCGGCCTTACTGGGGCTTGAAAGCGGACGCATTACTGAAGGTGCCCCCGCTGACCTTATTTTGATAGACCCGCATGCCCCGTGGCTTTGTAAAAGTGATCAGCTTTTAAGCCGGTCAAAAAACACGCCTTTTGATGACCGCCGCCTCACGGGACGCGTCATCAAAACCATATGCGGGGGCGTTGTGGTTTATGAGCTTTAAGCGAAATCACCCTTTTGAATGCGAGTCAAAAACTTCGTCCCTTGTTGGCCACCATTAGTGAACTCTTCTGCGCCATCCATAGACCGAATTTTATCGATATGCTTGGCAACATTCTCTGGCGTTTGGTCATCTTCAGCAAGATTAATACCCAACGTTTCGACGACTTTAGTTTCTGAATATCCGCCAGCCCCAGCACAAAGGATCATGCGGTTGGGGGCATCATCACAGACAAGATAGACAAGACCAGCTGTGACGGATTCGACTGTGAGCTTTTCTAAAATTTCTTCTGGCATTAAGTTTTCTGTCATACGCGAGCGCGCTGTAGGAGACAGCGTATTGACCCGAATATCATATTTAGCCCCCTCCAGACACAGCGTACGCATAAAGCCAGACAGCCCAGCCTTGGCCGCGCCGTAATTTGTCTGGCCAAAATTACCATACATGCCAGATGACGATGTCGTCATAACGATACGGCCATAACCGCGCTCTTTCATGTGGTTCCATACAGCCTTGGTACAGGTCGCAGAGCCATGAAGATGCACATCAACAACCAATTTCCAATCGGCCATTGTCATTTTAGAAAAAGACTTATCGCGCAAAATACCCGCATTATTGACTAAGATATCAACATGGCCCCATTTTTCGATAGCTTCAACGACCATGGCTTGAACTTCATCTTCCTTGGTCACATTTGCGCCATTGGCAATCGCCTCACCGCCCTCTGCAATGATTTCAGCAACGACCTGTTCGGCCATAGTGGCGGAGCCCCCTGTGCCGTCCACGGAACCACCTAAATCATTGACAACAACTTTAACACCTCGGCGCGCCAACTCCAAAGCATGGCTACGTCCAAGTCCGCCGCCAGCCCCTGTCACGATAGCGACGCGGTCTTTAAATTCTACAGTGCTCATGGATACTTCCTATCTTCTAAGCTCCGATCAGGAAGCTTCTATGCAATTTGTTGCATAGCTATGAGCCAATGGCGATAAAATCAAGTCTGGCGCTGGAGAAATCTAAACAAATGCCGAAAGATATCAGCCGCGTGATACATCACACGGTTCAGACATCCTATAAAAGTCGACTTACAGACCTAGAAACAAGGTCAGTAAAAAAACAAGGATGACAATCAAAGCTTCTCTAATTTTTATAAGCATAATGATTTCTTACATTTATCTCTCAAGAAATACTTACCGTATATCGATAAAAAAGTGAAATGAAATTTGGGAAATTATTTATAATTGGAATTTTCCGCTATTTTGACCTTGGTTTTAATGAATAACCGCCAATTTGAGAGAGTTTGCTCATTCGGTATTCAACGCGGGGTGAATAAAGCGCTGAGAGGTGATTAGGAACATCCAATCCAATCTCCCCATCTTTCAAAGATAACTGCATTTCAGATAAGAGATCAACGGATCGTCCAGAGGCAACAATCCCTACCCGCATGGCTGTGCCATATATACGCGCCGCTTTTTGTTCGTCTTCGCTTAGCAACTCAATAATTTCACCTCTCTTTTGAGGTTTCCTTTTGCTCGTATAGGACCCAAATAACATCATCGCCAAATAAACGCGTTCTTTGTGGGTCAGTGCGGAAAATGGCGCATAGAGAATATCGTCAAATACAAGCTCAGGCGTGTAATCAGGGTGAAGCCCTTTACCAAATCCTGCCAAATAACAAGCGGCCTTGCGCAGGCGTTTTTCATTTTCTATTTCAAAACTGGGTTCAAATTCTTCTGCGGCGGCTTCAAGGAATTGATATAAAGGATCGCCAAATTGTACGGCCTGAAGATTACCGCGCGCTAAATCCCGGCAGCCATCTAAAAGCGCGTCCCGGCTTTTAAGCCCATCAGATAGGCTATCATAAACGATCCCTTCGCGCAGGCCAGTCTGGGAAATGACAATCTTATCCGGATTTATCCGGCGGATTAATTGCTCCAACAAATAGCCACTATAGGGCAATGTCTCCGCGCGCCGGCTCTTCAAACCTGGCCATGTCAGTAAAAGCTCTCTCCCATCTGTATAGGCCCATCTCGCGAGAGTCGCCGCGTCCATTGGCGAGAGCTCATAAGACTGTACGACTTTGAGAGGGTAATTTGATTTTTCCTGATGGACCGCGGCTAGGTTCCGCCAAGCCCCGCCAATAAGATGGAGAGTTTCACCTTGCCATTGACCAAGTTCAGATGTGTTGAGCTGCGTATTCACAGCTGATTTAAATTCAGCTTGATCAAACCCGCTAAAACCAGAAAGGTCTTTCCCAATCACTTCAAAAGGTCCTAGCGCAAGACTAATCCCCGTTTCCACCTGACCGTCTTGCACTTTTACAAGCTCAAGACTGGCCCCGCCTAAGTCAGCCGCTAGGCCGTTAGCTAAAGGCTGGGCTGCAATTAACCCCATAGCCGTTAGGCGCGCCTCTTCTAAACCGCTTATGGGCGTTATCACAAATCCTGTCTCTGATTTCACGGTCTTTATAAAATCGGCCGCGTCACCAGCCACGCGAAGCGCCGCTGTTGCGCCAATAAGGACTTTACTGAGCTTCAAAGACTCGGTGATGATTTTAAAGCGCTTTAGCGCGCCAAGCGCCGCAACTTTCCCTGTCTCTGATAAGTTTCCCGTGCGGCTTAGATCCCGGCCCAGCCCCGCCAAAACTTTCTCATTATAGATAGGCGTGAAATGTGATCCAAAAAGCTCATACACAACCAATCTGACCGAGTTTGACCCGATGTCTAAAACGCCTAACCGCGAGCTTATGTTTTGAGGCTTTACCAATTACTCTTCCGAGTCTTTCATTTTTTTGCGGCGCTTGGGAATATTAAGTTTACCCGGCGCGCTTATACGCAAGGCCCGTCCACGGCCCGATAAAGAGGGGTTTTTCATAAAATAATTATGGGCAGAAAAGGGAGTCTCGCCTACTGAAACGCGCTCATATTTCCCCGTGGGCCTAAGCTCCCAGCTATTTGTTGTGTCAATAATATTGGCGAGCATGATTTGGTTCATAATCTGATTGCGTACCGTGGTCGCTTCGACGGGGATAAGGGTCTCGACCCGGCGGTTTAAATTTCTAGGCATCCAGTCTGCGCTCGAGAAGAATATCTTCGCCTTATTATTTGGCAAAGCTTCACCGTTCCCAAAGCAAACAATACGAGAATGTTCGAGGAAACGCCCAATAATGGATTTCACGCGAATATTTTCAGACAGCCCTTCAACATTAGGCCGCAGGCAACATATGCCGCGAATAATCATATCAATCTGTACGCCCGCTTGCGAGGCTTCATATAATTTATTGATCATATCCTTATCGACCAAAGCATTGAGCTTAAGCCAAATCGCCCCCGCCCCGCCTGATTTAGCGATCTCAATTTCTTTGTCGATTAGCGACACCAATGTTTTGCGCAGGTTCATCGGGGCAATAACTAATTTTGCGAGGTTACGCGGCTCGGAATAGCTCGTCACATAATTAAAGAGCTTCCCTACATCCGCCCCCATTTTTGGATCATTTGTAAAGAGCGCAAGGTCGGTGTAAATTTTCGCGTTCTGGGCGTGGTAATTTCCTGTCCCTAAATGCGTGTAGGTCTGAAGCCCTTTTGCCTCATCACGTATAACCAATGAGACTTTGGCGTGAGTTTTATAATCGATAAATCCGTAAACAACATGCGCGCCAGCCCGCTCTAAATCGCGCGCCCAGCGTAAATTTGTTTCCTCGTCAAAACGTGCCTTAAGCTCAACCAAGGCCATGACGTTTTTACCGCGTTCCGCCGCTTCAATTAACGCCTTCACAATCGGGCTATTTTCAGACGTACGGTAAAGCGTTTGTTTAATCGCGACGACATTAGGGTCCAGCGCCGCCTGTTTTAAGAACTGAACGACAACATCAAATTCCTCATAAGGATGATGTACTAAAATATCTTTGGCCGCGATGGCGGCGAAACAATCGCCGTCAAATTCGCGAATGCGTTCTGGGAAGCGCGCCTGAAAAGGCGGGAATAGTAAATCGGGCCTATCGCGCCTGACCAACTGATCAAGATTACTCATCCCAAGCAAGCCATCGCTCTGGTGGATATCCTCATCCCAACATTCAAAGCTCTCAATGAGAAAGTCCTTCAAACTTGGCGACATAGCCTCACTGATTTCTAGCCTAATAACGCGGCCGCGCCGGCGCTTTTTAAGCAGGAACTCAAAATGCAGCACAAGATCTTCGGCCTCTTCATCAATCGCTATATCGCTATCGCGGGTAATGCGAAACGCGCCGGTTGAGACAACATCAAAGTCAGGGAATAAATCAGCCGCGAAATATTCCAAAGCATCTTCGACCAGCACAAGATCCCGCTCTTTATTTCCGAGCGGTAAGAACCTTGGCACATGAATGGGGACAGGTATTAAAGCATAAAGCGGGTCTTTGCGCCCCTTACGCCGCAGCTCCAAAGCCATACCAAATCCCAGATTAGGAATAAAGGGAAAGGGATGGGCAGGATCAATTGTCAGCGGCGAGAGCAGCGGCAAGATACGGGTTTCATAAACCTTTTTAAGCGTAGCTAATTTGTCTTCTGAGAGCTCATCAATATTGCGCACCGTTAGGTTTTCTTTCGCCAAAGCTTTGCGCAAAGACCGCCAGCATAGATTTTGCGCCTTAGTAATCTTACGCACGCGCTTGGCAATTTTTTCAATCTGACGACGCGGGGTATAGCCATCAAAGCTTGGTTCATTCATCCCCGCGAGTATTTGCGTCCTTAGACCCGCAACACGGACCATATAAAATTCATCGAGATTGGACGCAGAGATCGAGAGGAACCGCACACGCTCCAAAAGCGGAAGCGCTTCATTTTGGGCTTCCTCTAAGACGCGGCTATTAAAGAATAGCCATGAAAGCTCTCGGTTGAAAAAGCGACGAGGACTATTGGCCTTCATATCTGTCGTTTCCTCAGCTGCTTAACGAAACGCCTATATGACAGAGGGCAAGAGGGTGAGCAACAGCTGGTCTATATTTAAGACAAAGGCCTAGGCGGCGTTAGCCTGACGCTCTTCCGTCAAAATCGTATAAAGGCTTTCCGCATTTGGCGCGCTGCGAAGGCGTTGACGCATATCCTGGCGGCGAAGACGGCGCGAGACTTTAGCGAGGGCGCGCAAATGCGCTCCGCCCGCATTCTCAGGCGCAATCAAAAGCGCGACAAGATCAACTGGCCGTTCATCAATCGCGTCATAATCCAAAGGCGTTTCAAGACGCGCAAACGCCACATAGACTTTTTCAATGCCGTCAATGCGGGCATGGGGCAAAGCAACCCCTGTTCCAACACCCGTTGAGCCCAATCGCTCGCGCTCCATCGCGCCTGCAACTATGTCTCTGGCCGCAATTTTAGAGTCCGAAAGTTCGCTATTTTCTAATAGCTTAGAGGCCATTTCTTGAAAGAGCTGTTTCTTGCTACTGACATGCAAATCGCACAACACGCTATCTGCGCGAAAAAGCGGTTCTTGAGTCATTTTTTATCCCTTAAAGCCCACCAAAATAGGTTCTGCGCCACAATTCGCGCCCCCTTAGCGCCATAGGGACGCAAGAGTCAACGATTCACATCATTTGTTGCTAAATTGTGAAGCTAAGTCCCGTTCTGGGGATCAACCCAGCCAATATTTCCATCAGCGCGTTTGAACACGACATTTATGCCGCCATGCTTGGCATTATGAAAGACAATGACGCCATTATCTGCCAGTCCGAGCTCTAGGGCCGCCATGCCCGGGGTTAAGGTCTTTATCTTGCTCGACATCTCGGCAATCACCATAGGCTTGGCTTCGCCGCCGGCATGATCTTCTGAATCATCGTCAAGCTCGGCCGCAGAGACTGGGTTTTGCAAAATAAACATGGCCGCATTTTTCGCTTTGGCTTGGGGGCTATGATCTTTCAGGCGGCGCTTATAACGGCGCAATCGTTTCTCAATATGTTCTAACGACTCATCCGCCGCGCCATAAGCATCTTGCGCCTGACCTTGCCCCTCCATCGAAGTTCCCGATGGGAGATGAATTGAGCAGACTGTTTTAAACCCCGTGCCTTCCTTACTCACCGAAACCTGCGCCTCCCCGTCTCGGTGTATATATTTATCCATCATCTCGTCTAATCGGGCGGTTATGCGCTCACGAAGCGCGGGTGAAACATCAATACCTTTAGAGACGATTTGAATTTGCATGGAAGTCCTTTCACGAATGGATAAATAGAGACTACCATTTTTAAAGCGCCATGTCGCGAAAATTCACGCGATATAATTAAAAGACTGTCTGCCTTGGCCAAACGCGCCGCCCTGCGCACAAGGTTTCACCTCAAAAATGTCAGCGGAAAACCACAGCCCGCTATCGGAGTGGTAAAGCGCTACAGATTTCAACTGGAAAAATAGACTGTCTCAAATCCTCCAAAAGCGAACCTCAGCTATTTAGGTAATCCGGAATGGTGTGTTCAAGAATCTGTAGTAATATCTGCTGACCTTCCAACGATCGAGCGAGATGGTCGCGACTGACGGTGTGAGCCAGATAGCTAAGCAATCGAGCAAAGATGAATGTTGGCAGCATGGCCAAATGTTCATCGGGTAAGTCGCGGCGTTCACGAAAACCTGCTACAAAGGCACCAAAGCAAGGCTCGAAATATTCACTCTCTGTTAAGTCACAAAAAGCTGTCGCAACTTCCAGCATGACCCAGCTATTCCCGGCATCATCGAAATCAATTACTCGAAGGCCATCATCGCAGACCATCAGATTTTCAGGCAGCAAATCAGCCTGCGTTAATCCATAGCGGTCCGGCGTTTGCCCGAAAGCGCTAAGATCTTCATTTAACTTTGCGGCAAGATCAGTCAGCAATCCGCGTTGTGTATCAGTGGCATTTTTGATTTTCCTAAAGTCGCCTAAGTGACCTGTTTTACCAAAGATGCCTTCTGCATCCCAATCAAGCCGTTCAAAATTTGCGGGTCTTTTCCATGTCTCGCCTGCATTATAGATCGCGGCTGCCAGTTGGCCTGCCTCTAAGTAGTGACCCGCCGTTTCCTCGATTGACCTGTTCGGCGGTTCAAATAAATTACGGATAGGCGCGCCGTCGATCCAGTGGAAGAGATCGCATTGCCTTGGCTCAGGAACACGCGCATGTTGGGTCTTAATAAAGCTGTAGTTATTATTGGCACGGATTAGCTCTGGCGTCGCAATACCTTCGCCGTTTAGATATTCCATAAAGTCCAGTTCGCTTTGAACTTGGGCGTCGGTTCGGTAGCCTGCTTGATGTATGCGAAGCGCAAATTTGCCTTTTGAACCAGCATCAATGGCGAATGTCATGTTTTCACGGTAAGCAAGCTTAGTAATGTCTGCCCCGCTTAATCCGTAGGCCTCTAGAGCCTTTTCGGCTAGGGCGGCTAAGCTGGCAATTTGCTCGTCTTCATCGGCGCTATAAAACGCTTCTTTAGTTATAGTCGGACTCATTATCCATTCACCTTTTTAAGCGCGGCTTCCAGCTTCCCTAGGGCTTCGTCGCAAAATGCACGGTCTGCCAATAAACCTAGTTTAAACTGCAGATAGCGTCGGTCGTAGCCCGCAAACATGGCCCATAGACCCTCTTTATAGAGTGCGGCTGCCATCTGCATCCCGCCCATATCAGCATTAAAACCAAGTGCAAATATAACCCCTAATTGCCGAATGTCGCAAAAGAATGGATATTGCGCCCGAAGCGTATCAAGGCCCTGACGCATATAGATGGCAAGGTCTGCAACATTTTTTCGCGTAGATTTAGAGACAGTAATTTCCAACGCTTTTATGCCAACAAAGCAAGAAAGTTCCGAGCCGCCGAAGGTCGATACATACCCCCACCCATTTTCTTCAAGCCAAGCCCCAACAGGTCTCGTCATTATGAGCGCGCCGATTGGATAGAGGCCCGCGCCCAACCCCTTACCGGTCACCATCATATCCGGGACGAAACCATAATGCTCAAAAGCCCATAATTTACCGGAGCGCATCATGCCCGCTTGGACTTCGTCAGCTAGCAACAGCGTGCCATAACGATCACATAAGGCGCGAACCTGAGTATAATAATTGGGATCAGGAAGCGGGAAACCAAATGTAGCGGGCAATGTCTCGACCATGAAAAGCGCAACATCTTCATGTTTCAAAACGGCTTCGAGCGCATCAATGTCATTATATGGAACTTTTAGAAATTGATCTTCAAAAGCCGAGTTGAAATATTTGGCATTCGTGTTCTCACCCACAGCACCGGAGAAGCCGGAATTGCCATGATAGGCGAAATCATAGGCGACAATTTTTTTTCGGCCTGTGACTTTGCGCGCCGTCTTAATGGCTACATCATTGGCTTCACTGCCGCTTGGCGTAAAGACAGTATAGTGCAAATCTCCAGGGGTATGCTCTGCCAACATCCTTGAGAGCTGTCCGCGTACCTCGCTGGGGAAATGATGATTGCCAACATCAAGCGTCTCCAGACCTTTGACGAGCTGAGCAACGCAATCAGGATGTCTATGGCCTAGATTATATGTCCCGCCATTAATGTGAAAGTCCTGCACCTCATGACCGTCCATATCCCAAAGCCGATAGCCTTCGCGACGGTCAATAACCATCGGGACTCCTGCGCCCAGCCACGTCTCAACGCGGTTAGGCATTCCATATTCATGCTGTGTGCGCAGGACTGCCTGCTTACGCGATGACATATCCCTGATATGTGGTTCTATGCCAATCGCCTCAGTCATAAAGGCTGCTTTTTTTCCATGTCCTGTGTCTGGATTTGTCATGACGGTCCCAAAATTATCTAATCAGCTGAATTAACATGATGCAAACACTGCAGATTTTTATTATCTGGAGAAACACTAGGTTAAATATCCATCTGTTCCTAACAAAATCTCGATGCGGTTGATAAGCTAAGGTTCATTTTGTCTTCTTAGGAAGATTGAACGCGCAACTTATAATTTCGCGGAGTAAGACATTCGCTAATGTCTCCTTTGGGGATAAACATACATAAAAACTCAGTCCTCATTAACCCCAATTAATTCTCATTTCTTTTCAAGCCCTTATCAAAAAAACAAAGAGATTAATCCTTATCTCTGCAAAGTGGGCCTATATTTCTTGTGTCATCGGGAAACTATCCTCGATGATTTAGTTTTGATTCACGGGGACAGGTAAGAGTACGTTACTTGCTGGTGAATTAGACGATGAGACTGAGCAGCTTGCGTGTATTTGCTACGTTCATTTGCGAGATGCAAGTGAACTGGCAAAAGCACATGACGACCAAGCCTGTGCCGGGTCTTTGTAGCGGGGCCTGACCACTACGTTTAGCGATATTTGGTATTGTATCGTGTACGGGCGTGACTGTGGGATTTTCCAAAGAGGCCGCTACACAAAAATCATCGCCGCAGGGTCAGTGC
>CALLMD010000042.1 GCA_938007935.1 uncultured Hellea sp.
CTTAGTGTGTTTGTTACACCATTTGTTACACTATTTGTTACACCAAATCAAGGCATAGGGTTGAGCTATCAGCTCTTAACGCTAAATAATCGTTGTTTTTCAGTTACTTATAATTTTTAAAGGAGAAATAATTGGTGCGGCCGAGAAGACTCGAACTTCCACCCATGTTACTGGACAGCGACCTCAACGCTGCGCGTCTACCAATTCCGCCACGGCCGCACATTAAGGTGAGCGGCGTATAGCTATGAAAACCGTGTTTGTGAAGCTTTAAAATGATATCAAATGCGTCCATATAAGCGATATGAGCGCGCCCAAAATATATTCCGCTAAACCCGTCATGTGGCAGGTCAGTGATGCCCCTATTCCCTACCCGCACGCCGCAGCCTTTATGGAGGCACGGGCGGCGGAAATTGCGGCGGGCACAGTGAACGAGCTTGTCTGGCTGCTCGAGCATCCCCCGCTTTATACGGGCGGGACGAGCGCCAAGCCCGATGGCCTTGTGGACCCAGAGCGTTTTGACGTGTTTCAGACAGGGCGCGGGGGGCAATATACCTATCACGGGCCGGGGCAGCGTGTGGGTTATGTGATGCTGGATTTGCGGGAGCGCGGGCGAGATGTTTCCGCATTTGTGCGCGGGCTGGAGCAATGGATTATCGACACGCTGGCCGAATTTGAGATCATAGCCGAGCGGCGCTGTGGCCGCGTTGGGGTTTGGGTTGAGCGTGAAGATGGCCAAGGTCAGATGATTGAGGAGAAAATTGCCGCCATTGGCGTGCGCCTGCGGAAATGGGTGAGCTTTCACGGGATTAGCATCAACCTTAATCCTGATCTGTCCCATTTTAGCGGCATCGTGCCCTGCGGTATTGCCGAGCATGGTGTCACCAGCTTACGCGCCCTTGGCAACGAGGTGACAATGGAGGCGCTGGACACCGCCTTACGCCGAAATTTCGAGGCGCTATTTTCGCCTACAACGCGAACGGAACATCAGGCATAAAAAAACCCGCTCCGAAGAGCGGGCTTAATTCATTTATAAGCCGTCCTAAGAAGCAGGGCCATATTGGTTTTCGTGATCGTCACGCTTATTAAACATATTGATCAAAAAGGCTGCCAATCCTGTCGCAATTAAGCCGCCCACAGCGCTCGGAATAGCCGCTTCTTTAGCAATTTGAGGACCGAGTTCTTTGGTCAATCCCATGATTTCTCCGAAGCCGCCGCCATCTGTCATCATTTCTTCCATAGCTGTCTTAAGCTCTGCTTCGGCGGCGCTTGGCATAATCATTCCCATGATCATCGACACAATGACCATAACAATCGCCCATAGAATAAACCATACAATGCTCATCCAGCCGCTTTTGCCCGCATCATGACTGCGCTTAATCAAAAGGAAAAAGAGCGGAATAATAAGCAAGAAGGCAATAAAGCCCAGAATTTGGGATAATTGAAAGCTAAATAAGCCCGTAATAGAAATAACAGCTGCAATTGCGGCCAATATCATCATGCCCTTCATAAACTCGCTTGGACCAATGCGTCCGCTAGGTGAAAATAGTAGATTTCCCATGAGTGTCTCTCCCTCTCATTGTTTTACGATAAGACACTGGCAAGTTTTCATAGAATTGCAAGCAAAAAGAGCCATTCTGCCGCAGGGCGGAGGCTCTATTCGGCTGCTGGCGGGCCATATTTATTGGCATCAAGGTCGGATTTGGCGAGGCCGCACCAGAGCGTAAAACCGCCAATAATGGCCCACATCACAGCCGTGACCGTCTTATTGCCCTCGGCAAGGCGGGCTTGGTAGCGCTCTTGAATGGCGGCCTTCACGGCGGGGTCGATATCGGCTTTGCGCTCATATTGCGAGAACTCGGCGAAATATTCAGAGCCGCCAAAGCTAAGCATCACCACAATCGCCACAAGGATAAGCGAGACAAGCATGCCCGTCAGCGGCCAGAAGCTGCGCCCCATATCATGCAGGCGCTTACCATAAATACTATAGGCCATATGCAAGGCAATAAAGGGAAAGGGGAGCGAGATTAAAAACGCCCAGACCGAGCCGCCCAGCTGTTTGAGGCCAAAATTAAACACCACCACAAGCACAGCAAAGACGGCCATGCCAATCCAGAAACGCTTTCGACCAATGCGGCCCGCGGGGGAAAGTAGGAGCTTATACATAGGGCGCTTTAAACCTGTCACGGCGAGAGTTTCAAGTCTGTTCAGACGCCATAGAATTTATGTCACAGGCATTAGGCGTCTATGGAGGCGCCGCTAAGATGCGTTTCGATATCGCTGCTCGCGTGGAGAGTTTTATGCACGGGGCATTTGCCCGCAATGACGAGAATGCGCTCGCGCGTGGCCTCATCAATATCGCCTCTAATCGTGATGGCGCGGGTAAAGACATCTTTGGGCGGCAAGTCGCCAATGGCGAGTTTCTTATGGCTAACTTCACAGGCCAGATGCTCCACCGCCCAGCCCTTGCGCTCTATATACATGCGCATGGTGATGGTCGTGCAGGCCCCCAAAGCGGCGCAGAGATATTCATAAGGCGTGGGGCCCAGATCGGCGCTGCCATAGCTCTCCGGCTCATCAGCCAAAAGATGGTGACGCGAGGTCAGCACATCCTGGGTATATTTTCCGCCAAGGCGTTCTTTAACAATAACGGGGTCGGCCATAATTTTATCCTATAAAAGCTGCGAGAGCGCAGTAAGTTCTGCCGCGAGAGCGTCGGTGCGTTCCTGCGCGATTTCATCTTGGCCCCAATATTTGATTTGCCAGAGCTCGTCCAATCGCGATTGCGTGAAGGCCGCCTCCATAGTCAGATGCCTCCTCATCACGGCCATACCCAGCACAGCGGAGCCAAATGTCGAAAGCAAATGCACAAAGAGCGTAAGCGCAATATCATCAAGCCCGCGCGCATAATCGGCCACCGCGACCAAAGATGTTTCGGGCTGCTCAATCACGCTAAGCCCCTCGGTTGTCTTAAGCGCGACGCCTTGCTTTGCCGCCCATGCCAAAATCGGGTCCCAATTCTTGGCTTGATGCTCTTGGTATAAGCGGCTCTCGGTGCTGCGGTAACAAAGCAAATCAGAGCCCGCATATTTACGCGCCTCGGCGATTAAGTCCTCCCGCGTTTCGGGCGTGCGAACTATGGCCACATTAAGCAAGCGCGTGAGCGGCATCGTCCGCGGATCAATCTGCTCGCCTTGGGCATCCCATTCCGCCGCGACGAGCTTGGCTACAGCTCCTGTCGGCAGCCGTAATGTCTTCTTATCAGATGGTTTTTGTCCGGGGGTTTTGAGAACATAGTTATCGAGCTTAATCACAAAGCCGTCGTCCGTTTGCTCAACACCAACCGTCTTGTAAAACCGCTTTCTGAGCGCCTTAGCCATTCTCAATCTCGTCCCAATCGACTTCACCCGTTCCCTCAAAGCCCATCATCTCAAAGGCGCGCTGCATATGCCCCGGCAGGCGCGCTTCTATGACCACATCCGCTTTGCCCTCACGCGGCAAAGTCAAACGCCGTGCATGGAGATGCAGCTTATTCTCCAGCCCGCCCGGCAAAGGCCTATCTGTCATATATTTCGGATCGCCCGCAATGGGCGCGCCGAGTAATTGCAGATGCAGCCGTAATTGATGCGTGCGCCCCGTCAAAGGCTGCATGACCACCCAGGCCGCGCGCTGCCCCGCCTTGGCCGCGCATTGATAAAGCGTGCGCGCATGTTTCGCGCCCGGCGCGCCGTGGCGCACCGCCTCCATCACCTCTTTGCCTTCATGCTTATTGCCAAAGCGGTTATCCAGCCGCCCCTTGGCCATATAGCCTTTAATCTCCCCGCCCGAAGGCTTGGGCACGCCGTTGGTAATGCCCCAATAAATCTTCTCCGCGCGGCGCGACTGAAATGCCCGCCCCGCCCATTTCGCCGCCCGCACATTTTTCGCAATCAAAAGCACGCCCGACGTATCGCGGTCCAGACGATGCACAAGTCTGCACCCCTCACCCAGCGCTGGCAGCAGCCCGTCAATATGGCGCGTCGTTTTCGTCCCGCCCTGCACGGCAATCCCGAAAGGTTTGTTCAGCGCAATCAGCGCGTCATCTTCATAAATCACAAGCCCGCGCATAAAGGCGATATCGTCCTTATGAATGGGGGCGGCAGTCTTTATCTCGCTGGGCTCTGGCAGAGGCGGAATACGGATAACCTGCCCGCCCTCAATCCGCGCGCTGCCTTTGGCGCGCTTGCCATCCACGCGCAGCTGCCCCGTGCGCAAAAGCTTCTCGACCTTACCATGGGGGATATGGGGAAACTGACGCTTAAACCAGCGGTCAAGCCGTGAGCCCGCATCGGCAGCCTCCACCGTCATTTGCTGAACACCACTCATTATGCGAACACCTTACGGGCGATCATAAGCCCAATCATCAATGCCACGATAGAGAGCACAACAGAGCCAAGCGTATAGCCGATAAATTGACCGTAAGCTTTCTTCTCCAGCATATTCATTGCGTCCAGCGAAAAAGCGCTAAAGGTGGTAAAGCCGCCCAAAAGCCCGACACCTAAAAATAGCCGCAGATTCTCACCACCCGTAATTTTAAACGCAAGCCACCCCGCCAGCACCCCCATCAAAAATCCGCCCAACACATTGGCCACCATCGTCCCATAAGGATAATCCGGCCCAAGGCTCCGCGTCGCGGCCAGCCCAAGGACATGACGCAAACTCGCCCCAATCGCCCCGCCAAAGGCCACATATAGAATACTACTCATGAGGCGGGGTTTACGCGGATGGGAGGGTTGGGGCAATGGGGGAGTTTAGGTGTAAGTTTACGAAACCTCCCCCAATTGGCAGGCTGTAATTATTGTTTTCCGACGGGATAAAGTCCTAAAGTAAAACTTTCGACAGGAACACTTGGGATTACCCACCCTAAGATAACTCGGCCATCAGTTAATGTCGCAAACTCGATCTCTCCGGTAAAATTTAATCCTGGATCTGCGGCTAACAAAAATTCGTTTCCGCCCGCAGTTCCATCATTATTTATGACCTGACCTCGAATTTGTGAAGACCCTGTACTCCTATCTGTCCATGTAACAAATACTTGATTTGTATTTAACGGGATGACACTTGGATCAGACTGATTACCTTCATTTGTTACTGTATTGATTAAGAACTCATCTGTGGCAAAACTACCATCAGCGTTTATGACACGACCTCTAATAGAAATATCATTGGTATTTTCATCGCGTCTGTCCCATGCGACAAAAGCTTGTCCACCCTGCATAGTGGTAGCTTCAAGTGAAGAGAATGACACGGCAGACATATTGATTTTAACGCGGGGGCCTAAAAAGTTTCCGTCAATGCTAACGCGTTGCATCAATAGGTCCGTTATGAAGTCCCCTCCATCTCGGACTCTATTTTCCCAAATAACAGCATAACTATCATCTGGAAAAGCCGTAATGTCAAAAAAATCAAAAAACACTCGGTCGAGTACCGTAAAATCAAAAAATATTGTCTCAATTGATGTTCCGTCCGGCTGAATAAGTTCAGTTTTCAAAATGATTTCACTACTATCACTGGCGATTGCACTTACGGCTTGATTGGTTCCAATCGGTATTGTCTTTTGAAAGCGTCCTTCAGGCGCAAAAACATCTCCAGCTTCAAGGATAGGACCAGAAACTGACCCACGATAACTACTAAACCCATTTTGGACAACAAATGGGTCTCCATTGTCATGGCGAAGAATATTGTAAACCGTGTCACCGCTTTGGACGACTTGTAAAGGTTTTACTGCCAAGAAGATTGATCCTGTCTGATATTCTCCATCAGTTTGAGTACCAAGCACTACACCATCTGTTGTATAATCCCTCGATGATACAGCTCTTTCAGGTGTCTGCGCACCAAATGGAGTCCAATGGACTTTATAACCCCCATCCTCATTCGCTGTTATATCGTAGATTTCACGTAGAGGCTCAGCGTTAAAAGGAGACGATTGCGATATAGTAAGAGCAGGAGGTCTTAAGGCTTCTACCATTACTGAAATAATCGCTTGATCTGTATCTTCTCCATCAGAAGCAGTGACCTCAAATGTTAAAGTTTCATCCGCAGTTAACTCAGGGGCGGTCAAATCTTGAACAGCTAAAGTTGGATCATCTATTGTTACCGATGTGCCAGAAACTTGCGCCCAGTTAAACGTCAATTCATCTCCATCAGCGTCCGAAGACGCCGATGCATCCAATGTAAAAGGTTGTCCTTCCATAACAATAGTTAAGTTAGCATTTGCAGAAGCTGTCGGGGGGATATTAGGGGCTATTATTGTTACCGTTAAAGTCCTACTACTTTCATTTCCAGCTTCATCGCGGGCTGTGGCCGTACAAACAATTGTAGTATCCGAAGTTACTGGCGGCCCTACAAACCTACCCAAAGCCGTATCAAATGAGGCATCATTTTCACATCTCACGATAGGAACTATTGTACCATCGACGTCATCAATAGCTGATAATGTAGACAAACCTTCCTCACCGCTATTTATTGTCAAACTCATTGGAGAAAATGTGACGACAGGAGCCATATTATCGGGCAATGGCGTCATGGTTACTGTTAATGTTGCTGACCCTTCATTTCCAGCTGCGTCACGGGCGGTAGCTGTACAAACACTTGTTATTTCAGCGGTTACCTCTGCAGCAGTAAATATGTTGCTAGAAACAACAAAACTACCCCCATTTGTGCAAGTTACATTTGGACCCGTTGTCACCCCAACATTATCAGCGGCCGTTAAAGTAGATGATCCAGTCATACCAGATTCAACAGTTAGACTTGTAGGACTGAAAGACACCGAAGGAGATGTGTTATCAATGGGCGGCGGGGGTGGTGTATTAGTACTTCCACTGCTACCGCTTCCTCCACAGCCAGATAGACCTAAGGCGCAAATAGCGACGGTCGTGAAAATTTTAAACATATTTATCATGCAATTATATCCCCCAATATTCCAAACGAATTTATTAGCATAGATTTATATGTCAACTAAAGCTTGCATTTTCTACATAATGTTTTTTAACTTGCAAAACTTAATCCTCAGATATCAAAAATATATTCTCTTCTCTTTTCAAGAGCTTAAAAAATAATCAGCCATTTCAATCCTCACCTCTCTAGCTTGATGTAATCTGACATCATTGAAGTTCAGAGATCGGCTCTGTTCCGTGCAATTTTGTTTCACAAAAATGCACTAAAAAGAGGAGAGCAAGAATTTGGCTTTGATAAGTTCCGTAAATCACAGGACAGGTAAGACGTTGCTTACTGGATTTGGGGACGATGAGATTGAGCACTGTGTAACTGTAGTTGCTGCGATCATTTGCGAGATGCAATGAACGCCGCAAATACATCTAACGCGCACAGTTGTGCCGGATCTTTGTGGGGTGTTTGGCCCAACCGGTGCAGTCAGGTAGCGACAGCTATCGTACCGCTGTAACTCCGGGATTAAGAGTGCCCTCACACAAAAATCATCGCCGCGTGGTAGGTACCGCGTAAAACACTTTAGATAATTTGGTATCCATCGCGATACCTGCCACGCGGACAGTCCTTTTCGTAAGCTGTCATTCATTCCCTGCTGCCACCCGATGGGTAGCCAGCGATGACGCATGGCCGAGACACAATTTATGCTCACTAAACGAACCGAATATTGCCGCAAAAAAGCGCTTGTCAGCGCCCCTACAGTCTATATAAGGCGCGACTTCACGGATGCGGTCTGTGGGTTTCCTATCGGCATGGGGTCGATATAGCCTTTCAGAGCCATCATCATATCCTCGCCTTCACGAGAATTGATGCCGCCTCCTTTTAAATGAAGGACTATATATGTCTCTCTATGAGCATGTCGTTATTACACGTCCGGACGTGTCCTCGACCCAAGTCGAAGAATTCGTCCAAAACCTTGCCACAAAGATCGAAAATATGGGCGGCACCGTTGAAGGCGCCGAATATTGGGGTCTACGCAACCTCGCTTACCGCATGAATAAAAACCGCAAGGCGCATTATTCAATGCTGAAAGTCAGCGCGCTTCCAGACACCATCCATGAGATTGAGCGTCAGCACCGCATCAACGAAGATATTCTACGATATATGTCTATCCGTGTTGATGAGTTCTCCGAAGAGCCCTCACCCATCCTTAAGAAACGCGAAGAGCGCAAGCGCCGCGAAAATAGAGATCGATAGTCATGCAAAAGAATAAAAAGAACGCGATTAAAATCGAAAACCTGCCGTCGCGGACATCCTTCCGTCGCCGCCGGAAAGTCTGCCCCTTCTCTGGCGAAAACGGGCTTAAAATCGATTATAAAGACCCAAAAATGCTTCAGCGTTATATGTCTGAGAAAGGCAAGATTGCCCCCTCACGCATCACGGCTGTCTCGCATAAGAAACAACGTGAACTCGCGCGCGCGATCAAACGCGCCCGCTTTATCGGGCTACTGCCCTATGAAGTGAAATAGGAGGATATCATGGAAATTATACTCCTAGAACGCATCGAAAAACTTGGCGCTATGGGTGACGTTGTCAACGTCAAGCCTGGTTTTGCCCGTAACTTTCTCCTCCCGCAGGAAAAAGCCCTACGCGCAACAAAGGCAAACCTAGCCCGTTTTGAAGCTGAGCGTGAATATCTTGAGCAGCGCAATGAAGAAAACCGCGAGCAAGCGGTTGACGCTGGAAAGTCTATTGACGGCGCAAATGTTATCATCATCCGTAAGGCCGGTGATACAGGACAGCTTTATGGTTCAGTCTCTGCCCGCGATATTGCCGAGGACCTCGCTGATAAAGGCGTGAAGCGTAATATGGTTGTGCTTGAGCAGCCGATTAAAGCTTTGGGTCTGCATCAGGTTAAAGTGCGCCTTCACCCAGAAGTCAGCGTTGAAGTCACCGTCAATGTGGCGCGCACAACGGATGAAGCCGAGCGTCAAGCCAAAGGCGAAGATGTTATCGCGACACAAATCGCAGAAGAGCAGGCTGACCTTAAAGAAGCCAATCAAGAGCGCGCGGAAAATGCGGTCAATATGTTTGAAGGCGACGCGCCGGAAGAGTTCAGAGCGCCTGAGCCAGATGCAGATGCAGAAGACGCGCCCGCCGCGAAATCTGAAGAAGAGTAATCTTTTTCACATAATATTTAAGAGCCTCGCTTTAAGCGGGGCTTTTTTATGCGTTACTGATTTCCTAAAGCGCGGCGCAGAAATCCACGATAATTTCTGAAAGCTCCTGATGGACATCTTCTTGGAGGAAATGCCCGCCGCCTTTGACAAGCTGATGGGGTTGCCCCGCGCAGCCCGCAACCAATTTTTGAAAGCCCTTATCCCCGCCTTTTGTAATCGGATCTTTATCAGAAAAGGCCGTCAGGAACGGTTTATCAAATTTGGAGAGAACCTTCCATGCCGCGCGGTTATCTGCGGCCCCGTCCATATCTGGCGATGTCGGGACAAGAGAGGGGAAAATCCGCGCCCCCGCCTTATAGCTCTCGTCAGGGTAAGGCGCATTATACGCCGCCTCAACCCCCGCGCCGAGCGGTTTTTCAGTCGCCCCGCGAATAATGCCGCCAACAGGAAATTCAGGCACAGTTTGCGAAAATAATTGCCATTTTTTAAAGGCCTCACCCGGATCGCGGTCACCCGTGGGCAGAAATGTATTGGCCGCAATCACGCCTGCGAAACGATCTGGAAAGGCCGTAACCAAACGCAGCCCCAAAAGGCCGCCCCAATCCTGACAAAACAGCACGGCGTCTTTGACATCGACATGCTTAAACCAGTCGGTCATCCACCCGACATGGCGGGTATAGGTATAATCAGAGGTCTGGCTCGGCTTATCAGATTTGCCAAACCCAATGAGATCTGGCGCTAAAACACGAAACCCCGCCGCCGCTACATTTTTAATCATATGGCGATAGAGAAATGACCAGCTCGGCTCGCCGTGCATCATGATTACCACACGGCCATCCTTGGGACCATAATCGACATAATGCAGCCGCAGATTATCCCCCACCGTCATATAATTTGGCGGAAAAGGATAGTCCGGGATATTATCGAAATGGTGGTCTGGTGTGCGTAAGGCTTTCATAAGCTGGTTCTCTCTAAGTAAGTCTTGGCTAGTGCTTTTTCGCTTGAACGATATGACCCTCAATCGTTTTTGAGCCCAGCAGCTTCATCGCTTCGACGCGGTGCAAGCCTTCTTGGAGCACATAGCGATCTTTGCCAAGGCGCACATATATCGGGCTTTGTTGTCCATTTTCCAATATATCCTCAGCCAACGGCATCACCTTCTCCTCATCCAAAGTTTTGGCTTTGGCCGAAGGGACGTAGATTTTGTCTATCGGAACATCGACAACGCGCATTTGCAGTTCTCCTTTAAGGCGTTAAAGTGGTTTATCGTTTTATGAGAGTACCGTAAGTTTAGCTGCGGTAAAGAGACAAATTATGGATTTCGCATTTCCGCCCTCTGACCCCATCAGCCTGCCTATCGCAGGAACAGATAAACGCTTTCCCGTGCGGCGCATTTATTGCGTGGGGAAAAACTACGCCGATCATGTGGCTGAAATGGGCGGCGATATAGAGCGCTCCGAACCCGTCTTTTTTACTAAAGCGCCCGAAACTCTTGTCCATAGCGGCGCGGATATCCCCTTCCCGCCCCATACGGATAATCTGCATTACGAAGTCGAGCTTGTCGTCGCCATCGGGCCGCCTGAGATAAATGGTGGTATATTTGCATATGGCGTGGGCATAGATATGACGCGGCGCGATATTCAGGCCAAAGCCAAAGCCAAAGGCGGGCCCTGGGCGCGAGCAAAAAACTTTCATCTCTCCGCCCCCTGCTCGGCCCTTACCATGGCTGACAAAGTTGACCTCTCCAGCGCCCATATCGTGCTGCGTAAAAACGGTGATATCGTCCAGCACTCAGCGCTGAACAAACTCATCTGGTCCGTGGATGAAATCATCGCCTACCTGACCAAAGATATGGACCTGCAAGCGGGCGACCTCATCTATACAGGCACCCCCGCAGGCGTCGGCCCCGTCACCATAGGCGATGAGCTCTCCGGCGGCATTGAAGGGCTTGAGCGGATTACGGTGCGGTTTGTTTGATGAAAGGTTCTCATATACCCTCTCTCATGGGGTGGCCCAATGAGGGGATGGACCGCCTTATCGGGCATGTGCAAATGAATGATGTCGCTGTGGGCTATGATACGGGGTACCGCGTATGTGCCTATATCGAAAATGGCGGCATTATCGGCTATAAGGGCGATGATCGGCCGTTGATGAAAACATGGCTGGAAGCCGCGGTTCAAACCGAAAAAACGCGCTCCGTGTTAAAGACGCTGGCGAAAACCAACCCCTTTGAAATCCGTCTCACGTCTTACGGGGAGAACCCGATAAGCGAGGCAATTAAAATAAAGTTCTAGCCACTACTTCACCGCCTTAGCCTTCTTGCGCGGTTTCTCTTTTTTCTCCACTTGCGCCTCTCTTTTATCTTCGCGCCAGAGCATGCGCAGGTTTAGCGCTAATATCCCCAGCGCAATAGCGAGCCAGATGAACATCCAGAGCTTGGCGGGGAAAAACCGTAGCTCTTCCTCAAAGGCGCGCAGGTCAGAGCTTGGCCCAGAGGCCGTATCTTGGATGATGTAAATCACACTAATCAGGCCCAGGAACATCAAAATCTCGCGGCCAAATTTTGTCTTAAATCCCGCAAGAAACAACCCCGCAGAAAAGACGCATAAAATGAAGGTGGTAAAGAGCGTCCAATACCAGATTATTCCCGTGAGCGCCATGGCCGCGATAATGACGATTAGGGCCGGCTTGACCCAGCTTTCTTTGCGCGCGCCAATATAGAAGAGGATATTGCCAAAAAGCGCAGAGCCAATATAGCCGCCCATTAAAATCACGGCGCGGCTGCCATCTATGGTCGCGGTCACGCCCGCGCTATTGGGGCGAATGGCGACGCTGACCACCTCGCCGCCCGTGATTACCGCCCCCGCGGCGTGGCCAAATTCATGTAAGAAAGTGACAAAAATCCGAATGGGATAGAGCAGCTTCCACCCCCACACGCCGCCATAAATCGACAGCCCGAAATAGACCCCAAGCATCACGGCAATGCGCAATATAAGCGCCGCGCGCCCTGTCATCTGTGACCGCTCATGATGTGCGTGCCATTATATCATCCCGCCTGTGGTGGGCTGCCCAAACAGCACCCGCCCGAAAAGCTCGAAGCTCGCGGGGGCGGTGACGATATGCTGGGTGATGGCATGGGCATCGCGAAAGCGTCTTTGGATGGGGCTGGTTTCATAAAGCACAGTCCCGCCGCCCATATCATAGACGGCGGCGCAGACATCGGCGGCGGTGCGCGCCATATGGGAACAGGCGAGCCGCAATGCCGCGCGGCGCTCTAGGCTTTGCGCGCCAGCGGCTTGAGCTTGCGCCCATGTCAGCGCGATTTCTTCCACCATATAGGCCCGCGCCGCTTTCAAGCTCGCGGCTGCTTTGGCATATTGCGCTTGCACGGCGGGGCGCTCGGCGAGGGTGCGGGTGGAGCCTGAGTTTTTCTTGGCCATGGCGAGGGCGTGAAATTCCTCTAGCGCCCCCACGGCATTACCCAGCGCGGCAGAGGCCACGCCAATGCCGAGCAAGCCAAAGGGCGGAAAGGTATAAAGCGCGCCGCGCTCACGCGGGGTATTAAAGCGGGCGGCAATGGAGCGCGCTTTGGGCACGCGGATATTTGTGGCAACCACATCGCCAGAGCCTGTCCCGCGCAGCCCCGCCACATGCCATGTATCAAGTAGCTCCACCTGCTCCGTCGGTACCATTAACATACGGGCTTCTTTGCCATTATCTGTGTCCGCGATTGCCCCCAGCCCTATCCATTGGCTATTGGCCGCGCCAGAGCCCCACGGCCAGCGCCCTGATAGGATATAATCATTGCCATCCGAAACCGCGCGGCCCATAGGCGCAAAGATACCCGCCGCGATAAGGTCAGGCGCGCTGAAAATCTCGGCCGCCATGTCGGGGTCCATATGGGCGGCGGGGAGCACGGCGGTGGTGCCAATCATAGCGCACCAAGCGGCGCTGGCATTGGCGCGGGCAAGTTCCTCCAGCATCTCCATAAAAACCTGCGGGGCCGCCTCAAACCCGCCAAGGTGTTTGGGCGTTAACGCGCGAAATACCCCTGCCTTCGCCATGCTCGCCGCTAAATCCGCTGGCAGTCGCCGCGCCGCGTCCATCTCAGCGGCCCGCGCGGAGAGCTCAGGCGCGAGGGCTTTCGCCGCGCTAATAAGGGGGTGGGATTTGGAGGCGGTGGTCATGCCTAACTAAAGCAAGCAAAACGGGCCGTGACAAGGCTTGGTCTATAAGCAAGCGCGCTGAAAGGCTGGCAGCGCGGGCGTTTATTTTGCGTAGCGCGCCATTCTGAGGCCGCGCTTGGCATCTTCATATTCTGGGTGCTGGCTCAGAACATCAGAAAAAAGCGTCACAGCTTGCGCATAATCCTTTTGATAAATTTTCAAATAGCCATGAGAGACCATAATATCTGAATTTTGCGGATAGGCCTTATTCAGAGCCGCAAATAGGTCTTCCGCCTGATCATGATGTCCAGCCCAGGATAAGAGTTTGGCTTCAAGGAACTGAACTTTATATGCCTCTTTATCTGCGCTTGGAACGCTCTTGAGAAGGTGAAGCGCCTCATCAAATTTCTGTTCCTGTGCAAAGCTCATAGCGCGCGTGAGGAGACTATCCGTATCGCTCGGTGCAGCTTCTTGGATGCGCGCAACATCGCCAAGGGGTTTATCTGAGCTCTCGCCAATATCTAAGGACAGGCTCGCAAGTTTAATGACAGGTGCGTCGTGTTCGGCATCCGCAGACGCCGCTGGATACTCTTTCGCCAAAACTTGCGCTGTGTCCTGAGTGGGCGATACAGCGGATGAGGCAACGGGTGAGACAGTGGATGATGCAAAGATAGCTTCTGAAAAGAAGATGAAGCCCGCGATTAACATCATCGAAATGACGGCAAACAAAACCCCGAAACGCGTCACAATATTCGTCAACATAGATAGCTCCCCTCCAAAAGTGTTAACAAATTATTAACGTTAATCCTTAATATTCTGTTAAGACTTATGGTTAACGGGGATTTAATTTATGGGGGCGGAGTCAGGACGGCTTTGCACCAACAGCGCTGCGTTTTGGGGTTGGGTGGGCTGACGCCCCCACCAATTGGCAGAGGCGCTGCTTTAGGTAATGGATTACTCTCGCAATCCTTTAATTTCCTTTATTACGCCGCTTTTCTGCGCGGGCTTCGCGCCAACGCGTGAACCAGCCCTTTTTCTTGCCTTTGCCTTTGGCCTCAACACCCTGACGGTTTTCACGTAGCTCTTCTGTGAACCCTCCATCGCGGCGGTTTTCAGCATCCTGACGGCGACCCGCATCCTGACGACGATCCGCATCTTGACGGCGGTCAGCGTCTTGGCGACGATCCGCATCTTGGCGGCGCTCTAGGCGATCTTCCCTATTGCGGTCTTTAGCTTTTTTACTTTTTTCCTTTTTTCCTTTGGCTTCATCGTCCATGCGGTGCTCGCCATCCTGACGGCCATTATCCTGCCTACGGTCTCTGTCTTGGCGGCGCTCTGCGCGGTCTTGCTCAAAATCATCATCATCAAAGTCGTCATCATAATCACGATCTTTATCTTTATTCTTTTTCCCTTTCTTACCCCGCATGCGCTCAAAGCCTTCTTGGCCCTCTTGGGTTTGGCGGTCCACCTGCTCCATACGGTCTTTCATTTTCTTGGCTTTGTTTTTGCCCTTACCCGCAGGCGGCTGCGCAAAAGCCGTGCTGGCCATAAGGCTAAACATCGCGGCAAGGGCCGCGCTCATCATAATTTTAGATTTCATCTTAATCTCCAAAGCACCGCCCAAGACAGCGCATTATGCCCCCCACAACATACCCCGCAGACGAATCTTTGCATATTTTAAGGAAAATTTCGACGCCAAATAACAGTTAGGATGCAGGAGGTTTACGCCGCCGCGGTTATAAGGGGGTGGGGTTTAGGGGGATTATCAATGAAAAGAAGTTTACATTCAACCTTGCAAATGTTCTTGTTTTGAGCACATTGGTATTTATCCGTTTATGGAGTCGCAGTGAACCAACAAGCACAAACGCAATTCTCTGATTTGAGGCAATCAGCTAATCTTACGATTTCTGACACGGCAGAACTCTTGCGTCTGCCAGAGGCGGAAATTATTGCTTTTGATAAAGGGATAAAACAGCCTGAAATTTCAAGCATACAAGCCCTCAAAGGGATGTCTTTAATTGCTGACATTCAACCCAAGACGACATCTGAAAAGAACGAATATAAATTTATCGATTTATTTGCTGGTATTGGCGGCTTTCATTTAGCTTTACATTCACTTGGATCTGAATGTGTATTTGCTTCTGAAATCAATCCATATGCCCGCAAGACCTATATCCATAATCATTCAAAAAAATCCCCTAATCTTTTTAAGAGCAATAATTTTGCGGGCGATATAAAACTTGTTGATATTGATACCATTCCTGATTTTGACATTTTATGTGGCGGATTCCCATGTCAGCCATTTTCACAAGCAGGATTTAAACGAGGCTTCCAAGATTCTAAAGAAGATCGAGGGAATCTATTTTTTGATATTATCAAAATAATAAAAAAGAAAAAACCGGCCGCCTTCTTTTTAGAGAATGTACGTCACATCAAAAACCATGATGAAGGTAAAACATTCGCGCGCGTTCAACAAATGCTCGAAGACGCAGAATATTCTTTCAAATACAAAATGGTAAAAGCGTCAGATCACGGACTCCCTCAACATCGCCCCCGAATATTTATGGTCGGCTTTAGAGGTGAGACAACAGAAGACAGTACATTCGAATTTCCTGCCGCAGAGCCTTTAAGAATGACGATGTCAGATATTTTTGGAAAACCTTGTAACAAGGCTATCGGTTATACACTCCGGGTTGGAGGTCGTGGCTCAGGTTTAATGGACCGGCGAAATTGGGATACTTATGCGGTTGATGGCGGCGTCGTAAGGTTATCGAGCGTTGAAGGTAAAAAAATGATGGGTCTTCCCGAAGATTTTGAATTCCCTGTTTCAGAAACTCAAGCCATGAAACAACTCGGAAATTCTGTCGCTGTTCCTGCTGTGAGAGCAACTGCAAAGAAAATAATAGAATACTTGCATCAACATGCAGATTAAAACATTCAATACTGGAGAGTGGAGTGAACTCTATGCTTTTCTTAAAATCGTTGAGCAACGTGTATTACCTGCTGCCAAAAGTGATTTAAGTAAAATTCCTGACATTAATTACCCTGTTACAAAGGTCGTAAGAAACGATTCACAGATTTCAAGAATTTACGACTTAAGTGATGATAACACTTTGCAAGTAAGAATGACTTCAGATGGGACAGAAAGTGAATTTAAAATTTCCTATCAAACAATCACAAATGAATTACCAACTATTTTAAAAGCAATAAAGGCTAAGAAGAATAGTAAAGGTACATTCGCTCTCCCAGAAGCCAATAAATTAATAGAGCTTTTAAAGCCTGGAAAAATAAAAAAGGGAGCTGGGTCTAAAGAAGATATAGTACTTATTTTAAGAGATCATATTACTTCTCAGGAGAGCTTAGTTGGCTTTAGTATAAAATCTTACATAGGTGGGAAAGCCACATTATTAAACGCCTCTCAACCTACGCATTTTAGGTTTTCTGTAGAGAACATTAAAATTGATCTGGAACAAGTGAATAACACGACTGGCGCCAGAAAATTGAGAAGACGTGTAGATACCGTTTTGAATGATGGCGGTCGAATTATATTTCAAAAAATGTTAAGTCCTATTTTCGAAAAAAACCTAAGAAAAATAGATAGTTTCTTACCTGAAATAATGGGTGAATTACTCTTAGCATTTTTTAGTAGTAAGGGGAACAGTTTAAAAGATTTGACAAATTATATTGTTGAAAACAAACGATTAAAAGGACCCATTTTAGAAAATTTTGATTTCGAAGATATAAAATTCAAACTAAAATATTTATTATTAAACTCAGCTCTAGGAATGGTCCCTGCAACTGATTGGGATGGTATTATAAAAGCAGATGGCGGATATGTGATTGTTAGAGAAGATGGAGAAGTAGTATGCTATCACGTTTATAATATTTCAGAACTGAGTGAGTATCTTTTCAACAATACAAAATTAGACACTCCATCATCTGGTCGTCACCCTTTTGCAGTTTTCTTTAACTCTGATGGAAAAATAAATTACGATTATCCCCTACAAATCAGATTTAATTAAACATCACTCCGCCGCCTCAGCCGCATCCCGCTGGCGTTTCAATAACGCCGCGCGCTCCTCAACCTTACTGACAATATCAGCGACCATGTCGTCATTATCGGTTTTGCCTGTTTTTTTGCCGGCCGCATACATCATGCCGTAACCGGCCGAGCCGCCCGTAAAGCCGAGATCGGTATACATGGCTTCGCCGGGGCCATTGACCACGCAGCCAATGATAGAGAGGGAAATCGGTTCGCTAATATGGGCGAGTTTTTCCTCGAGAATTTGCACGGTTTTAATCACGTCAAAGCCTTGGCGCGCGCAGGACGGGCAGGAGATAATATTTACGCCGCGCGTGCGAAGCCCCAAAGATTTGAGCATATCAAAGCCGACTTTAATCTCTTCTACGGGTTCAGCCGAGAGGCTCACCCGTATCGTGTCGCCAATGCCCGCCCATAATAAATTGCCCATCCCTATCGAGCTTTTCACTGTGCCGATGCGCGTGCCGCCCGCCTCTGTGACGCCCAGATGGAGCGGCGCGTCTGTGGCATCGGCCAGTTGATGATAGGCCGCGACGGTGAGGAAAACATCAGAGGCTTTGACACTGATTTTATAATCGCGGAAATTTTCATCCTCGAGCATACGGGCATGCATCAGCGCGCTCTCCACCATCGCGTCAGGGCATGGCTCGCCATATTTCTCTAAAAGTTCTTTCTCAAGGGACCCGCCATTGACGCCAATACGGATAGAGCAGCCATTATCGCGCGCGGCGGCGACGACTTCACGCACGCGGTGCTGCCCGCCAATATTGCCGGGATTAATGCGAAGACACGCCGCGCCGTTTTCCGCCGCCTCTATGCCGCGCTTATAATGAAAGTGAATATCCGCCACAAGCGGGACGGAAACTTCTTTTACGATGTCTTTAAGCGCGGCGGAGCTATCAGGGTCAGGGACAGAGACGCGGACAATATCTGCGCCGGCTTCTTCTAAGCCCTGAATTTGCGCGACCGTGGCCGTCACATCATGGGTGATGGTATTGGTCATGGACTGCACGGCAATGGGCGCGTCCCCGCCCACAGCGACTTTGCCGACCATAATCTGGCGCGACTTGCGGCGCTCTATGGTGCGCCAGGGGCGGATGGAATTTATGTCTTTATGCTCAACGCTCATGAAATGCGTAGTGCCACGGTTTTATGACAGGATAAAGACGTAAAAGTGACCCATTCATATTGCGTTCAAAAAAGGATTTATAAAACAATGCTCAGACGGGGGTTCTTGGGGGAACCTCTATCGCCGCTGCAACCCCTTCTTGGCTTGCCTTATATTATGTCACTAATCACGACAGCCCGCTGGGGTTCTTAAGGAGGCTAATACAGGGCTTGCGCGGCGGTCTAATTTCTCATTAGTTAAGCGTTACATCCGCAATCGCAACGCCGCGATTACCAAGCGTGCCGAGATATTCTTCGCCGACCAAGAGCGATATCGCGCCGCCATCTCTCGCCGAGAGGGTCACGCCAGAACCACGCGGGGTCTGCCATGTCTCGCCCGTGACAAAGATACGCGAAATCAGAACGCGGCCTGATTTGTCTTTGATCTGCACCCAACTTGGCGCAAGGGCCTTGATGGTCAGCATATTGGGATCAACGGGCGTGACCTCAATTTCTTCGGCGACAGTTAAATCCGGCACCTCTACGCTGGCGGCCTGTAATTCGGTTTGCGTCCCGTACCAGGCAAAGAGCATGGCGGCGACAGCTATCACAGAGGTCGCGGGCACAAAGCCGCGCGGTAATCTGATTTTACGCTGCGGAACAAAATGGGGAAGATTACGCCGCCCCAGATTTTCAGGCACAGCGCTATCTATTTTATAACGGGCCACAACCATGTCGCCATCCATATCCAGATATTTAGCATAGCTGCGTACATAGCCCAGAACATAGCCAATGCTTGGCAGTTCATCCTTGGTCAGATTTTCAATAGCGTTTAAAAAGTCAGGGCGGATTTTGGTATTTTCAGAAATTTGATCAAGCGTCATCCCACGCGCGATCCGTTCGCGGCGCAGCTGCGATCCTATGTGATCTGTATGATAAATACCCAAATTTTGCACCGAAAGAGATGTAACAGCGTGCCCCTAAAATTTAGTAAACACTATTAACAACATATTTACAAGCTTTTCAGCCAGTTAGGCTCATTCGGCATCTTAAGTAAGATGGTCAATCCGTCACGTGACAGGGCCTGTGCCTGTGCCTATATAGAGCCTATGACGCTGACCGCTAAACAGGCCCCTATTTTTGCTATCCTGCTCTCAGGCGGGCTGTTGGTTGGGGCGTGGATTTTTCAATATGGTTTTGGCTATGCCCCTTGCACCATGTGCTATTGGCAGCGCCACGCCCATAAGGCGGTTTTGGGGATTGCCGCGATTACGCTCGGCATTCGTTTATTTAAACCCGCTTTGTTAAAGCCCCTCATCTGGTTCATCGCGCTTGCCCTACTCGTCAGCTTTGCTATCGCCTTTTGGCATGTCGGCGTTGAGTATAAATGGTGGGAAGGCCCCAAGACCTGCGCTAGCGGCGGGCCAATGACGGTCTTTGATCCGAATGACCCGCTAGGGGGTTTGAATGACAAAATCCGCCCACCCGCCTGCACCGAAGCTGTCTGGCATTTCCTCGGCCTGTCTATGGCAGCGTGGAACGCTATTTTCTCGCTTATCGGGGCTGGCCTCGTGCTCGTTTTATCTGTTAAGAAACCTCATGCCTAAGCCTAGACCTGCAGGACATAGTAAGAACCCACGCATCGCAGAAATGCTGCGTGTGGACCATGCGGGTGAATATGCCGCCGTTGCCATTTACCGCGGGCAGCAAGCTGTCTTTGGCCGCAATGCCAAGACGCAAGCCATCACCGCCCAGCTCTCTGAAATGGAAGCGGAAGAGCAAAAACATCTCGACGCCTTTGATAAGCTACTCGTCGAGCGCAAAGTGCGCCCAACCGCCATGGCCCCGATTTGGAACGCGGCGGGATATGGGCTCGGCGTTGTCACGGCGCTGATGGGCGAGAAAGCCGCCCATGCCTGTACCGAGGCCGTAGAGAATGTGATTGAGCAGCATTACGGCGAGCAGGTCACCGAAATTAAAAATGAAGAGCCAGAACTCGCGGCCACATTTGCGCAGTTTCGCGAAGATGAGCTCCACCACCGCGACACAGCCGTCGATTCAGGCGCGCATGAGGCGCCCGCTTACGGACTATTATCGCGCGTCATCACAGCGGGCTGTAAAGCGGCGATAAAGATTACTGAAAAGATTTAAGGGGCGAAGATTTAGCCAGAAAATTTAAGGCGCGCTGACTTTCAACTTACCCGCTTCGTGAAGCTCAAAAGCATTATGCAAAGCCCGTACGGCCAGCTCTGTATATTCCGCGTCTATCAGAACCGAGATTTTAATTTCAGACGTTGCAATGACTTCCACATTAATGCCGCGCTCAGCCAAGGCTTCAAACATGGTCTGCGCCACGCCCGTGTGAGAGCGCATGCCAATGCCGACAACAGAGACCTTGGTCACATTGTCATCGGATTTGATGCCTTCAAAGCCGATCTCGTCTTTGGACTTTTCAAGCGCTTTAAGCGCCTTGCTTAAATCACGCTTGCCGACAGTAAAGGTCAGGTTCGCCGCATTATCATTTCGTGATATACCTTGGACAATCATATCGACAATGACGTTGGCCTCTGACATCGCCTTACAAACTTTGGCGACCATGCCGGGTTGATCTTGGAGTTGGAGTAAAGTGATCTGGGCTTCGTCGCGCGAATAGGCGACCCCTGAAACGACGCGTTCTTCCATGTTCTCATCCTCATTACAGACTAGGGTTCCCGGGTTATCATCCCCGACTTCGGCCATCGATGTTAACACACGGATGGGCAGGTTATTATTCATGGCCAGCTCGACTGACCGTGTTTGCAAAACTTTCGCGCCTAATGAGGCGAGTTCCAGCATTTCTTCAAAAGCGATGCGGTTTAAGCGGCGTGCATCCGTGGCAATACGCGGATCCGTGGTATAGATACCGTCCACATCCGTATAGATATCACAGCGATCCGCCTTAAGCGCCACGGCGAGCGCAACAGCCGAGGTGTCTGAGCCGCCGCGCCCTAATGTCGAAATACGGCCATCATCGCTAATGCCCTGAAAGCCAGCCACAACGGCGACATTCCCCGCCTCGATAGACGGACCAATTGCCGAGCTTTCAATCTCGGCAATGCGAGCCTTGGAATGGGCCATATCCGTGCGTAGCGGAATTTGCCATCCCAGCCATGATCGGGCTTTAACCCCGCGGCGGCGCAGCGCAATGGCGAGCAATCCTGATGTGACCTGCTCGCCCGTGGCAACGATGGAATCATATTCATCCTCAATATCGCCGCCATGCACATCTTGATTGCCGATACGGTCCGCATCAAGCTCATCCACCAAAGCGACAAGACGGTTAGTTTCCCCGCTCATGGCAGAGACAACAACGGCCACTTCATTGCCGTCTTTGACCTCGGCCTCGACCAAGCGGGAAACGTGACGAATACGTTCCAGATTTGCGACGGATGTGCCGCCAAATTTCATGACGATACGCGCCATTCTAAGTCCTAGCTTTCATAATTCAAAAACAGCGGCGCTTTTACGCGGGTGAGAAGTTTTTTCAACCATTTAAATAGACAAGCCAAAAGGCGCTGGCCAATTTTCTCAGGAAAGTTTAACACTCGCATTCATTGAACTGGAATTTACGATGAATTGGGAAGACATTTTTGCATCACGCGCCTCGCGGCTTCGGGCCTCTGAGATAAGAGAGCTTCTGAAGCTTCTGGATCAGCCTGATATTATTTCATTTGCGGGGGGTATTCCCGACCCAAAACTGTTCCCCGCTGACGAGATGCAAAGCGCGTTTTCAGAGATTTTTAGCTCAGACATTCAAGATGCCGCGCTGCAATATTCGGTTAGTGAAGGCTACGCCCCGCTAAGGGCCTGGATTGCGGGGCAGATGGGCAAATTGGGTATCCCATGCGATATAGATAACATCCTTATTTCGTCTGGCTCACAGCAGGCGCTTGATTATATTGGCAAATTATTCCTCTCCCCAAATGATACGGCGCTTGTGAAATGGCCGACATATCTTGGCGCGCTGGGAGCGTTTAACGCCTATGAGCCTCATTTTGACCGCCTCTCCGATAATGGCAACCGCACACCAAAATCCTATCAAGACGCCGCCGAACAAGCGGGCGGCAATGTCAAATTTGCTTATCTCTCCGTCGATTTCGCTAACCCGACTGGCGAGACCATGACATTGGATGCGCGAGAGCGCATGCTGAATATGTCAGAGGCGCTGGATATCGCCATCATCGAAGACGCCGCCTATCAAGCCTTGCGCTATGACGGAGATGCCATTCCCCCGATTTTAGCGCTGGATATTAAACGCGCAGGCGACATAGAAAAAACGCGTACGCTATATTGCGGGACATTTTCTAAAACCCTCGCTCCGGGCCTGCGTGTGGGTTGGGTCTGCGGGGCCAAAACCGTTATCTCTCGCCTTGTCCTGATGAAGCAAGCTTCTGATTTACATTCCTCTACCATCAATCAAATCGCGATTACGGATGTCGCGGAAAAAGGCTTTGAGGCGCAAATCACTAAAATCCGCAAAGCCTATAAAGCCCGCCGCGATCATATGCTCAAAGCCTTGGAGACGCATATGCCAGATGGCGTGCGCTGGAACCGGCCCGAAGGCGGCATGTTTATCTGGATAACGCTGCCAGAGCATATTGACGGCGCTGACCTGCTCGAAAAATCGCTTAAAACACAAAAGGTTGCCTTTGTACCGGGCCAAGCTTTCTTTGCTGATAAATCAGGGACGAATACCATTCGCCTGAGTTTCTCGCTACCCGACGCGCCGACAATAGATGAGGGCATTAAGCGGCTTGGCATTTTACTACGCGAGACGTTGGAAATGACCAACTAGCGGCGAAGCGCCTCATTGCTTGTCGGCCGCTTTTATCTAGCTTGCCTTAAACGAATAGGTTACCCAATGGCCCATAGCGATACAGCCCCAGAACATATTTCCAGTGTCTCGGTTGACCCTGCGGAAATGGCGAGCTTTGCGCGTATGGCTGAAAATTGGTGGGATCCGAACGGTCCGTTTAAACCGCTTCACATTATGAACGGCGCTAGGCTGGGCTTTATCAAAGAAACGCTTTGTGAGCATTTTCACCGTGACCCAGAGACTGAGCTCCCGCTTAAAGGCCTGCGCATATTAGATATTGGCTGCGGCGGCGGGCTGTTATGTGAGCCGATGACGCGGCTGGGCGCGCAGGTAACCGGCGTTGACGCGCTGGAGAAAAATCTCAAAACAGCCAAAACCCACGCCCAGCAGCTTGGCCTTGAGATTGATTATCGTCACGGCACGATTGAACAGCTTGTACAGGCTGGCGAGACGCCCTTTGACGCCGTGCTGAATATGGAAGTCATTGAACATGTCGCCAACCCGCCAGAATTTATGAAAGATTGCGGAGCCATGGTGCGCGGCGGCGGGCTTATGATTTGCTCGACCATCAACCGCACTTTCAAAGCCTTTAGTTTTGCTATTTTGGGCGCGGAATATGTCTTGCGCTGGCTCCCGCGCGGCACGCATCAATATGCTAAGCTCGTCAAACCGCTTGAAATTCGCCGCTGGTTAATCGATGCGGGGTTAACGCCGCAGCCCAGTATTGGCATGAGCCTCAATCCGCTCAGCAGCAAATGGCGCCTTAGCGATGATCTCTCGATTAATTACGTTACAATTGGTATCAAAGAAGCCTAAGACCCTATTTTATTAAGGTTTTATTAACCAAGATTTTCAGCTTAGGTTCAGCTCTGTACCTCTATTTCTGTATTATTCTCGAACAATCGGGAACAATTAAGGTTAATAGGCGTTGTACGTCTGGGAACTAGTAAGGTTAATACGTGTTAACGATATTAATTAATTTGTCACAGAACTGTATCGTTCTGGTAATCGTGACACGCTTAAGCCTTATACCATAATAATAATGGAGGCTCGCATGACGCCCACTCAGTTTAAAACGGCAAAGTTGTCGGATTTTCAGACGCCCACAACACGTATTTTATATGGCCAACGCCTTAAAGACGTTCAGCAAATCCAGCTATCAATCGCCAAACATGGTCTGTTAAACCCGATAACGGTGATGCCGCGCGGGAAAAAGCTTGTGGTGATTGATGGTAAAAAGAGATTAGCCGCCCTGCGCCGTATGCGCTTTACTGGCAACCTGCCCCGCTCACTTGTCAATGTGCCCTATGTGATTGCAAATCAAAACACGTTGCAAACGCCCCATATGAGCCTTTTATCTAATCGGGAAAAATTTGACGAAGCCATAGCTCTGCGCAAGCAAGGCCATGCCTTGATGGAAATTGCATCGACGCTTTACGTCTCCAAGCAATGTGTCAAAGATTTGCTCTGTGTGTCACGCCTCAGCCCCCGTCTGCAACAGGCCTATTTTGGCGGAAGTATTTCACTTGACCAAGCCCGCGCTTTTGCGACCCTGCCAAATATTGAGACTCAGGATATGCTATTGGTTGCCCTTGGGCCCTTTGCCAATGCGCCTGAAATTTTAAACGCCATAGAAAACGGGGAAACCGTGATTGATATGGGCGATGAGAATGTGATTATTCTACCATCACGCAAGGTGCCAAACCCACTTCCACTCGCCGCCTAATTTATCTTCTTGCTCGGTTTGGGCGCGAGGATATCTGGCAAAGGCGCAATACCAACGCCTTCGTCATGAAGCTCCGCAGCCTCACTGGCTGTGGCTTCGCCATAAATGGCGCGTTCTGATTTTTCGCCGTAATGAATGGCGCGGGCTTCGTCCGCGAATTTATCACCGACATAATCGCATTTCTCTTCAATCTCTTTGCGCACTTTAGACGCCGCCGCATTCATCATCGCCATAGCCTTTTTCTGGCTCTCTAATTGCTTGGAGGCGATTTTATCTTTCTTGCGTGAGGTCGAGACATTCGGCGCCATAATCGCTTTTTCAACTTTAGCCGAATTACAATAAGGGCATTGCACAAGACGTTTTTCGCGCTGCGTGTCATAATCGGAGGATGATGAAAACCACGCCTCAAATTCATGCTCATGGCGGCATATCAGATTATATTTAATCACAGCGCGTAATCCGGATTATAATTCCACGCCGGGACTTTTGCGCGGGCCTCATCGACATCAGCCATATCCAAATCCGCGCATATATATCCGGGCGTATCGTGATCCAAAACCGCGCGGATGTCCCCCCAGGGCCCAACAATCATAGAACGCCCCCATGTGGCGCGGCCATCAGCATGCTGCCCGCCTTGGGCGGGCGCAATCACAAAGCTAGACGTTTCAATCGCGCGGGCGCGCAAAAGACTCTCCCAATGGGCCTCACCTGTGAGCCGCGTGAAAGCCGCAGGCACAGTCAAAATCTGCGCGCCAGATTGCGCGTAATGACGATACAGCCCGCTAAAGCGCAAATCATAACAAATGGACAGGCCAAGCTTTGCCCCGTCTATATCGGTAAGCACCGCCTGCTGACCGCGGTCATAAACATTGCTTTCTTTCCACGTCTCCGCCCTAGAGACAGTGACATCAAAGAGATGAATTTTATCATAGCGGGCTTTGATTTCGCCGTCGCTGCCAATGAGGAATGAGCGGTTCGCGGCCCGCTGCTCACCCGTTTTAATCGCAAGGGAGCCTATCAATAAATCAACGCCTAGTTCTTTGGCGAGTGCGCAAAAATAGCTCACGCCAATATCTTCACTCTCGGGCTTGATAGCCGCAAAAAGGCGCTTGGGTGAGCGCTGTAAAATATGGGTCATTTCAGGGGTCGTGATAAACCCCGCGCCATCTGCTGCGGCCGCGCGGATTAGCGCCCCCGCCGCTTCGAGGTTATCCTCAATCTCGGCGCCAGAGCGTAATTGAATGATCGCCGCGCGGATCACGCGAGCAGCGGATCCAATCCACCGCGCGCGTCAAGCGCGTGCAAATCATCACAGCCGCCAATATGTTGGCCATCAATAAAGATTTGCGGAAATGTATTCGCCCCGCCTGCGCGCTTGCGCATTTCATCGCGCTTGGCCGCGTCCATATAGGCTGGGATTTCCGTAAATTCTGCGCCTTTCTTTTTCAAAAGCGCCTTAGCCCGTACGCAATAAGGGCACATCATTTTTGTATATATTTCAATTTTGGCCATGCTTAATCCTTGAAAGCGTATCTTTGGGTCCTGCCCTCTATTTAGGGATTGCGGCGGCTTTGACAACCCGTGCCAAAACCAGAGCGTCCACACGGCGCGCCCCTGCCCGTTTTAAGGTACGCGCGCAGGATTCCAGCGTTGCCCCCGTCGTCATAACGTCATCAATCAAGACAATATGCGCGCCCGCAATTTTATCCTCATGGCCCTCTCTGATGTCAAATGCGCCTTGGACATTGCGCCGCCGCCCCGCCGCTGTTTTACCGCCCTGTGTTGGTGTGGCCCGCCGGCGCGAAAGGCAATCAGGATTAAACTCCGGCGCGCTAATACGCGAGAGCGCGCGGCCGAGCAAAACCGATTGATTATAGCGGCGCTTAATCCGCCGTGAATAATGCAGCGGAACAGGCACGAGAAAATCTGCCTCTGGTAAAAACCGTCTTCCTGCGCGGCGCATATGGGCGGCAAATGTCGCCAGACCTTGCGTGCGCCCGCCATGTTTAAAAGCCAGCACCATTGAGCGAGACACATCATCATATTGAAAGGCCGCCCGCGCCCGATCAAAAGCGGGCTTTTTAACGACGCAGCGACCGCATAAAATATCTGGCCCTTGGTCAAATTCAAAAGGAAAGCCGCATATATCGCAACACGGCTCATCAAGGAAATTCACCGCAGACCAGATACTGCCATCCCCGCCCGCATCACGCACATGCCCCGTGAGCAAAGATTGCGGCGGAAGGACAATATCAATAATATTTGCTGCGCGGCGCAAGAAGGGGTTTTCTTTCGAGACTGAAAAGACCATATCCTCCTTATGGCAGAGCAAATGGCTATTCCGCAAATATTTGATTCCCATTTAAAATCCCTGCGCCGGGCTAGGGCGGCCAAACGCATGACCAAAACGGGCCTGTCATTTCTGTTAGAACGGTGTCTTGATGATTGCGCTGAGCGTATCCTTGATGTGAACCGTCATTTTGAAAATGTTATTTTGGTCGGCGAATTTGACCTTCGCGCAGATTTAAGCGCGCGCCTGCCCGCTGATAAACAGCCAAAGAATTTCACCTTCATCCACCGCAGCACGGGCCTAACGGATATAGTCCCTGACAAAGCTGATCTCATTCTTAGTTTTCTAACGCTGCATAGCGAAGATGATGTCCCCGGCGAGATGCGCCTTATGGCCCAAATGCTGAAAAAAGACGGCCTTTTTATCGCATCTATTTTTGGCGGCGACACGCTCACCGAATTACGCCAATCGCTTTATAAAACGGATGATGAAATGCTGGGCGGCACAAGCCCGCACATTTTCCCCATGATTACCCATAGCCAAGCCGCCCCTTTAATCGCGCGGGCAGGGCTGAACTTGCCTGTGGTCGATATGGACCGCTTTAATGTCAATTATGCAAAGTTTGAAACCCTGCTCTCTGACCTGCGCGATAGTGGCGAGACCAATATTTTAAAGAACCGCTCAGATAAGGTTTTGACCCAATCCTATTATGCGCGCCTAAAAGAAAATTACGCAGAGTTATTTGGAAATAATGAAAAGCTCAAAGCCAGTTTTGAAATCTTATGGCTCACAGGATGGGCTCCAGATGAAAGCCAGCAAAAACCCCTCAAACCCGGCTCAGGAAAAATGCATCTTGGTGATGCGCTTACAGCGGCGAAAGACTTGTAGGTTGAGTAATTATCGAGTTACCTGTTCTTATTCAGAATACACCTATAGCTAAAGGTCTTCATCGAATAACTCCATACCAACAAAAAAAGCCCCATCCGAGGACAGGGCTCTTTCAAAATTTGTCTTATGCCTAGAAGCCAGCGGCGATGCCTGCGCCGAACCATAAAAGGTTATCATCGCCTTGGCCTTGGAGGATTTCACTATAATTTAGTGTATCTTCTGAGCTGAGCGAGTAATTTGCGCCGATATAGGCTGAGACGTCATCGGTGAAACCATAACCTAATGAAGCCGAAGCTTGGCCATATTCATAGGAGAAGCCGTCACCATCGACGAGGCCTGCTGTTGCGCCGAGATCCAGGCTTGTTTTATCGCCAACCGCGACGCTATGGCCAATGCCGCCTTCAAGGGTGAGAGCCTCAAGCGTTAAATCGTAATATGCACTTACAGAGGGGGCCAAAGCTGTGTCAAAGCCGAGCGAAGCGAAGACTTCATATGTGCCTGCGCCGCCGCCATCTGTGGCGAAAAGGCTACCGCCTTGGGGATAGTGATAATAGGTGACGCCGACATCTGTGCTGAAAGCGTCTGATAGCGGGACAGAGTAGCTGGCATAAAGGTCGATCTCATCGCCTGCGAGAATGGATGTATTGCCAAAGCCTGTCGAGGCCCATGCGCCGACTGTGAAATCGCCGACCGAGACTTCGACGCCGGGCTGGATGGCCGTATCGGCAAGGCTGACGCCGCGAAAAACATAATCGCTAACGAGATCAACACTCGTCGAGACGCTGACGTCGCCAGCCATGGCGCTCATGGGGGCGGCCGATGCGAGGGCGAGACCTGCTGATACCAAAAGAAACTTTTTCATTTTATACTCCGTTAATAGTGCGCGTTACGACGCTGCATGAAAACTCATGCGCTGGGATTAGCAAAATATCGGGAGATGGCGACGGGATTCAGCCTTTGGCGGTGAAATCAGGGCAAGGTGATGCGAGATAGTGCACCCCTGCATAAATTTGATGCAAAACGAGGCGAGCGCGCCCGTTCGGGTGGCGGTTAGGCCGCCCGCCCGTGGCAATGTTTGACCTTTTTACCAGACCCGCATGGACAGGGGCTATTGCGGCTGACGCCTTCAAGCTGCTGCGGGGTGATGTCGGATGCCGCCGCGACGGGGCCTGCGTTTTGGGAGGCGTTCTGTGCAGGCGCGCTCATCATTTCCATGGGCGAGCGCGCGCCAGCTGTGGCTTGTTGTTGCTGGCGCTGTTGCTCCATCATGGTTTCTTGTTGGCGCTGCATTTGAACATTAATCAAGAGCCGCGTGACGGCCTTTGTCACGCCTTCGCGAAGATCGGTCAGAAGTTTATCAAAGAGAGTAAAGGCCTCTGACTTATATTCATTGAGCGGATCACGCTGACCATAGGCGCGCATACCGATCACGGATTTTAGTGCGTCGAGCTGCTGAAGATGCTCGCGCCAATTCGTATCGATGACTTGCAATAAGAGCTGTTTTTCAACGCGCTGCATTTCCCCGGCGTCAATTCCGGCGCTGAGCTGCTCAAAGGCTTCATCCGTTGTCTTTTTTAAACGTTCGAGCATTTCCTCATCGGCAATGCCTTCTTCCTTGGCCCAATCGGCGAAAGGAATTTCCATGGCGAGCGTTTCTTTGGAGCTGGCAGACAGACCCTCAATATCCCATTGCTCAGCATAGGCTTTTTTCGGGACATGGGTTTCGATTAAATCTTCACAGACTTGATGACGGAAATCCTCAATCACATCAGAGACATCATCATCAGTCATAAATTCCATGCGCTGCTCAAAAATGGCTTTGCGCTGATCATTCATAACATCATCATATTTAAGCAGGTTCTTACGAATATCAAAGTTACGGGTCTCGACGCGTTTTTGCGCGGTCTCGATGGTTTTGGTCATGACCTTATTGGTCAGCTCTTCGCCTTCTTCCCAGCCGAGTTTGCTCATCATATTTTTCAGGCGGTCACCACCAAAAATACGCATCAAGTCATCCTCAGTCGAGAGGTAGAATTTTGAGCGGCCCGGATCGCCTTGGCGGCCTGTGCGTCCGCGAAGCTGATTATCAATACGGCGCGATTCATGGCGTTCTGTGCCCAGAACATAAAGCCCGCCTGCGGCGAGGGCTTTTTCTTTAAGCACAGCAATTTCGGCTTTGATTTTATCTTCGAGGGCATCGCGTTCCGCGCCCATCATGCCTGCTGGAATTTCCTGCTCCACGCGCATTTCAAGATTTCCGCCGAGCTGAATATCGGTGCCGCGTCCCGCCATATTCGTCGCAATGGTCACAGCGCCAGGTACGCCAGCTTGGGCGACGATAGAGGCTTCTTCTTCGTGATAGCGCGCATTAAGCACGCGGTGTTCGATATTACGCTCTTGCAAGAAGCGCGACAGAGCCTCTGACTTTTCTATCGAGACCGTCCCGACGAGCATAGGCTGTCCTTTTTTGGCAGAGGCCTGAATTTCATCGACAATGGCGTTGAACTTCTCGCGCTCTGTGCGGTAAATCGCGTCTTGGTCATCAATACGCTGAATAGGGCGGTTGGTCGGGATGATTAAAACATCAAGGCCGTAAGTATCGCCAAATTCTGAGGCTTCGGTTTCCGCCGTCCCCGTCATGCCCGATAGCTTTTCATAGAGGCGGAAGTAATTTTGAAGCGTTACCGAGGCCATAGTCACATTTTCGGGTTTGACCTCGACATTTTCTTTGGCTTCAATCGCTTGATGCAAGCCTTCGGAGAGGCGGCGGCCATCCATCATCCGTCCCGTAAATTCGTCAATGAGAACAACTTCGTCATTTTTGACGATATAGTCCTTATCGCGGAAGAAGATTTTATGCGCCTTAAGGGCTTGGTTGATGTGATGGACAATGGTGACGTTCTCTACGTCATAAAGGCTATCGCCTTCCAACAGGCCCATCTCGCGCAGGATATTTTCGATCTGCTCATTACCCGCCTCGTTAAAAGTCGCGGTGCGCGCTTTTTCGTCAATGTCATAACCCTCTGCGGAGATGGAGGGGATGATCGTATCAATGGTGCGGTAAAATTCTGATTTGTCGTCTGTCGGGCCTGAAATGATCAGCGGCGTGCGCGCTTCATCAATCAAGACCGAGTCGATCTCGTCAATGATTGCATAATTATGGCCGCGCTGCGCCATTTCTTCGAGGCTATATTTCATATTATCGCGCAGATAATCAAAGCCGTACTCATTATTTGTGCCGTAAGTGATATCACAATCATAGGCGGCTTTTCGCTCATTACCGTAAGCTTCATGCTCATTGATACAGCCCACGCTCACGCCGAGGAATTTATAGACTTGTCCCATCCATTCCGAGTCGCGCTTGGCCAGATAATCATTCACGGTAATGATATGCACGCCTTCGCCCGTGAGCGAGTTCAGATAGGCGGCAAGGGTCGAGACCAAAGTTTTGCCTTCACCCGTGCGCATTTCGGCGATTTCGCCGCGGTGCAGCGTTATGCCGCCAATAAGCTGTACGTCATAATGGCGCTGTCCCAGTGTGCGCTTGGCCGCTTCGCGCACTGTGGCGAAAGCTTCGGGCAATAGATCGTCTAAAGACTCGCCCTCTTGATGGCGTTTTTTATACTCTTCGGTTTTCAGACGCAGCGCATCATCCGTCATTTTTTCAAACTCAGGTTCAAGCCCATTTATCTTTTCGACCAAAGGCCGTAACTTTTTTAGCTTCCGGTCATTTTCAGTCCCGAAAATCTTTTTCGCGATCCCTAACATGGGGGCTCCTTTGGAGGGGGTTCAGGACGATTTGAATAGAGTGCCTGAAACCTCGACATATTCTTTGTGGTGATTTAGGGACGGTCATGCTCTAAGTCAATGAAAGGGCTCAAAGTAAAACTGCGAATTCTTGCGATAAGTGATGATGAAACCTAATAAAATTTTGCTCTTGGCGCTGCTAATTGGCGCTATTTCTCTCCCAGCATGCCAAGATAGGCTAATAATGGCGGATAATTCGCCCTTTGGCGAAGGCGTTGTTCGGCTCGGCGATACAGAGGTGGCCTCTATTGACGGCACGAAAATTTATCTTTCAGATGTTGAGCGCGTCGCGGCCTCGCAAGGCCTGATCGAGATTGGCTCGCCGCTGACGCCCGGCCAGCCCATTTTTCAAAAAGTCCTCGATGAGCTGATTGATCAGCGGCTCTTGGCACTAGACGCGCTTCGCCGCTCGCTTGACCAAGAGGATGAGACGCGGCGTAGGCTCTCTGTCGCGCGGGAACGTATCTTGGGCAATGTGCTGGTCGAAACCCATCTTAAAGACAAGGTCAATGAGGAGACTGTCCGCCGTATGTATGATGAGCAGGCGAGCCTAAGAGAGCGCGGCGTGGAAATTCAAGCGCGTCATATTTTGGTGAAAACCGAAGAGGTCGCTAATTCTCTTGTGAGCAAATTAACAGAAGGCGCAGATTTTACAGAGCTTGCCAAAGAATTTTCTGAGGATGAAGGCAGCCGCGCGCGCGGAGGAGATCTTGGATATTTTACGCAAGATATGCTCAATGCAGACTTTACGGAAAACGCTTTCGCCACACCCAAAGGGGAGCGCTCGGCGCCTTTTGAGACGGAATATGGCTGGCATATCGTTGAGGTCTTAAATCGCCGCACGGCCCCGCAAGCCAGCTTTGAAGAGATGCGCGGCGAGATTTTAAATTTCATGACTTATGATGAAATTCAGACCCTTTTGAAAACATTGCGCGCGCAAGGCGAAGTCAAATTGCTCTTTGGCCAAGCGGCGGCAAGCGGGACTAATGACCCCGCTAAAGAGTCAGAAACAAAAAATAATGAGCCAGCAGATGAGTAAACATAAAATCTCCCCTTTTGCGCCTGCCAAATTTCCTGTCCTGCCGCCTATTGCTGGCTTTGAGATGGCGACAGCGGAAGCTGGCGTGAAATATGAAGGCCGCACGGATTTATGGGTTCTCAGAGGTCAAGCCGGCACGCAGGTCGCAGGCGTCTTTACGCAAAATCTTTGCCCCGGCGCGGCCATTGATTGGTCGCGTAAGGCCTTGGGCGTAGAGGCAGATGGCCCGCGTCTTGTTATTGTCAATTCAGGCAATGCCAATGTCTTTGCGGGGCAGAAAAGTCGTGATGCTGTTGTAGAGAGCGCGCAGGGCGCCGCAGATGTTTTTGGCGCTCAGGCCGAGAGTGTTTTCCTTGCCAGTACGGGCGTTATTGGCGAAGCTTTGGAGGCGTCCAAACTCACGGCTAAATATCCGCAGATGAAAGCCGCCCTGAAAGCCGATGATTGGGAAGCCGCCGCGCGCGCTATTATGACAACCGATACCTATGCGAAAGGGGCGAGCACCTCGCTCATGATTGACGGCCAAAAAGTCACGATAAATGGCATTGCCAAAGGCTCTGGCATGATTGCGCCTGATATGGCGACGATGCTCGCCTTTGTCGCCACGGACGCCAATATTGCGCAAGATGTGCTGCAAGCGTTGCTCGCCGTGCAAACCCAAACCACCTTTAACGCGATTACGGTTGATAGTGATACCTCCACATCTGATACTTTGCTATTACTTGCCAGCGGCGCAGCGGGGCATACGCAAATTACCGATATAGACGATCCGCGCCTCACCGATTTTAAAGCCGCGCTTCATGACGTTTTATTTGATTTGGCCATGCAGATTATCAAAGACGGGGAAGGCATTACAAAATTTGTGACGATAAAAGTGGGCGGGGCGGTTAGCAATATCAGCGCCAAGCGCGTGGGCATGAGCATCGCCAACTCCCCCTTGGTCAAAACCGCGATTGCCGGAGAAGACGCCAATTGGGGCCGAATTGTTATGGCGGTGGGTAAAGCGGGCGAACCTGCCGAGCGCGATAAATTATCCATCTGGATGGGGCCGCATTTACTCGCGCAAAAGGGCCAGAAGAATGAGAATTATACCGAAGATGACGGCGCGGCTTATATGAAGAATGATGAGATTGAGATCAAAGTTGATCTGGGTTTAGGCGATGGCGCGTCAACGGTTTACACATGTGATTTGACCCATGGCTATATCGACATCAATGCGGATTACCGATCTTGAGCCAGCGCAAATTATTAATCGTCGCCGCTTGCGCCCTGATTGACGCCGATGGCCGTATTTTAATTACGCAGCGCCCTGCGGGGAAAAGCCATGCGGGCCAATGGGAGTTTCCGGGCGGTAAAGTCGAGGATGGCGAGACGCCCGAACAGGCCGTGACGCGGGAGCTGCGAGAAGAATTAAGTATCGAGCCTTGTGAGCGCTGCTTGCAGCCTTTCTCATTTGCTTCTCATGCTTATGAAGATTTCGATTTGCTCATGCCGCTTTATCTCTGCCGTCAATGGGACGGCTTTGCGAAGGCTTTAGAAGGTCAAACCCTTAAATGGGTCTTCCCTGATAAGATGGGTGATATTGACTGGGTGCCCGCCGATATTCCGCTCGCGCAAGAGATTAGAGATAGGCTGCAAAGCGGACGTCGATTTGCGAGTTAGCTGATTTATAATCACTTCCGTCAGGCAAGTGGAAGACAATAGGCAAAAAGATTAGATTAATCCTCAATTATCAAAATATATTCCCCGCTCTTTTCAATCGTTTATAAAATAATCGGGCAATTCAATCCTCGCACCTCAATCCTGATATAATCTAACCTCATTGAAGTTCAGAGATAGGCTCTGTTCCGTGCAATTTTGTTTCACAAAAATGCACTAAAAAGAGGAGAGCAAGAATTTGGCTTTGATAAGTTCCCCGCATCACAGGACAGGTAAGACGTTGCTTACTGGATTTGGGGACGATGAGATTGAGCACTGTGTAAATGTATTGGTTGCGATCATTTGCGAGATGCAATGAACGCCG